>CAWGDY010000028.1:0-149407 GCA_963821395.1 Vicinamibacterales bacterium | reverse complement strand
GATTCCACACACGAAACAATTTCGCGTGCGAAATCTTCGTCGTTTGAACCATTGATCATCGATCAGGACTCGACGTCATTCTACGCCGCCTGTTAGTTCAACTAGACTAATGGCACGTCTCCGGACTACTGCGGAACCGACTTCAGACGGTCGCGGGATCAAGACGGGATCAAGTGGCAGGTCCTGTCCTCGCGCGTTGGGCCAGCCGAGACGCGAATCGCACGATTTCCAATGGAATTTGTGCCGGGGGCGGGGATCGTCCCGCACGACGCTTTCGCGTCACAGGACCTGTGCAGTCAAACATTGGTAGATTGGCGGATTGGAAGATTGGTCGAATGCTGTCAGAAGGAAGAATGGTGATTGGCAGATTACCAGAACCCGGTGAGCGGCAATGTGGCGATCGGGGGCGGGGATCGAACCCGCACGACGCTTTCGCGTCACAGGACTTGTGCAGTCAAACATTGGTAGATTGGCGGATTGGAAGATTGGTCGAATGTTGTCAGAAGGAAGAATGGTGATTGGCAGATTACCAGAACCCGGTGAGCGGTAATGTGGCGATCGTGCAATCTTCAATCCAACAACATTCTGACAATCTACCAATCCGCCAATCTGCCAATGGTGCGTGAGATTGTTGTGCCGGGGGCGGGGATCGAACCCGCACGACGCTTTCGCGTCACAGGATTTTAAGTCCTGTGCGTCTGCCAGTTCCGCCACCCCGGCGTTCGGGGAAGTATGGCACGTCCCTCAAGGACGAGACGAGTCGTCCACCGTGTACTCGAGCAGCATGATGCCGGACTTCGGGTACAGATGATGGCCGGTCAGCGAGAGCCTCGCGCGTAACGACGGCGGCGAGAGCATGGGAATGCCGTCGCCGAGAAGCACCGGGACGACGGCCGGTTCAACCGTGTCCACGAGCCCGGCTTCGAGAAACGTGCGGAACAGCTCGCCCCCTCCGAACAGCCAGATATCTTTCCCCGGTTTCGCCTTGAGCGATCGCACGTGCTCGGCGGGGCTGCTGCTGATCACGGAGACGGCCGGATAGTCCTGCTGACGCAACGTGGTGGAGAACACGACCACCTGGAGGCCGGGCATCGACCCGTCCCCGCCCTGCTGAAGCGTCGTCTGAAACGTTTTGCGGCCCATGATTACCGTATCGAACTGCGCGTACACCTTCGCGAAGTCGATGTCCGGATCCATCGTGATCCAGTCGAACTCGCCGTTCGGTCCGGCGATGAACCCGTCGAGGCTCGTCGCCACCTGGTAGCGAAGCCGCCTAGGCATCGAAAAACATCTCTTCCAGCGCCAGCCGGGCGACTTGCCAGACGTGCAGATGCTCGTCGCCGACCTGGAGCCGGCACTCGCCGCCGGTCGTGTAGACGGCCCGCGCCTGGAACGCCACGTCGAGTCGCTCGCCCGACACCGCGATGTGGTCGGTCACCGTGAAGCGCACCATCCGGCCGCCCTGCCGCGACAGCACCACAAAGTAGTCCTCGCGGTCGTTATCCTCGTATCCGAAATCGATGCGGCTCAGGATGTCGTTCCGTTTCTCGACGTCCGCTTTCACCTGCCGGGCGAGCGCCCGGAAGAGCTCGTAGGTCGTGCACCGGCTGCGTTCGGCAACCCAGTCGGCATCTGCCCGCGTGGGCTCTGACATGTACCCTCCTGACCTTCCGCGGCTGACGATTATGGCGCATCTGCGGTGTACGCAGAAGATTCACAGAATGATCCCGGTTTCACACTTCGTACGCCGGGTGCGTTCGACTTGGTGGTACCGTATTTTCGAACTGAAGGTCAACGCTGTTCAACGGCGAACAATACTGTTTCCGGTTGAGACATGTTTCTCGACAAACCACGATTCCAGGACCCGTCCCGATGCTGGCAGATTCCTTGCTACAGCCTGTTTCATGTGACGCGTCCGATCGGATTTGTGAAAGCACAAACGTCGTAACGCGAAAACGTGAGGAAGGATATGAGGAAAAAACTACCGACTCGCAGGAAAGCCGGCCGTCCGCCAGGGGGCGTGAACGGCCAGCGCGTGCGAGATTATCCGCAGGTCAGCATTCGTGTGCCGCCCAAGCTCTTCCACCAGCTGGCGGCGCTGACCAGATCCACCGGCCTGTCGCGGCTCGAAATCTTCGTGCGTGCGATTGACTGCTACGAGAACTCGCTGCGCGGGCCGCGCCGGCGGCATCGCGGCAGGGCGGCCTGACGGGAGACCGACGCTTTCCAACCGCCCCTGCTTCCGGTTATGCTCTTCCTTCCAGCCGGATAACTCTATTTGAAGGGGTAAACCGTGATGAAGAAGGTGCTCGCTCTCCTCGCAGTGGCGCCTGCGCGCTGCCGGTTCTTGTCGGCGCCCAGGGCGACAACGCGAAAATGTTGCAGATATTTTCGGCGCAGCAGCGTACCGACTGGGGCAACCTGCAGGTCATCGTCCTCAACGACCGCACCGTCGAAGCGCTGTTCGGCCAGTCACCGGCCAAGGCGGCGTTCCGGACCAAGGCGCGGATAACGAGCGTCTTCTTCGTGCAGGGGACCGTCAACAAGGAATTCCAGCTGAAGCCCGATGTCAACGTCATCCAGAAGGGCGAAACGATCGCCGGCAAGGTCGACGTCGATGAAGAACTTCGCCGGCGGGAAAGTGGCCAAGGGCGAGACGATTCAAGGGCTGGCCGAGCTGCCGAAGAAGATCGATCTGTTCGAACCGTTCAAGGTGACGGTCGGCGGCGACACCGTCGACTTCCGCCTCAGCTGCCGACGACATTCGCGATTACGGCAATCGCTGAATGCCAGGTGGTAGCTGGTAGGTAGTAGCTGGTAGCTAGTCGGTAGGCGGTAGGTGCGGCAGGTAGCACCACGGCCTGCTACCTACAACCTACCACCTACCACCAAGTCCTCAGGGCAGCGTCAACGCGATGAACTCGGCGGGACGGCCTGCCGCCGACACCGCCACCACGATGTACTGCTTCTTGTTCACCATGTAAGTCATCGGCACGCCGGTCGTATTCGCCGGCAGCAGCGTCTCCGACACAATCTCGCCGGTCGCCTTGTCATACGAGCGGAACCACGATCCCTGCTGACCGTTCACCGTGACGAGCGGACCGCGCTCGCCGGCCCACAGCAGCGTTTTCGTCAGCATGATGCCGAGGCGTCCGCCGCGTCCGGTGCGGGGAATCGTCACGCCCTTCAGCCGTTCGTGATTCTTGATGTTGTCGGGTGTGTCGCCGATGGGCTGCATCCACACGTGGTCGCCCGTGCTCATGTTGATCGCGGTGACGCGCCCGTACGGCGGCTTGATCAGCGGTAGCCCGAAGACCGTGATCGGCGGAAGGGCCGCGCGAGCCGGAGCTGCAGCAGGTGCCGCACCGCGCCCCGCCGCGCCGCGTCCGCCTCGTCCACCGCCATCGTCGCCGCCGCGGCCTTCGCCGCCACCGCCGCCGCCCTGGATGTAGTTCATGTTCGAGCGCGCGGGATCGTTGATGAGGCTGAGGCGTGTGAGATTCGTGGTCGAGAAGATGTACGCGATCCCGGTCTCGGGATCGAAGGCGCCGCCTTCCCAGTTCGCGCCGCCGGTGGCATTGGGCAGCATCAGCGTGCCCGCCTTGCCGCCCGCGCCCGCCACGATGGGCGGCGTGAAGATCGGCCCGATCTTGTGCAGGCCGGCGATGCGCACGGCCTCGGCTTTCAACTCCGGCGTCCAGTCGATGAGATCGGCTTCAGACACACCCTGACGATCGAACGGCGCCGGCCTGGTCGGGAACGGCTGCGTTGGCGAATACCACTCGTCGGGCACGTCGCCCTTCTCGACGGGTTTCTCGACGATCGGCCACACGGGTTCGCCCGTCATGCGGTCGAACGTGTACAGCCAACCTTGCTTGGATGGCACGGCGATGGCCTTGATCGGTTTTCCGTTGACGTTGATGTCCATCAGGATGCCCGGGGAAGGGAAGTCCCAATCCCAGATGTCGTGATGGATGGACTGGAAATACCAGTAGCGTTTGCCCGTGTTGAGATCGAGGCTGACGACGCAGTCGGTAAAGAGGTTGGCACCCGGGCGATGTCCGCCGTAGTAGTCGCCCGTGGCCATCTCCGTCGCGAGGTACACGCGATTGGCCGCTTCGTCGATGGTGATGGCGCCCCAGTTGCCGGCGTTGCCGGTGTAGGACCACGAGTCCTTCTCCCAGGTCTCGTTGCCCTGCTCGCCGGGCTGCGGAATGGTGTGGAAGATCCACAGCCGCTTGCCCGTGCGCACGTCGTAGCCGCGGACGTATCCCTTTACGTTCTCCTTCGTGCGGGGCGCGCTTCCGGGTGTATGCGCGGCGCCGACGACGACGACGTTGTTGCCGACAGCGGGCGGTGCGTTGAGCCCGATGTCGGCCGTGATGAGGTCGAGGCCGGGCTGATCGAGCTCCGTCTTCAGATCGACGATGCCGTTCCTGCCGAACGAGGAGACGGGGACGCCGTTTTTGGCGTTCAGCGCGACGAGCTGGTAGCCCGGTGTGACCGTGAGAATCCGCTCATCGCCTTTGCCGTCGGTCCAGTAGGCCACGCCACGGCCCGATCCCAGACGAGGCGCGACTTCGCCGCGCTTGCCCTCGTCCATCCGCCACATCCACAACTGCTCGCCGGTCTCGGGATCGATCGCGACGACCGCGCGGCGCATGCCCACCTGCGCGTAGAGCACGCCGCCCACCATGAGCGGGGTCGATTGCATGTTGTAGTCGGGCCGCATGCCGAGGTTGTCGGTCTTGAACCGCCACGCAATCCGCAGGCTCTTCGCGTTCTCTTTGTTGATCTGATCGAGAGGGGAGTACTTGGTGCTGCCCGGCTCGCCCGCATACGAGCGCCATTCGCCGTTTTTCGTGCCGTATTGCGCCGAGATTGACACGACGGCGCCGACGACCAGCAGCCCTGCGAGCACGAACGTCCTGCGCGCCATCCGTAACCTCCAGAGTGTGGGTAGAGAGTCGGCCGGATTATAACGGAAGGTGGGTTCCAGTTCCCGTTCCAGTTCCGGTTCGGGTTCCAGTTCCCGGTTCGGTTCTCACGCGAATCCGAACCGGGAACAGAACCGGAACTCGGAACTGAACCGGGAACCAGAACCGGAACTGGAACCGGAACCGGACCTGTGCCGCGAGCTACGGCAGCGCCAGAGCGAGCAGCTCCGCCGGTTTGCCGACGGCGGCCACGGCAATCACGATGTACTGCTTGCCGCCGGCCATGTAGGTCATCGGCACGTTGGTCACGTTGGCCGGAATCTGCATCTCCGACACGATGGCGCCCGTGGCCTTGTCGTACGAGCGGAACCACGACACGGTCTGACCGTCGACGTTGTCGAGCGGGCCGCGTTCGCCGGCCCACAAGAGCGTCTTGCTCACCATGATGCCGGTCCGCCCCGGGCGGCCCGTGCGCGGAATCGTGACGCCTTTGAGCAGCTTGTGGTTCTTGATGTTCTCGGGCGTGCCGCCAATCGGCTGCATCCAGACGTGATCGCCCGTGTTCATGTTGATCGCGGTCACGCGGCCGTAGGGCGGCTTGATGAGCGGCAGACCGAACGCGTTCAGCGGCGGTGCGGCCTCGGCGCCAGCAGCGGCGCCGCCTGCGCGTCCACCTCCGCCGGCCCCGGCGCCGCGGCCACCGCCTCCGCCCGCGCCACGTCCTGCGCCACCGCCGCCATCTTCTTCGCCGCCGCCTTCACCGCGACCTCGTCCGCCGCGGCCACCGCCTCCGTCGATGTAGTTCATGTTCGAACGCGCGGGATCGTTGTAGAGCGACCGGCGGTTGAACTCGGTCGACGAGAAGATGTAGGCGATCTTGGTCTCGGGATCGAAGGCGCCGCCTTCCCAGTTGGTGCCCCCGTTGTTGCCGGGCATCATGATCATCCCGTACTTGCCGTCCTGCCCGCGGTCGATCGGCGGCTCGAACAGGTTGTCGCTGTACTTGTGAAGACTCAGCACGCGCAGCGCTTCGGCCTTGATCTCCGGCGTCCAGTCGTTCACGTCGCTTTCACGAATCCCCTGCATGTCGTACGCGGCGGGTTTGGTCGGATACGGCTGCGTGGGCGAGTACCACTCGGTGGGCACTTTGCCGCGCGGCACCGGGCGCTCTTCGATGGGCCAGACCGGCTGACCGCTGACGCGATCGAACACGTAGAGAAATGCCTGCTTCGACGGCACGGCGATGGCCTTGATGGGCTTCCCGTTCACCGTGATGTCCATCAGGATCGGCGGCGCCGGAAAGTCCCAGTCCCAGATATCGTGATGGATCGCCTGGAAATACCAATAGCGCTTGCCGGTGTTCAGGTCGAGACAGACCACGGTGCTCGTGAAGAGATTGGCGCCCGGACGATGACCGCCGAAGTAGTCGCCGGTCGCATCTTCAGTGGAGAGATAGACGCGGTTCAGCTCTTCGTCGATCGAGATCGGTGCCCAGTTCCCGGCGTTGCCGCTGTACGACCACGAGTCGTTCTCCCACGTGTTGTTGCCGAATTCACCGGGTTGCGGAATCGTGTGGAAGATCCACAGACGTTTGCCGGTGCGCACATCGTAGCCCCGGATGTAACCCTTGATGTTCTCTTTCGCGCGCGGCGCGCCACCAGGCAGATGCGCGGCGCCGACCACGATCACGTTGTTGCCCAGCGCCGGCGGCGAGTTCAGGCCGATATCCGCGGTCTCGAGGTCGATGCCCGCCTGGTCGATCTCGGTCTTCAGATCGACGACGCCGTTCCTGCCGAACGTCGAAACCGGGACGCCCGTCTTTGCGTTCAGCTGGACCAGGTTGTAGCCCGGCGTCACGGTGACGATCCGCTCGTCGCCCTTGCCGTCGGTCCAGTACGCGAGGCCGCGGCCAGAGCCCTGGCGTGGGGCTGCCGCACCGCGCTTGCCCTCGTCCATCCGCCACATCCACAACATCTCACCGGTGGTGGCATTCAGCGCGACGACCGCGCGACGGGTGCCGGCCTGCACGTACATGGTCTCGCCGATGACGATGGGCGTGGACTGCATGTTGTAGTCGGGACGCGCACCGAGGTTGTCGGTCTTGAACCGCCACGCGATGCGCAGGTTCTTGACGTTATCCCGGTTGATTTGATCGAGCGGCGAGTATTTCGTGCTGCCGGGCTCGGCGGCGTACGAGCGCCATTCGCCGTTCTTCGCACCGTTCTGCGCGGCGAGGGGCAGGCTCGCGCAGAGCAGCACACCGATGATCGAGAGCTTCCGCGACATGGAGTCTCCTGTTCTGGTCAACAAAGTGAGGCCGATTATAGCTCGATATAAAATGGGCGCGAAAACATGGGAGAGCGCTCGAAGACGCGTCTGGTGGTGAAGGTCGGCACCAACACGCTGACCGGCGGCGAGGACCACCTCGCGCGGCCGGCCATGGCGGGTGTGGCGCGTCAGATCGCCCGCCTCGTCGGCGAAGGTCACCAGGTGGCGCTGGTCTCGTCGGGCGCCATCGTCGCCGGACGACAGGCGCTGGAAGCTCGCTCGAAATGGGAAAGACATCCCGTTCAAGCAGGTTCTGGCCGCGGTCGGACAAACCAAGCTGATGCAGATGTGGGACGAGCTCTTCTCGCGCGAAGACATCATCGTCGCGCAGACGCTCCTCACGCGTGCGGATCTCGCCGACCGGCAAGGCTATCTGAACTCGCGCAACACGCTGCTCGCGCTGCTCGAGCGAAAGGTCGTGCCGATCATCAACGAGAACGACGTGGTCGCGACCGAGGAAATCAAGATCGGCGACAACGACAATCTGTCGGCGCTCGTTGCGAATCTGATTGATGCCGACCTGTTGATTCTCTTGACCGACCAGGAAGGCCTCTACACCGCCGATCCCCGTCGCAACGCGTCGGCGACCCTGATTGCCGAAGTGCCGGTCATCTCCGACGCCATTCTTGCCCTGGCCGCCGGGGCCGGCACGAGCCGGGGCACGGGCGGCATGATGACCAAGCTGCAGGCGGCCCGTCTGGCGACCGAATCCGGAATTACCGTGCTCGTCGCCGGCGGGACGACGGAGAATGTTCTGGTCAAGGCCGCCAGGGGAGACGCAGTGGGTACGCGGTTCCCGTCGAACCGCACGCGGATGGAAAGCCGCAAGCGCTGGATTCTCGCGGGCCTCGCGGGCAAGGCGGCGGCGCACATCGACGCGGGCGCGGTGACGGCGCTCGGCCGCGGCCGCTCGCTTCTGCCGGCAGGAGTCGTGAACGTGAAGGGACCGTTCGATCGCGGCGACAGCGTCAACATCGTCGGGCCGGAAGGGAAGTCGATTGGCTGCGGTGTCGCGAACTACAGCTCGGCGGACCTGGAGCGGATCAAGGGATGCCGATCTGCCCAGATTACGCAGATTCTCGGGTATAACTTCGGGGATGAGGTCATCCATCGGAATAACGTGGTGATGCTGTAGGAACTAGGGATTAGGGATTAGGGATTGGGGATTAGGGATTGGAAATGCCGGTCACGACTGATGAGCTGGTCGACAAGGCGTCGGGCGCGAAGAACGCGTCCGTCGTGCTGGCGCAGGCGTCGACCGATCTCAAGAACCGGGCGTTGACGGCCATCGCGACAGGCGATCCGTTCGCGGGAGAAGCGAGATCCTGGCGGCCAACGCGCAGGACTGCGCGAACGCGTCGCCCCGGATCGAAATCGATCGTCTGCGGCTGACGTCGGAGCGTATCGCCGCGATGGCGCGCGATGTCGAGGCGGTCGCCGGGCTGGTAGACCCTGTCGGCGAGACGTTCGACGCGGTGGTGCGGCCGAATGGCCTGACGATTTCGAAGCGGCGCGTGCCGCTTGGCGTGGTCGGCGTTGTCTACGAATCGCGTCCGAACGTCACGAGCGATGTGGCCGCCATCTGCATCAAGACGGGCAACGCGGTCGTTTTGCGCGGAGGCAGCGAGGCGCTGGCGAGCAACCGCTCGATCGTGGCGGCGATTCAGGATGGTCTGAAGGACGCCGGCTTGCCGGAGACGTCGGTGCAGCTCATCACGTCGACCGATCGCGCGCTCGTGCAGCGCATGCTGAAGCTGCGCGAGTTCATCGACGTCATCATTCCTCGCGGTGGCGAGGGGCTGATCAAGGCGACGATCGAGAACGCGACGATCCCGGTCATCGAAACGGGTGCCGGCGTCTGTCATACCTATGTCGATCGATCGGCGGATCAGGACATGGCGCTGCGGATCGTCTACAACGCCAAGGTGCGCCGGCCGACCATCTGCAACGCACTCGACACGCTGCTCGTGCATCGAGACATCGCCCCGACGTGGCTGCCGAAGATGGCCGCCGAATGGGGCAAGGCGCGCGTCGAGATTCACGCCGACGGCGAATCGTCGCGCTATCTGAGCGCGGCCGGGGCCCCATTCGTGCCGGCCGCAGCCGAGGACTGGGGCAAAGAGTTCCTGTCGCTTGTCGCCGCGGTCAAGGTGGTCGGCAGCCTGGACGAAGCACTCGACCACATCCGCGAGTACGGGTCGGGGCACTCGGAGGCGATCGTCACCGGCGACGATGCTGCCGCCGCCCGGTTCCTGAACGAAGTCGACGCGGCGGCGGTCTTCGTGAACGCCAGCACGCAGTTCACCGACGGTGGCGAGTTCGGCCTGGGAGCCGAAGTCGGCATTTCGACGCAGAAGCTGCACGCGAGAGGTCCGATGGGACTGCGCGAGCTGACGACCTACAAGTGGATCGTCGAGGGAACAGGGCAAATCCGAACATAGCATTGGTAGATTGGCAGATTGGTAGATTGGAAGATTACGAGCCGGACGCTGAAGGGCAATATGGAAAAAGTGGCAAAGATAGCGGAGAAGCGCGCGGCGAACGCGTTGAGCGGGCGATCGATCGCGTTCATCGGCGGCGGCGCGATGGCCGGCGCGATGATCGGCGGGTTGTTGAACTCGCACGCCGTCGAGTCGAAGGCGATTACGGCGAGCGATCCGCACGCCGATCGCATCCAGGATCTCGAAAAGCGCTTCGGTGTCGCCACGACGGGCGACAACCTGAAGGCGGCCAGGAACGCCGAGATCGTAATTCTGTCGGTCAAGCCGCAGATGCTGCGGTTCGTCTTCCGCGACCTGTGCGGCAAGCTCGGGAAGGACGCGCTCGTGCTGTCGATTATCGCCGGCGCGAGAATCGAGTCGATGACGCAGGGGCTCAAGCACGGCGCCATCGTGCGCTCCATGCCGAATACGCCGGCCCAGGTTGCCGAAGGCATGACCGTGTGGACCTCGAACGCAGCCGTCACGGCCGCGCAGCGCGAACAGGCCCAGACGATTCTCAAGGCGTTCGGCAAAGAGCTCTACGTCGCCGACGAGGCGTTTCTCGACATGGCGACGGCCATCAGCGGTTCGGGCCCGAGCTACGTGTTCCTGTTCATGGAGGCGCTCATCGACGCCGCCGTGCACCTCGGGTTTTCCCGAGAGGACGCTCGCACGCTGGTCACGCAGACCGTGCGCGGCTCGGCCATCTACGCCGAGCACTCGCCGTCGCATCCCGCGGAGATGCGCAATCTCGTGACCTCGCCCGGCGGCACGAGCGCGCACGCGTTGTATCAGCTCGAAAAGGGCGGGTTCCGCACGCTCCTGTCAAAGGCCGTGTGGGCCGCGTTCCAGCGCAGCGTATCGCTCTCGGCGCTGAACAGCGCCGTGCAGCCGTTTGAGGAGAAGGACGACGACGGAGGGCTGAGGGCTGAGGGCCTGAGGCTGCTGCCATTTGCCATCTGCCATTGCCACGATTCCTATTACCGATCGGTGATCACCACCGGGTACGACTCCTCTCGCAGCAGCCGCGAGGGTTTGATGGGCGGTTTGCGCATCAGCTTGAATTCTTCGATCGCGTGCTTGCGGATGTGCTCGAGCGCTTCGGCGAGATCGTCGGTCACGAGGAACAGCTTCAGATCGTTCGCGCTGACCGTGCCTGCCTTGACCATGTCCTCGAGCAGCGCCAGATAGCCACGCCAGTAGGTCGCGCCCATCAGCACAACCGGATAGTGCAGGATTTTCCTGGTTTGAATCAGCGTCAACGCCTCGTTCAGCTCGTCGAGCGTGCCCAGGCCTCCGGGCAGCGCCACGAACGCGTATGAGTACTTGAAGAGCAGTACCTTGCGCACGAAGAAGTAACGGCACGTGACGGTGCGATCGCAATAGCGGTTGGGCGCCTGCTCGAACGGCAGCACGATGTTGATGCCGACCGACCGGCCGCCGGCCTCGCGCGCGCCGCGGTTCGCGGCCTCCATCAAGCCAGGGCCGCCTCCGGTCATCACGGTGAAGCCAAGCTTCACGAGTCCTTTGCCGGCCTCGATGCCGAGCTGGTAGTAGGGATGTCCTTCCTTGATGCGCGCCGATCCAAACACCGTCACGCACGGCCCGCAGAAATGCAGCGTGCGGAACCCGGCGATGAAGTCCCTCACCGCGTTGAAGAGCAACCGCGCCTCGCGAAGCCGCGAGTGCGGGCCTTCCAGCAGGATCCGATCTTCAGGCTGCGGAGATGTCTTGACTGGTTGTGGAGTCTCGTCGACGGTCAAGAGGCGACCTCTTCGGCGAAGACGAACAGGAGCGCACCGGCCAGTGCCGTCAGGATCACCGCGATGATCCAGGTGAGCAGGCACACGACGACCGCGCGGCCGGTGCTCTTGTAGTCGAGCGCCTGCCGGATGGCGATGACCATCGCGACGAACATCCACGCCGTCGACGAGGCCGTAGATGACGCGTGCCCAGCGCGGGAACCGACGCCGAGAATCCGGAGCAGGCCCGGCGAGGCAGCGAATCCGATGGTTCGGAGCAGCTCGCCGACGCTGGTGTTGGTCTGCGGTTCAGGCATCAGGTACACGCCGACGACATACGTCGACGTGGCCCAGAACACCCACAACAGCAGCGCCAGCATCACGCGGTGGAGAACCGGGACGTTGTAGTAGCTCGTCGTTAGGCCGATACCGGCGGCCATGCTCGACAACACGACGATGAGGAGCGCCTGGCGGGTGGCCTGGCGATCGGCTTCGATCTCCTCGAAGACGGGCACCTCAAGCCTTGCTGCGCCGATCGCTCTCTGGAGAAACGTCATCGCGTGTCGGTCACCTCTCTGCGGTCTGTTGCATAAGCATCGACGAAGCTGATCGCGGTCGCCATGATGACGGGACCGAGCACGAGACCAACCAGGCCGAATGCGGAAATGCCTCCGAGCAGGCTGATGAACACCAGCAGGCCGTTCATCTCGGTACGGCCGGCCAGCAGCCACGGACGAAGGAAATTATCGATCAGGCTGATGCCGCCCGCGCCGATCACCATCAGCGCGATGCCACGGGCCATCTGGTCGGTCAGGAGCAGCCAGATCGACGCCGGGAACCACACAATCCAGGCGCCCAGCGGAAGCAGCGAGAAGAACGCCATGATGACGCCCCAGAAGATCGGGGCACCCAGGCCGAGCACCGCGAACGCGAGGCCGCCGATGGCGCCCTGCACCAGGGCGACAATCAGCCCCGAGCTGATGCTCGCGCGGATGAGATTGGCCGTCTCGGTAATCCGTCCCTCGCTGAAGGACGGATCGAACGGCAGCACGCGCCGGATGCGGCCCATGATGGCATCGCCGTCCTTGAAGAAAAAGAACAGCGCGAACAGCACGATGACGACGTTGACGATGACGAACGACGATGCCGCGCGCCAGGAAACCCGCGCTCTCGGCCAGCACGCCGCCCATGCGCGTGCTCGCCATTCGCAGCACCTGGTCCAGATTGGGAATCTCGCGGCCGAACCGCTGCCGCTGCAGCCAGCCCCACGCGCTTTGCGCGCGCGCCCATCCCTTCGAGCTTCCCGTGGCCGAGATCCATCGACGCCAAGCGTCTGCCGCGCCTCGTCGATGAACGCGAGCGTCACGAGCACGAACGGCACGACGATGATGAGCGCGACGGCGGCCGTGGCGAGCGGCGCGGCGCGCGCCTTGCCGTAGCGCCGTTCGAGATACTTGTAGGGCGAGTAGAAAAAGGCCGCAAGGATGGCGGCCCAGGCCAGCGGCCTCAGAAACGGTTCGAATATGAGAAAGAGCAGGTAGCCGAGAAGGAGCACGCACCCATAAAAGAGCAGCGTGGTGCTTCGCTGCCTCGCGAGTTGGTCGGGCATCTGCTACGAATCTGACACCGACGCTGCGGCGATTCAAGGGCCAAAAGTACCTGCGCGAGCCTGGCCGCCGTAGCTCGTGTCTGTCATTCGAGCGAAGGCGGGTAGAATGGCGCGATGCAACGAGTGCCGGTAGCCGCGGCCGTGGCTGTGCTTCTGGCTGCGTCAGCCGGTCCAGTCGCGCGACAGCAGGAGGGGCGCAACGCGTCAGGCATGTCGATGAACTCCGGACTGACAGACGTGCCCGGTCTCAAGGTTGGACACTTTACGCGCGGCGAGCGGCCGACCGGCTGCACGGTGATCCTGTCGGAAGCCGGCGCTGTTGCGGGTGTCGATGTGCGCGGGTCCGCCCCGGGAACGATCGAAACGGATCTGCTCGATCCGGTGAACCTCGTGCAGCAGGTGCACGCGGTGTTTCTCTCTGGCGGCAGCGCGTTTGGTCTCGACGTGGCGACGGGCGTTCGAAAGTATCTGTACGAGCACAAGGTTGGCTTCGAGGTGAGGGGGGCGAGGGTGCCGATCGTGCCGGGCGCCATCATCTTCGATCTCCACGTCGGCGATCGGCCCGACATCTGGCCCACCGCCGATTGCGGCTATCGCGCGGCCGCTGCAGCCAGTAGCCGGGCCCGTACAGGAGGGCAACGTCGGGGCGGGTGCAGGCGCCACGATCGGCAAGACGCCCGGGGCGGGTGGCCCGATGAAAGGTGGGCTCGGCACGGCGTCCATTCGCGTGGCCGCGGGCGCCGACTCGCTCGTCGTCGCCGCGCTTGTGGCCGTGAACGCGGTGGGCGACATCATCGACCCGCGCTCCGGTACCCTCGTCGCTGGCGTACGAACGCCGGACGGGAAAGGGCTGGCGGATGCTCGAAAGCTGCTGCGAGGCTCGAGTACCGCGCCCGCGAGAGGTGGTCAGAACACCACGATCGGCGTCGTCGCCACCAACGCGCGCCTGACAAAGGTACAGGCCACCAAGGTGGCGCAGATGGCGCAGGATGGATTCGCCAGGGCGATTTACCCGTCGCACACGATGGGCGATGGCGACGTGATCTTTGCGCTTTCGACGGGGCAGATCGAGACGAGCGACGTGTCGCGCATTGGCGCGCTGGCGGCGGACGCGACGGTCGAGGCGATCCTGCGGGCGGTTCGCGCGGCGACGAGCATCCCTGGCTATCCCGCCGCGCGGGACATTCAAGTGAAAGTCCGGCTAACGCCGGAGACTGGACGTCCGGCTGAAGCCGGACGCTACGTACGAACGGCAACGCGGAGGACGAATGGCGGCGAAGCATCGGGTAGCGGTGATTCCAGGTGATGGTATCGGTCAGGAAGTGATTCCGGCGGCGCTGGGCGTGCTCGAGGCGGTGGCCTCGCGCGGCGGCTTCAGCTTCGATCTCGTCGAGTTTCCGTACGGCTGCGCGTACTACGCGAAGCACGGCCGCATGATGGCCGCCGATGCGTTCGAGCGTCTCGCCGAGTTTCCGGTCATCTATTTCGGCGCGGTCGGCGATCCGTCCGTCCCCGATCACATCGCGGTCTGGGAGCTGATTCTGCCGCTGCGGCAACGCTTCGATCAGTACGTCAACCTCAGGCCGATGCGGCTCTTTCCCGGCGTCAATTCACCGCTGGCCAACCGCGGGCCCGCCGACATCGACATGATTTGCGTGCGCGAGAACTCCGAAGGGGAGTACGCGGGGATTGGTGGAAAGATTCACGCCGGCACGCCGTTCGAGGCCGTGGAGCAGGCCGGGCTCTTCACACGCCACGGCATCAGCCGTATTGCGCGCTATGCGTTCGAGCTGGCGGCCAAGCGGCCGAGACGCGAGCTCGCGAGCGCGACCAAGTCGAATGCGCTGCAGCACTCCATGGTGCTGTGGGACACGGTCGTCGACGACGTCCGCAAGGATTTTCCGAACGTGTCGTTCAGGAAGTATCACGTCGACGCGCTCGCGGCGCGCATGGTGACCCATCCCCAAACGCTCGATGTCATCGTCGCATCGAATCTGTTCGGCGACATCCTGACCGATCTGGGCGCCGCCATTTCGGGCAGCCTCGGTCTGGCGGCGAGCGGCAACATCAACCCGGAGCGCAAGTACCCCTCGATGTTCGAGCCGATTCACGGTTCGGCGCCCGACATCAAGGGAAAGGGCATTGCGAATCCGATTGGCGCCATCTGGGCGGGTGCGTTGATGCTCGATCACCTTGGGGAACACAAGGCGCACGACACGATCGTCGCGGCCATTACGAAGGTCCTGTCGAGTGGCGATACGAGGACGCCCGACATGGGCGGCAAGGCCAGTACAAAAGAAATGGCCGCTGCAATACAAGCGGCCATTTAGATTGCCGAATTTTCAATTGACGATTGTCGATTGAAGATCACCCGTCAATTGGGCAATTCGTCGATTGCGAATGTGGCAATGCTGATTACGCCGTAGCCTCCACCGGTTCGACCGCGCTCCGCGAGGTCATCGCCGGTTCGACGAGCAGACGCAGCCCATAACCATCTGGTGTCCCCGTCGTGCGCTGAAACGCGCCGGCGCGATAGACGGCCGAGAGCACTTTGCCTGTCCGCAACGCGGCAGGTAATCCATCGGCGTTGCGGGCGTCGCGCTCGAGCTGGAACGTGACCAGACGGTACAGCGGAATCGACGTCGATTCGCTCCACTCGATGAAGACCCCTGTGTCGCTGACGTCGCGCGTCACGACCGATGCGAACCGGGTCGTGCCGCGTGCGTCTTTCCACGTCACCCGACCGGGCAGGACCAGCGAACGGCGCGCTGCTCTGTGGGGCGAGGGTCTTGGCGTCTTGGTCGCGATGCTCAGTGCCTGCATTGAGTTGATCCTCCAGGGAACCGTTGATGCCCGGACTGTGTATCAATCGATAGGCCAACCAATTAGCCACCCTGTGCCGAAGTGGGATGAACTCGTTAAACTGTTGATGTATATAACGTTAGTTGTGGCATGAGGCGAACACGCGTGGTGTCATACGCGCGAGGGCAGCATACTAAGTATCCATGCGTCGCTTCAACTGCTTACTTGGTATCCTGCGCGGGCAGCGCTATTTGGGTTGGACTGATCCGGCATTTCCCACACGTGCTCACACTTCAAGCACAAGCACGACGGCGGGTCCCAGCTACGCGCCTTCACCGCGATGGTTTGTGACGAACCACCGGCAGGGAGGGCATGTTTGTGTTCTCTCGGCTCTCTTCGGCTTCGGCAAGGCGAGAAAGGTAGCAGGGAAATGTGCTAGCCACAATGGCGTTCCAACTAAGATCAAAAAATTCCGCTGCATCAAATCACGACACTTCATTCCCGAAGCGGACCGCTCTCGAAGCCGAGCCGGCGAAGCTTGAGGTAGAGACCTCTCCGCGTGAGGCCCAGCGTGCGAGCGGCTTCCGAAATATTTCCGCTGCTCTGGTGAAGCGTTGCTTCGATGATCTCGCGCTCGAGCCCGTCCACGGCATCGGCAAGCGATGTCACCGGCAGCCGCGCGGCGTGACGCTGCGGCGGATCGGTCGCAAGCTGCTGCTGGCGGATCGCGGTAGACGTAATCTCGGGCGAAAGGTGTTCAGGTCCAATACCCTGACCCGACCGGCTGAGCGCGACCAGACGCTGGATCTCGTTTCGAAGCTGGCGGATGTTGCCGGGCCACCAGTACTGCGCGAGCATTTCGAGCGTCTCGGGCGTCAGGAACACATCGGGTTTCACGAGGCGTTCCGACGCTTCGCGCAGGAACAGGCTCGTGAGGTGCGGAATCTCTTCGCGGCGCTCGCGAAGCGGCGGGATGATCAGGCGGATAACCGTCAGCCGGTAGTAAAGATCTTCCCTGAATTTTCCGTCGGCCACGCGCTGCTCGAGATCGGCGTTGGTCGCCGCAATCACGCGCACGTCGACGCGCTGCGGGCGCGTTTCGCCAACCGGCATGATCTCGCTCTGCTCGAGGAAGCGCAGCAGCTTCGGCTGCACGTCTATCGGGAGGTCGCCGATTTCGTCGAGGAACAACGTCCCGCCCGCGGCGGTTTTCACGAGTCCAAGCTGATCGTTCACCGCGCCGGTAAAGCTTCCACGCCGGTGGCCGAAGAGCTGGCTGTCCGCGAGCTCGCGCGTGGTCGTCGTGCAGTTGTACGGAAGGAAGACAGCCGAGCTCCGCAGCGAGCCCACGTGAATCGCGCGCGCGACCAGTTCCTTGCCGGTGCCGCTTTCGCCGGTGATGAGCACGGTCAGCTCGTTACCCTGCAGGCGCTGAATCTGTTCGACGACGCGCATCATCGCCGGGCTGGCGCACAGAAAACCCGGCAGCAGCGGGTCGAGGCGTTGCTCGGGCACGATTTCCGCCGGCGCCGCCGGCCGTTGACGCGCGTTGCAGAGATCGAATCCCTGCGCGGCAATCGCCGCGATCATCCGGAGCCGGCGCCGAAGTGCGTCGGCGATCGGCCGTGGTGAAAGGACCGCGACGTGTCGCGGGCCGTCGTTGTCGCGTCCCGTGGGCTCGGAGACGACCCAACCGGTACCCTCTGTGCGTCCCATCGCGCGCGTCGCGATCGTCCTGGCCCGATCGACGTCACCTCCGGTCCAGGCAATCAGCCTGAGGTCGCCCTGAGCCGGGGCGACGAAGACGACCGCGCAATCGGCGTCGAGCGTATCGCGAACCGCGGCCGCTGTTTCGTGGCTCAGCAACTCGGGAAACGCCGCGGCGTCGACCAGGCGCCTGACGATGGCGTCATCGGCGTCGATCGACCCGACAACGGATTCCGTTGTGTCTGCCGCCGGCAGTTGTGCCGCGGCCTTCTGGGTTTCCAGGAGATCGCGCGCCGCGCCGAGCGATTCGAACAGCGTGGCGGCGAGCCCGAACTGATGTTCGGCCTGCGAGCGCGCGCCCGGCACGTCCCGCCAGCTTGCCGAGCGCGAGATGGCTGAGCGCGCTTTGATAGCCCTCGCCGAATCAGCTCGAAGACGCTCGCGCTCTGGGCGACGTCGTGGTACGCCTCGGACGAGCCGGCCCGCGGCGCCGTGCGATTGCGCCGCGCAGCCGGAGAAACTCGCCCCACGCGCCCGGAATGACGCGCGCGTCGATGCGCGACGCGATGTCGGCCAGGCGCGCCTCGGCGTCCGGTGCACGGCCGGCGGCGAGCAGCGCTTCGCACGCGATGAGCTCGGCCTGGATGGCCTCGGCAGGCGGTGCCTGTTCGGCAATCTCGCTCGCGAGCCGCAGCGCTTCGTTGGTTGCCCCGCGGCGCGCGGCGAGCTTGGCTTCGAGGACGCGAATCGACCATTCGTACCAGAGGTCGGTCTGGCCGCCGTAGCTCCCGTACGCTTCGCCCGCCTGGCGCAGATAATCGTCGGCCGATTCGTAGTCGCCGCGCATCAGCGCGACCTGCGCCAGCGAGTCGAAGACGGCGCCGGTAATCTCGTGGAATTGCGTCTCACCGCGAGCTTCGAGCGCGCGGTGCAGCGATCTTTTCGCGCGCGCTCGAGCTTGCCGAGCCTGCACGAGAATCTGGCCGAGTGTGGCGAGCGATGATGGCGAGGCCGCGTCCCTGCCCGTTCTGTTCCTGCAGACGCCGCGGCTTGTTCGGACAGCGACAGCGCCTGGTCGTGACGATGCTGAATCAGCGCGACGTTCGCCTGGTTGTTGAAGATGATGCCGAGCACGTCCTGCGCCTGCACCGAGGCGGCGAGGTTTTCGGCCTGCCGCAGCGCCGACATCGCCTCGTCCATGCGCCCGGCCTGCCCCAGCACGACACCTGAAAGCGAATGAAGCAGCGCGAGGTAGCGGCGGTTGCCCGCGGCATGGAGGGCCGGCGCCGCCTTCGCGATGTGCTCGCGGACGATCGCGCGTGTCGCCAACCTGCTTGTAGCAGTGGCCGAGCTCGTAGTGAGCGAGCCCGATGGCTTCGGAATCGTGCGCCTGTTCGGCATGCCGCAGCGCGCGGCCGAGCAGCGCGATCGCGCGGGACTGATCGCCTTTGGCGAACGCGATGCGGCCGTGAAGCCGCCAGATGGCCGACAGAGAGCGCCGGAGGAAGATCGTCGCGCGTGAGAATCGGGCGGCCTGCCGAGAATCGCCACGGCCTGCGCCACGTCGTCGCCCATCAGCCAGGCTTCGGCGAGCGTGCATCGCAGGCCGAGCTGCGTCCTCCTGCTTGAGGCCCGAGGACTTGAGCGCCTGGGTGAGCACGGCGATCGCGTCGGCGTGCCGGCCACGTTCCAGGGCCGCTTTCGCCCGGGCCAGCGCCGGCTGAAAGGCGATGGTGACCACCGACGCGAGTATACGACAGGTAAAATAGGGGGATTGGCTCGCCTTCCCCTTTGCCTCCTTGTGCTTGCGGCGATCGCCTGCGGCCGCGCCGACACCGTGGAACCGCCCCCGGCCGAGGTGGCGCGGACGCCGGTGCCGTCGGCGCCCGCGCGGCCAACCGCGCCTCGCATCGTGGCGCTGGGTGACAGCCTGACCGCGGGGCTCGGCCTTCCGCAGGAGCAGGCCTACCCGGCACTCCTCCAGCGCAAGCTGAAAGAGCAGGGCTCCGACCTGGAAGTCATCAACGCCGGGGTCTCGGGCGATACGTCAGCCGACGGTCTGCGTCGCGCGAACTGGGCGCTCGAGGGAGATGTGCGCCTTTTGATTCTGGCCCTGGGCGCGAACGATGGGCTCCGTGGCCTGCCCGCGGGCCAGATGAAAGACAATCTGCAGGCGATCATCCATCGCGCCAAACAGCGAGGCATTCCCGTGCTGCTCGTCGGTATGGAAGCACCGCCGAACTACGGGGAACAATACGCGCGCGCGTTTCGTCAGGTGTTTCAGGATCTCGCGCGGGAGAACAGGCTCACGTTCGTTCCGTTCCTGCTTGGAAGGTGTCGCAGGCGTGTCCGATTTGAACCAATCCGATGGCATCCATCCCACCAGCGCCGGCGCCGCCCGCATCGCCGATCATCTCTGGCCGGACGTGAAGACGATGATTGCGAAATGATCGAGCTGCGCGGCGTTTCCAAGACAGTCAAGAGCGGCGATCACCTGCTCACGATTCTTCATCCGATCGATCTGAAGGTGCCTTCGGGACAGCGCCTCGCCATCGTCGGTCCTTCGGGCAGCGGCAAATCGACGCTGCTGGGACTCATCGCCGGTCTCGACGCACCATCCAGCGGGGCGATTGTCATCGACGAGACCGACATCACGACGCTGGGCGAGGATCAGCTCGCGCGGCTTCGTGGAGAGAAGATCGGCTTCGTGTTCCAGTCGTTCCACCTGATCCCTTCCCTCACGGCCCTCGAGAACATTCTCGTGCCCATGGAAATCGCCGGGCGGCGCGACGCGGCCACGCGGGCGCGCGACCTGCTCGTGGAGGTCGGGCTCGACGATCGCGGTCATCACTACCCGTCGCAGCTCTCGGGCGGCGAGCAGCAGCGCGTGGCCATCGCGCGCGCGCTGTCGAACGAGCCGGTTATCGTGCTCGCGGACGAACCGACCGGGAATCTCGACAGCCGGACGGGCCACCAGGTGATCGAGCTGCTCCTGGCGATCAACAAGCAACGGGGCGCGACGCTCGTTGTCGTGACGCACGACCAGGAGATCGCCTCGGTCGCCGACGGCCGCGTGTTCCTGCGCGACGGCAAGATTGCAGAGCGGGTGGGGATCTGATGATGACTGGGGATTGGGGATTAGGGATCAGGGTACGCGATGCGATTTGTCCTTCTTACTGCGTGGCGCGAGACGCGATCGGCCTGGAAGCGGCTGATATTTTTCTTCGTCTGCATCGCGATTGGGGTCGGCGCGATCGTCGCGCTCAGGTCGGTCGTCCAGAGCGTGCGGCTCGTGCTCACGACCGAAGCACGCACGCTGATTGCCGCCGATATCCTGATCTCGAGCGATCGTCCGTGGCAGCAGGGGACGCCCGAACGGATTGCGGCCCGGCTGGCAGCGATACCGGGAACGTCGAGGATCGATTCCATCGAGATGGCGACGATGGCCAGGCCGGTGGACGAGCGCGCGGGCATCAGCAAGGTCGTCGAGCTGCGCGCGGTCCAGCAGGGGTTTCCGTTCTACGGTCAGTTCACACTGGCCGATGGCCGGCCGTACGACCATTCGATGCTTCGCGGCGGGGGAGCACTGGCACGGCCCGAACTGCTGGCGCAGCTCGGACTGAAGGTCGGCGACGAGCTCGTCATCGGCCGGTCGCGCTTCACGATTCGCGGCGTCATCGGCGTGGAGCCCGGCCGCTCGCTCAGCGCGTTCAGCCTCGGTCCGCGCGTGATGGTCGACTACGAGGATCTGGCCGGCACGGGGCTGCTGACGATCGGCAGCCGCGTCGTCCGGCAGATGCTGCTGCGCGTGCCCGACGATCGGATCGACACGCTGACGCGCGATTTGCAGACCGAGCTTCGGCCGCAGTTCGTCCGCGTACGCTCGTACCGCGATCGCCAGGAACAGATCGGCGAAGACTTCCTCCGCGCCGAGAACTACCTGAGCCTGGTGGGCCTGGTGATCGTCGTGCTCGGCGGCATCGCGGTGTCCAGTGTGACGCGCGTGTTCGTGCGTCAGAAGATCAAGAGCATCGCGGTGATGAAGTGCGTCGGCGGCACCAGCCGGCAGATTCTGTCGGTGTATCTCGTGCAGGCGCTTGGCCTGGGCCTGGCGGGAAGCCTTGCCGGCGTGGCGTTTGCCGCCGCGGCCGTCGCGGCCATTCCCGATACGCTCAACCAGATTGGCACGCTGACCGTGACCTACGGCCTGTCGTGGTCGGCGGTCGTGCAGGGGGTTGGTGTTGGCGTTCTCGTGTCGTTGTTGTTCGCCATGGTCCCGCTGCTCGAAGTGCGGCAGGTGAAGCCATCGCTGCTGCTGCGTCAGGAGACGACCGGGCGGCGCGCCGACTGGTTCCAGATAGGCGCGACGGTCGTCGTCGCGGGGGCGCTGGTCGCGCTGGCATCGTGGCAGGCGGCGTCGCTGCGCATCGGCCTGAGCGTCTGTCTCGGGTTCGTGGGCCTGACGCTCGTGCTGCACGGCCTCGGCTGGGTCCTGACGCGCGCGACGCTGCCGCTCGCGCGATCGCGGTGGTTTCCGTTGCGGCAGGCGGTGCTGCATCTGGGCAGGCCCGGCAATCAGACGCGCGTCATCCTGCTGGCCGTTGGACTCGGCACGTTCTTCATCATGGGCGTGCGCGGGCTGCAGGTGAATCTGCTCAGCCAGTTCGCGCTGCAGGTCGGCGACACCACGCCGGATCTGTTTCTCGTCGACATCCAGCAGGATCAAGCTGGACGGCATGAAGGCGTTTCTCGCCGAGCATCTGCCCGCCGGCGCCCAATCGACGTTGATTCCGGTGTTGCGCGCGCGTGTGACGGGACGCGGCGTCAACCTCGAGGACGTCGAAGACCTGCAGGGTCGCGGCATGCTGTCGCGGGAGTACACGATCACCTATCGCGGCGGCCTCGAAGCGAACGAGACGCTCGTGACGGGGCGATTTCCGAGACCGTCAGTGGGGCCCGATCCGCTCGCGAGCCCGGAAGGCCGATCGCAGGATCAGCTTCCAGAAGTGTCGATCGAAGAGGGCATCGTCGAACGCTTCGGCATTTCAGTGGGCGACGTGATGCGCTTCGACGTGCTCGGGCGGCCGATTTTCGCACGCGTCAGCGGTATCCGTAGAGTGGACTGGCGCGACGGGCGAAGCGGCGGGTTCATGTTCGTGTTCGGCGCCGGAACGTTCGAAAGCGCACCGCATTGGTACATCGGGCCGGTGCGCGCCAACATGCCCGACCCGGCCCGGCGCGCGCGGCTGACGCACGATCTGGTCGTCAGGTTCCCGAACGTCTCGGTGATCGACCTGCGCGAAGTGCTCGAAACCATCCGGAAAGTGTTCGGTGTCGTGACAGTGGCCATCGACGTGGTGGGCAGCCTCGTCATGCTCACCGGTGCGCTCATCCTCGTGGGTGCGGTGGCGGTGACGAAGTTCCAGCGTGTCTACGAGGCGGCGATCTTCAAAACGCTTGGCGCCAGCTCGCGCTCGATTGCGGCCATGCTGATGGTCGAGTACGGCCTGCTCGGGACGCTGGCCGGTGCTGTCGGGTCGTTCGGCGCGCTGGCGCTGGTATGGGGCATCAGCCGGTTCGCGCTCGACATTCCATGGCGGCCGGCCCTTCACGAGAATGCGGCGAGCACCATCGTGACGTCGCTGCTGATTATGGTGATTGGCGTGGTGGCGAGCGCCGACGTGCTGACGCGCAAGCCGCTTGCGGCACTGCGGGCCGAATAGCTACAATAGTGGATTGCGATGGACGTAAACGCGTTCAAAGAGATGCTGCTGCGGAAACGGGGGGACATCCTCACCGGTGGTGGACGCGATCCGCTCACGGTCACCCTCGACACCAACACCCGCCAGGGTGATCTGGCCGATCAGGCCACGGGCAACAACGAGGTCCACATCCAGCTGAAGCTGAAGCAGACCGACGCGAAGATTCTCCAGGCCATCGAAGAAGCGCTCGAGCGCATTCAAAAAGGGACCTACGGCGTGTGCCGCGACTGCGGCGAGCCCATTGCCGAGGCGCGCCTCAACGCCATCCCCTGGACGCGGGTGTGCATCACCTGCAAGGCCAAACAGAATTCGTGACCCCCGCCGAGCTGCTGGCGCTGCTTCAGGAGTTTCACCGGGAGACGCTCGAGCTGTTCAACGCGCGACTGTCGAATGCGCGATCGGTCGCGGCCTACGACGCCAACAACGGCTACCAGCAGGTGCTGGGCCGCCAGGACGTGCATCTCAGGTGGCTGACCGACGCGATCGAGGCGCTCGGCGGAACGCCTGTCGAGACGCCGGCCCAGAGCGAGCCGGGGAACAGCGCCGGCGACGGCGGCCGATCGCTGATGGAATCCGACGTCCGCAGCCAGCAGGCCTTCATCGATCGATGGATGCCCCGCGTCCGCCAGATGACCCACGCGCGTAATCGGAAGATGCTCGAGCTGATCCTGGGAGAGATGAACGAGCACCTTCGTGTGCTGCAACAGGCCGCCGAAGGCCGGACCGACCTGCTCGGTCGGCACTCGGACGGCAAGATCCTGCGCGGCCACGGTGATGGCCGCCCGCCCGCAAAACTAGACGTCGGGGTCACCCGGAGCATCTCAAACTGTTCCCGGCTTCGCATGCGTGTCGCCATCGCCACTCGGCAGCAATCTCGGCGATCGACGTGCGCATCTCGAATACGCCGTCGAGGCGCTGAAGATCGATCTCGACGACATGAAGGTTTCAACCTTCGTGGAAACGGCCCCGTCGGGCGTCGGACCCGAGCACGGTCCGTATCTGAACGCGGCCGTGTCGGGATTGACGCGGCTGCCGCCGCGCGATTTGATGGACCGCCTGCTGGAGATCGAAGAAGAGCGGGGCCGGATGCGGCCCTACCCGATGGCGCCCACGAACGCTCGATCTCGATCTCGTGCTCTACGGAAACGACATCATCAACGAGGACGGTCTGCGGGTTCCGCACCCGCACTTTCGCGAGCGCGAGTTCGTGCTGGGCCCGCTCGCCGAAATTGCGCCGGAGATGGTCGACCCGGTCACGGGGAAGTCGGTCGCCGAGCTGTACCAAAAGACTTAACAAGAGATTAGGAGATTAGGAGGGCCGAGATTGGGCAACTAAGCGGTGCTCGGGAGCGGGTTTTTCCGTGTCTCGGAGAAACAACTCCGCTCCCGTACCCGCTTACTCGTACCGGAGCGCGACGATCGGATCGAGCGCGGCGGCTTTGCGGGCGGGGTAGAAGCCGAAGAAGATGCCGATGAAGGCGGAGAAGCCGAAGGCCATCGCAATGGCATCCATCGACACCTGCGTCGGGTAGTCCCAGATGCGCGTCGCCAGCTCCGCAAACCCGAAGCCCAGCGCGATGCCCGTGCCTCCGCCGATCATGGAGACCACGATGGCCTCGACGAGGAACTGCAGCAGCACGTCGCGCCCCTTGGCGCCGATGGCCATGCGGATGCCGATCTCGCGCGTCCGTTCGGTCACCGACACCAGCATGATGTTCATGATGCCGATGCCGCCGACCAGCAGCGACACCGCCGCGATGCCTGCCAGCAGGTTCGTGAACGTCTCGATGAACGCCGTCCGGATGTCGGCGATCTCTTCCTGCGTCCGCACGGTGAAATCGTCGGGGTCGCCGGCGATGAGCTTGTGCTGGGTTCTCATGAGCATCGCGACCGCGTCGGCCACGGCAGGGACCGCATCGGCGCTCGCCGCCGAGATCGTGATGTTCTGGATGTTCTGCTGCCCCTGCAGGCGCTTCTGGACGGTGGTGTACGGCGCGAAGATCGTGTCGTCCTGGTCGTTGCCCATGGCCGCCTGGCCCTTGGTGTCCATCACACCGATGACCTTGAAGGGCTGATTCCGCACGCGGATCATCTGTCCCGTCGGATCGACTTCGGGCCCGAAGAGCTGATCGCTGACGGTCTTACCCAGCACCGCGACTTTCGCCGCGCTGCTCACGTCCTGCGGGCTGAAGAACATGCCGTGTTTCACGTTCCACTCACGCATGAGCGGAAAGTCGACGTCGGTGCCTTCCATGCGCGTCGACCAGTTCTGATTGCCCGCAATCACCTGCGCGCGGGTGTTCACGCCGGGGGCGATGTACTGGATATTCGGCACTTCCTTCTTGATGGCGTCGACATCCTCGATCTTGAGGCTGGAGGCCGCGCCCACGCCGCCGCGCACGCCGCCCATGGTGAAGTTGCCGGCCATGACGGTGACGAGGTTCGTGCCGCCCGATCGAATCTGCTCCTCGATGCGCACCTGGGCGCCGTTGCCGAGCGCGACGAGCGTAATCACGGCCGAGACGCCGATGATCATGCCGAGCATGGTCAGGGCCGTGCGCATCTTGTTGCGCGCGAGCGCCTTGAACGCGATACGGGTGGTCATGACAGGAGACATGGGTGAGCCTCGAATCTAAAAACTGGAATCTGAAACTAGAATCTAAAATCTGAAATCTGAACTGCATCACGCAATGGCCGGCATCGAGGCCAGCTCTGTTTCGGCGTTCCGTCTGTTCGTCACCGGCACATTGCCGACGATCCGGCCGTCGCGGAAGCTGACGACGCGCGTGGCGTACTCCGCGATGTCGCGCTCGTGCGTAATCAGGAGCACGGTGATCCCCTGCTCGGTATTCAGCCGCTGGAAGATGCCCATCACCTCGACGCTCGTCCGCGAGTCGAGATTTCCCGTCGGCTCATCGGCCAGCAGGAGCGACGGCTGATTGATCAGCGCGCGGGCGATCGCGACACGCTGCTGCTGGCCGCCCGACAGCTGATTGGGATGATGATGCGCCCGCTCGGCCAAGCCCGACGGCCTTCAGCGCCGCCATGGCGCGTGCGTGCCGCTCGGCGGCCCTGAGCGTCTGGTTCGTGTAGAGCAGGGGAAGCTCGACGTTATCGAGCGCCGACGTGCGTGCGAGCAGGTTGAATCCCTGGAACACGAACCCGATCTTCCCATTGCGCACCTCTGCCAGCTCGTTCCGGCTCAGCTTGGCCACGTCGCGCCCGTCGAGGATGTACTGGCCGCTCGTCGGATGATCGAGACAGCCGAGAATGTGCATCAACGTCGACTTGCCCGATCCCGACGGCCCCGTCGCGGCGACGAATTCCCCCTTCTCGATGTCGAGTGAGACGCCGCGCAGCGCGTGCACCTTCACTTCGCCGACCTCGTAGGTTCTCGTGAGATCGCGGACCGAGATGACCGGCATTACTGCGCTCAGTCGCCGCCCCGGCCGCGGCCGCCCCCGCCCCCGCCGAATCCACCGCCACGGCCTCCTCCCATGCCGGGGAAGGCATTGCCGCCCGGAGGTGTGACGGCCTGACGAACGGCGCCGGTGATGACGTTCGTGACGACCTCCGTTCCCTCTTCGATGCGGCCATCCATGGCCTGGATGAGCTCGGTCTGCTGGCCGTCGGTGACGCCCAGCCTCATGCGCACGCGCTGCAGCTTGCCATCGACGTTCAGCCAGACCTGGCCAAAACTTTCGGTCGGCGCAAGCGGTGGGAAGAGCGCGTCGAACGTTGTGGCGCCGCCCTGAGACTTTGGAGGATCGGCCGCCGCGCGCGCTTCCGTCCGCGGACCCTGGCCGCGGCCGCGCTGTGGCGCCGCGGTTTGACCATCGGTTGGCAACTCGACGCCGCGCGCGCGCATGCGTTCCATGAACTGCTCGCGCTCCTCGGGGGTCATGGTCGCCATGCGCTCCTGGAAGTTCCCGCCGCCGCGCCGGCCGCCGCCACCGCGCCCTGTGCCAGTCCCTGAGCCGGGTTCTGCGTCAACGCGATCGCCGGTCCCACGCGTCGGAGGCGCCGCGGACGCGTTCGCGTCTGCCGGACGCTGCGTCGCCGGCGCGCCTTTGCTGGTCGCGCGCGGCTCCGTGGCGCGCTCGCGCGCGGCAGGCTGCTCGCCCTCGCGAGGTTTCTGCTGCGCCACCGGTTGTTGCTGTGCGGCGGGCTGTTGACCCGGCATGGCGTTTCGCGTGTCCGGTCCTTCGCCAGCTCCGCGGCCGCGGCCACCTCCGCCCATCGGCGGCGGTGTCTGGCCGAGCGCCGTGAAAATCTCCGTCGTCGGACGGAACCGGAGCGCGGTGTTCGGGATGCGCAGCACGTTGTTCGCGGCGTGCGATCTCGATGTTGACGTTCGCGGTCATGCCAGGCTTCAGCTTCAACTCGGGATTCGGCACGTCGATGACGGTCTGATAGGTCACGACGTTCTGAATCGTGGTCGGCTGGAGGCGCACCTGCGTGACCGCCCCGCGGAATTCTTCGGTCGGAAAGGCGTCGACGCGAAACCGCACGAGCTGTCCCGGACGGATGCGTCCGACGTCGGATTCGTCGAGGCTGGCGAGGACCTGCATCTTCGTCAGGTCCGCGGCGAGCACGAAGAGCGTGGGCGCCGACATGCTTGCCGCCACCGTCTGTCCGACGTCGACGTTGCGCGAGATGACGAGACCGTCGATCGGCGACTCGATGACCGTGTGCTGCAGGTTCACCTGGTTCTGCTGCAGGGATGCCTGCGACTGCGTCACCCCGGCCTGCTGCGATCGCAGCTGCGCCTCGGCCGAACGCACCGCGATTTCAGCGGCTTCGAGCTCGGTCTGCGCGATGAGCTTCTTCGCAGACAGCTCGCGGGCCCGATTCAGCTTCGTGTGCGCATCGTCCAGCGACACCCGCAGGCGCTCGAGGTCGGCTTCGGCGCGAATCAGGTTGGCGCGGGCCTGCTCGATCTGCGTTTGAAACAGGGAAGGGTCGAGCCGCGCCAGCACCTGGCCCTTGCGAACGAGCGAGTTGAAATCGGCGTTGAGCTGCAGGATGGTGCCCGAGACCTGCGTGCCCACCTGTACGGTCGTCACGGCCTGCAGCGCACCGGTGGCCCCGACCGTTTCGGCGAGATCGCCGCGCGTGACACGGGCGGTGTTGATGGTCGGCGCGACAGGCTTGTGCGTCTGTTGGTAGTAGACGTAGCCGCCGCCGGCCACGATGGCGAGAACGACGGTGACCAGCGTGAGTCTTCGCATCAGTTATTTGGACGCAGGGCGCGCCGTTACCGTTCGGCGCGCCCTTGTGAAACTTCTGTGACGCGGGAGGACGTTATTGCGCGGCGGCCTGCTCCTGTGGCCGCTTCCTGCGCAGGCCGGGTAATCCTTCTTCGAACAGCGTATAGACCGTCGGGACGATCACCAGCGTGATGAACGTAGACGTCAGCAGGCCGCCGATGACAACGCGCGCCAGCGGCACCTGCAGCTCGCTGCCTTCGCCGATTCCGAGCGCCATCGGCACGAGGCCGAGCATGGTCGCCAGCGCCGTCATCAGGATGGGCCGCAGCCGCGTCCGTCCGGCCACCTCCACGGCCTCGCGCAGCTCCATGCCGTCGCGGCGGCGCAGGATGTTGGTGTAGTCCACCAGCAGGATGCCGTTGCTGACGACGATCCCGCCCAGCATGATGACGCCCGAGATATGCCTGCAGGTTGAACGACGTGTTCGTCAGGTAGAGCGCCAGCACGACGCCGATGGCCGCCGTCGGCACCGAGAACATGATGATGAACGGATCGCGCAGCGACTCGTACTGCGAGGCCATGACCGCATAGACGAGGATGAGCGCGAGAATCAGCACGAGGCGCAGCTCGTTGAACGTCTTCGCCTGCTGCTCGACCTCGGCGCCGAACCCAATCGAGAAATCCTGCGGCCGGCTGATTTCCGGCAGGCGCTGCTGCACCGCCGCGACCGCCTGGCTGAGCGGGATTTCGGGCTCGGCGCTCACCATCACGAGACGCTCCTGGTTCTTGCGCTCAATCTGGCTCGGTCCGAGCTGCGACTGAATCACCATCACGTTTCTGACGGGCAGCGACACGCCGCTGGCGGTGTTGACCATCACGTCGTTCACGTCCGAAACGAACTCACGATCTTCCTGCCTGAGGCGGACGATGATCGGATATTCGTAGCCACCCTGGCGGAACTGCGCCGCAATCGTGCCCGCCACGTTCGTGCGAATCGTGTTGGCGACGGTCGAGGTGTTCATGCCGAAGAGCGCCGCCTTCGGACGGTCAATCTGAACCGCGAGCTCGGGCCGCGCCTCGTCGCGGGCAAGCCGCGGGTCGGCGATTCCAGGGATGCTCTGCAGCAGATCCTGCACCTCCAGGGCGATGCGGCGCCCGGCCTCGAGATCTTCGCCGCGAATCTCGATTGCCATGCGGCTGTCGTTGCCCTGGCCGCCCGACATCAGGCGGTTGATCTGGTTGTTGCCGCCGCTGGCATTGGCGCGGACGATGACGCCCGGGATGCCGGACAGCTGCCGGCGCAGGTCGAAGGCAATCTGATCGCTCGAGCGGGTGCGGTTGTCCTTCGGCACGAGGAACATCTGAATGAAGCCGCGGCTCGTGCCGCCACCACCCATACCGCCGCCACCACCGCCGCCGCCACCCACGCCGGCGCTGGCGATGAAGGTTTCCGCCTCGGGGACGAGCTGGCGCGTCATTTCCTCGAGGCGCGCCATGATCGCATCCGTGCGCTCGATGCGCGTGCCGGATGCGAGCTCTGCCGACACCGAAACGACGCCTTCATCGGTCTGCGGCGCGAGCTCGGTATTGAGCAGCGGGAACATAACGACCGCCGCGACGACCGATGCGACGCCGATCGCGATCACGATGGGCCGATGCGCGAGCGCCAGGTGGAGGAACCGGCGGTACCCGTTGTCCATGCCCTCGAGGAGGTGCTCGCTCGCCGTGAACAGGCGGCCGCCGAGGCCTTTCCGCTCTGCCTCGGGCGGCGGCAGCTTGAGCAGGTGCGCGCACAGCACGGGCACGAGCGTCACCGCGACCAGCAGCGACATGAGCAGCGAGAAGATGACGACAACCGACAACTGCTTGAACAGAATGCTCGAGATGCCCGTCAGGAAGAGCAGCGGCACGAACACCGCGATGTGCGTCAGGATCGACGCGACGATGGCGCCCCAGACTTCCTCGCTGCCTTCCACGGCGGCGGTGACGCGATCCTTCCCGTGCTCCATGTGGCGGTACGCGTTCTCGAGGACGACGATCGCCGCATCGACGACCATGCCGATGCCAAGCGCGAGGCCGCCGAACGTCATGATGTTCAGCGTGTAGCCGGCGAAATAGAGCAGCGCGAAGGTGCCGACAACGGAAATCGGAATCGACGTGCAGACGATGAACGTCGAGCGGAAGCTTCGGAGGAACAGGAAGATGATGAGCGTCACGAGCCCGGCGCCGAGCAAGGCGTGTTCCTGCACGGAATTGATCGATCGCTTGATGTAGACAGAGCTGTCTTCGAGGACGTTGAGCTTGATGTTGGGCATCTCCCTGTTGATGCGCTCAATCTCCGCCCGGATGCCATCTGCCACCTGCACGGTGTTCGTGCCCGACTGCTTCTGCACGGAGAGACGCACGCCGGGAAGGCCGTTGATGCGCAGGATCGATCGAATGTCTTCGGTGGTATCGACGACCTCGGCGACGTCGCGAATATAAATGGGCACGCCGCCGCGCGTCATCAGCACGAGATTGCGGATTTCGTCGAGGCTCTGGAACTGGCCCTGGCTGCGCAGGAGGTACGTCCGCTCGCCCTGGTTGACTTCGCCAAGCGGAGTGTTCTGGTTTTCCGAGCGAAGCAACGCCGTCACGCGCTCGACGGGCAGGTCGAGCGAGGCGATCTTTTCCTTCGACAACTGGACGTGGATCTGGCGGCGGAGGCCGCCCATGGTCGTCACGGCCGCGACGCCTTCCACGCGCTCGAGCCGCGGGCCGAGCTGGTTCTCGGCCATCTCGCGCAGCGTGACGCGGTCGTAGTTGCCTTCGATGCCGAGGCTCATGATCGGCATGGCGTTCGAGTCCTGCCGGAAGATCTGCATCGGCTCGGCGTCGATCGGCAGGCGTCCGCGCACGCGGTCGAGCCTCATGCGCATGTCGTCCATCGCTTCGCTGAGGTCGGTGCCCCACGCAAACGAGAGCGAGACACGGCTCGAGCCCTCGTTGGACGATGAATTCAGTTGTTCGAGCCCCGCGACCGCGCTGACCGTCTGCTCGATCGGCCGAGTGATGAGCTGTTCAATCTCCTGAGGACCCACCCCGGGGTAGCGCACGATGACGCTGACCGTCGGATAGGTCACGTCGGGCAGCAGATCGACCGGCAGCCGCGTGACCGAGATGCCGCCCAGCAGGATGATGATCGCGCTGATCATGAACATCGTGACGGGCCGGGCAATTGCGATGCGAGGAATACTCATTGCTGCTCCAACGTTGGACAGCCCTGAAGGGCTGTGCCACCGAAAGTAACCTTGCCACCTTGCTGGTGGCGCAGGGCTTCAGCCCTGCCTATCTGCCAGGCTGCTGAGCCTGATTGGCATTGACACCCGGCGCGCTGCCGCCCGGTGCGCCGCCACCGCGACGGCCGCCGCGCCCGCCGGCACGTCCGCCGCCACCGGCGCGCTGTCCGGCCAGCACGATGCGATCGCCAGCACGGAGGCCGGCCGCGCCTGTTGAAATGATCTTCTGGCCTTCGGTCACACCAGTCGTGAGCTCCGTAAATTCCTGCTGCTCGATGCCGATCGTCACGGGTTGGAACGACGGCTGATCGCCTTCGCCCGGCACCCAGACTCCCATTTTTCCCTGGAGGTCGACCACCGAGGCCGTGGGCACCACGAGGGCGTTGTCGTGCTTCTCGACCGTGAACAACACGCGCGCGTACATCCCGGGCTTCAGGCGGTAGCCGGGATTCGGAATCTCGATCTCCACCTGCGCCGTACGCGTCGCCGGATCGAGAATCGGTGCCAGCCGCGCGACGCGCCCCTTGAAATGCTCGTCGGGATACGCGTCGACCTGGACGTCGGCGTCGATGCCCTGGTGAATTCGTCGCAATTCCTTTTCGACGACGTTGATGACGAGGCGCACCGTGCGGATGTCGACCACGGACATGAACGACGTGTTCACGCCGACGCTGGCGCCCGGATCGAGCGTGCGCTTGCCGATGAATCCGTCGACCGGGGCGGTGATGATCGTGTTCGCGAGGTTGATCTTCAGCTCGTCGAGGCGCGCGCCCGCCTGCGCCATCTGTGCCTGCGCGAGCTCGAGCTGCGCCATCGCCGCCTGGTAGCGCGCGTCGGTATCATCGAACGTCTGGCGGGGCAGCAGGTCGCGTTCGTAGAGGCTCTTCGAGCGCTCCATGTTGTTCTGCGCCAGCTTCAAGTCGGCCTGCCGCTGCCGGATCGTCGCCGCAGACACGCTGTAGGTCGCCTCCGCCTGCTTGATCTGCTCGACGATCTCGCGATCTTCGATCTTGGCGATCGCCTGCCCGCGCCGCACCGAATCTCCAAGCTTCACGTACACCGCTTCGAGACGGCCCTGTCCGCGCGGCACCGCGTCGACCGTGGCGTCGCCGACGAGGTTGCCGACGACCATGATGGTGTCGGTCATCAGCCTGCGCGTGACGGGCGCGAGCTCGACGGTCATGGGCGGACGTGGACCGCGGCCGAATCCGCCGCCACCCATCCCGCCACCGCCAGCCGCCACCACCACCGCCACCGCCGCGCTGCTGCGCGCGTGCCTCGCGCTGCACCTCGGCCTGCGCGGCCGCGCTTGCCGAGCGGTCGCCCGAGAAGTAATAAACTGCCGCGCCACCGGTGACGACCAGGAGCAGCAGGATGATGCCGTATTTGCGCATATGAGAAACGCGAACCTCTCTAGCGCGCGCCCGCCTGCTGCGCGCGGTCGAACTCGACGAGTGCCTTCCGATAGTTCAAGAGCGCGCGCAGTTCGGAATTCTGTGCTTCGCGAAGGTCGCGCTGCATCTGCACGACCTGATAGTTGTTCGACATGCCGACATCGAAGCGGCTCATCTCGGCGTCGAGACGGCGCTGCGACAGCTCGCGCGCTTTCTGCGACGCGGCCAGCGCTTCCATGCTGTTGGTGACCTGCAGCGCGGCGTTGGTCACTTCAGTGGCGATGGTGAGCTCGGCCGCGCGAATCTGCGCCTGGTTCTGCTGCATGAGCAGTTTCGTGCGCGCCGCCTGTGCCTCGAAGTTGTTGCCGCCGATCGGATAGCTGACGTTCACGGCGAACTGCCAGTTGGGATAGTCGCGGCCAAGCAGCGTGCCGAGCGAGTCGTCGTAGCCGCCTTGGACGGCGATGCCCTGGCGCACGCGATCGAGGCCGCTGCCCGTGAAGTTGTACTGCGTACCGCCAAGGCCGGACGCGCCGTAGGTCACGAGCGCGTCAACGTCGGGCAGCGCGGAATTGCTCTGGTACTTCAACAGCACGTTGTTGCTCTCGAAGTTGTTCCGCGCGATCTGCAGATCGGTGCGCTGCTGCAGCGCCGTCCGCACGGCACCTTCGACGTCGATCGACGTGGGCTGGTAATCCGGACGGTCGGTCGGCTCGATGTGCTGCGCCCAGAGCGGATCGTTCGTGCCGCTCACGATGAGACGCTTCAGCGCCAGTTCCGCCGTCCGCATCGTCGCGGTCGCCGTCGTCAGCGCCTGCAGGCGTGTCGCCTCTTCCGCTTCCGCCTGGACGACGTCCATCGGCGCCATCGTGCCGACTTCCACGCGAATCTTGTTGTCGGAGAGCAGCTTCGACGCGAGCGAGAGCGATTCCCTGGCGACCGCGACCGCCTGAATCGTGAAGACGTAATCCCAGTACGAGGAGCGAACCAGGGCGAGCGTATTGGTCGTGCGCGCCTTCAGGTTCAGCTCGGCGTTGCTGTGGTTGATTTCGGTCGTCGCAATCTGCTGCCGTGTCTGGTCGATCTTGAATCCGCGCAGCAGCGGCTGCGCATAGCTGAGCAGGTACGAGCTGTTGTACTGCGGATCGAACGACGCCAGCTGGTCGGTTGGCGACACGATCTTCGAGTTGTTGAACCCGAGCGTCAACGCGCCGCCGCCCCACTGCAGATTCTTCGTGACGCCCGCGTTGTAGGTCATCGTCGACACGTTCGGACTGCCGGGGTTCAGCAGGTTCGATCGGCGGCCGCACGTTGTCGCGGCGTCCGAACGTGGAGGTCGCGGTCGGCTTGTAGTTCGCCCGGAACGACGCGAGAGTGAAATCGAAGGTCTGCGGGTTCAGCCGCTCGACCGCAATCTCGAGGTTGTTGTCGACGGCGCGCCGCACGGCCTCTTCGAGCGTCAACGGCACCGACGCGGCGTCGGGCGGCTGCTGCGCGGCGCGTGCACGGGCCGCGTCGAGCCCGGCGGCGTACCGTTCGACGGCCTGCTTCACCAGGTCATCGGTCCGCGCCGTGTCGGCGGCCCTGGTCTGGCCGTGAGCGGTCCCCGAGACGAGCAACAGCAACGACGCCGACGCGACGAACTTTCTTCCCAACATTCCCACGCTCCATTAATCGGGTCCGGCATGCGCCGGACACTTGGTTGTTTGTCTGAACAGATCTGAAAGCTACTTCTGGTTCTGGCTCTGGCGGTTGCGTTCCGCCGCGTGCCGCTTCGCGATGGTGTCGAGGCCCTTTCGCTGGTCTGGCGTCAACACGCTGTGAATCCGCACGAGCATCTGCGTTCGTTCCTTGCTGATGAGGAAGCGCGCCATCTCGAGACGCTCCGCGGCTTTCAACAGCTCGCGCTGCGACGCCTGCGGCTGCTCCATCAGTATCCGGAAATCGCCCTGCACGCGGTCGAGGTCGTCCTTGTCGGCCCTGAGCCTGGTCATCGAGCTCTGCACGATCTGCTCGATTTCCGACGACTGGTCGGCCGTGAGCTTCAGCTCCTGCATGTATTTCTGCGTCTTCCACCAGTTCGAAGGGGGACGCGCGATGGAGTGGGCGCTCGACGACTTGTCCTGTTCGCGAGCCTCGAGCCCGCCAGTCAGGCCCGCCGGCACAGCCAGAGCGCCGATGATCGCGAGGGTCAGAATTGTACGCATTTGAAGTTACCTCTGCCGGTTACTAACCCTAAATACGACGCCGGTATACAGGGTGTTTACGCGTTGCAGAGCGCACCGAGCCGCCTGACCGCCGTTCCTACAAGATTGTCTGGAGTCGAAGCCCCAGATGTCAGCCCGACCGACACGTTTCCCAGAGGGGGGAGCCATCCAGTGGCCTCCACCTCGATCTTCCCACCGGCTGGCCTGTAGCGGATAGTCGTCGCCGACTGCAGGCATTCGGGGTCGGCAATGTGGAACGTGGGCACCTTTTCGGCACAAATTCGCGCGAGATTGCAGGTGTTGCTGCTGTTGTAGCCGCCGATGACCAGCATCAGGTCGATCGCCTGTTCCCGTAAGAGCGCCACGACGGCGTCCTGGCGGTCCTGTGTAGCGCTGCAGATGGTGTCAAACGCGCGGAATCGAGCCGCGGCCTCGTCAGCCCCGTAGCGGTCGACGATGGCCTGGCGGAGAAGTTCCTGAACCTGGAGCGACTCGGACATGAGCATGGTCGTCTGGTTGGCCAGGCCGATATGCGCCAGTTCGCGGTCGGGGTCGAACCCCGGCGAAACGGCATCGCGAAATCGCTCGAGGAAGGCGTTCCGATCGCCGCCCTCCCGGATATAGCGGCACACCTCGGCGGTCTCGTTCAGGTCCAGCACGACCAGAAAGTGACCGCCCGCGGAGTCGAGCGCGTGCGACGCGGTCGCCTGCGTCTCCTCGTGCCAGACCTTCCCGTGAATGACCGACGTGAGGCCCTCCAGCGAGTATCGCTTCACGTTCTTCCACACGTTCAGCACCGACCCGCAGGTCGTATCGACCATGACGCAGCCGATAGAGGAAAACCGCTGCATTTCCGCGGTGGTGACGCCGAAGGCGGGCAGAACCACGACGTCATGCGGACCAAGAGGCTCGCGTTCCGCCGCGTCGGTCAGGAACTGGATGCCCTTGCTGCGCAGCCGATCGTTCACATGCGGGTTGTGGATAATCTCGCCGGTCAGGAAGACGCGGCGATCGGGAAAGCGCTCGCGCGTCTGGTACGCGTAGTCGACCGCGCGGTCCACGCCGTAACAGAATCCGAACTCGCGCGCGAGATGAACGGTGAGCCGCCCCTCGCGAAACTGAAAGTTTTCCGCTTTGATCTGCTCGACGAGATCGCTGTGGTAGTTCTGATTCAGCTCGGCCGCGACCATGTCTTTCAGGTCGAGGCCCTTTCGAAACACGAGCGAGGAGGTCATGGTTTTGTCGCGGGGCTCCAATGCCCCGCGCCGCTCGCTCGTCACCGAAGGTAGCTCACTTCGGCGATCTCGATTGGGGTCGTCATGAGGTCGATGGCGCCCAGGTCCGGCCGCATCTCGCGAACGCGCGAGCCGACCAGAGCCTCGTCCACTTCGTTGAGCAACTGCTCGTCACGAGCGTCGGAGATCTGCCATGCGGCCGCGCGCGTCACCGCCGACTGCTGGATGGCCTGATTGAGGGCCGCATAGTGCATGCGCCGATCCATGGCAAAGCCGAGGAACATAGCCGGCCGCCAACCCGGCCGCGGCCGCGCCCGCGACCCAGCGCCGCGCCGGACCCAGCAGACGATGCACGGCAGGGTGCGTGACCGAGCGGTGCGGAAACGCGACGACCTCGGCAGGATGATCGTGCCGCTCGATACGCCGCATGATGCGCTCGCGCTGGTCGTGCAGCCGGTCCGCGTCGAACGCGCTGTCGGCCTCGCGTACGGCGGCTTCGTGCATGTCGTGCAGCGTGCGCACCAGCTCGTCGAGCCTCTCGGCGCACTGGCGGCAGGCACTGATGTGCCGGTTCTCGCTGGCGAGCACGTAGGTTTCCATCAGCTGGTCGTCAGACAGATGCGACCCTTTGATGGGAGCGATGCGGTCTTCAAATCGCATGACGCTGTCCTTCCATGGCCGTGCGGAGCTTCCGGATAGCGCGGAACAAGTGAACCCTCACAGTCGATTCGTTCAATCCGGTCATCTCAGCGACGTCGCGCGTCGAATGATCGTTGTAGTGACAGAGCATGAAGACGAGGCGCTGGCGCTCGGGCAGCTTCTGCACGGCGAAATTGAGCGAATCGCGCCATTCGCGCGCCATCAGCTCGGCCTCGGGCGTGCGATCGGTCGGCCGCGTGGCGCGCTCGATGGCGTCCTGATCGCGACGTCCGGCGTCGCCAACCGGCAGTATCCAGCGCGAACGGCGCGCCCGCGCCTTCTGCCGATCGAGACAGCCATTGATCAGGACTCGAGTGAACCAGACTTCGAACGACAGATGCCGCTGGAACGAGGCGATGTGGGTGTACGCCTTGACGAAGGCGTCCTGCACGGCCTCGTCGGCCTCGGCCACGTCGCGCAGATAGTGCCAGGCGATGCGCGACGCCCGGCGCTGCTGTCGGGTGACGATTTGGGTAAACACCTCGCGCGCCGCGTGATCGTTGCCCGCGGCGAGGAAGTCCTGGACCTGTCCGGCCAGCGTCGATTCGAGATCGGCGGGACGAGCCGCGCCCGGCGTGGCGAGCGTATTCTCGCCGCGGGGTCCCTCTGCGGGAGCTGGAAGGGCGGAACCGCCGGCTGCCATCTGATCGTGCCTACTCATGGATACGACTGTGCTGGCCTTTCATTTACAGACGGTTACAGGGAATGGGGGCCAGGAAACCTGGCACAAAGATGATAGCATCACCACTCGTGGGATTTGAACCGGTAATTGGCCTCGAAATCCATGCCCGCCTGCTCACAAATACCAAGATCTTCTGCGGGTGCAGCACCCGGTTTGGCCATGCCCCCAATACCAGCATCTGCCCGGTCTGCCTGGGGTTTCCCGGCGCGCTGCCGGTCCTGAACCGCCGGGCGGTCGACTTCGCCGCCAAGGCCGCGCTGGCGCTCGACTGTACCGTTCAGGAACAGTCGATTTTCGCGCGCAAGAACTACTTCTATCCCGACCTGCCCAAGGGCTATCAGATCTCGCAATATGAACTGCCGCTGGCGACGGCGGGGGTGCTCGAGTTCACGGCCGGAGGCGCGGGCAGGCGCGTGCGCATCACCCGCGTGCACATGGAAGAAGACGCCGGTAAGTCGCTGCACGAAGGCTTCGCCGACTCGGACCGCAAGACCTATCTCGATTTCAATCGCAGCGGCACACCGCTCATCGAAATCGTGACCGAGCCCGATCTGCGCTCGGCCGCCGACGCGGCCAACGCGTTCCGGAGACTGCGCGAGATTCTCATCGCGATCGGCGTGAACGACGGCAACATGGAAGAGGGGAGCCTGCGCTGCGATGCCAACGTGTCGGTGCGGCCGGCAGGCGTCGAGAAGCTCGGTACGAAAACCGAAGTGAAGAACATCAATTCCTTCCGCTACCTCGAAAAAGCGCTCGAGTACGAGATCGACCGCCAGATCGGCGTGCTCGAACACGGCGGCACCGTCGTGCAGGAGACGCGGCTGTGGGACGCGAACGCGCGCGAAACGTTCTCCATGCGCACGAAGGAAGACGCCCACGACTATCGCTACTTTCCCGAACCCGATCTCCCGCCGGTCCTCCTGTCGCGCGAGCGCATCGACGCGATTCGCGGCTCGATCGTCGAGCTGCCCGACGCGCGGCGCCAGCGCGTGATGGCCGAGTATGCGTTGTCCGAGCAGGAAGTGACGGCGCTCGAGAACACCGAGCTGATCGCGCTCTTCGAGGAAACCGCCAGAGCGTCGGGCCACCCGCGCGCGGCGTTCAACTGGGTGTCCGGTGAAGTCGCCAGGAAGCTCAACGATCTGGGCGAGCGTTTCGATCGGCAGCGCGTGTCGGCCGCGGCGCTGGCGGGATTGATCGGGCTGGTCGACCGGTCGACCATCAGCGCGTCGATCGGCAAGACGGTGTTCGAGAAGATGTACGACACCGGGCGCAGCGCCGACGACATCGTGGCCGCCGACGGGCTGGCACAAATTGGCGATGAGGAGGCGATCCTGTCGAGCGTGCGCGAGGTCCTCGTGGCGAATCAGGACGCCGTTGCACAGATTCGCAACGGCAAGACCGGCACGTTCGGGTTCCTCGTCGGCCAGGTGATGAAGAAAACGGGGGGCAAGGCGAACCCGAAGCTCGTGAATGAGCTATTGCGCCGGGAGCTCGACCGGTAGAATATTCACAGCGGCTCTTGATAGAAACCCATCATCTTTCAAAACTTTACAGCCGTGGCGTCTACGCGCTGCGCGACCTCTCGATCCGCGTCGAGAAAGGTGAGTTCGTGTTCCTCACCGGTCCCAGCGGCGCGGGCAAGTCGACGTTCCTCCGCCTGCTGCTGCGCGAAAGCCTGCCGAGCGACGGCGCGGTCACCGTCGCCGGGCGCAATCTCGCCAAGCTGACGCCCGGCCAGGTGCAGGCGTACCGGCGCAGTGTGGGATTCGTGTTCCAGGACTTCAAGCTGATTCCGCGCAAGACCGTGCTCGAGAACGTGTCGATCGTGCCGCGTGTGCTCGGGGCGCCCGTCTCGACCCAGCAGCGCAAGACGTTTCAAGTACTGAAATGGGTCGGGCTCCAGCACCGGATGAACGCGTACCCGCAGGAGCTGTCGGGCGGCGAACAGCAGCGCATCGCGATCGCCCGCGCGCTGGTGAACGATCCCATGCTCATCCTCGCCGACGAGCCGACCGGCAACCTCGATCCCGACCTGTCGCTCGACATCATGAACCTGTTCCGCGAGGTCAACGCGCGCGGCACCACCGTCCTCATCGCGACCCACGATCGCGATTTGATCCACCGTGTCGGCCGCCGCGCGATCGCGATCGATCACGGCCGGCTCATCGACGCCGACGAGCGCGCGACGACGGCCTCTGGAAGCAATGCGGGCGCTTAAATATTTCTTCGACGAGGCGCTGGCGAGCCTCATGCGCGGCCTGAAGACGGCCGCCATCGCGACCGCGACGATTGCGGTCGCGTTTATCGTGCTGGGCGCGTTCCTGATTCTGACCAGCAACCTGGAGCGCCTGTTCGCGCGCTGGCAGAACGCCGCAGAATTCTCGGTCTACCTCGCAGACACGGTCACCGCAGACGAGCGAAGCGCGGTCGAGAAGGCGCTGCGCGAGAGCACGGTCGTGGGTGCGGCAGAGCCGGTCTCGAAAGAGGAAGCGCTTCGCCGCTTCAGGCAGAATTTCCCCACGCTCGCGGACGCCGCGGGGGACTTGCCGGCCAACCCGCTGCCGGCGTCCTTCGAGATTCGTTTGCGCCCGGAGGCGAGCCCGTCCGACATCGAATCTCTCGCACGGAGTGCGGCCGGCTTGCCGGGCGTCGCCGATGTGCGCTACGACCGGCAGTGGATCGAGCGGTTGATGCGTGCGGCCGGCGCGGTTCGAACGGGCGGATTTACGCTGGCCGCGCTGCTGGTGTTTGCCGCGGCCCTCACGGTGGCCAGCGTCGTGCGGTTCGCCCTGGTGGCCAGACGCGAAGAGATTCACATCATGCAACTGGTCGGAGCGCCGATTGCGTACATTCGCGGGCCGTTCGTGGTCGAGGGACTGATTCAGGGGGGAATCGGGGCGATCGTGGCGCTCGTCGTGCTGTGGATCACATTTTTTGTGGTCCGGAGCCGGGCCGAGGCCCTCGTCGAGGCCGCCATCGATCCGGGATCGCTGGTATTTCTGTCGCTTCCCGCCGCCGCGGGACTTCTTCTCGCAGGCATGGCGGTCGGATCGCTCGGTGGATTCATCGCCGCGACCGGCACGCGCGAAGTCGCCGAGTGATGGTCGTGCCGCCTTGGCGCGACTTCGCGCGCCACGTGCCGCGCTGTCGGCGCGCTCATGAAACTCGTTGACAGTTCTCCGGCCCCTTCGTAGACTGGATCCATCCCTCAATGGCGCAACCGAAGGCGAGACCCGGGACCAACCTCACCGAGTTCTATCGGGAGGAGTTCCTGAAACATCGACGCTGTCTCGAAGAACAGCGCGAGTATTATTCAGTCAGCGCCATCACATCGGTCGAAGCCGCCCTCACCCGCATCATTTCCCAACTCGAACAGCTCTCAACGAAGAAAGACGCCGACCGGCTGGTCAGCAGTCTGCTTCGGAAGTTCAACGTCGTGACGGGACTGTCGGGCTGGAGCGATCCCAAGAACGTTCACTGAGATTTTCGCCCTGTCCGATTTTCGCCAACACGTCCTGACCATTGCACGCGCGGCGATCGAAGCTGCGTCGCCGCACCACCTGATCGATCGCGCCGTCCGTCTCATCAGCATTGCCTCGCGGCTGCAGGGGAAGACGCTGCGCGTCATCGCGGTCGGCAAGGCGGCGCCGTTCATGGCGGACACGTTTGCGCGCATCGCCGGCGATCGCATCCGCGACGGCATCGTCATCGGGACGCATCTGCCGATCAAGCTGCCGCCGATGCTCGAATGGATCCCCTCGAGCCATCCGCTGCCCGACGAGCGCAGCGTCGCGGCGGGGCGCCGTGCGCTGGAGGTGGCCCGTCAGAGCGATCCGGGCGAAGTCCTGGTCGTGCTGCTGTCCGGTGGCGCGTCGGCGTTGATGGCGGTCCCCGCCGGCGACCTGACGCTCGAGGACAAGCGCACGGCCGTGAACGCGCTGCTCAAGGGCGGCGCCGACATTACCGCGCTCAACACGATCCGCAAGCACCTGTCGGCGGTAAAGGGCGGGCGCCTGGCGGCGGCCGCGCCGGCCGCGACGGTGTGCCTCGCGATTTCGGACGTCGTCGGTGACGACCTGAGCGTCATCGGGTCGGGTCCGACGGTGCCGGATCCGTCGACATACCGCGATGCCTGGAGCTACATCGAGCGGTTCGGGGTCGAAAGTCAGCTCACGCAGCCGGCGAAGGACTACCTCCGGGCCGGACTCGAGGGGAAGATCGACGAGACGCCCAAGGCCGGCGATCGCGGGTTGACGCGATCGCTCACGCGCGTCATCGGCGGGCGATTCGACGCGATGAAAGGCGCCGCAGAGGCGGCGCGGCAGCTCGGCTACGAGGTCGTGCTGAGCGAGGAGCCGATCGTCGGCGACGCCCGCACCATGGGGCCGATCGTGCTGGAGCGCGCACGGTCGCATGCGCTGGCCGGAACGCGCCCGATGGCTGTCATCGCGAGCGGCGAAACCACCGTCAAAGTCGTCGGCAAGGGCAGGGGGGGACGCAATCAGGAGCTGGCCTTGTCGGTCGCAAAGGCGCTCGCCGCCGACTCGAGCGACATCGCGCTCGCAAGCATAGGCACCGACGGGATCGACGGTCCGACGGACGCGGCCGGCGCCTATGTGGATCGCACCACCCTCCATCGAGCCGGTCAACAATCGCTCGACGCCGAGGCGTATCTCGCCGACAACAACGCCTACGCGTTTTTCCAGCGTCTCGACGACCTCATCATCACCGGACCGTCGACGACCAACGTCGGAGACCTGCAGGTCGTCCTTTTCCGCTGAACGGCTTCGGACTCCCGGCTCCGGGCTTCTGGCTTCAGCCTCTACAAGCTGACGCCGCTGTGCTTTACTGAATAACAACCAAAAACTGAAGACTAAGAACTGACAATGCTATCCAGAGAACAAATCGTCAAATTACTACGTGAGAAAGTCACACACCCCGCAACTCCCAGGGAGTTGCTTCGAATTCTGAAAATTCCCCGGGAAGAACGCGCGACGTTTCTACGCCTCGTCAAGGCGCTGACATCGGCGGGCGAGCTCGTGGAGACCAAAGGCGGCCGCGTGGGGCTGCCGGACAAAATGGATCTCGTCGTCGGCCGCCTGCAGATGCACGCGGCCGGCTATGGCTTTGTCGTGCCCGACAAGGCGGGTGGCGACGCACCAGACGTGTACATCGCCGCCATGAACATCAAGGAGGCGATGCACGGCGATCGCGTGCTCGCGCGCATCGAGCGCCGGACGGGCGACGACCGCGTCGATGGACGCATCATCCGCGTGCTCGCGCGCGGGAACACGACGATCGTCGGCCGTTTCGACATCGACGACTCGGGCCTCGGCTTCGTGCAGCCCTTCGATCGACGGATTTCGAGCGACGTGCACGTGCCGTCCGGGCAGTCGGGTGAGGCCGAGCGGGGCGAGATGGTGCTCGTGCAGATTACGACGTGGCCCACCGCCGCGCGCGGCCCGGTCGGGAAGGTCGTCGAGGTGCTCGGCGATATCGACGAGCAGGGCGTCGACACGCAAATCATCATCCGCAAGTACGGCATTCCCGACGCGCACGGCGAGGCCGCCATCGAAGAGGCTCTCAGGTTCGCGCCGGTCGGCCCGGACGACATCGTCGGGCGCACGGATTTCCGTCCGACCGTGACGGTCACCATCGACGGCGAGCACGCGCGCGATTTCGACGACGCGATCAGCCTCGAGATGCTGCCGAACGGCCACTACTGGCTGGGCGTCCACATCGCCGACGTCGCCCACTATGTGACCGAAGGCAGCGCGCTCGATCTGGAAGGCTACGAGCGTGCGACGTCGGTGTATTTCCCGGAGCGCGCCGTTCACATGTTTCCGTCGGAGCTGGCCACGGGCATCTGCAGCCTGAACCCGCGGGTCGATCGGCTGGTCCAGTCGTGCCTGATGGAGATCGATGCCACGGGCTCGGTCGTGCGCGCCGAGTTCCACGACGGCGTCATCAACACCGCCGCGCGGATGACCTACACCGACGTGAACGCGATTCTGACGACCAAGCCGCCGGAACTGATGCAGCAGTACCGCGACCTGGTTCCGAAATTCCGGCTGATGGCCGAACTGTTCCACGTGCTGAACGGACGGCGGAAGCGGCGCGGATCGATCGACTTCGACCTGCCCGAAGCCGAAGTCATCATCGACGAGGCCGGCCGCGTGGCGTCGATCGTCGAAGCCGAACGCAATATCGCCCACAAGCTGATCGAGGAGTTCATGCTCCTGGCGAACGAGACCGTCGCGTCGTTCGTCGAAGGGCGCGGCATGCCCTGCCTCTATCGCATCCACGAGCAGCCGGACGTGTTGAAGGTCGAGGAGTTCGAAGAGTTCATCTCGGGCTTCGGCTGTTCGCTCGCCGCGCCGCCCGGCGCCGTGCGCCCGAGGCACTTTCAGCGACTGCTCGAGAAGCTGCACGGCAAGCCCGAGGAGCGCCCGATTGCGTTTCTCATGCTGCGCACGATGCAGAAGGCGAGGTACGCCGAGCGGAACCTGGGCCACTTCGGCCTCGCGGCCGACTCGTACACCCATTTCACGTCACCCATCCGCCGCTATCCCGATCTCGTCGTCCATCGGATGCTGCGGGAGCTTCGGCACAAGGGCGTCGACGCCGAACGGGTCGAGGAGCTGGAAGCCGACCTGCCCGAGGTCGCGCGCCATTCATCGGAGATGGAGCGGCGTGCGGACGATGCCGAGCGCGAGCTCGTGCAGTGGAAGAAGGTGCGCTTCATGGCCGACAAGGTCGGCGACGAGTTCGAGGGGTACATCACCGGCGTGGCGGCGTTCGGACTCTTCGTCCAGCTCGTCGAGCACTACGTCGAAGGGCTCGTGCACGTCTCGAGCATGGCGGACGACTACTATCGCTTTCTCGAAAAGAGCCACTCGCTGCGCGGGGAGAACACGCACAAGGTGTATCAGCTCGGCGATCGCGTGGACGTGCAGGTGGTCCGCGTCGACATGGAGCGGCGGCAGATTGACCTGGGGCTTGTGGAAATCCTGGAGACGGTGAGGAGCGATGAAAGACGGCGCGGGCCTCGTCGAAGCAAGGCACGGCCCAAGCATGAACAGCGCCGGCAGCCGAAGCGCCGCAGCGGGCGGCCTGGCCGTCGCGAGCGCTTGAAGTCTAAGCGCGGGCGGCGCTAGGCGTTCTTGTCGTTCTCGCCCTCTTTCATCCCGTCCTTGAAGTTGCGGATCGACTTGCCGATACCGGTTGCGAGTTGAGGCAGACGGTTCGCACCGAAAATCAGCACGACGATGAACAGGATGATGAAGAGCTCCGGCAGACCAATACGGCCCATGTCTGACTCCTTGGATTAACCGACGCTGTTCATTGTACTGCCAAACCGAGGGGCCAGGAGCAGCCGAATTGCGCGTGCGGCGAGCGCCCATTCGCGGGTTGCCAGCAGGCGCCGCCGCAGCCCGCGGTAGGGTTGCACGCCGGTGACCAGATCGACGAAGACCTCCCGAATGGCGCCGCTTTCCTGCAGGGCGCGAACCAGGAGCGACGAGAAGGCGGGGCTGAAGAACGGGCCGCTCAGGCGGGCGGCGCGCGCGATCTCGGGCCTGATTTCGTGATCGACCCGCGAGGCGTAGAGGCTGGCCGCGCGCTCCGACGAGGCGGTGGCGAGGGCGTCGGCCGCCCACTGCGCAGACAGGAGCGCATAGTAGATACCTTCGCGCGTCAGCGGATCGACCAGCCCCGCGGCATCGCCCACCAGCATCCATCCCGGGCCTTCCACCGCCATGTGCATCGCGTCGCGGTCGCCGACACTGGGGATGGGCCACGCATACGGTGTGAGCGTGGTGCCGCGGTCGAACCCGTGCTGCCGGATCCAGTGATGCGACTGCGTACGCAGAAGAGCCGAGGAGACGCGTTCGGCGGCCGGCGCGCAGATGCCGACCGCAAGATGATCGGGGCGTGGAAACGACCAGAGATAGCCAGGCTGTTCGCGCATCGACTTGATGACGATTGCCGACGAAGTGGCGCCCCGTACGAAGTAGCCGGCGGCCACCGACAGCTGGCCCCGGGAGAACGGCCGGGCCAGTTTCTTCCGCACGATGCTGTTCGGGCCGTCCGCGCCGATGATGCGATCGACCGCGTGTTCGCCGCGATCGGTCTTGACGGTGAAACGGGAACCGCGCCGGCACACATCGACGACTTTTTCCGTGATCAGCCGCGCGCCGGCGGCGAGCGCGGCGTCGAGAAGCGCGCGATCGAACACCATGCGGCTCACGATGACGAGCGCGGCGCCCTCGTCGCCACCGGTCAACGGCACATCGGCCGCGTGAACGGCGCCGTCGCGCGCGGGCGCGGGAGATTCGATGGTGGCGGACCGTGACGACGACCGACGGCAGCGAGCGGATATCGACGGCATCGGCGACGAGCGCGAGCGCGCGCCCGGTGAGTCCTCCGCCGCAGGGCTTTTCGCGAGGATGGCTTGGATCGAACAGCGTGGCCGGCGCACCCGCGCGTGCCAGGCGGAGCGCGGCCATCGCTCCCGCCGGGCCTGCGCCGATGATGGCGATCGTCACATTAGCTCTCAGCCGTCAGCTGATATAGATTAAATCAGCGATGTCACACAGTCTGGTCATGGCGCTCTTTCAGAATGTCAGCGGGGCAGCCGAGGCGGCGCGCGCCCTTCACGCGCTGGGACTCGGTCCCGCCGACTTGTCGGTCGTCGCGCGCGATCATATGGCCGAGGGGGCGATCGCGAGCCAAATCGATGCAAGCCCCGGCTCCGAGCTGGAGGATTCACTCACCGCGTCCCGCTTCGGAGAACTGAGTGGATATGTACTGGCCGCGATTGCGATCGGGCTTCCAGGAACGGGCGCGGTAGTGGCAGCGGGGCCGCTGGCCGCGGAGCTCGGTGAAGTGGCAGGACACATGGCCGGGGACGTGGCCGGCGACCTGAAAGCCACGCTCGTCAAGGCCGGGCTGTCGGAATCGGAGGCGGAGCGATGGCGCGCGCAGATCGAGAGGGGCGACGCGATTCTTCTCGGCGCGCACGCGCGATCGGTGGACGCCCGCGCCGTCGAAGCCGCGATGTCGGGACAGAGCATCGGCAAGGTCATTCAGACGCAATGGGGTTAATGACTAGGGCATTGGCAGATTGGCAGATTGGAGATTGGCAATTTGAGAATGCGAGGCTGAATGTCAGTCGAAGTCGAAACGGGCCGGTTTACCGTCGGGGTCTTTCAGGATATTGCGTCGGCGGAAAAAGGCGTCGACGCGCTCCGGAAGCAGGGGATTGCCGTCGAGTCGTTGTCGATTCTTGCAAAGGCGTCCCCCGAGATGTCGAGCTTTATCGAGCGCACGCTCGGCGCGGCGCAGCCGCTGGAGATCCACGACATCGGCCCGGCGATGGCGCGCGGCCCGCTCGTCGCGGCGCTGCAGGGCGACGATCAAGGCCTGACGAAAACCGGGATCGCCGGCACCATGCGGCGCGTGGGATTTCAGGCGCACGATGGCCGGATTTTTCACGTGCTGACGGGCCGCGGTGGCGTCATGGTGGGCATTCACAGCGAGCCGAGGGCTGCCGACGCGTTGGCCGTTCTGCACTCGTACGGTGGCGGCAACGCGGCGATTGGCGCCTGGACGGGACGGGTTTAGAGTTCCGGTTCCGGGTGCCGCGTCATGGGTTCAGACTCCGAAGTTTCGGGGGCGCCAGTTTTGTTTCAAGATTCGCGCAGTTGCGTGAAAGCCGCGTGCGCCATTCGAACGTCGTAATTTGAAGCGAGAACCTGGAACCGTGAAAGCACTTGAACCCAGAACCGCAGCACCCAGAACCGAGAACCGCTGTGTTCAGCAGCTGGTTCGCGTTTTGCAACTTGCGCCATCAGGGTTCAAGGCGCAAAATAGATTTGTAGGCCTCGTCCTTTCCCTAAGATGAGCGATTTTCGTCCCGACGCGCCGCCGGAAGTTCGATTTTCTGTTCGAGGAATCGCGCAAGCGTTCCACGGGTGCGCTGGGCGTTTCCCTGGGCATCCACTTCGCCTTTTTCGCGCTCGCGAGTCTACCTCGCGATGCATCCCTTCGTGGCGCCTGCTCCGGCGCAGACGCCCGACAAGCTGAGCGATCAGATTGTCTGGCTCGACGTGCCGGGACCGGGCGGCGGTGGCGGCGGCGGCGGGAACCAGAAGGTCGAGCCCATCAAGAAGGTCGAGCTCAAGGGCGAGGACAAGATCACCGTGCCGGTCGTGAAAAAGCCGGAAATGGAACAGCCCAAGGAGAAGCCGCCGGAAGATCCGCTTCAGAACCTGACGATCCCGGCGCAGACGCTGGCATCGGCCGATCTGGCTCAGGCGGGAGCCATGGAAGGGATTCCGACGTCGGATTCGCTGGGCCTTGGGCGCGGCGGTGGCGCCGGAACGGGCGTGGGCACGGGTATCGGATCGGGGCGAGGCTCTGGTCTCGGAGATGGATGGGGCGGTGGCACCGGCGGCGGCGCGTATCGTCCCGGCAATGGCGTCGAAACCCCGCGGCTGCTGAAGGAAGTGAAACCGCAGTACACCGCGCAGGCGATGCGCGCGAAGATCCAGGGCGAGGTGCTTCTCGAGTGCATCGTCGGCCCCGACGGCCAGGTGGGCAATATCCGCGTGGTGCGATCGCTGGATTCGTCGTTTGGCCTCGATCAGGAAGCCATCAAAGCCGCGCGCCAGTGGCGCTTCGCGCCCGGCACGAAGCAAGGTCAGCCGGTTGCCGTCCTCGTGACGATCGCGATCGCGTTCACGTTACGGTAGGTTCGTTCGTAAGTTCGTAGGTTCGTAAAGTTCGTGGGTTCGTAGGGTTCGGAAGGTTCGCGAGGTTCGGAAACGAAAGGGCCCGAGAGGATTTCCTCCCGGGCCTTTTTTGTTTCTTGTCTTAGACTTCCAGTTTCTAGTTTCTAGATTCTAGTTTCAGCGTCAGTACATTCCGCCCATGCCGCCGCCGTGGCCGCCGGGCATCGCCGCTTCCTTCTTCTCTTCAGGAATCTCCGCCACGAGCGCTTCGGTCGTGAGGAGCAGCGAGGCAATGGACGAGGCGTTCTGCAGCGCCGAGCGAACGACCTTGGTCGGGTCGATCACGCCGGCTGCAATCAGGTCCTCGATCTTGTCGTCCTGTGCGTTGTAGCCGATCGAGCCGGTGGCCTCTTTCACCTGCGAGACGATGATCGATCCTTCTTTGCCGGCGTTGGTCGCGATCCAGCGGAGCGGTTCCTCGATGGCGCGACGAACGATGTTGACGCCGATCTGCTGATCGCCCTCGAGCTTCATGCCCTCGAGGCCCTTGCTGGCGCGGATGAGCGCCACGCCGCCGCCGGGCACGATGCCTTCTTCGACGGCCGCCTTGGTGGCGTGCATCGCGTCTTCGACGCGCGCCTTCTTTTCCTTCATTTCGGTCTCGGTCGCCGCCCCGACCTTGATGACGGCGACGCCGCCGACGAGCTTCGCGAGGCGCTCCTGCAGCTTCTCGCGGTCGTAGTCCGAGGTCGTCTCCTCGATCTGCGTGCGGATCTGCTTGACGCGACCCTCGATGTCCTTCGAGTTGCCGGCGCCCTCGACGATCGTGGTGTTGTCCTTGTCGATGGTGATCTTCTTGGCCTTGCCGAGGTCTTCCATCTTGATGTTCTCGAGCTTGATGCCGAGGTCCTCGGTAATGGCCCGGCCGCCGCTGAGCGTCGCGATGTCTTCGAGCATGGCCTTGCGGCGATCGCCGAAGCCCGGGGCCTTGACGGCCGCGGCCTGAAGCGTGCCACGCAGCTTGTTGACGACGAGCGTGGCGAGCGCTTCGCCTTCGACGTCTTCAGCGATGATCAGCAGGGGACGGCCCATGCGCGCGACCTGCTCGAGCACGGGGAGCAGATCCTTCATCGAGCTGATCTTCTTCTCGTGGATCAGGATCACCGGATTCTCGAGCACGACTTCCATGCGCTCGGGATCGGTGACGAAGTACGGCGAGAGGTAGCCGCGATCGAACTGCATGCCCTCGACGACGTCGAGCGAGGTCTCGAGCGTCTTCGCTTCTTCGACCGTGATGACGCCGTCCTTGCCGACCTTTTCCATCGCGTCGGCGATGAACTTGCCGATCTCGGCATCGCTGTTCGCCGAGATGGTGCCGACCTGGGCGATCATCTTGCCGGTGACCGGCTTGGACTGGGCCTTCAGGCCTTCGATGACCTTCTCGACCGCGCGATCGATGCCGCGCTTGATGTCCATCGGGTTGGCGCCCGAGACGACGTTCTTGACGCCTTCGCGGTAGATCGCCTGCGCGAGCACCGTCGCGGTGGTCGTGCCGTCGCCGGCGATGTCCGAGGTCTTGCTCGCCACTTCACGCACCATCTGCGCGCCCATGTTCGCCAGCGGATCCTTGAGATCGATCTCCTTGGCGACGGTCACGCCGTCCTTGGTGATCGTGGGCGAGCCGAATTTCTTGTCGAGAACGACGTTGCGGCCCTTCGGGCCGAGCGTCACCTTGACGGCGTCGGCCAGCTGGTTGACGCCGCGAAGAATCGCCTGTCGTGACTCTTCGCCGTAAATAATCTGTTTTGCCATCGTGTGCTCCTGTTAAATGCTCAGGCAGGGTCGAACCCTGCGCTGCTTCTTGTCGCAGAGGCAGGGCTAAAGCCCTGCCTACTACTTCTTTTTGCCGCTGCCCGAGTCGATCACGGCCAGGACTTCGTCCTCGCGCATGATGAGGTATTCCTCGCCGTCGAGCTTGATCTCCTGTCCCGAGTACTTGCCGAACAGAATGAGATCCCCGGCTTTGACGTCCAGGGCGATGCGGCCGCCGTCGTCCTTGACCTTGCCGTTGCCGACGGCGACGACTTTGCCCTGCTGCGGTTTTTCCTTGGCGGAGTCCGGGATGATGATTCCGCCGACTTTCTGTTCCCCTTCCTCGATGCGCTGAACGAGGATGCGGTCGTGTAGCGGTCTAGCGTTCATAGGTCGCTCCAGCTGATTGAGTGAATAACGTGTTTTCCTTGACGTTCAGGACAACCTTTGGCGGCGCGTCACGCCGTAGCCCCGTGGCTGATGCTCGGGGCGTAGGCGGACGTTTAGCACTCGCCTTACAAGAGTGCTAATTTAGTCAATCTCTTTTGGCGCTGTCAAGGGGCGAGTGCTAACTGCTGGTAGCCGGTAGCGAGTAGCTTGTAGCAGGTTCCGGGCAGTTTTTGCTACCAGCTAGCTACCAGCTACCGGCTACCAGCTACCAGCTACCAGCTAGTAGGCGTTCACGGCCGGCGCTTGATCCTCAGCTCGGCGATCTTCCGGCTCAGGGTGTTCCGGTGCACGCCGAGCGCATCGGCGGCCTTCGACAGGTTGCCGTCCGACTCGGCCAGCACCTTGGCGATGAACCGGCGCTCGAATTCGCGGGACGCCTCGGGAAAGCGCACCCCCCTCTCGACCATTTCGTCAATCAGCCGTTCGAGTTTTTCGTTCATCCGTCACGGTCCGTCATCATTCGAGGTCCAGGCCGGTCAGGAGCTGGAACGCCTGGATGTACTTCTCGCTGGTGTTCTTGATGACGTCGTCGGGCAGGCTCGGAACCGGCGGCTGCTTGTTCCAGCGGATCGACTCCAGATAGTCGCGCACGAACTGTTTGTCGAAGCTGGGCTGCGGGCCGCCGGGCATGAAGATGTCGCGCGGCCAGAAGCGGGAGGAATCGGGCGTCAGCACTTCGTCGATGAGAATGATCTCGCCGGCGTTCGGGCCGTCGACGAGCCGCCCGAACTCGAATTTCGTGTCGGCGACGATGATGCCCCTGTGCTCGGCGTGCGCGGCGCCGCGCGAGTACAGACGCAGCGTCATATTGCGCAGCTTTTCGATCGCCTCGCGTCCGACGATCCGTCCGGCTTCGTCTTCGCTGATGTTGACGTCGTGTCCCGTGGTGGCTTTGGTGGCCGGCGTAAAAATCGGCTCGGGCAGCCGGTCCGATTCGCGCAGTCCGGCCGGCAGCCTGATGCCGCAGACCGAGCCGCTCTGCTGGTATTCCTTCCACCCTGAACCGGAAAGATAGCCGCGCGCGACGCACTCAATCGGAAAGGGCTCGGTCTTCCTGACGAGCATCGACCGCCCGTGCAGATCCTCGGCATAGGGCCGTGTGCTCGCCGGATAGTCGTCCACGCGAGTCGAGCGCATGTGATTCGGTACGATGTCGCTCGTTTCGCCGAACCAGAACGCCGAGAGTTGCGTGAGAACCTTTCCCTTGTCCGGAATGCCGGAGCCCAGGACGTAATCGAACGCAGAAATGCGATCGGTCGCGACGATCAGGAGAACGCTCGGGTCCTCCGGGAACGCGTAGATGTCGCGAACCTTGCCCTGGTTATGGCGTGTGAGACCGTTAAAGACGGTTTCAAGGATGAGCGACGACGCAGCCAATAGTAATCCTCGGCAAATGGCGAAAAGCGCTCATCTTATCGGGGACGTCGACAGGCCGCAACCACAACTAATGCGTTCTTGGCATTCCCTGCAACCCCCCTTATAGTAGACGCGCCGCTCTCCCCTGGGACTCATGCGCAAATCGCTTCGCACGGTCGTCATTGTCGCGCTCTCGGTCGGCCTGCTCGCCATTTTCCTTCGCGGCGCGCATCTCGACATCGTCTGGGCGGAGATTCGGCAAGCGAACGCGTGGCTGCTTGCGCTCTCGGCGGCCATCACGGTGCTGACGATGGTGCTGCGCGCGCTTCGGTGGCAGTACCTTCTGGCGCCGATCGGCCACGCGCGCTTCGGTCCGGCGTTTCGCACGACGACGATCGGCTTTGCCGCCAGCGCCGTGCTGCCGGCGCGGGCCGGCGAGGTGATTCGCCCGTTTCTGCTGGCGCGCCAGGAAGGGCTGAGCGCGACCGCCACCTTCGCGACGATCATCATCGAGAGGGTGCTCGATGCGGTGACGTGCGTGTTTCTGCTGGCGTCCTACGTCCTGGTGTTCGATTCGGGCATGGAACGCGCCGATCGCCGTCTGTACTGGCTGGTCGAGGTCGGCGGCATCGTCGTAGGCGCCGGCGCGTTTGCGGTGCTCGGTGCGATGTTCGTGGCGGCGCGCGATCCGGCGGCGGCGGGGCGCTGGGCGTACAAGCTGGAGCACCTGCTGCCCGGGAAGATCACGCACAAGCTCGCCGCCGTGCTGTTGAAGTTTTCCGAGGGGCTTGCGGTCGTGCGCACGCCAAGAAGGCTGTTGCTTGCGGTGGCGTTATCGCTTCCGCTCTGGGTGTCGATCGGCTGGGGTATCTGGTGCGTCACGACAGCGTTTGGCATCAACCTTCCGTTTACGGGTACGTTTCTCCTCATCGCGCTGCTGATCGTCGGCGTGTCGGTGCCGACGCCCGGCGGCGTGGGGGGCTTCGAGGCAGCCATGCAGATAGGGCTGACATCTTTTTACGGCGTGCCCAACGATCGCGCGGTCGGCGCGGCCCTGGTGCTGCACGCGGTGTCGCTGCTGCCGACGATCGCGCTCGGGTTCGTGTTCGTGGTTCAGGCCGGCCTCGGGTTCGGCGGGATGCGCAATCTCGCGCACGTCGCCGCCGAGGGAAAATCATGAAGTGTCCGTATTGTGCCCATCTCGGCGATAAGGTCGTCGACTCGCGCGAAAGCCGCGAGGGCGAGGTGATTCGCCGCCGGCGCGAATGTCTCGGGTGCGCCAAGCGCTTTACCAGCTACGAACGGATCGACGAGATCCCGTACATGGTGGTGAAGAAGGACGGCAGCCGCGAGCGCTTCGAGCGCCAGAAGCTCGTCGCGGGACTCCTGAAGGCGTGCGAAAAGCGCCCCGTCAGCGTCGCGTCGCTCGAGGCGGTTGCCGACCGCGTGGAAACCACGCTGCAGGAGCGATCGGAGAAGGAAATCAGCACCCACGAGATCGGCGCGTTCGTCATGCAGGAGCTGAAGAAGCTCGACAAGGTCGCGTACGTCCGTTTCGCGTCCGTCTACAGGCACTTCCGCGACATCGGCGAGTTCATGACCGAGTTGAAGGATCTGCTGAACGCCAAGGAATGAGACAGGGCTGACCATGGTGCCGCCGCGCCGGTCGTTGCGCGACAATCCGCGGCTCATCCTGGCAGGCATGATCGTCCTGCTTGCCGCGCTGGCGGGGATTGTCGCGCTGGCGAATCGATCGGCCGGGCTCTCTCCCGACTTTCTCACCGAGTTCGTCCTCTACGGGTTGTGGGCGGCCGACCTCACGATCCTCCTCGGCCTCACGTTCGTCCTCGCGCGCAACGTCATCAAGCTCATCATCGAGCGCCGCCGCGCGCTGCCGTTCGCGCGTTTCCGCGGGAAGCTCGTGGCGGTGCTGCTCGGCATGACGCTCATTCCCGCCGTGCTCGTCCTGCTCGTGGGCAGCGAGCTGATTCGCAACAGCGTCGATCGCTGGTTCAACGCGCCGGTCGAGGAAGTGCTCACCGCAGCCGATCTGATAGCGAGCGATTACTACCGCGATCGTCAGGTACGGGTGACGGCCGACGCCCAGAGAATGGCGGGTGTGCTGGCAGGAGCGGCGTTCGACGGCGCCGACGTTGCCCTGGTGCGCGATCGGATTCAGCCGGAGGTGACGCAGGGACGCGTGAAGATGGTCGAGATCTATCGCGTGGCGCCCGGTACGCAGGCGCCCGAAGCGATGCCCTATGTCGCCATCGCCTCGCCCGAGATGCCGCGCGGCTACGCGCGGGCGGTGGCCGATCGCATGGCCGCGCGGGCCGCGGTTGGAGAAGTCGAGCCGCCGACCCCGGAGCAGCTGCCCGGCGGTGGTGAGCTCATTCGCGCCGCCGCGGTCGTGCGCCGGGCGGGCGCGGCGCAACCGGTGGCCATCATCGTCGCGAGCGACTTCCTTGTCGGGGATCTTGCCGGCCGGGCGCGGCGGATTCAGGATGCCTACGAGGACTACAGCCAGTTGCGCGTGCTGCGGCAGCCGCTCGCGGGCGTCTACCTGTCGTTCTTCCTGATGATGACGCTCATGATTCTCGTGGGCGCGACGTGGATGGGCTTGTATCTGGCGAAGCGGATCACCGAGCCCGTGCAGCGTCTGGCGACGGCGGCGCGCGAGATCGAGGCCGGGCACCTCGACTATCGCGTCGATCGCGAGACGGTCAGCGACGACGAGTTCGGGTCTCTCGTCGAAGCGTTCAACAGCATGGCCACCGAAGTGGGGAAGAGCCGCAGACGGCTGGAACGCTCGACCGTCGATCTCGAGCGCAAGCATCTGGAGGTCGAAGGGCGCCGGCGCTACATCGAGACGATTCTCGAACGGATTGCCACGGGCGTCGTGTCGATCGACGCATCCGGAGCCGTGAGCACGCTCAACCGTGCGGCGATGCGATTGCTCGATCTCGGGCCAACGGCTATCGGTCAGCAGGCGTCCGAGGTGTTTGGACGCGAGGATCTGCAGCCGTTTGGCGCGCTGCTTCGCGCCGCGGGGACGGGCAAAGCGGAACCCTCGGCGCAGGAAGTCGCGCTGATGCGGGACGACCGGGAGCTTCAACTTGCCGCCGTGGCGACGGCGCTGCGGGGCACCGAAGGTTCGGACGGGCTGGTGCTCGTGGTGGACGACATGACGCCGCTCATCCGGGCGCAGAAGACGGCGGCCTGGCGGGAAGTGGCACGGCGCCTCGCGCACGAGATCAAGAATCCGCTGACGCCGATTCAACTGTGTGCCGAACGAATCCGGCGCCACTTCAGCAACGCCGCGGAACCCGCGCACGCCCTCGTCGAAGAGTGCACGTCGACCATCGTGGGAGAGGTCGATTCGCTGAAGGCGCTCGTGGACGAGTTCTCGCAGTTCGCGCGCATGGCGCCGCCGCGCGTGACGCCGACCGACCTCCACGTCATCCTCAGCGAAGCCCTGGCGCTGTACGACGGGCTTCTGGGCGAGGTGCGCTTCGTGCGGTGCTTCACGGAGAAGCTGCCGAAGGTGCGGGTCGACGCCGAGCAGATTCGCCGCGTCGTCATCAATCTCGTGGACAATGCGATCGAGGCGATGAATCGATCGGGCGTCATCACCCTCGAGACACACCACGACGCGAGCGCGTCGCTCGTGCGGCTCGTCGTGACCGATAACGGGCCGGGCATTCCCGCGGCAGAGCGGGAGAAGCTGTTCCTGCCGTATTATTCGACCAAGCGCCGCGGCAGCGGACTCGGGCTCGCGATCGTCCGGCGGATTGTCGCCGAGCACGGCGGGACGATCGAGGTCGGCGACAACGAGCCGCGCGGGACGAAATTCACGATAGAGCTGCCTTGTTGAAGTGGTGTCATGGCAGAGGGCAAAGGCGCAGATGGCAGAGAGTGATCTCTGCCATTTGCCATCCGCCATCTGCTCTGATGGGCAACTCGTACGTGACCAAAGCGTCAGTGCTGATCGTCGACGACGAACCGGGCGTGCGGACCGCTCTCAGCGGTGTGCTGCGCGACGAGGGCTACGACGTCGATTCGGTCGAAAGCGGCGAGGGGTGCATCGACCGCCTGGTGCGAGAGGTGTTCGACGTCGTCGTGCTCGACGTGTGGCTGCCGGGCCTGGATGGTCTCGCCACGCTCGGCCGCCTGCGTCAGATGAAGATCGAATCGCAGGTCGTGATGATTTCGGGGCACGGCAACATCGAGTCGGCGGTGAAAGCGATCAAGATGGGGGCGTTCGACTTCGTCGAGAAGCCGCTGTCGCTCGAGAAAACCGTGCTGGTCGTGCGCAACGCGCTGAGACAGCGGCGTCTCGAAGCCGAGAACCGCGCGCTGCGCGCGCGGGCGGATCGCGCCGGCAGGATGGTGGGCGAGAGCACGATCATCCGCCAGTTGCGCGAGCAGGTGGCGATGGCCGCGCCGACCAACGGCCGCGTGCTGATCTTCGGCGAGAACGGCACGGGCAAGGAAGTGGTGGCCCGGACGGTGCACGCGCTGAGCCGCCGGCGGAATCAGCCGTTCGTCGAGGTCAACTGCGCCGCGATTCCCGAAGAGCTGATCGAGAGCGAGCTGTTCGGCCACGTGAAGGGCGCATTTACGGGCGCGGTGGCCGATCGCAAAGGCAAGTTCGAAGCCGCGCAGAACGGCACGATCTTCCTCGACGAAATCGGCGACATGAGCCTGAAGACCCAGGCCAAGGTGCTGCGCGTCCTGCAGGAGCAGGTGACCGAGCCGGTCGGCAGCACGTCGCGCGTGCAGGTGGACGTGCGTGTGCTGGCGGCCACCAACAAGGATCTCCTGGCGGAGATCCGCGCCGGGCACTTCCGCGAAGACCTGTATTTCCGTTTGAACGTCATCCCGATTTTCGTGCCGCCGCTTCGCGAGCGGGCCGAAGACATTCCGCTGCTGGTCGAGCACTTCATCGCGGATTTCGCGCTGGAGTACGGCCGGAGCGCGAAGACGGTCACGCCATCGGCGATGACGCGATTGCAGACCTACCGGTGGCCGGGCAACGTTCGCGAGCTGCGCAACGTCATCGAGCGGGTGATCATCATGGCGCCCGGAGACGAGATTAACGAGCGCGACCTGGCGTTTCTTGCGAGCGACGCGGTCGCGGAGAAGCCGGTGGAGGAGCCGGTCCTGCCTTCGGTTCCGCTTCACACGGCGCGCGATCAGTTCGAACGGGATTACATCCTCAGAGAGCTGGCGCACCAGCAGGGCAACATCTCGCGCACCGCCGAAGTGCTCGGCGTGGAGCGAAGCAATCTGTACCGCAAGATGAGGGCGTTCGGCATCGCCCCGAGAAGAATGGAAGCGGCGGAGGATAGTGAGGAAGAGGCGGTGTGAGTCGCAGGGCGCAAGTCGGAAGTCGTCAGGCGCAGGACGCCGTTCCAGGTTCTGCGCGCCTTACGCCTTGAGACTCGACTTTCGCCTGACGACTTCTGACTTTCGCCTTCCGACTATCCAGCCGCGTCTCCAACACACTGTCCAGATCTTCCTTTCGAATCTTCAACCGTCTCCCCGGGTCGGGCGGCAGGGCGTCCGCCGGGACCAGGCCCACGATTTCACTCTCGAGGATGCGCACCCCGTCGGCCGAGGCTTCGCGCGCCACGGCGTCGAAGACGGCCGTCATCGACGTCTCTTTGTAGTTGGTGAGGTTCATCGACACCTGCACGATGCCGCGATGCTCGAGCTGGACGCCCATCGCCTTGAGAAACGGGAGACCGCCGCCGCTGGTCCGGATGACCGACGCAATCCGCTTGGCCACACTCGCCCGGTTGGACGCCAGATTGATGTTGTAGGCGATGAGAATCTGTCGCGCGCCGATGGCGGTCGCCCCGGCGCTGGGGTGGGGCCGATCGGGTCCGAAATCGGGTCGCCATTCGGGCTGCTTCATCCGGTGCGCGAGCCCGTTGAGGCCACCGCGCCGGACGTCTGCGAGATTCCGGCGCTCATCGGTCGCGGCGGCCTCCTCGTACAGGAACACCGGCAACGCGAACTTGTCCGACACGCTCCTGGCGAGGTCCTTCGCCAGCCGCACGCATTCATCCATTTCCGTGCCGTCCAGCGGCACGAACGGCACGACGTCCACCGCGCCGATCCGAGGGTGCACGCCTTCGTGGGTTCGAAGATCGATCGACGCGATGGCGATCTCGACGAGACGCTGTGCAGCGTCGCGCACCGCTGACGCCTCGCCGGCAAACGTGTAGACGGACCGGTTGTGCGATGGATCGGAAGACTGATCGAGCAGGTGCACACCGGGCGCGGCGATCGAGGCGGCGATCGCCGCGATGACGTCGGCACGGCGGCCTTCGCTGACGTTCGGTACGCACTCAACGAGCGACATGGGCCCCTTGTATCACAGGTCGTTCTGCCTCATAATTTCGGCGCAAGCGTCGGAAGACAGCAATCCCTCAATCTGACAATTCGACGTCAGTACGATGTCCGACCCGCTCCGCACGAACCTCAACGCCATGGCGCCGTCCACAGACGGAGGCGCGGAGCGTGACGCCAAAATCGAAAGCCTGCTCATCGCGGGCCTGGACCACTACTTCGCTGCCGACTACGCGCAGGCGATCGACGTCTGGACCCGTGCGCTGTTTCTGGATCGCAATCATGCGCGAGCCCGCGCCTACATCGAGCGCGCGCGAAGCGCGATGGCCGAAGAGCAGCGCGAATCCGAAGAGCTCCTGCACAACGGCGTCGCGGCATTCGAGCGAGGCGAAATCGAGGCGGCCCGGCAGATGTTGAACGCCGCGGTGAAGCGCGGCGGCGCGCACGACGTCGCGCTCGCGTTCCTGACCCGTATCGACCGCATCAACGCGGCCACGCCGGCGGCGCCGGCGCCGGTCGCCGCCCCCTCGAGGCTTCCGTTCCGTCCGCGTCCGGTCGTCGCGGCCCAGTCGGTCTCGCCCTGGCCGTTCGTCGCGCTCATCCTGGTGCTGATGGCGGCGACGGTGGTGGTGGTTCGATCGTGGGATCGTCTGCGGACGGCGATGCCGGCCTTGAGCACGGGCGCGGAGGACGGGCTGACGCCGGTGAAGACCCCGGCGGAGCCGCTCATCGTTCCCCGAAGTTCTGAAACCGCGCTCGATCGGGCGCGGTCGCTGTTCGCGTCGGGCCGCCTCTACGATGCGCTGCGCGCCGTCGATCTCGTGCGTCCGACGGATCCACTGCGCGCGGAGGCCGACAAGCTGAAGGCGGAAATCCAGCACGAGCTCCTGGCCTACCAGACCTCGCCTGGCGGAGCGGAGCTGACCAAGCCATGAGACAGGCCAGGCGACGATGAAGTGCCCGAAGTGCGGGTATCTGGGATTCGAACGCGGCGATCGATGCCGCAACTGCGGCTACGACTTCTCGTTGGCATCACCTCCATCCGAAGCGTTGGACCTGGTCCTCGATCCCGGTCCCGAACACCTCACCCCTCCGCTCGACCTCGATCGCGTGATCGGCGCGCCCGAGCCCGAGGCGCTCGGCGATCTGCCGTTGTTCGGCGCGTCTCAGTCCGAAGCCGCCCAGCGTGCGCTCGCGGCGCGGCGCGCCGCAGGGTTGGCGACGAATGCCGACGACATGCCGCTCATCAGCGCGGCGTCACGTCCACGTGCGCCGTTGGGTGTGCGCCGGGCGACTGGAGAGGTGCCGCGGGCACGTCCTCGCACGACCAAGCGCCCGGTGCTGGAGGATGACACGCTGTTCGAACCGCCACCGGTTCCGGTTGCCGTGGTCGGCCAGGCGTTGCACGCCAAAGCGTCTGCCACCACCAGCGATCTTCCAGCCTCGCCGGTGAGGCGGATCATGGCGGCGCTGATCGACGTGGCCCTCCTCTCGGCTGTCGATTCCGTTGTCGTCTATTTCACGCTGCGGCTGCTCAGCCTGACCACGTCGGAGCTCTTCGAGTTGCCGTTTCTCCCGCTGGCGGCGTTCTTTCTGCTGCTCAATGGCGGGTACTTCGTCGCCTTCACGACGGTCGGCGGGCAGTCGATCGGCAAGATGGCGCTCGGCATCAAGGTCGTCAGCGAGGAAGAGAGCTCCGTGTCGGTCGGCCGCGCCGCGCTTCGCACCCTTGCGTACATCGCATCGGCGCTGCCGCTCGGCGCCGGCTTCCTGCCTGGCGTCATCAGCGCCGATCGGCTCGCGCTGCACGATCGGCTGGCCCACACTCGCGTCGTTCGCCCATCCTCGATGTAGTTCCAGCTGCATGCGCCGGCTCGCGGTCTTTATCTGCAGTTTTGGGTACATTGGCTTTGTTCCCTTTGCGCCGGGCACATTTGGCTCGGCCGCCGGCGTGGCGATCTATCTGGCGGCGAGGCACAGCCCGGCTCCGTATCTCCAACCGCTGCTGATCGCGGCGCTGTTTGCCGCCGGTGTCGCCTTGACGAAGGCGTGCGAGGAAGAGTTGAGATGCACCGACCCTGGCCCGGTTGTGATTGACGAGGTCATGGGTATGCTCATCACCGTCTTCATGATTCCGGTGGGATGGGTGGGGTTGCTGGTCGGCTTTCTCCTCTTTCGCGCGCTCGACGTGGTCAAGCCGTTTCCCGCCCGTCAGCTCGAGCGGCTGCACGGCGGCCTGGGCGTGATGGCCGACGACGCCATGGCGGCCGTCTATGCCAACCTGCTGCTTCGCGGGGCGTACTATCTCGCGCCGGGATGGCTGTCGTGAGAGCGGAGATTGTCGCGGTGGGCAGCGAGATGCTGACGCCCACGCATCTCGATACCAATTCGCTCTTCATCACCGAGCGGCTCAACGAGCTGGGCATCGACCTGCAGGGGAAGGCCGTGGCCGGCGACGACCGCGACGTGCTGAAAGCGATCGTGGCGGATGCGCTGCGGAGAAGCGATCTGCTGATTCTCACCGGCGGTCTCGGGCCGACCGACGACGACCTGACGCGCGATGTCGTTGCCGACCTCATCGGCGAACCGCTCGAATACCACGCCGACATTTTCGAGCGCATCGAGCAGCGTTTTACCTCGCGGGGCCTGCGCACGCCGGCGATCAACCGCCGGCAGGCCATGGTGCCGCGCGGCGCCGCGGTGCTGCCGAACAAGAACGGCACGGCGCCGGGTCTGTGGATTGAGCACGATCGAAAGCTCATCCTTCTCCTGCCGGGGCCGCCGCGCGAATTGAAGCCGATGCTCGAAGCCGTGATCCAGGAGCGGCTGCTCGGGCTCGTCGGGCGCATCGCGTCTTTTCAGGCGGGTCCTGCGCATCACCGGGCAGAGCGAATCGTCTGTCGAGGAGAAGATGCAGCCGCTGTACGCGAAGTGGCTCGCGTCGCCGACGAGGATCGCGACGACGATTCTCGCGTCGCTGGGGCAGATCGAACTGCACCTGACAGCGGTAGCCGCGAGCGTGGACGAGGGACAGCGCGCGCTCGACGATGCGGTGACGGAGGTGCGCGCCGCTCTCGGCCACGATTTGTTCAGCACGAAGGGCGAGTCGATGCAGGAGATCGTCGGCGCGCTCTGCCGCGCGCGGGGATTCAGAATTGCCGCCGCCGAATCGTGCACCGGCGGACTGGTCATGGCGCGGCTCACCGAGGTGCCTGGAAGCTCGGACTACGTCGATCGCGGCGTCGTCGTCTACAGCAACCAGTCCAAGACAGACCTCCTGGGCGTGCCCGCCGACCTGATCGAGCAGCATGGAGCGGTCAGCGAACCGGTTGCGGAAGCCATGGCGCGCGGCATGGTGAAGACTGCGGGCACCGATCTCGCGGTCGGCATCACCGGTGTGGCGGGGCCTGGAGGCGGCACACCCGAGAAACCGGTCGGCATGGTCGCCGTCGCGGCGGCCTGGGCGCGACAGAACGCGATCGAGACGCGGGTTCGCACCTACAAGTTCGTCGGCGGGCGGGAAATGGTCAGGTTCCAGGCGTCGCAGGCCGCGCTCGACATGGTGCGACGATGGTTGACCGAAGCCTAGCGACGAAGCGACTGTTCGTCGCTGCGGATATCGACGACGCCACCAGGGCGCAAATCGAGATCATTTCGCGATCGCTCCGTGACGCGATCGACACGCGCACCAGGGCGTCGTGGGTGCGGGCCGATCGCATGCACCTGACGCTGCAGTTTTTCGCGGCCGCTGACGCTGCCCTCGAAGAACGCATCATGGCCGCGCTTGGTGGTGCGCTCGACGCGCCTGCCTTCGACCTGTCGTTCGACGGTCTGGGATGTCTTCCCCGAGCGCGGCTCGCCCCGGGTCCTGTGGCTTGGCATCCGCAATGGTGAGGCTGAGCTCCGGCGCGTGCAGCAGCTCGTTCGAGAACGGCTGGCGTTGCCGCCCGAGCCGTTCACACCCCATCTCACTCTGGCGCGGTTCCGGGAGCGCATGTCCCGCGGCGCCCTGGGGGAAATTGCCGATTTCCGCGCCCAGGCGGGCCCCAGCCGGATCGATCGTGTAACCTTGTACGAGAGCCGCCTCTCGCCCGGCGGTCCGACGTATTTCCGACTGGCGGAAGCGCCTCTGCGATTGTGACCATCACCACCTTCATCGTGCTCGTGGCCGGGTATCTGCTCGGCTCGATTCCGTTCGCATACCTGCTGGCACGGCGCCACCGCGGCATCGATCTGCGGGTCGCCGGCAGCGGGAACGTCGGCGCCGCCAATCTGCTTCGGACGACGACGAAAAAAATCGGCGTCAGTGCGATGGCGCTCGACGTCTGCAAGGGCATTGCGAGCGTCCTTCTGGCCCGTCAAATCGATCCCGGTGCGACAGGTCCCGCGGTTGCGGGCATCGCGGCGGTGCTCGGCCACATCTATCCGGTATGGCTCGGATTCCGCGGCGGCAAGGGCGTGGCGACAACCTGCGGCGTGTTTTCGATTCTCGCGCCGCAAGCCACGGCGATCGCGACGGTGGTCTTTCTGGTGCTCGTCTGGTGGACGAGGTACATCTCGCTCGGGTCCGTCGCGGGCACGGTGATTCTTGCGCCGCTCGCCTACGTCATGGGCGGGTCGGATGTGACCGTCATTGCCGCCATCATCGTTGCGGCCATCGTCGTGCACCGGCATCGATCGAATCTGAGGCGGGTCTTTGCCGGCGTCGAGCGGAGGATTGGACAAAGCGCATGAAGACGGTCGCGATTCTGGGATCGGGCAGCTGGGGCACGGCCCTCGCCTTTCATCTCGCCAACGCGGGCCATGACGTTCGGCTGTGGGGCAGAAACGCCGAGCTCATCAACGAGATGAAGGCGCGGCGCGCCAACGCCGTCTATCTGCCCGACGTCGTGCTTCCGGCCGGCGTCGTGCCGACCGCTTCGCTCGAAGAATCGCTGCATCGTGCCGAGATTGTCGTGGCGGCCCTGCCGTCACACGGGACGCGGGCCGTGATCCGATCGGCGGCGCCGTTCATTCCGCGGCAGGCGCTGATTGTGAGCGCAACGAAAGGCCTCGAGCAGGACACGCTGCTGCGCGTGTCGGAAGTCATCGCGCAGGAAGTCCGAGGCGCGCGGCCGGTCGTCGTGCTGTCGGGGCCGAGCTTCGCGATCGAGGTCGCGCGAGGCCTGCCGACGGCGGTGGCCGTGGCGTGCGCCGATCCGGTTCTGGCCGAGGACGTGCAGCGGGAGTTTCGCGCGTCGTACTTCAGGTTGTACGGCAGCACGGACGTGGTTGGTGTTGAAATCGGCGGCGCGTTGAAGAACATCATCGCGATTGCCGCCGGCGTGGTCGAAGGCCTTGGACTTGGACAGAACGCGCTCGCGGCGCTGATTACGCGCGGTCTTGCCGAGATTACGCGCCTCGCCTGCGCGGTGGGAGGGCGGCGCGAAACGCTGGCGGGCTTGAGCGGTCTCGGCGACCTTGTGCTGACGTGTACCGGTTCGCTCAGCCGTAACCGGCACGTCGGAGTGGAGCTGGCGCACGGGCGTCCGATTTCCGAGGTCGTGGCCGGCATGAAGATGGTGGCCGAGGGCGTCAGGACGACCGGCGCCGCGCTGGCGCTCGGGCGCAACCACGGCGTCGAGTTGCCGATCACGACACAGATGGCGGAGGTCCTGGCGGGGCATCGCAGCGCCGCCGTGGCCGTGGAAGAGCTGATGCTTCGGCCGCAGAAAACCGAACAGGAATCCCGCTAGCGCCGCGAAGCGGCGCGCGAACAACATATGGGTTTTTTCGATCGTATCCGCGAGGGGCTTTCCAGAACCAAGCAGCAGATCGTCCAGCGGTTCGACGAGCTCGTCATCAGGACCGATGCTCCCGAGCGCCAGGGGAAGCCGATTGATGTCGACACGATCGAGGCGCTCGAAGAGCTGCTCATCATGGCCGACATCGGCGTGGCGGCCACCGATCGCATCATCGACGCGGTCAAGCGGCAGACATCGTCCGGCAAAAGCCTTCGCGATTCGGTCAAGGACGAGATCCGCGCGATCTTTACCGGCCTGCCTCGCCCGCCGGCGAACGGACACGTTCCGCACGTCGTGTTGATCGTCGGCGTCAACGGAACGGGCAAGACCACGACGGTCGGAAAACTGGCGCAGCTGCTGAAAGCCTCCGGCAAGAAGCCGCTCGTCGTGGCTGCCGACACCTTTCGTGCCGCGGCGGTCGAGCAGCTCGAGGTGTGGGCCGGGCGTGCCGGCGTGGATCTGATTCGCGCGCGCGAGGGCGCCGATCCGGCGGCGGTCGTGTTCGACGGCATCGCGTCGGGCAAGGCGAAGGGCCGCGATCCGATCCTCGTCGATACGGCGGGACGCCTTCACACGAAGGTGAACCTGATGAGCGAGCTCGAAAAGATACGCCGCATCGCCGCGCGCGAAGTGACGGGCGCGCCGCACGAAGTGTTGCTCGTCCTCGACGCCACCGTCGGTCAGAACGGTCTGAGCCAGGCCCGCGAATTCATGAACGTGGCCGGGGTGAACGGCGTTGTGTTGACCAAGCTGGACGGCACGGCGAAGGGGGGCATTGCCGTGGCGATCGCCGAGGAACTGAAGCTGCCGATTCGCTACGTCGGCGTCGGCGAGTCGATCGACGACCTGATTCCCTTCGACGTCGACGAATACGTTGAGGCGCTTTTTGAGGTGAAGTGGTAGTGGGCTTCCGGCGTCAGGCTTCCGTCTCCAGGCCTGGAGCCCGTAGCCCGAAGCCCGAGGCCTGATGCTCACCGACCTCGAGTACATGAACCGCGCGCTCGACCTGGCCGAGCGCGGTCGGGGCACCACCAGTCCCAATCCGATGGTGGGCGCGGTGGTCGTGAGCCGCGACGGGACGATTGTGGGGCAGGGCTATCACGAGCGCGCCGGCGGACCGCACGCCGAAGTTCGCGCGCTCGACGAGGCCGGCGAGCTGGCGCGCGGGGCGTCGCTCTACTGCACGCTCGAGCCCTGCTGCCATGTCGGGCGCACGGGTCCCTGCGTCGAACGCGTCACGGCCGCCGGCATCGCGCGCGTGGTCGCGGCCACTGTTGACGCCGATCCCCGCGTGAGCGGCCGGGGGTTCGATTTCCTCCGCCAGAAGGGCATCGACGTGGCCATCGGTGCCGGCCGCGCGCGTGCCCTCCGATTGAACCGGGCCTACTTCACCTTCAAAACCAGGCACCGGCCGTTCGTCATCATGAAGGCGGCGACGAGCCTCGACAACATGGTGGCGGCGCGGGCGGGCCAGCGTACCGAGATCAGTTCGGGCGACTCCCGCAGGCACGCGCACGCGGTTCGAGCCGAAGTCGACGCCATCGCGGTCGGTTCGGAAACGGTGCTGGTGGACGATCCGATGTTGACCGTGCGTGAGATCCACCGCGGGCGGGCGCTGACGAGGGTCCTGTTCGACCGCCGGCTGCGGATACCGCCCTCGGCGCGGGTCTTCTCGACGCTGGAGGCCGGACCGGTAATAATCGTCACCACGCCCGATAGCATTGAGGCCAGGCCCGATCGCGCGCGCGCGCTGGAGAAGGCGGGTGCAGAGCTCGAGCCGATACCGTACAGGAGCGCTGGCCGATGCGTTCGCGCGTCTGGGCGAGCGGCAGATCGTCTCGCTCGTGCTCGAAGGCGGCGCATCGCTGCAGTCATCCGCCTGGTCCGAGGGCCTCGTCGATGCGGTCCACCTGTATGTCGCGCCGATGACGATTGGCGACGGCGGGGTGCCGTGGATCGACGGCCGTGTCGTATCGGTCGCATCGCTCGCCGATTACCGCTCGATGCCGCTCGGCCCGGACACGTTCATGGAAGGCTATGTTCACCGGATTGATTGAATCGGTTGGCGAGGTGGCCGATCTGTCGGCGATTGCCGGTGGCTACCTGCTGCGCATCACGACGGACCTCGCGGGCGATTTCCGCGCAGGGCGAGAGCATCTCGGTGAACGGCGTCTGCCTGACCGTCGTGAAAACGGATCCCGGATCCTTTTCCGCCGAGATCGGTCCGGAAACGGCGAAGGTGACGAGCCTCGGCAGCCTGCACGCCGGTTCGCTGGTCAATCTCGAGCGGGCCATGCAGGCCAACGGCCGATTCGGCGGCCATCTGGTGCTCGGGCACGTGGACGGCACCGGCACCGTGCAGGCGATCCGCCCCGAGGCCGAGTTCACCTGGATGACGATCGGCTATCCGGCGTCGCTCGCGGCGTATCTCATTCATCGGGGATCGATTGCCGTCGACGGCATCAGCCTGACCGTGGCGAAGCTCGACGCGGCGTCCTTCGACGTGCAGATCGTGCCCTTCACCTGGTCGCATACGAATCTGCGGCAGGCGCGCGCCGGCGATCGCGTGAACCTCGAGTGCGACATGGTCGGCAAGTACGTTCGTGCGCGCACTCGAACAGTTGTCTGTGAGGAGTTCATGAGTGCTCAACTGAAAATCGCAAAGGGCGGGAAGAAGAAGTCGGGCCCGTTCGCCCGCATCGAGGACGCCATCGAGGCGTTTCGCGCCGGCGAGATCATCATCGTCTGCGATGACGAGGATCGCGAAAACGAAGGCGACCTCACCCTCGCGGCCGACAAGGTGACGCCGAAGGCCATCAATTTCATGGCGAAACACGGCCGCGGCCTGATCTGCATGCCGATGACCGGCGAGCGGCTCGACGAGCTCGATATTCCGCTGATGGTGAATCAGAACACCGCCAGGCTCGGCACGGCGTTCTGCGTCACGATCGAAGCGAAGCACTCCACGAGCACGGGCATCTCGGCCAACGATCGCGCGAACACCGTCATGGCCGCGATCGATGCGCGGACCAGGCCCTCGGATCTCGCGAGGCCCGGCCACATGTTCCCGCTGCGCGCGCAGCCGGGCGGCGTGCTCGTGCGCGCGGGGCAGACCGAAGCGGCGGTCGACCTGGCGCGCATCGCCGGACTCTATCCAGCCGGCGTCATCTGCGAAATCATGAACGACGACGGGTCGATGGCGCGCGTGCCGGAGCTGACGAAGTTCGCGAAGCGGCACCATCTGCTGATGATCACGATCGCCGATCTGATCAAGTACCGCATGCACAACGAGTCGATGGTGAGGCAGGTGGCCAGGGCGAAGCTTCCCACCGAGTTCGGCGAGTTCGAGGTGCACGCCTTCGAGAATCAGCTCGACAGGCAGACGCACATCGCGCTCGTCTACGGCGAGGTCGGCGACGGCAAAGACATCGTGGTGCGCGTGCACTCGCAGTGCCTGACCGGCGACGTGCTGCATTCGCTGCGGTGCGATTGCGGCGGCCAGCTGGATGCGGCCATGCAGCGCATCGCCGACGAAGGGCGCGGCATTCTGCTGTACCTGAACCAGGAGGGGCGGGGCATCGGACTCGCCAACAAGATCCGCGCCTACGAGCTGCAGGATCAGGGGCTCGACACGGTCGAGGCGAACGAGAAGCTCGGGTTCAAGGCCGATCAGCGCGACTACGGCATCGGGGTGCAGATTCTCCGCGAGCTCGGCGTGCGCTCGATGCGTCTTTTGAGCAATAATCCGCGCAAACTCGTCGGCATCGAAGGGTACGGCTTGAGCATCTCGGAGTGGCTGCCGCTGGAGATTCCCGCCTCCGAGTCAACGCGCCGCTATCTGAAAACGAAGAAGGACAAGCTCGGGCACAAGTTGTCGTCGGTGTAAGTGAAAAGTGAAAAGTGGAAAGTAAAAAGTAGGAGACGCCCATGATGAAACGCGCGTTTGGTCTCGTGCTCGTTGTCGCCGGGATTGCCGTCGTGTCCGCGCAGGAGGGTGGCCAGGCGCCCGCGCGCGGAGGCCGCGGCGCCGGACCCGAAGAGCAACTGGTGCTCTCGCTGAAAGTGAAGAAGTTGAACGAGTGGGTCGCACCGCACAAGCCGCACACGAAGCTGGCCGATGTGCTGGCGAAGCACAAGGGCCAGACAGACTGGGTCGAGCCGATCGTCGACGACGACAACCTCCATGCCGACTACATCTCGATGGGACCGGGCAAGTCGACGCCGCGCAGGATGAACGCTGATACCCGTGAGTGGTGGGTGATTCAGGACGGCCAGATTCGCTTCACGATCGACGGGCAACAGCCGTTCGTGGCGTCGAAGGGGTATCTGGTTCAAGTGCCGTATCGCAACATGTACACGATGGAGACGGTCGGCGATCGGCCGTCGCTGCGCTTCGAGGTGAACATCGCCAAGGCCAGAAAGATGTATCCCATCGACGCGAAGCCCGTGCCGCCTCCCGGCTTCGACTTCGTGCGCGCCAGAGTTGCGGGGAAGGGCACCTACGCCGAAGGCAACAAGCCGTGGGTGGACTTCAACGCCGTGGCGGCCGGTACCGACAAGACGCGCCGCTTCGTCCACGACGATCGCGCCGTTGCGAACATCATCATCGGCCCCGGGATTCCGCCGCCCGCGCTGACCAGAAAAGGGCATTTCCATCCCGAGAGCGCGGAGTTCTGGTTCATTCTCCTGAACAAGATTCGCTACAACATCGAGGGGATGCCGGTCTTCGAAGCGTCGCAGGGCGACATCGTCTACGTGCCGAAGATGCGGTACCACCTGGCGAGTTTCGGCTGGAGACGGGCCGTCCTGCCGGCTCGCGATGAACGGGTATGTGGATTTGTCACACTCGTTCGACGCGGACGAGGCGCAATAGAACCGGAACCGGGTTCGAGGTTCGTCGGTTCGTAGGGTTCGTCGGTTCGTGGGGTTCGGAGGTTCGGAGTCCGAACTTAACGAACCTCACGAACTTGACGAACCGACGAACCGACGAACCCGACGAACCCTAGCGTTCGCCCAGTCCATCTTCGTTGACAGATTCGACCCCCCTCCACTACGATAAGAGATTGCGCTAGAGGACCTTACGGGGTTCCTTGTTCCTGTTTCGCGTTCCCGATTCGTGGAACTGGAACCGGAACCTGGAACCCAGGCAACCCTGAAAGATGTTTGACTCGCTCAGTAACCGCCTGCAGGACGTCTTCAAGACCCTGCGGGGCGAGACCCGGCTGACGCCCGAGAACGTCGAGGCGGCGCTTCGCGAGATCAGGCTCGCGCTGCTCGAAGCCGACGTCAACTTCAAGGTCGTCAAGGCATTCGTCGATCGGGTCCGCGATCGGGCGCTGGGGCAGGATGTGCTGCGCAGCCTGTCGCCCTCGCAGCAGGTCGTCAAGATCGTGCGCGACGAAATGGTCGCGCTCTTCGGCGATACCCAGGGCGGGCTGAAGGCGACGAGCAAGCGGCCGCGCGTGATCCTGCTGCTGGGGTTGCAGGGCGCCGGCAAGACGACGACCGCGGGCAAGCTGGCGAAGTGGCTGACCAAGCAGGGAAAGCACGCCTTGCTCGTGTCGACCGACGTCAAACGGCCGGCGGCGATTCAGCAGTTGAACGTCGTCGCGCAGAAGGCCGGACTCGGCGTCCGCGTCCACGATCCGGCCGGGCAGATGGATCCGGTCGCGCGCGCGAAGGGCGCGGTGAGCGAGGCCACCAACCTCGGCTACGACGTCGTCATCGTCGACTCGGCCGGCCGCCTGCACATCGACGACGAGCTCATGACCGAGCTCGAATCGATTCGCGATACGACGCAGGCGTCAGACCTGTTGTACGTGGCCGACGCCATGACGGGGCAGGACGCCATCAAGAGCGCGGGCGAGTTCAACCGCCGGCTCGGCGTCAGCGGCGTGATTCTGACCAAGCTCGACGGCGATGCCCGCGGGGGCGCGGCGCTGTCGGTGGTGGCGGTGGTGGGCGTGCCGATTGCGTTTGTCGGCAGCGGCGAGCGCCTGGAAGATCTCGAGCAGTTCTATCCCGATCGTCTCGTGTCGCGATTGCTCGGGATGGGCGACGTGCTCTCGCTCATCGAGCGCGCCGAGCAGGCGATCGATATCGAGGAAGCGCAGAAGCTCGAACAGAAAGTCCGGAACGACGACTTCACGCTGGAAGACTTCCGCGACCAGCTGCAGGCCATCAAGAAGATGGGCCCGCTCGAACAGATCGTCGGCATGATTCCCGGCATGGGGAACATCAAGCAGCTCGCGCAGCAGAAGCCGGACGACAAGCAGATAGGGCGCATCGAGGCGATGATCAACTCGATGACGCCGCACGAACGGCGGCGCAGCGACGTCATCAACGGCAGCCGGCGCAAGCGCATCGCGCGCGGCAGCGGGACGTCGGTGGAGGAAGTGAACCGGCTGCTGAAGCAGTTCGTGCAGATGCGCAAGATGCTGAAGGTCATGGGCGGCATGGCGGGCGGCAAGCCCGACCGGAAGGCCCGCGCGAGGCTCGGTTCGTTGATGGGGAGAATGAGGTAGAGAATGTTAGTCATTCGCATGAGAAAGATGGGTTCGAAGAAGCGGCCGTTCTTCCGCGTGGTGGTCACCGATTCGCGCACGGCGCGCGACAGCAGCTTCGTGGAGATCGTGGGGCACTACAACCCGCGCCTGAAGCCCGCAAAGGTCCAGATCGATCGCGAGCGGATCGACCACTGGGTCGGCAAGGGCGCCCAGTTGTCCGACACGGTGCGCACGCTGCTCAAGCGGCACCTGACCGCGCCCGCCGCCGCTGCGGCGGACAAGGCGACGGGCGCAACGGCGTGACGGCTGTCCGCGACGTCATCGAGACGGTGGCGAAAGCGCTGGCGGATGCGCCGCAGAAGGTGCTCGTGACCGAAACAGAGCATCACGGCACGACGCTCGTGGAAGTGACCGTGGCGCCGCCCGACGTCGGCAAGATGATCGGACGCCAGGGGCGCACGATTCAGGCGATGCGGACAATTGCGTCGATTGCCGGCGAGAGACTCGGGAAGGGCCTCGAAGCAGGGACACGCCTCGGAAGTGTCAGGGATTAGGGACACGCCGAAGCCCCGAAGCCTGAAGCCTATGAGTGAGTGGGACGATATGGCGGTGGTGGGCCGCATCGCGCGCGCTCACGGGAACCGCGGCCACGTCATCGTCGATCCGGCGACCGATTTTCCGGAAGAGCGATTCAAGCCGGGCTCGGTACTGCAGATACGTCGCGGAGACGCGACCGAATCGGTGGCCGTGGAACATGTCCGGTTCCACCGGGGCCGGCCGATTATCGGGCTCGCGGGCATCGACACGATGGACGCGGCCGAGGCGCTGGCCGGCAGCGAGTTGCGCATCGGCGCCGACGCGCTGCAGCCGCTGCCCGCGGGGTCGTTTTACCGTCACGATCTGATCGACTGCGCCGTCGAAACGCCGCGAGGCGAGGCGCATCGGGCGCGTCACCGGCGTGGAGGGCGACGCGGCCGGCAGCCGGCTGATCGTGGAGGGCGGGAGCGGGGAAGTTCTGGTCCCGCTCGCCGAGAGCATCGTCGTCGCGGTCGACGTGGCCGGCCGGAAGATCGTTGTCGAGCCGCCGGAAGGGCTGCTCGATTTGAACGTGACGAAGCGGAACAGATTCTAGATTCCAGATTCTAGATTTCAGATTCGAGATTCAGGCTTGCGCTTTGATATCGTCACGATCTTTCCTCGCATGATCGAGGCGGCCCTTGCGGAAGGGATTCTCGCAAGGGCGATCCAGCGAGAGGTGTTGTCGGTGCACGCGCGCGACCTTCGGGAGTTCACCGAAGATCGGCATCGCACCGTGGACGACGTGCCCTATGGCGGCGGTCCGGGGATGGTCCTGAAGCCGGAGCCGCTGTTCAAGGCGGTCGATGCCATTCGCGAGGACACGGGCGAGCCGGAAGCCATCGTGCTGGTGTCGCCGCACGGCCGCCGGTTTTCGCAGACCGAGGCGGCACGGTTGTCGGGTCTGAGCCACGTGGTGATCCTCTGCGGGCGCTACGAAGGGATCGACGATCGCGTCCGCATGAATCTGGCCACCGAGGAGCTGTCGGTGGGCGACTATGTGCTCAGCGGCGGCGAGCTGCCGGCGCTGGTCATCGTGGATGCGGTGGCCCGGCTGATTCCGGGCGTCGTGGGCGACGAAGACTCGGTCGCCGGCGATTCGTTTGCGCGCGGGCTGCTCGACTATCCGCACTACACGCGGCCCGCGGAGTTCAGAGACTGGAAAGTCCCCGATGTGCTGGTCTCCGGCCATCACGGGGAGATTCGCAAGTGGCGAAAGCGGCAGGCGATTGAACTGACGCTGATGCGGCGGCCCGATCTGCTGGCCGGCGCCGAACTGGATGTCGAAGAGCAGGAAATCCTGCGAGAGTTGATTGAAGCGAAGAAGGGAGTCGCCCATGGGAGCGATTGAAATCGTAGAGAAGACACAGATGACCGAACGGCCGGCGATGAAGTCCGGAGACACCGTGCGCGTGCACGTGAAGGTGCGCGAAGGCGACAAGGAACGCGTGCAGGTGTTCGAGGGCGTGGTCATCGGCATGCATCGCGGCGGCGCCCGCGCGTCGTTCACGGTCCGCAAGATCTCGTTCGGCCAGGGCGTGGAGCGCATCTTCCCGCTGCACTCGCCCATCATTCAGAAGGTCGAAGTGCTGCGGTCGGCGAAGGTGCGGCGCGCCAAGCTCTACTTCCTGCGCGACCTCAAGGGCAAGGCGGCCAGGATGCGGGAAGGCGGCAAGTAGAAGCAGCGGTTCGAGGTTCGATGACCCGCGTCGCCGCCACTCGCACGCTCGAAAATGCGCTGCGCAAGCTCGGCTTCAACCGGGTGTGCGGCGTCGACGAGGTCGGCCGCGGGTGTCTGGCGGGTCCCGTGGTGGCGGGTGCGGTGGTGTTGCATCCCGATCGCCACATTCGGTGGCTGAGCGATTCGAAAAAGGTCCCGCCGGCCGAGCGCGAGGATTTGTTCGACGAAATCACCTCGCGCGCGCTGGCCTGGGCGGTGGCGGAGGCCACCCCGGGCGAAATCGACACCATCAACATCCATCAGGCGTCGCTCCAGGCCATGCGCCGGGCCGTCATGTTGCTGGCGCCGCTGCCCGACGTCGTTCTGGTGGATGCGTTCCGCATCCCGGATTTGCTCATGGCGCAGCGGGGCGTCGTGCACGGCGACCAGCGCTGTTCCGCCATCGCGGCCGCGTCGATAGTAGCGAAAGTGACGCGCGATCGGCAGATGCGGGATTTACACGAACGGGATCCACGTTACGGTTTTGATCGCCACAAGGGCTACGCGACGGCCGATCACCTGGCTGCCGTGAAGCAATTTGGCTATTCTTCTGTGCACCGGCGGTCGTTCAGCCCCCCTGCGCTGCCGCTGGAATTTGATACGATTGACTGACTGATCGCTGCCTGTGCCATTTGATCGCGAGGGAACGCTCAAGAAAGCCGAAAAGCTCCTCCGCCAGGGGAAGCTCGATCAGGCCATTGCGGAGTACCGCGCGGTCATCGAGGATCAGCCCTCCGACTGGAATACCGCCAACGCGCTGGGCGACCTCTACGTTCGCGCCGGGCAAACCGACAAGGCCGTCGCCGAATACAACAAGATCGCCGAGCACCTGGGCGGCGAGGGCTTCCTGCCCAAGGCCGCCGCGCTCTACAAGAAGATTCTCAAGATCAAGCCGGACGAAGAGAAGGCCCTGTGGCATCTGGGCAATATCTCCGCGCGCCAGGGACTGCTCCTGGATGCCCGTTCGTATTTCAATACGCTCGCCGAACGGCGGCGGGCCCGCGGCGACGTCCGGGGAGAAGCCGAGGTCCGCATCCGGCTGGGTGACCTCGACGGCGCCGATCTCGATTCCCGCATTGCCGGCGCGCGCGCGCGCGTCGAGTTGGGGGACACGAAAACAGCCGTCGATCGCCTCAAGCAGGCCGCCGCCGATCTGCAGGAAAAAGGCAAGGACGCCGACGCACTGCGACTGCTGACCGAAGCGGCGCAGTTCAATCCGGAAGACCTGGATCTGCGCCTGCTGCTGATGCAGGCATACATGGCGCGCGGCGACTTCGAGGCGGCCTGCCAGTTTGCCACGACGGCCGCCGACCTGCGCAGTGTGGCCGAAGCCCTGTTCCAGCTGGGGCGCGAAGACGAAGGCCTCAACGTGCTGGCGAGCGCGGCCGACGCGGATCCCGCGGACATCAGCATCCGGGTCGATCTCGTGAACAGGCTGGTCGCACGCGGCGACCTGGCGGGTGCGCGCGTCGTCCTCACGCCGGAGGTGGCGGGCAGCGACCCGAGCCTGTTGTGGATCCTGGCGGAGATGGAGCTGCGCGACGGCCGGGTTGAGGAAGGCACGGCGGTGCTTCAGCGGGTTCTCGCCGAAGACCCGAGCCGGCGGGACGGCCTGGTCATTCTTGGTTGTTCGGTGGCCGAAGTGAATCCAGACGCCGGGTACGAATGCATCGAGCTGGCGGCGCGAACGGCCATCGCCGCCGACGAGTGGGGCTCGGCGGCGGCCGCGCTGAACGAGTTCGTCAGCCGGGTCCCGAATCACATCCCGGCGTTGATGCGCCTCGTGGAAGTCTGCGTGGACGGGGGCCTGGAAGCGACGATGTACAGCGCGCAGGCACAGCTCGCCGACGCGTATCTGACGGCAGGCGCCGGCGTGGAGGCGCGGGTCATCGCGGAAGATCTCGTTGCGCGCGAGCCGTGGGACCGTCTGAACATCGACCGATTCCGCCGCGCGCTCACGATGCTGGGCGAAACCGACGTCGACGGCATCATCGCGGACAGACTGAGCGGGCAGACCCCGTTTACCAGCACCGACTTTCTGTGGCCCGCCGAGCCCGCTGCCACGGAGATCCTGCCGACACCCATCGCCGACCCGGTCATCGTGCCGCCCGCGCCTCCGCCGCAGGTGCAGCCCGAGGCCGTCATGCCCGATCCAGTCGTCGAGGTGAAGCCGCCTGTGCCGCCTCCACCAGCCGCGCCGCGTGGTCCAAACCGCGATGCGTTTGCGATCGATCTGGACAGCATTCTGGCTGCCGATTTCGGCGCCGGCAGGGCGGACGTCGGTTCGCCGCACCCGCACCTCAGGACGCGGACGCGCCCAAACAGGAATCGGCTGAAGTGGACCTGAGCGATGTGCTTCACGACCTTCGCAAAGAGCCGGCGGGCGCGGGGCCCGCGGCACCGGCTCCGCCCATCGAGAATGTCTTCAAGGGGCTGCGCGACGAGGCCGCTCACGATTCATCGCCAGAGACCGCGGAGCAGCATTTCAAGCTGGCCGGCACCTACATGGACATGGGCATGCAGGACGAGGCCATGAAGGCGCTCGAAGTGGCCGCCCGTTCGCCGCGCCACCGCTTTCGCGCGGGCGCCATGCTGGGCAAGGCGTATCTCGATAGCCGGCGATCGTGCGAACGCCATCGAGTGGTTCGGGCGTGCAGTCGAGGCTTCCGCGCCGAGTCCAATGGCCCATCACGCGCTCCTCTATGACCTCGCCTTGCTGCTGGAGGCCAACGGCGAGAGCGCGCGGGCGCTTGCCGTGTTCCTCGAACTGCAGTCCGAGGCCGGCGAGTACCGCGACGTGTCGAGCCGGCTCGAGCAACTGAAAGTCCAGATGGGAAGCTGATGTTGAAGCGCCTCCTGCTTGTCGCCTACTTCATCGAGGTCGGCCTGCTTCTGGTGCTGGTCCCCTGGTCTCCATTCTGGGAACGCAACTACTTCGTGACCGCTTTTCCTGCCATTCACGCCATCATCCGCAACCATTACGTCCGGGGCGGCGTGTCCGGTCTCGGCGTCGTCAACCTGCTCATGGGGTTCAACGAGCTGGCCTCGCTGCTGATGGCGCGCCGTCGCATGGAGACGATGGAGACGATCGAACAGTCATGATGTGTCTCGTCACCGATCGCCGGCGCCTGTCCGGCGGCCGTGATGCGATCGATCGACTCGTGGATCTCGTGACGGCGGCCGCGCGTGCGGGCGTCGATCTGATTCACATTCGGGAGCGGGATCTCGACGCGCGCGATCTCGCGGCGCTGGTGCGCCGGTGCGTGAAGGGCGTCGAGCGAACCGGCACCCGTGTCGTCGTGAACGATCGCGCCGACGTGGCGCTGGCGTCTGGCGCCCATGGCGTGCACCTGCGAGGCGATTCCATCCCGGCCGGTGCGGCTCGATCCCTGCTTCCCGCCGGCGCCATCGTTGGCCGCTCCGTCCACGGTGTGGAGGAGACGTCGGCTGTCTCCCGTGCGGGCGGGCTCGACTATCTGATCTTCGGCACGCTCTTCGAGACCGGTTCGAAGGAGCCGGGCCATCGGCTTGCCACGCTCGACGAGCTGGCCGCCGCGTGCCGCGTCGCTGGCGGCCAGTCCGAGCGAGTGGGCATGGACCGCCAGACCGGACGCGGCATCCCCGTGCTGGCGATTGGCGGGATCACGCTGGAAAGAGCGTCGCTCGTCCGCCGGGCGGGCGCATCCGGTGTCGCAGGCATTGGCCTTTTCATCCCGCCGGCGGGGCAGGAAATCGACGGTTACCTGCAGGGCGTTGTCTCGCATCTGCGCCGGACGTTTGACAGCGTCGAAGCGGTTACCTAACATTGAGCGCAATTCACTGCTCATGCCCCAGGGTCCCCCAGCCCGAACTGTCGGAGCTCGCTTGCGCGACGCACGCGAAAAGAGAGGCGTTTCGCTCAGGCAGATCGCGAACAGCACGCGCATATCCGTGATGTCACTCGAAGCCCTGGAGCGCAGCGACCTGTCCCGTCTGCCCGGAGGTATCTTCACGCGCTCGTTCATTCGCGCCTACGCGCAGGAAGTGGGCCTCGATCCCGATCGGACGATACAGGACTTCATCGCGGAGCTTCCGGCGGAGGCGGCGACCGCCACGGCGCATCCCGCCGCGGTCGAAGACGGCGAGAAGCTCGAGAGCGATCGCAAGGCCGTGACGACGGCGTTCCGCCTGGTTCTGGTCAGCGTGCCGATCGTTGGCCTCTTCATGTACTACAGTTCGCGGCCGCAGCTCGAGATCGTGAGCTCTCCTGCCGCGGCGGTTGAGTCATCAGCCGTGCCGGACCCGGTTGCGTCGCCGCCGAGCCGACAGCTTCACCACGCGAGGCGGGCATGGCCGTGCCCGCGGCGGGCGTCCCTGTCACGGACCTGACGATGCAGATGGCGCCGCGCGCGACGTGCTGGGTGTCGGTGAACGCCGACGGCGAGCGGGTCTTCTCGGGGCTGATGGCCGCCGGTGAGAAGCATGTCGTGACGGCCAGAGAACAGATCGTCGTGAACGTCGGCGATGCCGGTGCGTTCGAGTACACGTTGAACGGGCGGCCGGGCCGGGCGCTGGGCGCACCGGGCGAAGTCGTCAGCAAGCGGATTACGCTCTCCAACTTCAGCGAGTTCCTCGCCCCCTGATGGAAGTCGGTCTCCGCAGCCCGCTCCTGGACTTTTTCAAGCGTGGAGAAGTCGCCAAGGATGTTCGCCTCCTGGCGGCACGCGGCGCGCTCGCGCCCCGCGCGCACGAACAGGTGGCGCTGCTCGCGATTCTCACCGAGGACGCCGATCCCGAGGTGCGCGGTGCCGCCGAAGCGACGCTCGCGTCAATCCCGGCCGAATCGCTCTCGGGCTTTCTCGGGAGATCGGACGTGTCGGAGGGGCTGCGCGACTTCTTCCGCGGACGGGGCATCGAGCCGACGCTGGGTGGCGTGGCCGGCGACGATCCGCTGGTCGACATCGACCCCGGGCCCGGCGCCGAAGGAGAGATTGCCGAGGGCGAGGAAGGGGACGCCTCGCGCGAAAGCGCCAGCCAGAGGCTCGGGCAGATGAACGTCGCCGATCGGATGAAGGCGGCGATGAAAGGATCGAAGGAAGAACGCTCGATTCTCATCCGCGATCCGAACAAGCTGGTGTCGTCGTCGGTGCTGAGCAGCCCCAAGCTCACGGAGTCGGAAGTGGAGCAGTTCGCGAAAATGGCGAACGTGTCCGAAGAGGTGCTCCGCATCATCGGCATGAACCGGGCGTGGATGAAGAACTACGGGGTCATCGTCGCGTTGACGAAGAACCCGAAGACGCCGCTGGCCATCTCGATGCATTTCGTGCAGCGTCTGAACGACAAGGACCTCAAGATGATCGCCCTCGACCGGAACCTGCAGGAACCGCTCAAGCTCGCCGTCCGCAAGCGTCTGACCTCGCCTGAAAAGAAATGATCAGGATGCTCTCGGCCGAGGACAAGCTGGCCGAAATCAAGAACCTGTACTACCAGACATCCCGCGCCACGATTAAGCAGGACTTCGCCAAGGCCATCGAACTGCTGAAGTCGATGCCGAGCGAAGAAGAACGGGAACGAGTGGCGGTGTACATGGACGGCCTGTCGCAAATGCGGTCGGACTGGGCAAGGGTGGGCAATAGGAAAGGCAAAAGTGAAAATGGAAAAAGGAATAGGGAAAAGGAATAGACGCAAGTAGAACTTTCTATTCCTTATCTTTATTCCTTTTTACTTCTTCACTTTTTCCTTACTCCCTTCTCTCCTCTGATTCCGCCGCAGGCTCCTCTGAATTCCTCCACGCTCCTCGTGTTCAGCACGTCCTCTTTCGTCAGCCACGCCCGGCGGGCCATCTGGACGCCCCATTTCATGAACCTGAACGCGCTTGTCGCGTGTGCATCCGTGCTGATGACGATCTTGACCCCGCGATCGCGCGCGGCCCTGGCATTGATGTCCGAGAGATCGAGGCGGTCGATCTGGCAGTTGATCTCGAGAGCGACACCAGCCGCGGCCGCTGCGTCGATGAACCGGTTGATGTCCAGCTTGTAGGGCTCGCGTCGAAGCAGCCGGCGGCCCATCGGATGGCCGATGATGTCCACATAGGGGTTCGCGATCGCCCGCAGCATGCGGTCGGTCATTTGCGCTTCGTCGAGGTTGAACGACGAGTGCACCGACGCCACGACAACGTCGAGCTCCGCCAGGCAGTCGTCGGCGAGATCCATCGAGCCGTCCGTGCGAATGTCGCACTCGATTCCAGCCAGCAGCGTGATGCCCTCGAGCCGCCCGCCGATCTCCCGGATGCGCCGCGCGTGCTGGATGGCGCGGTGCTCGTCGAGCCCGTTGGCCATCGCCAGCGCCTTGCTGTGATCGGTAATCGCCAGGTACTTCAGGCCCAGCTCGCGTGCGGCCGTCGCCATGGTCTCGATGTCTTCGCGGCCGTCGGTCTCCGTGGTGTGCGAATGAATATCGCCTTGAATATCCTCGAGCGTGACGAGGCGGGGCAGCGCGCCGCGCTCGGCCGCTTCGAGCTCTCCCCGGCCCTCGCGAAGCTCGGGCGGTATTTCCTCGAGCCCGAGCGCCGCGTAGATGTCGGCTTCGGTTCGTCCCGCCACCACCGAGCCGTCGTCAACACGGAACAGGCCGTACTCGTTCAGCTTGAAGCCGCGCGAGATCGCCCGATCGCGCAGCGCGATGTTGTGCGATTTGGAGCCGGTGAAATACTGCAGGGCGGCGCCGCGGCTGTCGGGCACGACGAGCCGCAGGTCGGCCTGAATGCCGCCCCCGAGGAGGACGCTCGACTTCGTCTCGCCCTGCCCGAGAACACGCTCGACCAGCTTGTAGCCCGTGAACGTCGACATGACGTCGGCGCCAGCTCCCGTCGCGAGAATGTCGATGTCTCCCGAGGTTTCGGCGCCGCGCCTGATGCTGCCGACGTTGTCGAAGATGACGGTCGGACACGCGCCGCGAAGGTACTCGAGCAGGAGGGCGGCCGCCTCGGCGGCGTCCGGCAGGAGATGGCGTCCCGAGTTCTGCCTGCGCTCCACGCAGGCGCGCAGAATCAACTGCTCCTTTTTCGGGCCGAGCCCTTTCAGCGCGCGGATGCGGCCGTCGTGACAGGCCGTCTCGAGCTCTTCGATCGTCTTGATGCCGAGCTGCGAGTAGAGCATGGCGACGGTCTTCGGCCCCACTCCCTGGAGATGGAGGAGATCGAGGATCGTCGGCGGAAACTGCTCGAGAAGTTCCCGGTGATATCGCGATTCGCCGGTGTCGGCAATCTCGCGGATCTTCGCGGCCAGGTCCTTGCCAATGCCGGGAATCGCGCGAAGCTGTTCGTCGGTGCAGGAGGCGAGCTTGTCGGTGGCGTGGGCGATGGTTTCCGAGGCGTTGCGGTACGCCCGTATCTTGAACGCGTTCTCGTTCTTGATCTCGAGGAGATCGGCGATCTCCGCAAAGATCCGCGCGATTCCGAGTTTTCCATGTTCTGAACAAGAGCTTACGAGACTAAGAGAATTCTTTTCAAAAGATTTCTCCTGAACTCCTAATCTCTTGTTCGTTCAACACGGAGCCCATCGGTTTCGATGCGGTAGTCCAGGAGCCTTGCGCCGCCCGAGGAAAGGGCCTGCTGGACGGCCGGCACGTCTTTCGGGTCTGCGAGGCAGAACAGGCACCCGCCGCCGCCGGCGCCGCACACTTTGGCGGCGCGTGCGCCGGCCGCGAACGCCGACTGCATCAACGCCTCGATCATCGGCGTCGTGACGCCCGGCGCGAGCTTCTTGCGCGCTTCCCATTCGCGGTTGATCTGGTTCGCGGCGGCGGTCCAATCGCCACGGCTGAGGGCGTCTCGAAGACCGGCGGTCGCTTCCACGATCCGATCGAAGCACGCGACGACGTGGCGGTCGCCGTCGATGTGCCGCTTCATGATTTCCCAGTTGTTCGTGCCGGAAAAATGCGGCGCACCGGTGTAGGCAAGGACGACTCTCTCCTGCAAGGCAACAGGGTCGACGTCGATGGCCACACGCCTGACGCCCTCGGGTCGCAGCTCGATTGCCGCGATCCCGCCATAGTAGGCGGGGCGATAGTCCTGCAATCCGGTCGGCACGTGAATCACCTGCGCCTCGACGTTCATGGCGATGGTCAGCAGGTCTTCTCCCTCGATCTGCATGCCTGCCCATTCGGCGAAAGCACCGCAGACGGCGACGTTCAGCGCCGAGGAACCGGCGATGCCCGCGCCGGTGGGAGACTCTCCGCGGGTACGGAGCGTCAGGTTCCTCGCCTTGAAAAAATACGCGAGCTTGCTGAGCAGCGGGAGGCCGTCTCCGTCGGCCAGCGCTTCCCAGCTCGACGCTTCAACCGTTTTCGAGGAGTCGATGGATTCCAGCACGATCCGGCCGTCGGTACGCGGCAGGATCTCGGCGTGGGCGCGCAGGCTGATCGCGGCGTTCACGGTCTGCGCGTTCTCGTGGAAGAGGTAGAGCGGCCAGATGTCTACCGTACCGCCCGCCAGGTCGATTCGTGTCGGAGCAGACGCTCGGATAGTCGATGGGCGATGGGCCATGGTCTTCGGGCGATAGTCGGTCAACGATCAGTGGGCGCGAAGCAGCAGGACCGGAACGCGAACCGTGTGACGGACCTTGTCGACCGTCGTGCCGTGGACGAGGTCCGAGAGGAAGCGGTGGCCGTGCGTGGACATGGCGATCAGATCGACGTGCTCCTCGTCGGCAATCTTGATGATCTCGGTCGCCGGATCGCCCATGGCGAGCCGGCAGTCGACCTGGAGCCCGGCATTGCGAAGCTCGTCGGCCCGGCGCTGGAGATACGCGCGATCGTCGCGGATTTCCTCCGACTCGCGCAGCTCGAGATCTTCGAAATGGCGGGCGGCGAAGCCGTCGGCAACGTGCACCAGCAGCAGGCGTCCGTTGGTCATTCGGGCGAGGCTGATGATGTGATCGAGGATCGCTTCATCGGCTTTCGAATGTTCGACCGCGACGAGAATGTGCTGATACACGTCAACCCCCGAAGAACTCAATGGCGGTCTGGTAAAGCAGGTACACGTTCAGCCCTGCGATGATAAGGCAAACGGGCCAGGCCAGCGCCTTGATCCAGAATTTGGACGCGAACGGTCCCATGATCTTCGGGTCGCTCGTGAACTGGATGAGCGGGAAGATCGCAAACGGAAGTTGCAGGCTCAGCACGACCTGACTGAGCACCAGCAAGGGCCCGGAGCCCTCCTCGCCCTTGATGGCGATGACGATGACCGCCGGCACGATGGCGATGAGACGTGTGATGAGCCGGCGCAGCCAGGGTCGAAGGCGGATGTTCAGGAAGCCTTCCATCACGATCTGGCCGGCCAGCGTCCCCGTCAGCGTCGCGTTCTGACCGGAGAAGAGCAGCGCGACGGCAAACAGCATGCTGGCGCCCGTTGCGCCGAGCAGGGGATCCAGCAGCAGGTAGGCGTCGCCGATGTCTGCGACCCCATGGTATTTCGGGTCGGGGTTGAACACCGCTGCCGCCATGATGAGAATGGCGGCGTTGATGAAGAGCGCCGACATCAGGGCAACGGTGGAATCAATCGTCGCGTAGCGAATCGCTTCCCGTCTGGCATCGAGCGAATCGCCGTACTTGCGCGTCTGCACGATCGACGAGTGCAGGTACAGGTTGTGGGGCATGACCGTTGCCCCAGGATCCCGATCGAGATGTAGAGCATCTCAGGATTGCGCAGGATCTCCGCCTGCGGTACGAGGCCGAAGGCGAGCGCGCCCATGTCGGGCCGCGCCATCCACAACTCGATCGCAAAGCAGCTGGCGATGCCGAGAATCAGCGTCAGCACGATGGCTTCGACGTACCGGAAGCCGCGATTCTGCAGGTACAGCACGAGGAACACGTCGGTGGCCGTCAGACACACCCCCCAGAGCAGCGGGATGCCGAAGAGCAGTTGCAGCGCGATGGCCGCGCCGAGGACTTCGGCGAGATCGCAGGCCGCGATCGCGATCTCGCACACGATCCAGAGGGCAAATGCCGTGCGGCGCGAGTACGCGTCGCGGCAGGCCTGCGCCAGGTCGCGGCCGCTGGCGATGCCCAGCCGCGCGGCGAGCGACTGGAGCAGAATCGCCATGAAGTTCGAGATCACGATCACGCTGAGCAGCGTGTACCCGAACTTGGCCCCTCCCGCGATGTCGGTGGCCCAGTTGCCCGGGTCCATGTAGCCGACCGCGACGAGATAGCCCGGGCCGGCGAAGGCCAGCATCTTCCGCCAGAAGCCGCCGGTCACCGGAATGGGAATCGTTCCGTGGACTTCGGGAAGGCTCAGGCGGGAGGGTGGTCCCCAGGATTCGTCCGGTGCGGCGTCGGGTTCCCGTTCCATAGCAACCTTATCGGTCGCGGCCATCCTATAATGATAAGTCGTGTCGCCTCAACCGCTTCGCCGCCGCATCGGCCAGCTGCTCATCGGCAGTTTCGCCGGTAGTCAGATTCCCGTAGAAATGCGCGCGCTTGCGCGCGAATTCGATCTTGGCGGTATCACGATCTTTCGACGCCTGGCAAATATCGAAGATCCCGAGCAGGTGGCCGGCCTGGCCTTCGATATCAGGAACCTGGGTGTCGAAATGCCCGGCTGGGTCGGTATCGACCAGGAGGGAGGGCGCGTCGCCCGCCTGAAGTCGCCTTTCACGGAGTGGCCGCCGATGGCGACGCTCGGACGAAGCGATGACATCGCGCTGACTCGAAAGTTCGCGGCGGCACTGGCGGCCGAGATGGCGGCCGTCGGCATCACGCTCGACTACGCGCCGGTGCTCGACATCCACACGAATCCGAAGAATCCGGTGATCGGCGACCGCGCGCTTGGCGAGAAGCCGGAAGTCGTGTCGAAGCTGGGCCGCGTGATCATCGAAGAGCTGCAGCGTGCCGGCGTGGCCGCCTGCGGCAAACATTTTCCAGGTCACGGCGATACCGCGACCGATTCCCATGCCGAGCTTCCTATCGTCGAGCATCCGCCAGACAGGCTGCGTGCGGTGGAGTTCGTGCCTTTCAGGATGGCGATCGAAGCCCGCGTGGCGTTCCTCATGACGGCGCACGTGCTCGTGACGACGATCGATGACGAGCTCCCGGCGACGTTGTCGAAAAAGATCGTTCAGAAGATCCTGCGGGAAGAGCTGGGGTTCAACGGCGTGATCGTCTCGGACGATCTCGAAATGAAGGCAATTGCCGATAACTATTCTGCCGGCGATGCGGCCGTCGCCGCGATATCGGCGGGCTGTGATGCCATTCTCATGTGCGGCAGCGGCAGCGCCGTGGACATCGGCCTTCAGGTTCAGGCGTTGGAGGCCCTGATCCGCGCGGTCGAGGACCAGCGGTTGCCGTTGAAGCAGGTGGAGGCCGCGCTCGAGCGCAACCGCCGGGCGAAGGAGGGCTTTTTGCGCGAGTGGCGTCCTCCGACGGCGGCACGACTGCGGCAGATGATCGGCTTGGAAGAGCATCGAGCGATTTCGGAGCGGATGTCGCAGTTCGCCTGAACCGAATGTTGAAACCACCACGCCTGCGCCCGGGAGACCGCATCGCCGTCGTCGCGCCCGCCAGTTCATTCCAACGCGAAGAGTTCGACAAGGGCGTCCGCGAGCTCCAGGAGCTCGGTTTCGAGCCCGTATTCGACGAGACCGTGTTCGCTCGACATGCCGGGTATGTCGCGGGCACCGGATCCGCTTCGCGCGCAGGCGTTCCTCGGTGCGTGGCGAGACCCGTCGGTGAAGGCGCTGGTCGCGGTCCGCGGCGGCTTCGGCAGCGTGCACGTGCTACCCCTCCTCGACAGGGAAGATCTTCGCCGCACGCCGAAGGCCTTCATCGGCTACAGCGACCTGACGACCGTTCTCACGTACCTGACGACGCTCCATGGCATCGTCTCGTTCCACGGTCCGATGCTGGATCGGAGGCTCGGTCGTGGCGTAGAGGGCTACGATCGCGACTCGTTCGTCCGCGCACTGACCCAGGCAGAGCCGCTCGGCGAGCTTGGCGGGGCCACGCTCGAGGCGTTTCGACCCGGAGAAGCGGCGGGCCCGCTGATGGGCGGGACGCTCGCGCAGCTCGTGGCGTCGCTCGGCACGCCCTACGCGTTCAAGCCGCCGCAAGGGCCACATCCTCTTTCTCGAAGACGCGGGCGAGCGTCCGTATCGGCTCGATCGTATGCTGACGCAGCTGCGTCTGGCGGGTGTCGTCGACTCGGCATCGGCGATCGTGCTCGGCGAGTTCAAGGATTGCGATGAGCCACGCGGAGAGCCGTCGGCGAAGAGTGTGCTATCGGCATTGCTGAGGGACTTCGACGGCCCCGTGGTTTACGGCTTTCCGTCGGGACACACAACCGCGCCGTTCGTGACGCTGCCGTTCGGCGTGCGCGCGCGCGTCGTCGCAAACGGACGGTCGCGGTTGATTATCGAAGAGGCGGGCGTCGAGTGACGATTCATTTCATCGGTGTATGCGGGACGGCTATGGCCACGCTGGCGGCGCTGTTGAAGCGCAAGGGCCACGACGTGCAGGGCTCCGACGAGAACGTCTACCCGCCGATGAGCACGTTTCTGGAATCCGAGAAGATTCGGACGCTTTCCGGCTATCGCGCGGAACACATCACGCCGGCCATCGATCTCGTGGTGGTCGGCAACGCGATTTCCCGGGGAAACATCGAGCTCGAGATCGTGCTCGACCGGAAGGTGCGGTACTGCTCGCTGCCCGAAGCGGTCCGGGAACACTTTCTCTGGGACGCGACGTCGATTGTCATCGCGGGCACACACGGCAAGACGACCACGACGTCGCTGGCCGGCTGGCTGCTCGTGCACGGTGGCCTGGACCCGAGCATTCTCGTGGGCGGCATCGCCCGCAACCTCGGGGACGATGGATCGAGCTATCGACTGGGCCAGGGCCGCGAGTTCGTCATCGAGGGCGATGAATACGACAGCGCCTACTTCGACAAAACGGCGAAGTTCCTGAAGTATCTGCCGGACATCGCCGTCATCAACAACGTCGAGTTCGATCACGCCGATATCTACAGCGATCTCGACGCCGTGCGGCTGGCGTTCCGGCGGCTCGTCAACCTCGTGCCGCGCACCGGACTGCTGTTGCTCGGGGCCGATTCGCCAGACGCGCTGGCGTTGAAGAAATGGGCCGTGAGCCCCGTCGAGACATTCGGACTCGACGAGTCGTCCGACTGGCGCGCATCGGATATCACCGTCTCGAACGCGGGGCAGTCGTTCAACGTCACTGCATCAGGGGTCGCTGTTCGGCGCGATGCGGCTTCCGCTGTTCGGTGCGCACAACGTTCGCAACGCGCTTGCCGCGATCGCGGTGGCGCATACCGTCTCCGTGCCAGCGGCGCGCATCGCCGAAGGGCTGGCGGAGTTCCAGGGTGTGAAGCGTCGGCTCGAGATCTACGGCGAGGCGGCTGGAGTGACCGTGTACGACGACTTCGCCCACCACCCGACCGCCATCGCCGAGACGCTGGCGGGTCTCCGCGCGGCGAATCCGCATAAGCGCATCTGGGCCATTTTCGAGCCACGCTCGGCGTCGTCGAGCCGCCGCGTATTCCAGCAGGACTTCGCGCGCGCGTTCGGACCCGCCGACGAGGTCATCATTGCACCCGTGTTCCGCACGAGCCTGCCGGAGTCCGAGCGGCTCTCCGCTCAGGAGCTCGTGAGCGACCTCAAAGGCGCGGGTCAGCGTGCGAGGGCGGCCGCGTCGATCGACGACATCGTGACGACGATCGTGAAAGAGAGAAAAGCCGGAGACCTGGTCGTCTTCATGTCGAACGGCGGCTTTGGCGGCATTCATCAGAAAACCCTGCAGGCGCTTGGTGCATGAGCCAGGGTCGTGTCGCCATTGTGGGAGATACCTGCGTCTCGATTGAATTCGGCACGACAATCGATGACGGGATCAACGCACGATGCGTGGCCTTCGCAAGGTTGCTCGAGGGCCTCGCCCTCGACGGCGTGCGCGACGTCGTGCCTACGTACAACGCCGTGACGGTCCATTTTGATCCGCGCACGATGAATCGGGACTCGCTTTGCATAGAAATGAAGGCGCTTGCCGTGCGGACCGTGGGCGAAGCGAGCTGCCGATACGCGGACCGTCGAAGTCCCGGTGAGCTATGGTGGCGAGGCCGGTCCGGATTTGGCGGCGGTTGCGGCGTTTGCGCGATGTTCCCGAGGACGAGGTGATTGGACTGCACACCGCGACTGAGTACCGCGTGTACATGCTGGGTTTTCTCCCAGGATTCCCATACATGGCAGCGGTGAACGCGAGAATCGCCATGCCAAGGCTGGATGCGCCGCGTTTACGCGTGCCGGCGGGGTCTGTGGGAATCGCCGGGATGCAGACGGGGATCTATCCGTGCGAGTCGCCTGGGGGCTGGAGAATCATCGGGAGAACATCGCTCAGACTGTTCGATGCGGCCCGCCCCGAACCCTTCCTGCTGAAAGCCGGCGACCGCGTGAAGTTCGTGGCAGCGTGACGCGATGGCGCATTTTCCATCATTCGTCCGGGGCTGTTCACGACGGTGCAGGATCTCGGGCGTTGGGGCTATCAGTCGCGGGGCGTGCCGGTCAGCGGTGCCCTCGACTGGTTCTCACATCGTCTGGCGAATCTTCTCGTGGGCAACGATCCCACGGCCGCTGGGCTGGAAGTGACTCTGACGGGACCGCAGGTTCGATTCGAGCGTGCGACGAGCGTCGCGGTGACCGGCGCGGAGTTTGAGCTGACACTCGACGATCAGATCGTGGAGATGAATCAGGCAGTCGATGTGCGGGCGGGATCGGTATTGCGCTTTGGGGAGCGGATGCGGGGCGCTCGAGCCTACATCTCGGTTGCCGGCGGCGTAGATGTCGTCCCGGTTCTCGGGAGCCGTTCGACACACGTCCTGACCGCGATGGGCGGTCACGAAGGCCGAGCCCTTCGCGTCCGGTGATGCGCTGGCTCAAGGAGAAACGGTTCCGGGATCCGTTTTTGAAATAGCTCCGGGAGCATTTTCAAAGGCAGGGCCACTTTTCGCATGGCGGAAACTTCGAGTTGTTCCTGTCGACCCGGGGATGGCAAAACATCTGACAGGAGCGCGCTTCCGGATTTCGTCGCAGTCGAATCGCATGGGATACCGGCTTGAAGGTGCGACCGTGCCGATCAAAGCGACGGGAGAGCTCGTTTCGACGGCGGTGCCGACTGGGGCCATCCAGATACCGCCCACCGGGCAGCCGATCCTTCTGATGAACGACCACGCGACGACCGGTGGATACCAGATTGCAGGCGTCGTTATTAAGGCGGACCTTCCAGTTGCGGGCCAGCTGGCCCCCGGCGACTGGGTGGAGTTCGAGACATGCTCGGTCGAAGAGGCCGACGAGGCGTTGCGCCAACGGGAGGTCCTGCTTGGCGCCTAAGTGACGAATTTTCGCGCCAGATGATGCTGGCCTTTGGCGATGGGCGGCTTGCCAGCGAGGCGCCGCTGGCACCATTGACGACGTTCAAGGTCGGCGGGCCGGCGGAGTGGTTCCTGGAGACGCGATCGTCCCACGAAATCATGGAAGCGCTTCGTATCGCGCACGCCAATGGCGTGAGGGTGACCCTGCTCGGCGGCGGATCGAATGTGCTCGTCGGCGATCGCGGCGTCCGCGGACTTGTGGTCCGGCCTCGTGGCGGCCACATCGAGCAGACTCGACGCCGACCGCGTGCGCGCCGACGCGGCCACGACCATTAACGGGCTGGTCCGCTGGACCGTCCAGCGGGGAATCGCCGGGCTCGAAGCGTGGGCCGGTACGCCCGGCACGGTTGGCGGCGCCATCTTCGGCAACGCGCACTTTGGAGGCCGCCTCATCGGCGAGCTGGTGGAATCGGTGCGGCTCGCCTGCGCCGACGGATCGACGCGCGATGTTCCCCGCGACGAAATGGATTTCGGGTACGATCGAAGCCGCTTGCAGAAAACCGGCGAGGTCCTGCTGTCCGCGGTCTTCCGCGTGTCGTCGGGCGATCCCGCGGCGCTTCGCGACGTAGCCCGCCAGTCGCTCGCGTACCGCAAGAAGACGCAGCCGCTCGACACGCCGAGCGCGGGTTGCATCTTTCAGAATCCCGAGCGCAAGGATGTGCCGCCGGACATTCCCGCGTCGGCCGGTGCGCTCGTCGATCGAGCCGGGCTGAAAGGCGTCGCGCGTGGCGACGCCCGCGTCTCTCCGACGCACGGCAACTTCATCGTCAACGAAGGGCGTGCGACGGCAGCCGACATTCGCGGCCTTATCGATTTGTGCCGGTCGCGCGTGAGCGAGCGGTTTGGCGTCGCGCTACAGGAAGAAATCGTCTACCTGGGAGATTTCTGATGTCGAGTTTGTTGATTGAAGGTGGCCGCCCGATCTCGGGAAGAATCGACGTCGAGGGCAACAAGAACGCCGCGCTTCCGCTGCTGGCGGCGTGCCTGCTGACGACCGAAGAGTGCGTGCTCACGAACATGCCACGCATCGGCGATGTCGAGGTCATGGCGAAGCTGCTGACCGAAGTGGGCGCCGAAGTCCATGGCGTCGGCACGACGACGGTGCGCGTGAGGTGCCGCGACATTCTCACATCAGAGCCGACCAGCGAGCTGGTGGGCAAGCTGCGAGGCTCGGTGCTTCTGCTCGGGCCGCTGCTGGCGCGTACCGGACGCGCGGTGCTGGCGACGCCGGGCGGCGACTTCCCGGCACGCCGCACCATCGGCACACACATCGATGCGCTCGTGCACCTCGGGGCGACGGTTCTGCCTTCGACCGGGCATGCGCTGGAGGCCCCTGACGGACTGCACCCGGCGTCGATGTATCTGGACGAAGCGTCGGTGACAGGTACCGAAACCGCGCTTCTCGCGGCAGCGACGGTCGAGGGGGTCACGGAAATCCGTCATGCCGCCACCGAGCCGCACGTGGTCGAGGTGTGCGAGTTCCTGCAGCAGATGGGTGTCGGTATCACCGGCGCAGGATCGTCGACGATTCGCATCGAAGGCACGACGCGGCCGAGTGGTGCGACCCACACGCTGAACGGGGACTACATCGAGGCCGGCAGCTGGGCGGTGGTCGCCGCGGTGACGGGCGGGGCCATCGAGGTCCGCGGCGCACGCGGGGAGGACGTCGAAGGGATTGCCTTCGTGCTGAAGCGGATGCGCATCGAATGCACGTTCGAAGACGGCCTCATGACGATTCAACCATCGAGCCCGATTGCGGCAGGACGGATTACCACCGGCCTGTGGCCGAGCTTCCCAAGCGATTTCGTCAGCCTCGTCACGGTGCTGGCGACGCAGGCCGAGGGCCGGACGCTGATTCACGACTGGATGTACGAACTGCGTCTGTTCGCGCTCGAGCAGCTCAGCGGCATGCGGGCCGATCTGTTTCTCTGCGATCCCCACCGGATCATCGTGACCGGGCCCAGCAGGCTGCGGGGACGCAAGCTCGACAGCCGCGATCTGCGTTCTGGAATGGCGCTGATTGCCGCCGGGCTGGCCGCCGAAGGGCAGAGCCGCCTGAGCCCGCTCGAGACCGTCGAACGCGGCTACGGGCACCTGGTCGAGCGGCTCAAGATGCTGGGCGCGCGGGTTGAGCAGATCGAGCAAAGAGTGCCGCAACCTCAGGCTTGACGACCTTGCCCATGGCGTTTCGCGGCAGCTGCGACACGCACGCAAGGTTCCGCGGAATTTTGTACGGGGCCAGACGTGTTCTGGCCCATTGTTTCAACTCCTCGAGATCGAGTCTCGCGTCCGGCCGCAGTTCGGCCGCGCAGCAGACGCGCTGACCCCACTCCACGTCGTCCACGCCGACGACGACGCACTCGGCAATGGCGGGATGCGTGCGCAGCACCTCCTCGATTTCGAGGGCGGAGATCTTGTGTCCGCCGGATTTGAGGATGTCGACGCTCGCGCGTCCGAGCAGGCGATAGCGCGCCGTCCTCGACGACGGCGGCATCGCCGGTGCGAAACCAGCCATCCACGAACGCCTCTCGTGTGGCGTCGGGCTGCCTCCAGTATTCCGAGAACACCCCTGGCCCCTTGAGCTGCAGCTCGCCGTCAACGATGCATGCTGATACGCCGGGCAGGGGCTGGCCGACATACCCGGGCCGCCGATTGCCGTGCAGTGGATTCGAAAGCGCCATCCCGACCTCTGTCATGCCATACCGTTCGAGGAGGACGTGCCCGCTGATCTCCTTCCATCGATCGAGCACGATTCGGGGAAGCGCCGCGGATCCGCTCATCATCAGGCGCAGCGCGTGGCAGCCGCGCGAGCGTGACTCTCGAACATCCGCCGGCGCGCCGTCCCACGAACCGATCAGCCGGTGATAGACCGTCGGAACCGCGCTGAACAGCGTGAGCTCGCCCGACGAGAGGCGTTCCCACGTCGATTCGCTCTCGAACCGGGGCGCCATTTCGAGCACCGCGCCGCTCCAGAGCGCGCACGAGACGATATTGAGGATTCCGTGCACGTGATGCAGGGGAAGGACGAGCAGCGTGCGATCGGATGCGGTCCATTCCCAGGCGGTCACGAGCGACTCGATCTGCGCGGTGAGATTGGCGTGCGTTGTGACGACACCTTTCGGACGGCCGGTGGTGCCGCTGGTATAGACGATTAAGGCTGGACGGTTCGTTGGGTTCGTTGGGTTCGTAAAGTTCGTGGGGTTCGTCAGGTTCGTGGGTTCGTCGGTTCGTGGGTTCGTGAGGTTCGTAAGGTTCGCGCTCGTGTAGAAGCGCGCGCCTGCCGAGTTCGCGAGGGGTTCGATCGCCGCCTGGTTCTCAGCGTCCGCAACCACAATGGACGCTTCCGAATCCTGAATCAGGTACGCGAGCTCGGCCGGCGGGTGAGACAGCGGCAGCGGGACGGCGATGCCGCCGGCGAGCCAGATGCCCCACTGCACGGCCACGTACTCGAATCCCGGCGTGACGAGGAAGCCGACGCGTGCCTCATCGAGATCGCTGCGCCCGTCGAGCAGTCGCGCGGCCACGGCCGCCGCCGCGGCGCACAGCTGATCGTATGTGTAGCGTCCATTGCGATCGAAAATGGCCGTACGAGTCCCATGAGCGCTTGCGCGCGCCACGATGGCAGGCACCACGGGAGCCATGCTACTGCGGGGGTGGTGATTGCCCCGGGTTGGGCGGGGCTTGAGGCACGGGTGGAAGGATCGGGCGCGAGGACGGCAGCCCACTCGGAGCCGGCCGTTCGGGCAATTCCCCCGGCGGAGGCGCCTGGTCTTCCGGAAGCGGCAGATCCACGCCGCCAGCCGGCACGGGGCTGACAGGTCCGGCGCTCGGTCCCGAGTCGCGGCCCATCTGGAAGGCGCGCAGGTCGTCCTCGGTGATGTCGAGCACGCGCACGATGCGCGGTGTCAGCATCAGGATGACGTCGGTCTGCTGCCGCTCGTTGCTCGAGTGCCCGAAGATGTGCCCGACAGCCGGAATGTCGCTCAGCCCGGGGATTCCATCGCGGACCTTCCGCTCGTCATCACGAATCAGGCCGGCGAGCATGTTCGTCTCGCCGTCGCGCAGGCGAATCGTCGTCTTGATGAGCCGGTTGCCGAACGTCGGCAATCCCCCAAATCCCTCGCCCGAGATGCTCGTCACCGAGATCGCCAGCGCCAGCGTCACGTCGTTGTCCATGTGCGTGCGGGGCGTGATGTCGATGTTGACGCCGATGTTCTCGTAGTTGAACGACGTAATCGGCTGCTGGTTCACGCCACCAGTCGCGATGGGGGAGAACGTCGTGACGGGTACCGGCACGCGCTCGCCGAACTGGGCCTGCGCGGCGATGCCGACCTGGGACCGGAGCTGGGGATTCGCGAGCACGCGCGTCGCGCGATCCTGCTTGATGAGCCGGTAGTACAGGCCCGGCACGTTGGTCATGAATACGTTGGAGGCGGTCAGGTTCTGCAGGTCCTGGAGCGTCAGGCCTGGCTTGTTGACGTCGGCCACGCCGTTGATGCCGGCCGAGTTCGGCGACGCGAACTGCAATCCCCATTCGTTCAGCCGCGTCCGGTTCACCTCGAGCAGCTCGACATCGGTCATCACTTCGGGACGGGCCTTGTCGATCATGCTGATGAGCCGGCCCGCCGCGTCAATCCGTTCGGCCGTGTCGGTAATGGTGATGGCGTTGGTCCCCGCGATCGCGGCGATACGGCGGGCGTCGATGACGATCCGCAGCATGTCCATCGTCTCTTTGACGTCGGCATTGCTGAGATAGAACGTGCGCACCAGGTCTTCTTCGTACTCGCGCCGTTTCGCCGGTGTATCGGGCACGATGGCGATGGTGCGTGGCGCCGTCACCCGATAGAAGGTCTGCGTGCTGGCAGTAATCGCGCGGAGCGCCTGGTCCAGGGTCTGGTTGCGAATCTCGATGTTGATCGGCTGCGCCCGGAAGGCCGGGTCGAAGACGACGTTCACTTTTGACATCTGCGCCAGCGCGCGAATGACGATGTCGCTGCTCGCGTTGCGGAAGTTCAGCTCATCCGGCAAAGGATCGGCCGGAATCGAGATTCCGGGCAGCGGCTGGTCCCGCATGCGCTCGACCAGCGCCTCGAGCTCGGTTTTTCCATCCTTCCGCACCGGCACCTTGGCGCGGAGCACGCTTTGCGTGTCCGCCAGCTCTTTCTGCACCTGGGCGTTTTCTGGATTGAGCTCGGCGGCCAGCTGATATTCGGAGACCGCTTCGTCGAGCCGGCCGGTGCCGGCGAGGCGGCGCGCCCGCGTGAAGTGATCCTGCGACGCGCGCAGCTTGGCGCGCTGCAGGCCGGTTCGCGCGTTCACGTCGTCCGGATCGCTCTGGAGCGCTCGAGTGTACTCGACGACCGCCACGTCGTAGTCCTGCCGGTCTTCGGCTTTGCGTGCTTCCCGAAGCGCCGCGCTGGTAATGCAACCGGAGAACGTCGCGGCGATCAAGAGAACTGAAATCGATCGCCCGAATGAGAATCGCGCGAGCACGCTAGCGGCCCCCGCCATCGGTGACGACTTCAACATTGCGCGGCATCTGAAACACGAACTGGTTATCGGCAATGCCGACATTTTCCTTGAAATTCGAGAAGGTGAACGCCGAGCGGCCGCCCTGCGCGTCGATCGTGATGAGCATTTGCAAATCCAGTGTTTTGGGCTCGACGACCAGCGTCAACGACTCGTACTCGGGCTCGCGCCGCTTGGGCGTCAGCTTCAACGCGATCGAGCCGGCGGGCGCATCGGGCACCTTGTCGAACGCGGCGTTGAAGTCGCGGGTGAGGTCGCCCTTGCCCGTGAGGAACAGCGCCGGCGTCGGGGCCTGTTCGTCACGCGGCATCGTGCCGACGACAACCTGCTTGTCGAGCGGAATGTAGGAGTAGATCTTGCGCCCGTCCGAAACGAAGAGCTTCCGCTCGGGAGCAGTGTACTCCCATCTCATCTTTCCGGGTTTCTTGACCAGGAGCTTGCCGCGCTCGGTGGCCTGTTGTTTGAGCACGCCGCCACGGTAGGCATGGACGAAGTCGGCGGAAAAGTCGGCCACCTTGTCGTACCTGCGCTGCAGGTCGCGCGCGAGGGCGTCGGCCGTCTGAGCCGACTGGGCCCCCACCTGGCCGGCCAGGGCGACGACGAGGGCGGCAGTCAGAAGGCGAAGTCCCACGGTAGCTTAAAGATAGCACTTTCTAGGGCTTAGGGCTTAGGGCTTAGGGCTGAGGGCTTAGGGCGAGGGGAAAAACGGACCGTCGGGATGGGAGCGAAGATTCCTGAGTCGTAAAGGGTGAGATTGCCGGGACCCAGGGCCTTGAAGCTGATGCCGCGTTCCAGCGTCAGTTCGTGGCGGCCGTTGACGATGACGTGGCCGAAGCCGGCGCGGCGGATGGTGTCGGTTGGCAGCCAGGACTCCATCCGAATGTCGAGGTCGAACGGCTCGATCCGCACGCGAACGCGAAACGGCCGGTCGCTCGTTTCAACCAGCTCGGGGCGCTCGCCGACTCTCCCGGCGATCACGTTGTATTGGCGGAGGGTTGGCTCCGCGGTCGCCGTGGTCAGGGTTTTCCAGCCGCGACCGACGCTGATGGTGTTCAGTGGAAACTCGCGGTCGGGTCGGAGGATCGCGAATACGTACGGAACCCCGGTCCGGAGTCCCTTCAGTTCGTTGCTGAACCGCAGTTCGTCTGGAGGGGGGTCGTGCTGCCATTGGGATGGGTTCGGGGGGTGGACCTTGTCATACGCCCGACCTGTCAGCACGACGTCGCGCGCGGCTATCGCATTCTCGGCGACAAATACCGCGAATCGATTGCGTCCACCCGGCCACGCCAGCCACGTCAGCTCCTCGGTGGCAAACCATGGCACGCCGGGCCTGTGCTCGCGCATGAAGTACTCGAACGCGTTCTGCACCTGCCAGTTGCTGTCGACGCCAAACACCGTCGGACGATTCGCCCGCGTGAACGCGTGGAGCAGCGCAACGGCGCGGTTGTCCTGGCTTCGATCGACGGCCGGAAACGTGTCGTAGCCGCGCCAGGCGGGATACAGCAGAAGCACGAATCCCGCCGCCGCTGCCACTCCGCGAAGTGGCAGTTGCATGAGTCCGCCGACGAGCGCGGCCACGCCGGCGCCGGCACACAGCGCGACGATGTAGTGGGAAGGGAGGAAGAAGATGTAGGCGTCGCCGACGTTGTACGTCCACGCAAACGCGAGGTTTGCGGCATAGAGCAGCAGAAGCAGCACACCTCGTCCCGGCCAGCGGAAGGCGACGTATCCGATTCCCGCAACTGCGAGGAGGATGCCGGGCAAGCCGAATTGCTGCCGCAGGTCGAACCAGTACATCGCCGGGCGCGTGTGCAGTCCGGTTTCGGACACGTTCATCACGAGCGTTTCGCGCCAGTCCGCTTTGGTGACGTCGAACCAGAACTTGCCGAACGCTTCGGCAAGTGACGCAGGCGGCTCGAGGTCGGCCCACAGCCCGCGGAAATTCCACGCGTATTGAAGCGCGCCCAGAAGCGCAATGACGATGGCCATCGCTATCATGCGGGCCTTCAGGGGATCCGCGGGGCCGCGTCGATGCATCAGCAGGAAGATGGCGAACCCCGGCAGGAGCAGCACCATGCTCAAGTGATTGCCGAATCCGAGGGCGTAGATCGCGTAGAACCACGCGAGCCGTCCGGCCGTTGGCTCGTCGGCCCATGCAAGCAGCGCCAGCATCGATGCGCCCACGAGGAGCAGGTGAAGGGTGTAAACCTCGGCGGTAACGGCCTGCGACCAGAACGTGTACGAGAAGGCGAGAAACAGCCCGGCCGCGGCGCCGGCGAAAAGAGACTGGGCCAGCCGCGCGCCAAGCCACGTCGCCAGGCCCACCGCCAGGGCACCGTAGACCGCGGACGCGAGATTCAGGGCGCGCGCGGGCTCGCCGGGATGGAACAGGACGAACAGGTGACCGAGGCCGTAATAGAGAGGGTAGGCCTGCCGCGGCGTCAGCGTGAGCGAGCTGACACCGGTTTGAAACGAGGCGCTGTCGCCGAAATCGAGCCCGGGAAGAAGCGTCGCGTGGTAGCAGAGAAACGCGACAACCGCGACGAGCGCAGAGACTAGCCCTTGGCCAGCGATCCGGGTTCGGGCGGAGCCGAGCGTGGTGCTTCCTTCGTTTCGATAGGAAAGTTGGCGGCGAGCCATTCTGGGACCCCGCCTTTGAGGACCCTGATCTTGATCCCCTTGCGCAGCAGCTCGGCCGCTACGTGTGTGCTGACGATCTCGTTGGGATCCGAATCGTAGGCGACGATATCGCCGCCGGTCGGGATTGGGACCGATTCGATCGCATATGGCGGCACCCGGATGGCGCCCGGCAGCTTGACCGTGCTGTGCTCATACGCGTATTTCAGACGCACGTCGAGGATGGTGGGTTTGTCCCCACGATCCAGACGTTCCTTCAGTTGTTCTTTGCTGATGCGTTCGACGGGCACGCGCTATTCTCGCTATGCCCCGGACAGACGTCAAGTTAGCGGCTTCGGCGGCCCTTCGGCGCGGCGTGGTGGTTGGTGGTTGCGGCCACCGGAACGAGCTCCGGCCGTTTGGTCCGCACCTCCCACCCGTTCGACCGCTTACCGCAGTGAATGCAGCGAAGAAAGACCGAGCCCGACGCGCAGGTGACGCCGAAATCGTGCCGTCCCGACAGGTAGCAGTTCAACAGGTTCCACATATGGACCTCTTTCTTCGTTGTTCATGCGCGTATCGCAAGTCAGGTACCGCCTTCGTCCATGACATGATCGCCACGCAGAGGTGTGCACCGAGCGGGCAATTTCGCAGCAAAATCGGTCCCGCGCGCGCGCGTCAGTGGACCGCCCGTTCGAGCGGCGCCGAGCGTGTGGACGGTGACCAAATCTGACACCCGGATTACGTGTTTAGCCGCCCGGACGTGCGTGAACGCCGTGTAAGGCTGCGAGTGCCTTCGTCCGACATATCCTTACAGACCACATGGCCAAGGAAGTCAAAATCGGTAGCCGCAGATTCTGGATTGTGTCCGAGCCCAACGATCGGGGTTGGAAGGCGCAGGTGCTCGAAGTGCTGGACGACCACGGGGAAACCCGGAGCATGGAGATCGAGACCACCGGCGACACGCGCAGTGTTGCCGACGATCGAGCGGTTGGACAACTCCAGCACCGTCTACGGGATCAATCGTTCTGAACCCGCCGGCAAAATCCCTTTCACAGTTCTACGCAGTTCGCGAGACTGCTCTGAGCAAGTCTGGGAAGTTGAAAGGCTTGGCGACGTGATCGTCGAAGCCGGCGTCGAGCACCGCCCTCCGGTCTGCGTCAGAGGCCAGGGCCGTCAGTGCAATCGCCAGGCTGGGCGATCCGTCCGCATGCGCACGCCTGATGCGCCGTAGCAGTTCGTACCCGTCCATCCCCGGCATCGCCAGATCGCAGATGAGCACGTCGAAGAGCTGGCCGTTCAATTCGTCCAGCGCCTGTTGCCCCGAGCTGGCCTCCGTAATGGCGGCGCCCGTCCCCGCCAGCGCCTGTGCCGCGATTTCGCGGCTGTCGACGTCATCGTCAACGACAAGAATACGTTTGCCAGAGAGGTCTGGCCGCGCGAGGGTATCCGCCTGGCTTGCCGGCACGTCCACGCCGACCAGCCGCGGCAGCGAAAGCGTGAACCGGCTGCCACGGCCGCGGCCGGCACTCGTCGCTCGCAGCACGCCGCCGTGCAGTTCGGTGATTTCTCTGGCAATCGCCAGGCCCAGCCCGAGTCCCCCGTGCTCGCGGGTCGACGACTGATTCGGCCTGCCTGAAGCGCTCGAAAATGTAGGGCAGAAACTCGGGTGGAATGCCGATGCCGGTGTCGGTGACGACGATCGAACAGCTGCGCTCATCCGCGGTCAGCTCGACGCCCACTGTACCGCCCGAGTCGGTGAATTTGACCGCGTTCGACAACAGGTTCCAGACGACCTGCTGCAGCCGGTCGCGATCGCCAGAGACCATGACGGGCGAGGGGGCGATGTTGGATTTCAGCGCCACGCCCTTTGCCGCTGCCGCGGTCTGAACCACATCCAGCGAGGCTTCCACGACCGAACGCGCGTCGACCGCCTTGGTGCGGAGCTGAAGCTTGCCGGTCGCCACGCGCGACACTTCAATCAAATCTTCGACAACGCGGGCCTGCGACTGCGCGTTGCGTTCGATGCTGGCCATGGCGCGCTCGAGCGTGGCCGGATCCATGTTCGTCGTGCGTATGATCTGGAGCCAGCCGAGCATGGCGTTCATGGGCGTCCTGAGCTCGTGTGACAGCGTGGCGAGAAATTCGTCCTTGATGCGATTGCTCTCCTGAGACCTCGCTGAGCAGATCGTTCCGCTCGCGGTCTTTCTTCTGGATGACCTCGAGCATGGTGTTGAACGAGTGAACCAGGCGGCCGACTTCGTCGCCGGTCGTGGCCTGCGCGCGCATGGAGTAGTCGCCGCTCGACGCCACGCGATCCAGCGTGGAGGAAAGCTCGACGATCGGCGTCGCGAGATACCGCTTCAAATGACTCGTCAGCAGGACGGCCACCAGAAAGCCCGTGGCGAGTGCGATGAGCGCGACGAGCGTCTGACGGCGCATCCACGCGAGCAGCGCCGAATAGTTCCCGCGGATGTAGACAGTGCCGACGGCCTGGTTGGCGGCCATGGCGTGTTGGACGGCCGTAGGCACTCCCGCCGCCGTCGTGGCGGGCCAGCTGGCCGGGCACGTGAACCCGGTGCGCTGGAAGTGGCTGAACAGCTGGCCAACCCGGTCGTACACGCACACCAGGTCGATGTTCGGCCGCTCATCGAGGGCTTCGACCATGCCGTCAACCGCCCGTTTATCGCCGGAAGTAAGAGCGGCACCGGCGTTATGGGCGACGACCGATGCCTGCGATTCGACGTCGATGTGCTGATTGCGCCGCGCCATGACGAAGGTGGTGACGAGCGACGCGAGGATGGCGACGAGGAGCGCGAAGACCGTCGGCACGAGGCCGAGGGTCAGTGTTTTTCGCGCGATTGGGAGATCACGGAATGGCCGCATCGTGGGGCTAGAGCCACTTGGCCTGTTTGAACCTCACGTATAACAATCCGCACAGCCCGAAAATCACCGCGAGCACGAGGGGATATCCAAACCGCCATTCGAGCTCGGGCATCGTGTTGAAATTCATCCCGTAAATGCCCGCGATCGCGGTCGGGACGGCAAAAATCGCCGCCCATGCGGCGAGCCGCCGCGTGTCCTCGTTCTGCGAGACGGACACGAGCGACAGATGCGCTTCGAGCGTCGTGCTCAGCAGGTCGCGCACGCTGTCGATCATGTCGTTGATGCGCATCGCATGGTCGTAGACGTCCCTGAAGTAGGGACGGGTCTGCGCGGGCACGAGCTCGTCGTCTTCGAGCCGGATGAGGCGGGCCGAGAGCTCGATGACGGGCGATACCACGCGCCTCAGTGAGATCAGATCGCGCTTCAGCTTGTAAATCTGGGTGGTGGACCGCCTGTTGAACGAACCGGTGAACACGCGCTGTTCGAGCAGCTCGAGCTCTTCGCCGAGCGCATCCACGATCGGGAAGTACTGATCGACGATGAAGTCCATCACCGCGTAGAGCACGAAAGCAGGGCCCTGCTTGAGCAGCTCCGGCGTCGCCTCGGCACGCGAACGGACGGGAGTGAACGTGGTCGCATACCCGTGCCGCACCGTCACGATGAAGTTGCGGCCGAGAAACATGTGGACTTCGCCGTATCGGACATCGCACGGCTTGCCTGGCTTCGGATCCTCGACCTGTGCCGTGCGCAGGACGACAAAGAGGGAATTGTCGTAGCGCTCGACTTTCGGGCGCTGGTGGGCCGTCAACGCGTCTTCGATGGCCAGATCGTGGAGACCGAACTCTTCCTGAATCTTGCGGAGCAGCGGCTCGTTGGGCTCGTAGAGCCCGATCCACACGAACGTCTCGGGCCGCTTCAGGACCTCGCTGATGTCGTTGATCGGCACTTCGCCAATACGGCGCCCGCCGGCATACGACGCGCTGGCGATGATGGTGCCGGCCGCGACGGCCGTCGAGTGTTCATGACCGCATTGTAACTGTCGTTAGCGGACGGTGGATCGTGGAACTCGGTGGCACAGTCGATCTAGCATGTTGGTATGCCGAAAATCGCCGTTGTATCCCTGATCGCGGTCACCTTTACCCTGGCGCTCGGGGCTCAGACTCCCCAGACCATTCCGCCGCCCGGATCGAAAGCGCCGGTGTCCGGGTACACAGTTGTGCGCAGTTTTCCACACGATCCGAAGGCCTTCACTCAGGGTCTCGAGTACTTCGATGGCTATCTCTTCGAGGGAACGGGGCAGAAAGGGCAGTCGGCCGCTCGCAAGGTCGAGCTGGAGAGCGGCAAGGTCGTGCAGGAAGAGAAGCTGCATCCGCAGTACTTCGGCGAGGGTCTCACCATCGCGCAAGGCAAGATTTTCCAGGTGACCTGGAAAGACCGTCAGGGATTCATCTACGACGCGAAGACGATGAAGTTCATCAGGAACTTCACCTACTTCGGCGAAGGGTGGGGGCTGACGCACGATCCGCTCGGCATCATCATGAGCGATGGCACGAGCACGCTGCGATTTCTCGAGACGACCCGCTTTCAGGAAAAGCGGCGCCTCAAGGTGGTCGATGGCGGCGTGGCCATCGGCAACCTGAACGAGCTCGAGATGATTCGCGGCGAGATCTGGGCGAACGTGTGGCAGACCGATTACATCGTGAGGATTTCGCCCAAAGAGGGGCGCGTGCTGGGCTGGATCAATCTCAAAGGGTTGCTGGGCGCGCCCAACGCGAAGATGCCGCCCGACGCGGTGCTCAACGGCATTGCCTACGACGCGCAGAAGAACCGGATCTTCGTGACGGGGAAGTTGTGGCCGCGCGTGTTTGAGATTACCGTGAAATGATCGGGATCTCTGTCATGGCAAATGGCAAATGGCAAATGGCACATGGCAATACAGGGTAGGGCCCGGCTTCAGCCGGGCCACTTATTTCCGCAGTTTCGGAATCATCGGCCCCAGCGCGGCGAGCGACGCCAGGTCGACGTTGCCGACGATGTTGACGACCGTCAGTTCGTTGGCCTCCGCGGCGATCACCACGAGGCCGCCGTTGCTGCCGCCCTCTTTCCACAGGTAGATCTCCGTCAGCTCTCCCTTGCCCTTCACTCCGACAATACGCGACCATCCCTCGCGCGCGACCTGCTTGCGAACAGCCTCGACGTCGGCATCGGTATAGGCGCCTGGCGCGTTGAACTCGAAATGCTTGACGTAGATGCCCCTGATCCCGTCGATCAGCTCCTGGAGCTTCGCGCTGTCTCCGCCCCTCCCGGCGAGGAAGCCGGCCGACTTCTTCAGCATGGCCGAGTCGACCGTCACGTCGACGCTTTCCGTGGCCTTCTCGGCCAGGCGGCTCAAATGGTCCATCTGAATTCGAGCGCCCTGCGCCGAGGCGATCCCGGGGAACAGGACATAAGCAAGGACGAGGACGCAGCTGCTAATACTGAGCCTGGCGTTCATATCGGGAGATCTCCTGAACCTTCATTTGCACCGCTGACACCTTCGCGCTGGTGATCTGCAACGCCAGCACGACATTGCGGGCCGTTTGTTCGGCGTCCATCTGCCGTTGCCGTTCGTGCTGCCAGAGGTAGAAGCTGCCTCCGGCAACGATCGCGAGCGATGCGGCGACGGCCAACGCATAGCCGGTCCACCGCGCCGGCGGCTTCGGCTGGCCGACCTTTTCGCCCGACGCGATTCTGCCGAGCACCTTCTCGTCGAATCCACGCGGCGGGCTCTTGCGTGTGAGCGCCTGCCGCAGTTCGCGTTCAAGATCCATGGACGTGTCCCCGATCTGCCAGCTTGCGGCGCAGCACTTCCAGCGAGCGCCGCAGATGGCTCTTCACGGTGTTCAGCGGCATGTCGACGACGGCGGCGATCTCGGCCAGGTCGAGGTCCTCCTGGAACCGCAGCGTGACGACGATTCGCGGGTGCGGAGGCAGTTCGGCCACGAGCCGTCGCAACAGCGCGTCGAGCATCGGGTCCTGGAGTCGCGCGGCGGCCGCGGGCTCGTGCACGACTTCCATCGAGACCTCACGGCGGTTACGGGGACTTCTGACCCAGTCGATGCACCGGTTGCTCGTGACACGCCGCAGCCAGAAGACCAGATGCCGGGCCGACTCTATGCGCGCGAGATTCTGGTGGAGCACCAGAAACACGTCCTGCGCCAGCTCTTCCGCCTGGCTCCAGCTCTGGAGAAAGTGGTAGGCCAGCCCGAAGACCATCGCCTGGTGCTCGCGCACGAGCGCCGCGAAGGCCTCTGGAACGCCCGCACGCGCCTGTGCCAGGACGTCGTCTTCCGAGGGCACCGGCACGTCCGGGGACGTGGCAGCCGTCAGCATCTGACTCATATACGTGAGGCGGGCCGGGAAAGGTGCAGTGGTGCGGCGTTTGCAGCTATGGAATGGGTTTGCGGCGGTTTTCAGGAGCCATGCAGATCCACATCGTGATTCACCGGTCGCCTGTCAGATCGAACGACGTTCTGCGCCGGTTGTGGAGGGTTGGCTGGATGCTCGACAAGACGCCCCACTCAACTTTGTAATCGCCGGTCCTTGCGTGCCTTGTGGCTGGTGGTTGCGGCGTTTGAGTCATCCTCGGCAGAGTGTGGGGGATGTCGAGGCAGATCGACGATGAAGACGCAACCAGAGCCCGGCAAGTCTCGCACGTAGAGACGGCCTCCGTTCGCGACAACAGCCCATTGGCTGTAGGCCAGTCCCAGACCGAGGCCGGAGCGGTCGGAGCCACGCTGCTCGAACGGATGAAACAATTCAGCGCTCTTTCCCTCAGGCAGCCCGCCGCACTCGTCCTGCACCTCGATGCGAATGCGACCATCTGACGCCGCTGTAGTCAGCATGACTTCAGATCCGCGTCGAGTGAACTTCATGGCGTTCTGGAGCAGGTTGTTGATTGCGGCCGCGAGATGCTGCCGATCCCCCAGGATTTCCGCGCCATCACTCGTGGACAACACCTTCAACGTGACACCGTGGCTTATGGCGTCCAGAGTAGCGGAGGCGGCGATCTCTTCGATAAATGTCGCGAGCGAGAACACCCCTGGGTGCTGGCTGCTGGGTATGTCGCACGTCCGCGACCGACTCGTCGATGAGCAATCGCAATCCACTGAGGCTCCGGCGCAGCACGCCCGCCGTGCTCCCTTTCAGCGCGACCTTCCCGGTTAACAGCGCTTCGGATGCAAACGTTGCGGTCTGAAGCAGGTTGCGGAGTTCGTGAACAAAGAAGCCGAGCCGTGCGTTCTCACGAGCACTCTCGTTGGCCAGCGTTGATTCGTTGCGTTCTGACCCGTAGGCCGTGACGGCGTCGGCAATGGCATCGTCCAGGCAGCGGTTCAGCGTGCGAAATTCATCGGCGTCGATAGGTGCGTTGGTCTCCACCGCGATCTCGGTCACGGACTGACACACGTCGCCGTAGTCGTGCACGACCTGGCCGACGGTGAAGCCGCGCTTCAAGAGATCGTGGCCGTGAAGTGAGGCGCTCCTGCCGATCTCGGGAGTGGGCGTTTCTTGATGGCGCAGCGCCTCGACCACCTGGTCGAGAAACAAAGGCACGCCGTGATTGATTTCCGATTCAGTGGGTGTCGGAATCAACCGCGCTGCGACCTTCGCTCGACATCGGTCGATGATCTCTCCACGATTGAGGGTGATAAAGTCGTAGAGCACGCACACACGGTACTGCCGACTGGTCGGGGACTGTGTTCAAAACAATACAGTTCCGCTTTTCTTTTGCGTGGTCTTCATCCAGATTGGGTGCCTCAGCGACTGTTTCTGCGTAGTTAAGCCCGACTACCCAACCCGCCCGTTAAGAACAAGACAAGCAGCACCACGAGAACCAGCCCGCCAAGACTACCCCCTACTAACGGGCCACCTGCGTAGAACCCGCCTCCACCGAGCAGCAACAGAAGGATCAGCAGGACAACGACGATATTCATAGCGGACTCCTCTCGAGTTTCCGATGAGCCGTCATAGCACGATCCATGGGCTGTGAGGATATCGCGCGACTCTCTGGCTGGCTGTTCGAGATTGCACACCCACATCCCACCGAAGACCCGAAGCCTGCGCCGCTCCCGCTGACACGGGGGCGTTCGGTGACCCGATATCGGTCCGGTCGTGCGCGACGGAACCAACGATCTCTCGGCTGTAACGCAGGGACCTCGACGATCTTGGCCATGATGACGCCGATAGCGAGTGAGCCGATTAGATAAACCGCGGTTTGAATGCCAAACCCCGACCACCGGCCCAAAGCCACCTCGACCACCGGCCCGGCCCACTCCCGCACGACCGCGTGCCAGAGATAGATCGAATAGGAGTACGCACCCAGCCTCGCGATAACGATGGTGGGCCGGCTGGGAGGGACGGCACACAGAAATGTGCCTACCAAGAGCATGCCACTCGCGACAGAGAGGACGGTCAGTCCTATGGTGAAGATGAACGGCGTCGTTTCGAGTTGGAACACAAAGGCCGGGATGAACAGCAGGAGCCCGCCGACGATCAGCCACCGCCGCCAGGGGGAGAGCGATTCAATGAACCTGCTCTTATGGAAATGGTACGCATAAGAGATCGCAACCCCGAAGAACAACGAGTCGAGTCTGAGGTGACTGGGAAAGAGGTGAGTGATATGGTCGTACGTCGGTCGATATTGCCAGGTGAGCAGTCTCAGAACCAGGGAGAGAACGGCGGCACATCCTGCCAGAGCGAGGACGGGCTTGAGTGGCGTGGGCGAGCCCCTGTTAAATTTCAGCGTCAGGATCAGCACAACCGGTAGAAGCAGATAAAAGTGCTCTTCCACCGCGAGCGACCACGTGTGATCCCACAGCCCAGGCACATAGCCCTGGAGGAACATCAGTTCAGACACGAGCGACTGCCATTTGACCGGGCCGCCGGCGATGAGAGTGCCGATCACGGTGGCGGCTATGAGTGTCAGGAAGGGAGGATAGATCTTCCATCCTCGTCGCATGAAAAAGCGGCCAATCGACAGACGGTTCCGCAAGTTGTACTCGCTAAACAGCAACCCGGACACGAGAAACCCGCTAAGAACGAAGAACAGATCGACGCCCACCCAGCCACCGCGTTGCCAGGTCAAGAGGATTGACCTCCAACCAGTCGGCCAGGTTTCGGGAGGTGGCGACATGTGCCGACCAAGCACGAGCATGATGGCCACAAGACGGAGCACGTCGAGGCCGATCAGTCGCGGCTTGAGTTGGATTGTCGCGTCCATCCTGTTCAACTAACTTTCGGCGCCGGAATGAGCTGCCCGCAGCGAAATGATTGCGTACGCCAGTTCGCGCTCAAGGGCGGCCGTTGCAGTGCAGGAACGTGAAGCCGAAGGATTGAAGAATCTGGTAGGAAGGTGGCTTGCCTGCTGACCGAAGCCCGTTAGGTGTCAGTGACAGCCCGCCTTCGCCAAGGCTACGGCGGGCAACCTTCGCACCGAAGGTTGGCTCGCCAACCGTAGCTCGGCTCGATACACGCGAGCGAAGGTTGGTGGACGGCGGGAGGATCGAACTCCCGGCCTCCGCATTGCGAACGCGGCGCTCTCCCAGCTGAGCTAGCCGCCCACCGATGTCGCACAAGTGCTGCGTGCGAACGGCAATTTTACCACAGGCGATACAATTCACCCTCCATGGCTCCTCTCAAACGCATCGGCGTGCTCACGGGCGGCGGCGACGCCCCTGGACTGAACGCGGTCATCCGGGCGGTCGTGAAAACGGGCTGCAACGCGGGCCTCGAGGTTCTGGGTATCGAGGACAGCTTCGACGGCCTCATTCACGAAGGGCGGATGCGCCCGCTGACCCCGAAAGACGTCACCGGCATCCTCCGCCTCGGCGGCACCATCCTCGGCACCACCAATCGCGGCAACCCGTTCGCGTATCCGGTCGAAACGAAGGACGGCAAAGTCGACTACTCGGACGCGCGTGGTCGAGAATTTCCGCAAGCACCGCCTCGACGCGCTCGTCGTCATCGGGGGAGACGGCACGCTCAGCATCGCCCATCGCTTCGTCCAGCAAGGCATTCCGATCGTCGGCGTGCCGAAGACCATCGACAACGACATCGTGGGCACGGTCAGCACGTTCGGCTTCGACACGGCCGTCGATTTCGCGACCGAGGCGATCGATCGGCTTCACAGCACGGCGGAGGCGCATCACCGCGTCATGGTGGTCGAGGTGATGGGACGCTATGCGGGGTGGATCGCGCTCTATGCCGGCGTGGCCGGCGGCGCGGACGTGATTCTCATACCGGAGATCCCGTTCGACTTGAACAATCGTCGCCGACCGCCTGCAAGGAACGCGAGAGATTCGGCGCGCGCTTCAGCATCGTCGTTGTCGCCGAAGGGGCGGTCCCGATGGGTGGGAAGGTGTCGCTCATCGCGGAAGGCGACGCGGCCACGGCCGAACGGCTCGGCGGCCTCAGCGCGCTCTGCGCGCGCGAGCTCGAGAAGCTGACCGGCAAGGAAACGAGGTACGTCGTGCTCGGCCACCTGCAGCGCGGCGGCACGCCGACGAGCTTCGATCGCGTCCTGGCGACCCGTTTCGGCGGTAAAGCCGTCGAATGCCTGATGAGAGGGGAGTTCGATGTGATGGTGGCCTCACAGCCGCCAGATATCGTGACGGTGCCGCTCGAAGAGATAGGCGGAAAGCAGAAGCGCGTGCCGCCGGACTTCGATCTGGTCCGCACCGCACGCGCGCTTGGTATCTCGTTTGGCGATCATGCTCGTCTTTGACGCAGAGGCGCAGAGGCGCAAAGAATATTTCTTCCGAAAGGCAAGTTCCTCTGCGTCTCTGCGGCTCTGCGTCGAGCGTGCCTCGCGACGTTCCTATCGGTTGCCGCTGGTGCTGACCGCCGACGTCGTGTAGCTGTCGAGCGTCTTGGCGAACGCCGTCACTTCGTCCGGCGGCTTGACTCCACCGAACAGCACCTCACGCGCCGTCGTGTTCGCGCCGTAGACATCCGTTCATGTCGCTGTCTGCGGTTTCGATGACGGCCCCCTCGAGCGCCACGCCCGCAAAGAGTCCTTTGCTGCGCGAGTAGCTCAGAATCTTCGCGTTGAACTTGGCGTCGGTGTCGGCGGCCGCCTCCCGGCCAACCGGACCGGCGGCGACCGACATGCTCCCGCCCAGTTTGACCTTGGATTCCAGCAGGCTCTTCGCGCTCTCGGCCGTCATGAAGAGCATGATGTAATCGGTGGATTCAACGCCGATCTGCAGGCCAAAGCTGCCACCGCCGATGTTCAAGTACGCCGGCGCGCTCCAGTGGCCGGCATTGCGGCAGGCCGCGACGCCACGCCCGCCCCGTCCGCCGAAACCGAACGCCGCCTTGAGCACCGAGGGAAATACGGCGATGCAGTCGGCGTTGTCGAGAACCCCCTGCGGAATGCCCTTGTCGGGCGCGCTCATGATTTCGCGAAACACCGTGGCCGCCTTCGTCGTCTGCTGGATCTCGTCGTGGTTATCCTTCGCGGCCGTCTGCGCGGCCGCCTGGCCTGCCATGCCGACGATGAGGCAAATCGGCAGACTCAGTAAAAACCTTTTCATATGAGATTCCTCCGCCGGGTCCATGTGCAAGCGGAGCGCCAGCTTCGGCAGTGGGAAAGTCCTGGATTTATGGGTGAATCTGTTCGAAACGAAACCGGGGCAGGCTATGGACTGACCAGCCCTAAGACATGATTCCTGTCATGGCAGATGGCAGATGGCAGATGGCATCATGGCCCGGAACGCGAAGTTTGCCATCTGCCATCTGCCATCTGCCATGACTGACGTCAGACGGTTAGTGGCCCAGCAGGTCGGCGTCCTTCTTCTTCTGGGCATCGTCGATGAGCTTGACGTGCAGATCGGTGATTCTCTGAACCTCGTCCAGCCCCTTGCGCTCGTCGTCTTCGGAAATCTTCGAGTCCTTCAGCAGCTTCTTGAGGCGGTCGTTGGCGTCGCGCCGGATGCCGCGAACGGTGTTGCGCCCTTCCTCGGCCATCTTGTGGACGTGTCGAGACAACTCCTTGCGCCGTTCGTCGGTCAGTGTCGGAATGGGGATGCGCACGACCTTACCGTCGTTGGCGGGGTTCAGGCCGAGATCGGAAATCCGAATCGCACGCTCGACCGCGCCAATCAGAGAGGGATCGAACGGCTGCGCCACGATGAGCGTGGGCTCGGGAATCGAGAGGCCCGCCACCTGGTTGAGCGGAACCTTGGTGCCGTAGGCCTCCACCTGCACGTGATCGAGCAGGGCGGTCGATGCCCGGCCGGTGCGTACGCCGGCCAGCTCGTGTTTGACGTGCTCCAGAATGCCGTCCATCCGCTTGTTGACTTCGCCGAAGATGCCTTTGAGGTCGCTGACGTCCATAAGTCGATCTCCCCGCCGTTCATATCGTCACGAGTGAACCGACGGGCTCGCCCATGACGGTCCGGCGCAGGTTGCCGGGTGTGCGCAGGTTGAAAATAATGATGGGCAGGCCATTGTCCATGCAGAGCGTGATCGCCGTGGAGTCCATCACCCGCAATCCCTTGTCGATGACTTCGAGGTAGGAAATCCTGTCGAACCGCGTGGCCTGCTTGTCGATCATGGGGTCGGCGGTGTAGATGCCGTCGACCTTCGTGCCCTTCAGGATGACGTCGGCCTTCATTTCCATCGCGCGGAGCGCGGCCGCGGTATCGGTCGTGAAGTACGGGTTGCCCGTGCCCGCGGCGAAGATCACGACGCGGCCTTTTTCGAGGTGGCGGATGGCCCGGCGGCGGATGAACGGCTCGGCCACGGCGCGCATCTCGATGGCCGTGACGACGCGCGTCAGCACGCCCTGCTGCTCGAGCGCGTCCTGCATGGCCAGCCCGTTGATGACGGTCGCCAGCATGCCCATGTAGTCGCCCGTGGCGCGGTCCATGCCTTTTGCGCTGGCCGCCACGCCGCGGAAGATATTGCCCCCGCCGATGACGATGCCGACCTCGACGCCGAGGCTCTGTATGTCCTTGATGTCGATGGCGATGCGCGTGGTGACGGCGGGATCGATGCCGAAGGACTGCTCGCCCATCAACGCCTCCCCCGACAGTTTCAACAGGATGCGCTTGTAGACGGGGGCGGCAGGCATGGCTGAAGGACGAATTATAGTCGAAGGTCGCAAGTCGGAAGTCTGACGGCGCAAGTCCGGTCGGAGGTCGCAAGGCTGTCGACAGGCGCACGTCTTGCGCCGTGCCTTGCGGCTTGCGCCTTGACTTGCGCCTTACGACTTTCGACCTGCGCCTTACGACTTACTCCGTAACGCTTTCGCCGATCTTGTAACGCGCGAAGCGGGTGACCGTGATGTTCTCGCCCATTTTCGCGGTGGCGTCGGCGATGAGCTGCGAGATCTTCACGTTCGGATCGCGGATGGACTTCTGATCGAGCAGGACGACCTGTTCGAAAAACGCGTCGAGCTTGCCCTCGACGATTTTCTCGATGATTTCCGGCTTCTTGCCCGACTGGGCCATCTGGGCGCGATAGATGTCCTTTTCCTTCTCGAGCACGGCCGCGGGGACTTCGTCGCGCCGCGCGTACCTCGGATCGGCCGCCGCGATGTGCATCGCGAGTTCCTTCACGAGCGCGCCGAACTGGTCGGTGCGCGCCACGAAATCGGATTCGCAGTTCACCTCCACGAGGACGCCGATCTTGCCGCCCATGTGGATGTAGCTGCCGATCGACCCCTGGCTGGTGGTCCGGCCCGCTTTCTTGGCGGCCGACGCCAGCCCGCGCTTGCGGAGCAGGGTGGTGGCGGCTTCGATGTCGCCGTTCGCTTCGGTGAGCGCCGCCTTGCATTCCATGAAGCCGGCGCCGGTCATGTCACGAAGCTTCTTTACGAGTGCAGCAGAAATTTCCATCTCATCTCCGAGAGTACAAAAAAAAGCGCCGGTCGGCGTTCGACCGGCGCTCGGTCAGCTTGGCGATACCTACACGCCGGCGGGAGACGTCGCCGCTTCGGCGACCGCTCGCCGGGTCGGGCGCGCGCCCCGCTTGTCGTCGGCGCCGCCATCGTCCTGTGCGGCGGCCGATTCGGCCTGCGCCGATTCGCGGGCGCCGCGGCCTGCGTTGACCGCGTCGGCAATCCGCGCGGCGAACAGCCGGATCGCGCGCAGGGCGTCGTCGTTGCCGGGAATACGGAAGTCGACTTCATCGGGATCGCAGTTGGTGTCGACGATGCCGATGATCGGAATCTTGAGCTTCCGCGCTTCGTCCACCGCGATCTTCTCTTTGCGCGTGTCGACGATGAAGACGGCGTCGGGCAGCTTCGCCATACCGCGAATGCCCTCGAGGTTCTTCTCGAGCTTGCGGCGCTCCTTCTCGAGGCGCGCGACTTCTTTCTTCGAAAGGGTGTCGTACCGGCCGTCGGTGGACATCGACTCGAGGTCGCGGAGACGCGCCAGGCTGCGCTGGATGGTGTTGAAATTGGTGAGGAGTCCGCCAAGCCATCGCTGGTTGACGAAGTACATGCCCGAGCGCACCGCCTCTTCGGCGATGACGTCCTGGGCCTGCCGCTTGGTACCAACAAAGAGGAGGGTCTTGCCCTCGGCGGCGAGATTCATGACGAAGTCTTCGGCTTCCTTGAACAACTTGACCGTCTTGCCCAGGTCAATGATGTAGATACCGTTGCGCTCGCCGAAAATGTACTCCTTCATCTTCGGGTTCCAGCGCTTCGTCTGGTGCCCGAAGTGCACTCCAGCTTCCAGCAAATCCTTCATGGCGATCGGGGTCAAGCGGCCTCCATACCTTTCCATCTCCTCCTTGGCAGGGCTGAAGCCCTGCCACCGACAGGCTGAAGCCCTGCGCTATCAATACGTACCGTAACTAACGTTTGCTGAACTGGAAACGCTTACGCGCGCCAGCCATGCCGTATTTCTTGCGCTCTTTCGCGCGGGCGTCGCGTGTCAGCAAGCCGCCCTTTTTCAACGCTTTGCGCAGTTCGGCGTTGTATTCCACGAGCGCGCGCGCGATCCCGAGCCGCACGGCCCCCGCCTGCCCGTTGATGCCGCCGCCCGCGACGGTGCAGACCACGTCGAACTGCTCAACGGTTTGCGTCAGCACCAACGGCGTCTTGATCTGGGTTCGCAGGGCTTCGGTGGGGAAGAACGCGTCGAACTCGCGGTGGTTAACGGTGACGGTACCTTTACCTGGCCTCAGGAAGACTCGTGCGGACGACGTCTTCCGGCGGCCGGTTGCGTAAAATTCTGTGACTGGCAATTTATGCGACCTCGAGTGACTGTGGCTTCTGGGCCATGTGTGGATGATCGGGGCCGGCGTACACCTTCAGCTTGCGGTACATGGCCGCGCCGAGTGTCGTTTTGGGAAGCATGCCGTGCACGGCCTCCTCGACGATACGACCCGGGCGCGCCTGGCGGACGATCTTCGCGCGCTCTTCGCGCAAGCCGCCCTCGTAGCCGCTGTGACGCCGATACAGCTTCTGCTCTTCCTTGCGCCCGGTCAGTTTCACCTTGGCCGCATTGACAATGACAACGTGATCGCCGGTGTCGATAAACGGGGTGTAGGTGGCCTTGTGCTTTCCCTGAAGCAATCTGGCCGCCAGGGTCGCGACACGGCCGAGCACCTGCCCGTCGGCATCGATGACGTGCCAACGGCTTTCAATGGTCTTCGGAGTGGCTACATACGTCCGCATGAAACGATCGATCCTCTGAGAAAAACTGGCACAACGGTAAACCCAAATCTTACGTGGAGTTGTCAAGAGTGTCAAGTGATTGGGCGTACAGCATTGCACGCGTAAGTGATTTCCCCATCAAGCTCGAAAGCGCGAACGCCGATACCTACAACGGCGGCATCGATGCGGATCACAGCTTCGTTATTCGGCGACAAAAGCGTGATCGAATCTGCCGTGGATCGCCGATTTTCGTCGGTGATGTTGCGGGCGCCGGTGGCACCGGCCTTGCCCGTCGGAGCGCACGAACCGTGAAGAGCTTTTCTTTATTCACCAAAAGCCGATCCGTGGTCGGACTCGATATTGGCTCGAGCGCCGTCAAGGCGATCGAGCTGAAGGCCGCCGGCAAGGGCTATCGCGTCGCGGCGTACGGCACCGAGGCCGTGCCGCCCGACAGCATCGTCGACGGCGCCATCATCGATGGCACCGCGGTGGCCGAAGCGATCCGCCGCGTGTTCGAGTCGAAGGCCTTCAAGACCAAGGACGTCGCGGCGTCGCTCTCGGGCAACGCCGTCATCGTCAAGAAGATCTCGCTGCCGGTGATGACGGCCAGCGAGCTCGACGAATCCATCTACTGGGAAGCCGAGCAGTACATCCCGTTCGACATCCAGGACGTCAACCTGGACTACCAGATTCTCGACGCCGGCGGCGCCGACGCGAAGGGCACGATGGAAGTGCTCCTGGTTGCCGCCAAGAAGGAAAAGATCGCGGACTACACCGGCGTCATTGCCCAGGCCGGCCGCTCGCCGGTCGTGGTCGATGTGGACGCCTTCGCGCTGCAGAACGCCTACGAGCTGAACTACGGCTTCGAGCCGGGCGCGGTCGTCGTGCTGCTCAACGCGGGTGCGAGCGCCATCAACATCAACATCATCGCCAACGCGCAGTCGGTGTTCACGCGCGACATCTCGCTTGGCGGAAATGCCTACACCGAGGCCGTGCAGCGTGAGCTGAATCTGCCATTCGAGAGCGCCGAGCTCCTGAAAAAGGGGACACCCGTCGATGGCGCGACCTTTGAAGACGTCATGCCCGTCCTGCGGGCGATGACGGAGAACGTGCTGCTGGAAGTGCAGAAGACGTTCGACTTCTTCAAGGCGACGGCGTCGACCGATCACATCGACCGCATCATGCTCAGCGGTGGCGCCTCGCGCGTCGAAGGGTTCGCCGAGGCCCTGCAGGAGCGGTTCGGCACGCCGGTCGAGATGTTCGATCCGTTCCGGAAGGTGACGCTCGACGGAAAGAAGTACTCCGCCGATCAGCGCGCGATGATCGCGCCCACGGCGGCGGTGGCGGTCGGGCTGGCGCTCAGACGGGCAGGTGACCGGTGATCAAGATCAACCTGCTCGCCGTCGATCGCGATCGCGCGCAAGCGCAAGGCGAAGTTCCAGATCGGCCAGAAGATCACCGCCGCGTGCAGCCTCGTGCTGGTCGTCGCCGCGCTGGGCGTGGGCTGGTGGTTCTGGTACCTGCAGCGCACGTCCACGGAGCTCGACGAGCAGATCGCGGCGGCGCAGCGCGAGACGCAGCGCCTGCAGAGCATCATCCTGCAGGTGCAGCAGTTCGAGGCGCGGCGCGCGCAGCTGCAGCAGCGCGTCACGCTCATCGAGCAGCTGCGCAAGGGACAGACGGGGCCGGTGCACCTGCTCGACCACGTGAGCCGCGCGCTGCCCGACTCGATGTGGCTGACCGACATGAAAAACACCGGCGCCGATGTGGCCATCGACGGCCGCTGCACGTCGCTCAACTCGCTGTCGGACTTCGTCAGCGGGCTGGAGGGCTCGAAGCTGTTTGCGGGCTCCGTCGAGATCGTCGACAGCCGCGTCGAGCTGGCGACGAACACGACGCCCGAGCTGATTCGTTTTTCGGTGAAAGGAAAGCTCCTCGCGGGAGCTGCGAATTAACGGCATGGACCTGAATCTCAACAAGATCCCCTGGTACGGCCAGGTCGGCATGTTCGTCGTCATCGCGCTGTCGATGGTGGGCGTCTTCTACTATTTCTACGTCATTCCCACCGAGGCCGAGATGGCGACGCGCGAGGCGAAGCTCACGGCGCTGCGCACGGACATCGCCAAAGGCGCGTCCACGGCGGCCCAGTTGCCCCAGTTCAAGCAGCAGGTCGGCGAGCTGGAGACGCGGCTCGAGGGCCTGAAGGCGGTCCTTCCCGAGCACAAGGACGTGAGCGATCTGCTCCGGCGCATTCAGACGCTCGCGACGCAGTCGAACCTGGCGATCCGCGGCTTCAAGCCGGCGCCGTCGGTCACCAAGCAGTTGCACGAGGAATGGCCCATTCAGCTCCAGCTGGACGGCACGTATCACAACCTGGCGATGTTCTTCGATCGCGTCAGCAAGTTCTCGCGAATCATCAACGTGAGCAACATCACGATTAAGGGCAAGGAGAAGCCCGACGCGACGTCCACGATCACCGTTGAATGCACGGCGACGACGTTCGTGCTGCTCGAGGCCGCGAAACCAGCCGCGGCAAAGGCGAACTGACGTGACTTCAATCCTTACGCGCGCTCTCTTGTGCGTCGGACTGCTGCTTGGCGCATCGGTGCTCGCCTCGGCGCAGGGTGCGCCCGCGGCGCAGCCCACGGCTCCGCAGCCGGCCGCCGCTCAGCCCGGCGCACCGGCCGCACCGGCACCGGCCGTGCCGGCGCCCGAGGCGTACACCTACGAGCCCGACGGCCGGCGCGATCCATTTATCAACCTGTTGGCGCGCGGCGTCGATCAGACGACTCCAGGCCGGAAGACGTCCGGCCTCTCGGGGCTGGCCACCGGCGACGTGATGCTGCGCGGTGTGCTCGCGAGCCGCGGCGCGTTCGTCGCGATGGTGTCGGGACCGGACGGAAAGACGTACGCCGCGCATGCCAACGATCGGCTGCTCGACGGCGTCATCCGAACTGTGACGGCGAACGGCATCGTCATCATGCAGGAAGTCAACGATCCGCTCTCGCTGGTCAAGCAGCGGGAAGTGCGAAAGGGACTCAGGACCGCGGAAGATGTTAAATAACCAGCTCTCCCATCTGGCGGGTCCAAAGAACAGGACCCGCCCTACGTACCCACGTTGGAGCTCCCGCGTAGGCCGGGCCTTGCTCTTTAGACCCGGCACGATTCTGCTCGTGCTGGCGGGGCTTTGGGCCGCCGGCCTGGCTCCAGTCGGCGCCTTCGGGCCCGCGCCGGACACCACTGCCGAGCCGTCGCCGCAGTTGAAGGGACTTTCCGCCAGCGCCGGGCGGCGCATCACGACGGTGACCATCGAGACGACCGATCCGGTGGCGTATCTCACGCAGCGGCCGGATCCGAAGACGCTGGTCGTCGATCTGCGCGACGTCGACGCCGCGCGGGCGGCCAGCGTGGTGCTCGGCGCCAAAGGCCTGGTGGCGGGCGCCTCGGTCGAAAAAGCGACGGGTGCCGACGGCGCGCGCGTGGCGCGCGTCCGGATCCATCTCACGCAGGCGGCGGCGCATCAGGTGCGGACCAAGCGCAACCTGATCTATGTCGACTTCGACAGCGCGTTCGCGGCCGACAGCCTCGGCAATGCGCAGCCGGCCGGAGCGGCGCGCGTGGCGCCGACGCGCTACGCGACCGTGCTCGAGAGCGTGCGCGCCGAGCCCAAGCCAACGGGTGCGAGCATCACGCTCGTCGGCAACGGCGAGCTGGTGGCGGCGTCGGTGACGCCGATGAGCGATGGCACGCCGCGAATCGTGCTCGACTTTCCAAACGTCAAGTCGACGGCACCCGATGAAGTCGCCGTCGGCCGCGGGCCGGTTTCCGTCGTGCACATCGACACGTCAGGCACGACGTCGGCGCCGACGACGCGGGTGACCATCGACCTGATGCGGCCCGCAACCTATCGAGTCATTCCGCCGGACGACGTCGGCCGGACCTACACGATCCTGCTCGAGGAAGAGGCTGCGGCCCTGGTCATGCCGCCAGCGCCGGCCGCGACGCCCCGGCAGCAACACCGTGGCCGCGCTCGATCCGATAAACGCGCTCCTGTCGCGCAGCGCGGCCGGTCCGGCACGGGGCACGGGCCCGCTGGCGCAGGCGCCGCAGGGGGCGACACCGCAGTTGCCAGGGGCGACTCGTCTCAAGACAGCCCAGCCGCGCTTCTCGGGCCATGCGGTGTCGCTGGAATTCGAGAGCGCGGATCTCCGGACGGTGCTTCGCACCTTCGCGAACATCAGCGGGCTGAACATCGTCATCGACCAGTCGGTGCAGGGCGCCGTCGACGTCTCGCTGCACGAGGTGCCGTGGGACCAGGCGCTCGACATCATCCTGCGCGATCACAAGCTGGGCTATTCGGTCGACGGGACGATCGTGCGCATCGCGCCGCTCGCCGTGCTCGCCGACGAAGAAGGGCAGCGCCGCAAGCTGTCAGAAGAGCGCGCGCTCGCGGGCGAGCTCGAGCTGCTGACCCGCCCGCTCAGCTACGCCAAGGCGGCCGAGCTGACGCCGCTTCTGACGCGCACCGCGCTGTCGTCGCGCGGCGATATCCAGGTCGATCCGCGGACCAACACCATCATCATCCGCGACCTGGCCAGCCGGCTTCAGGGCGCGGCGGCGCTGATCGATTCGCTCGATCGGCCGCAGCCGCAGGTCGAAATCGAAGCCCGGATCATCCAGACCACGCGCGACTACGCGCGCAAGCTCGGCGTGCAGTGGGGGTTCAACGGCCGCGTGGCGCCCGACCTCGGCAACACGACGGGCCTGGCGTTCCCGAATCAGGGAGCGCTTGGTGGACGCACCGGTGGTGTGCAGGGTGGTGCCGGCAGCGATGCCGCATCGACCGCGGTGAACCTGGGCGTGAACACGGCGAGCAGCGCCGTCGGCCTGGCGCTCGGGTTCGGTGAACGGCGCCTTCAACCTCGACGTGGTGCTGTCGGCGCTCGAGGAGTCGGGCAACGGCCGCATCCTGTCGACGCCGCGCGTGGCGACGCAGAACAACGTGCCGGCGGAAATCACGCAGGGCGTGCAGATTCCGATTCAGACGGTGGCCAACAACACCGTCACCGTGTCGTTCCGCGACGCGGCGCTCAAGCTGAACGTGACGCCGCAGATCACCGCGGCGAACACCGTGATCATGAGCATCGTGCTCGAGAACTCGTCGCCCGACTTCAGCCGTGCGGTCACCGGCATTCCGCCCATCAACACGCAGCGCGCGGTGACCTCGCTGCTCGTCTCGGACGGACAGACGTCGGTGATCGGCGGCATCTACATCAATTCGCGCGATTCATCGATCGATCGAACCCCGGGGGTCTACAAGATTCCGCTTTTGGGCTGGTTGTTCCAGCGGCGCGAGCTGACCGAAGAGACCCGCGAGCTGTTGATCTTCATCACGCCGCGCATCATCAAGGGCTAGCCATGGACAAAGGGAGAAGAGTGGACATGCGCGCAGTTATTCGTTCGGGAATCGCAGGCGCGGCGGTGGCTGTCGCGCTGGCCGGTTCGATCTCGTGCGGCGACGTGGCGCGAACAGGGAAGTCGCCCTCGATGATCGTCATCGACTCGCTGCAGGCCGCGTCGGGCGCCGATGCAGGCAGCCTGAGTGGATTCCTGCTGTCGGACGTCGTGACGCTCGTGGAGCAGACCGTCGACGGCGAGACCGTGAGAGTGCCGACCATCTTCAACGACATCGGCCAGGCGACCATGCGGTTGATCCTGAAAGATCAGGGTGCCGTCGGCGCGCTGCCGACGACCTTGAACGCCGTGACGTTGAGCCGCTACCACATCAACTACCGCCGGGCGGATGGACGCAATACGCCTGGGGTGGATGTGCCATGGCCGGTCGACGGCGCGGTGACGGCGACGCTGACCGGCGGAACGGTGGTCGTCCCGTTCGAGATGGTCCGCCACCAGGCCAAGCTCGAAGCGCCCCTTCGCGCCATGGCCTTTGGCGGCGGCCGCATCTTCATCTCGACGATTGCCGAGGTCACGTTCTATGGAACGGATCTCGCAGGGAACGAAGTGCAGGCGTTGGGCACGCATCAGCGTGAGCTTCGGCGATTACGGAGACCCAGAATAGGAATGGTCATGACCACACATCTCAAACACGCGCTCGTGCTCGCGCTGGCCGCTGGTCTGGCCGCGTGCACGGTGACCGATACCCCGGCGCCGCCGTTGGCGGGACCGTCGGAGATGAGCCTGTCGCTGGCGATCACCGCGAGCCCCGACGTCCTTTCACAGGACGGCCGGTCGGTATCGCGAATCAGAGTCACAGCGCGGGACCCGAACAATCAGCCCGTGTCGCGGACACTCTACGTGGAAATCGAAGGCGGTGACTTTGGCACCCTGTCGACGCGTGAAGTCACCACGATTAACGGTGAAGCGGAATTCACCTACACCGCGCCTCCCGCCGGAGACGGAACCGTTCAAGACGTCGCGATTCGCGTAAGGCCGAGAGAAGACGGATTTCGCCTCGTCGTTGGCGCGAGTCGTGAATGATTCGGCTGAGGCCCGATGGAAGCATCAACACCGGCGGGCTGTCACCGGTACTTCGTCTTCCTTCCGTCCGAGCCGGCAGCGTACCAGACGGTCAGGTTCGACGCCTCGTCTTCCACAGCCGGAAGAGGCGCGATCATCACGCGTTACGATTGGACGTTCGGCGATGGCACGTCGACGTCGAGCAGCAGTTCGGTAGTGACGCACGCGTACTCGACACCGGGCTCCTACGCCGTGAGGCTGACGGTGACCGACTCGCAGGGCGCCTCGGCGACATCGGCGAGCCAGGTCGTGGAAGTCGACCGCCGGCGTGGTGCCGGTTGCGGCGTTCGTGTTCTCGCCGCTGGAACCCGTCGTCGGCGACACGGTGTTCTTCAATGCCGCCACGTCGGTGGCCGGGCCCGGGCATCAGATCGTGAGCTACAGGTGGGATTGGGGTGATGGACAACCATCGCAGGGCGGGTCGACGCGGTCGCATATCTTCGGCGGCAGCGCCTCACCGAAGACCGGGAACTTCGTCGTCATGCTGACGGTCACGGACGAGGCCGGGCAGACGGCGATAATCTCCCAGACTGTGCCGGTCTCTCCGTAGGGTTCGATCGTGCCAGACAATCCTCGCATCGAGGAGCTTCGACGCCGGGTCCAGACGGACCCGGCGTCGATTGCTTTTGCCCAGCTCGCGGAAGAGTACCGTCGAGCGGGCAGCTATCAGGAGGCGATTGCTGCCTGCGACGCCGGGCTCAAAATCCATCCGGGATATCTGTCTGCGCGTGTGACGCTCGGTCGCGCGCTCATCGAAGTGGACGAACTGGATGCCGCCGAGGTGGAGCTGCGTCAGGTTCTGCAGATCGCGTCCGAAAATCTCGCGGCCATTCGAGGGCTGGCCGAGATCTACCATCGCCGCGGTCAATTGCCCGAAGCGCTGCAATTCTATAAATCAGCCCTGGTTCTGGCCAAGCACGATCCCGATCTCGAACAGACCGTCGACGAGATCTCCCGGGCGCTCGCCACCGAACCGGCCCCTGTCGACGACGATGGGATGTCGTTCGCCGAGGCGCAGGCCGAGTTTCTTGCGGCATTGGAAGGGTTTCGAGGCGCTGGGCGCCGCCGAGCACGAGGAATCGCTGGCGGAGCTCGAGGTGTCCGCTCCGGCCGAGCCCGAGTCGCCAGAACCGGTCGCGCTTGCGTCGGTCGACCCGGCCGAACCCGAGGAGCCACTGGAACCGATCGAAGTCCCCGTGCTGGTGGGCGCCGGAGCGCCCGAAACGCCAGAGCTCGATCAGCTCGAGCGCTTTCTCGACGCGATTCATACCTACCGCCAGACGCCGGGCGATTTAGTCCTATGGCGACAATGGCAGATGGCACATGGCAGATGGCAGATAGCAAGTCAGTTGCCGTCTGCTATCTGCCATTTGCTATGGCAGCCAGGCTCGCGCTGCCATTTGCCATCTGCCATCTGCCATATCGGGCAGGGGTCTCTCCGTCGGCCTGCTAGAATCCTCCCGTGCGCCTCGCTCCTCGCGAAACCCTGGCGGCCCGGCACGGCAAGCTTCGAGAAGCGGTCAACGCGGCCGATCTCGACAGCCTCGTCGTGACGCATCTGCCAAATGTGTTCTATCTCACGAACTTCCAGGGAACCGCCGGCGTTGCGGTGGTGACGCTGGAAAGGCTGTACTTGATTCTCGATTTCCGGTACAGTGCGGCGGCGAGCGCGCTGTGGGACACCCCGCATGGGTGTCCGGACGCCGAGATCGTTCCCGGTCGACCGGACGTATGACGAGACGCTGACGGTGCTCATCAAGAAGCTCCAGCTGCAACGGCTCGGCATCGAGGGCGCGTACGTGTCGGTAAACCGCGCGCACGACCTCGCGAAGAGCCTCGACGCCACGGTGCAGGCCGGATCGGGCGTCATCTTCGAGGAGCGTGGACCGAACGCGGCGGCCCGTCCCGTTTCGGTCGTGGCAACCGACGGCCTCGTCGAACAGTTGCGCATCGTGAAAGATGCGCACGAGATCGAGATGCTGCGTCGTGGCGGCGAACTGCTGTCGACGGTCGCGGTGGACGTGCTCGGCGAAATCAAGGCCGGCATGAAAGAGCAGGAGTTTGCCGCGAGGATCGACTGGCGCATCAAGAACGCCGGATTCGAGCGGTGCTCGTTCGAGACGATCGTGGCGAGCGGCCCGAATGCGGCGCAGCCACACGCCCATGCCAGCGAGCGTGTCATGAGGGACGGCGACCTGGTGGTGCTGGACTTTGGCGGCGTCTACGGCGGATACTGCGTCGACCTGACCCGGACAATCGCCCTGGGGCCGCCCGATGCCGAGATGACGCGGGTCTACGGAGCCGTGCTGGAGGCCCAGAAGGCCGCCATCGGGCGTGGTACGGCCGGGCGTACTGGCAGGAGACATCGACGCGGCGGCCCGGGGCACGCTGGACCGGCATAAACTGGCGGAGGCCTTCGGACACAGCACGGGCCACGGCCTGGGCGTTGAGATTCATGAGACGCCGCGGATAGGCCCTCGACGAGAGGCGACCGGAAACGCGCCGGCGCCCTCGGATGTCGCGATCGAGCCCGGGATGGTCTTCACCATCGAGCCGGGCGCCTATCTTCCGGGTTGGGGGGGCGTGCGGATCGAAGACGATGTGCTGGTGACGTCCGACGGGGTCGAGGTGCTGACAAACGTCCCTACGGGTCTGTAGCAGGACTACACAAACGAATGGAATTTGACGAGATCAATCGCATCCTGGATATCGTTCGCGAGCACGACCTCAGCGAGTTCGAGCTCGAGCACGAAGGATTCAGGATACGCATCAAGAAAGGTTCGCCCGTCCAGGGCACGGGAGCGTTTGCGCCGCCGATCGTGCAGCACGTCGTGGCGGCGCCCCCGCCGTCTGCCGCCGTTCCGGCACCGCCGCCACTCGAAGCCGTACCCAGTTCACCGCCGCCGGCCTCCGACGAAGTCGATTTCGCCATCGTGAAGTCGCCCATCGTCGGCACGTTTTTCCGCTCATCGGAGCCGGGCGCCGCCCCGTTTGTCGATGTGGGCAACACGGTGAAAAAGGGTCAGGTTCTGTGCATCATCGAAGCGATGAAGCTGATGAACGAGATCGAGTCGGAGTACGATGGTGAGATTGCGAAGGTCTACGTCGAGAACGGACAGCCCGTTCAGTACGGCGAGCGGCTGTTCGCCATCAAGGTGTGAGTGGGTCTCATTAGGGCCCCGCAGCCAAGCATGTTCAAAAAAATCCTGATTGCGAACCGCGGTGAGATCGCCATGCGCGTCATCATCGCGTGCCGCGAGCTCGGCATCAAGACCGTGGCGGTGTATTCGGAAGCCGACGAGCACGCGCTGCACGTCCGGTTTGCCGATGAAGACGTGCGTATCGGGCCGGCGCGGAGCGCCGAGAGCTATCTGAACGTTCCGGCGATTATCAGCGCCGCGGAAATCACGGGGGCCGACGCCATTCATCCCGGTTATGGCTTCCTCTCCGAATCGGCGTACCTCGCGGAGGTCTGCGAGGCCTGCCATATTCGCTTCATCGGACCCGATCCCAAGGTGATTCGTCTGATGGGCGACAAGGCCCGCGCGCGCCGTGCCATGAAGAAGGCAGGCCTGCCGTTGCTGCCCGGCACCGACGGTCCGGTCGAGAACGAAGAAGCGGCGCTGAAGTTTGCCACCGGGTGCGGCTTCCCGGTCATCGTGAAGGCGACGGCGGGCGGAGGCGGCCGCGGCATGCGCGTCGTGAGGAACCCGCAGGAGCTGGGCCACGCGATCAAGACGGCACAACGCGAGGCGGAAGCGGCGTTCGGCGTCCCTGACGTGTATATCGAGAAGTATCTCGAGAACCCGCGGCACATCGAGGTCCAGGTGCTTGGCGACCACCATGGCGCGGTCGTGCACCTCGGGGAGCGTGAGTGCTCGATCCAGCGGCGGCATCAGAAGCTGCTCGAGGAATCGCCGTCGCCGGCGCTCACCGAGAAGCAGCGTCGCAAGCTCGGGAACCTGGTTGTCGACGCGGCCAAGGCCGTGCAGTACACCAACGCGGGAACCTTCGAGTTCCTCATGGACGACCAGGCCCGGTTCTACTTCATGGAGGCGAACACGCGCCTGCAGGTCGAGCACCCGGTCACCGAGTTCGTCACCGGTATCGACATCGTGAAGGAGCAGATTCGCATCGCGGCCGGCGAGCGCCTGTCGTTCAGGCAGGGCGAGATCACCTTCAACGGACACTCGATCGAGTGCCGCGTCAATGCCGAAGATCCGGAAACGTTCGTGCCGTCGCCCGGGCTACATCAGCGTCTTCAGCATCGGCGGCGGGCCTGGCGTTCGCGTCGACTCGGCCGCGCACTCGGACTGCACGATTCCCCCGTACTACGACTCGATGATCGCGAAGGTCATTTCGTTCGGCCGCGATCGGCACGAAGCGATCGTGCGCATGAAGCGGGCGCTCGAAATGGCGGTGGTCGAAGGCATCAAGACCACCATTCCGATGCACCTGCGCATCCTCAACGACCCGGATTTCGTGGCCGGCCGGATGAGCACGAAGTTCATGGAGCGTTTCGCGCCCACTCCCGAGAAGGCCGCCACTCGCGCCGAGGCCGTCTGATACGTGCTCCTCTCAACGCCATCATCGACGACGAGGTGACTCGCCGTGCGGGATGGACCGTTAGTGCCCTGACCGACGCGTACCTGGCTGGCGGGGCGCGGTTCCTTCAGATTCGCTCCAAACACGCGTCGAGCGCCGCATTTCTCGCGATGTGCGAGGACGTGGTGGCCCGCGCGCGTCCGCACGACGCCACCGTCATCGTGAACGATCGCGCGGACATCGCCACGCTCGCCGGTGCCGATGGAGTCCACGTCGGGCAGGAAGACCTCGATCCCGCGTCCGTGCGCCGGCTCGTCGGCCGGCTCGGCGATCGTCGGCTTGTCCACGCACTCCGCCGATCAGGTGCGCGAGGGATTGGGCCTGCCGGTGGATTACATCGCGGTCGGCCCCGTGTTCGGGACGACGACCAAGGACACGGGGTATCGCGAAGTCGGGCTTCAACTGGTGAGAGACGCCGCCGCGATCGTGCGCGAGGCGGGCGCCGTCATGCCGATCGTCGCGATTGGCGGGATCACGCTGGAGCGGGCGGCCGACGTCATTCGTGCCGGGGCCGCGTCGGTCGCCGTCATTTCCGATCTGCTTTCGACGAGAGATCCGGAAGAGCGCGTCCGCGAGTATCTGCGCGCGCTGGCCTAGACACGCAATCGGAAGGTGCCCCGCCGGACATGAAAAACCGTCTGCTGCCGACGCTGCTCTTCTGACCGCGGTGATCCTCGGGGGAACGTTTGGCTACGTGGTCATCGAGCGGTGGTCCGTCTGGGACGCGTTCTACATGACGGTGACGACGGTCGCGACGGTGGGATACCGCGAGGTCCACCCGCTTTCGACGGCCGGCCAGGCGTTTACGCTCCTCCTGATCTTCGTGGGAGTCGGCACGGCACTGTATGCTTTCTCCGTTCTGGCGGCCGTGGTCGTGGAAGGCGGATGGCCGAAGTACGTGGAACGATGGCGGTACGTGCGCATGATCAACAACCTCTCCGATCACTACGTCATCTGCGGGTACGGGCGTATCGGGTCGATCGTGGCCGCCGAGTTCACCCGTCAGAAAATGCCGTTCGTCATCGTCGATCGCGATCCGGCGCGCGTGCTCCAGGCCAACCAGCACGGGCATCTCGCGGTGGAAGGCGATGCGAGCCGCGAGGACACGTTGAAGCCGCTCGGCATCGAACGGGCGCGGGGGCTGGTTGCGGCCGTGGGAACGGACGCCGAGAACGTGTATGCCGTCCTCACCGCCCGGGTGATGAAGAGCGATCTGTTCATCATCGCGCGCGCCGAGGGTGAGGAGTCGGTGTCGAAGCTGAAGAAGGCCGGCGCCGACCGCGTGATTTCGCCGTACAAGATTGGCGCGGTGCAGATCGCGCAGACGGCGCTGCGGCCCGGCGTCGTCGACTTCGTTGAAATCGCGACGAGCTCGGACAACCTGGAGCTGTCGATTGAGGAAATCCGTGTCGAGGAGAAGTCGATCCTCGCCGGACGCCCGCTGGCCGAGGTCATTCAACGCGATAAAATGAACGTGGTCGTCGTGGGCATTCAGCACACGCATGGACGCATGGAATTCAATCCCACGCGAGACACCGTGCTGCACGCGGGGGATCACCTCATCGTGCTCGGCAGTGCGTCGACGCTGAAAGACCTCAGCGAGGCGGCCAGATAAATCCATGCCTGCGCGAATTCTCGATGGGGCCGGCGTGGCCCTGCAAATCAGAAGCGAGCTGTCGGCTCGAGCGGCCGCGTTTGCGGCGCGGGCGGGGCGGCGGCCGGGCCTGCACATCGTGCTGGTCGGAGACAAGGCCGACTCGCTGATTTACGTCAACAGCAAGTTGAAGTCGGCGGGCGACGAGGGCATGAGCGCCACGCTCTCGCACCTGCCGGCGACCACGTCGGTCGATGACCTGCTCGCACGCATCGCGCAGCTGAACGCCGATCCGGCAGTCGACGGGATTCTGGTGCAGGCGCCGTTACCGGAGTCGCTCGGTCCGGGTGCGATGACACGGGTGTTCGACGCGATCGACCCGGCGAAGGACGTCGACGGCGTGACGCCCGCCAACGTGGGGCGGCTGGTTCAGAATCGCGCCGATCTGGTCGCGTGCACGCCGGCCGGCATCATGGAATTGTTGAAGCGCAGCGGTCTCGACGTGGCCGGCAGGCATGCGGTCGTCATCGGCCGCAGCGACATCGTCGGCAAGCCCGTTTCGCTGCTCCTGCTGCACCGCCATGCCACGGTCACCGTCTGTCACTCGCGCACGCAGAACCTTCCGGCGGTCGCGGCCACGGCCGACATTCTGGTTGCCGCGCTGGGACGGCCGGGATTCGTGCGGCGGTCGTTTGTAAAGCCGGGCGCGACGGTCATCGACGTGGGCATCAATCTCGTGACCGATCCGAAGGTGGCCGGCGAGATCTTCGGCGAGGGGCATCCGCGGCGCGGGTTGTTCGAGCGGAAAGGGTCGGTGCTGGTTGGCGACGTGCATCCGGAGGTCGCGGAAGTCGCCGGCGCGCTGACGCCGGTTCCGGGCGGCGTCGGCCCGCTGACGATCGCGATGCTGATGGCCAACACGATCAAGGCTGCCGAGCTTCGCACCGCAGCTGGTCGATAGGCGATGGGCAACCGGCTGTGGTCGTTGGTCTGTTGACACTCATGCTGAAGGTGGCACTGACCGGCGGAATCGCGACGGGCAAGAGCTATGTCGTCGCACGGCTGAAAGACCGCGGCATTCCCACCATCGACGCCGACGAAATCGTCCACGACGCGCTCGGTTCCGGCACGTCCACCACGAAGACGATCGCGGCCACGTTCGGGAGCGAGTTTCTGAGACCTGATGGAAGCGTTCACCGCTCGCTTCTCGGGGCGAAGGTGTTCGGCGATCCCCCGATGCGGGAAAAGCTCGAAGCGATTGTTCACCCCCTCGTCTGGGACACGATTCGCCGGTGGTTCGACGCGCTCGCGCAGCCCATGGGCGTCGCCTCCATCCCGCTGCTCTTCGAGACGAACCACGAGAAAGACTTCGATTTCGTCGTGGTGACGTTCTGTCCGCCGGAAATTCAGCTGCAGCGAATACTCGAACGAGATCGAATTTCAGAAGAGGAAGCGCTGCAGCGGATCGCGGCCCAGATGCCGGCGGACGAAAAAGCGCGGCGTGCGAACTTCGTGATTCAGACAGGCGGCACGAAGCCGACGACCGATCGGCAGGTGGACGAGTTGCTGCGAACGCTGCGCCGGGACGATCGTTTTCCCGTCGGCGTGACTGGCCAATAGGACACACCCTCTCCAGCTCGAATCCGAAGCTGCGGGGCCGGACGCGCTGCGAGGCCCGACGACGTCCGTCCGACGCGAGGACACTATCTTCGCCTTTCATCCTCGCTCGATACCCTCGGGCTTCTCGCGCGTCAGGCGTCGCGTGTCGGCCGCCTGCGCACGGATTCGCGCTGGAGCAGGTGTGTCCCATTGACCGTGAGCCGTGCCGACGCGATCAGGTCGCGGTGGCCTTCCGGTGAAGTGGCGCGGGTAATCGGCTTGCGAGCGAGCCCGTAGACGCGCGAATGCCAGCGAACGCGAGAAAACGCGGCGAGGCGTGAGAGTGCGTGGGGATGGGGGTCCCCGCGCTCATGAAACGCGAGGCCGCAGCCGCGTTTTGCAGACGGACTCCCGGGATCGCGCGCAAGCTGATTAGCCGCGGCACTTCAGGGATGACAAATTGGTGATGGTTCGAGCTAGACCCCCAGTTCCTCAGGTTCCTTTGCCGGCGCGATCCGATCTTCGACAAAGGTGTTCCATTCGTGGCAGTGCGGACACTGCCAGAGCAACTCGGTGCTGCGATAGCGGCACCGCATGCAGATATGGGGGTCCATGTAGAAGACCGCGTGTTTGGTGAGATCGACGTAACGCTGTACCAGCGAGCTTTCGAAGTCGAGACGCGCGAGCACCTGCCAGATGGCCTGGTGCAGCGTCAGGGCGTGAGGATTGTGGACCAGCGCTTCGAAGAGCAGCTCCAGAGCACGGCCGGCGTCGCCGCGCGCTTCGACGTGCCTGGCCAGCGCGCAGCCGCGCGCGCCAGTCCTGCGCGTTCGCGGCAATCAGCTTGCCGAGCAGCTGGGCGAACCGCTCCGGCGTGCCCATCTTCTCGTAGGCGAGCGAGAGACGATCGAACGTGAGGTAGGCGCGCTCGGGCGCCTTGCCGATCACTTCCTCCCAGATGCCCGTCGCCTGCGCCATGCGCTCCTCGCGCGCGTGGATGTCGCCGAGATTCAGATACGCGGGAACCACCGCGGGATCGAGATCGATCGCCGACTGAAAGCGCGCCGTGGCGCCCGCATAATCACCCCTGGCCACCGCCTGCAGGCCGAGCTCGTTTTCGAGAAACGCGAGGATCGCCTGGCTGCGGCCGTCCTCGGCGCCGGCCTGGTTGCCGATGGAGCGTCGCACTTCGTACGCTTCCTGCCACTGATGCTGATCCTCGTGCAGTTTCTCGATATTGAGCAGCGCGTACTGGTTCTTCGGATCGAGCTTGATGACCTCGTTGAACGCCTCGAGCGCGCGATCGACGAAGCCCCCGCGCTTGAAGTCGAGGCCGAGGCACAGCAGCACGTGAGCCTGCTCGAGGCGCGTCAACCGGGGCCGCTGCAGGAGGCTCTGGTGAATGTTGATGGCCCTGGCCACCTGCCCCTTCTCGCGATACAGGCTGCCGAGCAGGAGGTGGATCTCCAGCGCATCGCCGAGATTTTCGGCGGCCTTGCTCAGCTCCTCGATGGCGAGATCGATCTGATTGGTGACGAGAAAATTCAGGCCGACGATGTAGTGCAGCGATTCGGGCACGCGGCGGCGATCGATCAGCCGCCCCGACCGCAGCTTGTAGCGCTCCCACGCTTTCCCGACCGTCAGCCCGATGAGAAGCGCGACGAGTGCGGCGAGGAAGGGATAGTAAGCGCTCAAAACAACTCTGTCCGCCAGAGGTCGTGGAGATGGATCACGCCCGCGACCGTCTGGTCGTGGCCCGCGACCACGAGCGACGTAATCTTGCGCTGCTCCATGATGAGCAGCGCCTGCGCCGCCAGCGTCGAGGGATCGATCACAATCGGCCGGCGCGTCATGACGTCGCCGGCGGTCTTCTCGAGCAGTCCGGTGTTGCTGACCATGTAGCGTCGAAGATCGCCGTCAGTGATGATGCCCACCAGTTGTGTGGTCTCGTTGACGACGCACGTCATGCCGAGGCCTTTGCTCGACATCTGCGAGAGGACGTCCCGCATCGGCGTGTCCGCTGTGACGATGGGCGCATCCGCGCCCTGCTGCATCAGTTGATCGACACGCATCAGCCTCTTGCCGAGTTTGCCGCCGGGATGGATCTTCGCGAAGTCCTCCTCGCGGAATCCCTTTTCGACGAGGAGCGTCATGCAGAGTGCGTCGCCCATCGCGAGCGCGGCGGTCGTGCTGGCGGTCGGCACCAGATTCAGCGGGCAGGCTTCCTCCGAGACCTGGCAGTCGATGGACACATCGGCCGACTGGGCGAGCGTGGAAGCCGGATTGCCGGTGATGGCGACGATGCGCGCGCCGATCCGCCGGATCGCTTCGAGCAGCCGCAGCACTTCCTGCGTCTCGCCGCTGTGCGAGATCGCCAGGAGCACATCCTCCGGCTGGATGACCCCGAGATCGCCGTGCGTCGCTTCGGCTGGATGCAGGAAGAACGCGGACGTGCCCGTGCTGGCCAGCGTGGCCGCGATTTTGCGGCAGATGATGCCCGACTTGCCCATCCCCGTGACGATGACGCGGCCCTGGCACTCGTAGAGCATCTTGACGGCGCGATCGAAGTTCTCGTCGAGCCGATGGATGAGCGCCGTGATGGCCGCGGCCTCGGTCTGGAGAACCTTGCGCGCGAGGGCGCGATCGGTTGTCGTTGGTGTCCGTGTCATATATCAGTGTCGGGTCGGGAGGGGTTTTCCGGAAATTCGGGAAAACCCCTCCCGACCCTCTTATCGGACGACGCCGGCTTCGCGTCTAACCGAGTCGAGTCGCAGCAGGTGGCGCAACAGCGGCTCGAGGCGTTCGAGCGGCAGCGCGTTCTGTCCGTCGCTTTTGGCGCGCGCCGGGTTGTCGTGTACCTCGACGAACAACCCGTCGATGCCGGCGGCCACCGCCGCCGAGGCGAGCGGCTCGATGTACTCCGCCTGGCCGGCCGTCACCCCGTCCCCGCCCCCGGGCAGCTGCAGACTGTGGGTCGCATCATAAACCACTGGATAGCCGAGCGATCGCAGGATCGGGAAGGCGCGCATGTCGACGACCAGGTTGTTGTAGCCGAAACTGAATCCCCGCTCGGTGATGAACACCTGCGAATTCCCCGAATCGACGACCTTGGCGATCGCATGCTTCATGTCGGCCGGAGCCAGAAATTGCCCCTTCTTGATATTGATGGTCCGGCCCGTTCGTGCGGCCGCGACGATCAGATCGGTCTGACGGGAGAGGAACGCCGGAATCTGCAGCACGTCGGCGACCTCGGCCACCGGCGCCGCCTGACTGGCATCGTGGATGTCGGTCAGGACCGGAACGCCGAAGCGCGCCTTGATGCCGGCGAGCACCGCGAGCCCTTCCTGCAGGCCGGGGCCGCGAAACGACTTGAGCGACGTGCGGTTCGCCTTGTCGTACGACGCCTTGAAGATGAACGGCAGCCCGCAGCGCGATGTGATCTTGACGAGCGATTCCGCGATCATCGTCGCGTGATCGGGGCTCTCGATGACGCACGGGCCGGCAATCAACGCCAGGGGCGCGCCCGAGCCGAGGACCACACTTCCCGCAGCGACACGTCTGGTGTCGGGCATCAGGCGATGCCGGCCTCTGCCGGCCGTTCGGCGCCAGACTGAATCTTGTGCCTGTGGCTCGCTTCCACGAAGCTGGCGAACAGCGGGTGCGGTCGAAGCGGCTTCGACTTGAACTCGGGATGGAACTGCACGGCGACGTACCAGGGATGGCCCGGCAGCTCGATCATCTCGACGAACTTGCCATCAGGGGATTTGCCCGAGATGCGCAGGCCCTTGTCGACGAGCGTCGGCTCGTAGAGGCAGTTGAACTCATAGCGATGGCGGTGCCGCTCGAAGATGTTCGTCGCATCGTAAATCTTCTGTCCGAGCGACCCGGGCGCCAGCACGCATTCGTACTGTCCGAGCCGCATCGTTCCGCCGAGGTCGTCCACGCCGAGCAGGTCGCGCAGTTTGTAGATGAGCTTGTGTTCGGCGTCGGGCGAGCATTCCGTCGAGTCGGCTTCCGACAACCCGCACACCCCGCGGGCGTATTCGACGGCCGCCCATTGGAAGCCGTAGCAGATGCCGAAGTAGGGGATGCCCTTTTCGCGCGCGATCTGCGCGGCCTTCATCATGCCGCGCGTGCCGCGGGTGCCGAAGCCGCCGGGAACGAGAATGCCGTCCGCCCCCTCGAGCAACTGCGCGCCGTCGGGCTGTTCGAGCGCCTCGGCCTCGACCCATTTGATGTCGACCTTGAGGCGATGCGCGAACCCGCCGTGATAGAGAGCCTCGTTGAGGCTCTTGTACGAGTCCTCGTAGCCCACGTACTTGCCGACCACGTGAATCGTGACCCGATCCTTGGGGTTCTTGATGCGCTCGACGAGCTGTTCCCACGGCTCCATGTGCTTTTCGGTGAGCGGGAGGCCCAGGTGCTTCAGCACGATCTTGTCGAGACCCTCGGCGCCGAGCACGAGCGGCACTTCGTAGATGGTCGAGACGTCTTTCGCCGTGATGACGGCTTCCTGGTCGACGTCGCAGAAAAGCGCGATCTTCTTCTTCAGGTCGGCGTCCAGAAAGCGGTCCGTGCGGCACAGCAGGATGTCGGGCTGGATACCAATCGAACGCAGGTCGCGAACGCTGTGCTGGGTCGGCTTGGTTTTCAACTCGCCGGCCGCGCCGATGAACGGCACGAGCGTGAGGTGAATGTACAGCGTGTGCTCGCGCCCGACGTCCTGACGGAACTGGCGGATGGCTTCGAGAAACGGCAGGCTCTCGATGTCGCCGACCGTGCCGCCGATTTCGACCAGGACGATGTCGACATCCGACGAGACCGCGCGGATGCTGTCCTTGATCTCGTTGGTGATGTGCGGAATGACCTGCACGGTGCGGCCGAGGTAGTCGCCCCGGCGCTCCTTCTGGATGACCGATTGATAGATCTTGCCCGTCGTCCAGTTGTGGTTTCGCGTGGTCTGCGTGTTGGTGAATCGCTCGTAATGGCCGAGATCGAGGTCGGTTTCGGCGCCATCGTCGGTGACGTAGACCTCGCCGTGCTGGTACGGGCTCATCGTGCCCGGATCGACATTGATATATGGATCGAACTTCTGCAGCGTGACCTTGTAGCCGTGGCCCTCGAGGAGGGCGCCGATGGACGCGGCGGCGAGGCCCTTGCCGAGCGACGACACCACGCCGCCTGTCACGAAGATGTATTTCACCGGACGCGTTTCCTTGTTCACCATAGCGGCTCAGGGTCTCCTTGCCGGCGGTCCAGCAGGACCCGCCCTCGCTGGGCGGCGCTTGCGAAGGCTGGGCTTTCTACACACGCGCGTCGGCCGTCAACAGCCGGCGCACGCGTTCCAGATCTTCGTGAGTATCGACGCCAATCGAGTCGTGCGTGGTCTCGACCATCCTGATGGAAAATCCGTGCTCGAGCGTGCGCAGTTGCTCGAGCGCTTCGGCGCGCTCGAGCGGCGTTGGCTCGAGGGACGCAATCTTGAGCAGAAATTCACGCCGCTGGACGTACAGACCGATATGTTTCAGTGGAACCGGCGCATCGGACCGGCCGGTGGTGTCGCGGACGTGCGGAATGGGTGCGCGGGAAAAGTACAGGGCATCGCCGAATCGGTTGGTCACGACCTTGACGATATGCGGATCGCGCACGTCGTCGGCCGCGCCGAAACGCCGGCAGAGCGAGGTCATGTTCAGCGCCGCGTCGTGGCGAAACGGTTCGATGGCTTCGTCGATGGCGGCCGGCTCGATGAGCGGTTCGTCGCCCTGCAGATTGACGACCAGGTCGCAGTCCAGCGCTTCGGCAACTTCGGCGATTCGATCGGTGCCGGTTGCGTGCGTCGATTTCGTCAGACGCACATCGCCGCCAAATTTTGTCACCGCGTCGGCAATCCGCTGGTCATCGGTGGCCACCAGCACGGCGTCGACATTGCGCGCCGCGGCGGCGCGCCGATAGACGTGCTCGATCATCGGCCGCCCCGCGATGTCGGCGAGCGCCTTTCCGGGAAAACGGGTGGACGCGTAGCGGGCAGGGATGACAGCGACAGTATGTTTATGGTTTTGGGAACGTTCGCGGATGCTTTCGGAGCAACCTGCGGGCCGCACGGTGAATACTAACACAGGTTTGCCGGCATTTTCGCTGCGATCGGGCCAGAAGTGCTAGGATGATCAGGTCGTGTTGACGACTCGGAGCACGTTGAAGGCGCTCTGGGTTGGCGGGGGCGGTGTCCTCGCCACGTGGCTGGCCGTGTCACCAAATCCAGGTCCACCGGCTGCTGCGCAGCAGTTCTCCGTGCCGAGTACGACGACCAGGACAGAATCGTCGGCCGAGGGGTTGAACGCGCAGGCCGATCGACTTCGCGAGCGCACGGCCGCCGTCAGCTTGCGGGCGTCGACGCGCAATCCATTTCAATTCAATTCGACACGCACGCGCTCGAACGTCGGGACACCGCGCGAGCAGGCTGCAGAGCCCATGGCGCTCGCGTCGCCGGTGCCAGTCGAACCGCGTGCTCCTGTCATCACGCTGGCAGGCATCGCGCAGACGGCGGGCAAGCGCACCGCAATTATCACGATCGCGGGGCAGTTGTATCTCGTGCGCGAGGGCGATTCGCTGGCCGGCCGCTATACGGTCGTCAAAATCGATCCGGAGAACGTTCTGGTCCGCGACAGCGACGGCGCCGAGCAGCGCCTCGTCCTTCCGTAGGTACACCAGGAAAATTCAACAAGAGATCAGGAGGTCAGGAGAATTCTAAAAAATTCCTTCTGATCTTCCCACCTTCCGCCAACATCGTTCGAACCGTCAGGCTCCGAGCCGCACGCGCCACACGCTGATGATGTTGGGAATCTTCTGAATCTCGGCGAGTACCTGGTCGGTCACCGTGGCGGCAGGTCCCTTGTCCGGATGCTCGTCCACCTTGACGACGCCGATGGCGCAATTGACCAGGCACTCGGGATCGCGCCCGAGCGCGAAGTTGGCGATGTTGACGCCGTGGCGGCCGAGCAGCGTGCCGACATCGCCGATGACGCCGGGCTGATCGTTGTTCCTGATGATGAGCAGCGTCCCCTCGAGTGGTGATTCGACGCCGACGCCGTCGACCAGCACCAGGCGCAGGCTGCCGTTGGCGAAGACCGTCCCTTCCACCCAGCGCTCGCCTTCACTCGTGTGCAGCTTCACAGAAATGAGGCTCGTGTAGTTGCGCGCGCGCGTGCTGCGCGATTCGACCAGCTCGATGCCGCGCTCGGCCGCAATCGTGCGCGCGTTCACGGGCGTCACGCCGCCAGATGAGAGGATCGCGGACAGCACGCCTTCGAGCACCGCGCTGCCGAGCAGTTGATTGTCCTCGGCCGCCAGCTCGCCGTAATAACGCACGCCGATCGCGTTGATTCGCGCCTGACCCATCTGGGCGACGACCGAGCCGAGCGATCGCGCGAGCATGAGATACGGCCGCAGCCGCTTGTACGCCTCCTGCGACACGGAAGGGAAGTTCACGGCGTTGCGGATGATGCCCTCATTGAGAAAGTCCCGCAATGCCGCCGCGGTCTCGCTGCCGACCTGTTCCTGCGCTTCTTTGGTGGAGGCCGCGATATGTGGCGTGGCCACGACCTGTGGCAGCGTGGCGAGCCGCCAATCCTGAGGCGGTTCGGGATCGAACACATCCAGGCCGGCGCCGGCCACGTGGCCGCTTTCGATGGCATCGGCCAGGGCCGACTGATCCATCAGCTCGCCGCGCGCGGTGTTGATGATGCGGACGCCCTTCTTGCATTTCGCGAGCCGCTCCGCGTTGAAGAGATGCCTGGTCGAGGGCAGCGACGGCACGTGGAGAGAAATGTAATCCGCCCGCGCGCACAGCTCGTCGAGGGTGACGAGCTCGACGCCGAGCGACGCGGCCATGTCGGCCGAGATGAACGGATCGTGCGCGACCACGTTCATCTCGAATGCGTGAGCGCGTGCCGCCACTTCCTGTCCGATCCGGCCGAGGCCAACCAGGCCAAGGGTCTTTGACCGAATTTCGGCGCCCGCGAACTTCGACTTCTCCCACTTCGCGTTCTTCATCGAAGCGTCGGCGGCGGGAATGTTTCTCGCGAGCGACAGAATCAAGCCCATCGCCAGCTCGGCCACGCTCAGGCTGTTCGCGCCGGGCGCGTTCATCACGACGATGCCGCGCGCGGTGGCGGCGGGCACGTCGACGTTGTCAACGCCCGTGCCAGCCCGTGCGATGACGCGGAGCCTGGTGCGCTGCGTCGATGATCTCGCGGCTGACCTTCGTCGCGCTTCGGACGATGAGCCCGTCGGCGTCCTTGAGATCCGCCATCAACTCCGCGGCCGACCGGCCCTGGCGGTTGTCGATGTTCCAGTCCGGCTGTCGAAGTAGGTCGATTGCAGAAGAAGGCAGGCCGTCCGCGATGACAATTTTCATGGAGTGATTAAAGTATAATCCGTCGGCTTTGCGTGGCGGCGACACGGCGGCGGGCGAATCGCACCATGATGGTGCAATCCGCTAATTTCTTCGGATAGTCCAACGCAGAAGCGGTTTTCGTGGATCTTTTCAACAGGGTTTTCCACAATTTCTGTTGAACGGATATCAATTGGCGGAAGTGAGTTGACCTAATTTTCAGGAGCTTCGATGAATCGCAAGGTGACTGTGGTGGGCGGTGCGGGCAACGTAGGTGCGACGGTCGCGCGCAGCATCGCGGAAAAGGAACTCGCCGATGTGGTGATCGTCGACATCGCCGATCAGAAAGCAGCGGGCGTTGCGCTCGACATTCTCGAGACGTGTCCCATTATTGGATCCGACAGCCTCGTCATCGGCGGATCCGATTACGCGCAGAGCGCCAACTCCGACGTCGTGGTCGTCACCTCGGGCGTGCCCAGAAAACCTGGCATGAGTCGTGACGACTTATTAAATGTGAATTTCAACATTATGAAATCGGTCACCGAGCAGGTGATCAAATACTCGCCCAACTGCATCATCGTGCCAGTGGCCAATCCGCTCGACGCGATGTGTCAGGCGGTGTACAAGCTCAGCAAGTTCCCGCGCGAGCGCGTCATCGGCATGGCCGGCGTGCTCGACTCGGCCCGCATGCGCACGTTCATTGCACAGGAGTTGAAAGTGTCGGTGGAGAACGTCCATGCGTTCGTGCTGGGCGGGCACGGCGACACGATGGTGCCGCTGCCGCGCCTGTCGACCGTCGCGGGCATTCCGATCACGCAGCTTCTGTCGAAGGATCGAATCGAGGCCATCTGCAAGCGGACGGCCGACGGCGGCGCCGAAATTACAAAATTGGTGGGCACCAGCGCGTGGTATGCGCCGGGAGAGTCCGCCGCCGAAATGGTCGAGGCGATCCTCAAGGACAAGAAAAAGATTCTGCCGTGCTCGGTGTACCTTGAAGGCGAGTACGGCGTGAAGGGTCAGTATCTCGGCGTGCCCGTGAAGCTGGGCGCGCGCGGAGTCGAACAAATCATTCAGATCAAGCTGGAGCCCGAGGAGCAGGCGGCGCTGATGAAGTCGGCGGCGGCGGTGAAGGAACTGGTGGACGTTATCAAGATGTAACGACCTGTCATGGCACATGGCATATGGCAGATGGCACGACGACGTCGGCCATCTGCCATCTGCCATCAGCCACTGACGCGTGCAGCTTCTACGCCCCGACGCCTTTCCAGATCGCGCGCGTCGTACTCTCGCACCATCCGCGCGATGTTCGAAATCGGAATCAGTTTGGGGCAGACGGCTTCGCATTCGCCCTCGTTCGAGCAGTTGCCGAAGCCTTCGGCCTCCATCTGCTCGACCATCCGCACCACGCGGCGCTCGCGTTCGGGCTCTCCCTGCGGCAGCAGCGCCAGATGGCTGATCTTTGCGCTGGTGAACAGGTGCGCGGCCGCGTTCTTGCACGCGGCGACGCACGCACCGCAGCCGATGCAGGCCGCCGCGTCCATGGCGAGATCCGACTTGTCCTTCGGCACCAGAATGGCATTGGCATCCTGCGCGCCGCCCACACCCACCGAGATGTAGCCGCCGGCCGCGAGGATTCGATCGAACGCCGAGCGATCGACCGTCAGATCCTTCAGCACGGGGAAGCCCTTGGCGCGCCACGGCTCGATGACGATGGTCTGGCCGTCGGTGAACCGGCGCATATGCAGCTGGCAGGTGGTGGCGCCCGGGTCGGGTCCGTGCGCGACGCCGTTGATCATGCAGCCGCAGGCGCCGCAAATGCCCTCGCGGCAGTCCGAGTCGAAGGCGATGGTGTCTTCGCCTTTGCGGATGAGGTCTTCGTTGACGACGTCGAGCATCTCGAGAAACGACATGTCGATCGAGATGTCCCTGGCGACGTAGTCGACAAGACGGCCGGGCTGATCCTTGGCCGGCTGGCGCCAGATCTTGAGGTTGACGGTAATCGTTTTCGCGCTCACTTGTAGCTCCGCTGCGTTGGGTGCGCTTCGTCGAACGTGAGCGCCTCCTTGTGCAGCTTCGGGCTCGTCCCCACGCCCGTGAACTCCCAGGCCGCGACATAACTGTAATTGGCGTCGTCGCGGAGCGCTTCGCCGTCGGGCGTCTGGAACTCCTCGCGGAAGTGTCCGCCGCACGATTCGTTGCGCTGCAGGGCATCGAGCGTCAGCAGCTCGCCGAACTCCATGTAGTCGGCCACGCGGCCGGCGTAGTCGAGCATCGGGTTGAGGTTGTTCTTGTCGCCGGGCACGGTGAGGTCCTGCCAGAACTCCTCGCGGAGCTGGCGAATCTTTCCGAGCGCCTCCGTGAGCCCGGCGGCATTGCGCGCCATTCCGACGTAGTCCCACATGATGTGGCCGAGCTGGCGATGCAGCTGCCGCACGGTGCGCTTGCCCCGGATGCCGAGCACCTTGTCGATGCGTCCCTGCGAGGAGCTGACCGCTTCCTTGAAAGCGTCATGGTCGGTCGAGACCTTGGCCAGCGTCGCGCTTGCGAGATAGTTGGCGACCGTGTAGGGCGCGATGAAGTAGCCGTCGGCGAGGCCCTGCATGAGCGCGCTCGCGCCCAGGCGATTGGCGCCGTGGTCGGAAAAGTTTGCTTCGCCAAGGACGAAGAGGCCGGGAATCGTGCTCTCGAGGTTGTAGTCCACCCACAGGCCACCCATCGTGTAGTGGACGGCGGGATAGATCCGCATCGGCACCTTGTAGGGATCTTCGGCGGTAATCCGCTCGTACATCTCGAACAGGTTGCCGTATCGGGCCTTGATGACCTCGACGCCCAGGCGCTGTATGGCGTCCTGGAAGTCGAGATACACCGACAGGCCGGTGTCGCCGACGCCGCGCCCCTCGTCGGACTGCTGCTTTGCGGCGCGCGACGCGACGTCACGCGGGACGAGATTGCCGAAGCTGGGATAGCGCCGCTCGAGGTAGTAGTCGCGCTCGGATTCCGGAATCTGCTCGGGCGGCCGTTTGTCGCCCTGGTTCTTCGGCACCCAGACGCGGCCGTCATTGCGCAGCGACTCTGACATGAGCGTCAGCTTCGACTGGTGGTCGCCGCTGACCGGAATGCACGTCGGGTGAATCTGCGTGAAGCACGGATTGGCGAAGAGCGCGCCGCGCTTGTGGGCACGCCACGCGGCGGTCACGTTGCAGTTCACCGCGTTGGTCGACAGGTAGTAGAGCGTGCTGTAGCCGCCCGTGCAGAGCAGCACCGCCTGCGCTTCGTGCCGTTCCAGTTCACCGGTGATGAGGTTGCGCGTGATGATGCCGCGCGCCTGGCCGTTGACGACAACGAGGTCGAGCATCTCACGCCGGGTGAACAGCGTCACGGTTCCCGCGTCGACCTGCCGGAGCATCGACTGGTAGGCGCCGAGCAGCAGTTGCTGCCCGGTCTGCCCGCGGGCATAGAACGTTCGCGACAGCTGGGCGCCGCCGAACGAGCGGTTGTCGAGAAGGCCGCCGTACTCGCGGGCGAACGGGACGCCGGTCGCCACGCACTGGTCGATGATGTTGACGCTCAGTTGCGCGAGACGATAGACGTTCGCTTCGCGGGCGCGGTAGTCGCCGCCCTTGACCGTGTCGTAGAAGAGCCGATACACGCTGTCGCCGTCGTTGCGGTAGTTCTTCGCGGCGTTGATGCCGCCCTGCGCGGCAATGCTGTGGGCGCGGCGCGCGCTGTCGAGGATGCAGAACAGCTTGACCCGATATCCCTGCTCGCCGAGCGCGGCGGCCGCCGACGCGCCCGCCAGGCCCGTGCCGACGATGATGACTTCGTACTTGCGGCGGTTCGCCGGATTGACCAGCTTGTTCTCGAACTTGCGCCGTTCCCACTTGTCCAGCAAGGGAACCGCCGGGAATCCTGGAGTCGAGCGTCATGATCGCCCTCCCGCGAAAAATACCCAGAGCGCAATCACGATGAAACCGCCGGCGATGATGACGGCCGAGACCTTGCCGACCTTGCGTATGAGCGGCGTGAACCGCGGGCCGCTCAGGCCCAGCGACTGAAAGGAACTGGCGACGCCGTGCCAGAGATGCAGCCCCACGAGCACCATCATCCCGATGTAGAGCGCGACGGTGATGGGCGAGCTGAAGTTCTCGAGCTCGATGCGGTAGAGATCGTTGATCCCCTCGCCGACGTCGTAGTGCGCCCTGAACTTGAACTGCCACACGTGAATCGGCACGAAGATCAGGATGGCCAGCCCGGTCAGAATCATCGACGTGGAACCGAGGCTCTTTTGACTCGTCCCGCCCGCCCATGCCTTCGTGGCGTACTTCGCCGGACGCGCCTGCTGATTCTGAAAGGTCATCCTGATCGCCTTGACGAGGTGAATGAGGAAGACCAGGAGCAATCCAATTTCGATCGGAATGATGAGCGGGTTGCTCGTCAGGAAGTGCGCGTACCCGTTGTACGTCTCGCGGCCGAGGAATATCATCAGGTTGCCGATGATATGCACGATCAGATACAGGAAGAGCAGAACGCCCGTCACGCCGATGATCAGCTTCGTCGTGATCAGCGACGCCAGGACGCTCCGTCGGGTCGTCATGTCTTGAATTCTATTCGCAAGCGCCCTGCGCCGACAAACAACGGCGCGGCGCGTTGGGCGGTGCGGGAAAAGATGATACGATTCACCGTTTCTCGCATATGAAAATTCACGAGTATCAAGCCAAACATATCCTTGCGAAGTACGGCGTGCCCGTTCCGCGGGGCGAGGCCATCCTGAAGGCGGGAGACGCCAAAGGCGTCGCCGAGCGACTTGGCGGCGGAACCGTCGTCGTCAAGGCGCAGATTCACGCAGGAGGGCGCGGCAAGGGCGGCGGCGTGAAGCTCGCCAGGAATCCGGGCGAGGCCGATACGCTGGCGGCGCAGATCTACGGGATGACCCTGGTGACGCATCAGACGGGGCCCGAAGGCCGCAAGGTCGTCGCGGCTGCTCATCGAAGAGGGACTGCCGATTGCGCGGGAGCTCTACCTCGGCATCGTCATCGATCGGGCCGCGGGACGGGTGGTCATCATGGCGAGCCACGACGGTGGAATGGAAATCGAGACCGTCGCGGAGAAGACGCCGGAGCGGATTCACAAAGAGTACGTAGACCCGGCGACCGGCCTCATCCCGTTCCAGGGACGGAAGCTCGCGTTCGCGCTGGGCCTCGAGGGCGATCAGGTCGGCAAGTTCGGCAAGATGGTCGCGTCGCTCTACAGCGCGTTCGTCGGCACCGATGCGTCGCTCCTCGAAATCAACCCGCTCATCGTCACGAAGACCGGCGACCTCATCGCGCTCGACGCGAAGATGAACTTCGACGACAGCGCGCTCGGCCGGCATCCGGAGTTGAAAGAGCTGCGCGATCTCGACGAAGAGGACCCGCTCGAAATCGAGGCATCCAGGTTCAGCCTCAACTACATCCGCCTGGACGGCACGATCGGCTGCATGGTGAACGGTGCCGGGCTGGCGATGGCCACGATGGACATCATCAAGCTCGCTGGCGGAGAGCCGGCGAACTTTCTCGACGTCGGCGGCGGCGCGAACAAGGAGCAGATCCGCAACGCCTTCAAGATCCTGATGGCGGACAAGAACGTTCGCGCGGTCCTCATCAACATCTTCGGCGGCATCCTGCGCTGCGACGTGCTCGCCGCGGGCGTGATTGCCGCCGTTCAGGAACTTGGCGTGCCCGTGCCCATCGTCATCCGCATGGAGGGCACCAACGTCGAAGAAGGCAAGAAGATGCTCCGCGAGAGCGGCTTGAATTTCACCACGGCGAACTCGATGGGCGAGGCCGCGGAGAAGGTCGTCGCGCTGTCGCGCGCACACTGACAACTGACGACTGAGAACTGACGACTACCAACCGACACATGGCGATACTCCTAGACAAGTCCACGCGGTTGATCGTTCAGGGCCTCACCGGCAAGGAAGGCACCTTTCACGCGAAGCAGGCGGCGGCGTACGGCACGCAGGTCGTCGGCGGCGTCACGCCGGGGAAGGGCGGCACCACCCACGAAGGCTGGCCCGTTTTCAACACGGTCGCCGACGCGGTGAAAGACACGGGCGCCAACACCTCGGTGATCTTCGTGCCGGCAGCCTTTGCCGCCGACGCGGTCATGGAGGCGGCCGACGCCGGCCTGCGCCTCGTCGTGTGCATCACCGAAGGCATTCCCACCCTCGACATGATGCGCACGTTCACCTACCTCAGAGAAAAGCCGACGCGCGTCGTCGGACCGAACTGTCCGGGTGCGATTTCGCCGGGCAAGGCGAAGGCCGGCATCATCCCCGGCCACATCTGCCGCGAAGGGCGCATCGGTATCGTGTCGAAGAGCGGCACCCTCACCTACGAAGCCATTCACCAGCTCAGCCAGCTCGGCATGGGGCAGTCGTCGTGCATCGGCATCGGCGGCGACCCGCTCATCGGCACCTCGTTCGTGGATGTGCTGAAGCTGTTTCAGGACGATCCCGAAACCGACGCGGTGGTGATGATTGGCGAGATCGGCGGCACGGCCGAAGAGGAGGCCGCGCAATACATCCAGAAGTCCTTCAAGAAGCCGGTGGTCGGGCTTCATCGCGGGTCAGACGGCGCCTCCCGGGCGCCGCATGGGGCATGCCGGGGCGATCATCGCCGGCGGCAAGGGCACCGCGAACGAGAAGATGGCGGCTCTGACGGCGGCCGGCGTCACGGTGGTGAAGAGCCCGGCAGACATCGGAACTGCTGTAAAGAGCCTGCTGTAAGCGGTTTGCCGAGATTTGGCGATATAATGTGTGGTTGGGGTCAGGAAATTTCCCCAATAGCCATCGCGCCGTAGCGCCACATCAAGGACCAGGCATGTCACCGACAGACGTCGTATCGCAGGAGAAGCCCACCCAGGCTCGCACCAAGGTCATCAACGATTTCAGTATTCAGGTTGCCACCGTCAACGGCTCCGGCAGTCAGACCGCCAACCTCGTCCTCCTTCGCTCCATCCTCCTGATGGGTGTTCCGGTCTCGGGGAAGAACATGTTCCCCTCGAATATTGCCGGGTTACCCACCTGGTACACCATCCGCGCCAGCAAGCGCGGCTATGTCGGACGGAAAAAGGAAGTCGATTTCCTCATCGCGATGAACCCGGAAACGGCCAAAGAGGACGTGATGACCCTCGACGCCGGCTCCGCCGTGGTCTACGACGAGCCGCTCAAGCTGAACACGCTCCGCTCGGACCTGACCTTCTATCCGGTGCCGTTCGACAAGCTCGTGACGCCGGTCTGTCCGGATGCCAAGCTCCGCCGCCTCGTCCGCAACATGATCTACGACGGCATCCTGGCGAAGCTCCTGGGCATCGACATGGGCATGATGGAGCAGGCGCTGGGCCGCCAGCTCGGCAAAAAAGCGAAAGCTGTGACGCTGAACCAGGGGGCATTGAAGGCCGGCTGGGACTACGCCGAGGCGACCTTTACCAAGCAGGACCCGTTTCACATCGAGAAGATGAACGAAACGGCGGGCAAGATTCTCATCGAGGGCAACGCGGCGGCCGCCATCGGCTGCATGATGGCCGGCGTCACCGTCGTCGCGTGGTATCCGATTACCCCGTCCTCCTCGCTGTGCGAATCGCTCATCGGCTACATGCGCAAGTACCGCATCGACAAGGAGACGGGTAAGGCGACGTTTGCCATCGTGCAGGCCGAGGACGAGATCGCCTCGCTCGGGATGGTCATCGGGGCGGGCTGGGCAGGGGCGCGCGCGATGACCGCAACCGCCGGTCCCGGCATCTCGCTCATGTCGGAGTTCGCGGGCCTGGCGTATTACGCCGAGACACCGGCCGTCATCTTCGACGTGCAGCGTGTGGGCCCGTCAACGGGGCTGCCGACGCGCACGGCGCAAGGCGACCTGCTGAGCACCGCGTTCCTCTCGCACGGCGACACCCGGCACATCCTGCTCATTCCCAGCTCGGTCGAAGAGTGCTACGAGCTTGCGATGAGCGCCTTCGACCTGTCCGAGCGATTCCAGACGCCGATCTTCGTGATGATGGATCTCGACCTCGGCATGAACAACTGGATGTCGGATGGCTTTGACTACCCGACCCGCCCGATCGATCGCGGCAAGCGGCTCACGGCGGACGTGCTGAAAAAGCTGGGGGAGTGGGGCCGCTACAAGGACGTCGACGGCGACGGAATCGCCTACCGGACGGTGCCGGGCGACGGCATGCCCGCATTTTTCACGCGCGGTTCGGGCCACAACCCGAAAGCCCAGTACAGCGAGCGGCCGGACGACTACGTGGAGAACGTCGACAGGCTGAACCGCAAGTTCGAAACGGCCAGGAACTACGTGCCGGCACCGATCGTGGACCAGAACCGGAACGCCAAAATCGGCATCATCGGTTACGGCACGTCGCACTGGGCGATTGACGAAAGCCGCGACCAGCTTCGCGAAGAAACGCAGGTCGAGACCTCGTATTTCCGGCTGCGGGCGTATCCGTTTACCCAGGAACTGGCGACGTTCATCGACGCGCACGAACGGATCTACGTCGTGGAGCAGAACCGGGACGCCCAGTTGCTCATGCTGATGAAGCTGGAGCTTTCGCCCGAGCGCGTGGCGAAGCTTCGCAGCGTGCTCCATTACAACGGGCTGCCGATCGACGCTCGCAGCATCAGCGACGACCTCCTGTCGCAGGAGGGGTTTGAAGTGGCAAAGAAGGCGACTCCCGCTTCCGCATCGTCGATGACGGGAGGCGAATAGGGGCTTCGCACCATTCGCAGATTGGTAGATTGGCAGATTGGGAGATTACGAAAGTACACATGGCGACTCCAATAAAGGTGAATCGAATCGGCCTGGAACCGCAGATCTACAAGGGCGGCAAGACGACGCTGTGCGCCGGGTGCGGGCACAACGCGATTTCAGAGCGCATCATCGAGGCGTTTTATGAGATGGGCGTCGATCCCAAACAGGTAATCAAGCTGTCGGGCATCGGCTGCTCCAGCAAGAGCCCCGCCTATTTTCTGGGCGGCTCTCACGGGTTCAACGCGGTGCACGGCCGGATGCCGTCGGTGGGCACGGGCGCGATGATGGCGAACCAGAAGCTGATTGCCATCGGCATCAGCGGCGACGGCGACACCGGCGCCATCGGCATCGGTCAGTTCGTCCACCTGATGCGGCGCAATCTGCCCATCATCTACATCATCGAAGACAACGGCTGCTACGGCCTCACGAAGGGGCAGTTCTCGCCGACCGCCGACGTCGGGTCGAAGCTGAAGAACGGGGTGGTCAACGACCTGCAGCCGATCGACACGTGCGCGCTGGCCATCCAGCTCGGAGCGACGTTCGTGGCGCGGTCGTTTTCGGGCGACAAGAAGCAGCTGCTCGCGCTGCTGAAGGCGGCGCTCAGTCACCGTGGAACGGTGATGCTCGACGTCATCTCGCCGTGCGTGACCTTCAACGACCATGAAGGGTCGACGAAGAGCTATTCCTACGTGAAGGATCACGACGATCCGCTCGAAGAGGTGAGCTTCGTGCCGTTCTTCGAGGACATCTCGGTGGAATACGACCCGGGCACGACCCAGGAAGTGAAGATGCACGACGGATCGCGTCTGTTCCTGAAGAAGCTCGAGGAGGCCTACGATCCGACCGACAAGCTCGCGGCCATGCGCGTCCTGCACGAGACGGCGCGCCGCGGCGAATTCGCGACGGGGCTGATCTACATCGAGCCCGATCGCGACGATTTCCTCCGCCAGCTCAACGTGGTCGACGAGCCGCTTGCCTCATTGCCCCTCGAGCGCACACGCCCGTCCAAGGCCGCGCTCGACGAAATCATGGACAGCCTTGCGCTGAGCTTCGCAGTCATTCGCAGATTGTGAGATTGTGGCCTGGCATGGTCAAACGCCCCGCTCCAATCCTCCAATCTGCGAATCCGCGAATCTGCGAATTCCCTATTCACCTACCCTTGAGTCTGATCCGCATTCGCCCCAATCACATCCTCGGCAATCGCCAGCCGATCCTTGGGCAGCCCGTTGCTGTCGAGGGCTCCAGGCGCGTTCTCGTTGCCTTGCTGGTTGTCCGTAGGACGGTCACCTTCCACCGCCCCCTTGTCGTGATCCGGGTCAGTTGGTTTCTGCAGAGCGGTTGGAGCGGGCATCTCGGTCTCCTTGCGACAGGGCTATATAATTGACGACTTCTATGGAACGAACATTCGCCATCATCAAGCCGGACGCCACGTCGAGGCAGTACACGGGCAAGATTCTTCAGCGAATCGAGGAAGCCGGATTCAGAATCCGTGCCATGAAGACGCTGAGGCTGACGCAGAAGGAAGCCGAGGGCTTTTACGCCGTGCACCGCGAGCGTCCGTTCTTCAAGGGGCTCACCGAATTCATGGCGTCGGGACCGATTGTCGCGATGGTGCTCGAGGCGCCCGACGCGATCAAGAAGTGGCGCACGCTCATGGGTGCCACCGATCCGGCCAAGGCCGACGCCCGGCACCATTCGGAAGGAGTTCGCGAGCTCGATTGGCGAAAACGCCACGCACGGCTCCGACGCGCCCGAGACCGCGGCCTTCGAGATCGGGTATTTTTTCGCGGGCATGGAACTCGTTGACTAGGTTCTTGACGCAGTCGAAGGCGGATTCGCTGCGGGATTTGCGTCCGCGTCTGCGTCGAGACGTAGGTTCGTCAATGGGAAAGTTCTTGTGTTCTGGGAGGCGCCATTCTGCTGGTGCTCGGACTGCTCGTGATGGCCGGGTTTCCGCTGTTCCGGCTGCCCGGAGACTTCACCGTGCGACGCGGCCCGGTGACCTTCTACTTCCCGCTGGTGACGTCGATCCTGTTGAGCATTCTGCTGACGCTGGTCATGATGTTCTTTCGCAAGATAGACAACTGATGACTATCAAATCCGATCGTTGGATCAAAAAAATGGCTCGCGAGCACAGGATGATCGAGCCGTTTGTCGAGAGCCAGGTGCGTGGCAGCGCGATCTCGTACGGCGTGTCGTCGTATGGCTACGACATCCGCGTGGCCGACGAGTTCAAGGTCTTCACCAACATCAACAACACCGTCATCGATCCCAAGAACTTCGATCCGCGCTCCTTTGTCGATATCAAGACCGACGTCTGCATCGTGCCGCCGAACTCGTTTGCGCTGGCGCGCACCATCGAGTATTTCCGCATCCCCCGCGACGTGCTGACGATCTGCCTGGGCAAGTCCACCTACGCGCGCTGCGGGATCATCGTCAATGTGACGCCGTTCGAGCCCGAGTGGGAGGGTACGGTCACGCTCGAGATCTCGAATACGACCCCCCTGCCGGCAAAGATCTACGCCAACGAGGGGATCGCGCAAGTCCTGTTCTTCCAGAGTGATGAGCCCTGTGAGATGTCCTACAAAGACAAAAAAGGGAAGTACCAGGCGCAGACCGGCGTGACGCTGCCGAAGATTTGACGTACTCCGTACATCCGTATATAAATTGGCGCATTACTCGCAAATCCCAGGGTCTGTTTCGCGCTAAATGGACAAACTAGTCGAGCGAGAGGCGGCCGCTCGCAACCCGCTGACATCAGCGCCCGCGATCGCCGTTCAGTTCTTCCTTATCCCGCTGCTCGTTGTCGGCGCCACGGTGCTCGTTTATGTCGGTTTTCGCAGTCTGCTCAGCGAGGGCCGGACGGCCGAGGAATATCTCACCGACATCCGATCGGGCGGGAGCAACCGGCGTTGGCCGGCCGCGTACGAGCTGTCGCGGCTGATGGCCGATCCGGCGTTCGTCGAACGAGAAGGTGCGAAGCTCGCCCCCGAACTGACCAAGGCATTCGCGGAGTCTGGAAACGACGACCCGAGGGTAAGGCAGTATCTCGCGTTGACGCTGGGCCGGCTGACCCCGCCCATTCCTGCCGAGGCGCGCACGCTTCTGATAGGCGCGCTCAACGACCAGGACAGTCAGACACGAATCAGCGCGATCTGGGCGCTCGGATCCACGGGTGATGCGTCGGCTGCCGCCGACATCGAGCGGCAGTACCAGTCCGAGGACGCGGGTGTCCGGAAGATGGCCGTGTACGCGCTGGGGTCGATGCCGGTCGGGACGGGCAACGACATACTCGTCAAGGCGCTCGAAGACGGGCAGGCCGACGTGCAGTGGAACGCCGCGATTGCGCTGGCCCGGCATGGCCGCCACGAGGGTGTGCCGGTCCTGCGGCGCATGCTCGACCGCGCGTACGTCGAGCGGAACGTCACGCGGCAACCGCAGCCGCGCGAAGACGTGGATCCGGTCGGCGAGGTGATGATCAGCGGCCTGCGGGCGATCGCGGCCTTGAAGGAATCGGCGTTGTCGGGCCAGGTGAGGACGTTGAGCACCGAAGACCATGACTTGAAGGTCAGGCAGGCAGCGATCGAGGCGTTGAAGAATCTGTAGGTAAAAAACCATGGCTGACGAAACGAAACCTCCCGCCTCCGCGCCGCCAAGCGGCGCTACGGCGGGCAAGCCCGCAACCGACGCACCTGGTGCACCCGTCGCACCGAGCGCACCTGTCGCACCCAGTGCTGCTCCGGTCGCACCGAAACCGGCGGCTCCTGCTGCGCACGCCGCACCTAACGCACCGGCGCACCGGCGCACCCAAACCAGCCGTGCCGCCCAAGCCGGCGGCGCCTCCGCCGCCTTCGGTGGATCTTGCCGGCAAAACGACGACGGCAGCGGCCACCGCGGCGAAGATCAGCTCGCGCGATCCCGACGACTCGTCGCCGCTCGTCACGCGGCGCGTGTGGCTGGGTATGGCGTGGGGAGCGTTCTCGGCCGCCTCGGCGGCCGCGCTGGCGGCGACCGGCCGCTTCATGTTTCCCAACGTGCTCAACGAGCCGCCGCAGCAATTCAAGGTCGGCTTTCCCGCCGACTTCGGTATGGGCGTGGACGAGCGGTTCAAGGAATCGAACGGCATCTGGATTGTCCGAACGGCCGACGATATCGATCAACACGCCAGCGGGTTCTACGTCCTGAGCACGACCTGCACCCACCTTGGCTGCACGCCGAACTATCTCGCCGCCGAAGGCAAGTTCAAGTGCCCGTGCCACGGCAGCGGATTCCGCACGACCGGTGTCAATTTCGAAGGACCGGCCCCGCGGCCGCTCGAGCGGTGGGCGTCTCGCTCGCCGAAGATGGTCAGATCCTGGTCAACAAGGGGCGCAAATTCCAGCGTGAGCTCGGACAGTGGACGGATCCCGAGTCGTTCCTGCGGATCTGAAACCCGACGACCGAACACTGACGACTGAAAACTGACAACTGAAGACTGATATGGCCACAGAGACCAAAACGATAAAACCGCAGGAAAGCGCCGTCACGCGCTTCTGGAACTGGCTGACCGAAACACAGGTCTGGACCTCGGTGTTCCGCCACGAGCGGCCCGACACCGATCGCAATCGCGTGCTCGTGATGCTGTCGAACGTCTTCCTGCATCTGCACCCGGTGCGGATCAGGAAGTCGGGCGTCAAGCTGCGCTACACCTGGTGCATGGGTGGGGTGACCTTCTTCCTCTTCCTGGTCCTGACCGTGACCGGCGTGCTGCTGATGTTCTACTACCGGCCGACGCTCGAATACGCCTACAACGACATCGTCGGCCTGCGCGAGCATGTGCCGCTCGGCATCATGCGCGAGATGCACCGGTGGGGCGCGCACGCGATGGTCATCACGGTGTGGCTCCACATGTTCCGCGTCTTCATGACCGGGTCGCTACAAGCCGCCGCGCGAGTTCAACTGGAGCATCGGCGTCATCATGCTGGTGCTGACGCTGCTCCTGTCGTTCACCGGCTACCTGCTGCCGTGGGACCAGCTGGCGATCTGGGCCATCACGGTCGGCTCGAACATGGCGCGCGCGACACCGTTCCTCGGGCACGAAGGGCCGGGCGCGGCGCTGCTGGCACTGGGAGACGTCAAGCTGATTCACGCCGCCGACGATGCGCGGTTCGCGCTGCTGGGCGGCACGTTCGTCGGCGAAGGCGCGCTGCTGCGGTTCTACGTGCTGCACTGCGTCGGGTTGCCGCTGGGCATTGCGGTGCTGATGGCGATCCACTTCTGGCGGGTGCGCAAGGACGGCGGCATCAGCGGGCCGCTGTAAGGCGCAACTCAAGTTGCGCCCTGCCGATGCTCGGGCAACAACCGATGCTCGGGCAACAGGCACGGCGGTAGCGGCAGACGGAGACGACGGTAGGGCGCAACTTGAGTTGCGCCACCAGAGCAGACTATGGAACTC
>CAWGDY010000027.1:0-79600 GCA_963821395.1 Vicinamibacterales bacterium | reverse complement strand
CGAACATTCTGCAGGATCTGCGCGAAGCCGGCGGCGACGTCATTGGCGCCGACTGGCGCATTCCGCTCGACGAAGCGTGGGACCGGATCGGACACGACCGTGCCATCCAGGGCAATCTCGATCCCACGCTGCTGCTCGCGCCGCTCGACCGCATGCTCAACGGGGCGGACGACGTGCTCGAGCGCGCCGCCGGGCGGCCGGGGCACATCTTCAATCTGGGTCACGGCATCCTGCCGTCGACGCCGGTCGATCACGTGCAGGCGCTCGCGCAGCACGTGCACCGTTATCGTCTTGCACATGCTTGAGAATCTAGACACCGCAGTGCTGTTGATGGCGCACGGCACGCCGGAGTCAGTGGATCAGATGGCGGAGTACCTGCGTCTGGTGCGCGGCGGACGCGAACCGTCAGCCGAGCTGATCGAAGAAATGACCCACAACTGGGACGCGATTGGCGGCCGCTCGCCGCTGACCGACATTACGCTGCAGCAGGGTCGCGCGCTGCAGGCGCGGCTCGCGGCCGACGGTCTCGCCCTGCCAGTGGCTGTGGGCATGCGCAACTGGCGTCCGTTCATCGCCGATGCCATACGCGAGATCCAGCGCAGCGGCGCCGTCCGCATCGTCGGGATCCCGCTCGCGCCGCAGTTTTCCACGCTCAGCGTCCAGAAATACATGGACGCCGCGAAAGCGGCGCTGCCGGCGGACATGGCGTTTTCGTGCGTGCGGTCGTTCCACGATCATCCCCTGCTGATTGAAGCGTTTGCCGAAAAGGTCCTCGCCGCGTCGCCGCAATCAGACGAGGACGTCGTTTTCACCGCGCACAGCCTGCCGCAGCGCGTAGCCCAGGCCGGCGACCCGTATCCAAACGAGGTGGCCTCGACCGCCAGGGCCGTGGCCGATCGGTGCGGAATTCGGTCGTTCCGCACGGCATACCAGAGCGCGGGACGAACACCGGAGCCGTGGCTCGGACCAGACCTGTCGGATGTCGTGCGAGAGCGCGCGGCAGCGGGTGTCCGCCGCATGCTGGTGGTGCCGATCGGCTTTGTTTGCGACCACACGGAAATTCTGTTCGACATCGACGTGCAGGCGGCCGGAGTCGCCCGTGAGGCCGGCGTGGAGCTGCGCCGCACCGAGTCGTTGAACACCTCGCCGACATTCGTCAGCATGCTGGCCGCGCTGGTCGCGCGGGAGGTTTCAGCTGAGTCGGCAATCCCCGGTGCCGCTGGGCAGGCCTGAAGGCCTGCGCCACCGTGGACAACCAGTCCGGTACATCCGGCGGCGCAGGTGAATCCGGTGGCGCCGGGCTTTAGCAGATCCGGTGGCGCAGGGCTTTAGCCCTGCCCGTCCGTGAACACTTCATGTCTAACCCCTCGGGGATCGAAACCGTCGACGTCGCCGTCATTGGCGGCGGTATCTCCGGCCTGTCGGCCGCCTACGAGCTCGGCAAGCGCAAGCGATCGGTGGTTGTGCTCGAGCGCGCCGAGCGCCCTGGCGGCGTCATCCAGACCGAGCGGGTGGGCGATCTCGTCATCGACGCCGGCCCCGACGCGTTGCTCGTGCAGAAACCTGCCGCGATCGCGCTCTGCAACGAGCTGGGGCTCGGCGATCGCCTCTTCCCCACCAAGCTCCCGCGCACGGCCTTCATCCTTCGCGACGGAAAGCTGCACGCGCTGCCCGGCGCGTCGGTTCTCGGATTTCCCACGCGCGTCAGGCCGATGTTGCACAGCACCCTGTTCGGGCTCGGCGCGAAGCTGAGAATGGGCGCCGAGCTGTTCATCCCGCGGCGAACGCAGACCGAGGACGAGTCAATCGCGTCGTTCGTCGGGAGGCGGTTTGGTTCCGAGGCCGTGACCTACATCGCCGAGCCGCTGCTCGCGGGCATTCATGCCGGCGATGTCGAGCGTCTGTCGATGCGGGCGCTCTTTCCACGTTTGCTCGAGGCCGAGACAAACGCCGGCAGCGTTATCAGGGCCTTCCGGCGGGCTCGGGGTCCTCACAACGCGGACGGCATGTTTCGATCGTTTCCGAACGGCCTTGGCGAGCTCGTCGATGGGCTCATGCGTGCCGTGCCCAGAGAATCTATCCGGCTGGGATCGAACGTGACGCGCATCGAAGAGGGCGACGGCTTTACCGCGCACATCGATGGCCGGGCGCCGATTCGCGCCCGCGCCCTCATCCTCGCCGTCCCCGCTTTTGCCGCGGCCGATCTCGTCCGGCCGATCGATAGTTATCTGGCCGCTTCGTGCACCTCGATTCGGTATCTGTCCACCGCCACGGTGGTGTTCGCGTTCCCACGCGACGCGGTCCGGCACGACCTGCAGGGAACCGGCTTCGTCGTGCCGCGCGTCGAGGGCATCAGCATTACGGCCGGTGCCTGGATTTCGTCGAAGTGGCCGCAGCGAGCGCCAGAAGGACAGGCGCTGCTGCGTGCCTTTCTCGGCGGCGCACGCGATCCCGACGTGCTCTCGAAGTCCGATGCCGAGTTGATCAACGCCGCGCTCGGCGACCTGACGAAGATTCTCGGCATCCGAGGGCTGCCGACGCTGACGCGCGTGTATCGATGGAATCGTTCGAGCCCGCAGCAGGAGGTCGGCCACGCGGATGTGATGCAACGGATCGATGCGCGGCTCGCCGGCCATCCTGGCTTGTTCATGTCGGCGGCCGGATTTCGAGGGGTCGGCATTCCCGATTGCATCGGCGACGCCCGCAGCACGGCCGGTGCCGCCGCGGACTTCGTTATCGGATCTGCGCACACCTGACTGCCGTGTCGACGCCCCTCGACAGGCTCGGGGCAGGCAAAGCCGCAGAGACGCAGAGAATCCTCTAAAATACACACCGATGAAAATACGTGTCCTGGTTCTGACCTTTGTGCTCGCTCTGCCAAATCCCGGCCTCGCGCAGGATGTGCCCGCACCTGTCGATGCTCTCCTCAAGCAGATCAAGGCCGCCGACAAGGATTTGCTCGCCGTCTCCGAGGAAGATGGCCGATTTCTCCGGCTGCTCGTGGTCACCCGTGGCGCGAAGCACGCGCTCGAGATTGGCGCCGCCAGCGGTTACAGCGCCATCTGGATGGGGCTCGGCATGCGCGAGACCGGCGGCAGGCTCGTGACGATCGAATACGACAAGGCGCGTGCGGCCCAGGCGGCGGCCAACATCAAGAAAGCCGGCCTGTCGGATATCGTGCAGGTAATTTCCGGCGATGCGTTCGCCGAAATTCCGAAGGTGCCCGGCACGTTCGATTTCGTCTTCTGCGACGCGTGGAAGCGCGACTACCAGAAGTTCTTTTCGATGGTCTTTCCCCGGATGGACAAGGGCGGCCTCTTTCTCGGTCACAACGTGCTGAACAAGCGCGACGAGATGGAGGATTTTCTCAAGACCATTCACACCAGCCCATCCGTGCTCACCTCGATCGTGGCCCCGTCGGGCGAAGGCATGTCGGTCACATTGAAACGGTGAGATGAGGCTCATCGCCGCCCTGGTCGCCGCACTTCTAGCCACCTGCGCAGCGGCATCCGCCCAGACGCGAACGATCCGCGGCAGGGTCACCGACGAAGCCGGCGGTCCGGTCGCCGGCGCTCTCGTCGAGGTGACGAGCGTTTCGGACGCGCTCGTGGGGTTCGTCTCGAGAGAACAGCGGCGCACGGACGGAACGACGTGGCGCGCCACGACAAACAGGAACGGCGAATTCGTGGTGGGCGTGCCGACGTCGGGCATCTATCTGGTCGCGGCCAGCAAGGAGGGCATCGGCCATCAGGAAACCGACATCATCGTGGAATACGCCAGTGTCCCGTCAGTGAATCTGACGCTGGCGAAGCCCTCCGTGCCGGATGCGGCGCAAGGCTGCGCTTACGCCACGACCTTGAAAACCTTCAACGAGAGCACGGCGGCCGCGAAAGCAGGCCATCCCGCACTCGCCCGCCTGCTTCGCTGGCTCGAAGCCGTTCAACTGCATACGGCCGGCTGCAACGACTCGCCGATGCTCGAAGTGGGCCGCTGGTCGCGTGCGGATCTCGAGACGCTGCTGGCCGATCTCGCCAACCTCTCGGCGTTTCAACGGTGGATCAAAGAGAAGCCGCTCGAAACGAGCACGAATGCCAGAAGCGGTGTCGACCCGTTGAGTGGCGGCGGATCGCGCCGGCAGAGCGAGGCTCGATTCGTTCGCGATTCCGATCGGGTGGCCGCCATCGTTCTGTACAACCGGCGATTCAATGCCGAGGACATCGACAGGATTTTCCACGGCAACGACACGCTGCGGCGTGGCGCGCTCCTCCATACCGATATCGCGATCTTTGTTCCTGGTGATTTCAGCCAGTACCCAACGGTCGACGATGGCCGTAGCCATGGCGCGCGGCCAGGCACGGTTCACTGGCAGATTGGCCGGCAGCTCCTCGACGACGTGACTCCGGCGCCTGGAAGCGATCCTGGCGTGCTTCTCTGGTATCGTGCCGTGTCCGCCCATCTCTTTGCGGAAGGCAATCTCGCCGAAGCATCGCAGCACCTGGCCAAAGCGCGGCAGATGTTTCCGAATCATCCGGACTTCCTGCTCGACAGCGCATATTTGCACCTGGAGTTGTCCTCACCGGCCGTTCAAGCCTCCGTCCTGGAGATTCGTGCCGGCGGCAGTGACGCGGCGGTCGAGTCGCGACGCAGCGAACTGCAGCGCGCCGAGCGATTCCTCCGAGACACCGTGAGCGTCGAGCCCGGCAGCGTCGATGCGCGCATCCGCCTGGGTCACACGCTTGGCGAGCTCGGGCGTCATTCGGATGCCGCCGTAGAGCTGCGAAGAGTCATCGACGCGCAACCTGAGGCCGAGCGGTTGTATCTGGCGGAACTGTTCCTGGGGCGCGAGGAGCACGCTCTCGGAAGAAGAGACGAGGCGAAGCGGCGATACGAGCGCGCGTCGGCGCTGTACCCGGACGCGCAGTCGCCACAGCTGGCTCTCGCCCAACTCGCCAGAGAATCGGGCGATCGCGCCGCCGCGCATCGCGCGCTTCGAACGATTACGAATCCGCCGGAGGCCAATCCGGACGACCCCTGGCTGTGGTACTACAAGCCCCACCGCACGGACGCGGAGCCGCTGATGCAGTCGATGCAAACGCAGCTTTCGGGCAGCCCGCAATGATCCGCCAGAGCCTCACGCTCGCGACCATCGTCGTCGCCGCGGCCGGGGCCGGTTCGGCGCAAACCGCATCGTTTTCGACCAACGTCGAATCAGTGCGGGTCGATGTGCTCGTAACACGAGATGGCCAGCCCGTCACAGGTCTCGGTCCCGACGATTTCGAGGTGCGAGACAACGGTGTCATACAGAAGGTCGACCTCGTCAGCGACGACGACATTCCGCTGAACGTCGTCATGGTGCTCGACATGAGCTCGAGCCTCGACGCGAAACGGATCGAGTACCTGCGCGTCGCCGGCCGCGCACTGCTGGATGGACTGCGGGACGTCGATCAGGCCGCGCTCGTGTCGTTCAGCCACTTCGTGTCGCAGACCGCGCCCTTGACGTCCGATTTCGAACGCGTTCGTGCGGCGCTCGACCAGGCGTCGGCCTCGGGGCAGACGAACCTGATCGACGCGGCGTTTGCAGCAATCGTGATTGGCGAGTCCAGCGTCGGCCGGCCGCTTCTGATTGTGTTCAGCGACGGCGTCGATTCGACCAGCTGGCTCGAGTCCGAGGCCGTTCTCGACATCGCGAAGCGCACCGACGCCGTCGTTTACAGCGCGGAGGTCGGCGCCCGCCGATTGAGCTTTCTCGGCGACCTGACGAGCGCCACGGGCGGCCGTTCGATTGCGATCGAATCGGCGAAGGATCTCCGGGGGACGTTCCGCGCCATCCTGGAAGAGTTCCGCCAGCGGTATCTCATCAGCTATTCGCCCGAAGGGGTGACGCCCGGCGGGTGGCACCGGCTCGAGGTACGGGTCCGGGGCCGCGGGCTGTCGGTGCGCGCCAGGCCTGGATATCTGTCCGACAAATAAGCGTGAAGAGGTGGCCCGCTGGTGCCGATAAGACCAAAGATGACGACCCCTGCGCCTCCGTTGGTTCTGCTGGTCGAGGACGACCAGGGCGTCCGGCGTCCGCTCGAGAAGTTCCTCGAGATGCATCAGTTCAAGGTGGTGTCGGCCGAGACCGCCGACGATGCGATCGACGCGATCCATCAGCACCGTCCGGTCGCGGCGATCGTCGACCTGCGTCTCGCCCGCGGGTCGGGGCGCGACGTGGTGATCTCGATGCCGGCCGGCACACCGGTCATCATTTTTTCCGGCGTTCCGTCCGAATCTGCCGAGCTCGAGCGTCTGCGCCCGCGGACGCGCCTCGTGCAGAAACCCTACTCGCTGACCATGCTCGTGGAAGCGCTGAACGAGATGATCAACAGCGCGAAGCTTCCAACCCAAGCGTAGCAGTACATAGTGTCCGGCTTTAGCCGGACCGGGTACGTTCGGACCGGATGGAGTTGGGTTGGCGTCGCTGCCGCGCGAATCCGAAGCTCCGGGGCCGGACGCGTGCTGCGAGGCCGCCCGCGACCGCTCGACGCGAGGACACTGACTTCGCACTTCATCCTCGCTCGAGGCCCGCAGGCTTCTCGCACGGTCAGGCGTCAGCCGTCGGCCGCCTGCGCACGGCTTCGCGCCGCAGCGGCGCCAACCCAACTACCGCGCCGAACGCGGCTGTCGGTTCTGTCTGCCGGCGACCACGCACTAGTGGGTCAGATAGTGTGTCAGGTTTAACAGCACGATAAGAGTCTGTAGAAGCGGCCTGCCCGAGCGTTCCATCCGATCGCCTCGATAATGTCTCCGCCCGGTGAGAACCTGAAGATCGTGACCCGCGCCTGCTGAATTTCATCCCAAATGACAGTTCCGGGGACCTGGTCGGATGGCAGCCGATCAGCGTCAATGACCTTCGGAATGTCGTCGATGTGTAGGCGTGCGTGAACACGAAGGTATTCGACGTATTCCAGTGGCCGCATGAACTTCTTGTCGAGGAAGAACGCCTGCCCATACTCCTTGATCCACGCGCGATATTGCGTCGGTGACATGACACGTCGACCCGCGTCGGGACCCGTGCGCGTCATGCGCCGCATCTCGTGCGTGTAGATCGTCTTACCCGCGGATTCGATCGTGAAGGTCACTCTGAGGTCTTCAATCGACGGCCCGACGCCAACAACGCGAAGGATCTCCGGCTTGCCGTCGCCGGTCAGATCTCGTTCGGCGTGGCCGAGAACATGAGTCGTGTCTGCCTGGCGAGCCAGCGTCAACGCCACCAAGAGCGTAGCTACAGTCAGCATGTCATGCCTCGCATGTCGCTACCCAATTAGCGACTTACTTTTCCTCAATTTGCAGAATCGCGCGCGCGGCGAACCGACGGACGCTTTCGTTCGGGTCGGCGAGCGCGGCACGCAGCGCCGGCAGCGCCGCCTCCGCCGCCGCACCGATTTTGCCGAGCGCCAGGCAGGCACTACCACGGGCTTCGACGTCATCCGTAAGAAGCTCAATCAAGGCTGGAACAGCACTCGCCGCGCCCGGGCCCAGCCCGCCGGCCGCCTGCGCCGCCCATGCCCGCACATAAAAATCAGAGTCCCTGAATGCCATCACCAGTGCCGGCAGCGCTGGCGTAATATCCACTTTGGCGGGCCCACACTCGAACAGCCACCAGCCGCCGCTGAGAGCCATCAGCGCAATCGCGGCGTTTCTTCGTAGACGAACATCGGGATCGTTCAAGCCGATCACAAGTGCTGGAATACTCGCGGCGCCCCAGTCCAGTAGCTCCTCGTAGATGTTCCTCCTCCTGATCTCGGGGGCAAGCAGTTGTGCGTTGGCCGAGGCAGGCATCGGTGCTGGGAGATCTCGCAACTGTTCCACGAGGTCTTTTGGTGGGAGACCCTGCAATTGCCGCGTGTCTTTACAAGTGACGGGGCCAACTGGCAGAGTCGAACACAGCTTTGACGAAAATGCCGAACGCTCACTCGTCTGCGTCGTTACGAGCATATCGACCAGCCGTCGCCGATAAAAGCTCAGCTGAACGTGGGGGAGTTTACCGAATCGCCTGTCTTGCTCGTTCCCCACGTCAAACAACAGAGCGAACGTACCTTCCGCCCACTCCTCCTGCTCACCGTGCAATTGGGCAGTTTCAACATGAACGTTCCTCAGTCCACCCGCGCATTGAAATGGCACGGTGAAGTCCGCGCCGCGCACATGGAGATCAATGTCCGTGGTGATACCTTGAGAACCCCTGAAGGTGATCGCGTCTTCTGATCCGAGGGGGACGGTAATGGCGCCTGGTCGGTCACTGCCACTTTGGACACCCTGTTCGAATGCGCTGGTGGGCTGAACGGCGAGGAGGATGAAGACCAGGAACCCTCGGATAAGACCGACCGTTCTGAGCATGACTGATTAGACACCTCGCCTTTGTTATCGGCTCCGGAAACCGCAGGCAGGCAGAGGATCATCGGCATTGCAAGGGCGCGCTTGCGTGGCTATCAAGGAATCGCCACACACGGGGCGGTTCGGCTGGCCGTGGCGACACGAGAACCTGATCTCATCGAGCGGGTCAAGCTGATTGCAACGGACGACCGCCTTGCGACTGAGCTCGCAGGCGGCGAACCGGGTCGCGCCGAACGACTCAGGTGTGTCGCCGTCAGTCGCTCAAGGAGGCCGGATTCAGCTTGCGATAACGCAGCGTGGGCCGGAGCATCGTCAAGAAATGGTGACCCGGGCGGGGCTCGAACCCGCGACCCTCGCATTAAAAGTGCGATGCTCTACCACTGAGCTACCAGGTCACTCCGTTAGATCCTATCATTCGCCAACGATTACCACTGAGCTACCCGATCGTCAGCCGCAAACAGGAAATTCTATCAGATGACAGGCGATCCCGCGCCGAACCGACGTCTACAGCTAGAATCTGGAACCAGTTTCAGATTCTAGTTTCTAGATTTTAGTTTCTAGATTTCAGATTCGCCCCCATGGATCTTTCCATCAACGAAGGCACGCTCGTCGTCACCGGCGGTCCCGGCGACTCCCCCGCCACCGCCATCGTCATCAAGAAGACCCCACGCGGGCTCAGCGCGGCCGGCGCGGAGCTGATGCTCTTGCAGAAATGGTTCGGCAAACGGGGCACGGACTGGACGCTGAACCGGCAGGAACTCCAGCAGCGCGACAACAAGACCTATGACGTGTATCAGGTCGTGCTGAGTGACGGCACGACGCGCGGACTGTATTTCGATGTCACCGAGTGGCTATCGCGCCTCGGATAAACCTAAAATCCCTAATCCCTAATCCCTAATCCCCAATCCCTAATCCCCAGTCCCCAGTCCCCAGTCCCCAGTCCCTAGTCCAGCACCGTCCAGGTAAAAGTCTGGTTGGACGATGCCGTCTGGTCGCCAGCGGTTACGGTCACCTGATAGGTGCCCGCGGAATCTGCCGCCACCGTCCCGGTGATCAGCCCGGTCTGCGGATGCAGCGTGAGTCCTGGCGGTAGATCCACCGCCGTGTACGACAGAACATCGCCGTCAGGGTCGGTGGCCGAGAGCTGAAGAGTAACCTGGTCGAGTCCGGCCGTGCTCATCACGTAATGCGCTGCCACCTGAGCCGGGGTAAGAACGGCTGAGTAGATCGCCACTTCGTCCAGCAGGCCGCTCGTGTAACGGCCGCCGCTCTTTGCCCGGCCGATCGAAATCGGCGCGCTCCCCGGCGTCGCCGCGATTGAGGTCGTGCCCGTCCCTTTGGCCACGCCGTTCACGTAGAACGCAATCGTGTTCGTGGCCGCCGATCGCGTCACGACCACATGCTGCCAGACGTTGCGCATCACCGCACCGGCGACCGAACGGACGTTGCCGCTCACGACGCCGTTGCCCTGGTAGAAATTCAGCTCACCGTTGGACTCCAGTGTCAGCTCGAACTCGCGGAGATAATCTTTCGAGATCAGCGTCTGCCGCCCGCCATGCGACAGGTTGACCCACAGTTCGAGCGTCAGATCGCCGCTCAGCGAGAGCGACGGTGCGCCAGGAACCTGGATGGCGCCGCTCACCCCATCGAAAAGCATGGCGCGGTCACCATCGGCCAGCGCGCCTGATTGCCCCACGATGACATTGCCCGTCAGCACGCCCGGATGCGGGCCGGCGCTGTCCTCGGCGATCGACCCGGCCGACTCTCCGAGCCGCCAGTACGCCGCGGGATGATCTTGCAGCACCGCCATGGCATAGTCGCTGCGTCCGTCATAGCTCTGCGCACCAGGATTGGTCACGAGCGGGGCCCGGTTCGTATTCGTGACCAACCAGGTGAACGTGCTGCTCGTGGACAGCCGGCCGTCCGACACCGTGGCCGACACGACATATTCACCCGCACTCGCAAACGACAGCGTGCCCGAGATGAGCCCGGTCGCGGGATCGAGGACCACCGAAGGCGGCAGGCCCGTCGCGGCGTAGGTCAGCCAGTCACCATCAGGATCGCTCGCAGACAAGAGCAACGAGATGCTCGAGCCTTCCGCGCTCACCTGATTCGGTGGACTCAGCGCTGGAGGCTGGTTCACTCTCTCGATGGTCCATGTAAACGATTCACTGTCGGACCCCGCGCCGTCGGTCACGGTCACCGTCACCTGACAGATACCCGCGCCCGTCGGAACGGGCGCCCCGGAGATCAGACCTGTGGCCGCATCAATAACGACGCCGGCAGGCAGTCCGGTCGCGTTGAAGGTGAGGACGTCTCCGTCGGGATCGAATGCCGTCAACTGAAGTCCAACGCGCGTCGCGACCGATGCGTCCGGGGCGAGCAGGTAGTGCGTGGCGACCTGAGCCGGGCTGAGCGCGGCCGGGTAGATCGCCACCTCGTCGAGCCAGCCGTTCGTGTAGCGGCCCCCGCTCTTCGCCCGCCCAATCGAAATCGGTGCGCTCCCCGTTGTCGCCACCACGGTCGCCATGCCCGTCCCCCGGGCCACTCCGTTCACATAGAACGCAATCGTGTTCCCCGATCGCGTCACGACCACATGCTGCCAGACGTTCCGCGCGACCGCGCCGCTGACCGACCGCACGTTCCCGCTCACGACGCCGTTGCCCTGGTAGAGATTCAGCTCGCCGTTGGCCTCCAGCGTCAGCTCGAACTCGCGGAGATAATCCTTCGAGACGAACGTCTGGCGCCCGCCATTCGAAACGTTGACCCACAGTTCGAGCGTCAGATCGCCGCTCAGCGCAAAGGCCGGCGTGCCCGGCACCTGGATGGCGCCGCTCGTCCCGTCAAACAGCATGGCGCGGTCACCGTCGGCCAGTGCGCCTTGTTGCGCCGCGGCAACGTTGCCCGTCAGCGCGCCCGGATGCGGGCCAACACTGTCTTCGGCGATCGATCCGCCCGACTCTCCGAGCCGCCAATATGCCGCGGGATGATCGCGCAGCACAGCCATCGCGTATTCGCCCCGGGCGTAGTGGGTCTGCGCACCAGGATTGGTCAAGACCGGCGCCCGGTTGGTATTCGTGACCGCCCACGTGAAGGTGACAGCGGTCGCATCGACGCCATCGGACACGCCTGCGGTTACTTGATAGCTGCCGGCGCTGCTGAAAGAGAGGACACCGGAGATGAGGCCGGTCGCGGGATCGATCGTCAGCGACGGCGGCAACCCGACAGCGCTGAAGGTGAGCGGATCGCCATCCGCATCGGTGGCGGCCAACTGCAACCCGACCGGCATGTTCTCGGCGTGCATTTGCGCAACGGGCGTCGTCAACTCCGGGACTCTGTTGGTACGCGTGACCGTCCACTGGAACGATTGACTGTGCGAGAGAAACCCGTCTGACACCGCCGCCAGAACCTGATACACACCGGCGCCGGCCTGGGCAAGTGACCCGGAGATGAGCCCGGTCGACGCGTTGATCGTCAGCCCGGGAGGCAGTCCATTTGCGACGTACGTCAGCGCATCGCCATTCGCATCGCTGGCGATTAACGGCAGTTCAACTGGAACGCCGGCGCCATTCGCGAGCCTCATCACGTAATGCTTCAGCGCCTGCGTGGCAGTCAGCGCCGTTGGATACAGCGCGACCTCATCCAGACGGCCATTCACGTACTGTCCACCCGCCGCACTTCGCCCAATCACGATCGCATTTGTCCCGGGTACCGGATCGATGGTGTACGTCGCGGCTCCCTTCGCCTGCCCGTTGACGAAGAACCGAATCTCTCTGGTTGCCGCCGACCGCGTCACCACGACGTGCTGCCAGATGTTGGGGCTGACGGACCCCTGCGCCGACCACACGTTCCCGATGAGCACGCCGTTGCCCTGGTACAAATTCAGCTTGCCGTTGGTTTCGAGCGTCAGCTCGAACTCGCGGAGGAAGTCCTTCGAAACCAGCGTTTGCCGCGTTGCGAGCGAGACGTTGACCCAGAGCTCGATCGTCAGATCGCCGGCGAGCTGGAGTGCCGGCTTGTTGGGGACGCGCACATAGCCGGTAACCCCGTCAAACGCGTTCGCGGCTGTGGCGTCGGCGAGAGCGCCCGGTTCAACTCGCGAGACCGCGCCAAAGCGTTGACCGGCATTGTCGCCGGCCCGGTCGACCACCACGGAACCGGCTTCTTCATCAAGCCGCCAGTAGGCGACGGGATGATCGACCAACACGGTCTCGACGTACGAGTGCTGGTCGACGGTGTCGACTTGATCGCCCGGATTGATGAGGATGGGAGCCGCTTCTTGGATGATCACCATTCCCACCGTTGCGGAACGCTCGCAGCCGCTCATCGTTCCACGATTGCGCACGCAGACACGCACCGCGTACGCGCCTGGCGCCGCGCTCGACTTGTTCCAGCTCCACGCATCGGAGGGTCCGTAGAACTGCGCGATCGAGCTGTTCCCTGCCGGGTCTTTCAGCTCGAACAGGTATTCGTACGATCCAGTTCCTCCCGATGCGCTCGCCGTAAACGTCGCCGTTGTGGCCGTCAGGCTCGCAAGCTGCAGCTGCACCTGCTGGACGGGCACGGCGCCGTAAAGCCGTTCGAGTTCGCGGTTCCCGATCTGATCCACGCCGAAAAACTTCACCATGCCGCCTGACGGCATCACGATGGGAGTTGTGTAGGTCGACGAGCTCTCGGAGGGCGTGCTCCCGTCCGTCGTGTAGTAGATCGCGGCCGGTTCGCTGGCCTTCAGCGTGATGGGCTCACCGGGTGTGTAGACGCCCGATGGCTGAATCGCCATCGTGAACGGCGGTTCGGCATCGACGATCCAGGAGGCGACCGTTGGCGCCGCATCCCAATTTCCCTGGCCGTCCTTCGTCATTACACGCAAGGTCGGCGTGTTCGACCAGCCTATCGACTGGATCACCAGCGGCATCGTTACCGTGCCCGCAAAGGCCTCCGGCACTACCAGGCGCGCGTTGGCGTACGTCGGCACGCGGGTTCCGTACACGGACGACAAGGACGAATCGTAGACATCCGGAAATTCGAACGTGCTCCCCGGAGGGATCTCGAAGACCATCGACGAATCTCCGAGGACCGGAAGCGAGTCGTACCACGCGATGACGGCGTTGTCGGCGGGCGTCGCGTAGTAGTTTGCGTAGTACGGATCGTACGCCGCGCTGGTCGCGCCCGGCAGCCTCTCCACAGGATTGAGGATCAGGTCCGGATTTGCCGCAAGCTCCTCCACGCCGGCCACAAGCCCGGCGTGGTTCAAGTAATACACCTGGAGGTCCGGATCCCACATCTCCCATCGGTTGTCAACGAGCACCTCGGCCACGACGTGCCCGTTCAACCCCCACACACGTGACAGATAGCCCATCGCCGTCATCAGATGACGAAACACCGAGGCGCTGTCGTCGCAGTATCCGAACCCGATCGAATTGAAGAACAGTCCCGGGGAATGATTCCAGTTCGCCCCTGTCAAAGGGTCGGCGTGGTACCGATTGTCGCGAACGAAGCGCCACACCTTGCGTGACATCGCCTCGCCTGGATACTCGGGCGCCATCTCCTGGATCTCCCGGACAAGATCCTGAGCGGTGACGCCGAATTTCTGATTGAAGCTCAGGTTGTAATCAACGAGATCCGTGCCGAGGTTCTGGATGCTTACATACGACGAAGCCGGCACGAACGCGCGCAGGTAGTACGCGCGGTACTCGGTCGGCTGGAGCGCAGCGTCGTAGCGAATTTCGATCGCGTACGTCGTCACCAGACTGTCGGGCCCCACCGTCTGGATGTTGACCGACTGTCCCTCTCCTGGTGCCGGCAGCACGACCGTCTGACCGGACGGCGACGGCTGGCCGTTGACGACGATAGCCGTCTGACTGTTGTTCACCTGCGGAGTCAGCGCGACCTCGAGCGCATTGCTCGGCAGCGCCAGGGTGAACTGTCGCAAGTTGGCCGAGCTCGATCGTTGCACGAGCTTTCCTCCGCCGATCGCGAGGGCGCTCAGCTCGAACCGAGGGCCAACAGGAGTCTTCTCCTGCAGCGTGACGCCCAGATCTGCCACGCCCGCGCCCTGAAGATTCAGGACGTTTTCCGGCGCGACCGCCGTTCGCTTCTTGTTGACCGTGTATGTGACCTGCACCTGCGATGCGACGTGATCGAATGTGATTCGATTGATGAAGTCGGTGAACCCGGTGTCGGTGCTCCTCAGGCGCAGGAATTCGATGAGCGCACGGCTTCCTGCCGTAAACGGACTGCCGCCGAGTTCGACCCCGCCCGTGAGCCTGATGGGCGTGGCAATCGGCAGTTCGGGAGAGTACGGCCCGCCGTTGAAGCTGTACTTGTACCAGACCTTATCGGGTGCGACGACACGAATCTCGGGATTCGTGTCGTTCGTCGTACCCGTCGGCGCCGAGGCCAGGCTTACTGTGATTGTTTGCGCCTGCAAAGAGACAGGCGCCATCAGGATGGCGGCAAGCAGCATCGCCATGGCGCGCGCAATGCGACACCCGCGTGCGGATCGTTCCGCACGCGCAGCGATAGCGCGAGACCGAAAGGCCTGAATCATCCTTGGACGAGGTAGACGTGGTTTGCCTAGGCAAACTTGCTGCCGGTGCGTGCCGTGAGTTCGGGCCCAAATTGCGCCGCTGTTCGGTGGGCGAGACCGGGATGCGGACTTTTGTCTCCCGGGCGCGGGACTATCTCTTTTCCGGCGGTCTGCCGTTAGAATCTGGCATGCCTCAGCTTTCTCGACGCGAGTTCGCCACCCTGACGGCGGCCGCCGCCGCGCCGTTCGTGTTCGGCCAGCATGCCGCTGCGGCGATCGCCGCACAGGACGTCATCGATCGCATCAAGAAGAACCTCGGCAGCGAGTGGAAGCCCGATACCGTCGATGGCGTGAAGGCCGGCGATCCCTCAATCGTGCTCAAGGGCATCGTGACCACATCGATGGCCACGCTGGACGTGCTTCAGCGCGCGGTGAAGGCCGGCGCCAACATGGTGATCACCGCGCAGCCCACGTTCTACTCGAGAAGCGACGCCCAGACTCCGCCTCCGCCACGTGGCGGTGGCCCGGCCAATCTTGTTGCCGAACCAGATCGCGTGTTCACGGCAAAGGCCGAATTCATCAAACAGAACAACCTGCTGGTCTTCCGCCTCAGCGAGCATTGGCGGACGCGGCAGCCCGATCCCCTCGCACGAGGGATTGCGGAATCGCTCGGCTGGACCAGATATCAATCCCCAAACGATCCGCTCCGCTTTGATGTCCCGGCCCTGACACTGGAAGCACTGGCGGCAAGCGTCAAAAAGAGCCTGGAGTCGCGCGGTGGCATTCGCGTCATCGGCGACCCGCGCACGAACGTGCGACGCGTCGGGCTGCTCCCGGGTACCACGCCCATTCAGGCCGCGCTCAAGATGCTCCCGAATGTCGATGTCATCGTGGCCGGCGAGGTCCGCGAATGGGAAACGGCCGAATACGTCAGAGACAAGGTCTTCGCCGCTGCCGGGAAGGGTTTGATTCTGGTCGGCCGCGTGGTGTCCGAGGAGCCCGGCATGAAAGTCTGCGCCGACTGGCTCAAGACGTTCGTGACAGAAGCACCCGTCCGGCACATTCCGGCCGGCGATCCGTACTGGAGACCGGCATCATGACCGCAGGAGACGTCGTCGACCGCATCAAGAAGAATCTGGGCGTGCCGTGGCGCGACACGACGTATCGCGACACCTTCAAATCAGGAGGACCCGATACCCTCGTCAGGGGTATCGCGACGACGGTGTTCGTGTCGCTCGAGGTGATCGAGCGTGCCGGCGCCGCGGGCCTGAACATGATCATCCCGCACGAAGACACGTTCTGGAACGATCGCGACGACACCACGATCGTCAGTGCGGATCCGCTCTACAAAACCAAGGTCGATCTGCTGAAGAAGTACGACATCGTCATCTTCCGCATGCACGACCACATGCACGCGCAGCGGCCCGACTTCACCTGGGTTGGGTCCGCGCGGGCCATCGGCCTCGAGAGCCGGTATGAAACGGCGCCAGGCTCGCACCGCTTCGTCATTCCCGAAACCACGCTCGGCCAACTGGCCGCCGACGTGCAGAAGCGCAGCGGCGCGCGCGCGTTGAGAGTCGTGGGGAATCCGAACGCGAGGGTCAGCCGCATCCAGCTCGGAGTCGGCTATGCCACTCCGCCGGTACACAGCTCTGAGATCGATGTCGTGATCAGCGGCGAACAGCAGGAGACCGACGGCACGCTCGACAGTCCGGCGTACGTGCTCGACGCGATGACGCTGGGGATCACCAAAGGCTGGATCATGCTCGGCCACGCGATTTCCGAGGAGGCCGGCATGCTCGAAATGGCCGACTGGATAAAGGGGTTCGTGCCCGAGGTGCCCGTCCAGCTCGTCAAGGCCGGAGAGCCGCTCTGGGCACCACGGTGAGTGTCAGCGCGTCGGCGTATCGACAACGACGGCCGTGACCGCGTTATCTCCATTTCGCAGGGACGTCTCCGGAATAAGCGTCGCAAACATATGGGTGTCGCGTTCGCGATATGAATGCGTAACCGCGGCGACGATCCCGTTGACCGCCACCGCCACGGTGAGCGGTTCCGATCGCGACGTGCTCAGCACTCCGCTGACGTAGAGCGGAAGAGGATCGCGGGCGACGTTCACCGCTTGAAATTGTCGCTCGTTTCGAATCGTCACTTGCACGTCCTGGGGCGCGTGCATCGGCGCGCGACTGACATTCGTGCCCAACAGATGGCGCGCCTCGGGTGGCGCGTACAACGCTGCCGCATCTCCCGGGGCAAACCTTCGTTCTCTCCGCCCGAGGCTGGCGGCTCGTTCCGCGGACAGATCGTCCATGGTCCGCAACTCCGCGTTGGATCGGTTTCGCCAGACGAACGTCCGCGAGGAACGTGCCGGCGCCCGGCCGTCCACGAGCGACCGTCCGTCGAATCGAAGCGACGCATTCGCGCCGATGACGTCGAGAATCGTCGGGAGGATGTCGACGGATTCGACTATCCGGTCCACGACCTCACCGCGTTGCTGGCCCGGCACCCTCACCAGCAGGGGCACTGACAGGATGTCGGAAAGATTGCGGTGCTCCTGCGGCTGCCGTCTCGAGCGGCCTTCGCGATAACTCGCACCGTGGTCGGACGTGATGACGACAAGTGCCTTGTCGTAGGCCCCGACCTGGCGAAGGCGCGAGACCAGGTCCCCCACCAGCCGATCCACGAATCCGGCCTGCGCCAGATGCCGCTGGTGAAGGACATCGGTGTACGCCGCGCTGGCTCCTTCGAACATCCGGTTCCGGCGGAACACCTGGTTTTCGTTTTCGGGACGCCGGTAGCGCCGCCCCGACGGCACGTACTCGAACGGCATGTGCGGCAACATCGAGTGGATGAAGTGAAGCCGCGCCGGCCGGGCATCGATGGCCGACACGAATTCCGCAAACACACCGCCGCGGCCGTATTGGCCTTCACCTGTTTTCGTCTGACGAGGCTGACCGAATTCAGCCCAGTCTTCGGTCACGGGCGGCAGCCCTTCTGCAAACGTCCGCGGCAGAACGATGTGCAGCCACACCAGGCCAAGGTCCGACACGAGCGACTCGACCGTGTCACCGGCCATGCCGGCATCGTCTTGGCACGCCCTGGGCGGACAGAGATGCTGAAATCTCAACGACGCCTGGATCTCGTAATGCTGCGCGAGCGTCGTGAACAAGTTGACCGGATAGTACCGCAGCGTCGGGACGGCGTTGGGCGACGTCGGATATCGGCCCGACAGGATGGCAGGCACGGCATGCTCGGTGTTCGACGCAACCGTGCTGGCGTTGCGGAACCAGTAGGCGTCGCTCGCCAGCGCCGCAAAATTCGGAAACCGCGCGGTATCGATGTTGCCCTCGACGTCGAGCAGGCTGGTCAACGGCAACTCATCGAATATGACGAACACGATCGGCGGCGTCCGTTCGATCGTCTGCACGCCGGCCGCCGATTCCGAGGGGAGAAAATTCTGTCTGACGCCCGGGTCGAAGACGAACAGCACAGGAACGACAAGGGCCGCGGGCGCAAGAGCCGTGAGGAACTGGCGAACGACTCGGCTTCGAGCGGCCAGGGCTACCGCAACCGCACCGAGACCAGCGGCCAGGCCGTCCCAGGGCGGCGCGACACGGCCGCTCCGCTGGACGATCGGCATCAGGATGGCCGCCGACAGGACCGCCAACGTGAGGCCGTAAAATGCGGTCGCCACGCGCGGGCTGACCATACGAATCGCCCGCTCGATCCCGAGGAGCACGGCAGGCACGCCGGCACAGATGACCACCACGGCTGCAATAGCCGTCGCAGCAGTCGTGCCCCTCGCCGCAAAAAACTCTGGACTGTTCGACACCACCTCGAAGACAGGCTGAGCGATGGCGATCGCCGAGAGCCCGAACATCATTGCGCCTCGTTCGAACGTCAGCTCGTGGCGCTTCCAGTAACGCGCGGCAAGAGTAATGTTGCCGGCGATCGCGGCGATCCACCTCGCCCCAACATGGAGAACGCCCGGCGCGAAGAGCACGGCGGTGAGCAACAGGAATGTGGACGGCGACAGGAGCACCCGGTAGGCAGAGACTGCCGGAAGGAGTAAGCAGATCAGGGCCAGGAGAAAAGCCGAGAACACGAGGCCGCTGCCGACCAATCGCAGTGACGTTCGCGCGGGCTTCGGCTCGAACGCGTTCACGATCGCCAGAACACAGACCAGCAACGTGATGGAGAGAAACCCCGTTCCGGGCGCATGTGAGTCTGGCCCATTCGCCAGAACCACCAACTTCAGCGGATCGCCCACCCGAGCGTGATAGTTGCGAATCTCGACGGCGGTGACCGCCCAGCCATCCGCGTCGCCCGTGAATTCCAGCGTCCTCGCTCTCTCGCCCACCTCCATGTCGAGCGCCCGGACGGCTTCCGGCGGCAACACGATGTCCCAGCTGATCGTGCCGCTCGGCGGCAGCACGATGGGTTCGGGCGGGAAGCCCGCGCGCAACACGCCAATCCGCCTCGGTACGAGAAGCGTGTTCTGAAGCCGTACGCCGAGCTCGGCCGTCTGCCCGCGCACGTTCGACAAATCGGGAAGGGCGACGCTGACGAGATGACCCGACGACTGGAGCTTCGTGCTCACAACGTCCGCCCGGATCGGTTCGAATTGAGAAAAGACGCACGTACGATAGACGGCGGCGGCGACTGCCGCCGTCAGGATGGCAACGAGAAGATCGGCAATCCGCGGGCGGACGAAACGCGGTTTCACTTGGCCGCCGGTAGTATATCGAGTCCGGCACTGCAATGTGATACAAGGAGCGCATGTTTTCCAGGGTCGTCCGCCGGACGCACATGTATCTCGCGCTGTTTCTGACGCCGTGGATGATCGTCTACGCGATCAGCACCATCGCCATGCAGCATCGAATGGCGCGGCCGACGACGTTCATCAAAGAGCAGGAGGAGACCTACGGCAACACGTTCGAGCCCACCACGCCGCCTCGTGAAATCGCCCGGCAGATCCTGCTCGATCTGAATCTCGACGGCGCGTTCGGCGTGCAGGGGCCGGGACCGGACGGGCGGCTCACGATCAATCGCCAGGGCATGCTGTCGCCGCGGCGCATCACCTTCACCCCGCAGGATCGCCGCATCGTCGTCGAGCGCCTCGACCTCGAAACCAGCGGCTTCCTCAATCGCTTTCACCGCCGGCGCGGCTATCAGCAGCCGTACGCGGCCGACATGGCGATGGCGGTGAGCGTCGATGCCGTGATCGTCGCCATGGTGTTCTGGGCCCTGTCGGGTTTGTGGATGTGGTGGGAAATGCGCGCGACGCGCTGGTGGGGACTTGCGTGCGCCGTGACCGGCGCCGGAATCTTTGCGCTCTTCGCGCTGACCATATGACGTTCCTGCATTTCATCCGTCGCACCCACCTCTACATGGGGCTGTTCCTGCTGCCGTGGATGATCATGTTCGGTGTCAGCACAATCCCCATCAACCACACCCTGTCGCCCAATCCCGTCAGCTGGACGCAGGTCGCCGAACGCCAGTTCGACGCGACCGTACCCGCCGCGGGAGAGAATCTCCGTCCGCTCGGCCGCCAGTTGATGGACGCCGCGGGGGTGAACGGGGGCTATTTCGTCAACCGCGCCAATCCGCGACAGGTGAACGTCAACCATCCGAACTTTCTGACGCCGGTTCGGATCATCTACTACGCCGATCGGGGCAGGATGACGGTCGAGCACCGGAACTTCTCCGCCCGGCAGTTCATCACGAGCATGCACACGCGGGGCGGCTACGACATGGGCGGCGCCTGGGATTCTATCTGGGCGCTGTTTGTCGACATGGTTTGCGTGGGGCTGCTGCTGTGGATTGCGACCGGAATCTATATGTGGTGGCACTTGCCCGCCACGCGCGGATGGGGATGGCTGGCGCTCGGTTCCGGCGCCATCTGCTTCGCCATCATTGTCGCGACGCTCTGAGGCTCGACGGCCGCATCCCCTGCACCGCATACAACTGCTTCCCGTCGCCCGACGTGATGAGGTCCATGTCGAGCGTGCCGCGCACGTATTCGACCAACTCGGGCGACGCCGCGTTCGTATCAAGGACGAGGTAGCGGAACGGCAACCCAACCGGGGTCTCGTCCGTGATGACGTCCTCGCCGCTCGACAGCCGCAGCAGATTTCCCACAACCGGCATCGCTTCGTACGCCTGCGCGACGTTTGGCGGCATGCGGCCGATGTAGCCGCCGACGAGGGGATGGCCGTGAATCGTCGCGTAGTACAGCCGCCGGCGCTCCTGGCTGCCACGGCCCGGCGACAGACCATCGCCGATCCCGAACGGAACTTCGATGACCGGGCCGCTGTCGTCGATCGTCCGGAGCTGCTCGTACACGGCGGGCCGATCGAGCGCGGTCAGCGGGATGGGCGCGGGAAGATAGTCGAGCGCGAGGAGGGCGATGATTGCCCTCGAATAGGCCGGGCTGAAGCCCTGCGCTACCCCCCTCAACACCATCAACACGCCCAACGCCAGGTACACACCAACCATCGCGCGCCCCGGCATGCGCGCGTTCTCGACGACCGGCACGAATCGCGCGAGCGCCTGCGGCAACGGCAGGCCCGCGTCGAAGCCGGCTATCGTCAGGAACGGCCCGAGCGCCCAGACCGCGAACACGCAGAGCACGACCTTCCAGCGCCGCGCCTCCTCGACGTCACTCCACTTCCCTCTTCCCGTCAGCAACACAACGAACGGCACCACCCCCAGCCACCCGACCGCCTCGATTCGATCGAGGCCCAACCGTTCGTACAAACCCGTTGCGAGGCCGCCGAACAGCGGATGAAAAGGATTACCGAGCGCAGGCGCCAGCGCATCGATGCCGCGCGGCGCGCTACGCCAGAAATAGGTCTGGCTCACGTAACGTCCACTCACGGCCAGCCGGAACGCCTGAACGATAAGAGGCAGGCAGACCACCGTGAACGTCGCCACGGCAATCATCACGGCTTGCGCACCGCGCCAGAACATTTCCGCGCCTGGAGGCTCGAATCGAATTCTCAGGCGCCACTGCGTGAGCCCCCAGGCGAGCAGGATGAGCCACAGGACGAGCAGCGGATTCTGGACGCCACGGGCGGAAATCGCGGCTCCACCCACAGAGAACGTCCCTCCTCCGGTCGTGGCGATCAGAACAATCAGGAAGGCGTCGAGTGCGGCGAGTCCCACGAGGATCAGGCGCACCGTAAAAAGCGCTTGATGCTGTGGCCGTGTTTCGATCGAGGCGCGACCGATGTGCCACGATGCCGCCACGTACGCCACGGTCAGCAACGCGAGATAGACAACGTGGTAGTACGCCGAGTAGGCCGCCACCGCGAGACACACGCCACAGCCGATCGCCGGTCCGACGCGGCCTGTCCGAAGCGACCGGCGTAGAAACAGCGCGAAGAGCGGAATCACCCACGCCGTCAGCAGATCGAAGTGGCCCAGCAGGTGCGCGCCCACATACGGCGAGCCGCCAAAGGCGACGCCCGCGAGCAACGCCATTCGGCGGCCGCCCGTCATGTCGCACGCGAGCGCGTACGCGCACGCCGCGTTCAGGAAGACGGACGTGATGACGTAGAAATTCTCGGCCTGGATTATGGACAGCCCGGAGAACACGGTGGCGGTCAGATAGGCCTGAAGCGCCGTGTGCGGATGGTTGATCAGATCGACGCCGAACGGGCTGAAGAGATACTGCGAATGGAAGAAGTCGAGCTCGGGTGCGCTCAGGGCCTTGCGCATCCACCACAGGTTCCACAGAAAGCTGTAGTTGTCGCCGGGAAGTCCGGGGATGTGATCCTGCAGGTGGAGGACGAGCGGCCAGGTCCACAAGACGGACATGGCGGCCAGCAGCATCAGAGGAACGATGTGCGATCGGAACGACCCCGCGCGGGCGAGCACTGATGGATTCTAGTCCGATCGGTGCTCGACGCAGAGCCGCAAAGGCGCGGAGAATTCTTTTGAAAAAGATCTCTGCGTCTCTGCGCCTCTGCGTCAGGTGAGCAACATCACCTACGCGGCGAATTTCCCCATCTTCCGCCGCTCGCCGTCAAGTCCGTCCCAGAACACCTTCACGCCGTCGAGCATTTTCACGCCCACGGTGAGAAACGGCTCCTCGCGGAACTTCGGCGACTCGTAGCACTCACGCAGCTCGTCCCACACGTGCGCCTTGTGCTGGTCCTCGATCTTGTCGTGCCAGGTGAAGAACGCCAGCGGCATGTCGGGCACGCGGGTCGCCTTCATCCGCTCGAGCCCGGCAATCAGTTCTTTCCAGAACCCAGCCGCGGCCCAGTTCTCGACGGCGAACGCCGCGCCCATCGCCTGGTTGTAGTCGTCGCTCCCGTACAGCCGGAACAGCTCGTCGCAGAAGAACAACGTGCTCGGAATGCCATGCCGGCGCTTGCCCATGTCGTCGAACGTGAGGCCCAGCGACTGGCCGAAACGCAACAGCCACTCGAAGTGCGCGGCCTGGAAACGGAACTTGCCGCCGTCCACCGTGCCCTCGGTCGCGACCAGCGCGGGATCGCCTTCCCGGTCCGAGTCGTGGCTCGATCCGGCCGGCTCCCCTGCCGCCATGCCGTGTCCGCCCTTGCTGTTGTAGATGACGCCGAGCTCATTCATGAGAATCTCTTTCGATTCCCGCGCGGCGTGCAGCGAGTCCGCGTTGATCGCTCGATTGAGCGCGGCGAGCAGGAACTGGTTCGAAAACACGGAAAACTCGATGGTGAACCGCCGGAGGTGATCCAAAGGCATGTCGCCGCGCGAAAACCACTTCGTGTAGGCGTTGTCGGTCACCACCGGATGGCCCATGAACCGTTCCTCGATGGTCTGCTTGAACGCCTCGAAATTCTTCCCAGCCATGAATGCCTCCTTGATGCTCGTCTCAGGCGCGATGGGTCCAGCTGAACGGGTACGTCGTGTTCTCCAGGGTAAGTGCGTGAGTCGTGAGCTGAAGCGGCCTGAACGTATCGACCATCACCGCCAGCTCGTCCGTGCGTGTCTTGCCGATCGATCCTTCGTAAGTGCCGGGATGCGGTCCGTGCGGAATGCCGTTGGGATGCACCGTGATGGCCGCCGCTTCGATGCCCTTGCGCGACATGAAGTCGCCTTTGACGTAGTAGATCATCTCGTCCGAATCGACGTTCGAATGGTTGTACGGCGCGGGGATCGACTGCGGGTGATAGTCGAACAGGCGCGGCACGAACGAACACAGCACGAAGCCGGGACCGTCGAAGGTCTGGTGCACCGGCGGGGGCTGATGCACCCGCCCCGTGATGGGCTCGAAATCCTCGATGTTGAACGCAAACGGCCAGAGGTGCCCGTCCCACCCCACCACGTCGAGCGGATGGTGCGGATAGTGATACCTCGAAACGAATCCGCGTGCCTTCACACGAACTTCGAATTCCCCTGTTTCGTCGTGCGTGACCAGCGCATCGGGCGGGCGAATATCGCGTTCCGAATAGGGCGCGCTCTCGAGGAACTGTCCGTACTGGTTCACATAGCGCCGTGGCGGTGAAATGTGGCCGCCCGAGGTTTCGACCACGAGCATGCGTTGCCCGACGCCGGCGTCGAGCACGATGCGCCAGATGACCCCTGTCGGAACGACCAGGTAATCGCCCGACCCGTAGCGCAGCGTGCCGAACTGGCTCTCGAGGACGCCCGTGCCCTCGTGGACGAAGATCACCTCGTCGCCATGTGCGTACCGGTACCAGTACGGCATCTGGTCCGTGGGCCGTGCCACCGAGATGCACACGTCGCTGTTGGCCATCAACGGCACCCGGCTGCTAATCGCGTCGCCGCCCGCGGGCACGTTCGCGGTATTCAGCAGCCGATGCTGAACCGGCCCGGGGTCCGCATACGGAATCTTCACTTCGCAGCCGCGGTCGATTTGGGTCACCTGGGTGGGCGGACGCAGGTGATAGAGCAGCGACTTGTTCCCGACGAAGCCGTGAATGCCCATCAGCTCTTCGTGGTACAGAGAGCCGTCCGGCTGACGGAACTGCGTGTGACGCTTGTGCGGAAGCCGGCCGAGCTTGAAGTAATAGCTCATACCAGATTGCCTCTTCGCGCCTGTTCCCGTTCGATGGCTTCGAAGAGCGATTTGAAGTTGCCTTCGCCAAACCCGCGACAGCCGTGCCGTTCGATGACCTCGAAGAAAAGCGTGGGCCGGTCCTGCACCGGCTGCGTGAAGATCTGAAGCAGGTAGCCCTCCTCGTCACGATCCGCGAGAATGCCGAGCTCGGCGAGCTCGGCGACGGGCTCGTCGATCTTCCCGACGCGCCGCTCGAGATCGTCGTAATAGGTGGGGGGCACCCGGAGAAACTCGACGCCCCACGCGCGCAGCCGGCGCACGGCCTTGACGATGTCGTCGGTCACGCACGCGATGTGCTGCACGCCGGGGCCCTGGTAGTAGTCCAGATACTCCTGAATCTGCGACTTGCGCTTCCCCGTCGCCGGCTCGTTAATCGGGAACTTGACGCGCCCGGTGCCGTCCTGCATCACCTTCGACATCAGCGCCGAATATTCGGTCGTGATGGTCTTGTCGTCGAAGTGCACGAGCTGGGTGAAACCCATCGTCTCGGCAAAGAACCTGACCCATTTCTCCATCTCGCCCAGCTCGACGTTGCCGACGATGTGGTCGATCGCTTTCAGGACGCCCGGGTGGGCGGGAGTACCCGGCAGGGGCCGGAATCCGGGGGCGAAGCTGCCCGCGTAATCGTCGCGCTCGACGAACTTGATGAGCGTGTCGCCGTAGGCATGGATCGCGGCCGTCCGCAACACGCCTTTCTCGTCGCTGGTGTCCGACGGCGGCATGGCCGGCTCGGCGCCCCGGCTGGTCGTCTCTTCAAAGGCCGCCGCGGCGTCGGGAACCTGGAGCGCAATGACGCCCACGCCATCGCCATGCCGGCGCACGAACTCCGCCGCATAGTGGTCAGGGCCGAGCGGCGACGTCAGGACAAACCGGATATCCCCCTGCTCGACGACATAGGAAGCCGAATCGCGGCTGCCGGTTTCGAGCCCGCGATACGCGGTGCGCTGGAATCCGAAGCAACTCTCGTAAAACGCGGCAGACTGCCTGGCGTTGCCCACGTAGAACTCGAGATGGTCGATGCGTTTAATGGGGCAGAAGTCAGCCATAATACAAACCATTTTCGCACTCGGCCCGCATAATGCAAACAAAAAATACAGAAACGGTTTAGAATCGTAACCATGACAAAATTGCAATCGGGACCCCGGACGACCGCCTTCCGGCTCGACGATCTCGACCGCCGGCTGCTGTCGCATCTGCAGGATGACGCCCGGGTACCGACCGCCGAGCTGGCCCGGCGGCTCGATCTCTCAGGCCCGGGCCTCCAGAAACGCCTCCGCAAGCTCGAGGACCAGGGCGTGATTCGCGGCTACTCGACCGTCATCAACCGCGAGGCCGTGGGGCTCGACCTGCTCTGCTTCATCCATGTCACCCTGGCGCATCACCGGACGAACTCGGTGAAGCAGTTTCCCGACAAGATCAAGAAGATGCCCGAAGTGCTCGAGTGCCACTTCCTGACCGGCGAGTTCGATTACCTGCTGAAGGTGGTCGTCGCCAATCACGACCACCTGGAGAAGTTTCTGTTCGGCAAGCTCATGAAGGCCGGTGGCATCGACCGCACCAGAACGAGCATCGTCGTCAAGGAAGTCAAGACGTCGACCTCGCTGCCCCTGTGACCGCTCCGCTCTCAACCTTCGCGCTGCTCCAGCGCTCTGTCGACTACGCCGGGACGTTTCCACCCGCCACGCTGTCGCTGCCCGAGGCCGTGGCGAACTACGCGCAGGAACGAAGCGGTCCCCGGGCCTGGCTCCTGGGACGGCTCGTCGTGCCCGCCGCCGGCCTCGACGCGCTCGAGACACTGCTCCCTCAGCCACCAGGCGACGAGCACGAGATCAGCGTCATCCTGAGCGGCGACCCGCTGCCGCAGCTTGCGCGCGTCGCGGCGTTCAACCAGCAGGGAATGGGACGCGCGCGGGTGGTGTCGGTCGAGTACCCGCCAGCAGCGGCGACGGACATTGCCCGTCTGGCGGAAAGACCGGATCCGTCCCTGGTAAGGTTCTTCGAGACGCCCCTGGACGGGGATCTCGAGAGCCGCCTCGACGCGATCGCGAAGGCGCGCGCCGCCGCGAAGGTTCGCACCGGCGGAACGGTGGCAACCGCGATTCCGGAACTCTCCGCGGTCGCGCGCTTCCTCCACGGATGCGCGACGCGCGGTCTTGCCTTCAAGGCGACCGCGGGCCTCCATCACGCCATCCGAAACTGTTACTCTCTAACCTACGAGCGCGACAGCGCCACGGCTGTGATGCATGGTTTTCTGAACGTCAGCGTGGCCGCGGCGCTTGCACGAAGGGGCGCGCCGCCGGCCGACATCGAGGAGGCGCTGGCCGAATCGTCTGCGGGAGCGTTCGAGTTCGGCCCGGACGGCCTCGTCTACCGGCACTACGCGATCGGACTGCAGGATCTCGCCGACACCCGGCGGCATTTCTTTCGTTCGTTCGGCTCCTGCAGCTTTCGCGAGCCTGCCGACGAGCTTGCGGCGCTGCATCTCCTTTGACGATGGCTGACCTCAACGAGACGCACGATCCTCAACGACGCAGCTGGGTGGCGTCCGCGAATGCGGCGGAGACCGACTTCCCCATCCAGAATCTGCCGCTCGGCGTGTTTCGCCGCCGCGGCAGTTCCAGCGCTCCGGCCATTGGTATTGCGATTGGCGATCAGATTCTCGACCTGCGTCAGGCCGGAACCCGCGGCCTTCTCGAGGGACTCTCGCCCGCGCTTCGCGCCGCAACGGAGGCGCCGACGCTGAATCCCCTAATCGCGCTCGGCCACGGCGAAGCGTCGGCCCTGCGACGGCAAGTCAGCAGGATTCTCGGGGCCGACGGGTGGGGCGCCGACGAGCGCCTGCTCACGCCGGCGGCCGACTCCGAGCTGTTCGTTCCTGTCGCGATCGCGAACTACTCGGACTTCTACGCGTCGATCCACCACGCGCGCAATGTCGGCAGGCTCTTCAGGCCCGACAATCCGCTGCTGCCCAACTACCGGCACGTGCCGATCGCGTATCACGGGCGCGCCTCGTCCATTGTCATCAGCGGGACGCGCGTCAGGCGGCCCGCGGGTCAAATGAAGGGCCCGGGAGACGCACCAGTGTTTGGGCCGTGCGAGCGTCTCGACTACGAAGCCGAAGTTGGATGCTTCTGCGGCCCGGGAAATATGCTCGGCGAGCCCATTCCCATCGATGCCGCCGAATCGCAGATCTTCGGACTGTGCCTGGTCAACGACTGGTCCGCGCGCGACATTCAGGCCTGGGAGTACCAACCTCTTGGGCCGTTTCTCAGTAAGAGCTTCACGACCACCGTCTCGCCATGGGTCGTCACCTACGACGCGCTCGCGCCGTTCCGCAGTCCGGCCGCACCGCGCGAGGCGGACGACCCCAGGCCGCTCGCGTACCTGTCGTCACGTTCGATCGACGAATCTGGCGGCTTCGACGTGGTGGTGGACGTGCTGCTGCAATCGGCGGAGATGCGCCAGCGTGGCGTTCCGCCGGTGCGGCTCAGCCGATCCCTGCTTCGCGACATGTACTGGACCCTCGGGCAGATGGTTGCGCACCAGACGAGCAACGGCTGCAATATCATCCCGGGCGATCTGATCGCGACCGGCACGCTCTCGGGACCAACCAAAGACGCCAGAGGATCGTTGATAGAAATGACCGAGGGCGGCAAGATCCCGCTTCAGCTGCCCACCGGCGAGTCCCGCACCTACCTCGAAGACGGCGATGAGATCGTCATGCGTGCCTGCTGCGAGCGGGCCGGGTATGCGCGGATCGGCTTTGGCGAGTGCACCGGCATCATCACATGAAGCTTCACGAATTCCTCTTCGATCAACTGCACGCGAACGGCGTCCGCCACATCTTCGGGATTCCCGGCGACTTCGTGCTGAGCCTGTACAACGCGCTGCAGCAGGACCAGCGCTTCCGCCTCGTGACCCTGGGCCACGAGCCCGCCGTGGGCTTCGCCGCCGATGGCGCGTCGCGCATCACCAACGGGCTGGGCGTGTGCCTGGTCACCTACGGCGCCGGCGGCCTGAACATGATCAATTCGATCGCCTGCGCGTACGCGGAGGAATCGCCGCTCATCGTCATTTCGGGCGGCCCAAGCAGGCTCGAGCGTACCTCCGGGCTTCTGGTGCATCACGAGGTGAAGTCGTTCGAATCTCAGCTCAGGATTTATCAGGAGGTCGTCGAATTCGCCGCGATCGTCGACAACAAGCAGACGGCCGCGGCCACGATTCACCGCGCCATTGACGTCGCGCGCAAGTTCAAGCGGCCGGTCTATCTCGAGATTCCGCGCGACATGGTGTTTGCCGATATCACCGTTCCGCCGAGCTTCGACGAGGTCGAGCTCGAGGTCAACGAGAGCGCCGTCGCCGAGGCGGCCGCCGAAATCATCGACCATCTGTCGCGGGCGGAGCGTCCGGTGCTGATCGTCGGCGTCGAGGTGCACCGGTTCCAGCTGACCGAGCAGGTGATTCGACTCGCCGAACGCCTGCGCATTCCGGTGACCTCGTCGTTTCTCGGCCGCGGCATCTTCCCGACCCGTCATCCGCAGTTCATCGGCACCTATCTCGGAGCCGTCAGTCCTCAACCGATGCGGACGCTCGTCGAGGGCTCGGATTGCCTGCTGCTGCTCGGCGAGCGGCTCAGCGATGTCAACCTCGGCGTCTCGGCGGATCTCCTGAAGGGGCACGACCTCATGACGGCCGTCGCACGCGACGTCTTCATCGGGCAGCATCAGTACGAGCACACGCCGCTCGAGCTGGTGGTCGACCGCCTGCTGACCGCGCCGGCCCTGCCGGTGTCCCGGGATCCGATCAAAGCGATCGGCACCGACGTCTCTCCCGAGGTCTTCGATCCCTTCAAGCAGGACGAGGCAATCAAGGTGCGTCACGCGATCAACCTGCTGAACGAGTTCGTCCGCGAGCACGACGAGATGCCGCTCATCGCCGACACGGGCGACGCGCTCTTCGCGAGCGTCGACATCCGCGCCAATCAGTGCATCGCGCCCGCCTACTACGGCACCATGGGATTTTCCGTGCCGGCGGCGCTCGGTGTGCAGATTGCCGGCGGCCGGCGGCCCCTGGTGCTCGTGGGCGACGGCGCGTTCCAGATGACGGGCAGCGAAATCTCGCAGGCCCGCCGCTACGGGTGCAACCCCATCATCGTGCTCTTCAACAACCAGCGCTGGGAAATGCTCCAGGCCTTTTTCCCCGACGCGAGCTACAACGACACGGTCGGCTGGCCGTTTGCCAAGCTGGCCGATCTCTGGGGCGGGCGCGGTTTCCGCGCGTTCACGCCACGCCAGCTTCGCGACGCGCTGAACGCGGCGTACGACGAGACGCGATTCACGCTGATCGAGGTGGGACTGCAGCAGGGCGACGTGTCCCCCATCCTGCGCGGCTTCGTCGAGGCGTTCAAGAAGCGCGTCTATGCCAATTGAGCGCGTCGATACCAACGCCGCAGGCAGATCCGTCTGCCTGCCGGCCGGAACTGACGCTGCACGAACACGTCCGGCTGGCAGACGGATCGGCCTGCCGCATGGTGACGACGCGCAACTAATCGCCGGCTGGCAACCGGCAGCGTTCGGGAGCGCCGCTGGCGCAAACAATGAAGGCGGCGTGACGGCGACGCGGTTTGCCACGCCGACTTCCCTTGTTTGCGACAGCGGTGCTTCCGAACGCTGCTGGTGCACTGCAGAGGATTGGCTTTGAGCGCGCCGAACGAGTTCGCGTGGCGGCCAACGCCGGACGTGATCGCGAAGAGCCAGCTCCGCCGGTTCATGTCGGCGCACGGCATCCAGGAGCTCTCCGAGCTGCATCGCCGATCCATCGCCGATCCGCAGTGGTTCTGGAACGCGGTGCTGGCCGATCTCAACATCGCGTTCTACAAGCCCTACGACAAGGTCATCGACACATCTGCCGGCCTGCCATGGACGCGATGGTGTGTCGGCGGCGAGATGAACATCGTCCACAACTGTCTCGACAAGTGGAATGGGACGCCAACGGAACATCGAGCGGCGATTCGATGGACGGCCGAGGAAGGCACGAGCGGCATCCTGACCTACGGGGAGCTGTCGCAGCAGGTGAATCGCGCGGCCAACGCGCTGCAGCGGCTCGGATTTTCAAAGGGCGACGTCATCGGCATCTGCATGCCGATGGTGCCGGAGATTGTCGTGGCGTTCTTCGCCATCATCAAGATCGGCGCCATCGCACTCCCCCTCTTTTCCGGCTACGGCGCCGATGCCATCGCCACCCGGCTGCAGGACTCGGGCGCTGCAGGGCTCATCACCGCCGACGGAGCGCGGCGGCGTGGGCGCTCGATTCTCATGAAGCCGGTGGCCGACGACGCCGTCACACGCGTGCCATCACTGCGACACGTGATCGTCGTCCGGCGGCTCGGAGACGCCGTCGCGATGCAGCAGAGTCGCGACTGGTGGTGGGACGACATCGTGCCGGCCGAATCGCCCGAGTGCAGCACGGCCCGCACCGGGGCCGAAGACCCTTTCATGTTGATCTACACGTCGGGTACCACGGGCAGACCGAAGGGCGCTGTGCACACGCATTGCGGATTTCCGATCAAGGCCGCACAGGATCTCCAGCACGGGCTCGACATGTCGGCGTCCGACACGATGCTGTGGGTCACCGATCTGGGATGGATGATGGGTCCGTGGGAGCTTCTGGGCACCGCCCTCCTCGGCGCAACCGCCGTGCTGTACGACGGTGCGCTCGACTACCCGACGCCCAACCGCCTTTGGAGCATCGTCGACGAGCACCGCGTGACGATCCTCGGCATCTCGCCCACGCTCGTCCGGATGTTGATGCACGCGCGCGGCTCGGCGCCGGCACAGCACGACCTTTCATCGCTCCGGGTCCTCGGGTCGACCGGCGAGCCCTGGAATCCGGACCCGTGGTGGTGGTTGTTCGATACCGTTGGAAAGCGCCGGCTTCCGATCATCAACTACGCGGGCGGCACCGAAATCTCCGGCGGCATTCTCTCGGGCAACGTCATGTCGCCGATGAAGCCGTGTGCGTTTGCGGGACCGCTGCCCGGAATGGCGGCCGATGTGTTCGACGCCGACGGGAAGCCCGTGCGCGGCACGGTCGGCGAGCTCGTAATCCGCGCGCCGTGGATCGGCATGTGCCGCGGATTCTGGAACGATCCCGACCGCTACCTGCGCAGCTACTGGTCGCGATTTCCCGACGTGTGGGTGCACGGCGACTGGGCGCTCGTAGACGACGACGGCCAGTGGTTCATCGTCGGCCGCTCCGACGACACGCTGAAGATCGCGGGCAAGCGCGTCGGGCCTGCCGAAATCGAATCCGTCCTGGTGGCGCATCCGGCCGTCGCCGAAGCCGCGGCCGTCGGCCTCCCCGACGAGATCAAGGGCGAACGCCTGGTGTGCGTGTGCGTGCTCAGCGATGGAACCGCGGGTGGCGCGGCGCTCGAACAGGAGCTGAAAGAGTCGGTGCGGAACGCGATGGGTCCTGCCCTGAAGCCCGACGAGATCGTCTTCGTCCCGCAGCTGCCGAAGACCCGGAATGGGAAGGTGATGCGGCGCGTCATCCGCGCCGTGTACTCGGGACAGGATCCCGGCGATGTGTCAGCGCTCGAGGATGTGCGGGTATTGGATCAGTTGCGCGGCGGGAGGTAGGGGGTCGGGAGGGGTTTTCGCACACCGGATTCCGAAAACCCCTCCCGACCCCTACCCGATCAGGTTCTGAGTTGCCCCTTCAGCGTCTCCGTCAGGTACTTCTTGTGCGCGTCCATGAACTGTTCGACCGTGCCCGCGCCGGGCCTCGGCATGTCGAAGTCCATGGTCACCCACCCGTCGTAGTTCCGCTTCCGCAACTCCTGGAAAAACGCGACGAAATCGACGCCACCGCTCCCCATCAGCTTGTAGAGATTCACGCGCTCGTGTTCTTCCGGGCTTGGCGCCGGGCCTTTCCATCCCTTGGCTGTGCTGTATTTCCCTTCTGCGTCCTTCAGGTGAATGGCGGCGATGCGCGAGTAGTAGTCGCGCAGGGCCTTGACGGGATCGATGCCGCCGAGCGTCGCGTGCCCGGTGTCGAGCACCAGCCACACGTACTTCGGATCGGTCAGCTCCATCACCATGTCGAGCTCGGGCTGCCGCTCGACGAGCGTCCACGCGTGCGGATGGAAGGCGAACTTGATGCCCGCGTCAGCGGTGCGCTTGCCCACTTCGTTGAGGTTGCGCCCGAGCACCTTCGCATTCTCGGCGCTGAGATTCTCGGGACCGACCCGCTGGCTCAGGTTCACCTTCAGATGCTTGCAGCCGAAGTGCGCGATGTAGCGCGCGCGGGCGGCATTGCTCTCGATCGTCTCGGGCACGCGCTTCGGATCGAGATACTGGCCGCCGCTGCCGACCGTGCACAACGCCAGGCCCGACGCGTCCATCACCTTCTTGAAGACCTCGGGCGGCTGCGTCAGGTACTGCGGCATATCGTCCTGGAACGGCTCGAGCCCGTGATAGCCGTACTGAGCCGCCATCTTGATGCCGGTCTCCGGATGGGGCTTCAGTCCTCGAAACTGATGACCGCTCATGGCATAGCGCATCTTGTCGCCGGGCAGCGCAAATGCCTGCGCGGCCACCGTCGCAGCGATGCCCGTACCGATGAACTCGCGACGAGTCAGCATGGTGAACCTCCTAAACTAGTACGTCGTTTAAGCGTGAGCATGTTACACCCGATTTTGCGCATTCTGGAGTGATGGCTCTTCCGCCGCCTGTCCCGGCGCCCGGCACCTTCGTACGCGTCGGACGACATCGTCTTCACTACCGTTGCGAAGGGGCCGGCACGCCCGCCGTGGTCTTCGATGCGGGCATCGCCGCCTCGTCGCTGAGCTGGAGCCGTGTGCAGCCCGAAGTGGCGCGCTTCACGCGCGCGTGCAGCTACGACCGCGCCGGACTCGCCTGGAGCGACCTGAGCGACACCCCGCGGACGATGGCGACGCTGGTGGACGAGCTTCGTCAGGTGATCGCTCACGCACAGATCGCTGCACCCGTCGTGCTCGTCGGACACTCGTTCGGCGCCCTCGTCATCAGGGCCTACGCGCGCGCCCATCCGTCCGAGGTGGCGGGGCTGGTGTTCGTCGATCCGCTGCATCCCGAGGAGTGGTCCGATCCTCCCAGCGACCAGCGCCGCAGGCTTCGGGGAGGCATGCTCTTCTCGCGGGTGGGCGAAGGCTTCGCGCGCACCGGTCTCGTGCGGTTTCTTCTCGCGCGGCTCAGCGGCGGCGCCCCGGGCCTGCCGAGGCGTGTCAGCCGCATGTTCGGTCCTTCAGTTGCAACGCTCCTCACCAACATGGTGGGCGAAGTACAAAAACTGCCGGCCGAGGCACAGGCAGCCGTGCGGGAACACTGGTCGAATCCGAAATCGTTTCGCGGCATGTGGCAGCACCTCGCGGCGCTGCAAGCCTGCAGCGCCGAGATGTTGAACGGCAAAGATGCCTTCGGTGAGATGCCGGTCGTGGTGCTGTCGGCCGAGCGCCGCGATCCACGCTGGATCGCGGCCGACGAGCGACTCGCGGGTTTGTCACGCCGCGGCCGCCACGTCGTGTCGCCGCAGAGCGGGCACTGGATTCATCTCGACGATGTGGGGCTCGTCGCCGGCGCGATCCGCGACCTCGTGATGCAGGCCCGCGGTGTCCCGCTACTTTGAGGCGTACTCGAAGGGACCGACCGCCATGTATTGACCCGAATGGTCGTACCCCATCGCGTGATTCACCTTGAAGCGCGTGGTGGCGCCGAGATCGCCCTGCTTGAAGATGATCCCTTCGGGCAGCACGACTCCCGGACGCGCCTCGGCGCCGGTCACGGGGTTCTTGATCGGCCCGCATGCGATCTCGACGTAGTCGCCACATTTCGCGGTCGAGTGAATGCCATTGAAGGCGATGTCGTACGCCACGCGATAGGGACCGTGCGCGGTCGGCCACGTCCAGCCCAGCACTTCCCAGGGTCCGCCGACTTTTCCACCAAGCAGCGTTTCGATGGCCGATTGCTGATCGGCGCTGGCGCGCTCGTCGATGAGGAGGAGTGCTTCGCCCTTGCCTTCATGAATGGCACCGGGCCACTTCGCGTAGACGGAAAAGCACAGGCCATCGAGCGTGAGATCGCCGTAGTGTCCGCGCCGGACCTGCCACGTCCAGCCTCCCTCGCATTTGCCTTTCGTCGGCCGCGCGTTGAAATTGCACGGACAACCCCAGTCGCAATTGCAGGACACGAGAACGTCACCTTTCAGTTCCCACTTCTCGGCCATTCGGGCACCTCACGACTCCGATAATAGCGGCATCGCTTTTGCTGGCCAAGCGCCCATGAAACGATACGCCCTGCTCCTCCTGTTGGCGTTGGTCGTGGCGAGCGCGCGAGTTCACGTTCAATCTCCGGCGTCTGCTCCGGCGACTGCTGATCCCAGCGGCGCGTACCGCTGCGACGGCATAAGTCCCGACGGCCTGAAATATCGTGCGGCCGTCCACATCGCCAAGAACGGCGAGACCTTCGTCGTGCAGTGGCTGACGCCCAAGGGCGTCGTCAATGTGGGCGTCGGCGTGTTGAACGGCAACACGCTCGCGGTGGGCTATGTGGGGACGACCGCGGGGGTCGTGATTTACAAGCTCAACGGCACGAAAGAGTTGACCGGTGAGTGGACCGATCTCGAAGCGGGCGGTCACGTCTACACGGAAACCCTGACGAAGCTGGCCGACGGCGAGAAGATCGTCATGCCGAAGGGCGGCGGTCCGGTGTTCTAGCGCAGGACGACTTTAGTCTGCCTTTTACCGGACTTATGCCCTTATCGCCGGGCCAGGTAGCCGGCCCGGTAGAAGGCCTGTATGCCCGCTCGTTTCACCGTGATCTGCGTCCGGCGATATGTGCCGTCGGGCTTGTCGTTGGTCGACACGTACGACAGCAGATAATAATTGCCGCTCTCTCGGGGCACCCCTAAACTGGCCCCTTAAGGGAACCGCGGGTGCGGCCGATACATCTGCCATGGGGACGCGAAAACCGGATGTAGACCTCATCGTACGGCGGGGCGCGCTCCGCCGGTTTCACAAGCTCAAACAGAAGGCCGCCGAACTGCCCGTGAACGTGTCATGGGATCGCCGCCAGCAGGACCGGCGTGCGGAATCGAGCGAGGTACGGGGCGACCGGCGCACCACCGATCGGCGCGCGAAGCCACCCTTTACGTGGGAAGTGAGCGACTTCGTCGTGGTTCGACAGAATCGCGCTCGCGCCTGAGCCTCACACCCTAAGCTTTCACTTCCACGCGAAGCTGGCGGCGCCGGTCGGCGCCGCGGCGCTCGCCCGGGCGCTCCGGCGGCGCCGTGTCGACCCGCCATTCGTGATTGCAACGGCCGCAATGATACGCGCTGCTGACCCGGCGGCCAGAGAGCACCCATTCAACGCGGACAAAGAGATTGTCGTGGCAATGCGGGCACGGCGGAAGACGCGTGGGCATCTTGAAGTACCAGTGTTGTTCGCGGTGATCGCGCGAGGGACGACGCGCAGACGCAAATTATCCGCGACCGAAACTGCCCCCGTCAACCTGTGTCAAGATTTGTTCGCGAACGTACGACGGCCAGTGCAGTTGTGAGCATGAGGCGTGCGAACGTCGCGCGACAAGCGATGAATCACGACGCGGTGATCCGGGAGTTTCGTGCGGCCGATGCGCGCGCGATCGAAGCATGCATCGTCGAGCTGCAGGATTACGAGCGCCGGATCGATCCTCGTCTCAGGCCCGGCTCGTCGATGGCGGCCGAGTATCTCGCGCAGACGCTGGCGCGCTGCAACGACTACACCGGCCGCGTGTTCGTCGCCGAGTGCGCGAACGTGGTGGCGGGATTCACCACAGTGCTTGCGCGCATGCCGTTCCTCGAGCTCGACGATCCGCCCGGCGAGTTCGCGCTCATCACCGATCTCGTGGTGCTCGAGCGCTTCCGCCGGCATGGATACGGTCGCGCGCTCCTGGACGCCGCCGAACGATTCGCCCGCGACTGCGGCGCCACCGAGTTACGGATCGGCGTCCTGAGCGCGAACCGCACGGCGAAGGACCTCTACGCCCGTGCGGGGTTCGGCAACCACGCGGAAGTCCTCACGAAGCGTTTCGATTGCTAATCCTGGAAGGCTGTCGGGTTGACGTCGCTGCCTCGCAAATCCGGAGCTCCGGGGCCGGACCGCGCTGCGAGGCCGACGTCGACCGCTCGACGCGAGGTCCCCGACGTCGCTCAGTCAACCTCGCTCGAGGCCCAACGGGCTTCTCGCGCGGTCAGGCGCATCATGTCGGCCGCCTTGTACGGATTTGCGCTGCATCGACGTCAACCCGACAGCCTTCCAGGATAGGTCGACTCCTCGACTCTCCCCTCTCCCCGACTCTTCCGACTCTCCGGACTCTTCCAGACTCCGGGACTCTACTGCGTCACCACCACTTCATCGACCAGGACCTCCACGACCTCGCCGGACGCGCTCTTTCCGCTGAGATAGCCGCCGAGCGCCAGCACGTTGGTGCCCGCCGGGAGCGGTCCGAGAGTGATCGTCACCTGCTGCCACCCGGTCGTGGAACTGACGCCGCCCAGGCCACCGAGCACCTGCGCCACGTAGGCGTTTGGCGGCACGCCGTAGAGGACGCCGTTGACGCTCACCAGCATCTGGCCGAACCTGTCGCTCTTGAGGCTCGTCGCACTGAGCTTGTACCGGAACGACAGCGTTGCCGTTCCGGCGCTCGCGAGCGAGAAGCTGCGTTGCCAGCCGCCTGACATCTTCTGAATATTGGAGCCGTTGATGCCGCCGAGGAGGACCTGCAGGCCTCCGCCGGCAAACCCGCCGCTGCCAAGCTGCGCGCCACTGGCGTAGTTCGGCTGCGTGGTTGCACGGAACAGATCGTCGGCGTAGGCAAAGCCGTCCGTGCCCGTATCGAAGTTGGCGTCGAGAAGATTGGCGCCACCACCGTTGAGTACGGTCAGTGTGGCGGCCGCGCTGGTGACCGTGTTCACGCTGTTGGAGACATCGACGCTGAACTGCGCGCCGTTCTCGCCCACCGCTGTCGGGTTCAACGCGTAGCTCGCGCTCGTCGCACCAGGGATCGCCGTGCCGTTGCGCCGCCACTGATAGCTCAGCGGTGCCGTGCCCGTCGCGACGACAGAGAACGTCGCTTGCGCGGGTGCCGTTACCGTCACATTTGCGGGCGGTGTGGTGATGTTCGGTGCCACCGCTGCCGCATTCACGGTCAACGTCGCCGCCGAGCTGGTCACGATGTCCACACTGTTCCACACATCGACGCGGAACAGCGCGCCGCCATCGCCCACGGCCGTCGGGTCCAGCACGTAGCTGGCACTCGTCGCACCAGGGATGGCCGTGCCGTTGCGCCGCCACTGATAGCTCAGCGGCCCGGTGCCCGTCGCGACGACGGAGAAGGACGCCTGCGCCGGCGCCGTCACCGTCACGTTGGCGGGCTGGGTGGTGATACTCGGCGCCACCGCTGCCCCATTCACCGTCAGCGTAACCGCCGCGCTCGTCACCGTGCTCACGCTGTTCGACACATCGACGCTGAACTGCGCGCCGTTGTCGCTCTCAGCCGTCGGATCCAGCACGTAGCTGGCGCTCGTCGCACCAGGGATGGTGGTGCCATTCCGCCGCCACTGATAACTCAGCGGCGCCGTGCCCGTTGCGACGACGGAGAAGGACGCCTGCGCCGGCGCCGTCACGGTGACGTTGGCGGGCGGCGTTGTAATGCTCGGTGGTACCGGACCAGCCGAACCGTTCTGCACCACGACGTCGTCGATGACGACGTCCGACGTTTCGCCGGACGCGCTCTTCCCGCTGAGGTACCCCCCGAGCGCCAGCGTGTGGGTGCCGGCCGGGAGCGAGCCAAGATCGATCTGCGCCTGCTGCCATCCCGTCGTGGCTGTGACGCCACCGAGGCCACCGAGGAGTTGTGCCACATACGTATTGGGCGGCACGCCGTAGAGGACGCCGTTCAGGCTGACCAGCATCTGGCCGTACCTGTCGCTTCTGAGGGCCGTGATACCGAGCTTGTACCGGAACGTCAGCGTCGTCGGACCAGCAGTCGCCAGCGTGAAGCTGCTCTGCCAGCCGCCCGACATCTTCTGAATATTCGAACCATTGATGCCGCCAAGGAGAACCTGGAGGCCTCCGCCCGTAAACCCGCCGCTGCCGAGCTGCGCGCCGCTGGCGTAGTTCGGCTGCGTGGTTGCACGGAACAGATCGTCGGCGTAGGCAAAGCCGTCCGCCCCCGCATCGAAGTGCGCCTCGAAGATCGTCGAACCTCCGCCGCCTCCACCGTTGAGCACGGTCAGCGTGGCGGCCGCACTGGTGACCGTGTTCACGCTGTTCGAGACGGAGACGCTGAACTGCGCGCCGCTGTCGCTCACCGCCGTCGGGTTGAGCACATAGCTGGCGCTTGTTGCGCCCGGGATCGCCGTGCCGTTGCGCCGCCACTGATAGCTCAGCGGCGCTGTGCCCGTCGCAACGACGGAGAAAGACGCTGATGCCGGAGCGGTCACCGTCAAGTTGGCAGGCGGCGTCGTGATGCTCGGGGCGACCGCCGCCCCATTCACGGTCAACGTGGCGGCCGCGCTAGTGACCGAGTTCACGCTGTTCGAGACAACGACGCTGAACAACGCGCCGTTATCGCTCACCGCTGTGGGGTTCAGCACGTAGCTGGCGCTCGTCGCACCCGGGATTGCCGTACCGTTGCGCCGCCACTGATAGCTCAGCGGCGCCGTGCCCGTCGCGACGACGGAGAACGCGGCTTGCGCCGGCGCCGTCACCGTCACGTTAGCAGGCGGTGCGGTGATCGTCGGTCCCACGGCTGCCGAGTTCACGGTCAGCGTGGCGGATGAGCTGGTCGCATTGCCCGCGCTATTCGTGACGACGACGTCGAACGCCGCGCCGCTGTCGGACACCGCCGTCGGTGTGAGCGTGTAGCTGGCGCTGGTGGCCCCGGCGATCGCGACACTGTTGCGCCGCCACTGGTAACTCAGCGGCGCCGTCCCACTGGCCACGACAGAGAACGTCGCCTGCGCCGGCGAGGTCACCGTCAGATTCGCGGGAGGTGTCGTGATGCTCGGCGGCGTCGAAGAAGGCCCGGCCACCTGCAGCATCAGGTCATCGATCAACACTTCGGCAAACTCGTTGGGATAGGTCTTCTGGTTGTTGTAGGCGCCAAGCGCCAGCACGTGCGAGCCGGCCGACACCAGGCCGAGATCAATCTGCACGAGCTGCCAACCCGTCGTCGTCGGTCCGCCTCCAACGACCCTGGCGATGTAATCGTTGGGCGACAACCCACGCAGGACGCCATCGAAGCTCACCAACATCTCGGTGTACTCGTCGCTCTCGTACGTGTTCTCTTCCGTCAACCGGTGCCGGAACAGCAGAAACATCGGTGTCGGCCCGGCGAGCGTGAAGCTGGTCTGCCATCCACCAGACATGTTCTGAGCGTTCTGGCTGTTGACGCCGCCGACCTGAACTCGGAGGGCGCCGCCCGTATAGCCGCCGCTGGCGATGTGGGCACCACTCGCGTATTGCGCCTGGTTCGTGCCGCGGAACAGATCGTCTGCGTACGTGAATCCGTCGGGGCCGCTGTCGAAATGGGCCTCGAGCAGCGTCGCGCTGCCACTGCCGAAGACGGTGAGAATTGCAGCCGAGCTGGTGGCCGAGCCAACGCTGTTGGACACCACCACGGTGAACGAGGCGCCGCTGTCGGCCCCTGATGTCGAGTTGAGCGTGTAGCTGGCGCTGGTCGCTCCGGGAATCGCGGTGCCGTTGCGCCGCCACTGGTAACTCAGCGGCGACGTGCCGGTGGCGACGACAGAGAACGTCGCGCCGCCCGGCTCGATGGCGAACGCGCTGGCCGGCTGCGTGGTGATACTGGGCGGAACCGGTGCCGCGTTCACCGTCAGGATGGCCGCGGTGCTCGTCGCGCTGCCACCGGCGTTCGAGACCGTGACCGTGAACGAGGAGCCGCTGAGGGCAACCGCGGTGGGATTGATCGTGTAGCTCGAGCTGGTGGCGCCCGATATGACGCTGCCGTTTCGCCGCCACTGATATGTCATCGGCGAGGCCCCGCTCGCCACGACCGAGAACGTGGCCGCAGACGGTGCCGTCACCGACACGCTGGCAGGCTGCGTCGTAATCACCGGAGAAACAGGCTGCAGAATGGTGTCGGTGTCGGTCGCGCTGTTGTTGCCCGGCGCCGCATCGATGCCGTTGGGCGAAACCGTTGCGGTGTTGAGAAGCGGCGTGCTCGAGCCGGGTGTCACACTCGCTTGCAGTGTGTACCAGACGCTGCCGCCCACCGGAAGGTCCACCACGTCGTTGATGCTGCCCGTGCCGTTTGCCGTACACGAGCCACCATTTGTGCCGACGCACGTCCACGTCGCTCCCGTCAGTCGGCTCGGCAGTGGATCGGAGACGATCGCCAGCACATCTTCCGGGCCGGAGTTCATGGCCTGAATGGTGTACGTCGTCTGCTGTCCCACGGTGACGTTCGAAACACCATCGGTCTTCGTGATGCTCAGATCTGCATGAGGCACGCTTGCCAGATCCGTGATTTCCGCGGCCGTCAGCGCGTGCCGGTAGATCCGCACTTCGTCCATGTGTCCGCGGAACTTGCGGCTGCCGTTGGCCTGTGCACCGATGCCGACGGCGATCGCATTGGCGACAATCGACGGCGGGCCGAGGCTCGACGCTTCTTCGACGCCGTTGATGTACATGCGCATCGCGGTGCCGTCGTAGGTTGCCGCCACGTGCATCCACGTGCTGCCGTTGGATGGATAGCTCGTGTCCGAATTGACGCGGAATGTATTGCCCGACGTCGCTTCGTTCAACTGGAAGATCACCTTGCCTGGATTGGTCGTGGCATTCGTGGCATTCAGATACAGGCTGTATCCATCGGCCGCTCCGATCGTGGCCCGGCTGATGACGTCCTGCGCGCCCTGCGCCTGCGGCTTGATCCACGCGCTCAGCGTGAGACCAGTCGTGGCATCGAGTCCTTCCTGATCGGATACGGACCCATAGGTGCTGGAACCGTCGAGATTCAGTGCGAACCCTTTGATGCCCGCCGTCCATGTGGAAGTGCCCGACAGCGTCGCGTCGTTCCCCCAACCCGACAGGTCGCGTGCCTGCACGCCCGCCCCATCGTCCATCTTCCAGTAACCCACCAGACCGGGGTTGGTCGTGATGAGCACGCCTGTTGTCCCCGAGTTCGTCGTAAGTACCACGAGCCTGCCCGCCCAGGCATCTTTCGTGCTGGAGACGTACTCGTAGCCGCTTGTCAGCACCTGCTGGCGTGGCCCGAAGTTGATGTTGGTCGAGTCAGACTCCCGGAAGAACACGGCGCCAGAGGAGTTGTGGTAGAAGACGCGCAATGTGTTCGTGTCTTCGTCGAGCACGACCTGCGGACGCCGGCCGCTGCCCGACTCGCTCCCTGCGGCGACGGGATCGACCGGATAGAGCGTGTTGTCCCAGACACCGCCGGGCAATCCGGGCTGCGGTCGCCGGACGAGCAGGTACAACGGCGGGACGACGCTCGATGAGTTCTTCGGCTTCACAGCCGCGTACAACGTGCCGTCTGCGCGGAGCGCCAGGTTGATGTGGTCGTCGGCCATGTTGAGGTTCTCATGGCCCGCCGCTGCCGGCATTTCGTCATCGAGCCAGACGTTTGGGTCCGTGCCGTCCACGTGAACTCTGAATCCCCACCGCTCGAAAATGCCGTTGCCCCAGAAGACGCCGATCGTGTGGTTGGGGAACGCCACGATTTGATTGACGTCGCCGAGATTGGTGTCCTCGGTCAGGATGACCGGACCGTTGAACGTCGAAAACGGATAGTCGGCGTAGTAGACGTACACCCAGTTGAAATGATCTGTGGCAAGCCAGAGTCGTCCGGTGGAATCCACTTCGAGCGAGCCCGTTTCCCCGACGAACACCGGCACCGGAGTCGGATTTGCGGGCCAGAGTCGATACGTACGGAGCGCGGGGACGTACTCAATCGTGACGATCTGCGCGTCGCTGGAGACGATCAAAATATGAGTGAGATCGCCGCTGGCTTTGGTGTCGGCCTTGCCCTTCATCGACGATACCTTCAGCACCTGCGTCCACGTGTTGTTGGACTCGAGCCTGTACAGCCACGACCCGCTCGTCGGCGTGCTGCTCGACAGCACCGCCCACCACGTGTGCCCATGGAACCAGGCTTTCGACTGCACCGTCGTCGACGTATCGTCCGACGTCGGCAGCGAGGGAAGCACCGTCCAAGTCTCCTGCGCGCGGACGACGGCGCCGTCCGACCACAGGAACGGGCCGAGAATAATTTGAATGATGAAAGCCAGCCGTCCGATAAAAGAGCATCGAGACGCACGGGTAGACGACGGGCCCAACAAGCCCAGCGGGGTCAGCATGGCGTCTCATTCAGCAACCACCATGCCTGATCCGCTGTGTGCGAAAACTGTATGTATCCCCTATTGACCGGACGGGCTTTCGGAAGAAATTCTGCCTGCTTCAGAACTATTGTCGGATTTGTCTGCGCCGCCTCGGATATTCACGGCGCGTATCGCTCGTTGCGGTGCGGATACAACACCGCTGCATCAGGGATACAGAGTCATCACCGGAGATGACTCTCTGGGGCTCTTCATCGAGCCCTCATGCGGGGTTCGGTATAACTTGCCGCATGATGACCACTGACGTTACGTCCACTCCCGTTCGGGCCCTCGTCCAGGGATGGCTCGCACTGGCACAGCAGTTTGCGACCGCGAATGACGAGGAAGGCACCCGCCGTCTGAAGGTGTTTCTCGACTGCGAAAACGGACTCGGGGACGCGATCGCCCCTGAAGACGACTTCGTTCAGTGCGTCGACGACCGCGAGGACGCCGACGTCTGCATTCAGGTCGAGCGCGACGGCTCGCACGGCGCCGGTCGCCAGCACCTGGTGCGGTTCATCGGCTCCGGCTCGTTCGCGTGCATCGAGGCCAGCGCGAGCCTGCATCTGCCGAACGCCGGGTTCGCGTTCTGATCACTCGCAGCGCAGCGCCACGAGCGGATCGATGCGGGTCGCACGACGAACCGGTAAGTACGAGGCGAGCATGGACGCGGCAATCAACACGCCTGCCGCACCAAACATCGTCACGGGATCCAGCGAATCAATGCCGTAGAGCATGCCCTGCACGAGGCGTGCTGCACTAAATGCCCCGCCCAGCCCGATGGCCGCACCGATGCCGGCCAGCCAGACTGCTTCCCCGAACACGAGCCGCTGTACATCAGAGGTCGTAGCACCCAGCGCCCTGCGGACGGCGATATCGCGATCCCGCTGGCGAACGTAGGTGCTCATCACGGCGTAAAGGCCTATGGCCGATAGCAGCAGTGCGACGGTCCCGAAAAGATTCAGAAGAAACGCGTTGAATTTCGGGGCCGCCAGCGGAGCGTCCATCAGCGATGCGAACGAGCTCACGCGCATGACGTGTGCGCGCGGATTGGCGGCGCGCACGTGCGTGCGCGCGACCGACATCACCTGATCGAGCGGCGCCGCGGTGCGTATCGCAAGCATCTGGGCGGTGACGAGAAATTGCGCCGCCGGGAGATACAACATGGCGTTGGGTTGGGTCAGCGCGCGGTACCGCGTGGGAGCTGCCACGCCAACCACGGTGAGCCAGTCTCCTTCCGAGGCCGGGCCACCGAGCTTCATGCGCTTGCCGATGGGATCCTGGCCAGGCCACGTGCGGCGGGCCACGTCCTCGCTGACGATCGCCACCTTCTGCGCGCCTTCCCCATCGGCGTCGGTGAAGGGGCGTCCGGCGGCTATCCTCGCGCCGAACGTCCGGAAGTAGTTCGGGTAGATTGACTCGAAGTTCGTCGAAGGATTCGCCGCGGCCTCGTCGGCGGTCTGCCCTTCGGCCGCGATTCTCGGCACGGACCATCCGACGGTCCCCGAAAATGGCGGCATGTTGATGGGCGTCGCCGCCTCGACAAAAGGAAGTTCCTCGAGCTGCCGCACGACGGTATCCAGGAACTGAGAGTGACGCACCCGATTGGCGTGGTCCGCCGAAGGCACACTGAGCTCGACCAGGACCAGTCGATCCGCGGCCAGGCCAGTGTCGATCGCCTGCAGGTTCAAGACCGTGCGGGTCAGCAATCCCGCCGCCGCAACGATCGTGACCGCCAGGGCCACCTGCACGACAACAAAGGATCTACGAAGAGCTCGCGACGCCGATCCCGCCACACCACGGCCCGCGCTTCTCAAGTGCGAAACGAGATCGGAGCTGATCGACAGGGCCGGCGCCAGCCCGGAGATCGCCGCGGTCGCGAGGGCGATCCCAATCGCAATCAGGCAGACCGTCCAGTCGACGCGGACCGACTCGACTCGCGGCAGCCCGTCCGGAACGAGCCGCACGAGGGGCTGAAGCGACCACCACGTCAGGGCCAGCCCCGCAACGCCGGCGGCAATCGCCAGCACCAGGCTCTCGGCCAGCACCTGCGCCACAATCCTTCCCCGTCCCGCCCCCAGCGCCATCCGCACGGCGAGATCCGTTCTGCGTGCTTCGTTCCGCATCAGCAGCAGGTTCGCCGCATTCGCGCTCGCGACGAGCAGCATGAGCAGAACCGCTGCCGAGAGGGTCAGCATCGTCAACCGAACGTTCCCGACGACTTCGTCTTTGAAAGGACGAACGACGGGAAGGAGTCCGCGAGGCGCGTCAGGCGGCGCCTGCGATTCGAGCTGCCGTATCAACACCGCGAGCTCCCCAGCGGCCTGTTCCTTCGTGACGCCCGGCCGAAGTCTTCCGATCAGATCGACTTCCATCTGCGCGGCGTCTCTGAACTTCCCTTCTCCCACGGATTTCGTGGTCCGCCAGATGTCCACTCCTCTCGGGTAATCGAGGTCGGGCGGCATGACGCCGACAATAGGGAAGCCCTCTTTGCCCCAGAAGCGACGGCCGATGACATCTCGCGATCCGTGATAGCGACGCTGCCACAGCGCGTAGCTGATGACGACCACACGCTCGGCGCCATCCGCATCGTCGGCACGGGTGAGCGTCCGGCCAAGGATGGGCTTCACACCAAGGACCTCGAAGAACCCTCCGGTCACCAGCGCATCGTTCACATAGTCGGTGGTGCCGTCGACGTCGACCGCGGAGCGCGACACGCCGTTGGTTCCCACGCCCGCCACACTTTCGAGCAGCCGGCTCGATCGCGCGGCCTCTTCTATTCCGTCATCTCCGAACGAATAGTGGGCGTAGCCCGACGACTGCAGCTCTTTCCACGCAACGATGAGGCGTTCCTCGTCGCGTACCGGCAGCGGCCTGACGAGCACGCCCTGGACGAGCGCGACCATCACCGCCGTTCCTGCGATGCCGATGGCGAGGATCAGCACCGTCAGCAGGGTGAAACCGGGCGACTTCATCAAGCTTCGCAGCGCGTACATCACCGACTCATTCTGCCATCAAGGCCACTGCCAGCAGGCACATTCCAACGCCCGCCCATTGCTGCGGCGCGACAGGCTCTCGCCAGACGATGCGGGCCAGCACGACGGTGGCGACCGGATACAGGGACGACAGCACCGCGGCGACGTCGAGCCGCGTATGCTGACGCGCCAGCACGAAGAAGATGTTGCCGCCGGCGTCGAGCAAACCGGCTACGAGCGCGAGCGGATTCGACGTCAGCCCGGGAAAGCTGATGCCGCGCACGATCATCAGCACAAGGCCCATGGCCAGCATGACCGTCCGCGCGACGACCAGTGGGCCGAACACGAGCGTGCGGTCGACCTGTGCGATCAGAATCAGGAAAGCGCCGAACCCGATTCCTGCGGCAACGGCTTGGCTGACGCCCTTGCGCGACTGTGCTTCGGCCGTCTGCGGCTGGCGAGTGACGAGCCAGATGCCGGCGACCGCCGCGAGAAACCCGGCCAACTGCCATGCACTCGGCGGCGCAACGGCAAAGGCCGTGTAAACAGCGGGAATCGCCGCCGTCACGACGGCCGCGACCGGCGCCACCATCGCCGCGCCGCCGATAGCCAGGCCGTGATAGAGCGAGGCGATGCCGACCGCGCCCACCAGACCGGCTGCGGCCGCCCACGCCACGTTCGCACGCGATGGAAGCGGCTCGAAGATCCACGCGAGCATCGTCAACAGCACGATGCCCGAGAGCGCCGAGAGGGCCAGGACCTGAAACTGGTGGCTGCGCCTGGTCGCGGCGCCGCCGACAAAGTCGCCACTGCCCCACACCATGGCGGAGACGAGGGCGAGAAGGATGCCGAGAGACATGAAGAGAGTTTATAGGTGCGATGGGTGCGTTAGGTGCGACAGGTGCATGGGTGCGGTAGTCTTGGGCGATCCCCGGTAGGGCGGGACTTTAGTCCCGCCGCGAGCTTCTCGCCGGTGGTGCAGGACTTCAGTCCTGCCAGATCGCTGTCTACGCGCGCGTGCACTCGCCGAACAGAAAGAACTTCCCGCTCGACTGCACTCTGGCCTGCCAGCCCAGTTGCGAGAGGCGCCGTTCCAGTTCTTCGGGTTGGTAAAACATTTTCACGATCTCGAACTCGCGGCCGTCGTTCAGCTTCCGGCGGACGACACCCGAGTCGTCTATTGGTGCGTGATCGGTCGCGGTCGAGGTTTGCTCGAGCAGGCTGTCGACAAAGAACACCGTCCCGCCAGGCTCGACCGATGCTTTGACGGTCTGCCAGAAGCTCTCGAACCGGCTCGCAGGGACGTGCGAGAGCCAGAACGCAAAGAAGACAGCATCGAACAGCGTGGGCGGTGTCCAGGAAAAGATGTCTGCTGTCTCGTACCGCACGTGCGCGGCGTGCACCCTGTCCCGGTTGATGGCGATGACTTCGGGGGAAGCATCGACGGCGAGGACACTGCGATTCTCCCGTCCGAGCTGCTCGGTCCACAGTCCCGTGCCACACGCCAGCTCGAGCACGTTCCGATCCTTCACTGACTCGCTGAGCGCCCGTCGTATCGTGGCGATCTCGCCAAACCATTGCGCCCGGTGTCCGGCGCCGCGATCGTAGCGGCCTTCGCGAAGGAACCACTGGTCGTACTCGCCCGCGCGTGCGCGGTAGTACACAACCTGATCGTTGAGAATCGCCTCGTCGTTCATCCTGAAAACAGGACCTTACCACAGGGTCGCAAAGATGAAGCATTCGTGAAGCGCACCCCCAACGCGCTTCATCGAGTCCTCATGTGGCGTTGGATATAACTTGCTCCAGCATCGACGAGTGATGCTGATTGGAGAACGAGCATGTTGACCACCGACGCCACGTCCACTCCCGTTCACGCCCTCGTCCAGGGATGGCTCTCGCTTGCACAGCAGTTTGCCGCCGCGAACGACCAGGACGGCATCCGTCGCCTGAAGGTCTACCTCGACTGCGAGACCTGGCTCGAGGACGACGTCAAGTCCGATGAAGACTTCGTCGAGTATGTCGATGACCGCGAAGAGGCAGACCTCTGCATGACCGTCAGACCCGATATCTCACGCGGTGGCCGCCAGCACCTCGTGCGGTTCGTCGGCGCCGGGCCATTCGCCTTCATCGAGGCGAGCGCGCGTGTGCATCTGGCGCATCCCCGGGTTGTGCACTTCCCTCGTCTGCACACTGCCATGACATCGGCGACGGCGTAACTGCAACAAGCGACGGCCAGCCCCCAGCTCTGCCGTCGCCCTTGCGCTACCGCAACAAGTAAGTCGCACCTATCGCATCCGCCGCCGCGCAGACGGCGCCCATCGCTCCGGCGGACAAGCCCAACGCACCTGTCGCACCTGTCGCACCTGTCGCACCGAACGATCGTTGCGTCGCACGGTCGTCGCTTCACAGACATGGTGTCGGGATTCACCACACAACCCGCGTCTGAAATTTTGCTCGCGCGTGATGTCCCATTCTCCCTCGCGCAACATCCGCTTTCTATAACTAGGTTCGTCGACCGACTTGTGCGCACGAGTCGAGTACCCCGAACAGGAAGGTTCGCGCCAGCCGCCTGCCTGCGGGACAACGTTCACACGAACCCTTGTTGGCGCGACTGGAGAAATCGAATATGAAGATGCCGATTCATCGCGCGAGGCTCGTCGCCGTGGGAGGTCTGGTGCTTGCGGGAACGGTCCTCGTCGCAGATGGCACACGATTCTCGGATTACACACCGCTCACCGCTTCAACGTCCCCTGCCATCCCCGTCCTCAGCGAAGACGAGCCCATCACGTTCGGCAATCCCGATTTTCACCAGCAGTCCATTGCGGAGCGCACCACACAGCTCGCCGCAAACAAGCCGAACTCGGGTTCGTGGGACATGATCACCGTGAATGAGACGGGACCTCACAAGGGCCGCTACCTGTTCACCGTCTTCGAGACGGGCAATTCAGGCGTGCAACGCCACGACCTGGAGACTGGTGTAACCGACACGATCTGGCAAAGCCCGGCCGCAGGGCGCTATGTCTCGTTCGACGCGTGTTACTGGACGCCTTGGGGAACGCTGATTACCGCCGAAGAGTCCTGGTCGACCCTCGGCGACGTCGGACATCCGCAAATCTACGGCCGGCTCTTCGAGCTGAAGAACCCGATCGAAGCCCCGGGCATCCTCAACCCGGTGACAGGCCTGAGCAATGCGGGCGCCGACTTCGTGCATCGGAACGTCGTCCCGCGCACGTCGCATGAGGGCGTTCAGTTCGACAAGCCCGGCAACATGTACTTCATCGATGAGCTCAACGGCGGCAACGTCTACAGGTTCACGTCGGCGGCCAACTTCGGCAAGGTCAAGGGCGGTCAGGCCGACTACTTCGCTGCGGGACAGACCTTCGTCTTGCGCGTCGGCGACGGGAGCGTGGCGAACGCGACGGGAGCCTTCACGTGGGTTCCGTTCACTGATGTGAATGGCGCTCCCCTGCCAGGCGCGCTCACGATCACCGACTCGAACGGCGTCACGTCGGTGGATGCCCGCAACACCACCAACCTGCCATCCTTCAAAGGAACCGATTACCAGCGCCCGGAGGATCTGCAAATCCAGACGCTGAGCGGCGTCGACTATCTCTACATGACAACGACCACGACGCACGAGGTCTACCGGATCGATCTCAAGAACAACACGATCTCAGTGTTCGCGAACCGAAACACCATCGATCTCGCCACGGGCGCAGCGGTGGGCACGGCGCTGGCCAACCCGGACAATCTGGCCATCGACCACGACGGAAACATCTACATCATCGAAGACCGGAATGGCGGCTCCGACGACGACATCTGGTTCGCGAAGGATCTGAACAAGGACGGCGATTTGACCGATCAGGGCGAAGGCATCGGCCGCTGGGCATCGAACGGGACAGGCGGCTCGGAATTCACCGGCCTGTATTTCGACCCGACCGACAAGCGCAGAGGCTGGGTGAACATCCAGCACCCATCGAGCGGCAACGACAGGACCATCGAATTTACGATTCCGAAGTAGCGAGGGACTCAACAAGAGATTAGGAGATTAGGAGAATTCTTCTCGAAAGAAGAATCGCTCTTAGTCTCCTAATCTCAACAGGGCTGAAGCCCTGTGCCACCGCACCCAATTTATTCGTATTTGAGCGCTACAAGCGGATCGATACGCGCGGCGCGGCGTGCTGGGAAATAGCAGCCGGCGAGCGCTACCGTCGTCAAAAGCAGCGAGACGCCTACGTAGGTCACAGGGTCCATCCACGAGACACCGAAGAGCAGGCTCGCTCCCAGGTGCCCCAGCCACAGGGCCCCAACGAGACCGAGCGCCAGACCGGTCAGGCTCATCTTCAGCCCTTCCCCCACCACCATCTTGAAGATGTCGCGACGATCGGCGCCGACCGCCATGCGCACGCCGATTTCCCGCGTGCGCGTCGAAATCGAGGTACTGCACCACGCCGTAGATACCGATTGCGGCCAGGAGCAGTGCGAGGCTCGAGAACACCATGAGCAACCATGTCTGGAACCGCCGCTCCGCCTGGAATCCCGAGATGCGCGCGCCAAGCGTGTTCACTCCGTACACCAGCCCGCGCCGATCGATCTGCTGAATGGCCGCGCGGAGCGTGGCAGCCATCGCGATGGGCTCGCCAGAGGTGCGGACCAGCAGCGTCGCGAGCCGCGATGGATTCTGGGCCACGGGCTCGAACATCTGGGCGGCAGGTTCTTCTTCGAGCCCCTGCCGGCGCACGTCGCCGACCACGCCGACTACCGTGAACCAGGGACCATCCGCCGAGGTCACACCCATCTTGAATCGTTTGCCGACGGAATCCTGCCCCGGCCACAGCCGGCGCGCCATCGTTTCGTTGACGATCGCCGCCCTGGGAGCGTTCGGCCCGTCTTCCGAGGAGAACGCACGCCCGCGAACGAGCGGAATCCGCAGCGTTTCGAACAGGCCGCCGCTCACCTCGTCGCGCCGCAGCCGCAACCGTTCGGCGCCTCGCGCGCTCCCTTCCACCGTCACGCTCTGTTCCGGGCTCGCATTGATGAAGAGATCGCCGATGACGCCGGCGCCCTCGACGCCGCGCGTGTTGACGACCCGATCCAAAACCTGTTGGTAGTAGTCAGCCCGCTGATTGGTCGCGTCGATTGGTGGAATCGCGAGCTGCATCGAGAGCACGCGCTCGGAGCTGTAACCAGGGTTGACGCGCTGCACGTTCATCAGGCTGCGCGTCAGCAACCCGGCGCCGACGAGCAGCACGATCGCCAGCGCGAATTCCGCCACCACGAGCGCGCGGCGCGTAAGACGCGCGGAAGCGCCCGCCGACGTCCCGCGGGCTGATTCGTGCAGCGGCGCCTGAAGATTCCAGCGAGTCATGGTGATGGCGGGAACGAGGCCCACGAGCACACCGGTGAGCATCGACAGCCCCAGCGTCCACGCAAGAGTGGCTACGTCGAGTCGCACCTCGCCCAGCGTGACGAGATCGGCCGGCTTGAACGCCACGATGATCGGAAGTGCGACCCAGGCAACGGCGAGACCGGCCAAGTCCGGAAAGGACGGCAAGTACCAGGCTTTCGGAAAACAACTGGCGCAGCACGCGACCGCGGCTCGCGCCAAGCGCCGCGCGCAACGCGAACTCGCGCGCGCGTCCCGTGCTGCGAGCCAGCGACAGGCTCGTGATGTTCGTCACGCCGATGAGCAGGACGAAGAACACCGCGCCCGTCAGCATCCACAGGGTCAGCCGCCATCGTGGTCCGACGATATGCAGGCTCAGCGGCATGACGCCGATGCCGCGTCCCTGCTCGGACGCGATCCGCTGCTCGTCGAGACCCCGTGCGATGCCGCTCAGCTCTCCCTGCGCCTGCTCGATCGTCACGTTGGGACGCAACCGCGCGAGCACGAACCAGGACGCATCGCCACGCTCACCTCGACGTACGTCCCAGTCGGGAAACAGGGTGTGCGGTTCCCAGACGTCTGAGTCGGACCACCGGAAATCCGCGGGCAGGATACCGATCACTTCGGACGGAAGGCCGTCGAGCTCGATCGTCGAGCCGATGACGTTGTCGGCGCCGCCGAGGCGGGACTGCCAGAATCGATAGCTGACGACGGCGACCCTGCGCCGCTCGTCGGCTTCCTGGGTCGAGAAGACGCGACCCCGATACGCCTGCACGCCGAGGATCGCAAAGACATTCGGCGAGAGCCTCAGTGTGCTGATTCGCTCCAGCTCACCCGGCGCGGTGAGCCTGGCCGTCATCGGATCGAAAACCCCGACGTCTGCCAGCGTGCGGCTGCGCGCGCGCCATTCTTCGACGTCGTGATAGGCCGACCGCCCCTCGCGCAGGTTCTGGTTCGGCCGCTCCGTCCACAACATCGCGAGCTCGTGGGAAGCCGGATATGGAAGCGGCCTCAGCAGCACGGCGTTCAGCACGCTGAACATCGCCGTGTTGGCGCCGATGCCGAGCGCCAGGGTGACGAGCGCGACCGACGTGAACGCCGGGTTTCTTCTCAAACCGCGAAGCGCGTACCGCAGGTCCTGAACGATGCCGCTCATGCGGACCCTCCTCGGGGGAATTAGACGAAACGGGGCCATGAAAAGGCTGCCGTGCCCCGTCGATTCAGGGTTACAGTACCCGCTTTCCGATGCGGCTTTTCAAGAGCCTTCTCATCGGCGCCATCACGGCCACGGTCGTGATCGTCCTCTGGGTTCTCATAGGCGTCTTCCGCGCCTTCCACATGCAGAGCGGCGAGGGCAGCGGCGTCGCCGCCACTGTGATAGTGATGGACTATCAGCTCTTGCTCGCCGCCCTTCTGGGTTTCGCTCTGGGCTTCTTCCGCACGTATCTCCGATGAGACCCGCTTACTGAAAAAGAACGTGGACACGCCGCGGACACCGCGGATAGACTGCAGTCCCCCGCTCACCTTCGTTAGAAGTCGCGATCTGCCCGCAGCCAACGCGTGCCGGGAACATGAAGGATTTGTGAAGCTGGTCACGATCTTGCTTCATCGAGCCCTCATGCGGTGTTGGCTATAACTTGTCGAGCATCGAAAACGATGCTGACTGGAGAGTGCGCATGATTGCGACCACCGTTACGTCTACCCCCGTGCGGGCCATGTTGATGGCGTGGGCCGCCATTGCCCGGCAAGAGGCCGACATGACCGGCCAATACGATTCCCGCGACCTGAAAGTGTTTCTGGATTGCGACGCCTGGCTCGAAGACGAGATCAAGCCGGAAATCGATTTCGTCGAGTTTGTCGACAACCGGAACGAAGCCGACGTGTGCATGACCGTCATGCCCGATACGTCACACGGCACCGTCCGGCACTATCGTGTCCGGTTTGCCGGCGCCGGGAGATTCGCGATGATCGAGGCGAGCGCCCGGCTGCACCTTCCCAAGCGTCAGCTGACCGGCTTCGGTCGCCTGCGTGCCGCGGGTCCCGATATCGCGACGGCGTAGGCCAGCACACGGTCACGCGACGGCCCGCTCCCCCGGCCAGCCGTTCGTGGCTAATCCGTCGGCATAGCCCGATGGAGGATTGCCTCCCAAGAGCCGCCGTCGTATCTTTGGCCACTTCCGTGGCCGAAGCATTACCCACCGAAACTCCCGAACGAAGAGCCTTTCCCCGCGTCTCGACCGCGGACTGGACCGGCATGTCGACCGGTCGCCTGCGGCCCGGTCGAAGCGCCCGCATCGTCGATGTCAGCCCCGGGGGCGTGCTGCTCGAGACCGAATGCCGGCTGTTCCCGGGCATGCGGGTCGAACTGCAGTTGGGCAGCCCGACGGCCCCGTACAGGGTGAAGGCCACCGTGCTCCGCTGTCAGGTGGCCACGCTCACCAGCGACCGCGTTCAGTATCACGGCGCGCTGGCGTTCGAAGACCTGCTCGTTCTTCAATAACCTTCCAGGCCCGGCTGAAGCCTCACCCGCGCGTGCCCGGCAGCACGGCCGGAAGTGACTCTGGCCGATCAACTGTGCGACACTTCTCGTCTCACCAACACGTTTTGCAGGAGGCTGAAATGAAGGGACGCGCTGTTGCCGGAGTCGTCTGTGTGGCTGCGGGTGTGATGTGGGCCACGACGCTGACGTTCTCTCAAACGAAGCCGCCAATCGAAGGTCCGGCCGCCGACGGCTCGCCCGCCTGGTTCCTGCAGGCCTCGTTCCCCGACCCGACCGGACGGACGATCGTCGATGAGAAAGGCAACGTCACGGTGCCCCCGCGGAGCGGCGGACCTGGCCGCGGCGCGGCGCCCAACGGCGAGGTTCAGAACTCGCCGGTCGTCCAGGTGCCGCCATGCCGCCAGTCGCCAGTGTGCGGCCGGCGCGGCGGCTTCCCGCGCGGACAGATGCAGCGCGTGCAGTGGAAGCAGACGATGGGGTACACGTTCACCTACCCGGTCGTGCTGCCTCCCGGTTTTGGCGGCGTGCCGTCTGTCGCGCTCGATTCGAAGGGCAACCTCTGGGTGTTCCAGCGCGCGGACGTCGGCAAGCCACAGCTCTTCAAATTCGATCCGAACTTCAAGCTCATCCATCAGGTCGCACCCGATGTGATCGGGTACCAGACGAAGGCGCACGGCATGGCCGTCGACCCCGAAGACAACGTCTGGATCACGGCCGCGGGCAGCGCGACCGTGATGAAGATCGGCCCTGACGGCAAGCTGCTTCTCAAGATCGGCGAGACCGGACGTCGAGGTGACTGGGACGAGGCCAAGGGACAACGGCTGCTCTGGGAACCGGTGATGGTGGCGTTCGCGCCGAACGGCGATGTCTACATCGCGGAGGGGCACGGCAACGAAAGTCCGAACGACACCGATTCGAACGACGCGGCCAACAACATCGGCGCGTCGCGCATCGTTCATCTCGACAAGAACGGCAAGTTCAAGAATCAGTGGTACGGCAACGAAGTGGGCATGGGCAAATTCAATTCCGCGCACGGGCTGGCGGTCGATCCAACGAACGGCGATGTGTGGATCGGCGATCGCGAGGACTATCGCATCGTCATCTACAGCGGCGATGGAAAATTCATCAAAACGATCCAGACGAGAAATCTCGTGTGCGCGTTGAAATTCGATCCTCAAGGCCAGCCCTGGATGGCGAGCGGGCAGGACGGGCAGTTCCTGAAGCTCGATCGGAACGGTAAAGTGCTTGGCGCGATCGGCAACGGCATGGGCATCGGGCACGGCCAGTTCATCGAAGCCAGCTACTGGGTGTTCGACAAGCAGAACAACCTGTATGCCGGCGACACGAGTGTCGGCCGTGTCACGAAGATGCTGGCCCCAAAGAAGTAAAGGCGCCCGCCCGTAGACCCATCCCGGGGAAGCGCAAAGTCTGCCTGGAAGCAGACTTTGCGAACCTCCCCATTCGAACCCTCCTGAAATCAGCGGAAATGAAGACGTCCCGGCGGCAGCGATCCTGCACTGCCTGTAAACGCCTTGATGCGACAGGACGGTCACGCCCGCCGGCAACCCGATGTCAGTCAGCGGCTGAAGGATCTGGTCGAGAAGACCGGCCCGCCGCTGACCACCGCCGAGCTCGCCGGCATGATCGGGATGAGCTCGACGTTCGTCCGCAAGGAAATCTGCAACGGATACTTGCGCGCCGTTCCCGTCGGGCGGGGCCGCAAGCGCGTGTTTCGAATTCCCGTCCGCGAAGCGCGCCGCTACGTAAGAGCCCTCGGCCTTCTGTAGTCAGTCAACTCCCCTAAATTTCCGTCCTTCCGCTACGCGCGTCATGCGCGCGATGCGTGCGATGCGCGCCATCGACCGGTTTCGTGGACATCCAATGGTGCCTTCACAAATAGTTGCGCGTCCGCGCAGCCGCGGCCATAGTCCGCCTCCCCCAATCAATTGAGGACCTGTCCGATGACTCAGTACATCCGCGCCCGATTCAGCATTGCCACGCGCTTTGGTGTCGGCATCCTTACGGTTGTCATCCTTGCGCTGATGAACGGGGACCGGCCGGCGGGTCAGATCGCCACATTTGTAAATGCGATTGATTTCCTCGGAACGACAGCCGCGAATCAATACATCACGTTCGGCCCAGCGACGGGTCCGAACGGGCTCAACGCGACAGACTTCACGCTCGAACTCTGGTTCAAGAAAGAGGGCGCGGGCGTGACAACGACGACCAGTGCAGCGGGCGGAGGCGGCTTATCAGGAGGAGCGGTTCCGCTGGTCGCGAAGGGACGGGGTGAAGGCGACGGTTCGAACATCGACATGAACTACTTCCTCGGATTAAGTCTCTCGGCCGGCGTCTATACGCTGGCGGCCGATTTCGAAGATACCGCAGCCGGAATCAACCATGCGGTCACCTCGACCCAAGCGATCAGTGACAACACGTGGTATCACGCCGCTGCGACATACACCAGCTCAACGGGTATCTTTACCCTCTATCTCAACGGCGTCGCTCTACCTGGCAACATCACAGTTCCGGCGCTGCCGACGGGCACGCGCATCCCACGCTCCGACAACATTCAACACGCATCGATCGGTAGCGCGCTCACGTCTGCCGGAACCGCTGGCGGTTTCTTCAACGGCGTGATCGACGAGGTCCGTATCTGGAACGTCGCGCGCACGGCGCAGGAAATCTCCGACAACAGGTATAAGGAAGTGACCGCGGGCACGGGGCTCATCGGGCGTTGGGGGTTGAACGAAGGCGCAGGTTCAGTGGCCCTCAACTCAGTCCCCGGCCGGCCGCATGGCACGCTGGTCAGCGGACCGGGGCGAGTCGTCGGAAATATTCTGCCTGTGGATGGCGTGTCACCCTCGGTTCCGCAGAACGTCGCGGCGAACATCGGCAACGGTCTGGTTACACTCACATGGCCTGAAAATCCCGAGCTCGATCTGGCCGGCTACAACGTGTACAGAAACGGCTCCGGAACACCGTTGAACGTCGCACCTCTCACAAGCGCAATCTTCACGGACAACACAGTCGCGAACGGAACGCTTTACAGCTACACCGTCAGGGCGCTCGATACATCGGCCAATCTCTCCTCTCCTTCGACCGCAGTCGTGGCAACGCCAAACGCGCTGGCAGGCGCAGCGATGCAATTCAATGGGATCAATCAGTATGTGACTTTCGGTCCCGCCGACGGCACAAGCGCTCTGGGCGCTTCAACCTTTACGATCGAAACCTGGTTTAAACGGACAGGCTTCGGTGTGGGAACAAGTACCGGAGCCGGGGGCTTCGAGAATGCGACTACGGGTCTCGCGATTCCGTTGATCTCCAAGGGAAGGGCTCAGGCCGACGGCTCCAACCTGGACACGAACTACATTCTGGGCATCAACGATACAACTGGTGTTCTTATCGCCGATTTCGAGGATACGGGAACCGGGCTCAATCACCCCGTTTCCGGCATAACGCCAATCCCGATCAGCACCACTGCCTGGCACCATGCGGCAGTCACGTACGACGGGACTACCTGGAATCTCTACCTCGACGGTGCACTCGAGAAGACGACAACTCTCGGCACCTTCACACCACGATTTGACAGCATCCAGCACGCTGGTATCGGCACTGCGATGACATCGACGGGGGCCGCGGCAGGCTTCTTCAACGGCCTCATGGACGAAGTCCGAATCTGGAATGTCGCGCGAAGCCAAGTTCAAATTCAGAATTCGATGTTTCAGGAGGTCGACCCGACAACGCAACCCACCCTGATTGGACGTTGGGCATTGAACGAAGCTTCGGGCCTAGTTGCGACCGGTTCCGCAAGGGCCATTAACGGTACGCTGGTCGGCACGCCGACCTGGACCGCCGGTTATCCGTATCCTATCTATGTCGCACCGCCGGCGGCGCCGCAAAACCTGTTCGCTGACCCACTAAACGCGCGTGTCTCGCTGACATGGACGGCGAATGCCGAGTCGGATCTCGCGGGCTACAACGTGTATCGCAGCCTGACGAGCCCCGTCTCGACAGCGATTGCTCCCCTCAATGGATCGACTCTCGTCACGTCGCCGAATTATCTCGATCTCGGCGCGGCGAATGGCACTCAATACTTCTACGTGGTAACCGCAGTCGACGGATTCGGCAATACGTCCGCACCGTCGAATGAAGACGATGCGACACCCCTCGCGAGCCTGAATCAGACCCCGATCGTGACGGCAGGGCCAGACAGGGTCATCGACTTCGGCGGCACCGCTACGCTTAGCGGCGCTGCCACCGATGACGGCCCGTTCGGCGTCCTGTGGACGCTTGTCAGCGGACCTGGCGTCGTGAACTTTGCCAGCGCCACCTCGGCAGCCACGACCGCAACCTTCACGGAAGCGGGCACCTATGTGCTACGCCTCACTGCGGACGACGGCGCGAAATCGGCGTTCGACGACATGACGGTCACCGTCAACCTCATTCTGCTGGGCGCCGGAGACGTCGCGCCGAACTGTATCGCGGGAGATTCGCTCGCGAACGCGAACGCAACCGCGACGCTTCTCGAGGGGCTCCCAGGGCCGGTGTTCACGCTCGGCGATAACTCGTACGTGAACGGCACGGCTGCCGAGTTCGACACCTGCTACACGCCGACCTGGGGCCGTCCCGGCATCAAGGCGCGCACGCGGCCGGTGACCGGCAATCACGACTACAACACGCCGGGCGCGACCGGCTATTACGACTACTTCAACGGCGATGGCGTGCAGGACGGTCCCGCGGGCGATCGCACGCTTGGCGGCTACTACAGCTACAACGTCGGCAACTGGCACATCGTTGTCCTCAACGGCGAGTGCAGCGCGTCGCCGGAGCTTTGGGACGCAGACGGATGCGCGGCAGGTTCTCCACAGGAACAGTGGCTGCGCGACGACCTCGCCAACAGCCCGACGAACAACATCATCGCGATGTGGCACAGGCCGCGCTACAGCTCCAGCTCCGACGACGACATGCATGCGTACACGCAGCCGCTGTGGCAGGCCCTCTACGACTACGGCACCGACATCTATCTCGGCGGCCACTGGCACAACTACGAGCGGCTGGCGCCGATGAACGCGCTGGGCGTCGCGGATCCCGCCTTCGGTATCCGCACGTTCGTCATCGGCACCGGCGGCGTCCCCGTGAGCGGTTCATTTCCAAATCTCAGGACGGGGATCAGCGAAGTTCGCAACAACACCGACCACGGCATCATGAAGTTCACGTTGCGCGACTCGTCGTACGACTGGCAGTTCATCCCGGTCCCTGGCGACGCACTCAACGATTCGGGCACCGCCGCGGTGCACGGCGCGCCCGGCAGCCAGCCTCCCGTCGTGAACGCGGGCGCCGATCAAATAGTCGACGCCGGCGCGGCGGAACTCAACGGCAGCGTCACCGATGACAGCCCGAACACGATCACGTGGAGTCAGGTGAGCGGTCCGGCCGCCGCGGCCTTCGGTAACGCAAATAGCGCGGTGACCTCTGTCGGCTTCACCACTGCCGGCACCTATGTTCTGCAGTTGACGGTCGACGACAACAAGTACGTCCGCAGCGACACGGTCAGCATTACTGTAACGGCTGCCACGGGCAATCTGCCGCCGATGGTCAACGTCGGCGCGGACCAGTTCGTCACGCTGCCCAACCATGCGTCCCTCACGGCAACTCTGAACGACGACGGTTTCACTGGCATCGACGTCAGCCCGACATGGACGAACCAGACGCCGGCCGTTGGAACCGTGACATTCGATGACCCGAACACGACGACGACCACGGCGTCCTTCTCGGGTCCTGGAACCTACGTGCTTCGGCTGACGGCCACCGACGGAGAGATCAACGGATTTGATGAGCTCACCGTGACCGTGAATCCGACCGAGCCAAACAACGCGATCGATTTCACCGGAACCAATGGCTACGTGTCCTTTGGCGCAGCCCCCGGGCTGGGCGTCTCGACCATGACGATCGAGGCATGGTTCAAGCGCGACGGCGAAGGCGCACCGGCAGATACGGGCACCGGCGGCTTCCTGGCGATACCGATCGTCGCCAAAGGCCGGGCTCAGGATGAAGCCACCACGAACAACATGAACTTCTTCCTCGGCATCAAGGACGTCCCCACCGGCGATGTGCTGGCGGCCGATTTCGAGGACAACAATACCGGCCTGAATCACCCGATAGCGGGAGTGACGACGATACCCGCTGATGGCACATGGCATCATGCCGCGGCGACCTACGGCGACGGCACCTGGCGTTTGTACCTGGATGGCACGCTCGAGGCCACGTCAGCGGTGGGTGCCTTCACGCCCCGGTTCGACAGCATTCAGCATGCCTCGATCGGTTCCGCGCTGAACACCAGCGGGACACCCGAAGGCTTCTTCAACGGCGTCATCGATGAAGTGCGCATCTGGGATCGCGCGCTGACCGTGTCGGAGCTTCAAGCGGGAATCAACCAGCAAATCCTGAACGTGCCGAACCTCGTCGCGCGCTGGGGTCTCAACGAGAGCGGCAGTACGACCACTGTCCTCGACTCGACCCCGATTCCGGTCAACGGCACGATTAACGGCAGCGGCTGGGCGCGCACGGCCGGCGCGCCGTTCAACCTGGTCTTCAACCAGGCGCCGAATCTCCCGGTGTTGAACACGCCGGAGAATGGCGCCACAGACCAGACCAACGCACCAAACCTGAGCGTCAACGTCTCGGATCCCGAGAGCCAGCCGCTGAACGTGACGTTCTTCGGCCGGGCCACCAACGCGGCGGCGGCGGGTGACTTCACCATCGTCGCCATCCCTGACACACAGCATTATGTCGACGATACCAATCCTAGCGACGCCGACGGAGACCGCGCGCTGACGTTCACCCAGCAGACCCAGTGGATCGTCAGCTCCCGGCCAACGTTGAATACCGTGTTCGTCTCGCACCTGGGCGACATTGCCGAGCACATCGACGCTCAGCCCGCCGAGTGGACCAAGGCCGATGCGAGCATGGACGTACTTGATCTCGCATCACCCCCCGTCCCGTACGGCATTGCTCCCGGCAACCACGACATGAGTTCGGCGGGCGTGTCGACAAACTATGACCTGTACTTCCCCGTATCCCGGATGTCGGGGTACCCGTGGTACGGCGGGTACCTTGGACAGAACCAGTTCAGCTTCACCGATCCGATCAACCGGCTGAACAAGAATCAGTACTCGCTCTTCTCGGTGGGCGGGATGGACTTCGTCGTCATCCACCTCGAGTACGACATGCCGACCTATTCGGTGGCGTGGGCGGACCGGGTGCTCAAGGCATTCCCGAATCGCAAGGCCATCATCGCCACGCACCTGTTCCTGAGCGACTCGGGCAGCCGTCCGACGACGGTGCTCAACCGGACGACGGATGGCACGCCGGCCGCGACGGTCTGGACCAATCTGATCGTCCCGAACTGCAACGTGTTCCTCATCCTGAACGGCCACTACCCGGGAGAGGCCAATCGATCGGATGCGACGCCGACCAACGCGGCCTGCCCGAGCCGGACGGTTCACCAGCTCGAGTCCGACTACCAGAGCCGTGTGAACGGCGGCGACGGCTGGCTGCGTTACATGACCTTCAAGCCGTCCGAGAACAAGATCTACGTCTACACGTACTCGCCGAAGCTCTTGCAGTTCGAGACCGACGCGAACAGCCAGTTCGTGCTCGACTTCAACATGCAGGGTGTGCCGTTCACGCAGATCGGGACGGACAACAGCGTGCCGTCAGGCACTCCGGCCGAGACCACGTGGGCTGGCCGGACACCGAATACTCAGTACCAGTGGTACGCGACGGTCAGCGACGGGAACCAGACGGTGACCGGGCCAACCTGGTCGTTCACGACCGATGCCATCAGCACCCCGGCGAGCATCACGACGCAGCCGCAAAGTCAGACCATCGCGTCGGGGGCCACGGCCAATCTCAGCGTCGGCGCCACCGGGACAGCCCCGCTCACCTATCAGTGGTATCAAGGCACCGCGCCCGACACGACGACTCTGGTGGGTACCAACAGCGCCAACTTCACCACGCCGAACCTGACGACGCAGACCAGCTACTGGGTACGGGTCAGCAATGCGTTCGGCCCCAGCGTCGACTCGGCAACCGCGACAATCTCGATTGGCGTCGCACCCGCCATCGGCACGCAGCCGCAGAGTCAGACGATCGCGTCGGGGGCCACGGCCAATCTCAGCGTCAGCGCCACCGGCACGAATCTCTCGTATCAGTGGTACCGCGGTACCGCGCCCGACACCTCGAATCAGGTCGGCACCAACAGCGCCAACTTCACCACGCCGAACTTGGCCACGCAGACCAGCTACTGGGTGCGGGTCAGCAATGCGTTCGGCCCCAGCGTCGACTCGGCAACCGCGACGATCTCGATTGGCGTCGCCGCCGCCATCGGCACGCAGCCGCAGAGTCAGACGATCGCGTCGGGCGCCACGGCCAATCTCAGCGTCAGCGCCACCGGCACCAATCTCTCGTATCAGTGGTATCGCGGCACCGCTCCCGATACGACGAATCTGGTCGGCAGTAACAGTCCCAACTTCACCACGCCGAACCTGACCACGCAGACCAGCTACTGGGTGCGCGCCAGCAACGCATTCGGGCCGAGCGTCAACTCGGCGACCGCCACCATCTCGATCGGCGTCGGCGCCGCCATCGACACGCAGCCGCAGAGCCAGACGATCGCGTCGGGCGCCACCGCCAATCTCAGCGTCGGCGCGACCGGGGAGAATCTCTCGTATCAGTGGTACCAAGGCCCATCAGGCACCACGACCACGGCGGTGGGCACGAACAGCCCCAACTTCACCACGCCGAACCTGACCGTGGCCACGAGCTACTGGGTGCGGGTAAGCAACAGCTACGGGACGGTCGACTCGAGTGCCGCCGTCATCTCGATCGGCGTCGCCGCCGCCATCGGCACACAGCCGCAGAGTCAGACCATTGCGTCGAACACCACAGCTAATCTCAGCGTCGGCGCCACCGGTGGGAATCTGATCTATCAGTGGTACCAAGGTACCGCGCCCGACACGACGACGGCGGTTGGCAGCAACAGCCCCAACTTCACCACGCCGAACCTGACGACGGAGACCAGCTACTGGGTCCGCGTCAGCAATGCGTTCGGGCCCAGCCTCGACTCGGCGACGGCCACCATTTCGATCGGCGTCGCCGCCGCCATCGGCACGCAGCCGCAGAGTCAGACGATCACGACGAACACCACGGCCAATCTCAGCGTCGGCGCCACCGGCACGAACCTGACGTATCAGTGGTATCGCGGCACCGCTCCCGATACGACGAATCTGGTCGGCAGTAACAGTCCCAACTTCACCACGCCGAACCTGACCACGCAGACCAGCTATTGGGTCCGCGTCAGCAACGCGTTCGGGCCCAGCGTCAACTCGGCGACAGCGACGATCTCGATCGGCATCGCCGCCGCCATCGGCACGCAGCCGCAGAGTCAGACGATCGCGTCGGGAGCCACCGCCAATCTCAGCATCGGCGCGACCGGCACCAATCTCTCGTATCAGTGGTATCAAGGCACCGCCCCAGACACGTCGAATGCGGTCGGCAGCAACAGCTCAAGCTTCACCACGCCGAACCTGACCACGCAGACCAGCTACTGGGTGCGGGTCAGCAATGCGTTCGGGCCCAGCGTCAACTCGGCAACCGCGACGATCTCGATCGGCGTCGCCGCCGCCATCGGCACGCAGCCGCAGAGTCAGACCATTGCGTCGAACACCACGGCCAATCTCAGTGTCGGCGCCACCGGCACGAATCTCTCGTATCAGTGGTATCGCGGTACCGCACCCGATACGACGAGTCTGGTCGGCAGTAACAGTCCGAACTTCACCACGCCGAACCTGACCACGCAGACCAGTTACTGGGTCCGTGTCAGCAATGCATTCGGGCCCAGCGTCAACTCGGCGACCGCCACTATCTCGATCGGCGTCGGCGCTGCCATCAGCACGCACCCGCAGAGCCAGACGATCGCGTCGGGCACCACGGCCGATCTCAGCGTCGGCGCGACCGGGGAGAATCTCTCGTATCAGTGGTACCAAGGCCCATCAGGCACCACGACCACGGCGGTGGGCACGAACAGCGCCAACTTCACCACGCCGAATCTGACGACGCAGACCAGCTACTGGGTCCGCGTCAGCAATGCATTTGGTGCCGTCAACTCCAGCGCCGCGACCATCTCGATCGGTGTCGCCGCCGCCATCGGCACGCCGCCGCAGAATCAGACGATTGCCTCCAATGCCACGGCCAATCTCAGCGTCGGCGCCACCGGCACGAGTCTGACGTATCAGTGGTATCAGGGTACCGCCCCCGATACGTCGAACTCGGTAGGAACGAACAGCGCCAACTTCACGACGCCGAACCTGACGACGCAGACCAGCTATTGGGTCCGTGTGAGCAATGCGTTCGGGCCCAGCGTCGACTCGGCGACCGCCACGATCTCGATCGGCGTGGCCGCGGCCGTCGGCACGCCGCCGCAGAGCCAGACCATCACGTCGGGCACCTCGGCGAATCTCAGCGTCGGCGCCACCGGCACGAATCTGACGTATCAGTGGTATCGCGGCACCGCTCCCGATACGACGAATCTGGTCGGCAGTAACAGCCCCAACTTCACCACGCCGAACCTGACGACGCAGACCAGCTACTGGGTCCGCGTCAGCAACGCATTCGGGCCCAGCGTCAACTCGGCGACCGCCACCATCTCGATCGGTGTCGCTGCCGCGATCGGGACCCAGCCGCAGAGTCAGACCATTGCGTCGAACACCACGGCCAATCTCAGCGTCGGCGCCACCGGCACCAATCTCACGTATCAGTGGTATCAGGGCACGTCCGGCACCACCACCACGCCGGTGGGCAGTAACAGCGCCAACTTCACGACGCCGAACCTGACGACGCAGACCAGTTACTGGGTGCGGGTCAGCAATGCGTTCGGACCCGGCGTCAATTCGGCAACCGCGACAATCTCGATCGGTGTCGGCCCGGCCATTGCCACGCAGCCGCAGAATCAGACCATCGTGTCTGGGGCCACGGCCAATCTCAGCGTCGGCGCAACCGGGACGAATCTCTCGTATCAGTGGTATCAGGGCCCGTCGGGTACCACGACCACGCCCGTGGGGGCCAACAGCGCCAACTTCACGACCCCGGCGCTGACGACCCAGACCAGCTACTGGGTCCGTGTCAGCAATGCGTTCGGCCCCAGCGTCGACTCGAGTGCGGCCACGATTTCAATCACGGTCGCTCCACCGGTGACGTTCACGCCTCTTGGCGTAGGCACGCACTTCCCCACTGTGGATAACGCCGACGGACCCGGGCCTGGACCTCGGGCGATAACGCCACCGGCGGTTCAGCTCGGCGACATGGTAGTGATTGTGGCGGCGTATGGAGGGACAGCGACGCTGACGATGTCGGAGACGGGCGGGCAGGCGTGGACCGCCGAGGCCAATACGCAGGCGAACGGCCAGACGGTGCGCGTGTTCTGGTCCCAGTTCAACGGCACCTGGACGGCGAATCCGGCGGTCACGAATACGACCGGTACCGGGCCGCTCACGGTTTACAGCTTCGCGGTGGACCTGGCGCCGGGTACGTATCCCGAGATCGACGTGCCCTTCGTATCGGGCAACCACAGCGGTGGCACAGTGACGGTACCGAGCTTCTCAACCAGCACGCCGGGAGCGCTGGCGCTGGTGGGATGGATCTCGGCCGACAACAACACGTGGGCGGCACCGACCACCGGCTGGAGCATGCCTGGTGGCCAGGCCCAGTGGCGGAACAACTCGAGCGCGGACAACACCATTGCGCTCGCGTACCGAAACATCGCATCGGCGGGCGCGACAGGCTCCATCGCCCGCACGCAGACGAACGGTCCGGACACCGGTCTCTACTTCCGGATGGCGTTCAAGGCAACGCAGCTTACGCCCGCGACGCCGCCGTCCGATCCCGCGAACCTGCTGGCAAGCGCATCGATCGGCCAGGTCGAATTGACCTGGACGGACACATCGACGAATGAATTTGCGTTCCAGATCGAGCGCTGCACCAATCCCGGGTGCACGAACTTCGCACCGCTGACCGGGGTTGGATCGAACGTCACCAGCTATCGCGATACCACAGTCGCCGGGACGACGACATACAGGTATCGGGTACGGGCCAACAACGTGTTCGGCCCCTCGGAGTACTCGACCAGCACCGACGTAACGACACCGACACCTGCGTTTGCTTTCCGTGGCGTCGGCACGCACTTCCCGACCGTCGAGAACGCCGATCAAGGAGCGGGACCTGGCCCGCGGGCGATCGTACCGCCGGCATCGCTTCAGCTCGGCGACCTGGTGGTCATCGTGGCGGCGTACCAAGGAACGGCGACGCTGACGTTGACCGAGACTGGCGGGCAGATCTGGACGAGCGAGACGAATACCCAGGCCAATGGCCAAACGGTGCGCGTGTTCTGGAGTCAGTTCAACGGCGTCTGGACGGCCAACCCGGCCGTCAGCAACACCACCGGAACGTCGCCGCTGACGGTCTACAGCATGGCCTTTGACATGGCGCCCGGGCTCTATCCGGAGATCGACGTCCCGTTTGGCTCGGGCAGCCACAGCGGTGGGACGGTGACGGTGCCGAGCTTTACGACAAACACAACGGGAGTTCTGGCGCTGGCCGGTTGGATTTCGGGCGACAACAACTCGTGGTCTGCTCCGACGGCCGGCTGGAGCACGCCGGGCGGACAAGCCCAGTGGCGCAACAGCAACGGGTCCGACAGTTCCGTCGCGTTCGCGTATCGGCTCCTGGGTCCAGCAGGGCCATCCGGAACGATCGTTCGCACGCAGAGCGCGAGTGGACCAGATACCGGCATCTACTTCCGGCTGGGCTTCCGCGCGCTCGAGGTGCCATCGAATCCTCCGGGAGATCCGTCGGACTTGCAGGCGACGCCCTCGGTCGGACAAGTGGCGCTGACCTGGATTGACAACGCGAACAACGAAGCGGGATTCAACATCGAGCGGTGCGCCGGCATCGGTTGCACCAACTTCCTCCCGCTCACTGTGGTGGGACCGAATACGGCCAGCTACAACGACAACGCTGTTGCCGGCACAACGACGTATCGGTATCAGGTGCGAGCCTACAATCTCTTCAGTCCGTCGAACTACTCGAACATCGCGGACGCCCTCACGCCCGCGCTGCCGCCCCCGCCACCCATCCCGTTCACGTTCCGATCGGTCGGCAGTCACTATCCGACTGTGGACAACACGAACGGCACGGGTCCGGGACCACGCGCCGTGACACCTCCAGCGACGCTGCAGGCCGGCGACCTGTACGTCATCGTGGCGGCCTATCGAGGGAACGTTACGCTGAGTATGGCGGGCACCGGCGGGCAGACATGGAACGCCGAGTCCATTTCGCAGGCCAACGGCGTGACGGCGCGTGTGTTCTGGACGCGCTTCAACGGGACCTGGGCCGGAACGCCATCGGTGACGAACACGACGGGAACCGAAGCATTGAGCGTCTATAACTTCGCATTCGCCATGTCGGCGGGAATGCATCCAGAGATAGACGTGCCGGTGTTCTCAGCAGGTCACAGCGGCGGTGCGGTGACGGTGCCGAGCTTTGCGACCAACACGGCTGGCACGCTGGCGCTGGCTGGCTGGCTCTCGAACGAGAACAACAGCTGGTCGGCCCCCACGACGGGCTGGAGCGTGCCGGGTGGCCAGCAGCAATGGCGCAATACGACAGGAGAGGATACGTCGCTGGCGTTTGCGTACCGGGTTTTCACCGCTGCTGGCCCGACCGGATCGGTCGTCCGCAGCGAAGGGAGCGGCGACGACCCCGGGTTGTACTTCCGGCTCGCATGGAAGCAGGTGCCGGATTAGCAGTCGTCAGGCGCTAGTCGGCAGGCCTCAGTCTTCAGTTGTCAGTCAGCAGTCTGCGGGCGACCTTGCGAGTCGCCCGCGGGCCGTATTCACGGCCTCATTTTGCGTGGCACTCGTGTAACATACTGAACCTACTACACTTAATTGCCTGGGCTTGACGCCGTTCAGGCGCAGGCGTATGTTCGAGGTACGTCTAAGACGCCCACCGGGCGTCGCGGGGGACCCAAGGCGCGAATCAACGCGCACCGGGGCGAATTCCGCGAAAGCGGATAGAGCAACTCCAGGCTCGAGCCCGTCAGCTAACCTCGCCGGCGTGTGGAGGCCTGCCGTGCTGCAGTTCTGGCAAGGCGATGGCGATTCTGCCGTCGCGTCTCTCCGATCCACGCTTCGTTACACGGTTCCGGTTTTGATGGTGCTCGTGACCATCGCCGGCATCCTGGCGTCTTTCATTTGGTTGCTGGGATCGCGCAATCCCTACACACCTGCCGGTTACGTCGGTTATCTCACCAAGGGCGCAGTGTTCGGGCAGAGCCGTTTCTACGGCATCCAGCGCGGGCCTACCTCGCCCGGCCGCAGCTGGCTCGTCGACGTCACCAACGTCAGCGTGACGCCGTACACGTACACCGAGGAGTTCGTCGGCGATCAGGCCGTGCTGAGCCGCGACAACCTCAAGATCTCGTTCGCCGTACACACGGTGTGGCGGGTGGACGACCAGCGAGTGCCGTTGTTCATGGATCGCTTCAGCACGACGGTGACCAACGGCGACCACGACAAATCCCCCGACTCCATCGTGCGCATCGCCTACTCCCACTTCGTGCGCGAGCCGCTGCGGACCTACGCGCGCGATGAGGTGCAGCGGCGCAATGGCCTGTCGGTGAAGGACGAGCTGATTCCGATCGGACAGGCCGTGCTTGCCCGCATCCGCCAGTATGCCGATGCGAGCCCCTTCGTCATCAGCAGCGTGGTGGTTGGCAGCGTGCAGTACCCGACGGAGATAGCAGACGCGGTGTCGCGCAAGCTCGCGGCAACCCAGGAGCTCGAGCGCAAGGACACGGAGATCGAAATCGAGCGCAAGGAGCGAACCAAGCGCGAGGTACAGGCGACCGGCATCGCCAACGCGATGCAGATTATCCGCGGTCAGTTGAATGCGCTGTACATCCAACACGAGGCGATCGAGGCCCAGAAGCTGATGGTGAACTCGCCGAATCACACGACGGTGTACATCCCGGTCGGCCCGATGGGTGTCCCGTTGACGGGTGTGCTGCCGTCGCCCGCGCCCACGCCGCCCGCATCCGCGCGTGCGGCTGTAGCGCCGTAAGAATGAGAGAGCGAGACAGCTCCAACGCAAAGACGCCAAGGCGCAAAGGCCAACACTGAGGACACTAAATCGACTTCGCGCCGTTCGGCGCCCAGGGAACAGGCGAGACACAAATACAAGAGCCGTTTGCGATCGAGCGCTCTTGATATTTGGGTCTCGCCTGTTCCTTGGGTGGGCCGCTACGCGGCCCACGAAGTCGATGTACCTGACGTGCTAGACCGATCGCGTCGCGTCGTCGAGTTCGTCGCGTCGTCGCGTTTTTATGTCTGCCTCTTCGTGCCTTCGTGTCTTCGTGGTCTTCTTCACCGCGTGTCTTTATGGTGGCCAACAAAACGACCCCCACTACGAGCAGCGCCAGCGATCCCACCGCCGCCACCGGCAGATCGCGAGCCGCGACTTCCTCGACGTGAGGCCCCTCCGGATCCTTCATGTACTTGAAGGCGTACTGCCCCCAGTTGTTCAGCGCGCCGTGCCCCCATCCGATCTTCGAGCCTCGGCTGCAGCCAGGCTCGCCAGCCGAAATAAGGCGATTGGGTGGAGGCTCGTTCATCGCCCACGTGACTACGACCACGGCAATGGCGGGCGGGAACATAGAGATACCTGAGACCAATCAGTGGGCTCTGATATCCGCCGGAGAGGCCGACGACAAGGCTGAGCGCAATCGACAGGGCGTGCACGATTGCGACGAAGGTGAGGATCGGGCGGTTCACGCCGACAAGTTCTTACATCTTCTTCGCGATCTTGGCTAGGACACTCCTTCGTGTTCTTCGTGTTCAGATGAACAGCAGCCCGGGGTTCGAGGCAACGCCGGGAATGACCTTCGGCAGCAGTTCCCGCTCGCGGCAGGACTGACACCGGAAAAACACGAACTTCGTCGTGCGGATGACCGCCACGACGAACCGGTCGCTCCCGCAGTGCGGGCACGCGGGAGTTTCCAGCCGGTTGACGCTTCGGCGATCGACATCGAGAACAGGTGCGGCTGATGACATGGACATATTTGAGTACCTCGGCCCACAGGATCGCCCATGGGTGTGTCGGTTGGGTAAAACGTCGGTTCCGTCCAGGTTAATTCCGCTAACCGATAGACTCGTCTGATGTAACATCGCTGCCGCCGAACGAAATGCTTCAAGTTGGCTGGGCGAGCATCTGTTTCGTCTTCTCCTCGTCGGCATGCTCATTCCGCAACCGGTACGCTGGCGCGATACATCCTGCGACAAGCGGACCCGGCTGACGGGTGGTGATCTCGTATACTTCTTGTAAGTTCACATCCTTATAGAGATAGCTATGCCCGGACCTCGTCCACTCGCTCTCGTTGTCATCCTCGCGGCGGCCAGTGCCGCCTGTTCAGGCTCCGACTCCGCACGGGCTGGAACAACCGACCGCCAGCCCAAACAGGTGTCAGTGGTGCCGGTGAAGCGCGACTCCGTCCGCAGAGCCGTCGACGTGGTTGGCACCCTCACCGCCGTGGACCAGGTGACGGTGTCGTCGGAAGCCGAAGGCACGGTGCGCGCCATCCTGGCCGACCTCGGCGATCGGGTGCAGACGGGGCAAATCCTCGTCAAGATCGACAACGAACGCCAGCAGTACGCGTTCCAGCAGCAACAGGCCGCACTGGCACGCACGCTCGCACAGTACGGCGCCAAGGATCCCCAGCATCTGCCCGACCCTGAGAACACGCCCGACGTGCGGCGCGCGAGCGCCGAGCTGGCGCAGGCGCAGAGCGCGTTCGATCGCGCGCAGACGCTCCTGAAGCGCGAGCTCGTGGCGCAGCAGGCCTTCGACGACGCCCAGGCCGAACTGAAGACCAAGCAGGCCGGCTATGAAGTCGCGCTGCAGAACGCCAGGAATCTCACCGCCAGCATCCAGGCGGCCGAGGCCACGATGAAGCTCGCCGACCGCCAGCTTCGCGACACCGACATTCGCGCGCCCTTCGATGGATATGTGGAACGGCGGCTCGTCAACCTCGGCGAGCTGGTCAAGTCGCAGATGCCGGTCATGTCCATCGTGCGGCTCGACCCCCTGAAGGTGATCGCCGAGATTCCCGAGCGCATGGCGCCATGGATCGACGACGGCCGGCCCGTCGAGCTGCGCGTCGACGCGTATCCCGCGCGGGCTTTCATCGGCAAGGTGACACGCATCAGCCCGGCGGTGAACACCGGCACGCGCGCGTTTCCGTTCGAGGCCGCAGTCCCCAATACGGATGGCGCACTCAAGCCCGGCACGTTCGCGCGCGTTCACGTCGAGAGCGGTAAGGTGGACGAAGTGCTCACGCTGCCGTACAGCGCGCTTCAGTACCGATACGGCGTCAATCGCGTCTTCGTCGTGAACGGCGATCGGCTGGAGATGCGCGAGCTGCAGGTCGGCGAGCGGCTCGGCGACCGGATTGAAGTCACCAGTGGCGTCAAACCCGGCGAGCGCGTCGTGGTCTCGGATGTCGAAACGTTGAACGGCGGCGAGTTCGTCGTCGCGACGAGTTAAAACAGTTTTCAGTTGTCAGTCATCAGTTCTCAGTGAAGCCACTGAAAACTGACAACTGACGACTGACAACGGGGGGATCCCATGTTGTCGGAATTCTGCGTCCGCCGGCCGGTCTCGGCGACCATGCTGGTCATGTCGCTGGTCGTGCTGGGAACGTTCTCGTTCCGCGATCTCGGCGTCGACTTGTTCCCCAGGGCCGATCCCGCGACGGTCAGCGTGGCATTGTCGCTGCCGGGCGCGAGCCCCGACGAGATGTCCACCTCGGTCGTCGAGCCGATGGAACAGGCCATCAGCGGCGTCTCGGGCATCGACGAAATTCAGGCACGCATTGCCGAGGGCAGCGCGCGCCTCATCGTGCGATTCGTCCTCGAGCGCGATCTGAACGAGGCGGTCAGCGACGTCCGCGAAAAAGTGGCGGGCGCCCTCCGGACCGTGCCGCCGACGCTGCTTCCGCCGGTCATCACCAAGATCGATCCCGACGCCGATCCGGTCATGTCGCTCATCGTCTCGTCCAAGACGATGAGCCTGCGCACGCTGACCGAGCTGGCCGACAAGCAGATCGCTCGCGGCATCCAGACGATCAACGGCGTCGGCGAGGTCAGCCTGACAGGCGGCCGTGCCCGCGAAATCCACATCATCGTCGACATCGAGAAGCTCAACTCGTACGGGTTGTCGATGAACCAGGTGCGCGAGGCGGTCATCTCGGAGAACGTCGAGATTCCCGGCGGCACGATCGAGCAGGGCAAAGGCCAGCTGCTCTTGCGCACGCTGGGCCGCGTGGACGCGTCCGCCGATTTCAACAACATCGTCGTCGCCACCAAGGACACGACCCCGATTCGCATCGCCGACATCGGGCGCGCCGAAGACGCCTTCGAGCGTCCCACGAGCGCCGTCTGGCTCGGCGAGGATCCGGCCGTGATGATCGACATTCGCCGCGCGATGGGCGAAAACACCGTCGCTGTGGTCGAGGGCGTCCGCGGGGCGCTCGCACGAATCGAGCGCACGCTCCCGCCCGGTATCGACGTGACGATCATCCGCGACGACTCGCGCTTCATCTACGCGTCGGTGGCATCGCTCGAAGAGCACCTGGTGTTCGGCGCGCTGTTTGCCGCCATCGTGGTCATGTTCTTCATCCGGAATCTCCGCGCCGTCATCATCTCGGCGCTCGCGATTCCGGCCTCGATCATCGCCACCTTCACGCTGATGCGCATCATGGGGTTCACGTTGAACAACATGACGCTCCTGGCTATCACGCTCGCCGTCGGCATCGTCATCGACGATGCGATCGTCGTGCTCGAGAACATCTTCCGCTACATTGAAGAGAAGAACTGCTCGCCGTACGAGGCGGCCATCCAGGGCACGCGCGAGGTAACGCTGCCCGTGATGGCCACCACGCTGTCGCTCGTGGTCATCTTCCTGCCGATCGCGTTCATGCAGGGCTATGCCGAGCGGTTCATCTACCCGTTCGGCTGGACCATGGCGTTCGCCATTCTCGTGTCGATGCTCGTCAGCTTCACGATGACGCCGATGCTCAGCTCGCGGTTCCTGAAGCCGTCAGACGGCGAGGCGGATCACAAGACGAAGGAATCCGGTTTCTTCCACTGGCTCGACCAGCGGTACATGGGGATGTTGAACTGGGCGCTCGATCATCCGCGCCCCATCTTCGCGATTTCCGGCGCCGTCGTACTGATGGCGGTTCCCCTGAACTACATGGTGGGCCGCGAGTTCGTGCCGAACGAAGACATGGGCGAATGGATTGTCCACCTCGACGCCCCCGAGGGCACGTCGCTCGAAGGATCTGCGGAAATCGGATTCAAGCTGGTTAGGGCCATGCAGGGCATCGAGGGTATCGCAGCCATCGAGCCCTCCATCGGCGTTTCTGGCGGCTCTGGTGCGTCCACGCATGTTCACCTGATGTGTCAGGCGCTGCCGCTCGACCAACGCAAGAGCACGCAAGCCCAGATGATTAACGAGATGCGCAAACGCCTCGCGGCGTTTCCCGCGTACCGTCCGAGCATCACGGCGCGCAACGCGCTCGGCAGCGGCGAAGGGACGGGCGGGTTCGCGATTTCGGCGAACATCCTCGGGCCCGATCTCCCACAAATCGCCGAATACTCGACCCGGGCGCTCGCGGCGGCGCAGAAGATTCCCAGCCTGGCCGACGTCAAGATCAACCTGAGCCTGTCGAACCCCGAAGTGCACGTGGCCGTTGACCGCAAGCGCGCCGCCGACCTCGGCGTGCGGATGTCCACCGTCGGCAACACGTTGCGGATGGCGGTGTCGGGAGACGATCAGATCTCTTTCTACAAGGAGGGCGCCGAGCAATACCCGGTCAAGATGCGCGTCCTCGAGGAACAACGCCGCGACATCGAAGAAATTGGACGCCTCACGGTCCCGTCAGCGGTCGGTCCCGTGCGGGTCGACAACATCGCCACGCTTCGGCGCGGCGTCGGTCCGTCGACGCTGTCGCGATCGAACCGGCAGTTCACGGTGATGCTGATTTCGGATGTGGCCGCTGGCCATGCGCTCGACGAGGCGGCCGGCGACGTGCGCCGGATGCTCGCCGACCTGCACCTGCCGGGCACGATGTCGTATCGACTGCAGGGTCAGTCGAAAATTCTCGACGAGACGACCGCCAACCTGATCATGGCGATCGGCCTCGCGATGATCTTCGTCTACATGGTGCTCGCGTCGCAGTTCGAGAGCTTCCTCCAGCCCATCGTCATCATGATGGCGCTGCCGATTGCCGTCCCGTTTGCGCTCTTCACGCTGTGGGCGACCGGGCGCACGCTGAACCTGTGGAGCGCGCTCGGCATGCTGCTGCTGCTCGGCATCGTCAAGAAAAACTCGATTCTGCAGGTGGACTACGCGAACGTGCTGCGGGCCCGTGGCCTGCCGCTCCGCGCCGCCATCACCGAATCGTGCCGGACGCGGCTGCGCCCGATTCTCATGACGACAACGGCCATCATCGCGGGGCTCATCCCCACGTCGCTTGGCATCGGGATCGGCGGGACAGGCCGCGCCGCCATCGCCGTGACGATCATCGGCGGACAGTCGCTGTGCCTGCTGCTGACGCTGCTGCTCGTGCCGGTCGCCTACGTGCAGTTCGACGCGCTCGAGCGTGCGTTCATCGGCGACGGAGCGAAGGCCTGGCTGGGCCGGGTGTCGGCCGCCACCGTCGGCCGCTTCCGCCCTGCCCCAAGCGCTCGATAGCCCGGCCGAATTAAGGGGTCGGGAGGGGTTTTCGGCATTTGCGTGCGAAAACCCCTCCCGACCCCGTGTTATTGCGCCGGCAGCACAAAGGGAGGGCCGACCAGCCTGGCCGGGTCGGCGTTCTTTTTCGGCCGGAACTTCGCGACGTTGTTGCCCTGCGCGTTGGCGACGTAGAGATTCCCGGCGTTGTCCACGTTCAGCTGATGCGGTCCCCACAGGAACCCCGGCATCCGGCCGAACGTGCCCCACGAGTTACAGCAGGCGGCCGTCGAGATCGAATTTCATGATCTTGTGGATGAGCCCGTCGCCGACCCACAGGTGCTGATCCTTCGCCATGTAGAGAAAATAGGGATGCGGAATGTTCGGCCACTCGTCGAGGTACTTGCCGTTCTCGTCGAAGATCTGGATCCGCGCGTTCTCGCGGTCACCGACATAGATGCGCCGCTTCGCGTCGATGGTAATCCCGTGGACGGTCTGGAACTCCCCGGGCCCTGACCCGGGCTTGCCCCACTCCATCAGGTACTTCCCGTCCTTCGAAAATTTCACGACGCGCGTGTTGCGATAGCCGTCGGTCACGTAGAAATCGCCGTTGGGCATGAACAGCATGTCCGACGGCTGATTGAAGTGGGTCTTGTCGTTGCCGGGAACGCCCTTCTCGCCCAGCCGCATGACGAGCTTCAATCCGTCGTTGGTGAATTTCAGGATCTGGTGGCTGAGGTGCTCGACCAGCCACACGTGTTTCTCGGGATCGTAGGGACTGATCTGGATGCGATGGGCCCCACCGTCGGTGAAGAGGTTCTTGTGCTGGCCCCAGGAATCGATCAGCTTCCCGCGGCGATCGAATATCATCAGCGCATGCTCGTCGAACCGGCTCTGCTGGTTCACCTGCGCGCGGACACCTTCCAGGAGGCCGAGCGCCCGCCCCTTGATGTCGCCTCGTGCGGGCACCTCTTTCATGGCCGGCTTCTCTCCGCGCATGAAGACGAGCACGCGATCTTCCGACTCGGCCCACACGGCCGGTATCGAGCCCCAGGTCCATCCGTCGGTATGCACCGGCAGCGGCCAGTTCTCGACGTATTCGTACGGTCCGGTGACGTCGCCGCCGCCTTTCTCCTGCGCGACGACGGCGTGACCGTCCGCCACGACCGCCATCAAGCCGCCAACGGTTGCCGAAAGCAGAATCCACTTCGTCCAGCCCCTCTTCATCGCGCAGCGCTCCTTCCGTGGACGGCATTGTTCCGGCCGCGAGGGGTCGAGGTCAACCGGAAAGTCCCGGTGAAGGGCGCTGTGAGCCGCCTGTGGACGATTGCACGCATTCGATGACATGGAGGCCAGCATGCAGAGGATGCTCGTGGCGCTCGCCGTTTGTGTGTTAATAACCCCGGCAGCCGGATTGGCCCAAACGAGGGCTGGTATACGTGAACTGGCAGATTCGCAGATTGGTAGATTGGCAGATTGGAGAACTGAAGAGTTGCGCTATCGGGCCGCAGCACGTCCGCCCGCGCTGCCCCAGCAACCCGCGAAAAAGCGAAGCTGGCCGGGCCGCCATCCTGTGCTGTTCGGCGCGCTCGTCGGCGCGGGCGCCGGCCTTGCGATTGAGGCGGTGGTGATTCCTGGCGCAAGCGGCGGCGAACCCCACAGCGCGTATATTCCGATGTTCGTCTCGGTCGGCGCCGGTAGCGGCGCCCTGGTCGGTTACATTATTTCCGCGAACCGCTAGTCGCCGGCTTTACTCCCGCCGTGGACCTGATAAGAACGGCGCATGTCCACACCCCTTTCGCGCCGGCAGTGGCTCGCGGCCACGGTTTCAGGAGCCGCCGCGCTGGCGATCACAGGTCGCGCACAGAGCAAGTCGTGGAACGCCGGTTCGGTTCGCCACCTGCTCCCGGGCGTCAGCCACGATCGCGTGCTGCTGAAGGCCAGCTTCGTTCGATCTCTTTCGGCGCCGCCCATCCTGCGCGCCGGATCGGGAAAAGCGACCGGCGTCAGTCTCGACACCAGCGGCGAGTTCTACTCGTTCGACCTGACCGCGCTCGAGCCCGAGCGCACGTATCAACTGGTTCTTGAAGACGCGGGTGGCCGTGCTCTCTGCGATCCGTGGCCGATTACGACCTTTCCCAGCCCGGACGCGCAGCCGAAGCGGTTCCGGTTGTTCGTGTTCACCTGCGCCGGCGGTCATCCGGCCACATGGAATCCCGATACGAATCGTCCGTACTGGGTCTCGATCGCGAATCGGCGAAAGATGCTGCTGACCGGGCTGTCGCACAAGCCCGACGCCATGATCGCGATCGGCGACCACGTCTACTGGGATTTGCGATCGCCCGTGGGATCGCTGATGCTCGGCAACGCGCCGGAAGCGCAGAAGCTCGTCGGCCAGTTCACGCGCGACATCCCCGTCCTCGGCACCGACAACGAGCGCAAGCTCAAGCTCGTCGCGACCCCGCAGATCTGCGATCTCTACGGCACCGATTTTCGCTCCACGCCGGTGTTCTTCGTGCAGGACGATCACGACTACTTCGAGAACGACGAAGCCACCGAGCAGATGGTGCACGTTCCCGCCCGACGATTTCATGCTCTCGGCTCGCGCGCGCGACGCAGCGGTTGTACTACCCGGAATTCCTGCCAGATGCCGGCCGCCCCGAGGGCCTGCCGTCGAGCGGATCCGCCGATCGCGCACCAGGCGTGGCGGAGTCGTTCGGGACCTTGCGATTCGGCAGGCTGCTGGAAATCCTGATGTACGACTGCCGGCGTTACATGACGCTGACCGGTCCGGTAGGAGGATTCGTGCCCGAGACGGTCGAGGCGTGGCTGATGAGGCGCATGGCCGCGCAGGAAACCCGCCACGTCGTGAACCTGCCGTCCACGCCGGTCGGCTGGAGCGCCGGCAAGTGGGGCGAATGGTATCCGGATCTCCTCCAGAACGGCCAACTGGGCGTGACGACGCCGAAGATCCTGTGGCAGTCCGGCTGGAACCTTCAGCACAACCGCCTGCTGCAGGCCGCCTCGGCCATGCGGGGCATTCCGCTTTTCCTGAGCGGCAATCTGCACGCGCTCGGCGAAGGCCGAATCCATCGCTACGGCAGCCTCGATATGCGGAAGAACCCCATCGTGACTGTACTCACCGGCCCGATCAGTACTGGCCCCAAGGCATGGCCATCCGCGTGGCGAGGCACGCCGCCGCGCACCCCGACCGGGATCGAGCTCGACGCGGGGCTGAACCCGCTCGAGAAGAACGGCTTCTGCATCATCGATTTCACCGACGACCGCATCGACGGGCAGATGTTCAGCTGGAAAATGGACGAGCCCGAAGAACGGCTCGACAATCTGCAGCCGTTCCACCGTTTCAGCGCGGCCCTTTCTCGCTGACCACGGGTGTCGGCGCAACTGAAGTTGCGCCCTACTGATGGGTGTTTTGCGCAACTAAAGTCGCGCCCTACCGATGAGGCGACTCTACCGGTAGGGCTCGACTTTAGTCGAGCCCTACTGTCCTTAGGCCGCGGGACGCCATCATGGCAGGATAGTGATATCAGGCGGCGGAGCTAGCACAAATGCCACACCGCGCCCTATTCGCCGTGCTTGCGCTGGGATTTGCCGCGTGCGACTCCCCGTTATCGCCGGGCGAGTGTCGAGATGGGAGAGATTCGAGCGGAAGAGGTCCCACGATCGGCCTGTTGACCAGTTGCTTCCCGAGTAATTCCGACCTTGTTTGCCATTCTGTGCGGAAGGAATCAGGCTATTGCGCCGGACCCGATCGCGATGTGACGACCTCAACAACATGGGCGTCGTCAAACACACGCGTTGCGGAGTTCGACCAGGGAGCATCAGGTTTCTTGAAGGTCGTTGGGGCCGGAGAAGTGAAAATATCCGCCCGGTTCGAGGGCCATAACAGCAACGCCGTGACGTTTTTCGTATCGCCGCAGTCGCGGCCGCGCCAGGACACAAGAGTCGGCATCTTCATCGTCAAATCAGGGTCCGCCAGGCGGACTCCGATTGCCGGCGCAGAGATAGACCTTGCGCCCTCGGGCGCACCCTCAGAGCATTGCGTCTCCAATGAGGCCGGACTTTGCAGCTTCATCTGGCGAATGGACGTCGCAGGTTTCGTTGATGTCTCGGTGAGCAAACCGGGCTATACACCCCACCAGAAGCAGTGGTCCGTGCCTTTCCAGTCGATGGATATCTACGTCGAGCTCGAACCCACCGAGTGACCAGGTTATAGCCTTCGACAGCGCGGGCAGTTGGGTTGGCATGCCTGCGGCGCGAAGCCGTGCGGAGGGGGCCGGCACGATGCGCCTGACCACGCGAGAAGCCTGCGGGCATCGAGCGAGGTTGAGCCGGCGAAGTCAGGCGACCTCGCGTCGCGCGGCCGACGTCGGCATCGTAGCGTGGTCCGGCCCCGCAGCTTCGGATTCGCGCGGCAGGTATGCCGACCTAACTGCCTCCGGTGTGAGAGCTGCGTGACGGGTC
>CAWGDY010000026.1:0-58896 GCA_963821395.1 Vicinamibacterales bacterium | reverse complement strand
GACTCGATTCTGGCATCGCGTTCGACCGGTGGAAACATCGATCGCACACGCCCGCTGTGTCCGTATCCGCAGGTGGCGACCTACAAAGGTTCGGGCAGCACCGACGATGCCGCGAACTTTTCGTGCCGCGCGCCCTCGCAGACACCGTCCGCGGCGCGGTAATCCGCGACCTCACCAACGCGAGCTGCCACGACCTGGTGCGGACGCTTCACGATTTTCTGGGAACGCTGGCCCGGCTCGAATCGAGCGCCGTCATCATCCTCGACGAAGCGCAGGACCTCACGCTGCGCACGATCGAGCAGATTCGGCTGCTCTCGAATTACGAGACCGACACGGCCAAGCTGCTGCAGATTATCCTGACCGGCCAGACCAACCTCGAGACGATTCTCGAGCTCGAGCAGTTGCGCCAGTTCGGTCAGCGCATTTCCAGACGATGCCGGATCGATCCGCTCGGGCCCGGCGAGGTCAGACCGTACATCGCCTGGCGCATCGCGGCGGCGCTTGCCGACCCGGCCCGGCCGATCGTGAGCCGCGCGGCCGAGCGGGCGCGCGACGCGGTCAACGCGTTTCCGTTTTCCGGCACCGCCGTCCGGGCCATCACGCGTATTTCGCGAGGCGTGCCCCGGATCGTCAACCTGTTGTGCGACCGGTCGCTCGAGCTCGCCAGGGCCGGCGGCCATGTCGCGATCAACGTGCAGATCGTGACCGAGGCCGCGCGCGATCTGAAGATCCCAGTCCCTTTGTCGGTCACAGCCGTCCAGCAGGCCGCGCCGCTCGCCATTCTTGCCGTGTCAGCGGTGTGCGCCGCGTCGATCGTCGTCGTGCGTCAGTTCCCGGGGCAGGGCGCGCTCCCTCCGCCCCCGCTGTCTGTCGCACCTGCTGATTCGCCCGCACCCGCGGCGCAGCCGGTGCCCGAGCTGATTCCGCTGTCGGCTGCCGCCGAGCCGTCCAAATCGTTCGAACTGTCAGTGGCGTCGTTCAGGACGGCGGCACGAGCACAAGACGTCGCCGGCGAGCTGCAGCAAAGCGGGTATCCCGCCACGGTCGTGCCCGCAGCCGAATGGCAGCGCGTCATCGTCGGGCCGTTCGACACGCTCGATGCGGCCACGTCAGCGCGCGAAGCGCTGACGGCCCTGCACTTCGGCGATATCGGGATCAGGGAAAGGCGGTAACGGAAGGGCGGCTCGTCGCTCGAGTAGTCTCGAAGGTTCTGACGATCGATTCGATGAAGGCCGCGTACGCCTGCTCTGCTTCGCGCCGCCGCTTGAGCAACACGTCGATCTCCGACTCGATGACCCGGATGGACTCTTCGGCCTCATGGACCATCGCATCGGCCCGCTGCCGCGCGTCCATGATCGTGTTCTGGGCGTCGGTCTCGGCGGCCTTGCGAATATCGTTGGCCGCCTTATGGGCGGACACGAGCGCCTGACTCAACTGATCGTGATCCTGGCGCAAGCCGTCGATCGAAAGACGCTGTCGATCCAGCTCGGCTGTCAGCCGTTCGGCGTGCTGCGCCGCCTCGGCGGCGTCGAGGGTCAGCTTGGCGATGGCGGCGTCGACCTGTCCGCGGTCGTAGCCGAGGAGTTCTCTCTTGAACGGCATGCGCACAGTGTAACGAGTTGGCACACCACGGATCGTACGCTGATAACATAACGGGCCGACTCTGAAGAGTCCGAGAGTCCGAGAGTCCGAGAGTCCAAGAGTCCGAAGAGTCGGAAGAGTCTGGGAGTCGCAGAATTCTTGGGTCGAATGGAGGCATGTATGCGTATTCCGGTGCGAGCGCTCGCTGTAGCCCTGCTCGTCTCGCCGGTCTTTGCGGCCGATCACCCGGATTTCCGGCTGTGGAAGGCCGATGAGCTGAAGAAGCGCGATGCGGCGCTGTCGACCAAGGTGGGGCCCGACCACTCGTCGCGCGAAACGCTGGCCGACTTCGGCGATCACCGCTTCCGGTTCCTGTACCGCGATGCCGACGGCTTCCCCGAGCAGCACGACAAGATCGTCGACGTGGTGTTCGTGCAGAGCGGCGAGGGCACACTGCAACTGGGCGGTACCTTGATCGACAAGAAAGGAACGAGCGCGACCGGCGAGTTCGTCGGGTCTCGGCTCGACGGCGGTTCGCGCCATCCGCTGGGCCCGGGCGACGTGATTCACATCCCGGCGACCATCCCGCACGCGTTTCTGGTTCCGAAGGGCAAGCACATCACGTATGTGCTGCTGAAGTTCCCGGAGCAATAAGCGCGCCGATGATTCCGGCACGGGAAGCCCTCGAGCGCCTTCAAGAAGGCAACCGGCGATTTGTGTCGAACGTCCGCAGTCACGACTCCCTCGCGAGCGAGGCGCGGCGTGCCGAAGTGGTCGCCGGCCAACAGCCATTCGCGATCGTGCTCGGGTGCTCCGATTCGCGGGTGCCCGCCGAGATCGTCTTCGACCAGGGACTGGGCGACCTGTTCGTGATTCGCGTCGCCGGCAACATCGTGGCACCCTCGCAGGTGGGAAGCGTGGAATTCGCCGCCGGGCTGTACGGCACGCGCCTGGTGGTCGTGCTGGGGCACTCGCAGTGCGGGGCGATCCTGGCCACCATCGATCAGCTGACACGTCCTCCACAAAGAGTCGACGCAACCGCGAACCACTCAAGAAACGTCCAGTCGATCGTGAACCGGGTACGTCCGTCGGTGGAACCGCTTCTGGCCCAGTACGGACCGCATGCCGATTCGGATGCGCTCGTCCGCGAAGCGGTTCGCGCGAACGTCCGCTCGTCCGCGTCCCAGCTACGCCACGGATCTGACGTGCTCGAGCAGCTCATCGCCGACAACGGCCTGGCCATCGTCGGCGCGGAATACTCGCTCGAAACGGGAGTCGTGGAATTTTTCGACGGCGTGATCTAGACAGCGCATCAGCCGCTTCGTCCTCAACACGTCACATGTCGTCACGATGCATGACGCCAGCCACGAAGCGCGTTCGCGCCGAGGTTGGTATCGCGGCGCCCCGCCCGACATGTGCAGTTCATGACGAAAAGGACTTGACAGGTTTTTTCGCCGACGTCGTTCGTGATGGATGTATACCGTCCCCAAGCTCGCGCTGGGAAGCGACGACGAAGACACGTGCTACGTCCCACGTCATTGCACTGCTCATGGAAGTCGATGCACGCAAGCTGTTCGCAGCGCAGAGTTGCTCGTCGTTGTTTACCTTCTGCGTCCAGGTGCTCCACTTTTCCGAACACGCCGCGTATCTGCGCATCGAAGCGGCACGAGCGGCGCGGCGATTCCCTGCCGTCCTCGAGCGGCTCGCCGATGGCTCTCTGCATCTCACTGCAGTCAGCCTTCTTGCGCCGCATCTGACGCTCGCGAATCATGTTGAGGTGCTCGATGCTGCACGACACAAGAGCAAGCGCGAGGTGGAGCACTTGTTGGCGCGCCTGCGGCCGCTGCCCGACGTGCCTGCTGTCGTCCGGACACTTCCAACGCCAACGCCGGTGGTTTCGCAACCGCTACGAACGGCAGCAGAACAGCAACCACACGCCCTCGAATCGATCACAACGCCGATTCTTGCCTCACCCTCCGACGCTGCCCAGGCGCGTGTTCGGCCGGAGATCAAACCGATCGCGCCCGAACGTTTCAAGGTGCAGTTCACAGTGAGCCGTGACACGTATGAAAAGCTGCGCCAGGTGCAGGACCTGCTGCGACACACCATCCCAGACGGCGATCCCGCATTGATCTTCGATCGCTCGCTGACGCTGCTGTTGGCGGAACTGTCCAAATCAAAGCTCGCCGCGGCGAAGCGCCCACGACCTCATCGAACGGCGGCACAGAACGGCTCGCGTCACATTCCCGCGGCAATCAAGCGCGAGGTGTGGCATCGCGATGGCGGCCAGTGTGCGTTCCGTGGAGAACAGGGCCGATGCAGTGAAACCGGCTTTCTCGAGTTCCATCACGTCATACCGTTCGCCAGAGGCGGCGCGACGACGCGCGAGAACCTCGAATTGCGCTGTCGCGCGCACAACGTGTATGAAGCTGAGCAGCAGTTCGGGCGAGCGCAGCCGTGGCTCGTGCGCGAATCGCAGGCAAGCTATGGGACGAGCAGTCCACTCGGTCCGGACCGAGAGCTCCAAGCTTTCGTTTCGAACTTCGGAAACCGTTCAACCCTTCTGTTGTCAGCGCATATAATGCCGACGTTTCCTGACAGTCATGAGCCTGGCGCCCGGTGCTCGTCTCGGGCCGTATGAAGTCCTCTCCGCTATCGGCGCGGGCGGTATGGGAGAGGTCTATCGCGCGCGCGATACCCGCTTGAAGCGGGCAAAACTGGTTGTCAGAGGTCAAGGAGCGCGCTCGGGCGACCCGCTGAGCGCAACAGTGAGGCCGACAAATGCGTAAGACGTTCGTAGTGGTGACCCTCGCTACATGTCTCTCCGCCACCGTCATCGCCCAGAACACCCAGCGATTCGAGATCGATCCCTATTGGCCCAAGCCACTCCCCGAGAAATGGATCATCGGGCGGACCGGCAGCATCTGCTCAGATGCGCACGATCATCTCGTCGTCACCAACCGGCGCGACATCACCGCCGAAGAAGCCGAAACGTCCGTTCAGGCGCCGTCCGTGCTGATCTTCGATCGCGCCGGCACGCTCGTGCACTCCTTTGGCGATTCGAATACGGTTCCGGGAACCATTCACGGCTGCTTCGTCGACCACGAGTACAACATCTGGCTGACGGGAAACGGCGACGGCATCGTCCAGAAATGGAGCCACGAGGGGAAGCTGCTGATGCAAATCGGCAAGCGCGGCGTCGTCGACACATCCGACGGCACCGCCAAGGGCGAGCGGCTGAACGCCGGCAAGGCGCAGTTCTTCAATCCGGCCGGAGTCGTTGTCGATCCGGCGAACGGCGACGTCTACGTGGCCGATGGATACGGCAACCGGCGTGTCGCCGTCTTCAACAAGAACGGTGAGTTCCTTCGTCAATGGGGCCGCCAGGCGACGCCGCAGGAAACCATCGATGGCGTAAGCGGCGTGTTCGCGCAGCTCGTCCACTGCATCGCGATGAGCCGCGCCGGGCTCATCTACGTCTGCGACCGCCAGGGCGATCGCGTCCAGGTGTTCGACAAGATGGGCACCTTCGTCAGGAACATCTGGGTGCGAACGGGCACGCCGGCGCTGCCCGATCCGCGTGGCACGGTCTGGTGGATTGCGTTCTCGCGCGACCCCGAGCAGAAGTTCATGTACGTCATGAACGGACGCAACGAGCAACTGCACGTGCTCGATCACGCGAGCGGCAAGATTCTGTCGAGCTTCGGCCGGCCCGGTCACTGGCTCGGCAACTTCACGCACGGTCATGCCGTCGCGGTCGATTCGAGCGGCAACCTCTATATCGCCGAAACCGACACCGGGCGGCGGATGCAGAAGTTCACGCTGCTGAAGTAGCACTTACAGTTTTGGGTGTTCCATCGTGCAACACCGGCCCTCGATTCCCCCTGAATCGGCCGGTTTTTGCGGGCACCCGCTTTGCTCTCTCTCCCCGGTCACCGCGAAGACGCGGTCAATCCACACGTTCGCAAGGAGGAACTGTGATGCGTTCGAACACGATCGTGGGAAGTGTCTGCCTCATCAGTCTCATGGCTATGGTGGCGTGCTCGCCATCTCAGTCGCTCGACGCGGCGGCCAAGGAACCCGATCAGCCGGCGCTCGACATGTCGCTGCCTGCCATGCCGCCCTCGCTCGAGGCGACGGCGGAGCAGGCGCCACAGCCGCTCAAAGCGGTTCAGCCGAAGCCCGCGCCCGCCAAGGCGGCCAAGCCGGCTGCCACGCCGAAAACGGTCGTCGCGACTGCGACGCCAGAGCCCGCGGACGCCACACCACCCGCGATGGAAACGCCCGTCATGGAATCGCGAGCGGAATCGCGCACGGTGGAGGCAACCAAGCAGCAGGACGAAGAAAGCATCGCGACGACCATCGGCGGATGCCTCGTCCGCGATGACGGGATGTTCAAGCTGAAGGATACCGACGGCGATCACGCGCCGAAGTCGCGCAGCTGGAAGTCGGGCTTCATCAAGAAAAACTCGGCGCGCATCGAGCTCATCGACGCCGGTCAACGCGTCGACTTCAAGTCGCACGTCGGCTATCGCGTCAACGTCTCCGGCATGCTCGTCGACCGCGAGATGCAGGTCCGCTCGATCAAGGGCGGGACGGAGCGCTGCGACTGAACCAGTCGACAATCTTCAGTACAGGCAGTCTGCAGTCTCAGTCGGGAGTCTCAGTCGTCAGCCTCGTATTCACTGACGACTGAAGACTACCGACTGCAGACTCCCGACTGCCTGACGACTGCCGACTACCGAGCTATACTCCCCGCATGCGTCCAGCTTCACTCGCGGCTCTCCTTCTGTTCGCATCCGCCTGCCTGTTTGCCGAATCCGCGGCCGGTCTTCGATGGACGGCGCCGCAGGGCTGGAAGCCTGAAGGCGCGCGGCCCATGCGTGCCGCGACGTATTCCATCGTGCCGGTGGCGGGCGATACCGGCGTCGCAGAGTGCGTGGTGAACTTCTTCGGTCCTGGCCAGGGTGGCGGCGTCGAGGCGAACGTCGAGCGATGGAGGAACCAGGTGCTCGGCACCGACGGCAAGCCGGCGGCCGCCAAAGTGGACAAGAAGACCGTGCGCGGCGTGGCCATCACGATGGTCGATGCCTCGGGCACCTATACCGGGATGGGAGGACCGATGATGGCGGGTAAGCCGGTGCCGGGGTACCGGTTGATCGGCGCCATCGCGGAAGGACCCGGCGGCAACGTGTTCTTCAAGCTGACAGGACCTGCGAAGACGATCGCCGCCCAGCAGAAGAACTTCGAGCAGTTGCTGATGTCGATCGCGCCGGAGAACGCCGAAATCGGCTGTCCAACGCACGCGAACTCGTGCTTTTCGAAGTGCGCCCGTGCCGTTGAGACGACCGGTGGTCATGGCCGACCTCGTCGTCCTCCTCCACTTTCTGTTCGTGATCTTCGTGGTGTGCGGAGGCGTGCTCGCGCTGTGGTGGCCGCGCATCATCTGGCTGCACATCCCCGCCGTTCTCTGGGGTGCATTCATCGAATTCAGCGGATGGATTTGTCCGCTCACCCCGCTCGAGAATCGTCTGCGGCGCGCGCAAGGCGAAACCGGATACCAGGGGGATTTCATCGCCCACTACATCCTGCCGGCGCTCTATCCGGGAGGACTCACGCGAACTCACCAGCTCTTCCTCGGCGCTCTGGCGCTGTCCATCAACGCGGCCATCTATACACTGGTCATCGCGCGGCGTCGCCGATCTGCAGCGAAAGACATATGATCAATCTCCGATGAACTGGGATCTCCAGGGCCTCCCGCACTCCGCTCGCACCGCGCTCGTCTCTCTGCTGGTCATCGCCATCGCCTATCTCGCCGGCAGCGTGGCGCGTCGCATCTTCGCCACGCAAGTCAGCCGTCTGGTGCGGCGCACGTCGATCCGCTGGGATGACGCCATCAGCGAGGCCATCGCGCGCCGGATCCCGTTCTGGAGCCTGCTGGTCGGCGTCTATCTCGCAGCGGGCATGTGGACGCTGACGACCAATGCCGCGACGACCCTCGACAAGGGTCTCTACGTCGTCGCGACGGTGTCGTTGACGTTCCTCGTGTCGGAAATCCTGGTCATTCTCGTCCGCTCGCACAGTCCGGCGATCGAAGCCGCGATGCCGACGACGACGCTCACCGAAAATGTCATCCGCATCGTCGTCGTGACCATCGGCCTGCTCGTCGTCCTCAATGGGTTGGGACTGTCGATCACGCCGATGCTGACGGCCCTCGGCGTCGGCGGCCTCGCCGTCGCGCTCGCGCTGCAGGACACGCTGGCGAACCTGTTTGCCGGGCTCTACCTGTCGGTGGCCAAGCACATCCGCATCGGCAACTACATCCGCCTGTCGTCGGGCGAAGAAGGCTATCTCGTCGACATCGACTGGCGCGCGAGCCGGCTGAGGCAGCTGTCGAACAATACCGTGCTCGTGCCGAACGCCAAGTTCTCGCAGTCGATCGTCACCAACTACCACCTGCCCGATCTCGAGCTCGCCGTGGTCATCGAAGCGAGCGTCGACTACGCGAGCGATCTCGAGCACGTCGAGCGGATCGCGACCGACGTCGCGAAAGACGTGATGCAGACGGTGCCTGGGGGCGTGCCCGGCTTCGAGCCGTTCGTGCGGTACCACACGTTCGGCGATCCCGGTATCGGCTTCTCGGTCATTCTTCGCGCGCAGGAGTTCGTCGATCAGCACCTCATCAAGCACGAGTTCGTCAAGCGGCTGCACCGGCGCTTCGCCGAGGAAGGCATCGCCATTCCGATCAAGGCGCTGGTGCAGCGCCACGACCCGCCGCCACCGCCGGAGTGAACATGCAGCCCACAACATGGCCGGGTTCCGATCGCGCCAGCGTCCCCACGCGCACGCCGTTCTACGGCTGGGTGGTGCTCGGCGTCGCGGCGGCGGCCATGGTCGGAACGCTGCCGGGCCGCACGCAGGGGCTCGGCCTCATCACCGAGCCGCTGCTCGCCGACCTGAAGATCGGACGCGTGGATTACGCGCAACTGAATCTGTGGGCCACCCTCGTCGGCACCGCCGGCGCATTCGGTGTCGGCCGCTTCATCGATCGCGCCGGCAGCCGCGTGGTGCTGGCACTCGTCGCTGCCGCGCTGGGCGCCGTTGTGTGCTTGATGAGCCGCGCCGCCTCGTTCACCGAGCTCGCCATTGCCGTCACGCTGACGCGAGCGCTCGGCCAGAGCGCGTTGTCGGTCGTCAGCATCGCCATGGTCGGTCAATGGTTCGTTCGCCGCATCGACATGGCGATGGCGGTATACAGCATCGTGATGAGCATCGGCTTCATGATCGCGTTTCCGGTCGTGGGGTCGATCGTGCAATCCGCGGGATGGCGGGCAGCATGGTTCGGCGTCGGCGCCACGATCTTCGCGGGGCTCGTGCCGCTGGCGCTCTTGCTCGTGCGGAACAACCCGGAATCGATCGGACTTCGTCCCGACGGTCTGGAACCGAACCAGGAACCTCTGAACCGGAACCCGGAACCTGGAACCAGGAACCCTGAACCGCCCGGGTTCACTCTGCGCGAAGCGCTGGCGACGCCCGCGTTCTGGATCTTCGCGGGCGGTGCGGCGTTGTACGGACTCGTCGCCTCGGGCATCGGCCTCTTCAACGAATCGATCCTGGCCGAGCGCGGATTCGGTCCGGAGATTTACTACCAGACGCTCGTCGTCACGGCGATTACCGGGCTCGCGGGAAATTTCGCCGGCGGCTGGCTCGCGCGCTTCATGGCGCTGAACGGACTGCTGGCGATCTCGCTCCTGGTGCTCGGCATCGGACTGCTGGTACTGCCGCACGTCAGCTCCATTGGGATGGCGATGGGTTGGGCCACGATGATGGGGCTTGGCGGTGGCCTCGTGATGGTGCTGTTCTTCAGCGTATGGCCCCGCGTCTACGGCCGCCGTCACCTGGGCCGCATCCAGGGTGTCGCGCAGGCGGTTACCGTGGTCGCATCGGCTGTCGGCCCGCTGCTGCTTGCTGCAACCGTGGAACGCACCGGCAGCTATGCGGGAATGTTCAACATCCTGGCCGCCGCTGTGGGCGTCTTCGCAACAGGCGCGGTCCTGGTGCCGATGCCGGTAACTCCTGCCGTAAGCAACCTTTCCCGCCCGGGCGTATTCAAGTAACATCCGAATCCGTATGCTGAAACAGCTCCTTTCCATCGCCACGCTCTGCTTCATGATGGGCACGTCCGCTCTGGCACAAGGCCCGCGCCGCGTGGCGATGGGGGACTGGCCCGAAGCCCGAGGCGCGAATCGCGACGGCACGTCAGCAGAGACCGGTCTCCCCACGACATGGGATGTGAAGGGCTCGAATCTGCTGTGGCGCGCGCCGTTTGGTGGCCGTTCGGCACCGATCGTCATGGGCAACCACGTGTACGTCCAGAACCCGTCGGGACGCGGAACGGCGTTGCAGGAACGGGTGATGGCGCTCGATGCGGACAGCGGCAAGGTGCTGTGGGAATACAAGTTCAACATCTTCCAGAGTGACGTGCCGCCACACCGGGTCGGATGGGCTTCGCCTGCCGCGGATCCGGAAACGGGGAACGTTTACGCGTTGAGCGTCGGCGCCACGCTGGTCGCGCTGAGCGCCGACGGCAAGCCGCTCTGGCAGCGATCGATCGGCGAGGAGTTCGCGGCGTTCACGACCCACGGCGGCCGGACGATGTCGCCGATCGTCGATGGCGATCTGGTGATCGTCAGCGCGGCCGTTTCGAACTGGGGCACCCAGGCCGCGCGCTCGCATCGCATCATCGCCCTCAACAAGCGGACGGGCGACATCGTTTATGTCGCGAACCCTGGCGGGCGTCCGTACGACACGGCCTACGCCGCGCCGCTCATCGCGACGATCAACGGCACGAGGCTGCTGATTGTCGGTCTCGGCGACGGCGGCATTCACGCCATCAAGGCTCAGACGGGCGAAAAGGTCTGGAGCTACGTCGCCGCGAAGCGCGCGATCAACACGGGCGTCGTGGTGAGCGGTAGCACGGTCATCATCTCGCATGGCGACGAAAACCTGACCGGCAACGAGATGGGCATGGTGGCCGCCATCGACGGCTCGCAGACGGGCGACATCAAGGCCACCAAGTGGGCGCACTACGGCGAGCAGTTCGGCTTCTCGTCTCCGCTTGTCGACGGCACCCGCCTGTATCAGATTGAAAACGGCTCGCGCCTGATCGCGTACGACATCGAGACCGGCAAAGAGCTGTGGAGGCAGCCGCTCGGCACTTCGCAGAAAGCCTCGCCCGTGATGGCCGACGGAAAGATCTTCGTCGGCAGCGAGAACGGCAAGTTCTTCATCGTCCGGCCACATCCGGATCGCGCGGAGATTCTCAGCGAAGTCGAGCTGCCGGTCAGCAAGAACAGCATCGGCGGATCGGAGGGCACGGCCGAGCAGGTGTTCGGAGGCGCCGCGATCTCGCGCGGCCGGATCTTTTTCGCGACGACCGACGCCGTTTACGCGATCGGACCGAAACAGCGCAAGACGCTGACCGGCTTTGCCGCGAACGAACCGGCCGTCGTGGGCGAAGGGGCGCCGGCCTTCGTGCAGGTCTCGCCGACGGAACTGGTCGTCGCGCCGGGGCAGAGCGTCAAGCTCACCGCGAAGGCGTTCGACAGCCGGGGACGTTTTCTGCGCGAGGAGAAGGCCACGTGGTCGCTCGACGGATTGAAGGGCACCGTCACCGACGGCACCTTTACCGCCGCCGGCGATCGCGAGCAGGCCGGACTCATCAAGGCGGCCGTGGGATCGCTCACCGGAGAAGCGCGCGCGCGGATTGTCAGGCCGATGCCCTGGACCGAGACGTTCGACTCGTTGCCGGAAAAATCGGCGCCGGCCGGATGGGTCAACGCCGCCGGGCCGGTCGGGCCAATGGTGGTGGCAACACTGGATGGACAGAAGGTCCTCGAGAAGACGCCGACCAACACGCTCTTCAAGCGCAGCCGCGTGTTCATCGGTCCCGTCGACTGGTCGAACTACACGATGCAGGCCGACGTGCGCGCCCCCACGAGGCGGCGCATGATGGCCGATGTCGGCATCACCGTGCAGCGGTACAGCCTGGTGCTCTACGGCACCACGCAGCGACTGAAGCTCGAGCCGTGGGAGCCCGAGACCCAGCGTTCGGTCATGGTGCCGTTCGCGTGGAAGGCCGACACGTGGTACACGATCAAACTGCGCGTCGAGAATCTTTCCAACGGACAAGTCCGGGCGCGTGGCAAGGCGTGGGCGACCGGCGAAGCCGAACCGGACGCGTGGCAAATCGACAAGACCGATCCGATTGGCAATCGCCAGGGTGCGCCGGGCTTCTTCCTCGACGCGGAGTTCGGCGCGTACATCGACAACTTACAACTGACGCCGAATCAGTAACCCCTCCCACCAGGGATTAGGGATTGGGGATTAGGGATTAGGACATGACAAAAGCTCGAGTGCTCGTCGCAATAGCGTTAATCGTTGCATCACTTGGTGCATCTCGACTTGTGGCGTCCGATCCGGGGACGGGCGACTGGCCGATGTGGGGCGGGACTCCCGACCGCAACATGGTGTCGAATGCCAAAGGGCTGGCCACCGACTGGGACGTGAAGACGAAGAAGAACATCAAATGGGTGGCCGAGCTCGGCTCGCAGAGCTACGGCAATCCGGTGGTGGCCGGCGGCATGGTGTTCGTCGGGACCAACAACGAGAAGCTGCGCGATCCGAAGCAGCCCGGCGATCGCGGCGTGCTGATGGCGTTCCGCGAAACCGACGGCGAGTTCCTGTGGCAGCAGACCCACGTCAAGCTCGAGGCGGGCCGCGCGAACGACTGGCCGTATCAGGGTATCGCCTCCTCACCGATGGTCGACGGCAACAAGCTGTATTACGTGAGCAACCGCGCCGTCATCTTCTGCCTCGACATCGAAGGATTTCGCGACAAGGAGAACGACGGCCCGGTGACCGACGAAAAGCTGACCGGCATGAACGATGCCGACGTCATCTGGTCGTTCGACATGATGGAAGAGGTTGGCGCGTATCCGCACAACCTCGCCAACTCGTCACCGACGATGTGGGGCAATCTCCTCTTCGTCAGCACGGCCAACGGGCAGGACGAAAGCCATGTGAACATTCCCTCGCCGCGCGCCCCGGCCATCATCGCGCTCGACAGGACCACGGGCAAGCTCGTCTGGGAGGACAACTCGGTCGAAGATCGCATCCTCCACGGCCAGTGGTCCGCACCGTCGGTGGGCACGATCGGTGGCGTGGCGCAGGTAGTGTCGGCGCAGGGAGATGGCTGGGTGCGCGGCTACGAAGCCCAGACCGGGAAGAAGCTCTGGGAGTTCGACACGAACCCGAAGGAAGCTGTGTGGCCGAGGACCCGTAACGAGCTGATCTCCACGCCGGTCATCAACAACGACCGCGTCTACATCGCGAACGGCCAGGACCCGGAGCACGGCGAAGGCGTCGGCAACTTCTACGCGATCGACGCGACCAAGCGGGGCGACATCACGCAGAGCGGACGATTGTGGCACTTCAACAAGATCCGCCGTTCGATCTCGACGGCCGCGGTCGCAGACGGCCTCGTCTACATCTCCGACTTCAGCGGCTTCCTCTACTGTCTCGACGCGGAGACCGGCAAGGAGATCTGGATGCACGACCTGTTCGCCGCCACGTGGGGATCGCCGTTTGCCGTCGACGGCAAGATCTACATCGGCGATGAAGACGGCGACGTCACGGTGCTCGCGCAGGGGCGGGAGAAGAAGGTGCTGGCAGAGATGAACATGGGCAGCTCGGTGTACTCCACCGTGACGCCGGCGCACGGCACGATCTTCATGAACAATCGAAATCAGTTGTTCGCGATCGCGAACAAGTAATGAAGGGCGACAAATAGATGAGATGGCTGTTGTTCGTGGCAGGTGCAGTGCTGTCGTGGGGCGCGTACGGGTACTGCTGCACCGCGGTCAGGTGATGCTGGGCAACCCGCTGAAGGCGCTCTTGTGCGTCGGCGTGGCGTATTTCCTGATTGGCGTGCTGATCCCGGTCGGCGCCCTGGCCGCGCAGGGTAGCCTCGCAGGATTCGACCAGACCGGTTTGCTGATCGCCACGATCGCCGGCGCGCTCGGTGCGGCCGGCGCCGCGTGCATCATCTGGGCCTTCCGCGCAGGCGGCCTGCCCGTCTACGTGATGCCGCTGGTGTTCGGTGGCGCGCCGATCGTCAACGTGCTCCTGTCGATGGCGTTCCACCCTCCCAAGGTCGCGCCAAGCCCCATGCTGTACGTCGGCTTCGTGCTCGCGTCGGTGGGCGCGGGCATGGTGCTGTATTTCAGGCCTGCGGCGTAACCACAAAGGACGCGACACAAAGGCACGGAGAACAGAAAACAGGAGACCAGGAGGTTAGGAGAAATCTCTTTGAAGAAGAATTCTCCTGGCCCTCGTGATCTCCTGATCTCTTGTTTGTATTTCTCTGTGTCGCACCCAACGCACCTAGTTTGCAGCGGCGACGCGATCCGAGCGGAGAGCGGCCGCCGTCCACATCGCGCCCAGGGCGTCGATCACGGCGAAGACCACGACGACGGCGGGCACCAGTCCTCCCACCACGAGCACCGACACGCCGACAAACACCGTCGATCGGCCAAGGATGGTCCATCGGAAGAACGAGAGGACTTCCTCGTAGGCCGCGAGAATGTAATAGAAGGAGAGCGCGAGCGTCACGATCCCCAGCAGGCGCAGCCACGGCTCGTGCGTCGGCTCGATGCCCAGGGTGGTGAGCAGCAGGTTGGGCGCGACGATCAGAATCAGGGCATTCGCGAAGATGTACCAGCCGAAGACAAAGACGCTGAGCGCGGATTGACTCATCGGGCACCTCCAGAAACCACGAAGTCACGAAGGCGAAGCCACGACGGAACCACGAAAACACGAAGACACGAACGGCACGAAGACACGACGGCACGACCGGACCACGAAGACACGAAGGCACGAAGAGGCGGCGTCGAAACGGTTTCTACGATCGACCGTCCTCGGGCGTGCCCTGATGGAAACGCAGTTGTATGGGGGGAGATGTTATCAGTTCTGTCTACATGCCCGGGTGGTAAGTGACAGGGTCGAGGTGATCTTCTGTTTTCTGTTCCGGACAGGGCTGAAGCCCCGTGCCACCGCTATCGAGTCCGGGTGTGTTTTGACTCCGACCTTCGTGTCTTCGTGTCTTCGTGGTTGTGTCTTCGTGGTTATTTCGTGGTTCGCTTCCCGATCGCCCACAACGCCGCCGTGGTGCGGATGAAGATCTGGCCGTCCGAGACCGCGGGCGAGCTCAGCGTGTAGTCGTCGAAGTTGTTCTCGGCGAGGATCTCGAATTTCGGCCCGGTCCGCACGACGGTGGTGAGGCCGTCTTCGTTGGTGATGTAGAGCTTCCCGTCGGCCATCACGAACGACCCGCTGTACGTGCTGGGGCGCAGGCGCATCTTGCCGTACACCTCATGACCTGTTTTGGCGTCGAGGCACCACATGATGCCACGGTCGTTGATGACGTAGACGTACTTGCCGTCGGTGACCGGCGTCGGCACATCGGGGCCGTTCTCGAACTGCCACAGAATGTGGGAGCGCGCGACATCCCCGCGTCCGCCCGGACGCATCGCCAGCATGGGACGCTCGCGGCTCGGTACGATGATGAGCTCGCCATGCACGACGGGCGACGCGACGATGCGATAAGAGAGGTCGTTGGTGGGATTCAGCGAATCGGCACGCCACAGCTCTTTCCCGGTGTTCATGTCGTGCCCGGTAACGGCGTCACCGCCGGTGATCACGAGCTCGAGATTCTCCCCTGCCTTCACCATCGTCGGCGTCGTATACGAGTCCGGGGATTCGCGCTGCGCGATGGTTGGCCGCTCCTGACGCCAGATCGTCCGGCCGTTCGCCTTGCTGATGCGGAGCACGTAAGAAGGATCGTCCGTCTTCATCCCGTGCAGCACCTGCACGTAGAGCGAATCGCCAAAGAGCATGGGCGACGACCCGTACCCCCAGTTCAGGCCGAAGCGACCGTACTCCTTCTGGATATCGCGCATCCACAGCTCTTTGCCGTGGAAATCAAAGCCCTTGAGAATGCCGGTACCGGTCATGACCCACACGGCGATCCCATCGGTCACCGGCGACGGCGTCGACATGTTCTGTTTGCGCTCCCGGTGATCGCCGTCGCTCAGGTGGCGCTTCCAGATCGGCTCTCCCTTGGTGCGATCCACCGCCCACAGGAACAGGCTGCCTTTTTCGGCGACGTTCAGGAAGATATGGTTGTCCCAGACGATGGGCGTCGATCCCGACCATTCGGGAAGGGGCAGCTTCCACGTGATGTTCTCGGTCGTCGTCCATGTGACGGGCAGATTCGTCTCGCCGCTGATCCCGTTGGCCGAAGGCCCACGCCACTGCGGCCAGTTCTCGGCATGAAGCCCGGTGCTGGACAACAAGATTCCAAGTGCAAGTGCAACCGCGTATGTGCGCATCGTGTGTTCCCTCGAACCCTTAGCTCAATCTCGAATTCCTAATCCCTAATCCCTAATCCCCAATCCCTAGTGCGCAAGTCACCGTCTTCTGCCCTCAGGCAGAATCAGCTCGTTCGTCTTGTGCTGGGCAACGTCGGCCGGCGTGCCCTCGCTCCAGTCCTGAATCCGATCCATCCCCGGCTTGTAAAGCGACTCCAGCGGTCCCCACACTTTGTCCACGCGATCGTCGAACAGGTCGCCGATCAACAGGTCGGTGACCGTGCCGCGCAGTTCGGGATAGCTCTTCACGAAGTCGCCGAAGCTGAAGCCCGCGTAGTACTCGCAGACCAGCCGGCGCATCCGATCGACGCCGCGGTTGAAGTCCGCGCCCCACGAACCGAGCTGTGCGGCCGACACATCGCCCTTGGCCAGACCGTCAACGATCGCATCAGCGGCGAGCTGTCCGGACTTGAGCGCCAGCAGCACACCCGACGAGTACAGCGGATCCAGGAAGCCGAACGCGTCGCCGACGAGCACCCAGCCGTGGCCGGCCACCTCTTTCGCGCGATACGAGTAGTCCCTGGTCACGAAATACCCGGTGATGCGCTTCGCGTTCGCGAGGCGCTGCTTGACGCCGGGCGCGTTCTCGACTTCCTCCTCGTAGGTCTTCTCGTGGCTCGCGCGATTCTCATTGAACAGGTGCGAGAACGGCGCGACGACGCCAACGCTGACGACGTTGTCGTGCTGCGGGATGTACCAGAACCAGCCCTGCTTGTCGCCGGTCTGAATGACGAGCGTGGCGCCTTCGTCGCGCCCGCTGTCGCGGTACGCGTTCTCCCAGTACGTCCAGATGGCGCCCTTGTTGAGCACCGGATCCCAGAGCCGCAGCTTGAAGCGGTTCTGCAGCATCGCCGTCTGCCCGCTGGCATCGACGATGACCCTGGCGAACACCTCGCGATCGTTGTTCTGTTCGTCGCGAATCCTGACGCCCACCGCGCGATCGCCGTCGAACAGCACGTCGAGCACGCGCACGCCTTCGCTCGCGTCGACACCGTGCTCGCGCGCGTTGTCGAGCATCATCCTGTCGAACTCGCTCCGCACCACCTGCCAGGTCTGCGAGCACTCGTGCGGCTTGTTGTCCCAGAAATAGAACGGCGCCGACTCCCTGCCCTTGGCGTTGACGAACTGCACGCTGTATTTCTTCACGAAGGGGCTGGCCTGCATCTTCGGCAGCATGTTGAGCCGCTGCAGCACCCAGTAGGTCTCGGGAATCAGCGATTCGCCGATGTGGAAGCGCGGGAACCGATCGCGCTCGAAGAGCTGTACCCGGTAGCCGCGTTGCGCGATGAGGGTTGATGTGGTCGAGCCGGCGGGCCCCCCGCCTATGACAATGACGTCAGGATTCTGCACTCACTTGACCCCGAGGCTATAGAGATACCGATACCCGCGCATGTACATTTCGTTGTCGACCAGCGCGGGCGAGGCGTCGAACCCGTCGTCGAGCACGTTCTTCGCAAGGATTTCGAACGAGCCGCCGTTGCGAATCACGAGCGTGTGTCCGTCGCGGCCGGTGATGTACACCCGTCCGGCGGCGCCGACCGGCGACGAGAATATTTCCGATCCCAGACCATCGAGCCGTTGAAGCTGATAGTGAGGTTTGCCCGTCTTCGCGTCGAAGACCGACAGAATCGGTGAATTGCTCTTCAACAGGTACAGGAACCCGTCATACAGAAGCGGAGACGGCACGTACGGCGTGTCGCGATCGAGCGACCACAGCAGGGCCTTCGATCCCGTGAGATCTCCTTTCGCGTCCGCAATCCGAATCGCTTTCAGATTGTTGCCGCGGAACCCACTGGTCGCAATCACGATTCCGTCTTCGCCCACCGGCGACGGAATCGGGTTCATCGTCAGGCCTTCGCTGTGCCAGACGACCTCGCCCGTCTCGAGATCGTAGCTGTGCAGACGGTTCATGCCCGGCACGATGACCTGCGCGCGGCCGGCGTGTTCGACGACGAACGGCGTGGCCCACGTGTCGATCTCGTTCCGGCTGACGCGCCAGAGCTCCTTGCCGGTGTTCTTGTCGAGGACCGTGACGAACGATCCTTTCGTGTGGTCCCACACGACGATCAGCCGGTTGCGATAGAGCGCGGGGGTGCTGCCCTCTCCGAACTCGTTCCGCATCGACTTGTCGCCGAGGTCCTTCTCCCAGACGAGCGTGCCGTTCATGTCGTACGCGTAGATGCCCCGCGATTCGAACGACGCGATGACGTGCTGCCCGTCGGTCATCGCCGAAGACGACGCCCATGTGCCGTTGTCCTGGTGTGACGCCTCGTGCGGCGCTTCCTCGCGCGCGGTGCGCTCCCACACGACGCGGCCATCCCGTCGATCAAGCGCCATCACGACGTACCGATGCATGCCCCTCGGCGTGATGCCGCCGCGCGGACCGTGTGAATCCTTGACGCCCGTACCGGCAGGAATGGCCGTCAGGATGAAGACACGATCTCCCCAGATGACCGGAGACGCCGAGCCGCGGCCCGGAATCTCCACCTTCCAGCGCACGTTCTTTCCTTCTCCCCATTCCAGGGGAGGATTCGCCTGCCTGGAGATCCCGTTGGCCATCGGACCGCGCCACTGCGGCCAGTAGCGCTCGGCCGCCGGGGCCGGTGCCTGTGCCGACAGCGCCAGGGCAAGCGGAGCCGCGACGAGAGACAGAGCGATACCCTGAACGATTCGCATCTTTATCTAAATACTGAAGGATTACGTGGGAAGTTTACCAGACGCAGGCCGGTACCGCGTCAGGGGACGGTGAAGTCCACGCCGTCGTGTTGTGTCGCATTGCCGACGATGACGGGAGTCGCGGCGCGACCGTTTGGCACTCCAGGAAAATACGTGGTTGGAGGATAGCCGCCGGGAGGCACGACATCGTGCTGATGAATCTGATGGCCCACAACATACGAGCCAGGCGGCAGGGCGCGAAATTCGTACTCGCCACGTTCGGTCGTGCGTGCACGGTACCGCTGATCGGTCGGCGGACCGATGTTGGAGTAGCCAACGGGAAGAAGTTCAACCGTCAAACCTGCCCGTGGCTTTCCATCACGGCCAGTGATCCTGCCGCGGATGCGGCCGTTCAGTGCCGCTCGCAGGTTGACCGACGTGCAGCGTCCGCCTGTGACCTGAGCTGTCAACAAGGCATTATTCGTCACGGCAATGTGTTGAGGAAGCGCCGGCGCAATGGTGACAGGACCCGGCGGAACGTTGGCCGCGATGAAAATACCATCGCTGTCCGTTGCGACCTCCTCAGTGTAACCGGGTGCGGTCAGACGAATTCGTGTACTCGCGAGTGGTGTGGCCTGTTTTCCATCATTCGCATGCTCCAGCTCGAGAGCACCGAACAATGCGCCGCCGCCGCTCGTCGCTGACGCCGCCAGGACCCGAACCGCGTTGGGCGCAGAGTCCACGTCCTGCATCCAACCTTCATAAGCTTCGAGTCCGACTGTTGCCCACGTGTTGTCCCCGTAGAACACGTACGTGCGGCCGGGCTCCACGTTCATGCCACGAGGCAGAACGACGAAACTTTCCGCCGCCGGATTGCCGCGAAAGACGCGTTCGATTTTCATCGGCACGAGCGTCATTTCAAATGACTTGGCGGTCCAGTCCTCGAGATCGGACTCGGCATCCAGCAACTCTAGCTGGAGTTCGATATTGTTCGGGGACTTGTCGTACACAGATTTCGCCTTCGAAAGCATTTCACGCGCGCGATCGATCCTCTCCTGGAAGAGCCGATAGCGAAAGGGCACGCCGGCTTCACCGATGTAGACCAGCTTCGACCACAGGTGCTCGCAAGCGCTGATCCCATCCTCTGGCAGTGCCGCGGCCGTCTGGGCGGCACCGCCCAGCAAGACAACGACTGCGGTCGTAAGCGCGCGAATGGTACGCATCTCGAGCTACCGGACTACCGTGAAATCAAAGCCTTCGTGCAGCGTCGCCTTGCCGACGACAACGGGCATGGCAGCGGCGGGATCGGGCGTGCCCGGATAGTAGATCAATGGAGGATGGCTCGACCAAACCCCGCTCACGATATGTTCGTAGCCGACGAAATATGACCCCGGTGGTATCGTGCGGAATTCGAACTCGCCGCGATCGTTGGTGGTCACGTCATAACGCTGGTCGTGCGCCCACCAGCGGTCAGTGCTTGGAACGAGCCGAATTTTCATTCCTGCTCTGGGTATGCCGCCGGCCCCGACGGCCCGTCCACGGATGCGGCCGTTCAGCGCGGCTTGCATCTGCAACGGCACGCAGGCGCCCTCACCGAGTGTCTTCGTGCCTGACTTGTCATCGACGATTGCGAGACCGTTCGGAAGGGACGGTGTGGCGCTGACCTGCCCTGATGGCACACCCGTGACGAGAAAGATGCCATCGGTGTCACTGGTGGTGTTGAGTATGAAACCCGGTGATGCAATGCGAACAGTCAGTCCGGCAGCCGCTGTCGGCTTATTGGCCGGATCGCCGGCCGGCTCGTACTCGATGGATCCGATCACAGTGCCGCCATATGACGCCGCAAGCGCTTCGCGAATGAGGCGCAGGCTCAGCTCAGCCTTCTCCACTGCTTGTGGAATTCCGGCGGGGTTCATGATCCGGTCCTCCATGTCGGGTGGCATCAGGAAGTCACTGAAGAGTACATAGCGGCGGCCAGGCTCGAGTTCGTCCAGACCCATGTTCTGCAGGTAGACGAGCGGCGGCGTGGCGCCTTTCAAATGCGTCTCGACCTCGACGGGGATGAGCACCATCTTCCTGGGTTCCGGATAGCGAATGCGAAGGGATTCGTAGTCGTCGAAGGCGCGAATGGCCCTGATATGGACCTCTGTGTCTTTGGACCCGTCTGCCTCAGCCTGTGCCTTCAACCAGCGCTCGCGCGCGGGCCGGATTCGATCTTCGAACGACACGAGCACTTCGGCGGGCTTGCCAGGCGTTCCGATGAAGATGACGGTGGCACCGAGAGCCTCGCAGGCTGCGGCGGCCTCTTGCGGCAGTGCCGCGCCCGAGGGCGCGGCACTGGTGAGGAGAATGAACGTGACTGATAGCGCCGCGCGCATGGCACCGAAAAAGGGGTCGGGTGCAATTTTTCGATTTACGTAAAAATGCACCCGACCCCTTTATTTCACGAAGCGCGTTTACTGGTGATGGCGGACGCGCACGAACTGAACGTTGCCGCCCTGGAGCCTGCCTTCAACCTCGGAAACCACCTCGCCCGTGGGCGACGTGATGGTGATGTGGATTCGGTCGAAGTGCCGGTACCTGACGAACGTGTCCGACGCGGAGACGGCGAAACGGTAGCCGTTGCGGCCGTTCCAGCGTCCCGTTCCCGAGAACTGCACCGAGGTGTTGCCGTTGAACGTCACCTCATCGAGCGCGAGCGAGACGAAGCGATTCTGGCTCCGCCGGCTATGCCGGTGATGGTAGCAATAGCCCGACTTGGTGCTCATCTGCAGCTCGCCGCGCTCGAAGCCCGACGCGCTCTCGAGCGCGTTGAACGAGAACTCGAAGAGCGTGTCGTCATCGCGAATGAACCCGTAGCCGTACACCTTGCCCGGCGTCGAGTCATCACCGTCGCCACCGTCATCCGCGGTCACCGTCACGTTGAAACTCGATGACGAGGTGTTCCCGCGTGTGTCGGTCGATGTGCAGGTCACGGCGGTGCCGCCGACCGGAATCGTGCTCCCCGACGCCGGGCTGCACGTCACAGGTCGCACCCCGTCAACCGCATCGGCGGCCGTAACAGGTCCGTAGGTCAGCACCGCGCCCGCCGGGCTGGTCGCCACGAGGTCAATCGGCCCCGCCGGAACGCCGCTTAGAACCGGACCGGTCGTGTCGGTAACCGTCAGAAGGACGTCGTCGGTTGACACGCCGCCTCTACCGTCGCTCACCGTCAACGTCATGGTGTAGGTCTGCGACGCAGCCGGCGCTGCCGGCGGCGGCACATCCAGCATCATGCTGGCCGTGTTCCCCGTCGCGGCACCCGACCACGCGAACGTAACTGGATCGCCGTCGAGATCGCTTCCGGTTCCGGTGAGCGAGAACGACACGCCCGTCGGCGACGTCGCCTCGATCGTCTGATCGGCGCCCGCATCGGCCGACGGACTCCGGTTCGTGGCATACAGCAGCGCGTTGGCCATCAGCCGCGCCCCGTCGGAGGTTGCATCCCAAAAACCGTCTCCCACGGTGCTCGAAGGCGGAAAGAAGTTGAGGCCGACGATGCTGCCTCCGACCGGGCCCGACCCGGCAGCCACGAACGGCTGTACGTCGGTCCAGTTGGCCACCAGCGTCATCGCCGGATTCAGTGAGACGGGCGACGAGTGATAACTCACTGCGCCGCCAAGTACGCTCGCGACTCCCTGCAGGATTTGGTGGCCCGAGTCGACCGGTACCAATGAGCCCTCTGTGAATCCAACCACGGGCGCTTCGGTAAACGGACGGTATCCGCCACTGCTCCAACGGCCGTCCAGATCGGCAACGGGATCAAAGCTCGACGAGGCTTCGACGACGCCGTGCCCCCCGTCGACATAGTCGGCGAGGACGTTCCCAAGCGTCGTCGAATCAGCGTATTGAACGTCGGAGAAGGTCAGTACCGCGTCGTATTGATTGAGCGTGGCCAGATTCGGGATGGCGGAGGACACATCGAACGCATCCACGCGCGAGAAGAGAAGGGTGTCCTGAATCTTGCAGCGCACGTCGTTGATCCAGGCCGTCTCTGTCGCCCCCAGCACGGCCACGACAGGCGCGCCGACTGGCGCAGGGACAGGCGCAGGTGTCGCGGCAAAGCGCAGCGCATTGGCCATCAGGAGGGCACCTTGTGTCGCGATGTTCCAGTTACCTGTATCCAGCACGCTCGACACCGGGTACATGTTGAGGCCGACGATGCGACCGCCGCGCGGGCCGATACGCGCCACGACGAGCGCGTCGGCGAAGTTGCTCCAGTTGGCGACTAGCTCGCCGCAGCCTTGAAGCGTACTGGTATGATGCCAGCTCATTAAACCGCCCTCGAACGACGTCACGCCATTCAAAATCGGATGAGCCGGCATGACGGGCAACAAAGTAAACCGGCGTCCCGTTCCAACCGGCGACAGGGCGAGCGGTTCGTATGCGCCGGCGTGCCATTGGCCGTCGAGGCGGAAGGGCGTATCAGGCCTGAGTGAATGAGCGGCCTGCACAACACCACCACCCGCATCCACGTATGCGGCGAGCGCATCACCGAGGCCTGTGGGATCGGCGTAGCCGCGTGATGAGTGAGACCATGTGAACACGACTTGATAGGTCAGCAGCTCGTCGCTGGTCGGCGTTGGCGTCGTCGTTCCCATGCCCACGTCGATGAAGGTCACATCGAGGCCCTGGGACACGAGACTGGCCGTTACGTTATTCACCGACGCCGGTTGATCCGCAGCCAGCAACGCCACCCTGGTGGCAGGTTGGGCGTAAACGTCCACCGAGAACAACGCCGAGAACAGGACCGCTAACATCGCACCGACGACGAACCGAATCCCTGCAGTCATGCAACCCCCTTCGAGAGGCCACCAAAGTTCGCGGCGAACGGCTTAGGGGCAATGACCGTGCCGGGGGTCTTTCGTCAAATTTCCTAGCAATTCACACGATTTCCGCGTACAGGCTTTTACATTTCCGCACACCACCCGACAGGAATAGTGGTTGCGCATTTCCAGCACGCACGATCCGATTTGAGACGTGTGTTAAAAAGTGGTGTATTTCCCAGGAGAAACGCGCGATGAAGCCGTACACACTGGCCCTGTTGGTCGTCCTCTCGGCAACCGGCATGCGCGCCGAAAACTGGCCGCACTGGAGAGGTCCATCAACGACGGGCGTGTCCACGGAAACCGGGTTACCCGAACGCTGGAGCGACACCGAGAACGTCGCGTGGAAGTCCGCCGTCCGCGGTCTCGGCATCTCGTCCCCCATCGTGTGGGGTGACTACGTCTTTGTGACATCACAAATCGGCCGGAGCGCCCGCCGCGCCGGCAACCATCCGACGCTGGTCCAGGGCGGCAATCCGGTCGAGTCCGGTGAGCGCGCCCTTGGCGGCGGTGCGGCGGCCGCGGCATCCGACAAGGTGTCGTTCCTCGTCACGGCGTTGAATCGCACCGACGGCCGGAAGCTGTGGGAATACGAGATGCCGGCCGAAGGGCGCCTCTCGGAGGTCCACGATAAGCACAACCTTGCGTCGTCCAGCCCCGTCACCGACGGCCGCCGGGTGTATGCCTGGTTCGGCACGGGCCAGATCGTCGCGCTCGATCTGGCCGGCAAGCTTGTCTGGTCGCGCCATCTGGGGCGCGAGTACGCGCCGTTCGACATCAACTGGGGGCACAGCAGCTCGCCGGTCATCTTCGAGAACTCGCTCATCCTCGCCTGCTATCACCTGCCGACCGCATACCTGCTGAAGATCGACGCCGCATCGGGCAAGACGCTGTGGCGCGTCGAGCGCGGGCGCGACATCCACTCGTACAGCACGCCGCTCGTCGTGCAGACGGCCGGCACGCCCGAACTGATTATCAACTCGAGCGAGGGCATCAGCGGGCACAGCGCCGCGACGGGACAACTCCTCTGGCACATCCAGGAGCAGAATCGCTTCCCCATTCCGATGCCGGTGTTTCACGACGGTCTCATCTACACGAGCCGCGGGTATCGAAGTGGTCCTTACATGGCCATTCGCCCCGGCGGCAAGGGCGACGTCAGCCGCAGCCACGTGCTCTGGCGGACGGACACGGGCGCGCCGTACGTCTCATCGCTCGTGCACTACAACGGCCTGCTCTACATGGCGGGAGACGTGGGCGTGCTGAGCGCCATCGACGCGAAAACCGGGCAGCGGGTCTGGCAGGAGCGCACGGGTGGGGTCTTCACGGCCTCTCCTGTGGCCGCGGACGGCAAAATATATCTGCTGAGCGAGGATGGTCAGACGATCGTGCTGGCCGCGGGACAACAGCCGCGCGTGCTCGCGCGCAATCGCCTCAACGCGCGCCAGCTCGCCTCTCCGGCCGTGGCGGGCGGACGGCTATTCATTCGGACCGACGACGCCGTCATCGCGATCGGTAAATAGCTCCGGGAGCCTTTTTTTCCTAGCTGGCCGCCGCGGTGGCGGTGCCGCACTTCGGGCAGTAGTGGAAGAACACGTTCCGCCGCGTCTCGCACGTGCCGCACACATCGAACAGCTTCAACCCGCAGTGCACGCAGAAATCGGGCTTCACATCCCCCGTCGTCAACAGCGCGCGCTCGCATGCGGGACAGACGTTGGCAGCCAGCTTCTTCAACGCGTGATCCGCCGGGAGGGACTGCCGCCGCTCGGTCTCTGTCTGCCGCTCGATTTCCTGACGCTTCGCCATGTAGGCCCGCATCCCCCTCACAAGGTAGTGAGCCGCGACAGCCGTCACGACGATGCCAACGCCGTACCGAACGTAGCCTCCATAGCTCGGGAGATACGGAACCAGCTCGACGAAAAAGGTGAAGGCCGCAAAGAGCACGAAGCCGCGCATCAATGGCCAGTAGTCGCTTTTTCGTTTTTTCGCGATCAGCCAGCCGGCCACGAGCAACAACGGCAGCGTCAACAGCAGCCGCGCGCCGAACACACGCAGCTCCTGCCGGAAGAGGGCCGATTGATACGCGCTGCCGGCCCCTTCGAGCGACTCGCCAATCGTTCGTTCACGTGCGGCCAGTGTCTGGCGGACACCCAGAAGCTCCTTGTCGAGATCCTCGACGGTAGCCTGCACGTCGCGCTCGCTGGCCTTCAGTTTGTCGAGCTCGCGCGTGCGCGCCAGCACCTCCGGATCCTGAGCGGGATCTGTCGTCGCCGTGCGCGTCTGAATCCAGTTCGCATAACTCGCGCGCGCAGACTGGTAGGCGTTGGAGACGGCGCTGAAGGCAAGCCCGGCCTGTTCGCGCTCGTCGCCGAGCTCCCGCTCGCGCCGCTGCAGCACGAGGATCTCGCTTCGGGCCGAGACGAGCGCCGCCTGATCGGCGAACTGTTCGACGGTCAGCTGATTTTCGAGCCGCGGCAGATCGGCGATCAGCCGCCCTCCCAGACCAATCAGGAAGCCGGCAAACACGAACGAGACGATCCACATCACCGCCCGGAATACACCTTCCGGTACGCGCAGGCTCTTGAACATACGTGCCTCCTGAACAGCGGGTCGGGTCGATCGTCTTATCGGACGCTAGTGGCCTAGGGGGTCCGGGCAAGCGACTGCAGATGAAAATCTCGGTCGCAGTCGGCGACGGTTGAGACGCACCGGATCGTAATGTCGCGCGGGTATCCAAGCGCCTCGTCATAGGCGACGGTGACCTTGCTCACCATGTCGTCGCTCGACGAGGCCGCCGATTCGATCCATTCGAATATCTCGGGTACGGTCCGCCATCCGCGCACATCAGACGAGATTTCCTGGGGTAACGGCGTGACAGGATCGGCTGCGACGACCTTGTCACGGCGCACGGTCAGCCGCGTCCAGAAGTTCAAATACGCCGGGCAGAAACACACATACCGGCTTTCGACCGCGTAGCTGGTAATCCCGGCGTTTTCCCATTTCGCACGCGCCTGCCTGAACGCCGCCCGATCGAATTCCTTCGTGCCGGTGGGATGGAGCCCCGCGCTGCAGCCCGCGATCCAGACGACGGCGCCGGCAGTCAACAGGATGCGCATCACTTCCCTATCGCAAACAGGCTTCGATCGGTCCGGATGTACCACCGGCCATCGACCAGCGCCGGCGAGGCCAGCGTGCTTTCGCCGATGCGATTGGTCCGGAGCAGCTCGAACGTCGGACCATCGCGCAGGACGAACGTCTCGCCCTGATCGTTGGTGAAGAACACCTTGCCGTCAACGGCGACGGGTGACGCCGAGAACCCTTCGCGCTGCGCGACACCGAGCCTGCCCTGCCACAGCACTTTGCCCGTGAGCGCTTCGAACGACGTGACGATGCTCGCCATGTCGTTCACCGTGTACAACTGATCGCCGGACAGAACCGGCGACGGGACAAACGGCGACCCTTTCGGGCTCGTCCACGCCAGGTGCGTCCTGGTGACGTTGCCCTTTCCGCCGGGACGGATCGCCAGCGTGGGCCCGACGCGCCCTGACGAGGCGAAGACGAGCCCGTGTCCAACAACGGGCGTCGGGATCACTTCGAAGGAGTTGCCGTCACAGACCCAGAGCTCCCGGCCGGTCTCCGGATCGTAGGCCGTCACCGAAGACTGGCTGCTGACCACGATCTCGTCGCGCGTGCCGACGCGCACCGCAACGGGTGTGCCCCAGCCGACGAACGCACGGCGGGGCATGCGCCATAGCTGCTTACCCGTGGCCGTGTCGAACGAGGCGATGAACGATCCGCCGTCGAAATCCTGATAGAGGATGAGCCGGTTCTTGTAGAGGAGCGGCGAGCCCGCCGAGCCGTGGTAGTTGTCGACGTCGCCGAGATCCTGATGCCAGACGAGCTTGCCGTTGAAATCGAACGCGGCAAGTCCCCGGCTGCCGAAAAACGCGTAGATCAGCTTGCCGTCGGTCGACGGCGTCGCCGAGGCGTGGCCGTTCTTGTAATGCGGCCGGCCCGTTCGCCCGTCGGGGGCGAACGCCTCCCACAACTGCGTGCCGTCGGTCCGGCGGAACGCAACCAGCGAGACGCGGCGTCCGGAGTCATACGCGGTTGTCAGAAAAATTCGATCGCCCCACACGATGGGCGACGAGTTCCCCCGGCCGGGCACCGGTTTCTTCCATGCGACGTTTTCGGTCGCCGACCACGAATCCGGATAAGACCCGGTGGCTAGACCCTGTCCCGAAGGTCCGCGCCACACCGGCCAGTACTTCGCACCTTCTCCCTCGACGGTCACCATGCGCACGTCGGCCGGTTGAGCGAACGTCGCCCCGCCCGCGAGCACCAGGCACGCCACCGCAACGCCTATCCACAGATACGTCCGCAACATTCACTTACTCTCGACCGGAAGGTTCAGCTCGCGCCACCTCTTCATGTGGCCCGTAAGGTACCTGACGCCCGTAAACCCGTGGCGCTTCAGGATCGCGCCAGCCATGTACGCGCGAGGCCCATGTCCGCAGTAGACCACCACGTCCGCGCCCGGCGCAACCGGAACCTCGCGCCAGCGCGCAGCCATCTGCCAGAACGGAATGTGAAGAGCGCCCGGCACGTGGCCTTCGTCGAACTCGGCTTTCGATCGCACGTCAATCGTACACGGCGCCGCGCCGGCGGCCACACGTACAGCAAGCTCTTCCGGCGCGATACTAATCCCCAATCCCCAATCCCCAATCCCTAGTCAGTGTCAGTGTCCACGATCACAAACCGCCTGGCCTTCAACTCGAAACGCGGCAGCGTGCCGGCATCGACGACCTTCAGCGGCACTCTGAGGCCCAGCGCGTCGCGAAGGGCATCGGCCAGTCGCGTGGACACGCTCGATGCGCCGTCCGTACCCGCCAGGAGCTCGATCTCGACCGCCATCTCGCGCAGCGATCCGGTGTTGGCAATCGTCGCGCGATACTCGGCGACTTCGTCGAACTGGCGAACGACGGCTTCGACCGCGGCCGGATACACGTTGACACCCCGCACGTTGATCATATCGTCGACGCGCGACAGCACGCCTCCCTCGAGGTGCGCGAATGTCCTCCCGCATGCGCACGAGGACGAACGCCGTGCGACGATATCACCGGTACGGTACCGAATCACCGGGCTCGCCGCACGGCCGAGGTTCGTGATGACCAGCTCTCCGTTCTCGCCATCGTCGACCGCGCGATCGGACGCCGGATCGAGAATCTCGCAGATGAACTCGGATTCATTCAGATGGAGCGACCCCGGCGACTCCCAACACTCGAAGCTCACCGGGCCCACTTCGGTCAGGCCATGATGATCGATTACCCGCGCCCCCCATCCGCGTTCGATTCGTGCGCGGGTCGATGGAATGCTGCCACCCGCCTCGCCCGCCACAATCAACGCCCGCACCGAGCTGCTCGCAAGATCGAAGCCACCTCCCATCTCACCCGCCGCTTCGAGCAGGCGCAGCGCATAGGTCGGCGTGCAGCACACAACGGTCGGGCTCAGCGCCTGGATCATCGAGAGGCGTGAATGCGTGGATATCCCGCCTGCGGGAATGCAATGGGCGCCCATCTGGCAGCCGGCCTCGAAGGCCGTCCAGAAGCCAAGGAACGGCCCGAAGGAGAACGGAAAGAAAATCCTGTCGCCCGCGCCGACCTTCGCGGCGCCGTATACGGCCCTCCAGCAATCGAGCATCCACTGCCAGCTTTCGTTCGTGTCGAGCCAGCGCAACGGGCTTCCGGTTGTCGATGACGTCTGGTTGTAACGTGTGTATCGCGCGATCGGATAGGTGAGATTCGTGCCCCACGGAGGGGCCGACTGCTGATCGACAATCAGCTCCTGCTTGGTCGTCAGCGGCAGCCGCGTCAGATCGCGGGGAAAGGAGAGGGTCTGCGGCTGCACCCCGGCCGCATCGAGCTTGCGCGTGTAGAAGGGATTCCGGCCGTGGATCTCGAGAAGCAGCCGCGACAGCCGGCTCGACTGCATCTCGACGAGCGCCGCGCGATCAGTGCGCCCTGACGCCGTCAAGATCGGCCACCTGTCTGGATCCGCGCCACGCCCATTCGAACACCGGTCCTGCCGCGAGCGTCGTCACGAGCGTCATGACCACCATCACGGTAAACAGCGTCGGCGTGATGACTCCCCGCTCGAGCCCGATGTTCAGCATGATGAGCTCCATCAGCCCTCGCGCGTTCATGAGCGCGCCAATCGCCATCGCCTCACCGTTCGGCCGGCCGGTCATGCGGGCGGCAGCCCAGCACGCGGCGCCCTTCCCCACCGATGCGATGAGGATGACGCCGACCGACACCATCAGCAACGCCGGCGACAAGAGCAGCCCGAGATGCGTGGAAAAGCCCGAGTACGCGAAAAAGAGCGGCACCAGCACCGTCGACGCGATCCACTCGACACGCCGGCTGATCTGCCGTGTCAGCGGGGCATCCGAAAACAGCACACCCACGACGAATGCGACAAAGACCGCGTGAGATCCAAGAAATCCCGCGACGTTGAATTCCGGATTGAGGCTGACGAGCACAACCGCCAGCAGGCACCATGCGATGGCATCGTCGGTCGCGCCAGCCGCCAGCGCCAGCGTGCCGAGCGCGGTGCCGCCGATGCCGCGCTCCTGAATGATTCGCGCAAGGACGGGGAATGCCGTCACCGCCATCGCCGCGCCGAGATAGATCATGCTGACCGTGCGTGGGACGCTTGCGGCAAAGAAGCGGCCGTCACGATGGAAATAGATCGCGAGCACTGCGCCAAGCACGAAGGGCACCACGATGCCGACGATCGAGATGACGATGGCGCTGCGAAATGCCTGCCGGATGACATTCGTCTGAACGCGGGTGCCCACCACGAACATATACAGGACCAGACCGGTCTTACTGACCGTCGACAGAAGTCCCAACGACGCGGGCGGGAAGAGGGCGGCCTGAAGCCCGGGGGCCACGAGCCCGACCAACGACGGCCCGAGCAGAATGCCGGCGATCATCTCGCCGATGACCTTCGGCTGCCCGAGACGCATCATCAGCCAGCCGACGGCCCGGCACGCGATCAGGATGACCGTCAGTTGAAGGAGAAACTGAGCGATCAGCTGCGGCGCCGGCATCAGCGTGCAACCTGGAAGAGCGAATCGATCTCCGGCGGCATGTCGATCGAGCGCATCGGCTCGCCCGGCTTCCTGCTGACGCACTTGATCGTCATTCGGCCCGTCGCCACACGCTCGCCGTCTTTCGTGATAACGCCCTCATAGCCGATAGTGACGCGCGTCCCGGGTGACGATCCGGAGGTGCACCTCGAATTCGTCTTCGAATCTCAGCGGACGGTGGAATTCGAACGAGGCATCCACGCGGGGCCAGGCGATGCCTCCACCGCCGGCGATGCTGAGGCCGGCTTCGCGCCACATCGCGTGCTCCGCTTCTTCGAGATAGCGGAAGAACCAGCTGAAGTGCACGATGCCCGCCATGTCGGTCTCGTAGAACTGCACACGCCGTTTCAGCCGATATTCGGAAGGCATTGGCGTCTCTGCTCACACAAGCGGAAGCACTTCGACGATGTCGCCGATCTTCGCGCCGTTGCGGATCATCTCGGTGCGGCGGCCGTAGAGCGTTTTTGGCTCGCGCATCCAGAACACGCCCATCATCTCCGGATTGGGGGTGACCGCCAGAAACATTTTCGGACGGCTCTCATACGAAACACCACCGTCGCGAAGGAGCCGGCCCAGGGGCACGTCGTTCTTCAGGATCTGCCGGCGGATGCGGTCGGGAAAGGCCGAGACCTTGATGCGGATGGCGCCCATTTCGACCGGACGGCCCGTGTACTCCTGCGCGAGCAGCACACGCCGGAAGTACCATCCGCCCTTGAGAAACGTGGACAGGGGACGCAGGGTCACGCGGCCGCCGAAGTGCCGTTCGAGCGTCAGCGTCATGTCGATCTGATGGACAAGCAGCGATCGGTACGGCAGCGGAATATCGTCCGGATCGATCGGCTTCACCTGCGGCAGCTCGACGCCCGACCGCGCATACACGAAGTCGAGCGGAAACAGCATCCCGTTCGACGTCGCGGCCTTCGCACGCTTAGGTGTAACGGATGCCTGCATGCTTGGGCTGGAAGAACCGTGGCAGAAGCGAGTCGACACGCAGCAGCCCTGCGCGCGTGAGTGACACGACGTCGCGGCTGGCCTCGGCGAGATATCCGCCCTGGTCGAGCGAGCTGAGCGGCGCTTCGAAACGCCGCAGGATGTCCACGCCGTACTTGTCGGAGAAATACGCGGGACGGACGCGCCCGAGCTTCAGTTGCAGCACGAGCTCGCGGATGAGGCGCTCCTCCGGATCGGGTCTGTACGCGCGGCTCAACGGCAGCCGCCCCTCGCGAATCATCGCGCTGTAGGTCTCCCACGCATCGAGATTCTGCATGTGCACGCCGTTGATGTGGCCGAACGACGCCACGCCGAGACCGGCGAGATCGGCGCCCTGCCACAAACGATCGCGATAGATGAACTTGGTCCGCGCGGGATCTTTGACGGCCGTGTAGGCGCTGCCAATGGTGTAGCCGGCCTTCTGCAGCGCGCCGAACGCCTCGTCCACCCAGCGGCGCTTGGCCGACCAGGACGCCACATGTTCGCTGAAGCGGCCGGTGCCCTTCAGCACGTCGCTGCTGATCGTCGTGTTGAACGGCAGCTCCATCTGATAGATCGTCACGCTGTCGGGCGCGAGCTCGATGGTCTTCTCGACCGTGAGACGCCAGTTGTCGTCGGTCTCGCCGAGCATGCCCGCGATGAGATCGATGTTGACCTGTGGAAATTTCAACGACTGCGCGAATTCGTAGGCGCGGAAAATCTCCGCCGAACGATGCGCGCGCCCGTTCAGCTCGAGGATGCGATCGTCGAAGTTCTCGATGCCAAGGCTCAGCCTCGTCACCCCGAGGTCGCGAATGGCCGCGAGCTTCGGTTCGGTCAACGTGCCAGGCTCGCACTCGAAGGTCACCTCTTCGGCGCTGGTCCAGGGCGCGACCGTCGTCAGCCGCTGCACCAGTCCGGTGAGCTGGCGGACCGAGAGAAACGACGGCGTGCCGCCGCCGAAGTACACGAAATTGAGCGGCCGGCCGTTGATGGCGGGATAGGTGTTGTAGATCTCCCACTCGCGCGCCATCACGTCGAGGTACTCTTCGACCTCCTGCGCGTTCTTGTCGGTGTAGACCCGGAAATAGCAGAAGTGGCACCGCTTCCGGCAGAACGGGACGTGCAGGTACAGGCCGAGCGGCACCGGCGCCCGGGGAGAGGACAGCGCGGGCAGCGCGTCGCGCTCGACGGCGTCGGCCGTCCAGACCGAAAACGGCGGATAGTTCGCGACGAAATAGCTGCCGACCTCTGTTTCGTCGACCGCCGTTCGGCCCGTCTCACCCATGGTTGAAGTATCGCCCGTACGGGGTCAGACCCCTAGCTCCCTAGTTCAATGTCCACAACGCGAGCGTCTCGATGTCCTTCACGAAAATCCGATTGCCGGAAATGACCGGAGGCGCCCATGTCGCGCTCGTTGCAACTGTATACGTCTTGGCGGGCACAAACGCTGCACCCGGCGTCGCCTTGCCCACCATCAGCGTCCCGTCATCCTTGAGCACGAACAGCAGATCGCCGGAGCGTGTAATTGCCGAGTTGCCCCCCTGACGCGGTTCCGACGCCCACAGCGTCTTGCCGGTCCTGGCGTCGGCCCAGAAGTACTGGCCGCTGTTGAGCGGCGACATCGAGAAGATCGAGTCGCCGATGAGGACGGCATTGCTGAACGACATCGAGAGCTGCGGGTTCTCCCAGGCGAGGTCCGCCGCCCACTTGCCGCCCTTGTTCGCGACGATGTACGACGTCAGCGGCTTCCCCTGTCCCGACACGATCACGGTGTTGCCGCCGTACACGAGCGGCGTAATCGAGTTGGTCGTCGAGCGCGCTTCGAACGGTACGCTCCACAACAGCTCGCCGTTCGCCGGATTGATGCCGATGAAGTTCTTCTGCGAGAAGACCATCAACTGACGCATCCCGCCGATCTCCGCGATGATCGGCGAACCATATGCGGGTCCATCACCCTTCCATTCCCAGATGACTTTGCCGGTCGCCGGCTCGAACGCCGTCAGCGCGCCGTCGTTGTGGCCGCCGACGTGCAAATACATCCGATTGCCGTCGACGAGCGGCGACATCGCCGTGTGAAACATCGGCTGCACCGGACCGGCAGGCTTCTGCCACAGTTCCTTGCCGCTCGCCGCGTCCCATGCCGTCACGATGCTGCTCATGCCGAGCGTGAACAGCCGGCCGTCTGCGAACGTCGGCGTCGATTTGGGACCGGGCCCGTGGCGCTTCGCCCCCGAGTTCATCTCGAACGGCGCCGCGTAGCTGCGTTCCCAGACCACCTTGCCGCTGGCCGCGTCGATCGCGCGCAGGATTTCGTTCTCCTGCTGCCGCGAGAACTGATACACGCGGTTGCCGACGATGATGGGTGTGGCATAACCCTCGCCGACGGTGATCTTCCAGCGCTGGTTGAGCGTCTCTGGCCACGCCTTCGGTTCGGTGAAGGACGTCAGCGTGCCGTCGCGGCGCGGCCCGCGCCATTGCGGCCAGTCGGGACCAGCGTTCTGGGCGCCGATTGCGACCGTGCAACCGGCCACGAGGACAGCTCCAACCATCAAGCGACGTGATCTGTTCATGGCCTCCTCACAAGTCCGCCTGAAGGCGGACACGACTTCAGGAGCAACGCGGACGCTACTCCGTACGCAACGCAGATAATAGCGGCGCTCGCAGCGCGGCGGCCGTGGCACCGATCGATGCCAGCAGTCCGGTACCGAGAACGCCGGCGAGCAGAAGTGCCAGCGTGACGGCCGGGAATCTCCCGCCGCGATCGAGAAACACGGGCGCGATGGCGACCAGCGCCGACGTCGCGCCCACGAGCAGTCCACCCACCAGCAGGAACACGTTTTCGGCGACGACCATCGCAAAGAAACTGGACGGCGTGTAGCCGAGTGCCCGAAGGAGCGCCAGTTCCCGCCGCCGCTCGAGCACGTTTCGAAGAAGGATGGCACCCAGCCCGAGCGTGCCCAGCACCAGTCCCAACCCGCCAAGCGTTTGAAATGTCGAGAGATAAGTATATTCAACGCGGTGGAAGCCTGCGAGACGTTCCATCGTGGATGCCACGTCCACCCCGAAATCCGACAATCTTGACTCCAGGAGGCTCGTGAGGGCCCCGGCGCGATCGGGCGGCACATCGGCGAGGAAGAACCGATAGCCCTCCCACTCGGGAAATGCGCGCAGGAACTGCCGCTCCGACATCAGCAGCTCGCCCTGGAAGATGCTGTCCGACAGCGCGGCAACGAGACGCAGCCGAATCGGGCGCTCCGACGAGCCGGGCAGCACGATCTCGTCGCCCAGCTTCATGTGCAGCACGTACGTCATCGAGTTGGCGTCGGTGATGACGGGAATGACGCCACCCTCGAGCTCGCGATCGAGCAGCAGCCAGGGATTGGCGCGCTCCTCGGGAGATTCGGCGAGCGAGCCGTGAAACGCGAACCGGCCGGCGTTGATGAAATCAGACGACGCCCCCAGGATGCGCGGATTCTTCGGTTGATACAGATTCAGGCAGCTCGTGTCGTCGCCGGGCCGCACGCGGAATCGATCGAAGCGCACGTTCTGTAGTTCACCGCCCGCGGGAAGGTTCAGGGCATCGCGGCCCGCGGCAGTGTTGAGATCGTGAACGACAGGCAGCAGCGTCTCCATCAGCAGCGGATAGCCGCCGCCTCCCGAGTGCCTGTCGGAGACGAGGGTCGAATCGTCGCGCTTGAACGCTTCGACCGCGACGATGACGAACGTCGCAAAGGCAATGAGGGCGATGCAGAGCACGCTGCGACCCGGGCGGTATGCCGAGTTTCGCCAGCCGAGCCGCCACACGGCCCACAGTCCGTGGCCGCGAAGCCGTCCCCAGTGTGCACCGCGCAGCCAGACGGCAGCCAGACACAGCATGGCCACGAGCGAGAGCGCACCTGCGCCAAAGAAGCCGGCGGCTCGCGGCACCAATCCGGCCGCGCTGCCGGCAAGAAGCGCAATCGCCACGGCCCCCGCGAAGATCGCGGCCAAAAGGGGTCGGGAGGGGTTTTCGCGCGACCGCGGCGAAAACCCCTCCCGACCCCTTCCTTCAACCAGCAGCGCGCGGGTGGACGTCGTCGCGAGCGCCCGGAGCGACCACCAGATGGACGCCACGGCGATGAGCACGACCGCCACAGCCCCCGCGACGAGCGACACGAGATCGACGTGCAGCCGCAGCGCCGTCGTGCCGACCGCACCGATCCACCAGGTGCGCAGTCCAAGCATGATGAGCGAGCTGTATGCGAGAGCGCCCAGAATGCCCAGCGCACCGCCTGCCAGCGAGAGCACCAGGCCTTCGCCGACGAAAAGTCTCCTGATCGCGGCCGGATCGAGGCCGATCGCCTGGAGCAATCCCACTTCCTGGAGCCGTTGCTCCACACCGAGCTTGAAAAACAGGCCCGCGAGCAAGAGCGCCGAGACGACGAGGAACATACTGAAGTAGGTGAAGTACTCACCAAAATCAGTCGCGCCGATCGACGCGGCCAGCCCCTCGCCGCGAACGTCGTACACCGAGAACCCCATCGCCAGCGGATCGAGCTCCTGGCGCAATGCCTGTTCGTACGTATCCCGCGCCTGTGCCAGCGGCACCGTGGCGGGAGGCATCAGACGCAGGGCGGTCAGTGCACCGTGACGTGAGCTCCACAGCTGTTGCCCGCGCTCGATCGGAATGAACGCTTTCGGCGTGGCGCGGTACCGATTCCAATAGTCCTCGTCGACGGGGCGCACCCGCTTCAAGTCGACGGGAAACGGCGGATCCCAATCCGCCACGCGTGCCGAGTCGGTAATGCCGGGATATTCGGGAACCAGATCGCGGTCGGCCGTGGCGCCTGCGATCGGCAACGTCCGCGCAACCCGGAAGTCGGCGGTGCGCGTGATGAGCCGCCCTTCGGTTTCCCAGACGTCAGTACTCGATCGAGATCGGATCGCCCGGCCGAACCTGCAGTTCCCGCGCGGCCCATTCGTTGAGATAGATCGGCCCGGGCTGCTGGCGTTCGTCGTCTGGACTCGACCAGCCCATGGCCCGCGTGTCGATCGCCGTCATCGTGGAGTACGGAATCTCGCGATCGCCCGAGCGAATGGCATTCGCGAGATAGGTCAGCGTCGGAACAATCACGAGCTTCGTGCGTTCCCCGGCTCGCGTCGCCGCGGTCGCCACAGCCTCGCTGAGCATCGTGCTGCGGCTGTCCAGGGCAATCGCTCCGAGTTCCTCGAGCGCGCGTACCCTGAGGCCGAAGTCGTCCACGCGCGCGGCCGAGACGAGCGCTCGCTCCACCTCTGCCGCGCTTTGGCCGGCGATCAGGATGGCATTCGCGCGAGCCGGTTGGCCGATGAGCGTCTGCATGCGGGAAAGCGGTACGAAGACGGCGCGAATCGCCCCCTGCCGCGGGCTCAGGGAAAACTCGCCGAGCTTCTCGCGTGGCAGCACATTGCGCACGGTCAACCGCAGGGAGCGGCCGACATCTTCCTTCCTCCCGTGCAGCGATTCGGTAGGGATGGCCGAGGCATGTTCGACACGAAGGACGATCGATTGGCCGGTGCCCGCGTCGAGCTCGGCTGCAAGCGCTTCGCTCACGAGCGCGTCGTTCCGCTCGGGCGCTTTGACGTCGTCTAGACCGTGAAACCGCCAGAATCGGTCGTCGACGGCATACACCTGCACGCGGGAAGCCCGGCGCCCGCTTTCCTGCGCCGACACGAACCCTTCCGCCACAACCAGCGGGACGGATTGCTTGAAGGCGCCGGCAAGCTCTTCGCGGAAGAACCCTTGCGCCAGCACGACACGATCGGTCCGCCCAAGCCGCTGCAGCACGAGATCGCGGAGGCTCGCACGCACCGAGACGCCGACCGTCAGCGCGCCCACGAGCACCGCGACGGCAACGGCTACGCCGCCAACGACGGCAAGGTTGGTCCGCCAGTAGTAGCGCAGGCTCCGCGAACGAAGTGTGCCCGCCTTCATGGACTACGCCACTCGCTGGAGCGTTCGATCGACGAGATCGAAGCGGATGGGAAATCGTGCGGCCAGCTCGGCGCTGTGCGTCACGACGATGAGTATGGCCTGCTGCCTGCGCTGGAGCTCGAACAGCAGCGAAGCGACCGATTCGGCCGATGCGCGATCGAGATTCCCGGTGGGCTCGTCACAGAGCAGGAGCCGGGGACGTCGCACGAGCGCGCGCGCCAGCGCCACCCGCTGCTTCTCGCCACCCGATAACTGCCCCGGAAGGTGGGTCACGCGATGGCCTAGGCCCACCTGCTCCACCAGCGTGCGTGCGTGCGCGTCAACGCCCGCATCGGCGGCTCCCACCAGCGCAGGCACCAGCACGTTCTCGAGGACGTTGCACTGCGGCAGCAGGCAATGGTCCTGGAACACGAACCCGATTTCCTTGTTGCGAAAGGCGGCGAGATCCTTCGGAGACAGGGTGTAGGGATTCCGGCCGTCCAGCGTGACCGTTCCGGTGGTCGGAGGCTCGAGCGCACCGAGAATATAGAGGAGCGAGCTCTTGCCGCTGCCGGACGGCCCCATGATGGCGGCCGCGTCTCCGGGCGCGAGAGACAGCGACACGGCGGACAGCACCTGGACGTCGCCCGCGGGCGATGGATACGACTTGCTTAACCCCTGTACCGTCAGCACCCGTAAACCTCGATCATCCGATCGGCCGAACGCGCGACAGAGTAATGACGCCGCACGCCATCGAACCCGTTCTGTCCGAGCCGAGCCCGCTCGGCTGGATCCTTCCAGAGCCGGTAAAGACCTTCGGCGAGTGTCCGGGGATCGTCGGGCTCGACGAGAAGCCCGCCCGATGTCTTCGCGATCATCTCAGGAAACGCGCCCTTCCGTGGCTGCACGACGGCCACTCCACACGCCATCGCCTCGATGAGGAACAGCCCCTTGGACTCGACGTAAACCGTGGGGACGGAGAACACGTCGAGGTTTCTCAGAAAGTCGATCTTCGCATCGCGGCTCAGCACACCCCGGTACTGAAACTCCTGACCGAGTCCGGCGCGTTCGAGAATGCGCCTGGCATCATCGAGATACGCGCGCTGATCGGCGGCGAGATATCCCGCAACCTCGAGGCGGGCGCGATCGACGCCGGGCATCTGCCTGAAAAGCCCATAGGCCTCGCACAGCCCGCGCAGACCTTTTTCGGGCGCGATCCGCGCGAGATAGCCAACCGTGAACGGACGATCGGCTGGCGCCTCGCGCCGGCGCTCGAAGCCGGTCAGGTTGATCCCGAGCGGCACGACGTCGATCTTCTCGCGGGGGATCGTCAGATAGCCCGACATGAATCCGGCGTAGTACTCGCTGACGGCGGTGAACCGATCGATGTGAGCCGCGTTCTGACGGATGAGCTCGAGCGACTCGGCGCGATGGCTCGGCTGCAGCCCCTCGAGAAACAGATCTTCGCCCTGAAGCGTGCAGTGAATCGGCCGCTTCAACGCCTTCCGCAACGGCGGCGCCAGGCTCGCGAGAAGGGCGTTCGGCAACTGCACGACGTCCGGCGGCGATTCGGCGCCGACCCACTCGACGAGCTTCTCGAATTCCTTGCGCTGAAACCCGTCTTCGCCCTTGAGCATCGAGATCGTCATCTCGCCAAGCGACCGTGGATCGGTGGAAATGGATCCAGATGCCGCCGCTTTGATGAGCCACGGTGCGTCGAGCAGCTTGTCGAGCACGCGGGGCGCCCGCCGGAAGAAGTCCGCGTGCTGCTGGAGGTATACGCTGATGCCCCCGAAGAACACGCGCTCTTCGCTGACGTTCGGCTCGTCGGTCAGCGTAGGTGTATACAGCGGCACGAGCACGACATCGTGGCCGCGCGACTTCAGCTCGGCGGCGAGCGCGTTGTCGCGGAGGCAGCTGCCGCAGTACATGCCGGCCGCGCCTGCCGTGATGAACAGGATTTTCATCCCGCCGTCTGCAGCGCGCGGGGCCTGTAGAGAAAGTCGACGATGTTGCCCTCGTGCGGCTGCAGCCAGTTGAGCCTGATGGTGGGAACCGGTCCGAGATTCAGCCGATCGATGTGCGTCGCGTCCAGCAGCGCCCGACGCAACTCGGGCTTCCCGGTGATGGCCGAACACACGAGGGTCGGCCCCATGGCGTCGAGCAGCTTCGACTCGGGGCACTCGACGACCGTGACGAACGGGAACATGTACTCTTTCGAGGCGATCGCCGCTTCGGGCGATTCGCAGTGCACGACCGTCGGCAGCAGATACTCGGCGCTGCCGTTCTTCACGACCCGCGGCGTGTCGCGATACTTCGCCGTGTAGTCGGTCACGCCGGACTGCTTGAGATCGACATCGATCGACTGCGAGATGGCGTCAGCCATGCCGGGCACCGTGAACGCCGCAAGGCTGGCCGCGGGATCGTCGGGCGGCAGAGCCTGAACGGGCGCCAGCCGTTTGGCGAGCGCCTCGGCAATCTCGCGGCTGTGACGGCTGACCCAGATGCCCGAGCAGTTGATGCAACCGCGCCCGCTGTTGAGGAAGACGCTGTCCACCATCATGTCGACATAGCGTTCCCAGTCGTCGACACAATCGTCGCCGAATACGATCTTCGAGAATCCCGGACCGTGCACCTGCACGCGCGGATTGCCTTTGTAGCGCTCGACCGTGGCCGTGCCGCCGAAGATGAGGCTGCGGCCGCACGCCGACACCACGGCGGCGCCAACCTCGGCCTCGCCCGGATAGATCGAAATCGCCTCTCGCGGCACGCCGGCCCGAAAAAACGCTTCGGCCACGCGATACGGCGTCCATGGCTCCTGCGGCCCCGGCTTCAGCACGAGCCCGACCTGCATCGGGATGATCGGAAGCCACAGCGTGTGCACGCCAGGTGAGTTGGACGGAAGCACCAGCCCGAGCACCGGGCTCTGCGCTTGATAGCTGATCGGCACGCCGTTCTCTTCGCCGTATCCCGTCGTGAGGACGTTCAGATCGAGCCCCCGCGTCAGCGACTTGAGGATGTTACCCATCTCGCTGAGCACGAACTGGTTCTTCTTCATGTTCGCGCGGCAGAGGGCTTCCGGCAGCCCCGTGCTCGCGGACTGCTGCCTGGCGAAATCGTCTGGTGTCTGCGACCCGTCGCCGAGCGGCAACTCGGCGTTCGAGTAGAGATCGCCGGCGGTCTTCATCATCGCGATCAGATCGGCAATCGGAATCCGGCGCAGCGCGTCGCGCGCGCCCTGGGCCTTGCGCATGTCGCGCTGAATCATGCCGGCATTGGCACGTCCCACTCTGGCAATCGGTTCGCCGGTGAGAAAGTGCTTCACCTCATCGACGTCCATGCTCGAATACGGCTGGCCCCAGCGGAGAATCGGAATTGTGACCATAGGCCCTGGTTCGTCTCGTTCGTTGAGTTCGTCGAGTTTGTCGAGTTCGTCGAGTTCGTTGGGTTCGTTGAGTTCGTTGAGTTCGTCGGTTCGTCGGTTCGTGGGGTTCGTAGGGTTCGAACAGGGACCTGCGAACCGGGCGAACTCAACGAGCCCGAACCGGCCGAACCTGACGAACTTTACGAACCCGACGAACTGAACGAACCCACGAACTTTACGAACCTAACGAACCCAACGAACCACTAGTAAACGCCAACCGTCGTCGTCGCCGCGAAGCCTCTGAACGGTCTGACGCCGCTGACACCATCCCACGGATACTTCTCGTGCGGCCGCTCGCGCTCGCCTTCGTCGCGCTCGAGAAACCCCGGCACGAAAAACTCCCTGGTCAACGTCGTCAGCTTCACCCGGCCGGTCTGGCCGTAGTCGACGAGCTTCGACGCATCGTCGAAATCGACCACTTCGATGACCGCGCGCGGCTGCGGTGCGTGGTACGCAATCTTATAGTTGTTCTCCGGACCGCTGGGCGCGCTCGCCGCGAGCCCCATCAGCGTATTGCCGTAGGTGGGCGTCATATAGGCGCCATCCAGCAGTTCCTCGTGCGCGAACCGGTTCCACTGCGGGGTGAACTCCGTGCCGCCCGAGAAAATTCCGGTGATGCCCGCTTTGCGAATCGACGTGCCCATCGACTCGAGGCGCAGCGCCAGCGACTCGAGCAGCTTCGGCGTCGTGAACATGCAGCGAATGTCGTGGCCGGCCTGCAGAATCGAGACGGCCTGATCAATGACGTGTCCTTTATAGGCCTCGAGGTGCTCCATCCAGCCCTTCTTGATGAGCTTGATCACCCATCGAGGATCGAGATCGACGCAGAACGAAATCCCTCCACGGTACTGCGCGAGGTGCTCGACGGCGAGACGCAACCGGCGGGGGCCCGACGGGCCGAGCATCAACCAGTTGGCGCCCTTCGGAAAATATTCGTCGGGCAGCGTCGCGCTGAAGAGCTCGTAGTCGGTGCGGAAATCGTCGAAGGCCACGCGCGTCTTGGGAATGCCGGTGGTCCCGCCCGTTTCGAACACGAAGATGGGCTTGCCGTTGAAACCCCTGGGAATCCAACGTTGCACCGGACCGCCGCGCAGCCATTCGTCCTCGAACGCGGGAAAGCGCGAGAGGTCGCCGAACGCGCGGATTTCCCTGCGGGGATCCCATCCCAGCTTCGTCGCGTAGTCGAGCCAGAACGGCGATCCCGTCGCCGGATCGAAATGCCAGTTGACGATGTCGCGGACGTGCGCGTCGAGCGCCGCTCTCGCATTCTCCAGGTCGGACATAGATGGGTAGTATATTCTCAAGCAATTCGATCGCATGAGTCGACGCATTGCTATTGGCGCTGTGGCACTGCTCTACGTGCTCCACCAGGACTTCTGGTTCTGGCGTGAGGCGCGGCCGCTCGTCTTCGGATTTCTGCCGATAGGTCTCTTCTACCACGCCGCGTTCACGGTGGCGTCGGCCGGCGTCCTGTGGCTGCTCGTCACCTTCGCCTGGCCCGCGCATCTCGACGATTCGGAATGATTCCCGCGCTGGTCGTCTTTGCCTATCTCGGCGTGGTGCTCTACATCGGCATCTTCGCGTTCCGCACGACGAGGCAGGCGAGCGCCGAAGATTACTTTCTGGCGGGGCGCTCGCTCGGTCCCACCGTGTTTCTCCTGTCGTTGTTCGGGACGAACATGACGGCGTTCTCCATCCTTGGTGCGTCGGGACACGCGTTTGGCAACGGAATCGTCACCTTCGGGCTGATGGCCTCATCGTCGGCCCTCGTCATTCCAGTGTGTCTGTTCTTCATCGGCACGCGCCTGTGGGCGCTCGGCAAGCGCCACGGCTTCATGACCCCCGTGCAGATGTTCCGCGACCGGTGGGAGTGCCGGCACATCGGCACGGTCATCTTCGTCGTGCAAGCTGTTCTGTTGATCCCCTACATCATCATCGCGGTCATGGGCGGCGGCACGGTGTTACAGGCGATCACGAACGGATACGTGCCGTACTGGCTGGGCGGCGCGATTGTGTCGTCAGTGGTGATGGCGTATGTCTTTCTCGGCGGCATGCGCGGCACGGCGTGGGTGAATGCCCTTCAGACGACGCTCTTCCTGCTCTTCGGGACGATTGCCGTGTTCGTCATCGGCCGAGGCATGGGCGGATTCACCGAGGCGATGGAGGCACTCCTGGCGTCGCCCGCGACGTCACCGCTCTTGACACGCGAGCGCGTGTCGCCGCTGTACTTCTTCAGCTACACGTTCATTCCGCTGTCGTCGATCGCGTTCCCACACATCTGTATTTTCTGCATGACCGCGCAGAACGTGAGGTATTTCAGAAAAACGATCGTCCTGTATCCGATCTGCATGCTCCTCATCTGGCTGCCATCGGTCTTCCTGGGCGTGGTGGCCAACCAGGCCACGGCCGTCCCCGCCATCCAGACCAAATTGGAGGCCCGCGCACAACTGGCCTCGCCGACAGCCGGGCTCACGCCAGCCGATCGCGCGCGGCTGCGCGCCGACGCCGCAGGCGACGATGTCATCCTGAGGCTGGTTGACGGCTACGCGCCGCTCTGGCTCGCGGCCCTGCTCGGGGCCGCCGTCATGGCCGCGGTCATGGCCAGCGACTCGCAGATTCTCGCGCTCTCGACGATGTTCACCGAAGACGTGTTCGCGTTCTATCGACGCCCCTCGGCATCGCAGACCGCAGCCGGATACCAGGGCATGCAGGTGCTGACCGGACGCCTGTTCGTCGTGCTCGTGACCGCGGTCGCCTATCTGATCGCGTTGCGCATCCCGCAATCGATTTTCGACATCGCCACGCAGTATGCGTTTGCCGGCTACTCCGCGCTCGTGCCGCTGCTCGTGGCCGCGCTCTTCTGGAAGAACAGCACACGCTGGGGCGCCTGTGCGAGCACGCTGTGGACGGCCGCCGCCGTCGCGGCCGTCGCCGTCATCCAGACGAATATTCCACCGCCACCACCAGGCACCTCCATCACCGTGTGGGGGATCGGCGAGTTGGCGATCATCACACGCGGCGCCACGGGCACGTTCGTGCTCGGCCTTCTTCCCGTCGTGCCGATGACGATCATCTCGGCCGCGCTGATGATCGTCGCATCGCTCGCCACAAAGGGATTCGCGCTGCCGGGCGAGCCGACGCTGCGACGCTACTTCGCTCGGTAGCTTCACAAGAGATTAGGAGATCAGGAGACGTAGCCTCAACGAATCCCGCACGATGGCGTGACATGGCATTTCGGGCATCATGTCCGCTCGATACTTGTAGTAGTTTCTTCAACGAACCAGACGATATCCCCGCGCTGCCCGGTAGAACAGGCCGGCATGCGAATCGCAGCCGCCAGGGCTGCCGTGCTCCCTTCGAATTCAACGACTCCGCGATCTTGGCGAGCCAGAGGTGACGGCATTCATCTCGAGCATGGCCGGGCGGGGCGTCAGTGCGTCCACACAGAATCAGGCTCTCTGCGCTGTCCTCTTTCTGTTCGAGGTGGTGCTCGGCAGACGGCTGGCCTGGATGAACGAGATCGTTCGCGCGCAACGTCCGGTGCGGCTGCCGGTCGTACTGTCGCGCGATGAGGTGTCGTTACTGCTCGCGCGGTTGCGTGGCCCGGCATGGCTGATGGCCTCACTCATGTATGGGGCTGGGCTCCGGCTACTCGAGTGTGCCGAACTGCGTGTGAAGGACATCCAGTTCGATCGCGGCGAACTGACGTCCGGAAGGGTAAAGGGGGCAAGGATCGCGTCACGATGCTGCCCACGGCGCTGGCGCCGCATCTGCGGGAGCATCTCGTTCTGGTGAAGGCCCAGCACGACACGGATCTTGCCGCCGGACGCGGCGGTGTGGCGTTACCCGGGGCGTTACGGCTGAAGTATCCAAACGCCGCGCGCGAGTGGTCGTGGCAATGGGTCTTTCCGGCGACGCGGTTCTACGTGGATGGGGCCACAGGCGAGCGACGGCGGCATCAACGGCATTCGTTTGCCACGCACCTGCTGGAAGCGGGGTATGACATCCGAACGATTCAGGAGCTACTCGGTCACCGTGATGTGAGCACGACGATGGTCTACACGCACGTGCTGAACCAGGGTGGTCGTGGTGTCCGAAGCCCGCTGGACGCGCTCGGAGGGGGCCCTGGCCGGTGGAGGCGATAGGCTCCGGCCGTGACGGGAACGTCCCCTGATAGGCCGATCGGTCTAATGCCTGCCCTTTCACTCACTCTGTGACGAAAAGCTTTGCTGTTTAGTTGGACTTACCACTAGATTGTGCCCGATTGGGCGTAAGGATAGATTGCGGCGAGGGAGAGCGAAACCGGTTAGAGAGTTCACTCTAATAATAGTTAGACGCCTCTAGCGAGAGCGCTATCGGGCGATACACAGATCTGAAATACCTGGGACAAGGAGATCGCCATGCCTGGAATGCGCACCCTTTCGTGTTTCGCTGCCGTCACCGCGATCGCGTGCAATCCCCGGACGTCCACACGCGAGGCTGCTCGCGTCGATGCGAGAGCCCAAGCAATCGCGCCGCAGACCTACTCAGTTGAGGACGTCTACCAGAACACGCGTTTCCGGGGCATTTCGTGGTCATCGGACGGCCGCAACCTCCTCGTATCCTCGGACCTCTCGGGGATCTGGAATGCCTACGCCATTCCGCGGTCTGACGGCGGCGCGCCACGCCCGTTGACGCACTCAACCGTTAATTCGATCTTCGCCGTCTCATACTTTCCGGCCGATGACCGGTTTCTCTATTCCAGTGACGAGGGTGGCAATGAGCTGACGCACATCTACGTCCAGAGCCCGGACGGGTCGACCAGGGACCTCACGCCGGGCACCAAGTTGAAAACGAATTTTGTCGGTTGGGCAGGAGACGACCGATCGATGTTCGTGTCGACCAACGAAAGGGATCCGCGATACTTCGACCTCTACGAGATTTCCACCGAGGGGTACGGCCGAACCCTCCTCTACAAGAATACCGATGGCTATGACGTCGGCGCGATTTCGCGCGACAAGCGCTACATCGCGTTGATCAAGACGCGCACGACGTCCGACGCGGACATCTTCCTGCACGATAGTCAGAACAACACGACCCGGAACGTCACTCCACACAGCGGCGCGGTCAACAACATGCCGGCCGATTTCTCTCCTGATGGAACGAGGCTGCTCTACACATCGAACGAGGGGCGTGAGTTCGCGTCGCTTCGCAGCATCGGCGTGGCGGACGGCAGCGCGACCACCGTTTATCATGAAGACTGGGATGTGGTCGGCGCCAGCTATTCGAAGAGCGGGAAGTACCTAAACATCGAGGTCAATGAAGATGCGCGCACCGCGGTTCGCGTGCTCGAGGCGGTCACCTTTGCACCGGCGCACCTCGCGCAGCTTCCGGCGGGATCGATTCGCGCGTTTGCGATCTCGCGTGACGATTCAGCGTTCGCGTTTTATGCGACGGACGGGAGTGTTCCGGATGATTTGTACGCCTCGGCGATTGACGGATCGCCGCAACGCCTCACGAACGCGCTTAATCCCAAGATACGCCGCGATGACCTCGTGGTACCGACCCACGTTCGATTCAACTCATACGACCGCCTGGAAATACCGGGACTGCTGTACACCCCGCACCAGGCCTCCGCCGAGAACAAGGCCCCTGCGCTCGTGATGGTGCACGGCGGCCCAGGCGGCCAGGCCGTGATCGCCTACCGCGCGTTGACGCAGGTCCTGGTCAATCACGGGTACGTCGTGTACGACATCAACAACCGTGGCAGCTCCGGTTACGGCAAGAGGTTTTTTGAGATGGACGACCGGAAGCACGGTGAGGCCGACCTGGGCGATATTGTGGCCAGCAAGCGCATGCTTGTCGCAACCGGCAAAGTGGATCCCGGGCGCGTCGGCATAATCGGCGGCAGCTATGGTGGATACATGGTGCTGGCGGCGCTCACGCTGCAGCCCGACGCCTTCAACGTAGGAGTGGATTTGTTCGGCATCTCGAACTGGGTCCGTACGCTCGAGACCATGCCTGCGTGGTGGGGATCGGTCCGTGACGCGCTCTATGACGAGATGGGCAACCCGAACACGGACGCTGCGCGTCTTCGACGTATTTCGCCGTTCTTCAACGCGACCAGGATCAAGGTGCCGCTCATGGTGCTGCAGGGCGTCAACGATCCGCGGGTGCTCAAGGTCGAGTCCGATGAGATCGTCGCGGCTGCGAGGAAGAATGGCGTGCCGGTGGAGTACGTGCTCTTTCCGGATGAAGGACACGGGTTCGTGAAGAAAGAGAACGAGATCAAAGGCTACACCGGGGTGATCGCGTTCCTCGATAAGTACCTGAAACAACGTCAGGCAGTAGCGACCACGTACTGACATGCTTGGGGCCGCCTAATGGTCCCCGTACGTCAATACCGTGACGATTGGCCTCAGTGCCAGTGGCATCTCGGAATCACGGGTTCGGCGTCTAACAGCAACTGGAGCCGACGGCGGTTACTCGGACGATGCGGCGCAGGCGGCCTGGGATCGTGGCGATCGCGAAATCGTCATCGAGGCCGCCATCAAGGGACAGTGACCAGCCGTCTAACAGCGAATGGAGCCGACGCGCCAGTAGTTCAAAGCAATCCTGTCACTGAGGCGCGCGGCTCATTCGAAGCGTTAGCCGGACTCCATAAACCCACGAATTGCATCGAACATGGACCGACTCCGGATCTACGTCGACACGTCGGTGCTGGGCGGGTGCTTCGATCCCGAGTTCGTCACATGGTCGGAAGCTCTCATTCGGGACTTTCGCGCGAGGCGCTTGGTGCCGGTTCTGTCAGACGTGACTGCCGCAGAGGTCGCGGCAGCGCCTGCGGCCGTTCGCCTCCTTCACCGGGAAATGCTGGCGTTGAGCGAGGGAGTCCTTCCGGTCACAAACGACGTCGTCGCACTTGTGGCGGCCTACCAGGCGCGAAAGATTCTGCCGAAGCGGTTCACGGCCGACATGACCCACATAGCGCTCGCAACGATTGCGCAAGTGGACGCGGTCGTAAGCTGGAACTTCAAGCACATTGTCCGGCTCGAGAAGATTCGCTTGTTTAATGCCGTAAACGTAGAATTAGACTACCGGGTCATAAGCATCCTCTCGCCCCGGGAGGTCACCACCTATGAAGGCCACTAGAGTCCGAGCGGTCGAGATGGTTCGGCGGATTCGTGACCGCCAGACAAAGGCTCTGGCGGGCAAGAGTCCCGCCGAGATCATTGCGTTCTATCGCACTGCTGGTGTGGCAGCAATCCAAGACGCTACCCCTTCATCTCGGAGTCGAAGAGCGCCGGCCAACAAGGCGCTGCAGCCGACGAGTCGCGTTCTACGTAAGGCCAAGTCGAAGCGGACAGCACGCGCGGCTCGCGGCTGAGCGCCAGCGCGTTAGGCAGATCAGCGCGACATTACGTGAACATGAAACTGGACGATATCTCGGCATCGTTCGACACCAGAGCCAATACCTACAACCGGAATGAATGGCACCGTCACGTTGCAGAAGCGCTCGTGGCGCACTGCCAACTTCGTGCCGGGGACGTCGTACTAGATGCCGGCACCGGTACGGGCTTCGTGGCCGTTGCTGCGGCTCGGGCTGTGGGTCCACGCGGAAACGTGATTGCTGTCGATCTCTCCTCTGGCATGTTGGCTATCGCGCGGCAACAGCCGCAGGCCCCCGCCATGGCCTCCATCGCCTGGCGCCAAGGCAATGCATTCGCGCTTGCCGATGTCCCAGCCTCCACCGTCAACGTGGTCCTCGCGGCAGCTGTGTTGTTGTACATGCCGGTTGCCGAAGCGCTCAATGAGTGGCATCGCGTGCTGAAACCAGGTGGCACGGTCGGGTTCACGACAATGCGGGTTGACTCGCCGCTGACCGCCAAACTGTTCCGCGACGCTGCCGCTGCTGCCGGTGTTCTCTTGGAAGATCCGAGTGCAGCGTTGGGATCGGAGGAAGCCTGCGACGCGGCGCTGCGTCGCGCTGGATTCGTGGCCAGAACGGTTTCGGCAATCGACGTTCCCTTCTCAGCTCAGGACACCGGCATTGCCTGGATATCGAATCTTGGGTCTCCCGCCCACGCCGCCGCGCTGGCGCTCGGGCCAGACCGGCTTGAGAAGATGAGAATCGATTTTCAGGATCGCGTAGCGCGGGCAGAGAGCGTCGCCTCTGGCTCGACTACGAGTGCCACAGTATTGCTGGCGAGCGGTCGACGGCGAAGTTCAAAGACTGCCTAACCTCGGCATGCAGCCGACAGCATGGTCCCAAGCCGATAATCGCTCGCGGCGCCCAAGTGGTTTCCCTGGCGGTCGCGCAGGCTCGCCAGTTCTGGGACCGCTGCCGACGCACATCCGACCTGCTCGACGCCTTTCAATGGCTGAAGGGCTACTACGCATCCGCGGGCGGCCTTGGGTTCTACAACTTCGTCCAGCACCCTTTGGCTTTGGCGTTTGCTTACGCTCTGGGTGGCCGGACACAGGATGCAATGGCCGAGCTTGATCAGTATGTGCCAGCGAGCGACGAAGAGATTAAGGGAGAGCTACGGCGGCGCATCGTGTCCGCAGGGGCCGCCGAACGAAGCGATGCAGCAGACAGAACTTGAAATCGTGCAGGAAGGCTTTCACCGTTCTTCTTGTCGTCATTTGAGCAAATTCTGCTGCTGATCGCCGTGTTAGACGGCTGAGGGGCATTCGATCTGGAAGCCATTCTGGTTCCGTGGGCAAATCGGCATCGGATCCTGACGTGGGCGATCGCCTGGGGCGTAGCAGGCACCGGTTTCTTCACGGCGGACATCTTCAGTAATCCGAGGCGAGGCCCCCTTTGGGTGGCCGTCGTGCTGGGTCTGATTGCCTGGAGTGCCGCCGGGTCCGGGGCTCAGCTTCTTTGTAGGTGGGTATGTCGCCGTCGTCGCTGGAATGGTGCTGGGACAAGCGGCGAAGGACGTGCTCGCATTCTTGGGTCAGCGCGCTGCACTCACGATCGGGTGGGGGATTGGCGCGACGCTCGGCGGCGCGTTGGCATCGGCGCTCGGCATGGCTGCCCGCGACGCGATCACCGGGTCATCATCGGAGGAAGCCGTCTAACCAGCGTGCAGCTGACGGCGCCGGCGGTTATGAGCGCCGCGGCTGATTCCTGCCGTTGGACGTTCGAAGAAACACCGATGGAATTGAACGTGCCGGGCAACCGTCTGGGGCACACATCACGCAGCGGATGGCGCGCCTTGGCACTGGCGTTGCTCACCCTCCTTCTTCCCAGTTCTCTGAGCGCCCAGGGTAGGAGCCATGGTTACGTTTCCCTCGGCGCTGGCGCAACAGATCTCAATGGCGGCATGGACTGGATAATCGGGGGTGGGCCAATCGGAGTCGGCGGCGAATTTGGAGTCGGGTGGGTGTTCTTGGGGGCGATCACCGGATCGTACCATTTCCCCGCCAGCCGGCCGAGGAAATACGATTTGTTCGCGACGGCCGGCTACGCGGAACTGGGGAGCGACGAGTTCTCCTCGCGGGGTGTGACTGTCGGCGGCGGCGCGACGTACTGGCCGGCAGCGCGCCTTGGGCTACGGTTCGATGCCTTCAGGTTCTTGCCTGTCGCGACTCACAACGTCATCCCCGCCGAAGAACGTTCTCCGTCGCGGTACTGGGGCGTCCGGGCGGGCGTGGCATTCCGATTTCGCTGAGGCCGCCGCGGAGATTGACGAGGCCGCCCCGAGCGACCGCCATGGGATATAGTCGCTCGGTCTGGAGGACATGACACTATGAAGTTCCTTGTGCAGTGGTCTCTTCCGCCATCCACGTATCGCCCGGCGGTGGCGCGATTTCTCAAAGCCGGCGGGATGCCGCCAGCAGGCGTGACGCTCGTCGGCCGCTGGCACGGTATGAGTGGCAAGGGTTGCGCCGTGGTCGATACAACGGACGCCAAGGCTCTCTTCGCCTGGGTCGCCGAGTGGTCGGAGTTCCTGCCGCTCGAGACCACGCCAGTCGTGGAAGACGCAGACGCCGGCGCGGTGCTGAGTTCGATCTACAAGTAGCGCTTCGCCCGCCGCCGCGCGCCATCATGAGGCGGCGGGCGCCACCAATTTGGCGGCTCGCTGTGGACCACCGCCAATCGCCCACAGACCATCGCCCATCGCCCACGCACGTCGCCCACCCTACGTTATGATCCGACGCACATGACAGCACTCAACGGCCCCACGGTGCGGCTGACGCCGGTGCAATGGATGATCTGCGCGATTGCCGCCATCGGTTTCGCGTTCGACATCTATGAAATCCTCATGCTGCCGCTCATCGTCCGGCCGGCGCTGCTCGAGCTGACAGGCGCGGCGCCAGGCTCGCCGCAGTTCCAGATGTGGGTTGGCCGGCTGTTTTATGTCCCGGCGTTCGCGGGCGGCATCTTCGGCCTGCTCGGCGGCTACCTGACCGATCGGCTCGGACGCCGGCGCGTGCTGACCTACAGCATCCTGATTTACGCCGTCGCGGCGTTCTTGTCGGGCTTCTCCTCGTCCATCGAAATGCTGCTGACGCTGCGCTGCTTCGTCTTCATCGGCGTGTGCGTGGAGTTCGTCGCGGCGGTCGCATGGCTGGCGGAGCTGTTCCCAGACCCGATGAGGCGCGAAAAGGTACTTGGCTACACACAGGCGTTTTCGTCGCTCGGCGGAATCCTGGTGGCGACGGCCAACGGCCTGTGCATCGCATATGCCGCCAGCCTGCCGTCCTTGAATCTGTTCGGCTTCTCGATTCCCGATCCCCATGCGCCGTGGCGCTACACGCTGATGTCGGGCGTGCTGCCTGCGATTCCGCTGATTCTCATCCGGCCGTTCCTGCCGGAATCTCCATCGTGGCAGCAGAAAAAGGCCGCCGGCACGCTGGGCCGGCCCAGCCTTGCCGCGATCTTCTCACCCGAACTTCGGCGAACGACCATCGTGACCACCATCATGTTTGCGTGCGCGTACGGCGCCGCGTTCGGTGCGATCCAGCAGGTGCAGCAAATCGTTCCTGGGCTGCCGGAGGTCCGGCAGATGGTGCAGGGAATGCCGCCCCCGCGCGCGGGGCTGGCGACACAGGAAGTGGCCGCGAACGTCACCAAAGTGCAGGAAATCGGCGGCCTGGTGGGACGCGTGGCGCTTGCCTATCTGGCGGTGGTCATCGTCAGCCGCCGCAAGCTGATCCGCCTGTTTCAGATTCCCGGCCTGATCGTGATGCCCGTGACCTTCGCCATCGCCGCAACGACGAGCCTGAACTGGTTGTACGTCGGCATGTTTTTCGCGGGATTCTTCACCGTCGCCCAGTTCAGCTTCTGGGGCAACTACCTGCCCCGCGTCTATCCGCTGCACCTTCGCGGCACCGGTGAGAGCTTTGCCGCCAACATCGGTGGCCGTCTCATCGGTACTTCGTTCGCGTGGCTCACGGCCACGCTGGCCGTGACTCCGGACCGCGCGTACGCACCCACCAAGATTGCCCTCGTCGCCGCCGCCGTCGGCTTCGCGGTGTACCTCGTCGGGTTCATCGCCAGCTTCTGGCTGCCCGAGCCGCCCAAGGAAAACCTGCCTGATTGAGCCTTTTGGAATCCTGAAACTAAAATCTGGAATCTAGAAACTAGAATCTTGGTCTTCAGACTTCAGATTCTAGATTTTAGATTTTAGTTTCTAGTTTCAAGCTCTCTGCGCTGTCCTCAGGAGCCGAAACAGTACAACCTTCCGTCGTGCGTGCCGATGACGAGGCGGCCGCCGGCGACAGCCGGCGATGCGGTAATGGCGGCGCCCGCGTCAAAATCCGAGAGCTTTGTGCCGTTGACCAGGTCGAGCTCGTAGAGACGGCCGTCGGTGGACCCCACGAACACCCGGCTGCCGACGACGACAGGAGAGGACTCGACACGCGCGTTCGTCATGAACGTCCAGTATTCCTTGCCCGTCTTCGCGTCGAGCGCGTGAATCATCTTGTCGCGGCCACCCAGCACGACGCGACCCTGGATGAAGGCCGCCGACGAGTAGTACGGAAACAGGCGCTCGGGATGGCGGTACGTCCACATCACCGTGCGCGCGGCCATGTCGATGCCGATCACTTCGTTCTCGAACGTGCCGACATACGCCGTCCGCCCGACGAGCACGGCGGACGCACCCATGTACGCACCGATCGGCACGTTCAGGACCTCCCGCCCGTCCGCGACGCGAATGCCGCGGAACGTCTCGTCGCAGCCTGCGATGTACGCAACGCCATCGAGCACCGAGGGTGTGGCATGGACGTATCCCTGAAATTCGACTTTCCACGCCACGGCCCCCTTGGCGGCCGACAGCGCGTACAGGAAGCGGTCGTACGAACCAATCAGAACGCGATCGCCGACGACAACAGGCGACGATCGGATTTCGCCGGTCGTCTTGAACGTCCAGAGCGGCTTCCCCGACTTCGCATCGACCGCGTGAAACGTCCCGGTGAGGTCGCCGATGTACACCGCCCCGTTGGCGACCGCTGGAGAGGACTCTCCGATTTCACCGGTCTTGTACCTCCAGCGAACGGCCCCGGTCTGCAGATCCAGCGCAACCAGCTCGCCTGCGGCCGAGCCGACATACACGGTTCCATCGGCAATAGCGGCGGAGGATTCGATGGCATCGCCGGCGTCGAAGGTCCAGAGCACTTTCAAAGATGCCGGGAGCGTCGACGACGCGACGCCGGTCAGCGGAGGAGTGCCGCGAAACTGCGGCCAGGCGGAGTCCTGGGCGTGGACGGTCCGGCTAGAGCCGGACACACGAACTGAAGGGGCCAGCCAAGGCCTGGTGCCACATCGAGTGGCGGCCAGCACAGGATGCGACCGTCAGCCGCTCAGAAGGCGCATCGGTAGATCTCCATGGCGCCTTCAGCATCGAACGGTCGCGGATTGAAGCGGCCGGTCCACTGCTCCGATGCCTCGCGTGCCAGCTCGGGCAGATCGCCTTCCGAGGCGCCGATGTCTCTCAGCGTCTCCGGTAGACGGCCGGCGATGGCAAGATCCGAAGCCGTCGTGCACGCCAAATCGCGCCCCGGGCAGCAGCTCCGCGTACATCGCATCGGCGGCCGTCGCTGTTCCAGCGCACGACGTGCGGAAGGAGAATCGCGATGGCGTCGCCGTGTGTCGTGCCGTATCGGGCCGTCAGCGGATTCGCGCACGCGTGCGTGGCGCCCAGCATCGAGCGTTCGATCGCCGTCCCCGCGTAGAACGCGCCCAGCTGCATCGCGGCCCGCGCATCGAGATCGTCGGGCGACGCCAGCACCCGCTCGTAGTTGGCCCTCGAGCAGACGCCAACGCCTCAAGCGACATCTCCGTTGACGCCGGATGGCGTTTGGTGCAGACGAAGCTTTCGACCGCGTGCGCGATCGCGTCGTAGCCCGCCGCCGCGGTCACCGCCGAGGGCTGCGTCAGGGTGAGCTGCGGGTCGAGGATGACCGCACGAAACGCCGCTTTCGGATCGCCACACGCCATTTTCTGGTGCGTGCGCGGATCGGAAATGAGCGCGTAGGACTGCGCTTCGCTTCCCGTTCCGGCGGTCGTCGGCACGCCAATCATCGGCAGCATCGGCTTCGCGGCCTTTCCGTAGCCATGAAAATCATGAATGGTGCCGCCCTGCGTGAGCACGAAGTTGATCCCTTTCGCACAATCGAGGGAGCTGCCGCCGCCAAGCCCGATGATCGAATCGATGCCACGATTCGCCGCGTAACGCCTGCCCGCCTCGAGCATCTCGGCGTCGGGATTCGGGCCGAACTCACTGAAGTGAAGGGTGCTCGACACCGGCGGACTCGAGCGACCGGCATGCGTGATCGTGGTGACCGGCTTTCACCAGACCGGGGTCCGCCACGACGAGCGTACGCCTGAATCCGAGCTCCCTCGCCAACGCCCCGAGCTGATCGAGCGTTCCGTCCCCGAAAAGCACACGGATATCTGTTTGGAGTTCCAACCGTAAACGCATTCGCTGTTGTGATTGTACTGGTACGGGATTCACGATCGACGCAGAGCCGCCGAGCCGCAGAGAACGGCCTTTCTTTAGAAACGAACGATCTCAGCGTCTCTGCGCCTCTGCGTCGAAATCCGGAGTCAGGAACCGGAGCCTACACGTTCGCCGTCAATCCCCGATCGACGCGCCTTTGCTCCTGCAGGGACTGGACCTTCTCCTCTTCACACTACTGGAAGATTGGCAGATTCGTAGATTGGTAGATTACGGAATCGCCCCGATTCTAGATTCGTTTTCGTAATCTGCCAATCCACCAATCTGCCAATCTACCAATGCACGCGCAAGGTCAATTCGCCTGGCTCACCGAGCTCATGTTGAACCGTTCGATCCGCAGTGCGGGGGCTTTCGAGCGCAGAAACTCGTCGTGCTCGCGTGGCAGGGCCAGCCCGGTGCGGCCCGCCTGCGTTGCCTGCGCGAGCGCGGCAATCGGGCTCATGTTCCAGCGGAAGTTGTTGGCCGCGCCGACGACCTGTCCGTGCTCGACCACATACACGCCGTCCCGCGTCAGGCCGGTGACGAGCGCGGTCTGCGGATCCACCGTGCGGATGTACCAGAAACAGGTGACGAGCAGCGCGCGCTTTGTTTCAGCAATCATCTCGTTCAGTGACGGGCCGTTGCCCTCGACGATCAGGTTGTGGACGTACGGCCGCGACGTTGCGGCCCCGACCTTCGCCGCCCAGTAGCGCGGAGTAATGAGGTGCTCGAGCGTTCCGTTGCGGACCCAGCCGGTTCGCGACAGGTCCAGACCGTTGTCGAATACCGACGCGGCTTCGCTGGACTCGATGCCATTGTGAAAGGGCGGCGCTTCCACACCGGGCTCCGCCGGATCTGAGTAGAAGGACAGATCGCCGAACAATCGGTCGCCGATGCGCGTGCCGCCGCCCGGCTTCGAAAATGGACTGCGTCCCTCGTCGGCATCGCGCCGCGTCATGAACCAGTACGCGGCGATGGCAAGGTCGGCCGTGCATGACGGCTCGAGCAGCACCTCGTGGGCTCCGGCTGGTATGTCGATGCGCCGTGCCGCCCACCCGAGCCGCTGCTCCAGCGTACCGAGCATCGCGCGCAGATCGATATCGAGAAAATCCCGCGTCATCTGGCCGACCCACGAAGACCGCGCGAAATCGGGGGTCTTCGCGGTGATCTCCACCTTTCCAATGCGCTCGCCGTGGCGCCTCTTCAATCCTGTCGACGTCGCGACCAGCGTGGTCTCCGATCGCAGTTCGGCGTAACCGAACGTCCGGATGTCCGCCCGGCGCGCCTGCTCGTACAACGTCGACAATTGCGGCACCAGCGGATCGAACACATGAATGTCCGCATCTGCGGGCGGCTCGTGCCATCCGGCGGGCTCGGCCGACGCCGGTGAGAGCGGCATGTAGTCGGGTGCCTCGGGCCGCCGCGCGCACGCGGCTTCAGACTCGCGGACGATGGCCTCGAGTTGCTCGGGTGGAAAATGCGTGCGCGTGACACCAGCCACGCGGCGGCCGGTGATGGAAATCACCGACAGCGACGCCTCGTCGCCATCGCCGTTGGTCGTCACCGTGTTGTGCGCCCATCTGACGTTGACCGTGGCGACGCGCCGGGCGATCACGATGCAGGCGTCGGCCTTCGACAGCCGCAGCACGCGATCGATCGTCTCCTGAAGGGTGATCAGTTCCCCTCCTCGGCCGTGTTGAGGATGTTCACCTGCCGGAACAGCGCCGCGGGACACCCGTGCGTCACGGGCGCAATCTGCGAGGGCTGCCCCTTGCCGCAGTTGAAGGCGCCGCCAAGTACGGTACGTGGCGGGACCGCCGACCGCCTCGAGAGAATTCCAGAAGTCGGTCGTGCGCGACTGGTACGCAACATCCTTCACCTGCCCGACGATCTTGCCACCGCGCACGTGAAAGAACTTCTGCCCGGTGAATTGAAAGTTGTAGCGCTGCATGTCGATCGACCAGCTCTTGTCGCCGACGATGTACAGCCCTTCGTCCAAGCCCGAGAGCAGATCCTGCAGCGTGATGTTCTTCGTGCTCGGGCTCAGCGAGACGTTCGGCATCCGCTGCAGCGGAACGTGGCCGGCCTGATCGGCAAACGCGCAGCCGTTCGATCGGCCGAAGCCCTGCTTGTGCGCCATCTGCCGATCGAGCTGGTAGCCGACGAGCACCCCATCGCGGATGATGTCCCACGTCTGCGCCGCCACGCCCTCGTCGTCGTAGCCAATCGTCGAGAGGCCATGCTCAACCTGACGATCGCCGGTCACGTGCATCATCGGCGTGCCGAATTGCAGCGTGTTCAGCTTGTCGAGCGTCGCGAACGACGTGCCGGCATAGTTCGCCTCGTATCCGAGCACGCGATCCAACTCGGTCGAGTGTCCGATCGATTCGTGGATGGTCAGCCAGAGGTTGGTCGGATCGACCACGATGTCGTAGCGTCCGGGATTGATCGACGGCGACGACATCTTCTGCTCGAGCAGCGCCGGAATCTCGTCCGCATCCTTCAGCCAGTCGTAGCCGGTGGTGAAGTACTCCCAGCCTCGGCCGGCCGGCGGGGCCGCGTTGCCCATCGTTTCGAACGCACCCGTCGATTTGTCGATACGTACCGCGGTGAGATCGCCGTTCACGCGCACGCGCTGCTGCGTGATGCGCGAGCCTTTGAGCGAGGCGAAGTACTTCTGCTCGCGCACGAGCATCAGGTGCGACGTCACACGATCGACCAGCTTCGACGCCAGCGTGCGATCGTTCAAGCCGAGGAGAAAATCGATCTTCTCGTTCTCAGCCACGGCGAACGGATCGATTTCGTAATTCGAGACGTACGTGTCCGTGTACATCGGGCTCATCGGCGAGCGTCACGGGCTCGGTGTTCAGAGGCGCGAGGGCCTCGGCCACCTCGACAGCACGCCGGGCGACGCTGGCGACGGCATCGGCCGTCAGGTCGATCCCCGCCGCGAACCCCCACGCCCCTTTGCAGACGACGCGCACGCTGAAGCCGACCGACTCGGTCTCGATCGAAGTCTGCAACTCGCGATCGCGAGCGACGATGACGTGATTGTTGAGGCGCTCGACCCGGACATCGGCGTGCGTGGCGCCACGACTGGCGGCGACGCCGAGCGCCGCGTCGGCAAGGCGATCGAGGGGAAGGGCGAGGAAATCGGGGTCGACGGCGCGCGGCATGGGTCCAGGGCCGCCAGTATGTTACGATATATGTGATAGTCCTTTCGATTGACCCGCCTCTGTAGGTTTTTCCTCACAGAACGCCAGTCGCAGAAGGCAATTACAGTTTTTTGGGGGCAAACCCCTGCTTCAGGCACTATGAATACGACCGATCAAGTACGCATTCTCATCGTCGGCGAACCTCCCGCAGGCCCACAACTCGGATCGATGCTCGAATCGGACGGCCACTTCGAAATCGTCGGCGACGCGGACGCGCTCGAGGCGACGCGGCAGCTGCTCGAAGACACGCCCCGGACCGAAGTGCTCGTCATCGCGAAATTCCCCTCCCTCGAAACAGCCCAACAAGCGATTCAGGAAATGCGCCGCACTCAGTCGGCCGACGAGTTCCGCACGCCGACGGTGACCCCGCGCGAGCGTGAGATCGTCGAACTGCTCTGCGATGGGCACAGCAACAAGGAGACCGCCAAGGCGCTGAACATCAGCGTCAAGACGGTCGAAGCCCACCGGTTGAACATCATGCGCAAGCTGCGGCTCACGTCGCTGAGCCAGCTCGTGCGCTACGCCATTCGCGAAGGGATCATCGCGGGCTAGCAGACGGTTCCACAAGAAAACCCGCGCGATCGCAGCGCGGGGATGAGGCGGCGGGTGGCCTCCACGGTGTGGCGCTGATCGCGCGTGGGAGCCGACTCGTCGCCGTCGTGCATGACGACGATGTCGCCGTCGG
>CAWGDY010000025.1:0-35270 GCA_963821395.1 Vicinamibacterales bacterium | reverse complement strand
CAAACCGAAAGTACGCCGCGCAATCAAGCGTGTCGTGCCCGCCGCGGCGAAAACCGCCAGCAAAGCGCCGCGCGAGAAGACTGCGTCGCGGCGCTCCACCGACGAGTCGCAGGTTGCGGTGGCCGAGAGCGTTCGGGGAAAGTAACGTATATTGCGTGATTCAGTCCGCCGATTCGCTGAAGTTCGGCGCGGCAGGCATCGGTGACAACGGCACGGAAATCCATACCGTGCACTATCGCGACCTTGCTGCCGTCGTGTCGGACGTGCCGCTTGGCGTTCTCGACTCGACGCGCGAGAACGTGCTCGCCCACGAGCGCGTGAACGAGATTGTGATGCGCGATCACACCGTCATCCCGATGTCGTTCGGCACGATCTTCAAGACCCGGGACGACATCGTGCAATTGCTGCGCTCGGCCTACGACGCGTTCGGCGACGTGCTGTCGAAAATGCGCGACAAGATGGAGTTCGGCCTCAAGGTGCTGTGGGACCGCGACTCGATCGTGAAGGACATCGAGGACGAAGACGAGGGCATCCACCGGCTCAAGAACGAGATTGCGCTGCAGAAGGGTTCCACCTATTTCGCGCGCATGCAGTACGGCCGGGCCATCGACGCGGCGCTGCAGTCGCGCTCCGAGCGGTACGGGAGCGAAATTCTCGATCGCCTCAGAGATGTCGCGGTTGCCTCGCGCATCAACAAGCCGATTGGCGATAAAATGATCATGAACGCGGCGTTCCTGGTGTCGCGCGACCAGGAGGCGGCGTTCGACACGCGCGTGAAGTCGATAGCCGCTGAACACGAGAAGCTCACGTTCAAGTACACGGGCCCGTGGCCGCCGTACAATTTCGTCAACATCCGGTTGAAGCTGGAACGCGTCTGATGTTTCTTCTCGACAGCCTGCTCGTCAACGGCATCTCGTTCGTGCTCGACAAGGTCGCGACCGTCGCGGACCAGGAGCTGAACGATCCCGATCGCCAGCGCGAGCGGCTGCTCGAGGCGCAGATGAAGCTCGAAGCCGGCGAGATGACCGACGAAGAGTTCGCGGCGATCGAGAGAGACGTCTTCGAACGGATTCGCGAGATCAAGGCGCGCGGCGACAACCAGCAGGCGGTCGTCGATGACGAGCATCGCGTGGCGGGAGTTGAGATAACCGTCGACGACGACGCGTCGTGACTCGAGCCCAGGCCTCCGCTACCTACGTTTACTGCCTCGTCCAGTCCAGCCGCGCGCCCTCTCTGCGCGGCGTGCCCGACAGCGTTCCCGGCGCCGGCGCCCCGCGCCTCCTGTCCTTCGATCGCGGCACGTATGCCGTCGTCGCCGATGCGCCGCTCGACCGCTTTTCCAGCGACGCGCTGCAGAAGGACCTGGAGGACGTCGAGGCGATCTCGCGGCACGCGCTGGCCCATGCCTCGGTCGTCGAGTTCTTCTTCCGGAGCGCGCCGGTCATTCCCCTCAAACTGTTCACGCTGTTTTCGAGCGACGAGGCGGCCAGCCGGCAGCTCGGCCGGCGCCGCGCGGCGCTGCGGGGGATGTTCGCGCGTCTCCGCGGCCGCGAAGAATGGGGCGTACGCGTTGTCGCCGGCGAGCGCGAAGCCGAATCGGCGCGGACGCTCGAGAGCGGCCGCGATTACCTGCAGGTGAAGAAGCGCCTGCACGAGCAGGCCGCGGCACCGCCGCGCACGATCGTGCGGGCCGTCAACGGCGCGCTGGCGTCGCTCGGGAAGGCCGCCGTCAAGACACGGAAGGAAGCATTCCCACCGCCGGGTGCGGGACGCCCGTACGTGGCCGGCGCGTCGTTTCTCGTGAAGGCGGGGCGGCGCGCCGCATGGAAGAAGCTCGTCGCACGAACAACGGCGTCGCTCGCGAAAGGCGGACATCGCCTCGAACTGAGCGGGCCCTGGCCGCCGTATCACTTCGTCAGCAGATAGATGGCGCGACGGAAACGAGTGGCGTCTTCCGACTGGCTGTTCCCGAACATCTCGGCGTCCGACCAGGTCGAGCCGCAGTCGTCGCTGCTCGATGTCGTCGACAGGGTGCTGAACAAAGGCGCCGTGCTCAACGGCGATCTGGTCCTCGGCGTGGCGAACGTCGACTTGATCTACGCGAAGCTCTCCGTGCTCCTGTCCGCGCTCGACAAGGTGACCAGGGATCCGGTGTTCAAGCCTGTCGCGGCGGGCCCGCACCGAGCGCGGTCGAGGGAACCTCGCAGAAAACGCCGGCGCGCGCGGCGCTGAGCGGTATCGATCGTGCAGTCGCGTCTCGCATGACTGCACACATCAACACACCTCAACGGCCCGAGTCGGATCCTCGCGATCGCGAGCCGGCCGACGAAGCCCCCGCGACGCCAACCGATGAGCCGCCACCAGTGCCGGTCCAGGATCCGCCCGTTACCGAACCGAAAGCGCCGCTCACCGTGACCAAAGACGACAGCAGGAAGCTGCGACTGTAGCGGTTCCATACGCACGATGCGCGGAGATGGCACACGTTGTCGCGCATCGTTTCGCGCCGCGCCGCAGCGTCACTGGCACACGGCGTGCTTTCTCGATGAGTGACTATTTTCTGGAGGATGCGATGCTTTGGACCATCTTTCTCGTACTGGTTGTATTGTGGATGCTCGGCGTGGTCAGCTCGTACACACTGGGCGGCTTCATTCACGTGCTGCTCGTGCTGGCGATTGTCGCGCTGCTCGTGCAGTTGATTCAGGGCCGGCGTGTCGTCTAGCGCAAGGAGATTGCCGTGGACAGTCAACGTCAGCTGGGCAAGGTGATTGCGGGCGCGGCCATTGGTGCCGGTTTCGCGTTCCTGTTTCTCACGTCGAAGGGCCACCGGCTTCTCGACAACGCCGAGCCGTGGCTCGACGGAGTGATCCGCGACTTGCAGCGGCTGCGCAGCGCCGCTGGCAAGGCACGGGAGGCCATCGACGAGGGACGCCGCTCGTTCGCCGCGATGTCCGATGCCGTCCCATTCGGTCAGCCGCGCGACCGTGAGTGGTCCGGCGGACCGCGTCACTAGTCACGCCAATGCAACGGTGCGGCGGGTTGCCCTCGCCGCACCTCTCGCACCTGGCGCACGTCTCGAACCCATCCTACCCGACTGCTACCACCGACTTCCTCCTGACCTTCTGATCTCTTGTTTTCATACTCAACAGGAGACTAAGAGACCAAGAGATTTACTCCTGATCTCCTAATCTGCTCAGAAAATACGTTTCAATCAGCTATGCGGCCGCCTCCACCGTGACCTTATAGCCAAGGGCCTCGAGCTGTTTAATGTGACGACGTGTCGTCCGTTCGCGGTCGCGTCGATCGAAATAATCGGCACCGAGTTCTTGATAGGTGACGCCATCACGCATCACGTAGAACGCGATTTCGAGAATCTGATGGCCGACGGCGACGACCGCTTTCTTGTGCCCGCGATGCCGTTTGATCCGATAGTAGCGCGCCTGGAGCGCCGTGCCACGTGCGCGTGTCGTCGCCAAGCCCGCCTCGATGAGCGCCCCTCGCAGATAGCGGTTGCCATCGCGCGTCTTACCGGTCTGGCGTTTGCCGGCGCTTTCCTGCTGGCCCGGGCACATCGAGCCCCAGCTGCACAAATGTGCGGCGGTCGGAAAGTGCCGCATCTCGCCGCCCGTTTCGACGAAGACGGTGATCGCATTACGGCGCGCCAGACCCGGAATGGTCATCAAGTGCGCCACCGTCGTCTCGAAAGGGGCGAGCTGCCGATCGATTTCCGTCGTCAGCGTCGCAATCGCTTCTTCGAGAAAGTCGATCTTTGCCAGGATCTGGGTCACCAAAAACGCATGCTGCGGCCGAAAGTGGCCACGCAGCGCCTGCTGCAGCGCGGGCAGTTTGCTGCGGAGCCGGCCGCGTGCGAGATCGGCGAGCACCGTCGGATCGGTCGTCCCGTGCAAGAGCGCCTCGACCATCGCACGCCCGGACACGCCCAGCACATCGGTCATCACCGTCGTCAGCTTCAGCCCGGCATCTTGCAGGACGCGATGCAGCCGATTGACTTCCTGCGCGCGATCCTCGATCTGGCGTTTGCGATACCGTGTCACATCCCGCAGATCGCGAATGGCGGCCGGTGGGACCAGGCTGCCGCGCAAGAGGCCACATTCGAGCAACTGCGCCAACCACTCGCTGTCGCGCACATCCGACTTGCGGCCCGGTACGTGCGACAGATGCTGCATATTGATCAGCAGCACCGTGAACCCGTCCTCCAGCAGGTAGTAGAGGGGCCGCCAATACACCCCGGTGCTCTCCATGGCGACATGCGTGACCCCGTGGGCCTGGAGCCACTCGCGCAACACCAGCAGATCCGCCGTCATCGTGCCGAAGGTTTGGGTGATCACGGCGCGGCTGCCGTCCGCTGCCGGGATACGCACCGTGGCCACCATCGTCTGCTGGTGCACGTCGATGCCCGCGCACCGCTCGATCAACCTGTCCATCACGTCGCTCCCTCTGCGGCTCGGAGGAGCGTGGCTGTACCGACTCTGCTCGGCGTGCTCAGGGCAACAATAAGGGGTGCCTCAGCTCCCGCGTCTCACTCCTGTGCGGACTTCCGGGTCCCACGATGAGGACGACGTCTGCCGAGCCGCGGCGTTACGATATCCCCAATTTTCATTCACAGGGGTGTATCTCATTCATGGGCCACTCCTGTGTAGAACCCTAGAACCGGAACGCGGCGCCCACGTCCCACTTCCAGAAATCCAGATCGCCGAGATCGAAGTCGACACCGCCCCCGGGATTGTCATCGGTGAGCGCGCGGAAGTAGCGGACGTCGCCGCGGAGGCCGACGTGTTCGCTGAAGAACGCCATGATGCCGCCGCCGAAGTTGATGGCGAAGTCGTTCGAGCTGAACCGGTCGAACAGCTCTGACTGGTTGTGCGAGACCCGCATCAGTCCCATTCCGCCCGTGACGTACGGCCGCACCTGGCCACCGTGACCGCCGATGGGAACGCCTACGATGAGGTTACCCATCAGGCTGGCTTGTGAGATGTCGGGAGTGGTCGCCGTGTCCTGGACGAACTCCGGCGTGAAGTTGAATCCGAGCTCCGCGCCGAAGATGCCGCCGCCCATGAACGCGGCCGTCGCGCCGTAGGACACCCGATTGCCGGGCTGGTTCTCGAAGTCGCCGCCGAAAAGTGATCCGACATACGGCGTCAGCACGACGTCCGCCCGGGCCGGCGCGGCCGGCACGAGCACGAACACCGCCAGAACTGCCGCGGTTGCGTATCGAAGTTTCATGATGATTCTCTCCTCTGTTGTAATCAATGGACTGCTGTTTCCCGCGTGCACGTTTCCTCCAACTCCCTACTCCGCGATTCGCAACGCGTTCGCGATGCTTTTCACGCCGGTGATGCTCATCGCCAGCTCGTTGATGTGTCTGCGTTCCTGTTCGTCGTTCACGACCCCCGAGACGCTGATGTCGCCGTTGGTGACGAGAATGCGGATCTGGCGGTCCTTCAAGCGGGGGTCGCGGCGAATGGCCAGGTCGAGGTCCTGGCGGATGCCGCGATCGGCTGCAGTTTCGGGGGCCGCGACGGCGGCAACCGTGTCGTGCCGGGATTCGACCGGCGCGACGCCGGTCTGCGGTGAAACCGGCGCAGGCGCCTTCGTCTCAGCGTGACAACCCGCACACGCGGCGAGCACGAGCGCGACAGGCAATGGCGACCGCATTGGCACTGTAGAAATTACATAGCAAAGTCCGGTCCTCCGGGGAGTTTGCGCCGGCCCGAAATTGCGGCACCATAGACAGAGCAGACAGAGCGTGGTCTCGTGTCCGGAATTTGTTCGTTCTGCGTTACACATAGTGCGGTAGCGGTCAGAGGCACGTCTGGCACATGACTTGAAGTAGTCGCGTGGAGACCAATTCGTCATCAAAGGAGAGTCGGCAATGTACGAACCACACTACGAGGAAGAATCACGCGGTAGCGGTTTTCTCATCGGGCTGCTGTGCGGCACCGCCCTCGGCGCCGCTATCGGGCTGATGTTTGCGCCGAAAGCTGGCTCCGAGTTCCGCCAGAAGCTCTACGATTCGACCGGCGATCTCCGCCGCAAGGCGTACGAGACTTACGGGCAGGCCAGCGAACAGGTCAACGAAATGGTGACCAAGGGGCGCCAGGCCGTCGATCGGGGACGCGAGGCATTCGACAACGCCCGCCAGGCCGCATCAGGGCAGGGCGGCAATGGCAGCGCGTCGGACTTCGGCACGGGCGCGCGCTCCGGCGTGGCGGATTTCAGCGCTGGTTCACGAACGACCGGCGGAGCCTGACGCGTTCGTGACGCCGCCGTAGTGTCCGGCTTCCGCCTTCGCTATAGCTACGGCGGACCACCGTAGCCCTGGCGAAGGTGGTCCGCCGGACCGGGTTTTCCTTCGGCACGGCCGGAGCGCGGTGAGGTTCGCCCGATGGCGGACATTCCCCCCACAATTCAGGCACAACACGTGCATCTCGGCCTCCATCAAGTCAGAAACAAGCCAAAAGTAGTATTGATTAAATACAATCTGTAGTTAAACAATACATATTGGACCTGGAGAGTGAACAAATGGCAACCCGCGTTCTAATCATCGATGACGACCGGGATACGGCTGATTTCCTCAAATTGCTCGTGGAACCACGAGGAGATCTGGCGAGAACGGCGGCCGACGCGGCCCAGGCCCGAGAGATTCTCCGCTCCTGGAGGCCCGAAGTGGTCCTCATGGACTTGATGCTGCCCGACGCGGACGGCATCGACTTGCTGAAGGACTTCAAGGAAGCGAGTCCGGAGACGCAGGTCATCATGGTCACCGGCTACGGGAGCGTTCCCAAGGCGGTCGAAGCCATGAAGGCCGGCGCCTTCAGCTTCATCGAGAAGCCGGTGGATGCCGACGTCCTGCTCGTCATGCTCGACAAGGCCACCGAGAAGCTCGAGATGTCGGCCGAAAACAAGCGGCTGAAGGAAGAGCTCCGCGACCACACCAGCTTCGCCAACATCGTCGCGCGCAGCGACAAGATGCGGCAGCTGTTTCATCTCATCAAGTCCGTCGCGCCGACCGACGCGAGCGTGCTGATTCATGGCGAAAACGGGACCGGCAAAGAGCTGGTGGCCAGCGCCATCCACGAGCACAGCAAGCGCAAGAAGGGCCCGTTCATCAAGATCAACTGCGCGGCGCTGCCGAGCGAGCTGATTGAATCGGAGCTGTTCGGGCACAAGCGTGGTGCGTTCACGGGCGCGGTGTCGGACAAGACCGGTCTGATGGAGCTGGCCGATGGCGGCTCGCTGCTCCTGGACGAAATCGGCGAGATGCCGGCCAGCCTGCAGGTGAAGCTGCTCCGCGTCCTGCAGGACCGCGAATTCCGTCCGGTGGGCGGCAGCCGCGTCATTCAGCCGAACTTCCGGCTCATCTGCGCGACCAACATCAACCTGGATGCGGCGCTCGGTGAAGGGAAGCTGCGCGAAGACCTGTACTTCCGCATCAACACCGTCACGCTGGCGATTCCGCCGCTGCGCGACCGTACCGAAGACATCATGTTGCTCGGCGAACACTTCCTCGATCGCTTCTCGGGCCAGCATCAGCGCAACATCCGTTCGATCAAGCCCGACGCGACGAAGGCGCTGCTGCGATACCGCTGGCCGGGCAACGTGCGCGAGCTCGAGCACGTCATCGAGCGTGCGGTCATCGTGGCCGAAGGCAACGACATTACCCTCGACGATCTGCCGCCGACCATTCGCGACGCCGAACGGCTGCCGAGCCAGACGGGGTTCGTCATTCCGCCGCATCACACGCTGGAGGAAATCGAGAAGCTCGCCATCCTTCAGACTCTGGAGCGCACGCGCGGCAACAAGCGCAAGGCCGCGAGCATCCTCGGCGTGTACCGGCCGACGCTGTACAACAAGCTGAAGAAGTACAACCTGATCGAATCGCACGATCGCGCGCCGAAGGTGGCGGCGCCGGAGACTGCTGTGCCGGCACCACCCGCGCCACCGGTGCCTGAGGCGTGAACTCGATTCCTGTCAGGGCAGATGGCAGATGGCAAATGGCAGAACCGTTGCCATCCGCCATCAGCCATTTGCCATGACCGGTATCAGGCTGCGGTAGTTTCACCACCCAGCAGCGTGAGGACCTCGCCGGTGATGTAGCTCGAGTCGGCGTTCGAGGCGAAGAACACGAAGGCCGGCGCAATCTCTTCGGGTTGCGCCGGCCTTTTCATCGGCGTATCCGCTCCGAATGTCGCGACCTTCGCGGCAGGCTTGTCCGACGGATTCAGCGGTGTCCACACCGGACCGGGAGAGACGCAGTTGACGCGAATTTTCCGGTCGACCAGGTTCTGGGCGAGCGATTTGGTGAAGGCGTGGATGGCGCCCTTGGTGGCGCTGTAGTCGAGTAACTGGCGGCTCCCCTCGAGGCCGGTTATCGACCCGGTGTTGATGATGGTGCTGCCGGGCTTCAGGTGGGGAATGGCCGCGCGGGTCATGTAGAAGTAACCGTAGATATTCGTACGAAACGTACGATCGAGCTGTTCGTCGGTAATGTCCTCGATCGACTTCTGATGTTGTTGATAGGCGGCATTGTTGACGATGATATCGAGCCTGCCAAACGCGTCGAGCGTGCGTCTCACGGCCTCGACACAAAATCCCGACTCCTGGACGTCGCCGGGAACGAGCAGCGCCCGGCGGCCCTCGGCCTCCACGGCAGCGTTCGTCGTCTGTGCGTCCGATTCTTCGACAGGCAGGTACACGATCGCGACATCGGCGCCCTCGCGGGCGAACAGCACCGCGACGGCACGGCCGATGCCCGAGTCGCCGCCGGTGATGAGCGCGGCCAGGCCCTCGAGTTTGCCCGCGCCGCGGTATTCGGGCGCTTTGTATCGGGGCCGGGGACGGATATTCGAGTCGAGACCGGGTTTCGGCTGGTGTTGAGGGGGAAACGGGGGATGCGGATGTGCTTTCGCGCGAGCCATGGAGCCTCCATGGTTGTAGTCGCAAGAGTCGCGCCGGGGATATACTGGCGCACCTCAACTGACGCTCTCTATGCCTAACGAATCGATTCAAGTTGGTCACGCCCGGGCGAGCGGCCTCGTCGATGTACTCGATCGCGTACTCGACAAGGGGCTGGTGATCGCCGGCGACATCAAGATTTCCATCGCCGAAGTCGAGCTGCTGACCATCCGCATCCGCCTGATGGTCTGTTCGATCGACAAGGCCGAACAGATCGGGCTCGACTGGTGGCGTCACGATCGTCATCTCTCGCTGGGGAGCGACGAGCTGGCGGTGGAAAACGAGCAGCTCAAGGAAAAAATTCGACGACTCGAGCGGCAACTGGAAGCGGCGCCAGGTACGGCGCAGCGCGCTCCCCGACTGCGCGCCAAGCGGCTCGATCGGCGGTGAACGTGGTGGCAGGTTGCCGAGGAGGCAGTGAATGGCCGTAGAACGCGCCGCAGGCGGCTCGAGTCTTATTGACGTTCTCGATCGAGTGCTCGACAAGGGTATCGTCATCGATGCCTGGGTGCGCGTCTCGCTCGTGGGTATCGACCTCATCACCGTTGAAGCGCGCGTGGTGGTGGCCTCGATCGATACGTATTTGAAATATTCCGAAGCGGTCGGTCAGTCGGTGCCGGTCGCGCGGCCGGCGCTCGAGTCGCGGCCGTACGACGATCTGGTCGCGGAAAATCTGGCGCTGCGAGCCCAGCTCGAGGGCGTTCCGGCGGGTGGTGGACGTGCCGTGTCGAGGCGGCGCCGTCCGCGCGCGTGAGTCATGAACATGCGAGTGTCGCGCACGTAGACAACCATGGCCCGGGGGTCGGTAGAAATCGCGGCGCGCTCGGCGGTGTCGGCGGAAGAGAAGCTGGCCCTGCTCGAAGAACTGCACCGGTGTTCGACGGCGGCGGCGGCCGCGCAGAGCACTGTTGAGTGGCTCCTCGCCCACTCGCGCGCCGAGCGCACGGTGTTTGCGGCCCCCGACCACATGCGCGGCACCCTCAACGGCATCGCGGGCGCCGGCGTCACGCCCCGCCAGATCAGGCGGCTGTCCCTCCCGCTCGACGATACCAGGCACCCGTTGATCAGCGCGCTGACCAACGGATCGGCCGTCTCATTTCACAGCACGCGTGACGCGCGTCTCGGGTTCCTCGGCGAGAGCCCGTTTACGTCGGTCAAGGTGAGCGGCGGATCCGTGGACGATCCCGCCCTTGGGCTGGTGCTCATCAGTCCAGCGACCGACATGCCGCCTGCCGGCGTCAAGTGGGTCGCCGACGCGCTCGGACGAACCCTGCAGCGCGTGGGGGCGCCGACCGTTGCGTTCGGCGACGAAGATCCCCGGCTGCGGCGGGAGCACGCGCTGCTCTTCAACATCATCAACGCGGCGACCGATCCCATCCTCTTCACCAACATGGAAGGTCAGCTGATCATCGCGAACACGCGGGCCGAGATGCTGTTCGCGGCACCCGACGACGTCAGCGAGGGACGGCGGCGCGCGGTGCAGCTGAACAACATGTTCTTCTCGGCGGCGTTGTCGCGCACGGCGCTCGGTGAGGGCGAAGCCGGCCGCCGCGAGTTGTTGCTGGTCGACCCGACGGAAGGATCCGATCTGCTCTTCGAGCTGCTCAGCACGGTCGTCAGCGATCCGCGCGAGGGCACGGGAGTCGTCTCGATTCTGCGCAACATCACCGACCTGCGCATGGCGACGAGGCAGATCGACGAAAACTACGTCAAGCTGCGCGCGGCGGAGGCCGAGGTGCGCGGCGAGCGCGATCGATTGAACCTGCTCATCGATTCGGTGGCCGATCCGATTATCGTGACCGACCAGGAGGGCGAAATCTCGCTGATGAACAATCCCGCCGAGCGCCTCTTCACCGTGGTGCCCGGATCGGGAGAGGAGGCGCAGCGAATCGTCCGCGCCAACGACGCGCACTTCACGTCGTTCGTCTCTGGCCTGTTGTCGACCGGCTGGGAGACCACGCGGCGCGGCGAGATTGCGCTCATCGATCCCAATACGAACAAGCTCGTCCCCGTCGAAGGCCTCGCCGCCAAAATGCTCTCGGAGGTCGGCGAGCTGACCGCCATCGTTACCATCCTGCACGACCGCACGGAGGCGATCGAGCGCAATCAGCTGTACGAACAGCTGAAGCTCGCGTCGGAAGAGCTCGAAGGCAAGGTTCGCGAGGCCACCGGGGAGCTGGCCAACCAGAACGAGCTGCTGCGGCGCCAGGCGCTCGAGCTCGAGCAGGCATCGGCCGCCAAATCGCAGTTCCTCGCCAACGTGTCGCATGAACTGCGCACGCCGCTCAACGCCATCCTGGGATACGCGGCGATGACGCTTCAAGGCGTGTCGGGCGAGCTGAGCGCGCCTCAGCGGCGGAACCTCTCGCGCATCGATGCGAACGCGCGCCATCTGCTGACGCTCATCAACGAGATTCTCGACATCACCCGCATCGAAGCCGGCCGCATGCCCATCCAGGTGGTTGCGTTCAACCTGCCCGAGCTGGTGCGGGAAGTCACGACCGAGCTCGAGCCGATCATCGCGAAGTCGAGATTGCAGGTCGTGTGCAAGCTGCCGTCGGACCTGCCGACGCTGCGCACCGATCGTCAGAAGGTGAAGCAGATCCTCGTGAACCTGCTGAGCAACGCCCTCAAGTTCACCCAGAAGGGGAGCATTACCATCAAGGCGCGGATGGCCGGCAAACAGACGGTGACGGTGGCGGTCATCGACACGGGCATCGGCATCCCCAAGGACGATCACGTGAAGATCTTCGAAGACTTCCGCCAGGTCGACAGCACGCCGAGACGCGCGTATGGTGGCACGGGTCTTGGTTTGTCGATCTGCCGGCGCTTGACGACGATGCTGAGAGGGTCGTTGAAAGTGGAGAGCCGGCTGGATCACGGGTCGACGTTCACGCTGACCCTGCCGACGTCTTTGAAGAACTAATGATGAAAGTGATGTGATGGTGACAAAAAACAAGAACGAGCCGCTCGTGCTGGTCGTCGACGATTTTGCTGACGCCCGCGAGATGTACGGCGAGTATCTCAAGTTCTGCGGGTTCAGAGTGGCCGAGGCGCAGAACGGCGTCGAGGCGATCGACAAGGCCAGGCGCTTGAAGCCCGATCTCATTCTGATGGACCTGTCGATGCCCGTCGTCGATGGTTGGGAAGCCACGCGCCGCCTCAAGGCCGACGCGTCGACCAAGGGCATCCCCGTCGTGGCGCTGACCGGTCATGCCATGGCGGGCCATTCGGAAAGCGCGAAAAGCGCCGGATGCGATGTCGTCATCACCAAGCCGTGCCTGCCGCACGACCTCATCAAAGAGATCAAGAAAGTCATCGGCGCGCCGGCCGGAGCGGCCGTCAAAGCCAAGCGTCAGGGCGCGTGAAAAAAAAGACACCCGGGAAAATTTTGCGCACCCGTTCCAGGCGCACCCGACGCACATCTCGAACCTCACGAACCTCACGAACCCCACGAACCCCACGAACCCCACGAACCTCACGAACCTCACGAACCCCACGAACCCCACGAACCCCACGAACTGAACCCGCCCAACCTGTTCGTTGGAATCCCGATCCCGAAGACGTGCAGAAGTCGGTCGTCCAGCTGGTGCTCAGCCTCATCGAGTTCATCCGCAAGCTGATGGAACGGCAGGCCATCCGGCGGCTCGAGGAAAAAACCCTGACGCCCGATGAACTCGAGAACGTGGGGAAGGCGCTGATGAAGCTCGAGCAGACGATTGTCCTCATCGCCAAGCGGTTCAAGCTCGATCCGAAGGATCTGAATCTCGACCTTGGCCCGATTGGGCGCCTGCATTAACCCGTGTCAGTTCGTCGGGTCCTGATACAACGTTTAGTCTTCCAGTAACGGATTTTTCCGTTGGCATTCAACCGTACGCGGCGGCCCGCAGTCGGCCGGAAAGGGCACATTAGTTGCTGTGTAATCGGCCAGCATGAACCGGGTGACCGCTGTTTACGGCGTATTTACATTTCTGATCGGCCTGTCCGCGCAGGGGCTCGCCGGCGCGCCTGGCCCGGCGCTGCCTGCGCCGGCGTCCGATCACGAAGCGGTCGAGCGTTTCCTGTCCGAGATCGAGAAGCCCCCGGTGGCCTACCACGCGCGGCGCAGGCTCGAAGCGTCGAGCGCCAGGCTGAAGGAATCGGCGTGGCTGGAAGCGACCACCGAATACGATCCGGTCGCCGGGCTCAGATATGCGATCGTCGCGCAAGGCGGATCTGAGCGCATCGCGCGACGCGTGCTGAAGCGCGTTCTGGACGCCGAAAAAGAGAACACCGCCGCCGGCGAGTGGCACAAAGGCAACCTGTCGCGCTCCAACTACTCGTTCGATCTGGGCGGCCACGACAGCACCGACATGCTCCGGTTGCGGCTGACGCCGCGGCGTCGAGACCCGCGCCTCGTGCTCGGGTCGGCGTTGCTCACCGTGAAATCAGGAGACCTCGTCCGCGTGGAAGGGCGGCTCTCGAAATCGCCGTCGTTCTGGATCCGCTGGGTCGACGTGGCGAGCAGCTACGCCCCGGTGGGCGGCACCGTGATGCCCGTCGCGATCGAATCGACGGCCGACGTCCGCATTTACGGAATATCGACATTCCTGATGACCTACGACTACAAGATGGTCGACGGGCAAGCGGTCCACACATCCAAAGAGCTCGCCGAGCGTTAGATCGCCCGCCTTCGCGCTCCGGTCCCGATCGCTTCGGCGCGGCAGGCCCCGCCTTCGCGCACCTGCTTCTGAAATTCCCGTCCGGGCGTATGCTAGTGCCAGTGGCCGGCATCGAGTTCCTCCTCAACGGTACGCGCGTGCGCGTCGACCATCCCGCCCCGCAGATGACGCTCCTCGACTTCATCCGCTCGCGCGGGCTCACGGGATCGAAAGAAGGATGTGCCGAGGGTGAATGCGGAGCCTGCGCCGTCGCACTGGTGGAACCGGACGGCGCGGGATCGGCGTATCGCGTCGTCAACAGCTGCCTGATGTTTCTGCCGATGGCGGCGGGCCGGGAAATCTACACGGTCGAATCGCTGGCGGGCGGTGGAGAGCTCCACGATGCCCAGCGCGAGATGGCCGCGGCCGGCGGATCGCAATGCGGGTACTGCACCCCCGGGTTTGTCGTCAGCCTTTTCGCGGAACAGTACCGGCCTGATCGAACCGGACCGTGCGACACGATGGCGCTCGCCGGGAATCTGTGCCGGTGCACGGGGTATCGTCCTATTCGCGACGCCGCCCACGCGCTGGGTCCGGCGCCCGACGACTCCTTTCGCGAGCGCCTGAGCCGCCCGGCCCCGCCACTCGACGAGCTGTCGACCGCCGGTTTCCTGCGGCCGGCCAGCGTCGACGCGTGCGTGTCGCTGCTTCGCACGTCTCCCGACGCCAGGCTCGTGGCCGGCGCGACCGATCTCGCGGTGGAAGCGAATCTCTTCGCGCGCCGCTGGCCGCTGCTCATCAGCCTCGAGGCCATCGACGAGCTGGGCGAGTTTTCCAGCGACGACGAGCGCGTGAGAATCGGATCGGCGCTGCCGCTCAATGAAATAGGCCGCCGCTGGTCCGATGCGCCAGGCGTGTTTCACGAGTGGCTCACGCTCTTCGCGTCGCCGCTGATTCGCAACCGCGCGACGCTCGGCGGCAATCTCGCGACGGCTTCTCCCATCGGCGATGCGGCGCCGCTGCTGATGGCGCTCGACGCCGTGGTGCATCTCGCCGGCGCTGATGGCCGCCGGACGATCCCGCTGTCCTCGTTCTTCACCGCGTACCGGAAAACCGCGATGGCGGCGGGTGAGATCATCACGGCCGTCGACATTCCGAAACCGCTGCCGCAGTTCGTGCGCTTCTACAAGGTCGCCAAGCGGAAGCTCGACGATATCAGCACGGTGGCGGCGGCCATGTCGCTCGACGTTGATGCGCAGGGAAAAGTGCGGCGGGCGCGGTTTGCCTTCGGCGGTGTTGCCGCGACGCCCGTGCGGATCGCCGAGGCGGAAGCAGCCATCGTGGGTCAGGTCTGGAACGATGCGGCCGTCGAGCGGGTGCAGAGCATTCTCGATCGTACGCTGCAGCCGATGAGCGACCACCGCGGTTCCAGGGAATATCGCCTCGAGGTGTCGAAGAGTCTGGTCGAGAAATACCAGTGGGAGCACGCGCTGTGAAGGTGGCGGGACGGCCGATGCCGCACGAAAGCGCCGGCGCGCACGTGACCGGCGAAGCGCTCTACGTGGACGACCTTTGCGGCCGATTCCAGAACCTCCTACATGCGTGGCCGGTGTGCGCACCGCACGCGCACGCGCGTATTACGGAGCTCGATGTGCTTCCGGCGCTGACCGAGCCCGGCGTCGTGACGACCCTCACGCAGGCCGATGTGCCGGGTGAAGGCGACAGCGGTGCGAACCGCCACGACGAGCCGCTGTTTCCCGTCGAGGTGCTCTTCTACCACCAGCCGGTGGCCTGGGTGCTGGCCGAATCGCTCGAGGCCGCCCGTCGTGGTGCCGCACGCGTCGAGGCGACCTACGCACCGCTCCCGGCCATCCTGACGATCGAACAGGCGATCGAGTCCAACAGCTTTCTCACCGACCAGCTTCGCATCGTCGATGGCGACACGCGGGATCTCGATCGGAGCCCGGTGCGCGTCAAGGGAGAGTTGAGGATCGGCGGCCAGGAACATTTCTACCTCGAGACACAGGCCGCGATCGCGTGGCTTGACGAATCGGGGTGCATGGCCGTGCACTCGTCGACGCAGCATCCGTCGGAGACGCAGGAGATCGTGGCGCGGGTCCTCGGTGTGCGCCGCAACCAGGTGACCGTGGAGTGCCTGCGTATGGGTGGCGCCTTCGGCGGCAAGGAAGTGCAGGCGAATCCATATGCCGCCATTGCCGCGCTGGGTGCCTGGAAGACGAAGCGCCCCGTCCGCGTCAGGTTGACCCGCGAGCTCGACATGGCGATTACGGGGAAGCGCCATCCTTACCTCGCGCGATACGCCGCCGGCTTCGAGGCCGACGGCCGGCTCACCGCCATTCGCATCGAGCTGTACTCAGACGGGGGCTGGAGCCTCGACCTGTCGGAGCCCGTGATGTGGCGGTCGATGTTTCACGTCGACAACACCTACAAGCTGCCGGCGGTCGAGGTGACCGGCCGTGTGTGCCGGACGCACAAGACGTCGCAGACCGCGTTTCGGGGATTCGGCGGGCCGCAGGGCATGCTGGTCGTCGAAGAGGTGCTCGCACTGGCGGCGCAAAAGTCTGAACCTTCCCGCCGACGTCGTCCGGCAGCGTAACTTCTATCGGGAGGGAGACCACACGCACTACGGCGAACGCGTGCGCGACGCGGGCCGTATCGAAGAAATCTGGAATAGCTTGAAGGCGTCGAGCGATTACGACAGACGTCGAAGCGACATTGCCGCTTCAAACGCCCACAATCGTCATTTCAAGCGCGGCCTTGCCATCACCCCCGTGAAGTTCGGCATCTCGTTCACGGCCACGTTCTTCAACCAGGCCGGTGCGGTCGTCCTCGTGTATCGCGACGGCACGGTACAGGTGAATCACGGCGGCACCGAGATGGGACAGGGCCTTTTCACGAAAATCCAGCAGGTCGCGGCCGAGAGCTTCGGCTTGCCCGCGTCGCGCATTCGCGTCATGTCGACGCGCACCGACAAAGTGCCGAACACGTCGGCGACCGCGGCTTCGTCTGGCAGCGACCTGAACGGCGCCGCGGTTGAGGATGCGTGCGTGCAGATCAGGACCAGGCTTGCCGTGGTGGCGGCCGCCATTCTCGACTGCGATCCCTCCGACGTGCGGTTCGATGATGGACACGCGTCGGCGCGGGGAAAGGGTGTCGAGTTCGGTGCGCTCTGCGAGACCGCGTACAAGCAGCGTGTGTCGTTGTTCGCGGAAGGGTTTTACCGGACGCCCGATATCCACTTCGACTTCGCCACGTCGCGAGGCAACCCGTTCTACTACTTTGCGTACGGCGCGGCGGTGTCCGAGGTCGAGCTCGACGGTTTTACGGGACAGTGCCGTTTGATCAGGACCGATATTCTCCACGATACCGGCGATTCACTCTCGCCCATCGTCGATCGCGGGCAGATCGAAGGCGGCTTCCTGCAGGGCGTCGGGTGGCTCACGATTGAGGAGCTGCTGTGGGACGAGCGTGGACGGGTGAGCACGGCGGGCGCGTCCACCTACAAGCTGCCGTCGTGGTCGGAAGTGCCCGACGTCTTCAACGTCGCCATGCTGGAGCGTGCCACGCAGCCCGGCGTCGTGATGGGCAGCAAGGCGGTAGGCGAGCCTCCGTTAATGCTCGCCTTTTCGGTGCGCGAGGCCATCCGCGATGCGATTGCCGCCTTCGGGCACGGGCGCGCCTTTACCTTCGATAGTCCGGCCACTCCCGAGCGCGTGTTCTTTGCCGTCCGTCAGGTACGCGCGTCCGAATACACGACCGGGCGATGACACCGGTCCGCCAACAGGCTGAGCTCTTCCGCACGACGATTGTCCACACGCCGGTGAATCCCTTTTCATTCGAGACAGGGGATCCGCAATCGCTCATCTGTTTCGAGGATGGCGGCCTTCTGGTTCGTGACGGCCGCATCGTCCAGTGCGACAACTACGCGGCCGTGCGCGACGCGCATCCTGATGCCGTGACCGTCGACTGGCGTGGCGGGTTCCTTCTGCCGGGATTCATCGACGCGCACGTGCATTTTCCGCAGGTGCGCATCATCGGGGCGATGGGGCGTACGCTGCTCGACTGGCTCGACGCGGTTGCCCTGCCCGAAGAAGCCAGGATGGCTGACACGGGCTATGCCGCGGAGACCGCGCGGCTCTTTCTTCGCGGCCTCGCCGCGCACGGCACCACCACGGCGCTCGTGTTCGGTGCGCATTTCGCCGATGCCACCGCGGAGCTCTTCGAGGCCGCCCATGCGTCGGGATTGCGCATCGTGTCCGGACTCGTGGTGTCCGATCGCCTGTTGCGACCGGAGCTTCACGTGACGCCGGAGCGAGCCCACGAGGACAGCAGGCGGCTGATCGAGCGGTATCATGGCCGCGGCCGTCTCCGCTACGCGGTGACGCCGCGCTTCGCTTACTCAACGAGCGAATCGATGCTCGAGGTCTGCCAGCAGTTGATGGCCGATCATCCCGATGTGCGGCTCCAGACCCACATCAACGAGAACACGAGCGAAATCGCCGAGCTGAGGCGCCTGTTTCCGTGGGCGGCCGATTATCTCGCCATCTACGAACGCTACGGGCTCAGCGGAAACAGGTCCGTGATGGCGCACAACGTTCACCCCACTGCATCCGAACTGACCCGCCTTGCGGCGCTGGGCACGGCGGTGGCCCACTGCCCGTGCAGCAACGCGTCGCTCGGCAGCGGTGTCTTTCCGCTGAAGCGGCACGTGGATGCCGGTGTCACCTGCGCACTGGGCACTGACGTTGGCGGCGGGCTGGGGTTCGGGATGCTGAAAGAGGGGCTGCACGCCTATCTGATGCAGCGGCTCGCTCCCGATCCCATCGCCCTCGACGCGCCGCGGCTGCTCTACATGGCGACGCGCGCAGGGGCCGAAGCCCTGGGCATGGAGGCAGACATCGGCGATTTTCGTCCGGGGAAGGCCGCCGACTTCGTGTATGTGCGCCCGCCCGAGGGCAGCGTGCTCGAAGGAGTCGTCCGGCGTGCCGAGGGCGTGCCGCAGGCGCTCGCTTCGCTGTTTACGCTGGCCGGCGCCGAAAGCGTACGCGAAGTACGCGTGGAAGGGGATATCGTATTTTCGAGTGCCGATTGACGATTGAGTATTGATGGGCTGACGACGATGGACGATCGACGATCGACGATAGACGATCTCAACCGGACCGATCGCGCCGGGTTTCTCCAGGCGATCGGTTGGGTCTTCGAAGGCTCGCCATGGGTCGCCGAACGGGCCTGGGATCTGCGGCCGTTCGCGTCGCTCGATGCGTTGCACGATGCGATGATGTCGACGGTCGCGGCTGCCACGATGGCGGAGCAGCTCGATCTCTTGCGCGCCCACCCGGATCTCGGTGCCCGTGTCGCCATGACCGAGGCGTCGACGCGCGAACAGTCTGGAGTGGGCCTCGATACCCTGGCGCGCGAGGATGTGGATCGGCTTCAGGCGCTGAACAAGGCGTACCGTGAAAAGTTCGGGTTTCCGTTTCTGTATGCCGTCAAGGGCAGCACGAAGCAGGATGTGCTGAATGCGCTCGAGCGGCGGCTGACGTCGGCACGCGATGCCGAACACAAGGAAGCGCTGCGGCAGGTCTATCGCATCGCCCGGTTCCGATTGGAAGAAGTGGTGAGATGAACACATTCGCATCCGGACCGAAACGGAACTACTACGGCAAGGGCGATGTCATCGCCTATCGCCTCAACCGGGATGGCCGCGTGCCCGAAAGCCGAAGTCCTGTCTTTGGCGCCAGCGTGCTTCTGCTCGTCTACGGCGACACCTTCTGGAAGACCTACACCGAGGGCGACAACAGCGGCCTTGTCGCCACCGATTCGATGAAGAACTTCATCCAGCGCGAGACGATGAATTTTGGCGGAAACGATTTGGAGGAGTACTGCCGGTTTCTCGGAGAGAAGTTCCTGGCCAGGTACGCCCAGGTGGAAGGGCTGCAGATTTCGGCATCGGAAATTCCCTACGCTCCTTTGGGGACGAGCGTGGCGTTTCGGCCGGCGGGTCCCGACCATGCGACCGCCCGTCTCGAGCTGACGCGTGCGGGCATCGCCGAGGTGGTCTCCGGCGTGCGCGGCTTCAAGCTGCTGCGCCTGGGCGGCAGCGCCTTCCGCGGATTCGTGCGCGACGAATACACGACCCTGCCGGACCTCCACAACCGGCCCCTGCACATGTGGCTCGACCTTGAGTGGAGCTACGTCCGGCCTGTCGCCGCGTTCAGCACGGGCACGGTCGTGGCCCGCGCGCGGCAGATCGTCCACGACGTGTTCGCGTCGTTCGAGTCGGGCAGCATTCAGCAGGTCATCTACCAGATCGGCACAAAAATGCTCGGCGAGATTCCCGCGATTGCAGAGGTGCACCTCGAGGCGAACAACCGCACTTGGGATACGATTGCGGAGCGTGGCGAGGAACTGGGGGTCTACACGGACGCCAGGCCACCCTACGGGTGCCTCGGACTGACGCTGAAACGATAAACAGGAGCTTAGGAGATTAGGAGACAATTTTTCTTTTCCAGAAGAGTGTTCTCCTAGTCTCCTAATCTCTTGTTAAAACAGCATGGCGCGCATCTCGACACACGTTCTCGACATCACACGCGGTACTCCGGCGCACGGCATCGCCGTCGAGCTGCACTTCGTGAAGGGCGCCGAACGCCGGCTCATCGCGGCGGTGACGACGAATGCCGACGGCCGGACCGATCAGCCGCTCATTTCCGGCGATCAGCTCGAGACGGGCATCTACGAGCTCTCGTTCCACGCGGCGGACTACTTCCATCGCCTCGGCATTGTGCTGACCGACCCGCCGTTCATGGGCGTCATCGTCATCAGGATCGGCATTGCCAGTTCCGCCGGCAACTATCACGTGCCGCTGCTCGTCTCGCCCTACGGTTACAGCACGTACCGTGGATCATGAGAGCAGAAAGACGCCGCAAACAATGCCGAGCGACCGAAGGTCGCGAGGTACAGGTCGCGGGGGTGGCTACGGCACCCCAACGCGGCTGCCGCGTTGGGGACCCCGCGCCCCGCGACACTAAAGAATGACAGCACCCGAGCAGGCCCGCGAAGTGATTCGCTGGTGCCGGCAGCTCGCGAAGCTGTCTGACGATCGCAACGCCACGACGCGGACGTTTCTCTCGAAATCGATGCGCGACGTGCACACGGCCCTGGCCGCATGGATGGCGCGGGCCGGCATGTCGGTGCGCGTCGACGCGATCGGCAACATCAGAGGTACCAAAGAAGGGGCGGCGCCCGGTGCACCGCGCTTCTACATCGGCTCGCACCTCGACACCGTCCCCAATGCCGGTGCCTTTGACGGCGTGCTGGGTGTCGTGCTCGCGATTGCGCTCGTCGAGCGCGTCAAGGAGAAACGCCTGCCGTTTGCAATTGAGGTCGTCGGATTTTCAGACGAAGAAGGCGTTCGGTTTGCCGTGCCGTTTCTCGGCAGCCGCGCGATGGCTGGCACGTTCGACATGGCGCTGCTCGATCGCGTCGATCAGGCGGGCAAGAACGTGCGCGATGCCATCCGAAACTTCGGTCTCGAGCCGAATCGCATCGCCGATGCGCAGGCGCCCCCGAACGCGCTCGGTTACCTGGAGTTTCACATCGAGCAAGGGCCCGTTCTGGAAAACCTCAACCTTCCCCTTGCCGTCGTCGACGTGATTTCCGGACAGACAAGATCGGAGCTCACGTTCGTGGGCGCGGCCGCCCACGCGGGCACGACGCCGATGAAGATGCGCAAAGACGCCCTGGCGTGCGCCGCGGCGTGGATCGCCGAAGTCGAGCGCGAGGCGCTGGCGACGCCGGGTCTGGCGGCCACTGTCGGCAAGATCGCCGTCGAGCCTGGCGCGGGAAATGTCGTGCCGGAGCGCGCGGTGCTGTCGCTCGACGTCAGGCATCCGGCCGATGGGATGCGCAAGGCCTCGGCCGAACGGCTGACGCGAGCAGCAGAGGAGATTGCGTCGCGGAGAGGCCTGACGATGACGTGCGCGCCGCGCCTGGATCAGGCCGCGGTTGCCATGGATGCGTCGATCGCGGCCCTGCTCGATCGCGCGCTCGAGCGAACCGGCGCACCGGCGCACCGCATGTCGAGCGGCGCCGGCCACGATGCGATGATTCTCGCCGCCAGGATGCCGGTCGGCATGTTGTTCCTGCGGTGCGAGGGAGGCATCAGCCATAACCCCGCTGAAAATGTCCGCGAAGACGATGTGGCCGCCGCCCTCGAGGCCGGCGTGACGTTTCTCGACGAGCTTGCGAGCCGCCCGCGTGGCTGACGCGGTCGTCCGCGGCGGCACGGTCGTGTATCCCGATCGCCGCATCAGGGCCGACCTGCGGATTGCCGATGGCCGCATCGTGGAGATCGCCGAAGAGCTGCCGGGCGCCGGGCATGAAATCGACGCACGAGGCCTTCACATTTTTCCGGGTTTGATCGACGTGCACCTGCACTTCAACGAACCTGGACGGACCGGCTGGGAAGGCGCGGAAACCGGAAGCCACGCCCTCGCGGCCGGTGGCGGCACGCTGTTCTTCGATATGCCGCTCAACTCGACTCCGTGCACGGTGAACGCCGGAGAGGTCGATCGCAAGCGCCAGGCGCTGGAGGCGTCCTCGGTGACCGATTTTGGTCTCTGGGGCGGTCTCATCCCGGGATCGGTCGAGCACATGGCGCCGATGGCCGAGCGCGGCGTCGTGGGTTTCAAAGCGTTCATGTGCGATTCGGGTCTGCCGGAATTTCCGCGCGCGGACGACCAGACGTTGCGAGATGGCATGCGCGAAGCGGCGCGGCTCGATCTGCCGGTCGCCGTTCATGCCGAGAGCCAGGAAATGACGAGCGCGCTCGCGGCCGCGATGAAGGGATCGACGGCGCGTGATTTTCTCGATTCACGTCCTGTCGCGGCCGAGCTGGAAGCCATTCGGCGCGCGACCGACATCGCCGGCGAAACCGGTGCGCGGCTTCATATCGTCCATGTGAGTACAGGCAGTGGCGTGATGAAGGCGAGAGAGGCGCGCGCGCGGGGCGTCGATGTGTCGGTCGAGACCTGTCCGCATTACTTGTTTTTCACCGAGGAGGATCTCGAGACGATCGGCGTCGCCGCGAAATGCGCGCCGCCGCTGCGCGATCCAGACGACCAGGCGGAGTTGTGGGGGCATGTCGTCGACGGGCTCGTCGACCTGATTGCCTCCGATCATTCGCCGTCTGAACCGTCCTTGAAGAAGCCTGGAGACTTCCGGACGTCGTGGGGCGGCGTGGCGGGCGTGCAGTCGACCCTCGCGGTGCTCTTCGAGCGGGGGCTCGACGGCCGGCGTCTCCGGTTCGAGCAGGTTGCCGGTCTGGTGGCGGCCAATCCCGCCGCAACGCTTCCGAATCCCGTCAAAAGGTGCGCTGACGCTGGGAAACGACGCCGATCTCCTGCTCGTCGACCCGGCGCGTTCGTATACGCTGGAAGCGGCGCACCTGCTCCAGCGCCATAAAATAAGCCCCTATATCGGCTTTGAGTTCAGCGGCGTGGTCGTCCGGACGATCCGCCGTGGCGAGACGATCTTTCAGGACGGGAAGATTGTGGCAGAGACCAGAGGCGCGTTCGTTCGCCCGAGGCAGGGCTGAACCCATATCGGTGGCACAGGGCTTTAGCCCTGTCATGAAACCATGTCTGACTTAATCATCACCGCCGGTCCTTACAAATTGAAGGGCCGGCTCGAGACCGAGAAGGCGCCGCTGACGTGCGCGGCCTTCCTCGAGATGCTGCCGTTCAAGGACAACCTGCTGCACGTGCGGTGGAGCGGCGAATCCATGTGGGTGCCGCTCGGCAACCTGGCAGTGGGAGTGCCGCCGGAGAACGCGACGACCTATCCGTTGCCGGGAGAGATTCTTCTGTATCCGGGCGGCGTCAGCGAAACGGAAATCCTCATTCCATACGGGCGCACGCAGTTCGGCAGCAAGGCAGGCCTGCTGGCCGGCAACCACTTCCTGACCATCGTCGCCGGTGCCGAGCACCTGACCGACCTCGGCCGGTTGGCGCTGTGGACGGGTGCGCAACCCATCTTGATCGATCGCTACGATGACTGAGGTGCGCTGGTTCGGCCATCCCCGCGGTCTCGCGACACTTTTCTTCACCGAGATGTGGGAGCGCTTCAGCTACTACGGGATGCGCGCCATTCTCGTGCTGTTCATGACCAACCAGGTGAGCACCGGTGGCATGGGCCTGGACGATGTGACCGCGACCGCGATTTATGGGCTGTACACCGCGGCGGTGTATGTCGTCGCGCTGCCCGGCGGCTGGATTGCGGATCGATTGCTCGGTCTTCGGCGGTCGGTGTTCTGGGGCGGCGTCATCATTGCCGCCGGTCATTTCACGCTCGCGATTCCCAACATCCTCGCGTTCTACCTGGGGCTCGCGCTCATCGTTGTCGGCACCGGTCTGCTGAAGCCGAACGTCAGCGCGATCGTCGGCGACCTGTATCCGGAGGGCGGTGCGCGCCGCGACGCCGGATTCTCGATCTACTACATGGGCATCAACATCGGCGGCATGATGGGCCCGCTGGTGTGCGGCTATCTCGGCGAGGTCATCGACTGGCACCTCGGATTCGGCGCCGCCGGTGTCGGCATGGTGCTCGGGCTGATTCAGTACTCGCTCGGCGGCCGCCATCTCGGTACGGCGGGTGAGCTGCGGCCGGAAACGAAGTCGCCGGCGGCCCGAAGCGCGGCCAGCCGATCGCTCGTGCGGGCGACGGAAGCGCTTGTCGGTCTCGGGTTAGTCCTCTGGGCGCTGCAGTCCGTGGGCGCGGTCCGGCTGACGCTGCTCAACTTCGTGGACTGGGCCGGCATCTTCATCGTGTCGCTCGCGGCGGCGTACCTGCTCTACGTCGTGACGCTGGGTGGATTGACGACGGCGGAAAAGAAGCGCATCGGCGTCATCGCCGTCTGCTTCCTGGCCGCCGCATGTTTCTGGTCGGGCTTCGAGCAGGCGGGCTCGTCGATGAACCTGTTTGCCGACCGCCTGACCGATCGCGTGTTTGGCGGATGGGAAATGCCGGCGAGCTGGCTGCAGTCGGTGAACGGCCTGTTCATCATCCTGCTCGCGCCGATGTTCAGCGCGCTCTGGCTCTGGATGGGCTCGCGCAATCCGTCGATTCCCACCAAGATGGGCATGGGGCTGGTGTTCCTGGGTGTCGGCTTCTCCGTGCTGGCGTGGGGTTCGACCAACGCGACGCTCGAGAATCCGGTGAGCCCGAGCTGGCTCGTCGCCACGTATTTCCTGCACACCATCGGCGAGCTCTGCCTGAGCCCGATCGGGCTGAGCAGCATCACGAAACTCTCGCCGGCGCGCTACGTGGGCCAGATGATGGGCATCTGGTTCATGGGTGCCGCGCTCGGCAATCTCGTCGCCGGGCGCGTCGCCGGCCTCATCGAATCGCTGCCGCTGCCGCAACTCTTCGGCGCCGTGACGATGTTCTCGGCTGCTGCGGGATTGATCTTGCTCGTCTTCGCCAAGCCGCTCAAGGGATGGATTGGGGATGCGAAGTGATCGATGCCCGAAAACCTTTACAGGAGATTAAGAGATTAGGAGTTGTTTGTTGATCTGAGGCGGCCCGACGCGTTTGCAAGAAATGCACTCCTCAAGAGCTTATGCCGCCGCAGATTCTGAAAGCTCACTTCAGGTTTATCCACAAAAGCGCCCATCCGGTTCCGGCTTGAAATCTGCTCTGCAGGAACGCATGACTGATGCAGAGATTGACCAACTCACCGAACGGATCATCGGGTGTGGAATAGAGGTGCACAAGACGCTTGGGGCAGGCTTGCTCGAGTCGGTCTATCGCGAATGTCTGCTAATCGAGTTGCGCGCAGCAGCGTTGCACGTCGTCGGCGAGCAGTGGATGAAGCTGAAATACAAAGGCACTCCGCTCGTGCCTCAGCTGCGCCTCGACTTGCTGGTTGACGACTGCGTCATCGTCGAACTCAAGGCCGTCGAACGTATTCATCCGGTCCATCTTTCACAGGTGATCACGTACCTGAAGTTGACCGACCACCCGGCCGGATTGATCATGAACTTCAACGTGACGTCGCTGCGAAGTGGCGTCCGGCGCGTGAACCACCCAGACCGTTACGTTAAAAGGGTCCGAAAACCAGTCTCCTAGTCTCCTAATCTCTTGTGAAGGTCTTAGGGCAGGGAGTACGCGAGGATCGCATCGCCCGATCCGAATTCGTTCCCGCCACCCGCCGCGATCACCACGAACTGCCGTCCGTTCGCTTCATACGTCATCGGCGTCGCGCGGCCGCCGGCGGGAAGTGGCGTCGTCCATAATTCCTTCCCCGTGTCGATGTCGAACGCACGGAACATGCGATCCAGCGTGGCCGCAATGAAGACCAGGCGTCCGGCCGTCACGATCGGGCCGCCGAGATTGGGCATGCCGAGGTTGGCCTCCGGTTTCGGGACGCCTGGCGGCAATGGCGGTGTGCCGAGCGGCACGTCCCAGAGCCGCTGACCGGTGCGCAGGCTGATGGCGACGAGCGCGCCGAAGGGCGGCGGCGAACACGGGATGAACCCCGGCCCCAGCAGGAGCCGGCGTCGCATGACGTAGGGCGTGTCTTCCATCAGCGTGTACTCGTAGCCCTGGCCGAGCCGGCTCGATTCCTGCCGCGCGGCGCTGAGATCGAATCCCTTCGCCGGAATCAACTGCACCATCGCCGCAATCCGGTTCACGGGCACGACGACGATGCTGGATTGATCGTCGGCGGCCACGCCGCCCCAGTGCGCGCCGCCGATGTTCGACGGCATGACGAGCGTGCCCTCGAGGCTGGGCGGAGTGAAGATGCCTTCGTTGCGCAATCCGGCGATCAGTTGCCGGCACGCGGCCTGAGCCTCGGGCCCGATGCCGAACGCCTGATCCGCCGTGAGGCTGTGCGGACTCAGCGGCGGTGTCAACGTGGTGAACGGCTGCGTCGGCGACGCTTCCTCGCCGGGAACCGTGCTGGTGGGCACTTTGCGTTCTTCCACCGGAAAGATCGGCACGCCCGTCTCGCGATGCAGCACGAACAGTTGTCCGGTCTTGGTCGCCTGCACGACGGCTGGGATCGTCTTGCCGTCGCGCGTCACGTTCACCAGCGCGGGTGGAGAAGCGTTGTCGTAGTCCCAGAGGTCGTGATGGACCGTCTGGAAGTGCCACACGACCGTGCCCGTCGACGCACGAAGCGCCACGATGGAGTTCGCGTAGCGGTTGTCGCCGAGGCGGAGCGCGCCGTAGTAGTCCGGCGCGGCGCTCGACGTGGGGAGAAACACGAGATCGCGTTGAGGATCGGCCGCGATCACCGACCAGACGTTTGCCGCGCCCGTACGCGCGGCGCTGCCGTTCTTCCAGGTTACAGACGCAGGATCTTTCGGATCTTGCGGAATCGGATCCCACGTCCATCGCAGCTGGCCCGTTCGTGCGTCGAAGGCGCGCACCTCGCCGCTGGCCGGCGCCGGCCGGGAGTTGTCGGCGATGGCCGATCCCGTGATAACCAGATCGTTGACGACGAGGGGCGGCGACGTCACTTCGTAGGCCGTTGGAAACGCGGGGCGAACGCGCAGCGCCTCGCGCAGGCCGATGGTGCCCTCTATACCGAAGACGACACAGGGATAACCCGAGGCTGCGTCGAGTGAAATCAGTCGCGCATCCATCGTCGCCACGTAGATCCGGCGTCGGCACGGCGCGCCTGGCTTTAATGTGGTGTCGAGCCAGGTCGAGACGCCGCGACTGGCGAAGTCGCCGTACCCGGCCTTCGGATTGACTCTCGCGTCGTAGCGCCAGATCTCGCGGCCCGTCGCCGGCTCGAGCGCCATCACCTTCCCGAGCGGTGTGCTGATGTACATCACGTTGTCGACGACGATCGGCGTCACTTGAAGCGAGGGTTGTCTCGGGAGATCGAGTGTGGGCTCACCTGTTTGATAGCGCCAGGTGACGACGAGCTTGGCGACGTTGTCGCGGGTGATGCGTGTGAGCGGCGAGAATCGCGTGCCGCCGGGTGTGCGGCCGTAGAACGGCCAGTCGTTTGGGGCTGGCGTCTGAGCGATGGAAACGGCTGCCAGCGATGCGAGGACGATTGCGAGTCCAATGGTGCGCTTCATAGATGTTCACCGCGATTTTAGCGTCAGCCGGTCGCAGCCAACAACCGCGCGCCGGCCGAAGGGGTTTCTCGAGAAGATGACGGCAGAGCGGAGGTTCAGACCCATCTGTCGGTTGTACTCTGACACCTGAAAGAATCACAATTCGGCCGTTCTTATTTGTGCTAGCATCCGCGCACTCCGCACTCATTGCTCGATCGCTGCGACGTGTCACTTGGAATAGCCGTTTGGTATTCCGTGGTGGGGATCGAATCAGTACTTGCTAGGCCGGCTCCTGGTGGAAGTTCGATCAAATGCAAGAGAAGGAACGAGAACAGCTTCGTTCTGAACTGGCATTCCTGAAGAATTGCCAAGTTCGCTACTTCGAGCTGGCTATCATCGCCGCTGGTGCGGTGCTTGCAGTGGTCGGTGAACTTGGCGACAGCACAAGACCTATCGTTTATCTCGCGCCGCTGTTGATCGTCCTTCCTTGCTGGTGGGTCTTCTTCGATAAAGCGACGACGATCACACGCATCGTCGGATACTCTCGGCTGCTCGAAGGCATGCTTTTGCGGCCTGACCGGACAACCTTCGCATACATCGGCTGGGAAAACGCGCTCGCAGTCTTTCGACTGGAGCAGCAGCCGCGGTCCTATGGCCGAAAGCTACTGGACTACCTTAGAGGATTGTGGCTTGGAGTCCGGCACGGGCTGACGTTCAAGTCAACGCAGAGATACTGGATCATCAACTGGTACACATTCCTGGTACTAGGCGTCGCTTGCTGGATGGTAGCGACACGGTCAGGTATGTCCATTAATTCGCTGGAGGCGCGGCTGAGCCTCGTAGCACTGCTCACTTCAGTGGTGCACAACTTGAGTGTGCTTGGCCATCTCGTGTACGGAGACTACTCGTATACCGGAGTTCAAGAGACTTGGCGACGGGTGCTTCAGTCGAAGCGCGCTCATGATTATCTGAATGAATTGTTTCGAGATCGCCAGGCCGAGGATCTACCGCCTAACCGCGCTCTGGAGCCGCCGGCACCGGTGGGCACGTGAGCGCCGCAGCTCAGCGCAAACGGTTAGGCGGACACTTGGGAGAACCCGATGCCTGACCAGTCGAACCAGTTAAGCGACCGCGAAGAACTTCGACGCCTGAGCGAGTTCTTGATGCAACTCGAGACCCTTTTGCAGACCGTGGTCACACATCCGACGAACATAGTCCCTGGGCGCCACCATGACGTGTTACGAGATGCGTGGGTCGAGGTCCGCCCGCGCTTTCGACAGATAAAGTTAACGACTGGGAATAGAAGGACACTCGTACAAGTTGGCCTCTCCGGGCGCGCACTCGTGTTCGAGCTAGCGGTCTTCAGTCATGCCCGAGATCAGCTCCTCGACCACGCCCCGGAGCTCTTCTCTATTACTCGCTCGGAGTCTTACCAGGAGCTCCAGAAGCCTGCAGGATGGTGGACGCGTCTACGCCGGCTTTTTCGACGGTCCCTCAAAGCTGGGGACGTAGTGCTCGGCAGTTTGGGGAAGATCCCTATTTTCGGCATGCCAGCAGAAGCCATCAAGCAGTTCAAGGAAAGCGTGGAGGAGGGCGTGGCGATGTCCGATGAACTGATGAAAGAGTGAATGCGCTGCCTAACACAGCCTACAACCGACGGCGCTGCTGTGTCACGCCGCCGCGGTTGAAGCGCAATGTAAGGCCGATCGCGCTGAGTAGATGAAGATATGTGGTGTTTCTATCCGCGCATGAGCCCGTCATGGTGGGCAAGGCTGCGGTCAAGCCGTGGCTCGAGGGTTATCTCAAGGCGTTCAAGACGCACTGGGATAAGCCGGTGCAGGAGTTCGTCGTCAGTGGCGACTGGGCCTTTGAGCGGTACTCATACAAGTCAACCGACACGCCTCTGGCCGGGGGTGCCGTGGTGGAGGACACGGGCTGGGGTCTCGTGCTCTACCATCACGACGCGGATGGCAAATGGCGCGTGGCGCGCGACGCCTGGGGCCCAGATCACCCAGCCCAACAGGCCTCGCAGCCTTAGTCCCATTTGGAGGCTGAACAGGCCCCCGATGTTCCATGCAACACGATTACATCTCGCAATGGAGACGTCCGAAAGGATTCGGGCCATCGCCTTTGATTCGGTGGTTTCAACCTGTGCTCAAGGCACGATTTGGTTGACGGACAATTCGAAGGCCCCCTTCTTTACGTGCAACACAATCAAATACGCCTCGCGGTCTGGTGAGGCCGCCAGCAGTCCAACCCAGATCCGGTCCATAAGCCAGTGCAAATGAGGCTTCTAGACAAGACGACGTGAAGAACGACGTCCTGCGAACATCGTTGCGCATACTGTCGTGGACGGCATGGCGTTGGTCATCATTCCGGTTCTTTCAAGCGTTCGATAAGGTCGGGCGAGATGACACTCAATAGATGCGCCGCGGTTGAGCGTAAGGTAGTCAGCCAGGCGAAGAGGCGGTGGGCAAAATGACAAAGCATCTGGTGGCAACTGGACGAGTCATTGGTGTCTTGGCCGTGTTCGCGTTGACGACCGCTCTCGCCTCGGCGCAAGAGCGCTATGTCTCGGCTTCAGTCGACAAGGGCGGAGTTCTCCGAATCGTCACGGCCACCGGCTCGGTTGTCGTACCTGAGCGAGAGCCGGAGCGGAAGTCCATCGGGAAGCAAGTCGGGTACGACGACATCAAGATTTCACCCAATGGTCTGGCTGTCGGTTGGCGGGCTCTCTATCCAAACTGTTGCACGTCGTATCCTATTCCGCTGGCGCTGGTCGTCTACTCGAACGGACACAAGCGTTCCTATACAGGAAACGGTGTCCCCATTTGGGAGTGGCGGTTCATGGCGGCGGGAACCCAGATCGCCTTCAGGCAGGAGACCGTGCACGGTGGTCTGAGCATCAACTACGAGTTGCGAAACGTTCTCACCGGTGAGTTGGTCGCGCGATACAGTCCGGAGTACGGCCCGGACAACCGGCCGCTGGACGTTCAGCAAATCCCCGAATGGGTCGCGGCTTTCAATTCGGCTCAATAGGTCGGAGGTAGCCGCACATGCTCAGCACCGGAAGAATCGCCGCCTTCATCGCCAGCGCTCAGCCAGAGCGCGCGAAACAGTTCTACCGCGACACGCTTGGTTTGCGGTTGGTGAGCGACGACAACTTTGCTGTCGTCTTCGATTGCGCCGGCGTTCAGCTGCGAATCCAGAAAGTCGAGACGTTTCGACCGCACACCTTCACGGCTCTTGGGTGGCAGGTGCCACGCATTCGCAGGAGTGTGTCCGCCCTTGCGGCGCGGGGTGTGATCTTCGAGCGCTATGGTTTCATGGAGCAAGACGAGCTGGGCATCTGGCAAGCCCCGAGTGGGGCAAAGGTCGCGTGGTTCAAGGATCCGGATGGGAACCTGCTCTCTGTGACGGAGATGGGCCCGCCTCGCAGGCGTTCGAAACGGGCGAAGGAGCCCCGGCCAAAGGCTAAACGTCGATGGGCCGTGACGGTCCCGTCGGCTCGCGCGATCATGGGTCGCCGCAGCTGAAGCCGCGCGTTAGACAGCGGCAAATGAACACGCCACCTTCCAACACTGGCGCACGAACCAGAGCTATTGGGTTCGCTATTGTGGCCGCCGGTCTCGTGATCCTTGTGTGGCGAGGCATCCAGGCGACGCACGCCGCTCAACGGTGGTTTCAGAATCGCGTGTTTGATCCGTCAGTGGCGGAACTTGACGCGATTAATTTCTGGATGAACTGCGGCGGCTCGACGTTTGGCGCGGTGCTCGTCTGGGTGGGTCGCCGGGTGCTCAAGCGCTAGGCTCTCGCGAGCGCCGTGCAGAGGCGTTTAGGGGGATAGTAGTGATCAGCGTAGGGGCAGTCATTGTTCTCGTCGCGGCGATATACGCCGGCGTGACCTACTATCTGGAGAGCAAATGGGCGTTCTTCGTGGGCGTGGCTCTCACGCTTGCGTTATGGACGGCTCCATTCGGTCTGCCGCCGTCGTACGCCAACGCGCTGTACGTCATCCTGGGTCTTATCGGCAGCGTCGTCTTCAGGTTCACCGGTACCGTAGCATGGTGGCGGTCGCGGCAATTGACCGACGGGGACCACTGGTGGTGGCTCGTCGGTAGGTGGACTTGCGGCCGCGCCCGCCGTTTTGTTGGTGTGCTACCAGCTGCTCCTTCGATCGAGATAATCATCGCTTCTGGAGTACAACTGACTGACGCCTGACGCGTTTGCAGCCGGGTCCCATCGTCCGGAGCTCCTCATGTCCACGTTCAGACACGCCCGAGAACTTCCAGCGACGCCGGAATCGGTCTTCGCTGCCTTCCAATCAGAGTTTCTGGAAATTGTCCCCAATGCAGTCGTTCGCCTCAAACACATCAATCCGCCGCACTTCGAGCTTTCCATTTCGCTGGAACCCAGTGCGACTGGAACCCTCGTGTCCTGGGTCGGCGTGTTCGAAAATCGTGAGTTTGCCGAAAACAGGCGCCGGTTCCTGAAGGCGGCCAACGAACAAAACCTGGATCGGCTGGCGATGGAGGTCAGCAGTGGTTAGATGGACCGGAGAAGAATCATGACGGACTTCGCCACCAAACGCCTGCCCGTGAATCGGGACGCCGTGGCTCCGGATTTATCCGACGTGCGGCTTCTGCTCGAGCTGAAGGGAGGAGGCATGGCGCACTTCGAGCTCGATTCCGGTAGAACATCGAAGGCAGTTGCCCATCATACGGTCGAAGAGATCTGGTTCTTCCTTTCGGGCCGCGGCGAGATGTGGCGGAAGCAGGACGGCCGGGAAGAAGTGGTGCCGGTTGGCCCCGGTGTGTGTTTGACAATCCCGCTTGGCACTCACTTCCAGTTTCGCTCGTTCGGTGACGAGCCGCTGGCGGCGGTCGGCGTCACCATGCCGCCATGGCCCGGCGATGGCGAAGCGTACGACGTTGAGGGGAAGTGGGAACCCGGCGCACCGCAAGAACCGGAGCGTTAGGTGCAAAGGACACGAACGTGCTCAACCAGATACTGGTAATCGTTTCCCTGACCGCTCTCGTGATGGTTACCCCAGGGCCAGACATGGTCCTCGTCCTGCGTAATACATTAGCAGGTGGTCGTGGCGCCGGTCTGCAGACCTCGATGGGCATTCTGTCTGGAAACCTGGTCCACATCACCTACTGCATGCTTGGCATCGGGCTGATTATTTCGCAAAGCATCCTGGTTTTTTCGATGCTCAAATACGCAGGGGCGGCGTATCTCATCTACCTTGGGGTGATGAGCTTTCGATCTGGTGGTGAAACACTCGACACGAACGATATCGAACGTCGGCGGCCCAACCGGACATGGTTCGTTCAGGGATTTGTAAACAATCTCCTCAACCCGAAAGGCGCGCTTTTCTATCTCGGCATGTTTACGATGGTCATTACTCCAGAGACGTCGGCAATGACCATGCTTGTCCTCATCATCGGCATGATGCTGGTCAGCGCGTCGTTCTGGTTGTTTTTCGTTTACACGGTGGATCGGCCGTTTATCCGGAACTCCATCGCGCGGTCTCAACAGACCGTGAGTCGGATTTTTGGGGCTCTGCTGGTTCTTCTCGGGCTAAGAGTGGCGTCGATGTCGAGATGAATCAAATGGTACTGACACCACGGATTGACGGTACGGTCGCGATCCAATCGTCCTCTCTCGAGTTCGCGCAGGCCTTCAAGCAACGAGTGGCTGCCGGTCTGCTGATGGGGCGCCCTCATCCCAGGTCCAACTATCAGGTGGTTGAAGCCGGTTCAGATCAGTTACGCGTCCACGCCGCCGATTGGTGGACGGCGATTAATGTTGGTCTGAACGAATTGGAGCTCCGGTTTCCGCAGCCGGGCTCGGTCCGCTATCGCGTGGAGTATTGGCGGTGGGCATGGTATGCCATCGGGTTCAGCGGCATCCTCGGCTTGATCGGACTGTTGCTGATCCTCACGCTCGACGTGCGAGGCTATATCGCGTCTCATCCGAGCGCGCAGGTCCAAGGTCTTTCGATCGATCAGAGCTTCCTCGTTGTGTGGATGATGGTCCTCTTCTGGGGCTTCGTGTGGCCATGGTTGCTCATTGCTCTGCACAAGCGACCGCTCCGCCGGCTCGTGACACGGCTCATTGGCGAGGTTGACGCGCGAAGCCAAAGCTCCTAGGAGCACAGGCGTGATCGAACACCATGCCGCCATGGCTCGGCGATGGTGAAGCGAATGGGTTGAAGGAGAAGTGAGCACATGGCAACCGCACAGGTGAATGGCGTCAGGCTCTTCTACGAGCTGCAGGGCACCGGGGCGGTGCCGCTCGTCCTGGTGCACGGGTCGTGGAACTCCCATCACGCCTGGGACCTCGTCGTGCCGCGTTTGGTCGAGGCGTTTCGAGTCCTGACTTATGACCGGCGTGGACACAGCCAAAGCGAACGCCCGACTGGACAGGGCAGCGTACGTGAGGACGTCGCGGATCTCGCAGCCTTGCTCGAGCATGTGGAGTTCGTGCCGGCGTGGGTGGTCGCCAACTCTTTCGGCGCTTCGATCGCGCTGCGGTTGGCCGGCGAGCATCCCGGACTCCTCCGCGGCCTCATTGCGCACGAGCCACCATTGTTCTCGCTGCTCACCAACGATCCCGGTCTCGCGCCCATGCTCGAGGATGTCCGGCGAAGGATCAGATCCGTTGTTGAACGAATCGCCTCCGGAGACCACGCCGGTGCTACCGAACAGTTCGTCGAGACCGTCGCGCTCGGACCTGGCGCCTGGAAGACGCTGCCACCCGCTGTTCAGCAGCGGATGATCGAGAATGCACCGACCTTCCTCGACGAGGGGAACGATCCAGAACAGGTCGCCTTCGATCTCGACTGGCTCAGCGCCTTTTCGAAGCCGGTTCTATTCACGCGTGGCGACCAGAGTCCGCCGACATTCGCACCCGTGTTGATCAGGCTCTCCGGAGCGCTTTCTCATGCGGAGACCCACATATTTCCAGGCGCTGGCCACGTTCCGCACACAACCCATCCGGATGTCTATGCCGAGGCGATTATCGAGTTCACGCAAGGGCATTCCGTGCGAAGCAAAAGCTCCTAGGACCAAAGACATGATCGAACACTCACTCGACAAGGCGCATTCGATTCTGCACGTGCGACCCCAGGCCAGGCTTGAGCAACGCGACTTCGTGCAGCTCGCGTCAACAGTTGACCCCCACATCGAAGAGAAGGGGGATCTCGCCGGTCTCATTATCGAGATCGCCTCGTTCCCGGGATGGGAGAGCCTTGGGGCCATGGCGAGCCATTTTCGTTTTGTGCGCGATCATCACAAGCACATCAAGAAGGTCGCCGTCGTCACCGATTCCCCCCTGGGCAATGTCGCCGAGCATCTGGCGTCACACTTCGTGGCGGCCGAGATCAGACATTTTCCTGCCGGAGCATTCGAGGCCGCAAAACAGTGGATCATGGACCGCTCGAAGTCCGGCTAAAGCCGGACACTACGTACTACCCAGTCTCGCGCGCGTTCAGAACCAATCCCTAATCCCTAATCCCTGGGTTTCCCGTTATAGTCCGTCGTATGCCGACCGCGTC
>CAWGDY010000024.1:0-44735 GCA_963821395.1 Vicinamibacterales bacterium | reverse complement strand
ATCACCGTCATTTGTTTTCAGATCTGGACGATGCGCGTCATCAAGACCCGGCCGCAGTTTTTGATGATGGCGTTCGGCACCCTCTTCTATCTCGTCGGCTTCGGGATGTTCGGGATGGTGTCGGCCTACTGGCTGTTCGTGGCCGCCGTGGTCATCATCACGATCGGCGAGATGATCGTCATGCCGACGAGCCAGGCCATCGCCGCCGGTTTTGCCCGGATGGACATGCGCGGGCGCTATATGGCCGTGTTCGGCCTGTCGATCAGCGTGCCGGCGGCCGCGGGGCCGGTTGCGGCCGGGCTGGTTCTCGACAACTACAGCCCGAACCTTCTCTGGCACCTCAGCGCGCTGTTCTGTGCGGTGTCGGCGATCAGCTTTTATGCACTTCATGTGCGGCTCGGCGCCGAGGGCCGGTTCGCGCCGGGACCCGCGCGGGTCGACGCCACACGCCTCGCGACGGACTGATGCTGCGAGTGTTCCTGGTCATCGTGCTCGCGCTGACACCGCTCGCCGGTGCGCAAACGGGTGTCAGCTTGCCCAGGGGCGTCAAGAGCGTGGCCTTCGGGACGGCGCATCGCTATTTCGGTCCCGGCAAGGAGATGTGCGTCATCGTGTATCCGCTGCCGAGCGCGATGTTTGCGCAAGGCGTGACCGAGCTGACCTACGCGGTCGAGCTCGAGCCCCGGACGGTCAAGCAGGCCTCAGGCGCAAGTGGTCGGCGATTCGCCTCAGCAACTGCGCTCGACTCCTTGCAACGTGTTCACACCGGTACCGGCGGGTTCAGCCAGACGCAAATCGGCAACACGATCTCGCGGTCCGACAAGAAGCCGCTCGCCCCCGGTAGATTTACAAACTGCGCATCGTCGTCGATGGCCAGGCGGCCGATGTGCCCTTCAGTATCAGATGAGAGAGCTGGCGCTGTATTCCGTCATGGCAGAGGGCAAATGGCTGATGGCAGAGAGTGCCGCCTGCCCTCTGCCCTCTGCCATCTGCCATCTGCCATCTGCCATGACATGTACTGACCATCATGCGCCCTCGCGCCATCCTGCTCGATCTTGACGACACGATTCTCGACGACAGCAGCCTCGTGCACGATTGCTGGCGCGAGGCGTGTGCCGGGTCAGGCGCATCGATTTGCACCCCTCGATCCGGAGGTCATCGTCGACGCCATCCGCACCGCGTCGCGCTGGTACTGGGGCGATGCCGACCGGCATCGAACCGGGCGCCTCGAGCTCGAAGCCGCGCGGCGCGAGGTCGTCAGCATCGCATTGACAGAGCTCGGCATCGACGATCAACCCCTTGCCGACGCGATCGGCGATGCGTACCACCATCGCCGCGATGCCGGCATGGAGCCGCTGCCGAAGCGATTCACACGGTCCCGGTGGCTTCGCGATTATCGGGACGCCGGCTGGCGCTCCTGACCAACGGCGCCGAACCGGCCCAGCGCAAGAAGGTCGTTCGATTCGGGCTGGCCGATTTCTTCGAGGTCATTCTCATCGAAGGGGAGATGGGATCTCGGCAAGCCGGATGAGCGCGTGGACCAACGGGCCCTGACGTGCTCGACGTACCGCCGACCGACGTCTGGATGGTCGGCGACAACCTCGAATGGGACGTCGCCGCACCGCAGAAACTGGGCATTTCGGGCATCTGGATCGATCTCCGCGGCCGCGGCGTGCCGCAGGATTCCACGGTCGGCCCGATCACGTGGTGAAGGGCCTTTCAGACGTGCGTTCGTCATTTCGCGCGGGTCGTTTGAGGTAACGTCCGCCGAGTTTCCCTGGAGCGAAAGTGACGAAGAAGATCCGGTGCATCGGATGCGGCGCGCTCGTGGCAGGAGGAGACGATCCTGCGCATCGCTACATCGGGGCATCGCCGGGCTGCTGGGCCCTCTACGGCGAAGTGCTCGCGCGCGAATACACCGACCCGCGTTACGGGGCCGCTCACCAACTGACGGTCGATGCCTATGCCGCTCAGCATCCGGGCACGCCGTCCCCACAGGCGATTCAATCGGTGACCGTGCACCTGGTCGGCCTCTACATCGTTTTCAGGCTGGGTCGAACGCCGCAGCAGGCGCGCAAGACGATCCAGCGCGCCGTGCAGCACAAGAAGGACTTCGTCTGGCTCGATCCGCCGGAGTCGCTCGGCGCGATGACGATCCTCCGAGATCGACGCGGCCATCACAGCGACACACCACACGCGTGCGCGAGTGGGCGCTGAGCGTCTGGCGGGCGTGGTAAACCGCACGCCGCGATGATCCGTCGCTGGGCGTAGGGGTCGGGTGGGGTTTTCCGGTCATTCCTGCGCTGGAAAATCCCGAAAACCCCTCCCGACCCCCTTTTCTTGTAGCATATCCGCCATCAGGAGCTGACACACCAACCGTACTGACGGTTTTTATCTCTTGCCGAATTTCGTGCTGTCTTCATCGGGTTTACGATCGCCGCGATCAGCGGGCAGCAGGCGCCGCCTGCCGGTGGCGGAGTATTTACGGCGGCTCAGGCGCAGGAGGGTCAGGCCGCGTACTGCACGGCAGTGCGCCGGATGTCACGGCGAAGACTATCGCGGATCCGCAGACGCGCCGGCGCTTCAGGGCGCAGACTTCCGCGCGAAATGGGGACCGCGCGCGGTGAACGAGCTGTTCACCGAGCTCGTCCAGACGATGCCTCCGACCAATCCCGGTGCGCTGGGCGAGGAGGGCACGCTTGAGGTGACGGCGTTTCTGCTTCAACTCAACGGGGCACCCTCGGGCACGCAGCTTTTGACGCCTCGCACCCAGAATCCGATTGGCACGCTGCTGACCGGTCCCGGTGGGGTTCCACCCGCGCGGGCGGGCGGGCGTGGTGGCCGGGGCGCCGCAGCGGCGCCGATGGTCGTGGGCGCCGGGACGGCGGCGCGTGGCCGCGAGGGATCGCCGAACATGGGCGTCAGCTGTGCCAGGCGAAGTGAGGAACTACGTGCCGGTGACGCCGGAGATGCTCAAGAATCCGCCTCCCGGCGACTGGCTCATTTTCCGCCGCAACTACTACGGACACAGCCACAGTCCGCTGAATCAGATCACGCCCACGAACGTGAAGAACCTGCAGTTGCAGTGGGTGTGGGCGATGAACGATTCCGGGGCCAACCAGACCACGCCGATCGTGCACAACGGCATCATCTACCTGGCGACGCCGAGCAACATCGTTCAGGCGCTGGATGGCAAAACGGGCAACCTGATTTGGGAAACACGTGCCGGCCCGGACCAGGCCCCTGGTTACGGCGGCATCCGCAGCATCGCGATTGCCGACGACAAGATCTTCCTGCCGGCGAGCAACGCCACCATGGTGGCGTTGAGCGCGCGCAACGGTGAGATCCTGTGGTCGACGCCGGCGGCGCCGGAAACGCAGCGCGTCAACACCAGCGGCGCGGTGGTCATCGGCAACAAGGTGCTTCAGGGCCTGACGGGATGCACGCGCTTCGATGGCGTCGGGTGCTTCATCAGCGCGTACGACACCACGACGGGCAAGCAGGCATGGCGCTTCTACACCGTGCCGAGGCAGGGCGAACCGGGCAGCGAGACGTGGGGCAACCTGCCGATGAGCTTTCGCGGCGGTGGCGACACCTGGATTGCCGGCAGCTACGATCCAGATCTCAACCTGACGTACTGGGGCGTGTCGCAGGCGAAGCCGTGGAACTTCCTGAGCCGCAAGCTCACGCTGCTCGACAAGACGCTGTATGCCAACTCGACGGTGGCCCTCAACCCCGACACCGGCAAGCTCGCGTGGTACTTCCAGCACGCTCCGGCCGAGTCATTCGATCTCGACGAGGTGTTCGAGCGCATCCTGGTGGACATCGGCGATCAGAAGGTGTCGTTCAGCGCTGGCAAGGCCGGCGTGTTGTGGAAGATCGATCGGCGGACGGGCCAGTACATCGCGCATAAAGAGATGGTGTACCAGAACGTCTGGGATCGCATCGATCCGAAGACCGGTGTGCCGAGCTATCGTCCCGACATCCTGGAGATGTCGCTCGACAAGCCCATCTTCATCTGTCCGAGCACGGCCGGCGGCAAGAACTGGCAGGCGATGACCTATTACCAGCCGGGCGGGCTGATCATCGCGCCGCTGAGCCAGTCGTGCATGGACTTCACGGCGCGGAACGTGACGATGACCGAAGGCGGCGGCGGCTCGGGTGCCGATCGTGCGTTCAAGCACTCGCCGAACAGCAAGGAGCAGACGGGCAAGCTCGGCGCGTACAACGTGCGCACCATGGAGGAAGTCTGGAAGTTCGAGCAGCGCGCGCCGTTCCTGACGGCCGCCCTCTCGACGGCGGGCGGCCTCGTGTTCATCGGCGATCTCGATCGCTACGTGCGTGCGCTCGATGCCAAGAGCGGGCAGGTGTTGTGGCAGACCAGGCTCGGGACGTCGGCGCAGGGGTATCCGGTGAGTTTCAGCGTTGACGGCCGTCAATACATCGCCGTCATGTCGGGGCTTGGCGGTGGCAGCCCGCGCAACGTGCCGGCCGCGATCGTGCCGGACATCAAGATTCCGCAGAGCGGCCAGGCGTTGTACGTGTTTGCGCTTCCGCAATAGCACAAACGGCAACGCTCGCCATCAGGGCAGATGGCAAATGGCCGATGGCAGGGTTCGTCGTTCGTAGGGCGGGTCTTCCTTGGCCGCCGGAGCCCGCTGGGCGAAGGCGGCTAGACCCGCCTTATTTTTTGGAGGACCTCATGCGTACGAGAGCTCTCATCGCCGGAGTGGCCGTCACGCTCGCGGCTGTGCTCCACGGCCAATCGGGTTCCAGCGTCACGCCCGACGACTACAAGCGCTGGCGCACTGAATTGCGCAACTGGGGACGCTGGGGCCCGAACGATCAGAAAGGCACCGCGAATCTCATCACCGAGAAAAAAGTGCTCGAAGCCGCGCGCCTGGTCCGAAACGGCATCGTCGTGTCGATGTCGGGCCCGGTGCCGCAGGCCGAGGCCGCCGACGTCGGGCCGAATCAGGTGTTCAAACGCACCACCAACGCCATCGGCCCGAACACGACCACCGATACGTATTCGGTGAGCTACCACGGCCTGTCGACCGGCCACACCGATGCCTTCTGTCACTTCTTCATGGACGACCAGATGTTCAACGGCTACTCGGCGAAGGAGAACATTACCCCCGAGAGCGGGTGCAAGCAGGGCAGCATCATGAGCCGCCGCGACGGCATCGTGACGCGTGGCGTGCTGTACGACATGCCGCAGTTGAAAGGCGTTGAATGGATTGAGCCGGGTACGCCCATCACGCGCGCCGACCTCGAGGCGTGGGAGAAACGATCGGGAGTGCGCGTCGGTCCTGGTGATGTGATCGTGCTGTATGTCGGCCGCTGGAAGCGTCGCGCCGCCAAGGGTCCGTGGTCGGGTCAGGTCGCCGGGTTCTATGCCGATGCGATTCCGTTCTTCAAGGCGCGCGACATCGCGTTTGCCGCACACGACATGAACATCGATTGGAACCCTCGTCCCGGATGGGGTCCCGAACAGGGGATTCCCGGCAATCCGATCCACCATGCGCTGCTCGGCTGGCTCGGGGCGGGCATCGTCGAAAACCTCGATCTCGAGAATCTTGCCGAGACCGCGCGCCGGCTGAAGCGCTACGAGTTCATGATGACGTTCGCACCGCTCCCGGTGGAGGGAGGCAGCGGCTCGCCGGTCAATCCCATCGCTGTGTTCTAGCCGGCGTGTCCCCCCTATACAGGGGTGTTGCACGGCGTGAGACAGGCTCTACGCGCGGGGCGGCGACGGCACGCGTGGCTTCTTGCACAGTTTCTTCGGCAGGCACCGGCGCGAGCCGTCCATGTAGTTTGAACGCAAAGATTTAGACATCAAAGCGTTAGCGCCGCGAAATTGGGCCGAAAGGCGCACGCGTGGCTCTTCCCGCACGCTCGTTTCAGCATATGGGACAGGTTGCCATCGCGGTCTCCTTGTTGTAAACCATCGCTTTAAGCAACCGGCAAAGAACTTTATCCACGCGCGTTCTGTTCCTTCCGCGCACGAGCGATCGGGGTCACACCCCGGAACAGGAGTCGAACGGACATGACACTACCTCGACGCATTGGCTGCGTGACGGCAGCCGTCGGCCTGTTCGCGATGTTCATGGTCCCGCAGGCAGACCTGTACGGCCAGCAACCAGAGCGAGGTGCCGGCGGCGGCCGAGGACAAGGGGGCGGCGGCGGCCGCGGCATGATGGACGTCTGGGTGCCGATGCCGGTCAACGCCAACCCGTTCGTTGCGCCGAACAAGCCGCACACGAAGCTGGCCGATGTCGTCGGCAAACACAAGGGGCAGCAGAACTGGAGCGAGGTCGTCTTCCACGATCATCTGTTCCACGGCGAGTACATCTCGCTGGCGGCCGGCGCGAAAACGCCCCGGCGGTTTCATCAGGATCATCGTGTGTGGTGGGTCGTCCAGGACGGCCAGATGCGCGTGACGGTCGAGGGACAGGAGCCGTTCGTGGCCTCGAAGGGATTTCTCATCCAGGTGCCGAAGCGTCTCGTGTACAGCATCGAGACGGTCGGCGTTCGCCCCTCGCTGCGGTTCGAAGTGACCAACCCTGCCGCGATCGTGATGTATCCGGGCGATGAAACACCGGCACCGCTGCCGGGCATGAAGTACGAACGGGCCCGCGTGGCGTCGGCCAAGGGCGCGTACGACGATGCCAACGTTCCGTACATCGATTACAACCTGACGATTGCGGGAACGCAGAAGCCCAAGCGCAACCCGACCCAGTTCATCGGCGACGCGCATGACGGCGGCTACGTCAACGTGGGCATCGTGAACATCCTGCGGGGCGATCCGAAGACACAGAAACCGGCCGCGCCCGGCGACAAGGGGCACTTCCATCTGACAGGTCCCGAAGCGTGGTTCATTCTCGAGGGGCAGAACGAGTTCCTGATCGGTGACGTGCCGCTCTTCGTCGCGAACCAGGGTGACGTCGTCTACGCGCCGGCACAGACATGGCATCGGCCCCGGCACGTGGGTGACGGCATGGCGACCAGGCTGGCGATCGTAGGCTATGCCAATTCGCACGTGTACTCAGCGACTGGAGGGGCGGAATAACCGCGACGGATTGAAGACGGAAGTCGAGGGTCAGACAAGGAGTGCACCTTGGCCACCGATATCCGAAACACGTCGGACACCGACCACGAGACGGATCCGTTTGTCACCCGCTACAAGGTGCAGGTGCTGGAGCGCGCGCTGGCGCTGCTCGACGCCCTCGCCATTGCCAACAAGGAAGTCGGTCCGGCCGAGCTGGCCGCCGTGCTTCATCTTCATAAGAGCACCATTCACCGGCTGCTCAAGGTGCTCGAAGGCCACCGCTTCGTCAGGCGCAATCAGCAGGGTAAATACGACCTGGGTCTCAAGCTGTTCGAGCTCGGCAACGTGTCGGTCTCGCGCTTCAGCCTGCCCAAGCGGGCCGAGCCGTTCCTGAGGGACGTCGTGGGAAGGGCCGGCGAAACCGCACACCTCTGCGTCTTGAGCAACATTCAGATGCTGTCGATTGCCAGCGCCGAAGCGCCGTGGATCGTTCGCGCCATCGGGCACCGCGGCGAGCTGCACTCGTCGGCGTCGGTCATCGCCACGCTCTCGATAGCGGGCCCGGTGTTCCGGATGACGAGAGGCCGGCTCACCGATCTGGCGAGAACCGTCGTCTCGGTGGCGAACGCGTTGTCCCTGGAGCTCGGATATCACGAGGCGGCTTCATGAAAACAGCGTCGAGAAGGAGGAGCGTATGGTCGCGTTACATTACGGCGCTCGATCGTTCCCTGGGAGACTGGCGGTCGTTGTCCTCGTTCTGAGCTCGCTGGAGTTGTTGTCACTTGCAGCGCCGGCGTCAGGTCAGGCGACGCTGGCCTCGATCATCGGCGTCGTCACCGACACATCGAACTCGATTCTTCCCGGCGTGACGGTCAGCGCGACGGGGCCCGCTCTGCAGGTTCCTCAAGTCACCGCGGTGAGCAACGAGCGAGGCGAATATCGTCTCGGCCTGCCGCCGGGCACGTACACGCTGACGTTCGAGCTCGCTGGCTTCCAGACGGTCAAGCGCGAGGGCGTGCGGCTGGCCGTAGGCTTTACGGCCACCATCGACCAGAACATGAGCCTGGGGACGGTGGAAGAAACGATCACCGTCTCCGGTCAGTCGCCGCTGGTCGATGTGACCAATCCTGCCACCAGCGTGGATCTCGCTTCCGATGCGCTGGAACTGCTGCCGACGACCAGAGACGGGCTGAAGGCCTTCATGGCGCAGGTGCCGGGCATGCGGACCAACCTCGACGTCGGGGCGTCGAGCATGACCGACACGATCGTAATCCGCGCCTACGGCCAGCAGGGTGCGCCCTGGCAGATGCTCGAGGGCATCATGTTCGCCTCGTCGGGCGGCAACGGTGTGCAGGGCGCGCACGTGGACTTCAATTCCATCGAGTCGACGCGGCTGCAGACGGTTGGCAGCAGCGCCGAAATGCCGCGGCGCGGTCCGTTCATCGACTCGATCGTGAAGTCGGGCGGCAACCAGTTCAACGGCGAATTCGTCGCCTATGGATCGTCCGATGCGCTCGAAAGCGACAACGTCGACGCCGAACTTGCGGCGGCCGGCGTGAGAAACGTGCCCGAAGCTGCACGGGATGTGGGACTACAGCGGCGCCGTGGGCGGCCGGATCGTTCGCAACAAGCTGTGGTTCTTCGTGTCGGGGCGGTCCGAAGGATACAACCGGGAGATCCTGAACGCCTTCTATCCCGACGGCACGCCGATCCTCATCGAAACGGATCAGGCGTTCCATTCGGAGAAGTTACAGTGGCAGCTTTCGCCGCAGAACAAGGTGACCCTCTTCTATCATGGCGCGCTCGACATCCAGAGACGAGGCGCCAGCCAGTTCCGCCCGCCGGAATCGATGGAGATCCATCGCGGACCGGTCTCCATGTACAAGGGCGAATGGCAGAACGTGCGTGGCAATTCGATGGTGGCCTCGCTGCAGTACGGCAACTGGTACAAGCACGCGTACTACTTTGCCTTGCCCGGGTACAACGGAGAGGGGCACAAGGTCGCGACGATCGACGATAGCACTCAGTACGTCACCGGCGATCATCTGAGCGATCAGCGCGTTGAGGACTACTTCAGGAACCACTTCAAAGGATCCGTCAGTATCTTCGGGTCAGACTTCATCGGTCCCGGTACACACCAGGTGAAGACGGGGTTCGACTACCTGTTCGGCGGGTATCCTCACAAGAACGGGTCGCGTCCCGGCGGCAACTACCAACTGCACTTCCAGAACTCGGTGCCGTTTTCGGTCGACACCTTCAACTATCCGGTAAGGCCGTTCAACGACAACAGCTACCTGGGCCTGTATCTACAGGATGCGTGGGCAATCAACCGCCGGCTCAATCTCAGTCTCGGTGTGCGCTACGCCAATGACAATGCGTACGCCCCTCCCCAGTGCCTCGGCCAGACCGACTTCGCGCCGGCCGCCTGCTACGACAAGATCCAGATGCGAGTCTGGCACTCGGTCGTCCCGCGCATCCACTTCGCGCTCGACCTCATGGGCGACGGCAAGTCGGTGCTCAAAGGCGGCTACGGCATGTTCGTGAATCTGCGCGAGGTCAATCCGGAAGTGGTGACCGCCAATCGCAACAACCGAACGACGACCAACTGGGTCTGGCACGACAACAACAACAATCGTCTCCTCGACAGCGGAGAAATCAACTTCGATCCGAACGGTGGGGATTTTCGATCGATCTCGGGTGTCACCGACGCTGTCCCCAATCCGGAAGAAGTCCAGCCGAAGTCGGACGAGTGGTCGCTCACGTTCGAGCGGGAGATCAAGGGCCGGTGGGGCGTCCGGTCGACCGCGGTCTACGCCAGGAACTACGACCTTCGCCGGACGGAGGAAATCTACAGACCGTATTCCGCGTACAACATTGCGATCACCAACCCGGATCCTGGCGCCGACGGGCGTCCCGGGACCAGCGACGATCCCGGGACGACGCAGACCTACTGGGATGTACCCGCTCACCCTGAGCGGCCGGCAATTCGCAGGTACCACGCTGGTCGACTGGCCCGGCAACCAGGTCTACAAGACCTTCGAGGTCGCCGGAACGAGGCGGCTGGCCGGCGGCTGGCAGATGAACGCGTCGATGTCGTTCACCCGGGCCGATGCGGATTTCGCCGATCGTCAGGCTCTGAATCCAAATTCAGAGATCAACACGGCCGAGCGGTTCTGGGAAAATACTGCCAAGATATCTGGAGGGTACGTCCTGCCGTGGGAGATCATCGCGTCGGCAAACTTCGAGCGAAGGCTGGGTGCTCCGCAGTCGCGACAGGTGCAGTACACTGGCGGCCAGACCATTCGATCGATCGTGCTCAACACCGATCCGTTGGGGACGATCCGGCTGCCGAGCACGAACCTGGTGGATTTCCGGTTCGCGAAACGATTTAGAATCCACGGTACCGGTACTCTGGAAGGCCGTTTCGACTTCTTCAACGTGTTCAACGCGAATTTCGTGACGGGCCGGAATCTGCGTGCGGGATCGACCTACCTCGTTCCTAACGCGATCATTCTGCCCCGCATCCTTCAGATGGGCGTGACGTACAACTTCTAACGGCGGGAGATTCAAGCGATGAAACGTCGGGGAACGGGCGATCGGGGATGAAGGCCTTCCATCGTTCTATCGCAGTCGTGGTCGCCGTTCTGGGAGGCGTACCGTGTGCATCAGTCGCCTCCCAGGAACTCCCCACATTCAAAGCCGAGGTCGAATACGTCGAAGTCGACGCGCTGGTGACGGATCAGAGCGGCGCGCTCGTCAGGGACCTCAAGAAGGAAGATTTCCAGATCTTCGAAGACGGCAAGTCGCAGTCGATCGCGGGATTCGCGTTCATCGAGATTCCCGTTGAAACCGGCGACCGGTTATCAACCGCCTCGCAGCAGCCGGATGTCGCCACGAACGAACAGCCCTTCGCGGGGCGTGTGTACGTCCTGATCCTGGACGCCCTCCATACCGCGCCCGAGCGGGCTCCCCGCGTGAAGCGGGCAGCGCAGCAGTTCATCGACAAGTACCTGGCGGCGAACGATCTCATGGCGGTCCTGCACAACGGAGGGTCGTCGGCGGGCTCCCAGGAGTTCACGAGCGACAAGCGTCTTCTTTCCGCGGCCGTTGACCGTTTCATGGGCCAGAAGCTCATGTCGGCCACGCTGGCGCGCAACGAGCAGTTTTACGCGGGCGCGTCGGTGGCCAACGGCACGATCGAGGATCCCCTCGACGCCGAGCGGGGCTTCAACGCGCGGGCGACGACGCGGGTGCTGACCGAGGTCGCCGACAAGCTGAGCGCGATACGCGGGAGGCGGAAGTCGATTCTCTTCATCAGCGAAGGCCTGGACTACGACATCACCGACGTGATGAACAACCGTTCGGCGTCCATCGTGCTCGACGGCATCCGCGATTCCATCGCCGCGGCGACACGCTCGAACGTCAGCATCTACGCCATCGATCCGCGGGGGCTCACGACGCTGGGCGACGACACGATCGAAGTCGGCATGTTCGCCGATCAGCGGCCCATCACGGCTGCGGACACGCCCGATGCGACCCCTGAAGCCATGCAGCGGCAGACCGGCATCGGCATGAGCTCGCTTCGAAACGAATTGCAGGTGTCGCAGGATAGTCTGAGGACGCTTTCTGACGAGACCAACGGGTTCGCCGCGGTGAACGCGAACGATTTCAGCGCCGCCTTCGAGCGGATTGTCAGCGCCAACAGCTCGTACTACGTGCTGGCGTACTATCCGCCCTCGGCCAGACGGGATGGCAGGTTCCATCGGATCGAGGTTCGCACGTCCCGTCCCGGGCTCACGATTCGCGCCCGGCGAGGCTATGTTGTACCCAAGAGCAATACGAAGGACCAGCGCACCGGAAACAACGACGTCTCACCGCAGTTGATGCGGGCGCTGACGAGCATCGTGCCCGCTACCGGGTTGAAAATGCGGCTCTTCGTGGCGCCGTTCCTGGGCGCGGGCGCGAACGCCTCGGTGCTGCTGGGGATCGAGTTGCGAGGCGCCGATCTCGCGCTGGCCGACAGTCAGCGCGTGGATCTTGCGTACGTCGCCCTGGACTCGTCGGGCGAGACCCGCACCGACAAGGAGTCCTTCACTCTGAAGCTGCCGCCGGACGCCAGGGCGCGGATCAAGCAGACGGGCATTCGCTTTCTGAAGCGGCTCAATCTCCCGCCCGGTCGGTACCAGCTTCGGGTCGGCGCGTACGACACGACAAACGGAGCGACCGGCACGGTGATGTACGACCTCGATATTCCAGCGTTCAGCAAGCTGCCGTTCAGCATGAGCGGCCTGCTCGTGACGTCGAGAGCGGCGGTCTCGACGGTGACGGCGCGTGGAGACCCGGAGCTGCAGAAGTTCCTCAAGCTGCCACCCGCGGCGCTTCGCGCGTTTCCGCAGAACGACGAGGTGGCGGTGGTGACCGAAATCTACGATCGGTCTGGTCCCACGGCGCACACGGTCGACGTCAAGACGACGGTCACGTCACGCGAAGGGAAAATTGTGTTCGAGCACAACGACCAGCGGTCGTCAGACGAGCTCAAGGGCGCCAACGGCGCGTACGTGCACGGCATCAGCCTTCCTGTCGGTGAGCTGCCGCCCGGCAGTTATCTCCTGACGATCGAGGCGCGCTCGCGCCTCGGGCAGTCTGCGAGCAGGGAGATTGAGTTCAGCGTGACGGCGGCGGCGAAACCCTGAGCACGCCTCTGGCCGGTGTGAGCACGCGAGCCAAACCCGGAGCGTTCCATCCAGCCGTCGGGGTTCGCCGCATGCTTCGCGCGTAACCTCCTGCAGGCAGGCGTTTCCATTCGTCCTAGCATCTGGGCCATCCGCACTTCAAAGGCTGGATTGTCGCGCGGCGTCGGGCGGGAATAGCCGCTTAGTAATCCCTGGTGGGAATCTAATCAATACCGGTTAGACCGCTGCATGCACTGCTCGACAAGACCCCGAGAATCCAAGGCAACCGAACGACGGCGAATCGTCTGATATTGCGACTCAACCTCCACACGTGAGACGATCAGGACATGGCATCCAGTCCACTTTCTCAACTTCTCAAGCTCCCGGCCGTGGAGCGGGCGGAACTCGCCATCGCCCTTTGGGAAAGCCTTTCGGATTCGGAGCGCGAAGGTGCGTTCGAATTGACCGACGAACAACGGGCTGAACTCGATCGGCGGTGGGCCGAACACGTCGAGAATCCTGGCTCAGGGATCCCTTGGGCCGAGGTTCGTCGCAAGCTACTGGGTTGAGGGTGACGCGCCAAGTGGTCTTCAGGCCTGAGGCCGAAGACGAAGTGCTTGAAGCGCGCGACTGGTACGAGGCAAGAAGTTCGGGTCTCGGCAAAGAATTCTCTCAGGCCGTCGACGAAATCATCAATCGCATCGTTGCCAATCCTCTGGCGTATCAACGGGCACACAAGGAGACCCGGCGGGCGGTGCTGTCGCGATTTCCCTATGCCGTCTATTTCCGGCTTGCTGGCGAGGACGTCGTCGTTCAGGCTGTTCACGGACGGCAACACCCGTCGCGCTGGCAATCGCGTTTATAGGTTCGACTGATGTCATCCGCGAAATCCAGCCTGGTGAAGATGCAGTCTGCGAGGAGATCCTCCGATCTCTGCCCGAGTGGTTTGGGATCGAAGAATCTCTGGTGCAATACGTCCGCGATCTGCCGACGCTGGAGACCTATGTCGCAGAGGGATCCGGTCGCCTGGTTGGGTTCATCGCGGTGCGGCCCCACAATCGATTCAGCGCGGAAGTGCATGTCATCGCTGTGACCGCTTGAGGAAAACAACCTCTGGGGTTCTGTGAATCCGTGCCTGATCATGGTGAAGCACCTGGCCGGTGCTTGAGGGGGTGCCGTCCATATCTCTGTGCGCGCAGATGTGATTTCCGAAGAACGTTATGAACGAGCGAAGCGGATATCTGCTTGGGATGGAGCCGGCCGAAGTTGCGCGGCTCGAGCGGCAGCACGCCGTCTGGCGCGCCGAGACCCACAGGGTCTGGGAACTGGCCGGCTTTGGTGCCGGTCAGACCATCGTCGACCTGGGCAGTGGCCCCGGGTTCGCCACGGTCGAGCTCGCGCATCTCGTGGGCAGGTCGGGCCGCGTGATCGCCGTCGATGCTTCCAGTACGGCGACCGATCAGCTTCGGAAGATCGCTGAAGAGAGAGCTATCGAGAACGTCGAGATCGTGACGGCAGACGTCGTCGAATTCGATCCGTCTCCGTGGAACCCGGATGGCCTGTTCGCACGGTGGCTCTTCTCCTTCGTGGAACGGCCAGAGGCCGCGATCGCACACCTCACCTCGGGGCTTCGTGCCGGAGCGACGGTGGCCGTCATGGATTACTGGAACTACCTCGCGATGCGTACAGAGCCCGGAAGCCCCTTGTTCGCGAAAGTATTCCGAGCGGTCTACGACAGTTTCGCAGACGCGGGAGGCTCGCTCGACGTCGCCGGGCGGCTGCCCGCGATGTTCGACCGGGTAGGGCTGACCGTCACGCACGTGGAAGCGCTGTGTCAGGCGGGGCGGCCAGGCTCGTCTGTGTGGGAGTGGGTGGCCGAGTTCCAGCGGCTCTACCTTCCCGTGCTGGTGCGGAAGGGGTATCTCACACAATCCGAGTCCGAGATCTACGAAGCGTGGTGGCGGACACAAGAAGAGAATCGGGCCGCGGTCCTCTTCGGTCCCCCGCTTCTCGGCGTGATCGGGGTGAAGCAATAGATACTTAGAAACTAGAAACTAGAAGCTAGAAACCAAAAACTGACGACTGAGAACTGAAAACTGAGAACTGAATGGAGGGCATGATGAATCGTCGAGCATTCGGCATGACGCTGGTCGGAATGGCCGCGGCGGCTCGTGCCGCTTCCGCGCAGGCGCCCGCGATTCCGAGCTGGAGCCAGTTCAAGCCGCTCCCCGGATCGCTGAAAGAGAAGATGCACACCGGCCAGCGGATTCGATCGGCGGCCGCGACCATCGACACGACGCGGGTCCAGCTCCAGGAAATCAGCAAGAAGGCCGGCGGGGCAGAGCTCTTCAGCCTCGACGCGCAGCATCGCCCGTTGCCGGACGAGCGCGAGCTGGTGAAGTTCTGCAAGATGGCAGAAGAGCTCGGTGCGGGCGTCCAGATCCGGCTGCAACATCCCAGACTGGCATATCTGACCGGCCGCTATGCCGATCTCGGCGTGCTCGCCGTCATGGTGCCGCTCGTCGAAGACGAGGAGACCGTGAACGAGGCCATCAACAACTTCTACTATCCTCCGCTCGGCAACCGGAGCTGGGGCGGGGAATTCCGATTCCGCGAGAAGCCGCCGACCGATCGCCTGAAGTACGCGCAGTGGTGGAACGGCAACGGGCTGCTGGGATTCCAGATCGAAACCCTGCGCGGGGCGCTCAACGCGAGGAACATCGTGAAGCCGGGCATCGACTGGATCTCATGGGGACCGGGCGACATGGCGTTCGACATCGAGCGGCATTCGAACAGCCCGTTCAAGACGATCGAAGACGTGCACAAGTACGTGATTGAGCAGTTGAAGGGCTACGACGTGCGGCTGTCCGAGGCGTAAGGAGCAGTGGGCACTGATGATGGCAAATGGCAGATGGCAAATGGCAGATGGCAAACGGCACGAAACGTCGTTTGCCATCTGCCATCCGCCATCTGCACTGACCAGCGTCAGAATTTGTAGTTCACCGCCAGCCGAGGGAAGCGCCCCGTCATGATCGTCGTGGCATTGCCGAGGCTCCCGCCAACGGAGTTGTTGGCCTGGCGAATGGCGTTGGCGTTCAACACGTTGAAGATGTCGATCTGGAACGTCAACACCTTGCTGTTGAGCCGGAAGTTTTTCTTCACGTTGAGGTCGAGCTGGTTCCAGCGATCGTAGAAGACCGATCCTGGCGGGCTCAGGATGAACGTCTGCGCCTGCGTACGCTGGCCATTGGGGAACCGCGCGGCTTCAGGCGCCCATGTGATCACGCGTTCCTGACCGCCATAGCTCTGCAGAACTGCACCGACATCGATCGAGTACGGGAGCGCGTAGTTTCCCGCGAACTTCACTTCCTGGATGAACGGGTAGTCGAACTGCGTCTGATCGCAATAGCGGCCTCCCAGCGGGGCATCCACGCCCGTGGTGGCGGCCGTCGGGTTGAATTGCCCGGTCGTCGTCGGACCGTTCGGGTCGTCGTTGTTGTCGCACCACCGCTGGAGAGTATGCTCCGCGGTCCAGCTGCCGAACAGCATCGCGCCACCTGGCAGTCTCACATTGAAGGACGCTTCGAACCCGGTGTAGAGCGTGTCGTTGGTCGTATCGCTGCGATCGACCACGCCCACGTTGAAGACGCTTAGCTTCGCCTGATTCAGGTTGTAGACCGGAACCATCTCGCCCGGCTTCAGGACTGCGGCGACGTCTGGATCTCTCGAGACGTCCGGCATCGGCGTCTCGAACCGGGTGTAGTCGGTCTCGGCGATGTTCAACCGATCCTGGAACGCCAGGTCGGCGATCTTGCGCTTGTAAAACATCGCGCCGACTGCCAGGCGCTGAGATACCTGGTGCTGCACGCCGGCCGTGAACTCGTCGTTGTACTGGCGCTCGAGATTCAGCGGTTTGCGATCGGGCCTGTCAGGGTTCGCGAACGCGCCGTTGCTCGGGCTCAGCCCGATCTCGTTGTCCTGCGCAATGCCGTCGCAATCTGTCGGCAGGACTTTGATCCCGGGACAGAGGCCCGCGGCCCCTGATGGGTTGTTGCTGCCGGTGACGAGGTTCCGGTCGAGCCATGTGCGCATCTCGCTGCGTTCGCCGGCTCTGCCGTAGGCGTTGGCCGCGATGTCGCCGTCGTAGTTGCGATAGTACTTGCTCCAGCTGCCCTTCAGCGCCGTACGGCCGTCGCCAAACAGGTCGTACACGGCGCTGAAGCGCGGAGAGTAGTCGGCACCGAAATCGATGAGGCCCTTCTCCTCTTCGATGAAGCGGGCCGGCGCGAACCGCCCGGCCGCCATGCTGCTCTCGTACATGCCGGTCTCGACCCACTGAACGCGAATGCCCGGGTTGATGGTCAACCGCTTGAGCGTCCAGCTGTCCTGCACGAAGATGCCGACGTCGTAGGCGACATAGGCGGGCTGGATGACCGGATTGTTGAAGACCTCGACCGTCGTCGGCTGATTGTTGGTATAGCGCTGCTGCAAATGGCCGTTGCGCGTGTTCTTGCGCTGCCGGCCGGGACCCCAGTCGTTCTCGATGCCGAACTTGAGGTTGTGAGATCCGGTGACGTACGAGGCCATCAACTTCGCCTCGTTGTGGACGCTTTCCTGCCGCTGTTCGCGGGTCGCGTTCCACCCGGTGCAGCCGTTGGGGGCAGGCAGCAGCGCATAAATGCACTTGTCCGGGAAGTTGCGGTTGAGTGCGGTGTCGGTCGTCGGCGCCGTCGCATACCATTCCGGCGTGAATGGAAAGTCGTGCGCGGTGGCCGCTGGCGTACCCGAGGGGCTGCCGCCCCTCCAGTAGAACTCGGCAAAGGACCAACCGGCCTCAAGCAGCCATTTGCTGGTGACCGGTGCGGTCAGTTTGATGTTGCCGATCGCGTGGTGCGCATTGCGCGGGTCGCGCTGTTCGCCCGCCCGCGGGTCGACGCCGGCGCCAATGGAGTGACCTTTCTTGTGCCACCACCGCTCGAGGAACCCGGCCACCTTGTATTTCTCGGCCGCCTGCCACGTCAGTCGCGTCGATATGCTCCGCACATACAGATCATTGGTCGCTTTGTACTGCGTGCCGTCTGCCGCCGTCACGTACTTCGGCACGTTCGCGATCGTCGTTTCCGTCGACTGATGGCGGGCGGAGAGAATCCACCACATCTTGTCTCTCAGAATGGGACCACCGAGCGATCCGGTGAACGCTTCCAGGTGATCGATGCCGTTGGCGACGTTCAGCCCGCGCGAGCGCAACCGATCGTCGATGTTGTCCTTCACCCACGTTCCCTTGGTGCCGCCCATGAACGCGGAGCCGCTGAACTGGTTGCCGCCGTCCTTGAGGATGCTGTTCAAGCGGATGCCGCCCCCCCCGGTGTCGGCCGGAATCGCGGCCGTGCTGACCGTCATTTCCGACTGCAGGGTGTCGTCGAGAAAGCTCAACGACGTGCCCTCGTAGCTCTGAATCGACATGCCTTCGACGAGCTGATCGCCGTCGAGGCCGCCGAGCCCGCGCGCACGCAAGCCGACCTGCTCGGTCGTCTGGATGCCGCCCATGTCGGGTGTGCCCGGGCGCACACCTGGAACAATCACCGCCAGCCCCATGACGTTGCGAGAAATCGGCAGCGCGTCGATGACGTCGCGCGCGATCGTGGTCGTGCGGGTCGCCTGTTGCACGTCAACCTGCGGCGAGGTGCCAGAGACGTTGATCGTTTCTTCGAGCGAGCCGACCTTCATCTCGATATTGACCGAGGCCGTGAAGTTGGCGGGCAGGGCGACGCCCTCGCGCACCACGGTGCCAAACCCGGTCAGCGAAAATGTCAGCTTGTAAGTGCCGGGCCGCATGGCTTCAAATCGATAGCGACCCTGGCTGTCGGTAATCGTCGTCTTCGATCCTTCGATCATCACGGGGCTCGTCGTCTCGACGGTGACGCCGGGGAGTACGCCTCCGGAGTCGTCGGTCAGCAGGCCAACGATCGAACTTTGAGCTGAAGACTCTGCAGGGACCATCAAGAGCATGGCCAGACCAAGCAGGATCCCCAGACCGAGTCTCTGCTTCATACTGCTTACCTCCGTGGTCGTGCTGAGGTGTCGGAGTCCCGTATGGACCGGATTCTAGCGCGTCAAAAGTTGAAGTCAAACTAATCCTTTACCGGTAAACCACTAGACGTGCACGGACGGAATTTTGGATCGAATGCGAATGCGAAGAATTTGTGTCCCCGGCCTCTACAACCGTTTCATCCTGCCTCGCCTGATCGACTTCGCGATGCAACGCGATGACGCGACGCGGCTGCGCGCGGCCTACGTTCCGGGGGCGACCGGCACGGTGCTCGAGGTGGGCATCGGTTCTGGTCTGAATCTGCCCCACTACGCGCACGGCGTCCGACACCTTTACGGGATCGATCCCTCCGCGGAGCTCCTCGCCATGGCGACCGCGAATACCTCGTCAGCGCCCTTTCCGGTCGACCTCTCCAGGCAGAGCGCCGAGCGCATTCAGCTGGCGGACGCCACGGTCGATACGGTCGTCGTCACGTGGTCGCTCTGTTCCATTGAAAATCCCCGTGCGGCCCTCGGCGAGATCCGCCGGGTGCTGAAACCCGGCGGCCGGTTCATTTTCGTCGAGCACGGCCTCGCACCCGATGCGGAGGTGCAACGGTGGCAAAATCGTCTTACGCCGGTGTGGCGCCGGCTCGCTGGAGGCTGCCACTTGAACCGGCCGATCGCGGACCTGATTCGCGAATCGGGATTCGCGATCGTCGATCTGAAAACGGAATACCTGCCCGGACCCCGGCCGATGACGTTCATGTACGAAGGAATCGCTCATGCCAACGATTCGTCTCGCACGCGAAGCTGATGCGCCGTCTGTCGCTGGAATCTACGCGCCGTATTGCAACGAGACCGTCATCTCGTTCGAGGAAGCGGGGCCGACCTCCGACGAGATGGCCGGGCGCATCGGCAGGGTCGGTCGAGCTCATCCCTGGATCGTGTTGGAAGACGCGGGAGCGATCGTCGGGTATGCCTATGCGTCGCCGCACCATGAACGTGCGGCCTACCGCTGGTCGGTGAGCACGGCGATCTACATCGCCAGCGGGCTCCATCGGCGGGGCGCAGGGCGCGCCTTGTATACGACCCTGTTTGAATTGCTCCGCCATCTCGGTTACTACACCGCCACCGCGGGCATCACCTTGCCGAACGCGGCCAGCGTTGGCCTGCACGAAGCCTTTGGATTCACGCTGGTTGGCGTGTATCGTGACATCGGACACAAGATGGGCGCCTGGCACGACGTCGCGTGGTACCAGACAACAGTGCAGCCGCCCTCGACGCAGCCGTCCGAGCCCCGTCCGATTGGCGCCATACACGGTTCGCCGTCCTGGCACGATGCCGTGGCGCGAGGAGTCGCCTTGTATGCCGAGCGCGCCTGATGAGCTCACCGAATTCGTGAAAGCGGCGCTTTCGCGCGGCGTGCCGCGCGCCGGGATCGAGGACGTGCTGCGGCAGGCCGGGTGGACGATCGATCAGACCCGGATGGCGCTGGCGGGTTTCGCCGACACGACGTTTCCCGTTCCGGTGCCGAAACCGCGCCCGTATCTCGATGCGCGCGACGCGTTCATGTACCTCGTGCTGTTTTCCACGCTGTACTGGAGCGCCTACCATCTCGGCAGCCTGCTGTTCGACATCATCAACGTGACGTTTCCAGATCCGGCCAGCGACCAGGGCCGGTTCATGCCTTACACGCGAAGCGCGATGCGTTTCTCCATCGCGTCGCTCATCGTCGCCTTTCCCGTGTTCCTGTACATGTCGCGCCTCATCGCGCGTGACATGGCCGCCGATCCGAACAAGAAGTATTCCAAGGTGCGTCGCTGGCTGACGTACCTGACGCTGTTCTTCGCGTCGAGCGTCGTCATCGGCGACGTCATCTCGCTCCTGTACAACCTGCTCGGGGGCGAGCTGACGATTCGATTCGTCCTGAAAACGCTGGTCGTCGCGTTCATCGCGGGCACGACGTTCTGGTATTACCTGACTTCTGTCCGGGATGCGCCCTAGGCAGTTTTCAGTCGATCAGTTCTCAGTCGTCAGTTTCACTGAAAACTGAGAACTGAGAGCTGACAACTAATATGCGAACAGTCATTGTCGTCATCGCCGTCCTCGTGGTGCTGGGTGCGCTCGGCGGCGGCTTCTATCTCATCGGGCCTCCCGCGGAGGAACGCGCGCGGCAATTCGACGCCCGGCGGGAAGCCGACCTGCAGCGGCTGCGTCTGGCGGCCGATCTGTACTGGACCCGCAACCGGCGTCTGCCCGCGTCGCTCGACGAGCTTCACAAGGAAGCCGGCACAAGCATCTATGCCCGCGATCCGCAGTCGGGCGTGGCGTACGGCTATGCGGTGAAAGCCGGCGACGCGTACGAGCTGTGCGCCGAATTCGCCCGCGCATCCGAGCTGCGCGGCGACTTCTGGTCGCATGGAGAGGGAAGGCAGTGTTTTGCGGTGAGGGCGAAGCAGATAACTCCATAAGGAAAATGGAAAATGGCAGAAGGAATAGAGACAAGGAAGAAGGAAAAGAAAACAGGAGACTGGACCAAAAGGATCTTGCTCTATTCCTTTTTCCTTGTCCTCTACTCCATTTTCCATTTTCCTTCTTCCTTATTTGTCTCCCTCCAGGCGCAGCCGCCCTTCTCGGTTGTTGAAGCCACCATTGCAGACATGCAGGCGGCGATGCAGCAGAAACGCATTACCTCGCGCGGCATCGTCCAGCAGTATCTCGACCGCATCGCGAAGTACGAGGATCGCCTGAACGCCGTCATCACGCTCAATCCCCGCGCGCTCGAGGAGGCCGACCGGCTCGATCGAGAGCGGGCGCAGGGCCGGATCCGCGGACCGCTGCACGGCATTCCGATCGCGCTCAAGGACAACATTCACACGACCGACATGCCCACGACGGGCGGCGCGCTTGCCTTCAAGGGCTTCGTGCCGCCGTACGAAGCCACGCTGACGAAGCATCTTCGCGACGCGGGCGCGATTGTCATCGCGAAGACGAACATGACCGAGCTGGCCAACTGGATTGCCGCCGGCATGCCGGGGAACTACAACGGTCTCGCCGGCTACGGCTTCAATCCTTACGATCCACGACCCGATCCGCGTGAGGGGACCAGCGACGGCAGGCCCGCGCTGACGCCGGCCGGATCGAGCTCGGGCGCGGGCACGTCGGCCAATCTGTGGGCGGCGAATGTCGGCACCGAAACGTCCGGCTCGATTCTCTCGCCCGCCAACCAGACGATGATTGTGGGGATCAAGCCGACAGTGGGACGGATCAGCCGGTATGGCATCATCCCGATTACCGCCGATCAGGACACCGCCGGACCGATGGCACGAACCGTTGCGGATGCAGCGATGCTGCTCGGCGTGCTCGAAAGTGCCGCGCCGGACCCGAACGATGCGGCGACGCGGGTGTGTCCACGAATCCCCAACGGAGACTACACGCGTCATCTGAACGCACGCGGACTGGAGGGCGCCCGCATCGGTATTCCGCGCGCGACGTTCGTGGACGAGGCCCGGCAGGGCGACATCGTGCGCGAGGCCATCGCCGTTCTCCGAAAGGCCGGGGCGGTGATCGTCGATCCGGCCGACCTGCCCGAGCAACCGCCGCCGGTCTGCCGCGACGATACGGGCATCAGAGGCAAGGACGTCAACTGCTCGATCGTGTTCAAGTACGGGATGAAGCGCGACTTCAACGCCTGGCTGGCCACGCTGGGTGCCGGCGCACCGGTGAAGACGCTCACGCAGTTGCGCGAGTGGAATCTCGCCCATCGCGCCGATGGCGCCATCAAGTACGGCCAGATCCAGCTCGACAACTCGGATGCAGTGGATCTCGAGACCGATCGCGCGCGCTATCTTGCCGATCGGCAGAAGGATGTGCGCGTGACCGGCACGGATGGCATCGACGCGGCCATCAAGCGCGAGCGGCTCGATGCGCTGCTGTTTGTCGGGTCGAGTGGATCGGCGTTTGCCGCCAAGCCCGGCTATCCGACCGTGATTGTGCCGTTCGCCTTCGTGCCGAACGCACCCACGCCGCCGTTCCCGCCGGGCTTCGATGCGAAGCCGTCACCGCTCGGCATCAGTTTTACGGGTACCGCGTGCAGCGAGCCGCGCTTGATCGAGCTGGCGTATGCGTTCGAGCAGGCGACGAAGCGAAGAGTCGCGCCGGGAGAATTTCCATGACCAGAGTCCAGGGAATCAGGAGTCTGTGAGAGGATTCCAAGCCTCCTAATCCCGCGGGGCTGTTGGGTTGACGTGGCTGCAGCGCAAATCCGTGCGCAGGCGGCCGACATGACGCGCCTGACCGCGCGAGAAGCCCGTGGGCACCGAGCGAGGTTGACTGAGCGAAGTCGGGGACCTCGCGTCGAGCGGCCGACGTCGGCCTCGGAGCGTGGTCCGGCCCCGAAGCTTCGGATTTGTGATGCAGCCACGTCAACCCAAGAGCCTTCAGGGATTAGTCTCGTAATCTCCTTGTTCCTTTGCGTGATCGGGGCCAAAGATGGGACGAACGGTGAGCGTTGAGATCGAGCAGGTGGGGCCGTCGACCGGACAGGCGACGGCGCGGACGCATACGGTGTTCGTCGATCGGCCGACCGACAAAGGCGGCCACGATCGCGGACCGCTGGGTGGAGAGTACTTACTGGTCTCATTGGGCGGCTGCTTTCTGAGCACGCTTCTGGCCGCCGTCAAGACGCGCGGCGCCGACGTGTCGAACGTGCGCGTGTCGGTGGCCGGCACCATCGGCGGCGTTCCCGAACGGTTCGAGTCGATGGCCGTGCGCGTCAATGCCGCCTACAAAGACAAGGACGAGATGCGAAAGCTCCTGACGATTGCCGAGCGCGGTTGCCTCGTGACCAACACGCTCAGGGACGCCGTGGCGCTCTCACTCTATCTCGAGCCATCACAGTGAGCGCGCGCACACTCGCGGCCCTCCTCATCGTGCTGGCGTGCGCGGTTGCGGCCTCGCAGTCTGCCGGCATTCAGCGCGCCGCGTGGCTGCAGGGGTGCTGGGAGATGACCACACCGGGGAGGAGCGTCGAAGAAATCTGGACCGCGCCGAAGGGCGGCAGCATGATCGGCGTCGGCCGGACGATTCGCGACGGCAAGCTCGCGGAGTACGAAATGATCGTGCTCCGCGAAGCGGGAGATCGCCTCGCGTATGAAGCGCATCCGTCGGGCCAGCCGTCGGCGACGTTTCTGTCCACGCGCGTCACCGCATCCGAACTCGTGTTCGAAGATCCGGCGCACGACTTTCCGCAGCAGGTTGGCTACCGGATCGACGGAGAGGCGTTGCTGGCCTGGGTGAGCGGATCCCAGAACGGCAAGGTGCGAAGGATCGAGTTTCCCTACAAGCGCGCCAGGTGCGCGGCGCCATGACCGTACACCTGGATGCTCGTCAGGCGATCCTTCTGATCAAGGCGCCGGCGCGCGTGGCGCGTGGACGCGCCTGAAAACGCAACACCGGGCGGCTCGCGGTTTCAACCGTTTCAACCGTCCAGCCGGGCGACTCGTGACCGCACGCGACACACTCCAGATACACTCTGTTCTTGTCGAAGTGCATGTACTCTTCGTGTCCCCGTAACGCACAATACAATCGGTTCAAAGACCCCATAATGTTCCACCGTATAAGACGCAGAACCCACCTTCTGTGGTTCCCTTTGTGAGGATTAACGCTGGGGCGCCTCAGAATGAACAAGTTAGGGCGACTGACCATCGTAGAAGCGTGCATCGATGACGCCCCCATCCTGCTTGCCCTGATGCAGGCGGCCTTTGAAGAGTACGAAGGGTTACTCACTCCGCCCTCCGGCGCACACGACGAAACGGTCGATTCCGTCCGCGCCCGGCTGACGGCCGGTGACGCCGCGCTGGCGCGCGTGGGCGAAGAGGCAGCCGGGTTTGCGTTCTACGAGCCCGCCGGCGATCTCGTGTATCTGGGCCGGCTGTCGGTGCTGCCGCGATTCCGCAACAACGGCATCGGCGGCGCGCTCGTCGCGTACGTCGAGCGCCGCGCGCAAGAGAAGGGCGCCGCCGGCATGCGCCTCGGCGTGCGGCTGCAACTGCCGCATCTCGTCGCGCGCTACGAACGGCTGGGCTACCGCATCACCCGGTACATGACCCATCGCGGCTACGATCAACCCACGTGGGTGTATATGGAAAAACGCTGGGCGTGAAGAAATGGCAGATTGGCAGATTGGTAGATTGGAAGATTGATTGCCGTTCTTACAGAAGACCAGAAGATCAGAAGAAACCTTGATCTTCTGACCTTCTGATCCTTTGTTTCATCGTCAGGCATCCGGCGCGTTTCGAACCCGACGAACTCACGAACCCGACGAACTTGACGAACCCACGAACCTGACTAACCCGTGCCGAGGTCGTGCTAGCATGCGGGCCTTTATGAAGCCTCTCACGCTCACGTTGCTCATCGTGGTGGCGGCCGGTACGCTCGCGGCGAGACAGGCCATTCCGCAGGCGACCGGGGCCAACGTCGCGCGCGATCTGCGCGGGGCGATCGACATTCACGTGCATTCCTATCCCGATAGAGTGCCCCGCGTGCTCGACGGCCTCGAGGCAGCGCGCCAGGCCAGGGACAAAGGGCTGCGCGCGATCGTGCTCAAGAGTCATTACGACCCCACGGCCGGGCTCGCGTGGCTGGCGCGCAAGGCAGTGCCCGGCATCGAGGTGTTCGGCGGCATCGACCTGAACCTGCCGGTCGGCGGCATGAACGTGCACGCCGTCGAACACATGGTGCAGACCAACGGCGGCTGGGGACGCGTGGTGTGGATGTCGACGTTCGACGCGGAAAACCAGGTGCGATCGACGAAGGCCAGCCGGCCGTTCGTGCGCGTCTCCGAGAACGGCGCGCTGCTGCCGGAAACGAAGGCCGTCATCGCCGCCATCGCGAAGCACGGGCTCGTGCTCGCCAGCGGGCACGTGTCGGCGGCCGAAGCGCTGATGATGTTCGAGGAAGGCCGGCGCGTGGGTGTGCGAGCCATGGTCGCGACGCACGGCATGTCCACGCCGACGCTGCTCAGCGTCGAGCAGGCGAAGCGGGCCAACGCGCTCGGCGCGCTCGTCGAGTTCACCGGCGACACCATGCAGGGGCCAAACGCGCGTGCGCGGGTCGATCGCATTGCGGCCGACATCAGGAGCATCGGGGTCGAACATGCGATCGTGTCGTCCGATCTCGGAAAGGGAGGCGCCGAAATGCCCGTCGACGGATTTGCGACCCTCCTCGAAGCGCTGCGCCAGAAGGGCTTCACCGATCGCGAACTGGATCAGCTGGTCAAGGACAACCCCGCCCGCCTGCTGGGTCTGAAGTAGGAGCTCGAGTATGAGACGCGTGGCATCCGCCCTCGCCCTCGTCATGCTGGTGGCTGCCATCGCGACGCACGCGCAGTCTCCGTCACCGCCCGCCAATCTTCCGTTATTCCTGTACGCCGCGGTGGGTCCCGAGCTCTCGACGTATGCCGTGCACGCCGCGGAGGGATCGCTGCGAAAAACATCGAGCGCGACGTTGCCATTTGCCGTGCAGTACGTGTGGCCCCACCCCTCGACGAAATTTCTGTATGTGGCGTGGAGCAACGGCATGCAGGGCGATCGCCACGGCATAAACGCGTACCGCGTCGACCCCGTCACGGGCGCGCTGTCGCCGCACGGCGCGCCGATTGAAATCCGGCATCGGCCCGTGCACCTGACGCTCGATGCGAACGCGACGCACGTCCTCGTGGCCTACAACAATCCCAGCAGCCTGAGCGTGCACACGCTGAACGCGGACGCCACGCTGGGAACCGAGGTGAAGCAGCCCGCGCCGCTCGACCAGGGCATCTACGCGCACCAGATCCGTGTGCATCCGTCGAACACGATGGTCGTGCTGGTGACGCGCGGCAATGGCCCCACGGCGACACGGCCTGAAGACCCCGGCGCACTGAAGGTCTACGGCTACAAGAACGGGATCCTGACCAATCGGCAGTCGATTGCGCCGAACGGCGGCTTCGGCTTTCAGTCGCGCCATCTGGATTTCCATCCCACATTGCCGCTCATGTATCTCAACATCGAGCGCCAGAACCAGCTTCAGGTCTACCGCGTCAAGGGCGACTCGATCGATCCCCAGGCCGTGTTCACCCGCAACACGCTCGATCACCCCGAGACGAGCAAGCCGGCGCAGATGACAGGCGCCATCCACATCCATCCGAACGGCCGTGTCGTCTACCTGAGCAATCGTGCGAGCGGTACTCAGGCCGTCGACGGGAAGACGGTCTGGGAGGGGGGCGAGAACACCATCGGCGTGTATGCGATCGATCAGAAGACAGGCGAGCCCACGCGCCTTCAGAACATCGACAGCGGTGGGATGCACCCGCGCACGTTTACGCTCGACGGCGGACGCCGGCCTGCTCGTGGCGGCCAATCAGAATGCGGTGACCAAAGCCGACGGCACGCGCGTGTCCGCGTCGCTGGCCGTCTTTCGCATCGGGAGCACCGGGACGCTCACGTTTCTACGAAAATACGACGTCGAGACGGGACGGGGCGGGACGCTGATGTGGGCAGGCTTGATGCGAGTCCGCAACTAAAATCTAGAAACTAAAATCTAGAATCTGAAATCCAAGAACTGAAAACTGAAAACTGAAATCTGAAGACTAAAACTGGAGTGCCGAGATGCGCGTGATGGTCGCTGTGCTGATGCTGATTGCTGTTACGATGCCCGCTGTGGCACAGGATCGGCTACCGCCTGTTCCGGCGGACAAGCAGACGCCCGAGCAGCAGAAAGCATCCGAGGCGTTTCGTGCGAACCGGAAACAGGATGTGTTCGGACCGTTCGTGCCGCTCCTTCGCAGCCCCGAAGTCATGCTGCGTGCGATGACGATGGGCGAGTTCCTTCGCTACCGCACGGTGTTTCCCGCCAGGCTGAACGAGCTCATCATCCTGATTACCGCCAGGCATTTCACGCAGCAGTATGAATGGTACGTGCACCAGCCGATCGCGTTGAAGGAAGGCCTGGACCGCGGCGTCGTCGACGCCATCGCCGACGGCCGGCGGCCATCGGGCATGGCGCCCGACGAGGAGTTGATCTACGAGTTCTGCACCGAGCTTCTGCGGAACAACAGCGTGAGCGACGCCACGTATGCGCGGGCCGTCCAGCGCTTCGGCGAACAGGGCATGATCGAGATGGTGGGCGTCGTGGGGTACTACACGTTCCAGTCGATGGTCCTGAACACCGCCCGCACGCCGGTCCCGGGCGGAGTCCTTGGGCTCAAACCCTTCCCCAGGTAAGTACCCTTAACAAGAGATTAGGAGACTAAGAGAATTTCTTTTCAAAGAATTCTCCTGATCTCTTAGTCTCCTGTTTCCGTTTGAACAAAAGATCAGAAGATCAGAAGGAATGTTTTCCTCCTAATCTCCTGATCTCTTGTTTTGAACTTGTCTTGCGTTTCGCGTTTTCAGACGAGCTTGCAGATCCAGCTCGATGCGGCGTCGCAGTACCAGAGCGCGCCGTTGCGATCGATGTCGAGCCCGTGCGGCGCCGGGTCGTCCTTGCTGAGCTGAATCTTCGAGACGACCGTGCCGTTTTTCGGATCGAGCTTGAAGATGATGCGGTCGTCGGAATTGATGACCCACAGCATTCCCTTGTCGATCGCCATGCCGTGCGTGCGCGGCGTGCTGCCGGGGCCCGGAATACTGCGCACGATCTCTCCGGTTTCGGGTTCCATGAGGAACACCTTATTGGCAGCCGGGACGGCCATCCAGTATTTGCCGTCGAGCCACTTCAGGCCGTGCGCGCCCGATGGCGTGTCGCCCCGCTCGAGGCTCATGCGTCCGTACAAGCCCGATCCCGGCGTGACGAACACCTTGAGCGTCTTGCCGGTGTGCGGATCGACTTTCAGCGTCTTGGGTGGATCCTGCGCGTTCTTGCCTTTGGTCGAGCCAATCCACAGGGCGCCGTTGCCGTAGGTGATGCCGCTCGCGTGCAGCGCCTCGGTCTGGATTTCGCGAATCACGCTGCCGTCTTCGGGCTTCACGAGGAACGCCTTGTTGGTCGGCTGGTCGACCTGATCCAGCACCCAGAGTCCCTCGGCCACGAACTGCAGGTCGTTGGGCTCTTTCGATCCCGCAACTTTGTAAAGCTTCTCGACCCGTTTGGTGATGGTCGGCACTTCCTGGGCATGTGCCGCGCGAAGCGCCGCAACCGTGCCGGCCACGCCCGCGAAAAACGCACGCCGCGAGACTGCTCGATCCATATATGCGCCTCCTATTGTCAGACCAAGGGATTCCGGGCAGTATAGCTCTGAAATGGCCAAGATGACATGCGCCGCATGCGCGGCGCTCGTGCTGGTTGCGTTCGTCGCGGGATGCGGGCCCGGCGAGCCTCCACCGGCCAATACCCCCGCACCTCGTCCGGCGGCGGCCGTGCCGAGCGACCCGTATCAGGCGGAGATCGCAAAGTTCCGTCAGGACCGGGAAAACACGCTGAAGGGCGACGCGGGCTGGCTGACGATTGGCGGACTGTGGTTTCTGACCCAGCCGAAGACGGCGTTCGGGTCCGATCCCTTGAGCGACATTGTCTTTCCCGCGAGCGCGCCGCCGCAGGCGGGGACGTTCGAGCTCCAGAATGGCAAAGTCACGGTGAGGGCGGCCAGCGGCGTGACATTTCTGCTCGAAGACAAACCCTTCACGTCGGGCGAGCTGAAACCGGACGTGCCCGGACCGGCCGATCGGCTCTCGCTTGGCGAGCACCTGCAGTTCTGGGTACACGTCAGCGGCGATCGCCTGTCGATCCGCCTGCGCGACCAGAACAACTCGCTCCGGAAGGAGTTCGTCGGGCTCAGCTGGTTCCCCGTCAATACGGCGTATCGCGTCGAGGCCCGCTACACGCCCTATGACAAAGCGAAGACGGTTGACGTGCCGACGATTCTCGGCGATATCGACAAGGCCACGATCCCGGGCATCGTGTCGTTCACGTTGAACGGCCAGGAGTACAAGCTCGAGCCGTACGCCGAGCCGGGCGACCCGGAGTTCTGGTTCGTGTTCCGCGATCTCACGAGCCAGAAGGAGACGTATCAGGCGGCCCGATTCCTGTACGCGCCGGCGCCCGTCGACGGCAAGATGATGCTCGACTTCAACAGGACCGTGAACCCGCCCTGTGCCTACAACCCGTACTCGACGTGCCCGCTGCCCAGCGAGCAGAATCGGCTGCGCACGCGCGTGGAGGCGGGGGAGAAGCGCTACGGATCCTGAGAGTCGAAAGGCGCAGGTCGAAAGTCGTACGGCGAAAGTCTGGTCGCAAGGCGCAAGTCGGGCGCAAGGCGCAAGCCGGGGCTGACTGGCCGCGACCGCTGACTCTGCTGACTGCCGACTCCATGCCTTGCGCCCTGCGACCAGACTTTCGCCTTACGACTTCCGACTTGCGCCTTGCGACTCCTATGATCCGTGAACTCCTCAACGCATTCCTCATTGTCCTTGGCATTCTGTCGGCCGGTCTCGGGTTGAAGGGATTCCTGCTGCCCAGCGGGTTCATCGACGGTGGTGTGACCGGCGTGTCGCTGCTGCTGACCACGATCACGGGAACGCCGCTGGCCTTCTGGCTGCCCGTCATCAACGTTCCCTTCGTCTTCGTCGGGAATCGCTACCTGGGCACCAGCTTCGCGGTGCGCAGCGCGCTGGCGATTGGCGCGCTGGCGGCCGTCATCGCGCTGGTCCAGTACCCGACGGTGACCCAGGATCGCCTGCTCGACGCCGTGTTCGGTGGGTTTTTCCTGGGCGCGGGCATCGGCCTGGCCGTGCGCGGCGGCGCGGTCCTCGATGGCACCGAGATCGCCGCCCTGTTGATCAGCAGGCGCAGCACGCTCCTGCGCGTCGGCGACGTCATCCTCGGGTTCAACGTCGTGCTGTTTCTCGTCGCCATGGCGGTGCTCGGCGTCGAGGCGGCGCTCTATTCGATCCTCACCTATCTCACCGCGGCGCGCACGCTCGACTTCGTCATCCACGGCATCGAGGAGTACACGGCGATGACGATCGTCTCGAGCCGTAGCGCGCAAATCAGGGACAAGATCACCGGCGTGCTGGGACGGGGCGTGACCGTGTATCGAGGACGCGGCGGGTTGACCGACGTCGAGCAGGACATCCTCTATTGCGTGGTCACGCGCCTCGAGATCGGCAAGATCAAGTCGATCGCGCGCGCGATCGACGAAGGCGCGTTCATCGTGTCCCACGCGCTGTCGGACGTCGAAGGCGGGGTCGTCAAGAAGACCGCGCTGCACATTGACGAAAAGGGCCGCGACTAGGTGCGCGCCAGGTGAGAGGGCTTTTCGATCCGCCGGTCAGGCACCAGCCACATCAGGGCCACGCCCACGTAGATCGCGTAGGCGATCCAGTGATTCACGAACGAGAGCGCAATCCCGACCGCGTAGAGGACCACGGATATCTTGCCCTTCTGGTCGCGTCCGAACGCTTTCGCGAGCCGCGAGTCGGGCCCCTGTTCTGCCAGGAGGAGGTGCGCCAGGATGTAGTACGCGATGCCCGCGCACATCAGGACAATGCCGTAGACGGCGGTGGGAATGACCTCAAAATGATTCTGTCCCATCCAGCCCGTCGCAAACGGCACCAGCGACAGCCAGAACAGCAGGTGCAGGTTTGCCCACAGTACTCTGCCGTTGATGCGCTCGGCGGCGTGCAGCATGTGGTGGTGGTTGTTCCAGTAGATCCCGAGGTACACGTAGCTGAGTACGTAGCTGAGAAACACCGGCAGCAGCGGCTGGAGTGCGTGCCAGGTCGGCTCATGTGGCACGTGCAGCTCGAGCACCATGATCGTAATCAGGATGGCGACCACGCCGTCGCTGAACGCCTCGAGACGAGCCTTTGTCATGGCTGCATAAGGTATTAGAATTCTTGCACCCAAAACCACACAAAAGCGGCCGGAACGCCGGACGCGGAAGGGAATCCTCGTGATCGAGAGAGACGCCACCGAGCGACGGCACGATGCGAAGGCCGTTGCCGTTCCGGCCGGCCGGACGCTGCTGGACATGAATGCCTACCAGTGGACGGTGTTGTTTGCCGCATGGCTGGGCTGGGGCTTCGACATCTTCGACAGCCTTCTCTTCAATTACGTGGCGCCCAACGCGGTGCCGGTGCTGCTGGACATCCCGCTCGGATCGGCGGCTGCGCGCGCCGCAACGCTCCAATGGACGGGTATTCTCACCGCGCTGCTCCTGGTGGGCTGGGCGGTCGGCGGCATCTTCTTCGGCCGCGTCGCCGATCGGCTCGGGCGCACGAGGACGCTGCTCCTGACGATGCTGATGTACGCGGTTGGGACGGCGGCGTGCGCCTTTGCCCCGAACATGGCGGTGCTGGTGTTTTTCCGCATCATTGCGTCGCTCGGCATCGGCGGCGAGTGGGCCGCTGGTGCGGCCATGGTGGCGGAAGTGGTTCCCGAGAAACGCCGCGTCGAAGCCGGCGCGATCCTGTACACGGCGGCCCCCCTCGGCCTCTTTCTCGCGACCGTCGTCACTTATCAAGTGCAGGGCGTCTATTTTGCGGGCAGTCCCGAAACGGCGTGGCGCTATGTGTTCCTGTTCGGCTTGCTGCCCGCGGCCGTCGCCTTTCTCGTACGGTTGTTCGTGAAGGAACCCGAGCGATGGCAGAAGGCCGCCAGCCACGCCGCGCCGCCGAGCATCGGCGAACTCTTCACGCCACAGTACCGCGCTATCACCATCAGCGGTTTGCTCATGGCCGTCGTCGCGCTCGTCACGTGGTGGAGCTGTAACGCGTTCCTCGGGGTCGTCTCTTCCGGCCTGGCGGCCGAGGCGGCGACCGGCCTTCCTGCGGTTCAGGCGACGGCGCTCATTGAGGAATGGAAGCAGACAGCCGGCAACTGGTTCAACATCGGCGGCCTCATCGGCACGCTCCTCACCGTGCCGGCGTCCAAGGTGCTCGGCCGCCGGACGATGTTCTCGATCTACTTTCTCGCCTCGGGACTGTCCGTGCTGGCCGCGTTCGGTCTCGACATGGAGCCGCGCGCCCGCTTGTTCATGTATTTCCCCATCGGCCTGTCGGTCTTCGGTGTGTTCGGCGCGTTTACGTATTACCTCCCCGAGCTCTATCCGACACGTCTGCGCGGCACTGGCGCGGGGTTCTGCTACAACGCCGGCCGTTTGATCGCGGCCCCGGGTCCGTTTCTCGTCGGCGCGATCGCGTCGCGCGGCGCGGGCGCGCTGGGCGGGGCGCTCGAAGTCTTGTTTTATGTCGGCTTCGTGCCTCTGCTCGGTTTGCTCGTGATGCCCTGGGTGATGGAAACCAAGGGCAAGGCACTGGCGGATTGATGGCGCAACTTTAGTTGCGCCCGGAATGATATAGTCCGAATTCCAACATTCAACAAACGCGTCAGCCCACTTTTTTGGAGGAGAGACCATGGATCGCCGCGAATTCGTCAGGTTGGCGGGAAGCGGAATGGCTGCGGGCGCGATCGCCGAGACGCTCGTCTCCGCGCAGGTGGCGAGAAACCCTCGCGCGCCGGCCGCCGGCGCTTCGAACGCGAAGGTCAAGTTCAAGGTCGGGACGCAGCACGGCGATTCCGACGCGATTCTCAAGGCGATGGCGGCCTTCGGCTGCAACAACATCTGCGGCAGCATGCCCTCGCGCACGCTCGACGAGAAGTGGTCGGTCGAGGCGCTGACCCGGCATCGCGAGAAGGTGGAGTCGTACGGGATCTCGCTCGATATGATGCCCATCACGATGACGTCGGCACCGATCGACCGCGCCGAGATGCCGGCGATCTTCCTCGGCCAGAGCCCCGAGCGCGATCGCAACATCGACGACATCTGTCAGCAGATCCGCAACTGCGCCAAGGCGGGTATTTTCCAGGTGAAGTACAACTTCACCATTCTTGGCATCCCGCGTTCGGGCCGCGTCAAAGGGCGTGGCCCGTCGACCTACAGCGAGTTCGTGCTGGCCAAGGACGAGAACAAGGACAAGCCGACCATCGCCGGCACCGTCCCTGAGGATGTGTATTGGGAGCGTATTACGTATTTCCTCGAGCGTGTGGTGCCGGTGGCCGAGGAATACAAGGTGAAAATGGGCTGCCATCCCCAGGATCCGGGGGTGCCGAAGGGCTACCGCGGAATTGACGCGGTGCTCGGCACGCCCGATGGGTTGAAGAAATTCGTCTCAATCAAGGAGAGTCCCTACCACGGGCTCAATTTCTGTCAGGGCACCGTGTCGGAGCAGCTCGAAAAGCCGGGCGAGCAGATCTTCGACGTCATCCGCTACCTCGGATCGCGAAAGAAGATTTTCAGCGTGCACTTCAGGAACATCGAGGGCGGCCGTCTGAACTTCCGCGAAACATTCATCGACAACGGCAGCGTCGACATGCTGAAGGCCGCGCGCGTCTACAAGGAAGTCGGCTACGACGGCATGCTCATGCCCGACCACGTCCCGAACGTGGACGGTGACCCCGATCACATGCAGGGGTTTGCTTTCGCGATTGGTTACATCAAAGCGATCATCGCGGCCGTCAGCGCCGAGGCGTAAGCAGCGCCGACGATGTAGTCAGTACGTAGTGTCCGGCTTCAGCCGGACAAGAGCAAAGCGGCGGCCCACCGAAGCCTTTTGGCGAGGGTAGGGCCGCCCTTTTACATTGCTGCTGCACGGAATCACGGAATCGATCAGAGCGACCGGCTAACCGTTACTGCCCCGCGAATCCGAAGCTCCGGCGCCGGGCCGCGCTGCGATGCCGCGACGGGCCGAGAGACGCGAGCACACAGACGTCGCACTTCGTGCTCGCTCGTCTCCCTCAGGCTTCTCGCGCGGCCAGGCTTCCCGACCTCGGCGGCCTCCGCACGGATTCGCGAGGCAGCAACGGTCACCCGGTCGCTCGCCCTCGCCGTTGCATCGTTGCGAACACCGAGCCGCCACCTGAGAGCAAATGCACCTCACTGCCGAAAACGTCGTTCTTCTTTGTCGCGTTGGTAGCACTGATGGTTGTTCGTGATTCGGAGGGCACGCCGATGGGCGAACGCTCCGATTAGCCCTGTCGTCAACCGACGAATCCGGTCTGCCAGTTGATCCACGTCTGACCCCCGACTCCCGCAGAGCTCGCAGTATTCCGAAAGATTCAAAGGCGTCGTGGCTTCCCGGCCTTGCTGTGGCGGGTGTGGCCTATTTGGTCGTGGCAGTTGGACTGATATTGATTTTGCCACTCCTCGTTCCCGATATCCGGCCGGGCGACGTTGGAGGCAGTCCCTTCATTGGTTTCGTCGTCGCGTCGTTCACATATGGCGGACGCTTGTTGTTCTTGCCGTGTCCGCGCTGCGAACACCGATTGATCGGCTTGTGGGTGTTGCTGGTGATTTCGGGCGGGGCTCCGGGAAGGAAGTTCGCGATGCCTCGTCTCGACGAATGCCCACATTGCGGCACACCGTTTATTTCGGAGAACCCGAGAGTTCGTGAGTGAAGGCGCTGCTCCGCGGTTCCTTAGGCGCGTGGCCAGACCCCATCCGTGTCAATTGATCGGCAGAAGCGACCGGCTGACCGTTCCTGCCTCACGAATCCGAAGCTCCGGCGCCGGGCCGCGCTGCGATGCCGCGAAAGGCCGCGAGACGCGAGCACACAGACTTCGCACTTCATGCTCGCTCGCCTCCCTCAGGCTTCTCGCGCGGCCGAGCGTCCCGACTCGGCGGCCTTCGCACGGATTCGCGACGCCGTAACGGCCAGCCGGTCGCGTACGCCTCCGTAATCAGCTTTGGGAAATCGGGCGGATCGAAACGGCCCTCGACGAGCAGCCACAAGTGGACCACAAGAGCCGCTCTAACGCGGTCGCAGGACGAAGGTTGATCTATCGTGAGGCTGTTGCTGGTCGGCTTCACGCGAGGTTAGAGTGCATCGGGCAGCCGCCGACCGAGAATTTCGAAGCCGATCAGTGCTACGGCAGCTGGACCTGCCCAGGACGCTATCATCCCTGCGACGCCCGCAAACCCGGCGTGCGCACCAAGATGGCGGAGGCCGGGCTCAGTCAACAGCAGTACGCCTGCTGTGATCCCACACAAGCTCGCGACCAAGGCCGCTGCAGCTGGCGTGGCACGACCTGCAACGGCGCGCTGACCGCTGAGGCCCGCCAAGAAGGAGAGGGTCGCAAGCGCAACCAAGATGGGCAAGAATTCGTCCGCGACTGCCACACTGCCGGCCTGGCTGACGAACTTTGGATCCCAGAAGCCCAGCCAGTACACCCTGATTCGGGTTACAAGTACTGCACTCGCAGCATAGACCGCCGCGAAAGTCATAACAGGAAGCAGCGTTGTCATCAGAAGTCCGAGGATACGGTCGGTCTAACGCGCAAAATGAGCCGCGCGCCGGTCCCACAGACTCCAAGACGTCGGCTCCGTTTGGATGTTATGCCGTCTCGTACTTCCACGTAAGGTACCGGCACAGTCCCTCGAGATCTGGAAAGAGGGTTCGACTGCTGATCCCGTGGCGGTCCAGGGCTTGTAACCTCTCAGCCCTTGCACTCTCCGGAATCGCAAGCTCGGTGATGAAATTCGAGATCTCAGGGTTCGTATTCAGGGGCACCCAACGCTTTACCGTCTTGGAATAGCGATGCGCCGTGAACCACCCGTGCTGGGCGATGATGCGTTCGTTGTTGAGGCGAGGCTGAAACACTCGAGTCCTCGCGGGCTCAAAAGGCCCCTTGGTGGTGTCAGAGATGAGGAGTGTGTCGGCCCTCAAGGCGTAAACGAAGGCGTCAGCGCCATCTCGATCGGAACACGCAAACCATAGCCCAGCCAAAGGATTCTAGGTCCAGTCCAGCAACCGTGTCGACATCCCGAAGTGCTGGGCCAGAACCAACAAGTCCCAGTCGTCCGGTTCGGGAACTGGAAGTAGCGCCGCCCCTAGCCGTCGAAGTTGAACCAGGAGTTCTCGTTCTTTCTGTGTTGTGTCGACCGATGGGTCTTGACGAGCAATTCGAGGGATGAGATTGCCCTTCTTGGCTTGGCCGCGGAATAGCAGCAGTCGTGCACCACCCGCGAGACTCTCGACGGCGGCGACAAACTCCGCGAAGGTTGCGACTCTTGTCTTCTCCATCACGGTTCATTCGTTATCGGCATAACGTATCGTGGACTAGACCGCTCACATCAACTCGCAGGTAACGTCCCCACGTGTGTCGTACTCATGGCGGTCCATTTTCGTTTGGTGGCGGCAGGTTAGCACAGCCCCTGCACGAAGCCCGTTATCCCGTTTACCGTCGATGCGGGGTTGACTGCGAGCACCTCCTGACCCACCCCATACTCGGTAGAAGCGACCGGCTGACCGTTGCTGCCTCGCGAATCCGTGCGGAGGCCGCCGAGTCGGGAAGCCTGGCCGCGCGAGAAGCCAGAGGGCAACGAGCGAGCACGAAGTGCGAAGTCAGTGTGCTCGCGTCACGCGGTCCGCGGCGGCATCGCAGCGTGGCCCGGCGCCGTAGCGTCGGATTCGTGAGGCAGTGACGGTCAGCCGGTCGCTCGCCGTGCTGGGGGTGATCACGGTCCGGCTAAAGCCGGACACTACGTACTGTGGGATGAATTCAGCGCGAGATGGATGGCTTCGGCAAGGTGGATCGGCTTCCGTCCGGTGGCCTGCTCGATCTGCTCCCGGCAGCTGAAACCATCCGCCACAATCAGCGTGTCCGTCGAGGCGTTGCGCACGGCGGGCAGCAGCACGCGCTCGCCGATCGCCATCGACACGTCGAATTTCTTCGCCTCGAACCCGAACGGTCCGGCCATCCCGCAGCAGCCGGCATCGGGCATTGCCACCGTCGCACCCATCTTCTTCAACAGCGATTCCTCGTCGGTCATCTTCATCAACGCTTTGTGATGACAGTGACCGTGCACGAGGACGCTTCGCTCCAGTTGCGGCGGCGAGAAGCCCGGCGCATGCCGTTCGAGAAACTCGCTGAGCAGGAAGGTCTGTGCCCGCAGCTTCCCGGCACGCTCGTCGGAGGGGAACAAACTCCGCAGCTCGTCGCGAAACACCGATGCACAGCTCGGCTCGAGCACGACCATCGGCACGCCCGCAGCGATGTGCGGCGCAAGATGGTCGAGGACGCTGCCGAGATACGCCTTCGCGCGATCGAGCATCCCGAAGTCATAGAGCGGCCGGCCGCAGCAGAGCCGCGTCGACGGCACCATGACGTGAAACCCGGCAGACTTCAGCACCGCCAGCGCCGCCCGGCTCGTTTCAGGATGAAAGTAGTTGTTGAAGGTGTCGGCCCAGAGCATGACGCCGGGTTTTCCGCCGTTCCCCGAACCGGGCCTCGGCACGCTCGTTGACCGCGCCCAGCGCGTGAAGCTTTGCGGCGCGAGCTTCGGCAGCGCTCGCTGAGGCGCGAGATGCAGCAGGCGCTTGATGAGCGGGGCCACGCCGGGCACATTCAGCGTCAGGTTCGCGAGCCCGGGAGCCACCGATCCCAGCGAGGCCCACCGGTCGACGAGGCCGAAGGCATACGCCGCGAGCGGCCGCGACCGGGTTTCGTAGTAGTGCGCCAGGAACTCCGAGCGGTAGGTCGCCATGTCGACGTTCGTCGGGCACTCCGACTTGCACGCCTTGCACGAGAGGCACAAGTCGAGCGCTTCCTTCGTCTGCTCGTTCTTCCACGAGTCGGTCAGCACCTCGCCCTGAAGAAGCTCCCACAAGAGCCGTGCGCGGCCCCGGGTGCTGTGGCGCTCTTCGAGCGTCGCCATGTAGCTCGGGCACATCGTGCCGTAGTCGTGCTTGCGGCATTCGCCGAGGCCGATGCAGCGCATCGCGGCTTTGGCAAACGATCCCTTGTCGTCGGGAAACGTGAAAAACGTCGCGGGCTTCGCCGGGTTGTAGTCGGCGCCCAGGCGCAGGTTCTCGGTCGGCTGGTACGCATCGATCAGCTTGTGCGGGTTCATCCGGTTGCCCGGATCCCACACGGCCTTGAACTCGCCGAAGGCCTGCATCAGCTCCGGGCCGAACATCTTCGGCAGCAGCGCTCCCCGCGACTGGCCGTCGCCATGTTCGCCCGAGAGCGACCCGCCGTAGCGCACCACGAGATCCGCGCCGCGGTTGATGAACGCTTCGTACTTCCGGATGCCTTCTTCCGTTTCGAAGTCGAAGCTCACCTGCATGTGAATGCAGCCGTGGCCGAAGTGGCCGTAGAACGCCGCCTGGTAGCCGTATTCGTCGAGCAGACTCCGCAGCTCGCGGAGATACGGCCCCAGCCGTTCGGGCGCCACCGAGGCATCGTCCCAGCCCTCCCAGCGGGGCAGCGAGCCCGGCACCGCCGATGCCATTCGCGGACCCGATTCGCGAATCTTCCAGACGGCTTTGGATTCGGCCGCCGTGTAGATCCGCGTGACAGGCGCCCCGGGCAGACTCGACAGTTTCTGGACGAGCCGCTCGGCCGTTGCGCGGCTTTGCGAGGGATCGTTCGATCCGTACTCGGCGAGCAGGATGCCGCGCCCCGGCGGCAGCAAGTCGAGGTTGGGCGCGCCTTTGTAGTTCAGTCCGTCGATGATGCCGCCTTCGAATCCTTCGAGACCGATCGGCGACGTCTCGAGAATGGCCGGCACGTGATCCGCCGCGGCAAACGAGTCCGGATAGCCGAGACCGACGAGCACGCGATGCTGCGGGCTCTCGATCAGGCGCAGCGTCGCGCCGAGCACGATCGCGCAGGTGCCTTCAGTGCCGACGAGCGCCCTGGCGACGTGGAAACCCTGTTCCGGAAGGAGTTGATCGAGGTTATAGCCCGAGACCCGCCGCGGAATCTGAGGAAAACCGGCGCGTATGTGCGCGAGGTACCGATCCCGGATCGACCGCAGGCCCGCGTAGATCTGGCCGCGGCGGCCGCCCTCGCGCACGATGGTCTCGAGCTCGGCTTCCGGTGTCTCGCCCACAGTCAGCTCGGTGCCGTCGTAGAGCAGAATCCGAAGCTCGTGGACGTTGTCCACGGTCTTGCCCGAGATCAGGGAATGGGTGCCGCAGGAGTTGTTCCCGATCATGCCTCCCAGGCTGCAGCGGCTGTGCGTCGAGGGGTCTGGACCGAAGGTGAGCTTCTTCTGCTCGGCACGGCCACGCAGCGTGTCGAGGATGACGCCGGGCTGCACGCGTGCGATCCGCTTCTCGAAATCGATCTCGAGAATGCGGTTCATGTATTTCGTGAAGTCGAGCACGACCGCGACGTTGCAGCTCTGGCCGGCCAGGCTCGTGCCCGATCCGCGCGCGAGAATCGGCGCGCCGAAGCTCCGGCACACCGCCACGGCCGCGCGCACGTCGTCTTCGTCCCGAGGCACGACGACGCCGATGGGCACCTGGCGGTAGTTCGAAGCGTCAGTCGCGTAGAGGGCGCGGCTGCCGCGATCGAAGCGCACCTCGCCATGGACCGCTCGCCGGAGCTCGCGGTCGAGCTCGGCGGCCGGTCCGAACGTGTCGATGGGTGTGGCGTGAGAGCTGGGCGGAAGCGGCTTCACCGGATGGCCGGTGCGGTCTTTTCGCTTCCTATCGCCGAAGCGGCCAGCGATTCGAGCGCGGCGGCAACGCCTCCCGGGCGATGCGGAATGCCCGCGATCTTGAGGCCCATCTCGACGCCGCTGAGCGTGCCGGCGAGCGTCAGATCGTTGAACGCGCCGAGATGGCCGATGCGAAAAACCTTGCCGGCAAGTTTGCCAAGGCCGGTGCCAAGGGACATGTCGAAGTTGTCGAGAATCACCTGGCGCAGGCGATCGGCGTTGTGCCCCTCGGGCGTGTAGAGCGCGGTCAGCGAGCCCGAATACTCCGACGGATCTTCAGGCACGATGTCGAGCCCCCAGGCTTTCGCGGCGGCACGCGTGGCCACGCCGTGACGCGTGTGGCGCTCGAGCACGTTCTCGAATCCTTCTTCCTCCAGCATGCGGAGCGCCTCGCGCAGACCGTAGAGCAGATTTGTCGCGGGCGTATACGGGAAGAAGCCTGCCGTGTTCGCCTTCAGCATCTCTTCCCAGTTCCAGTACAGACCTCGGCAGCTTCGCTTTCGCGCTGGCGGCGATTGCTTTCTCGGACAACGCGTTGAACGCGAGGCCCGGCGGCACCATCAATCCCTTTTGCGAGCCGCACACCGTGACGTCGATTTCCCATTCGTCGTGGCGCAGATCGACCGACGCGAGCGACGAGATGGCATCGACAATCAGCAGCGCCGGATGACCGGTCCGGTTCATGGCGCGCCGCAGATCCGCAATCCGGCTCACCACGCCGGTTGACGTCTCGTTGTGCACGACAACGACCGCCTTCAGATCGTGGTTCTTGTCGTCCTTCAGCCGCTGCTCGAGCGTTTCAGGCGATGCGCCGCGCCGCCACGTGCCGGGCACGTACTCCACGACGACGCCCAGACGCTCGGCGACGTAGCGCCAGGCAATGTGCGAGAACCAGCCGGTTTCGAAGATGAGAATGCGATCGCCGGGCGAAAGCGTGTTGGCGAGCGCCGCTTCGGCGGCACCCGTGCCCGACGAGGGGAATATCACGACAGGCCCCCGCGTGCGGAAGACGCCCTTCAGCCGGTCGAGCACTTCGAGGCCCAGGTCCGCGAACTCGGGACCTCGATGGTCGATCGTGGCCTGGGCTATCTCCTTGAGCACACGATCGGGAACGTTGGTCGGGCCGGGAATCTGCAGGAAGTGACGTCCAGTGTGAATCATGATGCCCTACATTTTAGTTTGTCTTGGCGGCGGGTCCCAACGCCGTCAGAAACGTTTTCCAGGGAACGGGCCTGCCATGCACAGGCGCGATGGTGGCGACGTCGAGCTTCATCCGCTGGAGTTGGGTGTAAAAACTGCGCATGGCCGGCATTTGCGATGCCCTGGGCGCTTCGTGCGTGTCGAAGAGGTCGGCCTCGAACGCGATGCGCTCGGCCGGCAGGTAGGCCATGAGCATGCCCGAGACGTGCGCCAACGGCTGTACGTAGTAGACGCGCAGGATCCGGCTGTTGTCCGTGATGACGAAGTTTTCCTGGATCGCCTCGTAGTTGTAGCCCTCGGCCACTTCGGTCGGAGGCCACTGCGAGAGGATGTCCGGCTTGACTGTTCTCGACTTGTAGGTCAGCACGTCCCTGTTCAGGAATTTCAGATTGATCATGTGCGTCACAACGGTGGCGCCGATGTGGTTGTAGGTGCGGATGCCACCGATGTGGTCGAAGTGCGGGTGAGAACTGATGAGCCAGCGAATGGGTTTGTTGGGCGCCAGCTTCGCGACCTGCTCGATCACCGCCAGGCTGCGCTCTTCGCTGCCCGGCGCCTCGAACACGGCGACGAAATCCCTGAACTCGATCATGTAGCTGTTGGCGGGCCCGCCCCCAAGCAGGTACACGCCGTCGGCCAGCTTGTCGACCGTCACCGTTGCGGGATTGGGCGGCTGCGCCTGTTTCACCGATTCCGGAACGGGCACGGAATCGTCGCAGGCGTTGGCCTGCACGTTCGCGAACGTGCCCCCGTACGCGTTGTGGCCGGTGCTCTCCGAATAGAACTGCCAGTTGTCGTCCCACCCCTGGTGCGAGTGCCAGTTGATCGGCCACTGCGACGGTCCCGCGGGCACGAACTCGGTCGATTCGTGCTCGATGTTGAAATCGCCCAGCACGTTCTCGTTCACCGTCGCTTTGAGCCGGGTGATGATGTTCTGGCTGTTGATGGTGGCGTCGACGCGGAACTTGCCGAGCACCGTGATGCCGACGACATGGACCTTCTCGGGCGTCACGACGTTGCCGTCGCGGCCTTTTTCGATCTGCTCCCATCGCCACATGGCCCTGGGATTCGCGCCCGGCTTTCGCGCGGCCTTCAGAAACCCATGAGGGTTCATCCACACGTCGAGCTGATAGATATCGGCCATCTCGGACGGCACCGCGACGGGCGCGCCGCTGCCGTCGATGTGCCACGCGTACGAGCCGTTGACGATGTGCGTCTGGCGCAGGTTCGCCTGCGTCGGCGTGCCGCCAACCCAGCCGAGCCCGTATTTCCATGACGCGGGGTTGTTGCCGGGCTTGCGATCGAAGGTTTCCTTGCTCGTGCCGGATTCCCAGTTGATCGTGCGCGTGTAGTTCGCCATCTCGCTACGGGGCCAGTCGATGTTGACGGCGTTCTCGAACGTCTGCCCGACGGGGCCGCTGTAGCCGGTTCCCGAAAAAGTAATGCAGCGGAGGCTCTGCTCGTTGATGGCCTTCGACGCCGCGGCCAGGACGGGTCCCGGATCGACGAATCCCGGCGGAAACTGCTGCGCCGGCAGTTGGGCGCCTGCCGCAATCACGAGGACGAGCAGACACAACCTCTTCGACATTCCCGGCTCCTTTTTCTCGGCCAATGAAAAGACCTGAATCATAATGAGTCTTCCCACTTATGTCCAAAGTCCCCATCAACCGATCGCAGGGCCGTTCCCTCGTGGTGTCCAACCGCGGTGTCGTCGCCAGCGAGCATCCGCTCGCCTCGCAGGCCGGCGCGATGGTGCTCGCGGCCGGCGGCCACGCCGTCGATGCCGCGATTGCCGCCAACGCGGTCATGGGCGTCGTCTGCCCGATGATGTGCGGTGTCGGCGGCGACCTGTTCGCGATCGTGCACGAGGCGGGCGGCAAGCTGCACGGCGTGAACGCAAGCGGCTGGTCGCCGGCCGCCCTGACGCCCGAAGTGCTCGAGGCGCGCGGCGTCACCGGCATGCCGCAGAGCGGCGTGCATTCGGTGACTGTGCCGGGTGCGGTTGCGGGCTGGGCTTCGCTGGCGGAGCGATTCGGACGCACGCCGCTGTCGCGCATTCTCGAGCCCGCGATCGCGATGGCCGACGAGGGATTTCCGGTCGCCGAAATCACGAGCGAGGAATGGCACATCCAGGAGTCGTTCCTGCGCGGCGATCCCGAGGCGGCGCGGGTGTTTCTCCCCGACGCGCAGCCGCTCGGACTTGGCGAGATCTTCCGCAACCGCGACCTCGCGTGGACGTACCGGCAGATTGCCGAACGCGGCCGCGACGGCTTCTATGAAGGCGAAGTGGCGCGGCGTCTGGTCGCCGGCCTGAAGCGCCGCGGCTCGACGCTCGCGGCCGCCGATCTGGCGAAGTTTCAGGCGCAGTGGGTCGAACCGATTTCGACGAGCTATCGCGGATGGGACGTCTTCGAGATTCCGCCCAATGGCGCCGGCATCGCCGCGCTGATGATGCTGAACATCATGGAGGTCTTCCCGCTCGGCGAGGTCGCGCACAATTCCGTCGACGCGCTGCACATCATGATCGAAGCGAAGAAGCTGGCCTACGCGGACATGCAACGGTATGTCGCCGACCCCAGGTTCGCGGAGGTGCCGGTGGCCGCGATGTTGAGCAAGGACTACGGCCGCGAGCGGGCCACGCGGATCGAGAATTCCATTGCGCACGAGAACGTCGAGGCGGGGTCGTTGCCGGTCCACGCGGGCGACACGGTCTACCTGTGCGCGGTCGATCGCGACGGCAACATGGTGTCGCTCATCCAGAGCAACTTCGCCAGCTTCGGATCGGGCGTCGTCGCCGAGGGCACCGGGTTCCCGCTTCAGAATCGCGGCGCGCTGTTCACGCTCGATCGCCGGCATCCGAACGTGCTCGCGCCCCGCAAGCGGCCGCTCCACACCATCATCCCGGCGTTCATGACCAACGGCGAGACCCGGATCGCCTTCGGCATCATGGGCGGCTGGAATCAATCGCAGGCGCACGCACAGTTCGTCTCCAGCGTCGTCGATCACGGCATGAACATCCAGGCCTCGCTCGAGGCCCCGCGCTTCACCAAGCTGTCGTTCGAGGGGCGCGACGTTGCGATCGAGCGCAGGATTCCCGACGAGATTCAGGCAGGGCTGACCGCGCGCGGGCACGAGCTCGAGATCCACGGCGACTGCTGCAGCTTCATGGGCGGAGGGCAGGCGGTGCTGCGGAAAGACAAGGTCAACTACGGCGCGTCGGATCCGCGGAAAGATGGGGCAGCGGTACCCGAGCCGGTTGGGGAAAATAGAAAGTAAAAAGTAAAAAGTAAAAAGTAGAAAG
>CAWGDY010000023.1:0-37277 GCA_963821395.1 Vicinamibacterales bacterium | reverse complement strand
GGCACAGGTCAAAATGCAAGGCCTGCACCAGATATTGCGGCCCTGCCTGGCCGCCTTTTACGTTTCTTTACACTGGCTTACCCGTTCTTCACGACGCGAACGCCTCCTTTCGGAGACAATCTGACCGCCATGCCCCGGACGATCTTGATCGTGGACGACGACCGCGAGCTCTGCGAGCTGGTCGGCGAGCTGCTGCGCGCCGAGGGATTCGACGTCGAGGCCCACCACACTGGTGACGGCGCCGTCGAGCTGGCGGCCAGCGGGCGCTTCGCGCTCGTCATTCTCGACGTCATGCTGCCGGTGCAGAACGGGTTCGAGATTCTGCGCGCCCTTCGAAACCGCTCTGCCGTGCCGGTCATTCTCCTGACCGCCCGCGGCGAGGACATCGATCGCATCGTCGGCCTCGAAATCGGGGCCGACGACTATCTGCCCAAGCCGTTCAACTCGCGCGAGCTGACCGCGCGCATCCACGCCGTGCTCCGCCGCATGCAGCCGCGCGAGGCGGACGCGCTGCCGCGGGTCGTCGGCGGCGATATCGCGCTCGATCCGGCGACGCGGACCGTGATGAAAGACGACTCGTCCATCGATCTGACGACGGTGGAATTCGAGCTGCTGCACCTGCTCCTCTCGACGGCCGGACGCGTCATTTCGCGCGAGGACATCAGCCAGCGCGTTCTCGGGCGCACCTTCGATCCGTTCGCGCAGGTCTTCATCCTCGAGGGGCGCCAGAAACGCCGACGCGGCGGACTCGAGGTCGCCATCGATCTTCCGCTTTACAAAGCTTTACATTCGCTTGCCGTTTCTTGACGGCACACCTTCTTGCATACGCCTACTCTGGTCGTGTCGAATTCACGACCGGAGGAGCACGATGCAGGACTGCGAACGAAAGATTGGACGGCGCGAAGTACTGACATTGCTCGGTGTCACGAGCGCCGTGTTTGCCGCGGGCTGTGCCAGCGAATCGCCGACGAGCCCGAGCACCATGGGGTCGGCCACCGACGTGGGTACGACCACAACCGGAGGCACAGGCACCACCACCGGCACCTCGGGGCTGGCCTGTTCGGTCACACCGAACGAGACGGTTGGTCCCTATCCCTCGCTGATCGATCTGTTTCGCAGTGACATCCGCGAAAGCAAAAGCGGCACGCAGCTCGATCTCACCATCACGGTGCTCAACACGGCGGCGAGTTGTGCCCCGCTCACCGGCGCGAACGTCGAGATCTGGCAATGCGATGCGGGCGGAAACTACTCGCAGTACGGCAGCGAGCGGGCGCAGACGTACCTGCGCGGTATCCAGACGACCGACGCCAGCGGCCAGGTGAAATTCACGACGGTCTACCCCGGCTGGTACCAGGGGCGCGCCACGCACATCCACGTCGAAGTCACGCAGAACGGGCGGTCGCTCAAGGTCACCCAGATTGCGTTTCCCGAATCGACGAATGCCGAGGTCTACGGCACGGGCGTGTACGCGTCGAGAGGGTCGAATCCAACGACCAACGCGCGCGACGGCATTTTCGCCGACAGCCTCAGCTCCGAGATGGCGACGATCTCGGGCAGCCCCTCGAGCGGCTACACGGCGAACTTCACCGTTGGCCTTTCGGCCTAGTCCTCAGGTTATCTGTGACAAAACTGTGACGGATGCGTCCCGTTTGGCGGAAACAGGACCCTGACAAGTGGGCACCTTAGGTATTGGCAGGGCCGATTCCGGCCGAAATCAGCGTGCCATATGGGCATTCAGCTTGCAAAGCCGGCCTCTGGAGGAATTCTTTCGATGTCTCACGCTCTCCGGATTTTTGTATTTCTACTCCTCGTTTGCAGCCTGGCCCAGACCGCGGCGGCCCAGGGAAGCAACGGACCACGCGTTGCCGGCTCCTTTTCGGGTGTCTTCGGCGAGGGAGAGACCAACATCGCCGCAAGCGGGTCGGTCGGCTATCGTTTCACGCGCCAGTTCGGTTTCGAGTTCGAGGTCTTGTCGCTCCCTGATTTCAAGGTTGACGACATCAACATCGGCGGACGCGGGATTGGGTTCCTCACGAACTTCGTGATGGAATTTCCAAGCGACGCGCGGTGGCTCACACCTTACGTGCAGGGCGGCGGGGGCATGGTCAACATCCGGGTCGAGCCAGACGTCCGGATCCTCGCGGATGACGCTCGCTTCGACACTCGCGCCATCGCGGCTCCCATCCGGAATTTCCTGCGTGGCCGGTTCCCTAATGACCGGTTCCCGAATATCGATGGTGGGAATCTGAGCCAGCTCCTCCCGAGCTACAGCGAAACGAACCTCGCGCTCTCGGTGGGCGGCGGCGTCGACTTCCGCATCTGGGAAGATCTCTCGATCGGTCCCAACATCACGTTCACGCAGCTGTTTGGCAACTTCCGCGACATCGAGCTCACGCGCATCGGCGCTCGCGCGAGCTATCGATTCTGAGGTGTCATGAGGCACGCACACACGAGCCCGGACGTCAGCGTTTCGAAGTCCGGGCGGTGTCTTTCGCTCGCGGATTTTTTCAGACACGACATTCGCGAAAGTCAGGCCGGCACCCTGCTGAGACTGACCGTCAAGGTCGTGAACGTGGCGAACGGCGCGGCTGTCCCGAACGCACACGTCGAAATCTGGCATGCCGATGCGTCAGGCAACTATTCGCAGTACGGCAGCCCGTCGGGCCACACGTACCTGCGCGGCTTCCAGACGACCGACGCCCGGGGCGAGGTCACGTTCACGACGATCTATCCCGGCTGGTATCAGGGCCACGCGACGCACATCCACGCCGAAGTCAGCATGGGCGCCCGTTCCATCAAGCTGACGCAGCTGGCGTTTCCCGAATCGGCCAGCAATGCGGTTTACACGCAGGGCCCATACGCCGGGCGCGGACCGAATCCGGTCGGCAATTCGAGTGATGGCTCTTTCCGGGACGGTCTCGCGCCGCATCTGGTCGCGCTCACCGGCAACCCCGTCACGGGATTTGCGGCCACGGCACGGATCGAGATCGCCCTCTAGACCGCTCAGAGAAATACAAACAGGAGATTAGGAGACTAGGAGATTATTCTTCGAAAGAATTCTCCTGGCACGAAACAGAAGATCAAGAGATCAGGAGAACCATTCTTCTAAAAAGTATTCTCCTAAACTTCCAATCTCCTGTTTCTTTTTGCCTCTACTTCTTTGGGACCAGGCCCCGATCCCATGGAAAGGCCAGCGTCGGCTGGTTCACATACCGCTGCACGTTGATGGTCAGGGTGTCACCGGCGCCCGGCGCCAGCCTCACCGTGATATACGGCGCATCGACGGCGATTGTCCGACCGCCAGCCACGACGCTCGTCGCGCGGTGCTCGCCGTACGCGCCCATCTGAACCGTCACCGTTCTCGGCTGCAGCGGGTTGACGTTCACGAGCGTCAACGTCACCGCCTCGGGCCGGATGCGCTCGACGAGCGCCGCGACATCCTGCGGCAGACCTGCCCGCCGCCGCTCGGGATCGAAATGCCGCACCTGCGCGTGCAGCGGCAGCGGTCCGTGCCCGGACCCGTTGGGATCGTTGGCGCCCAGCGTCAGGTTGACGAGCGCTTCGGTGGCCACCGGATTCACCCCTGAACCACGTGTATGGTGCGGCGGAAAATCCGGCGTGCTCGTATCGGCACGCAGGCGCGACGCCGCGCGCTGGATTTCTGCGAGCCCCTGCTGGAGCGCGGCGAGAGGATAGGACGCGTCTCCAGACGTCAGATACCCGATCCATCCGCGCTTCGGCAGGCGTTCGAGATCGCCCGGCTGCAGCGCCCAGAGGTAGATGTCGGTCTCCACCTCTCGAAGGTTCGTCAAACCGCCGGCCGATCCCTTTTCGCCATCGTGATGGCCGTACCATCCCTTGTCGCCGTAGTACCGGGGCAGCAGCACGCGACCGTTCTCGGCCTTGCTGTTGGCGTAGAGGTTGTCGACCTGTCTCCTCAGCACCTGCGTGTATTTCTGATCGCCGGTCAGGAGCAGCGCGTTGCCAAACCCTTCCGGCGGACCTCGCAGCACGTAATTGCGAACACCTTCGTCCGCCGAGTTCCACCCGAATACCCCGCCGTACCACTTGCCGCCCCATTCGGCGCCGATCTCGCCGTTCCGCCCGATGTTGGACGGGATGTTGCCGCCGTTGGCTTCAATTCTCGTCTTCCACGCATCGACGTACTCGAGCAGCCACGCCTTGTATTTCGCGTCCTGCGTCAAAAGATACGCGTGAAAGGCCAGATTCGTCGACGCGAGATTCAGCGGATGATCGCCGACGATGTTGGTCGCTTTCAGGAATCTCGTGCTCGGTTTCGTCCCGGGAAGAAGCCGTCCGTTCCAGTCCTCCTGCGTGTTGACGGTGAGCTTCGCGCCCTTGCTGCCGTTGAAGAGGCTGGGAATGATCTTCAGGGTCGCGTCGTAGTTCCTCGCTTCGGGGTCCTCGTTCATGTAGAGCCCGGCCCAGCGTCGTAATCGGATCGCGTAACGTTCGTCGGCCGGCCGGCTCAGCCCGTACCAGTAGAAAGGACCAAGCCCCTCGCCGATGTGTTCCCAGTCATAGGACGTTGGAAACTCCTTGTAGTACATCCCGTCCCGGGCCAGCTCGGTCGACGGGTCCTTCGCTTTCGTGTACTGGTCGAGATGGCCTTCCCACGCGCGAACCCACGCGTCGATGATCGATTCCGGACCACCGAGGGCGTGCGCCAGCGGCCAGTTGCGAATGCTTTCGACCGCGTCGTCCGGACCATCTTCGATGCCCCAGTTGGCGGCGCCCAGCAGGTAGCCGTTCTTGTCGAGGTACTTCGACGCCCACAGGTCAACGCCTTCGGCGTTGCGGCGAAGCAGCTCCCGCTCGGCAAGGGCCCAGGCCGGCGCCGGCGTCAATTTGTCGATAGCGATCAGCACATCGCCTTGTCCCCGGAGCGTTCCAGGTCCCAAAGACGAGGGCGGTCATCACCACGGAGATCAGAAAACAGAAACGCCTGCGAACCATCAACGCGCCCTTTCCCATGGGAACTGAAGCGTCGGATCGTTCACCAGCCGCCTGATTCCGATCACGATCTGCTCGCCCGCACCAGGCGCGAGCTGCACTTCGAAGAACGGTGCGTTCACCGTGATCGTGCGATCGCCCGCCTGCACGGTCGTGGCCTGATGCTCGGCGTATGCGCCCATCTGCACGATGGTCCGGCGCGACGCCGTGCGGCTGGTGTTGACGAGCGTGAGCGTCACGCTCTCCGGGGCGATCGTTTCGACCAGGGCCGCCACGTCTTGCGCAAGGCCGGCGCGCCGGCGTTCCGCATCGAAGTACCGCACCTGGCTTCGCAGCACATCACCGGAGCCATACAGGTTCGCCGCGCCGAGCGTGAGGTTGGCGAGCGACTCGAACGCGACAGGACTCGCACCGTATCCGCTCGCCTTCTTGGCCGTGCGTTCGGCCGTGCGCCGGACGTCCTGCGCGTCGGCCTGCAATGCCTCGAGCGGATAGGCCGGCCGGTTCCCTTGCAGGAACTCGATCCAGCCCTGAACCGAACGCCGATCGGGCGGGTTGGGAAGGATGCGTTTCAGATCCGCTGGATTCAACGACCAGAGGTACAGCTCGATCGTGGTCTCCGAGAGATTGCCAAGCGCCCCGGTCGGATAAAACTCCCCTTCCCGGTATCCGTACCAGCCGACCTTGCCCCCCGCTTGCCCCGAACTTGGTCGAGGGGCCTGCCCCGAGCCCGGTCGAGGGGATTCGCCGTAGTAGTGCGGTAACAGCATCCGGCCGTTCTCGGTGCGCGCGGCGGCAAAGATGTTGTCGACCTGCTTGCGCACGGGCGCGATGTAGTCAGCGTTCCGGCTCAGCATGGCTGCCTGGCCGAACGCGGCAGGGATGCCCCGCAACACGTAATTGCGCAGCCCGTCGTCCGGGCTGTTCCAGCCGAAGATGCCGCCGTACCACTTGCCGCCCCATTCGCCGCCGATCTTTCCATCGAGACCGATGTTGGAGGGAAAGTTTCCGCCGTTGGCGGCGGCGCGATCGCGCCACGCGTCGACGTACTCGAGAGCCCAGTTCTTGTACTTTGCTTCGTGCGTCAGGAGATAGGCCTGCGTGGCGAGCGTCGTCGCCAGCAGATTCAGTGGATGGTCGCCGCGGATGTTCGACGATATGCGGAAACGCTCGGCGCGTTTGGGGTTCTCGTCGCCGTCCCAGTCGACCGGCGTCACCGGCCTGGTCACGGCTCCCTTGCTGCCGTTGAACAGGCTCTTGATGATCTTGATCTTCGGATCGTAGTTGGACGCCTCGGGATCTTCGTTCAGGTAGAAGCCGGCGAAGCGGCGCACGCGCGCCAGGCTCGTCGCGTCGTGCGGACGGCCGAGCGCGTGCCAGTAGAACGCCTGCAAACCCTCGCCGGTATGTTCCCAGTCGAACGACGGAGGAAACTCCTTGACGAAGATCCCGTCCTTCGCGAGCTCGACCGTCGGAATTTTCGCCCGGCCGAATTGTCGAAGGTGGCCCTCCCAGACCTTCTCGTAGGCGTCAGCGACCGAGTCGGGAGCTCCCATCGCATAGACGAGCGGCCATCCCCGGACGGTCTCCATGATGTCGTCCGGGCCATCGGTCACGCCCCACCGTTCTGGAACGTTCACCGAGCCGTCAGGCTTCACATACCGTTCGACCCAGAGCCTGGCCCCATCGGCCGCCGCCTGCAACATGTCGCGCTCGGCCGTGGCCCACGAAGGTGCTGCCATGGCCTTGTCGATGACGATGGAGATGTCGCGGCGCTGACCGGAGAGAGATGCGGTGAGAATGATGGCGCAGACCGACAGGGCTATCCGCCGCCGCTCGCGTGAAACACGCGAGCTTTGGCGAGACCCGCCGTAGCCTCGGCGAAGGCGGGACGCCCTGTGCCACTGAAAGAGCGAACGAGACACAGAATGGCAGATGGCTGATGGCAAATGGCAGAACACGTCGTCTGCCATCCGCCATTTGCCATCTGCCATGACAGAGATCCTAGTTATTATTCGTCGTCTGCCGCCCCGGCGTCAGCCACACGGGCTGCACGAACGCGCCGTTGCCGGCCGAATCCCACACCGACATCCGCACCCACACCTTGCCCGTGGCATCGAACGGAATCGAGACCTTCCTCGTGCCGTGTGCGGTGGTGTCGGTGGCCTTGATCACCTGCGAGTCGACCTTCTTGCCGTCGCCCCAGACGACTTCGATCATCTCGAGCGGGTAGGTCCACTCGAGATCGGCCGTCAGCGTTCTCTTCGCGCCGGTGCCTTCGACCGCGTAGTTCTTGATGAGAATCTCACCCGTGCTCACCCAGAAATCGCCGTTGCGCAGCGAGCGGAGAATCGGCGACCAGTCGTCGGTCGGCCCCGGCAGCCGATCGAGCTTCACGTAGTTGATCGGATGTCCCGGATAGATGTCGTCCTCGGGCCCCTTCCGGTACGTGTCGACATCCGCCATCAGGTACTTCGGACGCAACCCGCTGCCGCCGTACAGGTTGTTCATCGTGTCGATGGCGTCGAAGCAGCGCCACTTGCACATGCGCACGTCCGACAGGTCGTCGCCCATGTTCGGCTTGAAGGCAATGCCGAGATAGCGATCGTTTTTCACCCACGCCTTGTCGAAGAGGGCATCCGGATAGCCTGTCGTGCCCTTCGTGCGCGGGTGCGAGTGGAACCAGTACCCGCCCTCGGCGTCGAGCATCGCCTGCACATCGGTCGTGCTGCCAGTGTGGTACACCTTCCCGTAGCCCGGCACGGTCTCCGTAAACGGCTGTCCCGCCTGCCGCACCTTGCTCCAGTACACGTTCTTCGGGAACATGATGTTGTAGTGGCCGCCGAAATACGCCGTCGGCTCTTCCCAGTTGGTGACCAGGAAGTCCTTGTCGGACGCCTTCATCGACGCCGTGTAGTAATCCTTCTGATCCTCGAACCGCCCCAGCCCTGGATCGTTCGGACGCAGATCGCCGTGGAAATCGCTCAACCCGACGATGTTGATGCCGGTCGAGCGCATCACCATGAGATCTTCGAACGTGTTGTCGAGCGATCCTGATGCGCGCAGACGCTGCGTGAACCGCAGGTGGAAATGGTTCACCATCGTCTTGTAGCCGGGAATCGGCTTGAACACGTCGCCGTGCGTGTAAGAAAGAGCGGCCTGCCGCGTGGCTTCGGTGTTGTCCGGCGTCATCAGGTAGTACACCGACATGTGCTGCATGGTTCCCGGAGGCGCGTTGTGCAGCGCGAAGTTCTCGACATACTCCGGCACTTCCTCGCCTTCGGCCTGCCGCACGCCGAAACCAAACTGCCCTTCGGCGTCCTTGCGGTACCACACGTAGCCGAGGTTCGTGTCGACCTCGCGGGTGAAGAAGAACGCGTGCGGCGTCGGGAACGTCGCAATCGATCCGCTCTTGCCGCCACCCGCCACGAGCACGCGATTCTTCGCCTTCACGTTCACGCGCGTGTCGTTCTTGATGCCGCCAAACTCGTACTGCTGCGGATCACCTCCGCGATCGCGCCACGCCACACGCGGCAGGAGCGCCGTCGAGAAACCTCGCAGGCCGCCTTCGTACTTGTACGCGACCGACGGCTCGTCGGTCTTGGCGATCGCTTCCACCCGGAACAGGTTCGATCCGCGGTACGACGTAAAGCGCAGGCTCCCCGCGAAGATCCCCATCGACAATCCCGGGAAGTTCACTTCGACTCGCGCACCATCGGTCACCACACTGCAGGAGGTGGTCTGGAATGTCGCGTCCGCCTTCTTGATTTCCTCCGGCAGCCGAGGCAGTCCATAGACACGTCCCTCAGGTCCGGGAGGCACACTCCCCCGTCTCGCGGCTGGCTCGCTCTGTGATGCCGGTCCCGGCTGCCCGCGGCCGCGGGCAGGACCAACGCCTCTTCCCCGGGCGGGATTGGGCTCAGGCACGCCGGGAATCACGAACGGCGCATCCCAGAACGCGTACCACTTGTTCTTCTCGATTACGTCCGCCGTGATGTCGACCCCGATGTCGCGCAGCGGAGCGCCCTGCTGTGTCGTCATGCGCCGCACACCGCTCTTCACGTAGAACTCGGGCGTGAGATTCTGCCCGAGCGGCGCCCACTGCCCGTCCGCTCTTCCTCACTGCCAGCTCCCGGACGATGGGCTGTCCGTTGGTGATGCCGTATCGCGCACGCAGCTCTGATCCGCTTGCGCCGCTCCAGGTGACCGCGAGGGCATCCTGCTCGACAGCCGCGGTCAGGCCGGGCGCCGATTTGTACTGCGACATGTCGCAGTTGAGCGACTGCGCCATCAACGCGGGAGCGATGCTACTGTCGCGCGGCGAGAGCACGCCGACGGCAACCGCGACGGCGGCAATCGCAAGGATGGCGGCGATGGATTTGCCTGGTGTGATCTTCATGACCGCCTCCTTTTAGAACGTGAACCGGGCGCCGATGCGCGTGATGAGCGGCGGCGTCACGCCCTGCGCATAACCGAACGTCGGTCCCGACGCGAAGTCGGCGCTCGTCGGTGTCGCAGCATTCAACAGGTTGAAGATGTCGAAATCGATGCCGATCCTCCGTCCTCCGCTCAATACGAAATCCTTGGTCGCGCGGAGGTTGAGGATGTTGAAGGCAGACAGGCTCTGGGCGCCGTACTCTTCGAGGCGAATCGTGTAGTTCGTGTTGCTGGGGAGCGCGGGACCTCCATCCGGATCCGCAGCACGGAAGATATTCGTGCGCTGCCCCTTGACGCCGCTCCTGCTCTGGAGGAACCCGGATACCGCGACGTCGTACGGCAGCCGATAGGTTCCGGACACGTTGCCGGCCCAGCTCCAGGTTTCGTCCAGCGGGAAGAACTCGTCGTTCGGACTCTGATACGTCCCGGCAATCCATCGATGATTCTTCACCACGAAATAGGAGATCTGACCTCCCCATTTGCTGGTGATGCGCTTGGTCAATGTGAAATCCATCGAGTGGAACCGATCGGTGTTGTCCGCGTTCACGCGCTTGTTGCTCACGAAGGCAGCCCCCCTGAATGCCGCCGGGTAGTCATACAGGGTGACCGAGCCTGCGTCATCGCTGTTATTGAGGACGCCGTCGGGACCCGGATCGCGGCGGGTGATGGGAACACTGTACAGGCCGTACAGGCCGCCTGGCATTGATCGTCTCGAGGCTGCCATCGACAGTCCTGTCGATGTACATCACCCGCATGCCAAGGCTGTTCCCCAGATCTCGCTCGTAACTGACCGTCGTCTCCCAGGTATTTGGCTGCTTCAGCTCCGGGCTGAGCTCGTAGTTCGAGGACGCAGTGATGCTCTGGAAATCCGGATTGTTGTTCAAGGCCAGATTCGTTTCGTTCGGCGTCCACAGCCTGTCGTTGTTCAGATCGTGCCAGAGGAACAGGGCATTCGCGGTGGCAGTTGCCGCGAAGACGTCGCCGTAGGTATCGCCGAGGATGTAATTGTAGAGTCCCCAGGTGGCTTTGATGACCGACTTGCCGCCCAGATCGTACGCGACACCCAGCCGCGGGACGACCCGGTTGAACGTCTGCACGTCGAGGAAGTCGACGTGCTTGGCTGGAAACACTGTGGGGAAATCGCGGGCGCCGTCAAATTGCTGATCCGGCAGGTACGAGTGCTGATATTCCCAGCGGAGGCCGAGATTCAACGTCAGTCTCTGGTTCGGACGCCAGCTGTCTTTGAAGTACCACGCGAAGATATCCTCGTTGTCGAGTGGAGAGACCGGCGTGTTGTAGGCCCGGATCCGCACGGGCGTGTTCGAGACGCCGTTGACCTTGTCGGTGATCAGCAGGTAGTTGCCGGCGAGGTTGTTCAGCCACGCATCGGACGTCCGATCCCAATACATGGACACACCGGTCTTGAAATCGTGCTGGCCCACCATCGAGCGCCCAGGGAAGATCGTGGCGCTGGCTTCGAGCTGATACCGGTCGCGTGTCTTGCCCTGATGCTGCACGTGCGATCCCGTGAAGACCCCGGTCTCGGTGTCCTGACGGCTCGGCGCGTCGGCCCGCGCATACGAACGGGCAGCGTCGTAGTCGGTGACGTACCCCACGTACCCGCCCGTCGCGTTCAGCAGCAGGCGAGGGTTCACCGTACTCTGCCACTCGGCCTTTTGAATCGACGTGGGATTCAGGTAGTCGCGCGTCGCTTCGAGCGGCCTTGTGCGGGCGCCGCCGTTCTGCGGCTGCGCCTTGACACCCTTCTGCCACACATAGACGAGCCGGTTGTTCTTCGACATCTGATAGGACGCCTTCGCAGAGTACTGGTAAAGAGAGCTCTCGAAATACGCTTGAGGCTCATCCCCCGTCAGATACTTCCCGTCAGGCCCGGCAGTCTCCGCGAAGCCGAGCGTTCCTTCGCTCTTGGTTTGCTTGGCGTACCCGCCGTAGAACCAGAGCTTGTCGCGGATGACCCTGCCGCCCAAATCGGCAGCGAAGTCGTAGAACGTCTTGAGCTGCGGGGGGGTGCCAATCCCCTGCGCCTTGAGTTCATCGTTGAGGTTGCTCGCCTGGAGGCTGTCGGGCTGCCACGATGCGCGGTACGCGCCATGGAAGGTGTTGCTGCCCGACTTCATGATCGCCACCATGGAGACGCCGGGCGTCGACACCTCGGCGTCATTGCCGGATGTCCGGACCTGCACCTCTTCAAGGCTGTTGTCGATGAAGTAGATGGGCGTGTTCTGATCGGCGCCCATCGCGAGGTTCATGCCTTCGTACTGGAGCTTGGGCTGCGCCTCCATGCCGTAGCTCGCCGTGTCCTGCCGCTGGGCAAGTGTGCTGCCGCCCACGTCGATCGTCTCCTGGGTCACGCCCGGCGCCATGGCAAGGACGTTCTGGAGATCCCGCCCGCGCGGCACGGCGTCGAGAATTTCCTTCGTGAACGCCACGCTCGCGCTGGTGCTGGTGATGTCCACCACCGGGCTCTGGCCGCTGACGGTAATCGACTCCTCCATCGAGCCAACCTTGAGGTTCTCGTCAACACGCGCGGTGAAGCCGACGGTCAGCCGGAGATCCTCTCGAATCAGCGAGCTGAAGCCGCCGAGTTCGAACTTCAGCGTGTAAGTCCCCGCCGGAAGATCGACGAACCGGTAGGCGCCCTCGGCGTCGGTGACCTGCACCAGCTCTCGAACCTGAAGGACCGGGCTCGTGAGCGTGGCCGTGACGCCAGGCAGCACGCCGCCAGACTCATCCTTCACAATGCCGTGGATGGTTCCCGAGGAAACGCTTTGACCGAGGGCCGTTCCGAAGCCTATGAGGATGACGCACAACGCCGCGCCAAGAATCCGCCAATGAAGCGCCTGAGTTGCCATTGTCACACCCTCCTTACGAGAAAGGACCGTCGGTCGATTTGGGTCGGAAACGAGATCCTTGAACTATAGACCTCGCCCCTCAGCAGGGTTGTCGTAAATTGTCGCGGGTGATGTCAGTTACTTGACGGCGAACACCCAGATCACGCCTCCCTCCGGCACCTCTGGAAAGTTGCCGGGTGAGGCGGCATCGATGCGCGACTGCATCGACCTCGCGTCTTGTCCCCACCCCGAGAGCACGGCGATGTACTGTTTCCCGTCAACCATGAACGACGAAGGCGGCGCGTAGATGCCGGAGTTGGTCGGAAACTCCCACAGCACCCGGCCGGTGGAGGCGTCGAAGGCCCGGAACATCCGATCGTTGGTGCCCCCGCTGAAAACCAGCCCGCCGCCGGTCGTCAGAATGGGACCCCAGTTCGGCGACTTCGGGAAGTTGTGGCTCCAGACCTTCTTGCCCGTATCGACGTCCCAGGCCTGGACTTCACTCAGGTGATCCGCGCCAGGCGCGATGTACATGCGGCTTGTGGTCGACACGCGCGTCTCGCCAGATGGCGTCTTGGTCGCGCGGCCGGCCATAACGGCGCACAGGTTTTCCTGCGTGGGCACGTACACCATCCGCGTCTTCGGGTTGAACGCGCCGGGCTGCCAGTTCTTCCCCCCGTGCCATGAGGGGCAGAAATCGGCGATCTTGCCGATGTCGGGTTTCCGGCTGTCGTCGACTTCCGGGCGGCCCGTCTTCGGGTCGAGCTGCTTGAAGACGTTCTGCTTGACGTAGGGTTTCCCCTCAACGAACTTGATCGCGCCGTCAGTGCGCTCGAGAAAATACAGGTAGCCGTTGCGGCCGAAATTCACCAGCCCCTTGATGGTCCTGCCGCCGCGGCGGAAATCGATGAGAATCGGGGGCGACACCTCGTCCCAGTCCCACGATTCATTGGGTGTGTACTGGAAGTGCCCTTTGATGGCGCCGGTTGCCGCGTCGATCGCCACGGTCGACGCCGTGTAGAGATTGTCGCCGGGCCGCGAGTGCGCGACCCAGGGATAGCCATTGCCGACACCCCAGAAGAGGAGATTCGTTTCGGGATCGTAATTCCCCGTGACCCAGGTCGCCGCGCCACCCGTTTTCCAGTCGTCACCGCGCCACGTGTCGCTTCCCGGCTGGCCCGGCTCGGGCGTCATGAACGTCTTCCACACCTGTTTCCCGGTCTCGGGATCGTAGGCCGCGACAAACCCGCGGTTCGGGCCGTCACCACCTGAAATACCGGAAACGAGCTTGCCGTCGGCGACCAGCGGCGGCGCCGTCAGGTATTCCCCTGTCGCGTTGTTGCCCACGATCGTTCGCCAGACTTCCTTGCCTGTTTTCGCGTCGAGCGCGACGAGCACGGCTTCGGTCAACACGACGAACACCTTGTTGCCGTACAACGTGACGCCACGATTCACCGGCTTCCCGCGCACGCCGCCCGAAGATTCGCTCCGGTACCGCCAGAGCAACGCTCCCGTTTTGGCATCGAGCGCGAGCACCTGGTTGAACGAGCTCGTGACGAACATCACGCCGCCGTTGACGATGGGCGCCGCCTCGTGCCCGTTGTTCATGCCGGTCGACATGGTCCAGACCGGTTGAAGACGCGTGACGTTTCCCGGATTGATCTCCTCGAGCGGGCTGTAACCCCATCCGTCGTACGTGCGCCGCGTCATCAGCCAGTCCGCTGCCGGCGGGTTCTTCAACCGATCGGCCGAGACCGTCGCGTATTTCTGCAGCAGGGCGGATGGAGGCGCCGCGGGCGGCTGCTCGGGAATGGGCAGCGACGTATCGACGCCAAACACGCCCGGGCCGGGAACCTGCGCGAAGGGCGAAGACCCCACGAGCGCGGCCGCGAACAATCCGAGCACGAGCGCGAGACCTGATGCGCGTTTCGTGAACATACACAACCTCTTCGATGTGTTTACAATCTACTCCAACTTGCGGGAAACATGTCTGCCCGGCGGCTGATCGTCGCATGCTACGTCGCGTCCGGCGCGGCGGCCCTTATTTATCAGGTCGCGTGGGTGCGCATGTTCACGCTCGCGTTCGGCCACACGACGGCGTCGTCGAGCATCGTGCTGGGGGCGTTCATGTGCGGCCTCGCCCTTGGCTCCTGGATCGCCGGCCGCCTGCGGCTCTCTCCTTCCCTGTCGCTTGCCATCTACGCCGGCCTCGAAATTTTCGTTGCGGTCTGCGCGATCGCGCTGCCGGCCGCCCTCGATCTGTTCGAGCCCCTGCTGAAGTGGGCCTACGCGGATGGCACGTCGCCGCTTTCGTTCTCGCTCGTACGCGTTGCCATCGGCTTCACGTTGCTGGGGCTTCCGGCCGCCGCCATGGGCGCCACCTTTCCGGTCGCCGTTTCGTGGCTTACCGGACAGACCGCGCACGAGCCTCAACGCGCACCCGCACTGGCCGCAACGCAGGCCGGCATTCTTTACGCGGCTAACACAGCGGGCGCAGCCGCGGGCGCACTGGCCGCCGGCTTCTGGCTGATCCCCTCCTACGGTGTCCGCATCTCCACGTGGAGTGCGGTGGGCTTGAACGTGCTCGCCGCCGCCGGCGCGATCTGGATTCGCAGACGTGAAACGGGGTCGGGAGGGGTTTTCGACAGTCTTGCCTCGAAAACCCCTCCCGACCCCGTCCGTAGCGGGAAGAAACGTCACTCCAGACGATCGACGATGGACGATCGACGATGGACGATCGCCGATCGACGATGGGCGATCATCGCGGCGACCGTGTCGGGCTTTGCGGCGCTCGTGTTCGAAGTGGCATGGACGCGGTTGATTGCGCTCATCGTCGGGCCGACGACCTATGCCTTCGCGATCATGGCGGCCTCGTTCATCGTCGGCATCGCCATCGGTTCGACGATCGGCGTCCGCATCGCGCGCAAGAGCCCGCACCGTGTCCGCTGGCTGGCCGCCACGCTCGTCGTCGCCGCGGCGGGAACGCTCGCCGCGGCCTGGTTCGCGGCGCTGGAACTGCCGTTGATTGTGGCGCGATCCGTCAGCGAGCTCCGCGGATTCGGCCCGCTGCTCGTGCGCGAAGTGCTTGCGCTCGGGCTTCTGCTGACCGCGGCGAGCATCGCCTTTGGCGCCACGTTTACGCTCGCACTGGCGGCAGCATCGCCGGGTGCGGATTCGGCCGCCCGCGATACATCGGTTATCTACACCGCCAACACGATCGGCGCCGTCGCCGGAAGTCTTGCCGGTGGATTCGTGCTCCTCCCGGGATTAGGCCTGGCATCGACGTTTCTCTACACGAGCCGTCTCCTGGTCGTGGCCGGTGCGGGGTTGGCCCTGGCCGCCGTGTACGGGCGCGCGGTCCGCGGCCGAAGTGCGGCGATGACCGCGATGACGGCCGCGCTGGTTTTCGCCGCCACATTCTTTCTGCCCCAGTGGGATCGGGCGCTGCTCGCCGGCGGCATGTACAAGTACGCGCGCCAGATCGCTCCCGCGGATTTCGACATCAATCTTCGCGCGGGGCGATTCGAGTACTACAAGGAAGGCGCAGCCGGAACGGTCAGCGTGAAACGTCTGGGCGGCACGCGATCGCTGGCGATCGATGGCAAGGTGGACGCGTCGAACGGCGGCGACATGCTGACGCAGCGTCTGCTCGGACTGCTCCCGGCCGTCCTGCAGGGTCAGCCGCGCGAGGCTCTCGTCATCGGCCTGGGCAGCGGCGTCACCGCCGATGCGGTCATGGCGTCCGGAACGGTCTCGCACCTGGACGTCGTAGAGATTTCACCCGAGGTCGTCGAGGCATCGGCGCTGTTCGAGGCGGAAAACCACCGCGTGCTCGCGACGCCCGGAGTACGGCTGCTGTTGGGCGACGGCCGTACTCACTTGCAGCTGACCTCCCGGCAGTACGACGTGATTGTGTCGGAGCCTTCCAATCCCTGGATGGCCGGCGTGGCCGCGCTCTTCACACGCGAGTTCTTCGAAGCCGTGCGCGCGCGTCTCACGCCCGCGGGCGTCTTCTGTCAGTGGGCGCACACCTACGAAATTGCCGCGGACGATCTGCGGTCGATCGCTGGCACGTTCGTGTCGGTCTTTCCACAGGGCACCGTCTGGCTCGTGGGAGACAGCGACCTGCTGTTCATCGGCTCGCCGTCGAGCGGGATCGAGCCACGGCTCGCGCACATCGGCGAGCACGCGCAGAGGGGGAGAGTTCCCGCCCTGCTGGCCGAGGCCGGAGTCCCTGCGCGAGCGGCGCCGTTCTTTCTTCTATCTCTCTATGCGGGCGGTCCCGACGATCTTGTGTCTTACGGAAGCTCGGCTCCCATTCAATCGGACGATCGCATGACACTCGAGTTCACGGCCGCCCGCGCGATGTACGCGCCACCCGAGGGAAACGCGCCGGCACTGCGTGGCCTCGCCGGCCGTGCGCATCAGCCCGCCGTCATCGCGGAGACGCTGCGCGCAGCCAACGCCGGAGACTGGGTGCTGCGCGGCGACGCCGGACTCAAGGCCGAAGCGTTCGGCATGGCGCACGAGAGCTTCCGCCGCGCGTCGAGCGTCAACGGCGGCACGTTCGAATCGATGCGGGGAGGCGTCACGTCTGCCGCCGCGGCAGGGCGCCTTGCGGAAGAGATGCACTGGCTGCGTCAACGGGCGTCGGCTTCGCCGCCAGACGCCCGCACGCTGACCGCGCTGTCCTACGCCCTCGCGCTGACCGGTGACATGAAGGGTGCCGTCGATGCGGCGCTCGAGGCGACGAAAATCGCGCCGGACAGCCCGCAGCCGCTGGAGCAGCTTGCCTCGGTGCTGGCCGATCTCGGTGAGCCGCGATTGGCCGCCGTCGCCGACACGCTGATGCGCCGGTTTCCGATGCGCGAGGACAGCCGTTTCTATCAGGCCACCGCCCTCTTTCTGGAAAACCGGCACGACGAGGCCGAGCGCGCGATCGGGCTGCTCGTCGACGCGCATCCGCACCACGCCCGAGCGCTCAACATGCGCGGCATCATCTGCGCGGCAAGGCGCGATCAGGCATGCGCGATCGCGGCGTTCGAAGAATCTCTGAAACTGGATCCGCGCGACTCAGCCGTCTACGTAAATCTGGGCAACGTTCATCTCGAGCGCGGGGATGTGGAGGCGGCGGCGGAACTCTTCCGCGACGCCGTGGCACTCGACCCCGGCGCCGATGCGGCGCGAACGGCTCTTCGTACGATGTCCCGGTAGCGCAAGGAAAGACCGGCTGAAGCCGGACACGACCTACGACACGTAAGCAGTTGAGCTGGCGTTGCTGCGGCGCGAAGCCGTGCGCAGGAGGCCGACACGGTTACAACTGACCGCGCGAGAAGCCTGAGGGACCCGAGCGAGGATGAAGGGCGAAGTCAGTGTCCTCGCGTCATGCGGTCGCAGTGGGCCTCGCAGCGCGTGTCCGGCCCCGAAGCTTCGGATTCGCGCTGCAGTAATGCCAGCTCAACTGCCGGTAGGCGATGGCGGCTCGGCTCTTCGTGCACGGCGTGAGAGTCCCGCTAAAGCCGGACACTACGTACTACCTGGCTAATAGGGATCGGGCTGATCTTCTTCCGGCCCGGCCGGCCGCTCTTCCATCCCGAGGAGCTTGCGGACGGCGCCGAGCAGCTTGTCGGGCGCGCACGGCTTCGTCAGGTAGACGTCACACCCCGCGCGCAAAGCACTGACCTGTTCGTGCTGCATCGAACGGCCGCTGAACGCAATGATCGGAATGGCGCGGGTCTCGTCGTCGCCCTTGAGGCGGCGCGCCACTTCCCACCCATCGATGTCGGGCAGGCCCAGATCGAGCACGACGAGGTCGGGCGCCGCGGACTTCGCCAACGCGAGCGCATCGACGCCGCCGTCGAGCGCGCGGACGTCGAACCCCTTGCTGGACAAATACGTGCGGTACCCCTCGCGCGTATTTCGGTCGTCGTCCACGATCAGGAGTTGCTTGTTCTTGGACATCAAACCAGCAGGATACTACATCCCAGAAGGGTTCCAGGTTCCTCGTTCCACGTTCCCGGTTCGTGGTGGCGCCACGATTCAGATGCGCGTCTTTCTCTCAAGCGCGCGAAATTACCTCGATCTCCACAAGAGCATTGTAGTCGGGCTCGTGGGAATCGGGATCGACGCGTGGTCCCAGCAGGACGTTGGCTTCAGGCCAGTGAGCCTGGAGATTGCCGGGTTTGATCGGTGCGGTCCGCAGCCGGCCCGCGAACGTGCCGAAGTCCGATCGAAGCCGAACAGGGCTGCCGTCGCCGGCGCCAAGGCGGGCGAGATCGTCGGCGCTGATCAGAATCTCGTCGCGCGATGCGCCTGTCAGCGGATCGACGTCCCGGTGCAGCATCGAATTGAACTGCTTGCCCCGGCGGGTCGCGAGCAGGAACCGGCCGGGAGCGATGGCAGGCTGCCGCGCTCGCGCCATTCGCGCGAATCTGGCCCTGCCGTCGGCCGTGTGGAAACGGCCTTCCGAATAGAGGGTGCGTCCGCCCCATTGCACCTGGTCGCCTTTCCCGGCAAGCGACTCGATGCCGCGATACAACGGCACCGCGGCGGCAATCTCCTGGCGAATGCTCTGCGCATCCTTCAATCCGACGAGGTCCGCGCGCTCGGGACGGAGTCGAAGCGCGACTTCCCGGAACACGGTCCATTCGGGCGCCGCGGTCCCGATGCGCCGGCCGGGGATCTCCGGCGAGAAGATGATGCGGCGCTCCGTCGACGTCTCGGTACCGCCTCCCGGCGATTCGTACCGCGTCGCCGCGGGCAGCACGATCACGTCTCCGCTGCAGTCGCTGAGCATGGACGAGGACACGACGATGTCCTGGTGAACGCGCAGGCGCGGCCTGCGCAGGGCTTCCTTCGACGTGTCGTGATCGGCCAGCGTTTCGAGAAAATTGCCGCCCACCATCCAGAACACCTCGACTTCACCCTTCGCCGCGCGTTCGACCATTTCGGTCGCCGTCCATCCGGGCGTCCGCGGCACCGGAAACCGCCACAGGCGCTCCCACTCGGCGGCCGTCTCCGCGGCAACGGCCGGCACGCAACCCACCTCGGCGCCGCCCTGCACGCCCGAGTGCCCGCGAATCGGCACGAGGCCGCGGTTCTCGCCGACCGGGAGCCCCCGGGCGAGCCCGACGTTGATGAGCGCGCGGATGGTATCGACGCCGTGCGCATGCTGGGTCAGTCCCATCGACCAGACAAAGATCGTGTTCGGCCGCGACATCAAGAGACGCGCGAACGCCTCGATGCGCGCACGCGGCGCACCCGACTCCTGCTCGATCTGATCCCACGGGTGGGCGAGCGCGTCCGCGCGCACCTCGTCGAAGCCGAGGGTGCAGGCGTCGACGAACCCGCGATCGACGCCGCCGAGCTCGACGAGCGCGCGCATCACGCCGATGAGAAACGCGAGATCGCCGCCGGTGTGCACGTCGAACCAGTCGTCCGCGAGTGCGGTGCCCGTCAGCGCGCTCTTCGGGATCGAAGGTATCCAGTAGCGTTCGAGACCCGGCTCGCGATGCGGGTTCACGACGGCGATCCGGGCGCCGTTGTGCTTCGCGTGGTGCAGGTACTTCGTGGTCACCGGCTGGTTGTTCGGCACGTTGGATCCGAAGAGCACGATGAGGTCGGCGTGCAGCCAGTCCAGATAGCTGCACGTCGAGGCTCCGTACCCGAGCATCTCTTTCATCGCGACGGTCGAGGCCGCATGGCACAGGCGCGCGGCGTTGTCCACGTGGTTGGTCCCGACGAACCGCGCGAACTTCTGCGCGGCGTAGTACGTCTCGTTGGTGAGCCCTCTCGACGTCAGGTACATCGCGAATCGCGGCGGGTCGATCGCGCCGAGCTCGTCGGCAATCCGGTTCAGCGCCTCGTCCCACGAGATGCGGTGAAAGCCGGGCTCGCCGCGCGATCGCATCATCGGGTGCGGAAGCCTGCCGAGCTCGCGCAACTCGCGGGACGACCGGGCCGACAACGCCGCCGCATCCTCGAGCACGGAAGGATCGAGCGCCGGCGCCGTGTTCAGCCGCATCAATTCGAGACGCACCATGCACAGGTGCGGCCCGGGCAGCGTCCAGTCGGACATGCCGGTGGTGCCGAGCGCGCAGCCATCGCACACGCCGTCGCGGAGAATGCGCCAGGCGAAGGGCAACTGGTCCCGGTTCTCCCAGGCGATTCTGGCTGCCTCGAAGTAGTGGTGGGGCTTCTGCCGGCCGAGCCCGAAAGGACTGATACTCAAGGTGCTAACCTACTACCCATTCCTTTGACGCACAGTCGCAGAGTCGCGGAGAAATGCTGTTCTGAGAAGAATACTCTGCGGCTTTGCGTCTCTGCGTCGAAACGTCATGAGTCAGATGAGTGAAGGAACGCGCAGCGTCGAGGTAGTGCGAATCGGCGACGGTTCCGCCGAAACGGCCACCGACCGCGTCGCGGTTGAAGCAGCACTCGAAGTCCGGCTGAACGGGCATCCGTTCGCGGTCATCATGCGCACGCCTGGCGCGGACGCCGATCTCGTTGCCGGATTTCTGCTGTCGGAAGGCGTGATTCGATCGGCAGACGACGTGCACCGGCTCGATCGCCCGGATGCCGAGGGCGTGCTGAACGTGGTCCTCAGCAGAAGCCGCGCGGAGATTCTCCCCGATCTGCTCGAGGGCCGCCGGAACGTCGCGCAGAACTCCTCCTGCGGGATGTGCGGCCGGCGCACGCTCGAGTCGCTCGAGATCGATCGGCCGCCTCTTGCCGTGGAATGGCATCTCGACACAACCGTGCTGGCCGGACTTCCGGCGGCGCTTCGCCGCGCGCAGCATGCGTTCGACGAAACCGGCGGCCTGCACGCGGCCGGGCTCTTCGATCTCGACGGCCGCCTGCAATCGAGCGCCGAAGATGTGGGCCGCCACAACGCCGTCGACAAGCTGCTGGGACGCGCGCTCATGGCCGGTCAGCTCCCGCTCTCGCGCTCGGCGCTCGTTGTCAGCGGCCGATCGTCGTTCGAGATCGTGCAGAAGGCGTTCATCGGCGCCATTCCGCTCGTCGCCGCCGTGTCGGCGCCCTCGAGCCTGGCGGTCGATCTGGCGCACCGGACCGGCATCACGCTGCTCGGCTTCGTGCGCGACGATCGGTTCAACATCTACACGCATCCGTCGCGGGTTCCGAAAACGGATCCCGGAACCGTTTTCACTTCGGCGCCTTCTGATACCACACGATGAGATCGCCGTCTCGACGAGCGCGTTGTTCGACAGCAGCACCCCGCCCGGCTTCAGCATATTCGAGATGCCGGCCATCGCGAGACCCTGCTGGGGCCGATCGTAGTACAGAAACACATTCGTCCCGATGACCACGTCGAATCGCTCGGCCTCGGAGAGCGCAAGATACTGCGCGGTCACGTTCAGGTCGATCGCGCGCGTGTGCCGAATGGCTGGAGGACGTAACTGGGGAGATGTGGACTGCGCGGCGAGCGTGGCGGCCAGGAAGACGGTAAGGGTGGTGCGAACGAGGCCGGGCCTCATAGATATCCGAATCTAGAAACTAAAATCTAAAAACTAGAATCTGGAAGCTAAAATCTTCTCGACGATCTCGTCGAACGATTCCGCCCAGATTCCAGTCTCTAGATTCGACTGTTCAGATTCTAGTTTCTAGATTCTAGTTTTTAGATTCTTCTACGGAATCACCGTGGACTGCCAGGCCTGCAGCAGCCACGCGCCGCCACGATTGGCGTAGACGGTCGTGTAGCGAATCCTGATCTTCCGATCCTTCCCGGTGTCGATGACGTTGACCGCCGCGAGGCCCGTCACGATCGCGGTGTTGCCGTTGACGCGCACCTTCGAGTCGGATTCGCTCGGCACGATCGACACGTAGTCGATGTTGCCGGCCAGCACGCTCTTGATGAACTCGTCTTTGGTCTGCACGAGCGCGGTGCTGTGGATATAGGTGAGATCATCGGCCAGCAGCTTTTCGAGGGCCGCACGATCGCCCTTGACCATCGCCGCGAACCGATCTTTTTCGGCCTGCATCACCTGCTGCTCGGGTTTTCCCGCCTGTGCGAACCCGACGGCCGGCAGCAGCACTCCGAGCACGATCGCCAGCGAAAGTATCCCTCGTCTCATACGATCTCCTGTCTTTGAAACAGGAGATTAGGAGACTAGGAGTTTTCTTTTTGAAAAGAATTCTCCTGGTCTCTTAGTCTCCTGTAGAAGTTCGTTCGCTATTGAACCTTGTTGCCGGCGATGTAGACCGCCTCGATCTGCCGGCTGTTCTTGATGTTGGCCAGCGGATCGGCGCCGAGCACGATCAGGTCCGCCCATTTGCCCTGTTCGAGCGTGCCCAGATCCTTCTGCTGCCCCAGAAATTCCGCCGAGCTCTTGGTCGCCGCCGTGATGACCTGCGCCGGCGTCATGCCGGCCTCGACCATCAGCTCGAGCTCCTTGTGCTCGCCAAATCCTTCGAACCGGGTCAGCACGCCGCTGTCGGTGCCGTAGCCGATCGGCACGCCCGCGTCGGCGAGCCGCTTCAGATTTTCTATCGCCGTCTTCAGGACGCCCGGATACCTCGGGAAATACTTGTCGCCCGTCAGCGCCTTGTGGTACTCGGGCGACTTCAGGACCGTCTGCTGATTGGCGTCGAGGCCGCGCGCAAAAAACGGATCGTTCAGGAACTGGTTGGGCTCCTCGAACATGAAGGTCGCCCATTCGCGGTAGAGCGTGGGAATGATCCAGGTGCCGTTCTTCTTCATCAACTGGATGAGCTCGTCGTCTACGGCCCTGTCGCGGACGCTGTGGCCGAAGGCATCCAGCCCCGCGGCTGCCAGTTGCTTGGCGTCGCTCAGATAGAACACGTGCGCGATCACCTTGATCCCGTGTTTGTGCGCCCCCTCGATGATCGGCCGCGAGATCTCGATGGGCGTCTTCTTGAAGTCGCCGAATCGGTCGTCGACCCAGATCTTGACGACATCGGGATGCTCCGCCGCAAGCTCTTCAATCTGCGCGGCCGCGTCCGCCGGCGTCACCGGCTCGTACGGAATGCCGGGGACGTTCCCCTTGTTCGTGGGGAATCCATCTTTCACCGTAAAGCCGCGGCCCGCCGTGAAGATGCGGGCCACCGTCGGGCGTCCCTTGCGCTGCTCCTCGCGCATTTCGTAGACCAGCGGCTTCTGATCGGTGCCGAGCGAGGCCACCGTCGTCGTGCCGTAACTCGCATAGAGCTTCAGATCGCGGGTCACGCCTTCGCGCGTGAAGAACCTGACCGGATCCTGCATCTGGACGTCCGAATTGGACACGTGCGTATGCAGATCGACGAGACCGGGCATCACGAACTTGCCGGTGAGGTCCTGCACGGACGCGCCGGCGGGCGCCTTGAGCTCGGACTTCGGGCCAATCCACGTAATGCGGCCGTCGGTCGCAATCAGCGCGGAATCCGCAACGGCCGGACCGCCCCGCCCATCGATCAACGTGAAGTTATTGAGGACGAGAACGTCGGCAGCTGCGGGCGCAGGCGTTGAGGCAGGCGCGTCCGCGGGCGCCGGCGTCGCGCCTCCGCATGCGGCCGCGCCGATGGCGAGCGCGAGAACGAGCGTCGAGCCGAGCCGCCTCATTTCGTACGCTCCCGCGCTTCTTCCAGAAGGCGGCGCGCACGCGAGGGGTTGAAGACACCGCACGAGCAGAACCGGGTCAGCACGACCGCCGCCTCGTCCGGCGTGCGGCGTCCTTCCTTCACCCAGTCGATCATCTTCTTCGCGAGCGACATGCTCACCATGCCGTGCCCGCACATCGTCGAGAGCGCCAGCACGTCGCCGTTCGGAAGGTGTTCCGTCTTCCCTTCGAAGCCGAGCGAGTATCCGGCGCTGTGCCGGTGAATGCCCGCGGCGTTGCAGCACGCGATGGCCCCTTCGACCGAGGTCGAGATGTTGATGCTGAGGCCGAGATCCGCTTCGCGCACGGCCTTCGTGCATTGCTCGGCGGACTCGAGGTTGTCGAACACAGCGGCGGCCGTGCACGTCGTATCGAGCCCCTCGATCACTTTCTTGAAATCGGGGTCGTTGTCCCGGGTCCAATGCGCGATCGGCGACATCGACTTCGACGGCCGGTACGCGCCGCCGTGACGCGAGTCGCCGAGATTGACCGGCTTGAACTGCAGCGCGATTTCGAGGAACCGCCGCAGCTTGGGCACCGAGTCTTCGTCGTTCTTTCCGCGGCTCGCGATCGCGAAGACGATGAAGTCGTCGCGGAAGCTCTGCGCATCGCCGAACCGATGCAGCGTATTCGTCATGGTTTTGCCATCTCCAATGCAGCCTGCACGGCCGCCTGATTGGTCACGCGGCCGAGCCCGATGTTGGTTTTCGCGCGCTGCAGCGAATAGCCGAGCTTTTCGAGGACCGGCGCCACGACCGTGTCCTCGCCGTTGTCGCTGCACCGTGTGCCGACGCCAAGCGCGACGACGGTGTCGATACGTTTCTCGATGTCCCAGACCAGGCGCACGACCTCTTCGACGCGCTCGAGCGGGACCTTGATTTCGACAATCGCCGACATGAGCTTCTCGTTCAGGATGTCTTCGCGGAGCGTGCCCGTGGCGACGTTGCTCATCAGCGACGTGATCGGGTTCTTCTTCTCGAACGCGACGCCGGCGTCGGCCAGCGCCCAGCACATGAGCTGAATCTCACGCATCCAGACGCCGACACCGGGACGGCCGAACTCGATCGTGAAACCCGCTTCGCCGGTCTTGACGCGGCCGCTGATGTCGTTGGTCTTCACCTCTTCGGTGCCGCGCCCTTCGACGCCCGTCGACTCGTGCGGCACGCGCGGATCGGAAAACGCCCGCCGGACGACGCGCGGCCAGGTGAGCTCCTCGGGCTCGAACGCGGCCGTCGGGCAGACGTCGGGCTCGGGGTCGAACCGCAGGCGCAGCATCTGGAAGATCTTGCGCGTGGTCCGCACCAGCGTGGGGTTGAGATGCTCCTGGCTGAGCCCGGTGTAACAGGCGTAGCACTCGACGCACTCGTTTCGGTTGACGGTGGCGCGTTTGATGTGCGGATCGACGTAGATCGCGCCCATCGGGCACACGTAGGTGCAGTTGCCACAGGCGACGCACTTATCGGGATTGATTTTCATAGGACCTCGGCACTTTCGATCTTACCTCGATTTTTCGAATATCCGAACGAATTTTCGAAAATACGGGCCTCTCCCCTGTAAACAAGAAGACCAGAAGATCAAGACTTCGAAATTACTAAACAAACATACTACTCCGAATCTTCTGATCTTCTGACCTTCTGTTCGTCCGCCGAGTTCACGACTCGTTCCAGTTGGCGAGCAGGTCCTGAATCGTCAGCGTCCGGTGCTTCCGGAGCGCGGCCACCGCCGCAGCGGTGTCGCGCGCGAGCACCGCGCGGCACAGCTCCTCGTGCTCTTTCGCGATATTCCGCGCGTGCGGGCGCCTGGCCCAGAGCCGGCGATACCGGGAGAACCGCTCCGACAACACCCGGCAGAAGCGCATGAGCGACGGCGAGCCGCACGCCGCGTAGAGCGATTCGTGGAACGCCAGGTTGTGCGGCTCCCAGTCGGGTTCGATCGTCCCCTCCGACGTCCTCATGCGGTGCTTCGAGAGATCCCGGAACCGGGCCTTGATGTTCGCCGCCCATCGGTCGTCCCCCTTCTCGATGGACTGACGGATGCCGACGGCTTCGAGCTCGAACCACGTCATGGCAAGGTCGACGAGCTCCTCCTGCGAGACCGGCGCGACGCGGAAGCCTTTGTGGTCTTCGAGGATCACGAGGTCGTCGGCCACCAGGCGCATCAACGCCTCGCGCAGCGGGCTCAACCCCGATCGATAGCGCGCGCGCAGATCCTTGAAGCGCATCCGGGTTCCCGGCTCGAGCTTTCCTTCGAGGATGTCCCGTCTCAGCTGGTCGAATACGTCGGACGCGATCGTCCGGGACGATGGGCGTTTGGTGGACGGGCGGGCGGTCATTGATTAGTCGCGGGGGCCCCCCGCCCCGCTCCAGCCGCTCGCTTGCGGGGCCCCAACGCCCCGCGCCGCTCGCGGCGATCGTTCTTCGGTGGGATTCCGATAGTGCACTCTGTGGATTCTACCGACTTCGCGCCCTCGCCAGATCGAGCGCGACGTCCACAATCATGTCTTCCTGCCCGCCCACCATGTTGCGGCGGCCGAGCTCGACGAGGATATCGCGCGTATCGAGACCGTGCTGCGACGCCGCCGCTTCGGCATGCCGCAGAAAGCTCGAGTACACACCCGCATAACCCAGCGAGAGCGTTTCGCGATCGACGCGCACAGGCCGATCCTGCATCGGACGGATGAGGTCTTCGGCCGCATCCATCAACGCGAAGAGATCGCAGCCGTGCGAGAGTCCCGATCGGTTCAGGGTGGCGACGAGCACCTCGAGGGGCGCGTTGCCGGCGCCCGCGCCCATACCCGCCAGCGAGCCGTCGATGCGCGTCGCGCCGTGCTCGATGGCCACCAGCGTGTTGGCGACGCCGAGCGACAGGTTGTGGTGCGCGTGCATCCCCTTCTCGGTTTTCGCGTCGAGCGCGTCGTTCAGCGCGTTCATCCGGTCGGCGACGTCGCGCATCAGCAGCGCGCCGGCGGAATCCACGATGTACACGCAGTTCGCGCCGTAGGATTCCATCAGCTTCGCCTGCCGCGCGAGCTCGGCCGGCGGCGTCATGTGCGCCATCATCAGGAAGCCGACGACGTCCATGCCCAGCGCGCGGGCATGCTCGATGTGCTGTCGGGCGATGTCGGCTTCGGTCGAGTGGGTCGCGATGCGCACCGATCGCGCGCCAGAGGCGTGCGCCGCGTCGAGATCCTCGATCGTGCCGATGCCCGGGAGCAGCAGGACCGTGACGGTCGCGCGCGTCACGCTCTCGACGGCGGCCTCGATCCATTCCCGATCGGTGTGCGCGCTGAACCCGTAGTTGAAGCTCGACCCGGCCAGGCCGTCGCCGTGGCTGATTTCGATGGCATCGACGCCGGCGCGATCGAGCGCCGACGCAATCTTGCGCACGTCCTCGACGGAATACTGGTGCCTGATGGCGTGCATGCCGTCGCGAAGCGTGACGTCCTGAACATACAGACGGGAGCCTGCCGCGCCGAAGCCAGTGGGCGCAGGCGGGCTCATGCCATCACCGGGCTTTTCGCGTGGGCCGCCGCCAGACGTTCGCCCGTCCGCAGCGCGGCCGACGTCATGATGTCGAGGTTGCCGGCGTACTTCGGCAGATAGTGCCCGGCGCCCTCGATTTCGAGAAACACCGACACCTTCAGGCCGCGCGTGAAGACGGTGACGCCGCGCGCATCGACAAGGCGCGCCGGACGTGACGCCGTGACGTCCTCGAACTGCACCGCCTGCTTCAGCCGGTATCCCGGCACATAGCTCCGGACGTCGGCCACCATCTCCTTGACGGCGCGCTCGATGACCGCGGCGTCTCCGTCTTCGACCAAGCACAACACGGTGTTGCGCATAATCAGGGGCGGCTCCGCCGGATTGAGCACGATGATCGCCTTGCCCCGGCCCGCCCCACCCACGCGCTCGAGGCCGCGGGCGGTCGTCTGCGTGAACTCGTCGATGTTCGCGCGCGTGCCCGGGCCTGCAGACCGGCTGGCGATGCTGGCGACAATCTCGGCGTAGGGCGTCGGCGCGACGCGAGAGATGGCCGCCACGATCGGAATGGTCGCCTGCCCGCCGCACGTCACCAGATTCACGTTGGGCTGGTCCGCGAGGTCGTGAAAATTGACCGCCGGGACGAGGTACGGACCGATGGCGGCGGGTGTGAGGTCGACGATCTGCTTGGAATGGCTGCGGAGGACCTCGTTGTGCCTGGCGTGGGCGCGTGCCGAGGTCGCGTCGAACACGACGGCGATTTCGCCGAACGCGGGCATCCGGACGAGCCCGTCGATCCCTTCGGCGGTCACGGGCACACCCATCCGCTGGGCCAGCGCGAGGCCGTCCGACTGCGGATCGATGCCCACGAGCGCGGCCAGCTCGAGCGCGCGCGAAGTCCGAACGATCTTGATCATCAGATCGGTCCCGATGTTGCCGCTGCCGATGATCGCGACCTTGACGCCCATGCCTGGGTCCCTTTCGTTGGCTATTCTCGCCGATCTGATCACGGTCCGGCTAAAGCTGCCGGAATCGCGCACGCAGCCTACGCGCGAAGGCTCCATAGTGTCAACACTTTGGGTGGCCACCCGGCGTAGCCGCGGCCAGAGCCCCGAAGTGTCAACACTTCTGGCGCACGGCAGGGCCGGGGGCGTTTGCTATACTCCCCTCGGCCGACAGCCCATGCAGCGCCCTTCCTCCAAAACCCAGACGTCCCGGGCCAAATCGCGCGCCCGGAAACCCCGCGACATGACCTGGACGGTCTACACCAGCCTGCGTGAGTCGATTCTCAACGGCGCCCTGCCGCCCGGCGAATCGCTCTCGCAGGTGCAGCTGGCCACCAAGCTCGGCGTCAGCCGCGGCCCGCTGCGCGAAGCGGTCCGGATGCTCCAGCGCGAGGGGCTCGTCGAAGCCGAGGTCAACCGCCGCGGCCGCGTCAGCTCGTTTTCGATCGACGATCTCGAACAGCTGTACGCCATGCGCATCGTGCACGAATCGCTGGCCATCCGCATCACCGTCCCGCGATTCACGCAGCGCGACATCGACGCGCTCGTCAACTGCCTCCGCCGCATGGAGGCGCTCGCGGGCCACGATCCGCGGCAGTGGCAGGCCGTCGATCGCGAATTTCACTTCACCCTCGTGGCGCACGCGGGCGGGCGCCTGATGCGGACGATTCGCGAGCTGTACGATCACGCCGATCGCTACCGCTGGCTCTACATCAAAGGCGTGCCGCGCGCACTCTCGATTGCCGCCGAAGAACACAAGCGCATCGTCGACGCGTGCGAAGGCGGCGATGCCGCGCTGGCGGCCAGCCATCTCGCGCGCCATCTCGCGCGCACGGCCCTCACCGTGCTGACCCACCACGCACCCGAACACGACCCGACGACCGTACGCGCCGCAATCAGGCTGGCGACCGGCGCCGAGAACGCCGTGACCCCGGCCGTCGCATCGGGCCGAAGCCGCCGCGCCTCAGCGCGCTAGCGCCCCAAGCCCGCCGGACGCGTGCGTGATCTTCACGGTGGCACCCGGCACGGCCAGATCGGCCGAGTCCGTCACTGTACCGACGATGGATCCGAAGAGGATCTGTGCGCGGGCGGTGGTCGCCAGCAAGGTGAGCGCAAGTACCGCAACGACGGCCGCGAACGTGCCTTTCATCGTTCCTCCTCGACCCCGCGGGACGCGGGGAAACAAAGTCGAAATCTGAGCAGAGCGGGAGCATAGGCCGCACTTTCTTGAAGTGTCAACACTTAGTTTTGTCGAGGAGTTCAGTTTTTTGGAGAAGTCCCTGGCACTCCTGCTGAAAATCAAATATTTGGACTGTTGACAGTTCTGCGGCACGCGGCGTAACCTCCGCCCGATGACCAGTGTCACGCGTCGAACGTTTCTCGGCGGCGCCGCGGCGGCAGCAGGCGTGGCGCTCGCGCCAGCTCAGGCGGCCGCGCAAGCGTCACCCATTCCCATCATCGATACGCACATTCACCTCTTCGACCCGGCTCGTCCGCAGGGCGCGCCGTACAGCGGCCCGCGAGTACCGGGTCAGGCGCCCATGGCGTCGTATCCCGACCGCTATCGCAAGCTGGCCGGCCCGCTCGGCGCAGTGGGCGCGATCAAGGTGGAGGCGAGCCCCTGGCTCGAAGACAACCTCTGGGTGCTCGACGTCGCGGGGCGCGACACGATCATCGTGGGGGTGATTGGCAACCTCGAGCCGGACAAGCCCGAGTTCAAAGAGTATCTGGATCGGTACCGCAAGTTCCCGCTGTTCAAAGGGATTCGCTACGGCAACCTCTGGGGCCGCGACCTGACCGCACAGGTCCAGAACCCGGCGTTCATCGACGGGCTCAAACTCCTGGCCGACGCCGACCTCGTGCTCGACACGGCCAACCCGCGCATGACGCTGCTCGAGGCGATGGTGGTAATCAACGACAAGGTGCCGAACCTGCGGATCGTGCTCGATCATCTGCCGAACTTCGAGCCGACCGAGGCCGAGCGCCCGGCCTATCTGGCCATCCTCAAGGAGATCGCGAAGCGGCCTGCCATGCACGTGAAACTGTCGGCCATCCTTCGCCGCGTGAACGGTCAGGTGCCGACGGATCTCAGCGTCTACAAAGCCAAACTGGATTTGCTGATGGCGACGTTTGGCGAGGATCGGATTCTCTTCGGCAGCGACTGGCCCAACAGCGACGGTACGGCGCCGATCGATCAGGTGTTCGGGATCGCGAAGGAGTATTTCGCGACGCAGCCGAGAGCCGTGGCCGAGAAATATTTCTGGCGGAACTCGGCGAAGGTTTACAAGTGGGTCAAGCGCGAACCTGCGCAACCAACTGCCTGAGGTTTTGACGCAGAGCCGCAGAGGCACAGAGCAAGAAAGACTGAGATCACGATCAACAGAAGATCAGAAGGTCAAAAGATCAAGACTTCCTAGAGCGGTTTCGATTTTCGTGTAGCGTCGCGGCGACCACCGTGTCCGGTCCGGCTGAAGCCGGACACTCCGTACTACAGGGAATCCAAAACTGCTCAGTCTCCTGATCTTCTGATCTTTTGTTTGTCTTTCGTTTTTGGTTTCTCTGCGCCTCTGCGGCTCTGCGTCGATTTAATCGAGCGCAAAGGCGAGGATGTTCGGCCCGGATGCGGTCGCGATGTACTGCCTGCCGTTCACCACATAAGTAATCGGCGACGACTTCCAGAGCTCCTGCGTCTCGAAATGCCACAGGTGCTTCCCCGTAGCGGCATCGACGGCTGCGAATTCCCCACTCGCCTGGCCGTAGAACACTAAGCCGCCGGCGGTCGCGAGCGTGCCGCCGTAGTTGTTCGAGTTGCCGACCTGAGGAATCTCCCACGCGATCCCGCCATCGTCGATGCGCAGCGCGCGCAATGCCATCGATCCGCCACCGCCCGCGTTGCCGCGGTTGAATCCGCCGCCAGGTAAGCCGAGCGTCGCGGCTGGACCGGCTCCTCTAGCTGGCGCAGCAGCGCCACGCGCAGGTTGCGGCGGTGGCGTCGCGGCACCACGTCCACCGAACATCGTGCTGCGATAGAGGAAACAATTCTCGACCGCCATCACGTAGAAGAGCCGGGTCGTGGGATGGTAGGAAGTCGACATCCAGTTGGTGGCGCCGCGAATCGCCGGGCAGGTGGTGACACCTTTTTCATCCGGCGTGCTTCCCGGCAGCACCTGCGGCCGGCCGTCGGGACCAATGCCGCTCGCCCACGTCAGCTTCTGCACGAACGGACGCCCGACGAGCACCTTCCCATCGGTGCGATCGAGCACGTAGAAGAAGCCGTTGCGATTGGCCTGCAACAGCAGCTTGCGCGGCTTGCCCTGGAACGTGGCATCCACCAGAACGAGCGGCTCTTCGGCGTCCCAGTCCCACAAATCGTGGGGCGTGAACTGGAAATGCCAGCGCAGCTTGCCCGTCTGCGCGTCCAGCGCGAGCACGGAATTGGTATACAGGTTGTCGCCGGCCCGCCCGCTGCCGTCGGTATCGGGATACGGATTGCCCGTAGGCCAGAACAGCGTGCCGGTCTCGGGATCGTAGCTCCCCGGCAACCACGTGGATCCACCGCCCTTGTCGAGCTCGGCATCACCTTTCCATGTTTCCGATCCCGGCTCTCCCGCCGCGGGCACGGTCCAGAAGCGCCATGCCTGCCGGCCGGTCTCGACGTGATACGCCGCGACAAAGCCGCGAATGCCCGAATCGCCGCCCGATACACCCGCGATGACGAGGTTGCCGACGACCAGAGGCGCGGTCGTGCCGCCGTAAGGCTGCGACGTGTTCTCGGGCAGCACGGCTTCCCACAGCAGCGCACCGTTTACGCGGCTGAGCGCGACGAGGTGCGCGTTATCGGTCACCAGAAACACCCGGGAACCGAGCACCCCCACGCCGCGGTTGAACCCGATGGCCGCATCGCCCACCAGGCCGGGCGTGCGCGGGCGTAAGAAGCGCCACATCTCGCGGCCCGTGGTCGCGTCGAGCGCCGACACCTGGTTGGTCGCGCTGACATACATGACGCCGTCGAGCACGAGCGGGGTTGTTTCGTTGTCGAACCCACGCAGCGAGTACACCCAGCGCGGAGCGAGTCGATTGACGTTCGACGTGTTGATCTGCGCGTGCGCGCTGTACCGATTGCCGTCGAGCCGGCCATGGTAGGTCGGCCAGTCGCCCGGCCTCGGCTTCAGAATCTCATTGAAATCCCCGGCCGCACCTACCGCACCTACCGCACCTATCGCACCTGTCGCACCCATCGCACCCGGATTGGTGAGTTGGTGAAGGTACGCGATCAGGTTCGTCTGCTCTTCCGGGCTGGCTTTCAGGGGCGGCATCGGCGACCCCGGCTCGCGGGTAATCTTCGCCGCGTCCTTGTCCACGACGACGAGCCGGCCGGTCAGGTCCTGCAGCGGAAGCGCGTGATTGCCTTCGTTGCGGATGAAGCCGCGCACGGTCGTGCCGTTCTTCAAGATCGCGCTCGCCATCGCGTAACCCGGCGCGATGGTCGCAGACGGCTGCACCACGGCCTGAGACAGCTCTTCGGGAGTCATCCGGCTGCCGATGTTCGACAGGTTGGGTCCGATCGCCGCACCGCTGGCGCCGACGGCGTGGCACGACGCGCACTTGCCTGCGCCGAAGAAAAAGCGCCCGCCGGCGTCAACGTCGCCGGCGACCGTGCCGGCTCGATCAACAACGCGATTGAGCGACCGCACGAATGCCGTGACGCCGTCGAGCTCAGCCGCGGTCAGTGCCGGAAACGGCGGCATCCCGCTCGAGGTTCCGTTTCTGATGATGCCCTGGACGTCGGCATCGCTGAGCGACTGGATGCGGCGGCTGTCTGCGAGCGCGGCCGCGCGCCCGCCCGCGCCATTCTGGCCGTGGCACGAGCTGCACGATCGGGCGAACACGTCTGCCCCTCGCGCGGTGAGATCGGAGGCCGGTGGCGTCTGTTGCCCGGCGGCGGTCGTCCAGGCGAGCGCGATCGACACCACGCCCGCCGCGGTCCACGTCGAGAACGATTTCAGCACTACTTCACCCCGAACGCGTACACGAACGACTTGCGGGTCGTCACATACACCTGGCCGTCCGCGACCGTGACGCTGCTCAGATGCGTCCAGTCGTCGATGGCCGTCCCGCTCGAAAACAGCTCTTCGCCCGTCTCGGGATCGAGCGCGTAGAGGATCGCGTGGGTGGTGTTCTGTCCGCGTTCCTCGGCGGTCATCGTGCCGGTCTTCGGAAGCGGCGGCATCCCCGGCTTCTGGAAGATCGCGTGATATCTCGGATCGGTATGGCGCTGCAGCGTGTTCTCGCCCGTCGAGATCGCGTACACCAGACCGTTGGCGATCACGGGCGAGTCTGGAACGGCAAGGTTGCGCGAGACCCATTTCGGCACGAGCACCGGCTTGTCGTTCTGCATCACGACCTGAAATGCCATGATGCTGCCGTCGGCAGCCGCACCGTTGCTCCTGGCGAAGGGCGCCGACTTGGACGGCGGCCCCCACATCGGGAAGTACACCCACCGCTCGCCGCGCGCGTTCACGTAGGTGGCAGGAGCGCCCCAGACGCCCATCGACGCATACGACAGCTCGTCGTTGCCGGCCTTCAACGAGAAGAGCGGCGTCCGATGATCGGCGCCGCCCAGCGACGCCGCGTCGAGCAGATAGATCGTGCCGTCTTTGCCGCCCGAAGCCACCAACTGGCGATTCTGGAAGGTGAAACCCAGAGTGCCTCCCGAACCGTAGTCGAGGTCGTTCGCGTTGAGCTCCTGAAGGTTCGGCGGCGTGAAATAGTCGAGCACGTTCAGCGTTCGGGGCTCGAGGCGCAACAACGTCTGCCCCCACAAACCCTGCGCGGGCTCCCAGGGACCGTCCGCCGTCTGGACGAGAAGCGAGTTGTGGGCCCAGGCCAGTCCGGCCCTGCTCCACGCGCCGTTCGGCCGCGCGACGCTCGTGAACAATCGCGTAATCGGGCGAAAGGAATTCTTGAGATCGATCGCGATCATGTGCGCGGCCACCGGCGGAGGTGGTGCGCCCCGGCCTCGACCGCGTCCAGCGCCCGCCTCTGCATCTGGTGCACCTCCGGCGCGCGCGGGTTGCGCATCGCCGGTCGGGGCAGCCCCCCGCCACGCAGCGTACCAGGTGGCGGCGCCGGCGCGCCGGGCACAGGACCGTTGCCGCATCCTCGTCCGACGGTCGTATACATCACACCGTCGATCAGGTTGAGGCTCCAGTTGCGCGAATACGGCGTCACGAACTCGGGCGGCGGATTCAGCTTCGATGCTCCACTCGAGATATCGAGCCCATGCAGGCGGCCGTCCGCGGAAATCAGATAGATGGTGGACGACGCCCTGTCGATGACGGGCGTCGCGGTGGACATGTTGGTGCAGAGCCAGTTGGCCGCTGACGCCGGTTCAACCGTGCGATCGATGGTCCGCTGCCAGACGGGTCGACCTGTCGCGGCGTCGAGCGCGGCGATGGTGTTGGCCGCCGACAACGTATACACCACCGTTCGTGTCCCTCGCGGGGTGCGCACGTTCTCAGCGACGAGCGGCGCGGTCAACATGGAGTTCCCCGATTCGATTTCGATCGAGACCTCCTTGTCGATCTGCGTTTTCCATTTCAACGCGAGGCGCTTGACGTTCTGCCTCGAAATCTCCGTCTCGGTGCGATTCCAGCCGCTGCGCTCCTGGTCGCCGCCCCACGTCAGCCATTCATGCGACCGCCCGCCCTGCGCCTGCAATGCGAGCACGTTCAAGCCGGCGCCGGCGATCGCCGCGACGGTCAGCGCGCGCCAGCTCTTCCCACACAACTGCAATGCACGCATGTGTCCCTCGATGGCGCGGAGCATAGCCGCGCCGTCTACAAGTGTCAACACTTCAACCACGAAAAACGGATCCCGGAACCGTTTCCAGAAACGGATCCCGGAACCGTTTCTGGACGATAATCGACGCCAGATCACCATGCGCTCGATCGTGATCCTGCCGCTGCTCCTGCTGGCGACGATGGTCGCGTTCGCCCAGGAGACCGACTACGCACCCGGTCCGCGCCACGCCAGCCTGACGATCTTCGACGAGATCGACGATCCTGTCGAGCGCGAATCGTTTCGAGCCGCCTGGAACGCGAAAGAGCCGCGCGCGAAGCGCGACCTCGCCGACGCGTTCGCCGAACGCTATGGACGCTCGATCGTGCTGAGAGAAGCGTACGAGCTGTCGGCGCGCGCCAGCGCCGAGCTGGGCGACCACCCGGCCGCGCTCGAGCGCGCGCAGCGTTCGCTGCGCCTCCTGCCCGAAAATCCGTTCCTGCTCGTCATGACGGCCGACCTGGCCGCGAAGCAATCGGCCTTCGATCTGGCAGACAAAAGCGCGCGAGACGCGCTGCGCTATCTGGCCAATGCCGACACCCCTTTGCCGGTGACCGCCGACGCCTGGCCCCGTGTCCGCGACGAGTTGCGATCGACCGCGTATTTCGTGCTCGGCCGGGTGGCGGCCCTGCGAGGCGCGTACGCCGACGCCCGCCGTTCGCTCCTCATGTCGCTCAGCCTGAACCACGACGAAATCGACGCGTTGTACGCGCTCGGCGTCGTGCAGACGGCACTGGGCGACGACGCCGGCGCCGCCGCGTCCTTCGCACACGTCATGCGGACCTCGCCCGCGCTCGCGGAACCGGCGCGGGAATCGCTGCAGTCGCTCTACGCAAAGCAGCCTCCGGGGTCGAAGAGTTTCGAGGACTACGCCGCGTCGCTCACGTGGACGCCGCCCACCCCCGCCGTGCGCGCGTCCAGTCCGCCGGCCGGCGCGTACGCGGGATCGGAGAGCTGCCGCGAATGTCATTCGCCGATTTACGAGCGCTGGCGCGCGACCGGCATGTCGAAGATGTTCCGCAGCTACCGCGCCGCCGACGTCATCGGCGATTTTTCAAGCGGGCACATCGTCGCGAACAGCGCGCGTCCAATCATGCAGGACGGCCGGCATTTCATCGAGATTCGCAAAGGCGACTCGTCCGACTGGATCCGCTACCCGGTCGACTACCTCATCGGGTCGAAATGGCAGCAGGCCTACGCGACGCGCCTGCCCGATGCGCGCATCCTCGTGTTTCCCGTTCAATACAGCCGCAACCGATCGGCCTGGCTCAACTACTGGGGCGCCGTCGACGGCGCCGGCTCGGTGCGCGCCGACATCACGCGCTTTCACACCATTCCCGAGGGCGCGATCTACCAGACCTCGTGCGCCCCGTGCCACACGAGCCAGTTGAGCGCGAACCGCGGCGGCCACGAGTCCTTCGCGGAGTTCGCGCGGAACGGGACAGACGTCGGGACCCGACGCGATAGCGACTTCGAGAAGGGGGCATCAACTGCGAGATGTGCCACGGGCCGTCGCGCGATCACATCGAGCGAATCAAGTCGGGCGTCGCCGCGCGCGCGACCTACGACACGCCGGTGAGCTTCCGCCGCCTCCCGGCTGCGCAATACGTCGCGGTCTGCAGTCAGTGTCATGCGCAATCGGCGGTGCACAACGCGGATGAACGCGGCCACGTCAACTATTCCGAGCAGGTGCCTTTTTATCGCACCTATCAGATGCACCTGCCGTCGAACTTTACCCGAGAAAGGCGTTCTACCGCGACGGCCGCTACCGGGCCACGACGTTCATCAGCGAATCGTTCACGCGGTCCGAGTGTTTCCGGACCGGCAACGCCACGTGCGGTTCGTACCACGATCCCCATCCGGCCGACGCCGCCACGAACCAGACCTCGTTGAAGTTTCGTGACAATCCCGATCGGATGTGCGTGCAATGCCACACCGAGCTCGCCGATCGCCCCGAGCGCCACACGCGTCATCGCGCCGACACCGAGGCCAGCCGCTGCGTGTCCTGTCACATGCCGCGCATCATGGATGCGCTGCTCTTCCCCGCTGATCGCATCAAATTGACGACGTGCCCGA
>CAWGDY010000022.1:0-43118 GCA_963821395.1 Vicinamibacterales bacterium | reverse complement strand
TGCGCGTCGCGCGGTTGCCAGGCTTCAGGGCTCATCCACCATCGCCCATTGACCATCGACCATTGCCCATAGCCCACACGATATGGACTGGCCCCGCGTCAAAGAGCTTTTCAACGCGGCGCTCGATCGCGAGCCCGCCGCGCGCGCGGCGTTTCTCAACGCCTCGTGCGACGACGCCGCGGTGCGGTCGGAAGTGGAGCGTCTGCTTGCCGCGCACGAGGAGGCCGGCGAGTTCATCGAACGATCGCCGGTCGCGGTGGCCGGCCGGGTCATCGATCATTACAAGGTCGAGTGGTCGATTGGCGCCGGCGGGATGGGCGAAGTGTTCCGCGCGCGCGATCTCGAGCTCGGACGCGAGGTCGCCATCAAGATCGCGCTCGGCGGCGATGCGGATCTGCAGGCACGGCTGAAGCGCGAAGCGCAGCACGCTTCGCAGTTGAATCACCCGAACATCTGCACCATCTACGAGGTCGGTGAATCCGGCGGGGCACCGTTCATCGTCATGGAACTGGTTGACGGGGATCGACTGACCGACCTGATCTCGCGTGGCGCCGGTCTGCCGGGGCAGGAGATCGTGCGCTATGGCCTGCAGATGGCGGCGGCGCTCGAGCACGCCCATCAGCACGGCGTCATCCATCGCGATCTCAAGAGCGCCAATGTCATGGTGACGAGAGATGGGCGCATCAAGGTGCTCGACTTCGGGCTCGCGCGGCGTCATTCGTCCGACCACCTCAGGGGACTGTCGGAGTCGCGCGATACGCTGGCTGCTCCGGGAGTCGTCGCCGGAACGCTCTCGGCGATGGCGCCCGAACTGTTGCGTGGCGGCACGGCGGATGCGCGAAGCGATATCTGGGCGCTTGGCGTGCTTCTCTATGAAATGGCGGCGGGTACTATGCCGTTTGCCGGCGCGACGGGGTTCGAATTGAGCGGGGCGATTCTCCACGAGGCGCCCGCGGCATTGCGAGCGTCGATCCCGGACCCGCTTCGGGGCGTCATCGCGCGCTGTCTCGAGAAGAATCCAGCGGCGCGCTATCAGAGTGCCTCGGACATTCGCGTGGCGCTCGAGGGCGTGCCTGTCGAGACGCCCGACGCCGGTGAGGTGCGCAGGGCTCTCGAGCCGAGTGCGTGGCACAAGGTTTCCGTACCGGGGTCGCGCGGGATCGCCGTTGCGGCGGCAGCTGCCGTGCTGGCGGTGTTACTGGCCTCTGTTCCGGCGCTCTGGCGCCGCATTCACCCGTTACCCGCCGGCGCGGAATCTGCCGCATTCGCGGGTCCTCGCGTGCTTGCGGTGAAGAGCTTCGACAATGTCGCCGGCACGCCGGAGCTGGCCTGGCTGTCGCAAGGCGTGCCACGAATGTTGAGCACCGGGCTGGCTCAAACCCGCGGTCTGCAGGTAGTCAGCGCGTATCGCCTCGACGAGGCGGCGAAACTGGTGGCCAATCGGGCCCTCGATGGCTTGAGCAGCGGGGAGTTTGCCGAAGTCGCGCGTCGGTCGGGCGCCGGTGCGCTCGTAACCGGCAGCATCATGAAAGCGGGCGAGGAGATCCGCATCGATGTCGAACTGCAGGATCTGGCGAGCGGCCGGGTCCTGTCGGCCGAAAGCGGCCGCGGCACCGATGTGTTTGCGATTGCCGACTACCTCGTCGCCCGTCTCCGCAACGCGGTCGGCTTTTCCGATACCGCGGGCGTGCGACACGTGGCCGACGTCTCGTCGTCTTCACTGGAGGCGTATCGGCTCTACTCCGAAGGCGTCGAAGCGACGATGAACGCGCGGTCGCTCGACGCCATCAGGTTGCTCGAGGCGGCGGTGGCCATCGATCGCGGCTTCGCCGAGGCCTACCTGCAGTTGGCGCTGGCCGAGGCAGGCCGCAGCCAGCGCCTCAGTCGAGAGAATTATCTCCGCGAGGCGGAGAAATTCGCCGATCGCCTGAGCGATCGTCAAAAACGTTTGCTCGAGTTGGAGCTGGCGCGTACCGCGGGACCGCCCGAGCAAACGGCGCGGTTGCTTGACGAGCTCATGGCCGCCTATCCGGATGTGGAAGAGATCTACGGCGCGGCGACGTCGCTTTACAACCCGATTTTCGGCAGCCTTTCCGATCCGCAGAGGCTCCTTGCGATTACTGAGAACGGGGTAAAAACGCTTCCCACTTCTGGTCCGGCGCGCAATTCTCTCGGGTATGGCCTGCTGGCGGCCGGGCGGTTCGAGGATGCGGTCCGGCAGTTCGAAGAATACGCCCGGCTGGCACCGCGTGAGCCGAATCCGTACGACAGTATGGGAGAGGCCTACCTTTTCCTGGGGCGGCCCGAGGACGCCGCCAGGAGATACGCCCAGACGCGAAGCATCGATCCGGGCTTTAACGTCGGGCGAATCGGGGAATCTCTCTCGTTGGCCACGCTGGGCCGATATGACGCCGCCATTTCCCTCAATCCGCCACAGCCGGTGTTGAAGGCGCTCCTGCTTTCGCGTGTCGGACGATACCGCGAAGCGGGTGAGACGTTGATGGCTGCTGGCCGAGACCGCGAACGGTCCGCATCTATTGCGGCCTGTCTGCTGGCGTCGATCGTCGCGCTCGAACGCAACGACGCGTCTCGTGCCCTGCGCGAGGTTGCGTCTGCTGAGCGGGTGCTCGCCGAAGAGGATCCTTCACGCCAACCACTGCTCGTGTTGTTGACGCAGGTCCTGGCGGGGCTTGCATCGGCCCGACACGGCGATGAGGCGGCGGCACGGTCGCGACTTGAACGCATCAGGGGACTTCACAATCCCGCCATCGAAGCACACGCATGGTTGTATCAGGCGCTTGGTGCCGAACTTGCGCTCGCGCGTGGAGACCGATTGGACGCGGCTGCAGTCGCGAATGGCGAGCCCACCCGCAAATGGTTCGGTCTCGATGTCATCGGGATCGGCGCCGTCGCCAACCATCTTCCATTGCGTGACGTGACGGCACGCGCCGCGAAGGCCGGCGGCGATCTTGCCACGGCGATTGCGAGTTACCGCCAGTTGCTGGCGTTCGGCCCTGAATCCAAGTGGATCAGCGTGCTCGAGCCCCGGTACGTGTTGGAACTGGCGCGACTCCTGGAAAAAAGCGGTGATCGGGCCGGCGCCTTGAGAGAATACGAGCGCTTTCTCGACCTTTGGAAGAACGCGGACTCGGGCCTTCCGGAACTGGCCGAAACCCGCCGTGCCGCGTCGCGGCTTCGGCTGGTCGATGGGCGATAGTCTCAGGGAGATGGGCTATGGTTCGTGACTGGCCCATCACACAACGACCCTTGCCTATCGCCCAACGACCACGGCCCCTGGCCCAACCGAAGGCTGTTATCATCGGATCAATGCGGCTGCTGATTCCTGTCTTCATGGTCGCCCTCGCAGCGCCGCTGGTTACCGCCGCACAAACCGCGGAGCCGCCACCGCGATGGACGATCAGCCCGCGCGCCGGCCCTGCGTCGCAGGGTTGGCCTCGGAATCCGCCGCCGCGGTTCACGATTCCCGCTCGCGGATCAAACGGACTCCCTCTTCCGGAAATTGGCCTGCCGCTGCCGCCGGTTGGACTTCAACCACCGCCGGGCGGCGGTGAAGGCGGACACGGCCGGAGTCATCGGCGGGGAGTGTTCCCTGCATGGCCGGTTGCGATCTACTACGCGCCGTTCTACGACCCGTTCGTGCCGTATGCCGAACCGGCTCCCGCGCCGGCGCCGGTTGAACAGCCGCCGCAAACCGGACGGCTCGTCCTCGCCCCACAGCCAGAGGGCGCCCAGGTGTTCATCGACGGCTACTACGCCGGCGTACCTGACGACTTCGATCTCGCGCACGGTGGGGGAGCCGTCGAGGCGGGACAACACCGCATCGATCTCAGCGCGCCCGGCCACGATCCGCTCGCGGTGGACGTGAGAATCGCCCCCACTCAGACGATCACGTACCGCGAGAGGTTGAAGAGAACGCCGCCGCCAGCCCTCCCCGGCGGGCCGACGACGTTCTACCTGATTCCCGGGTGCTACATGGGAAACGTTCCGCCGAAAGATGCACATCTGCCCGCGACTTGCGATTTGGGACGCGCCGTCGAGTTTAAGTATTAAAATCTCACAATCAGAAGAGATGCCCTCGTGCCGGCGCTGGTGTGTGGCGCGGCGATCGGTCTTTCGATCGCCGCCGCTCCCGTGGTGTCCGGTTTCGGCCGCGCCCAGTCAGGCTTCCGACAGACCCAGTCGGCACCGGCAACCACCTCGCCTGAGCAGGCACTCGTCTCGCGCTACTGCGTAACCTGTCACAACGACCGATCGAAAACCGGCGGGCTGTCGCTCGAAAAACTGGACGTGTCCAACATCGGTGCGCACGCGGAGGTCTGGGAAAAGGTCGTCCAGAAGCTGCATGGCCACCTGATGCCACCGCCCGGGCGTCCGAAGCCGGACGAGACGGCGCTCGACGGGTTGACGGCGTATCTCGAAACGTCGCTCGATCGATCGGCCGGCGAGAACCCGAATCCAGGCCGTACCGAGGCGCTTCACCGTCTCAATCGCGCGGAGTATCGCAACGCCGTTCGCGATCTCCTCGCGCTCGACATCGACGTCAGCGCGATGCTGCCCGCCGACGACATCAGCTACGGCTTCGACAACATCGCCGGCGTGCAGCGGATGTCGCCGACGCTCATGGAACGGTACCTCGCCGCGGCTCAGAAGATCAGTTCCGTGGCGGTGGGCGCGTCGCCGCGCGCGGCGACCACCGAGACCTTTCTGGTGCCTTCCGATCTGCGCCAGGACGATCGGCTCGAAGGGCTGCCGTTTGGCACGCGCGGCGGCGCGTTGATCCGGCACAATTTTCCGCGCGATGGCACCTATAGCGTCCGCGTACAGTTGACGCGTTACCTCGGTGCCAGCTTCGACGATATTCCCGCGTTCGACCAGTCGCAGCGGCTCGAACTGAGCGTGGACGGCACGCCCGTACGCATGTTCGAGCTGAACCCTCCAGTGAAGGAAGGCCGCGGATACTCAGGACCGAACCGCCGCGCGCTCGACGCCGATTGGCAGGTTCGCTTCCAGGCGAAGGCCGGGGCGCAGGACGTCGCACTGGCGTTTCTCAACCGGACGCCGGCGCTGCTCGAAAACCTGCTCGAGCCGTTCGACAAACCAACGCCGGGTGGACCGAACGGGTACTACACGACACAGAAGGGCGCGTACCTTCGAAGCATCGAGATCAGCGGGCCTTTCGAAGCCACGGGCGCCGGCAACACGCCCAGCCGTCAGCGGATTTTCGTCTGCCGTCCAAAGAGCGCGCCCTCGTCGGTAGCCCGGCCCTCGTCGGTAGCGCCGTCCACATCGGTAGCGCAGGGCTTCAGCCCTGCCTCCGACGAAACCGCGTGTGCGAAAACGATTCTGCGGACGCTGGCCCGCCGCGCGTTCAGACGTCCGGTCACCGACGCCGACATCCAGACCGTGCTCGCGTCGTACGAAGAAGGACACGCCGCGCGCGGTTTCGAGCTCGGCATCGAACGCGCGGTGGAAGGCCTGCTCGTGAGCCCGGAATTCCTGTACAGGATCGAGCGCGAGCCCGCGGGTGCCGCGTCGATTTACCGTATCAGCGATCTCGAGCTGGCCTCGCGGCTCTCCTTTTTCCTCTGGAGCAGCATCCCCGACGAGGCGCTGATCGATGCGGCGGCGTCGGGCAAACTGCGGAACCCGGCTGTCCTCGAGGGTCAGGTGCGCCGCATGCTCGCCGATTCGCGCGCCGACGCGCTCGTCAGGAATTTCGTGGGGCAGTGGCTGTTCCTGCGCAACCTCCCGACCGTCCTGCCCGATCCCAAACGCGAGCTCGATTTCGATGAAGATCTGCGACTGGGCTTCAGGCGCGAGACCGAGCTTTTTGCCGGCAGCATTCTGAAGGAGGATCGCAGCGTGCTCGAGCTGCTGACCGCGAACTATACGTTCGTGAACGAGCGGCTCGCGAAGCACTACGGCATCCCGAACGTACGGGGCGCGCACTTCCGGCGCGTCGAGCAGACCGACGAACGCCGGCGCGGCATCCTTGGCCACGGCAGCGTGCTCGCGGTGACCTCGTACCCGCACCGGACGTCGCCGGTCGTGCGCGGCAAGTGGATTCTCGAGAATCTGCTCGGCACGCCGGTGCCGCCTCCGCTACCGGACGTGCCTGCGTTGGTGGAAAAACCGAATCCGGCCGACGAGAACCAGACGATGCGGCAGCGGATCGCGCAGCATCGCGCGAACCCCGCCTGCGCGGGCTGCCACTCGATGATGGATCCGCTGGGGCTGTCGCTGGAGAACTTCGACATGGTCGGGCGCTGGCGCGACGTCGACGAGGCGCTCGCGCCCATCGACGCCTCTGGTGCGCTGCCCGATGGCCGGACGTTCCAGGGGCCTTCCGGGCTTCGCGGAATCGTGGCGGGCAATCCCGATCAGTTCGTGAGAACGCTCACCGGGAAACTGATGACCTACGCGCTCGGCCGCGGGCTCGAGTACTACGACATGCCCGCCGTGCGCACGGTCGCGCGCGGTTCCGCGAAGCAGAATTACCGTGCGTCCGCCCTTATCGTGGGCATCGTCAACAGTCGTCCCTTCCAGATGCGGAGGCGGCAGTCATGATCGTCACAAGGATCGCGTTACCACGCCGGACGTTTCTTCGCGGGCTGGGCGCAACCGTCGCGCTGCCGCTGCTCGATGCGATGGTGCCGGCATTTTCCGCGACCGTGAAAAGCGCCGCGAAGCCGATCTGCCGCATGGGATTCATCTACGTGCCGAACGGCGTGGCGATGAACGACAGCTTGAATTACTGGACGCCGAAAGGCTCGGGCGCCGGGTTCGACTTCTCGCCGATTCTCGCGCCGCTCGTCCCGCACCGCGATCGGCTGACGATCGTCAGCGGCCTGGCGCAGAAGCAGGGAGAGTCGCTGGGCGACGGCAACGGCGAGCATACGCGGGCCTGCGCGACCTGGCTCGCAGGCGTGCACCCGAAGAAAACCGAGGGCTCCGACATCAGGCTCACGACGACGGCCGATCAGATCGCCGCGGCCCACCTGGGCAGGGAAACCGTGCTGCCGTCGATGGAGATGATTGCCTCGGAAATCGATCTCGTGCTCGGGGGCCAGTGCGAGGCAGGGTACAGCTGCGCGTACATGAACACCGTGTCGTGGCAGTCGCCCACGACACCGCTGCCGGTCGAGAACAATCCGAGCGTGGTCTTCGATCGGCTGTTCGGCGAGGGCGGGAGTCCCGACGAGCGGCTCGATCGGATGAAGCGGAAGCGCAGCCTGCTCGATCGCGTCAACGGCGATCTGGCCCGTCTTCAGCGCTCGCTCGGCCCGTCAGACCGGCTTCGGATCTCGGAGTACCTCGATGCGGTGCGCGAAGTCGAGCGGCGTATCCAGATGGCCGAAGAGCAGAACAGCAACTCGACCTTGCCGGTGCCAAATCGTCCGATCGGCATCCCCTCGCAGTACGACGATCACCTGAGGCTGCTCTACGACCTGCAGTGGCTGGCTTATCAGGGAGACCTGACGCGCGTGTTCTCGCTGATGTACGGCCGCGAGCTGAACAGCCGGAGCTATCCGGAGATCGGCATCTCGGAGCCGCATCACGGGCTGTCGCATCACGGCGATCGGCCGGAGCAGATCGAGAAGTTCTCGCGGCTCAACACGTATCAGGTCCAGCTGTTCGCGTATTTCCTCGACAAGCTGCGGTCGACGCCAGACGGAGATGGCAATCTGCTCGACCACACGATCCTTCTGTATGGCGGCGCGATGAGCAATCCGAACGTCCACCTCCACGTGAATCTCCCGCTCGTGGTCGCGGGCGGAGGTGCCGGGACATTGAAAGGTGGGCGACACCTCACGTTCGACCCGGCGAAGAACGTGCCGATGACCAATCTCCTCGTGTCGCTGCTCGACAAGGCGGGCGTGGCGGTAGAGCGACTCGGGGACAGCAACGGCCGAATCGATTTGAATGGTTTGACGGGGATTTGACGTGGCCAGAGGCCTGAAGCCAGAAGCCCGCAGCCTGCGGGCGGCCGCCCTAATCGTTGCGGCCGCGTTCCTCAACATGGGCGCGGCTGCGCCGCCCGTTGTCGAGGCGGTGAAGGGCGGCAACGTCGATGCCGTCCGAACGCTGCTCGCGAAGCGAGCCGATCCGAATGCCGCCGAAGCCGATGGCACGACGGCCCTGCACTGGGCGGCGCATTTCGATAATCTCGCGGCGGCCGACCTGCTGATCAAGTCCGGCGCCAACGCGCGCGCCGCGAACCGGTATGGCGCCACGCCGCTCTGGCTGGCGTGCATCAACGGCAGCGTGCCGATGATCGAGCGGCTGCTCAACGCGGGCGCCGATCCCAATACGACGATGCCCGAGGGCGATACGGCGCTGATGACGGCGGCGCGCACCGGCAACGTCGCGGCCGTGCGCGCGCTGCTGACGCGTGGCGCGCGCGTGGATGCGGCAGAGCAGTGGAAGGGGCAGACGGCGCTCATGTGGGCGGCGGCCTCGAACAACGCGGCTGTGGTGGAGGCGCTCATCGAGGCGGGCGCCGACGTTCGTTCGCGCACGAAGTATCAGACCGTGCCGCTCTTCCAGACCGGCGGCTTCGGACGCCGCGCGGAAAGGAATTCGGACGTCACCAAGCAGTCCGGGTTCATGGCGCTGCACTTCGCCGTCCGCGCCGGCGCACTCGACGCCATCAAAGCGCTGTTGAAGTCGGGCGCAACCGTACACGACACCACCTCGGACGGCACCGGCGTCCTGGTGATGGCCATTGCCAGCACGCACTACGAACTGGCGGAATGGTTGCTCGAACAGGGAGGCGATCCCAATGCCGCGGCCCAGGGATGGACGCCGCTCCATCAAGTCGCGTACACGCGGCGTCCCAACACGGGCGTCAACAATCCCGGCCTGGTTTCAAGGAGCAAGCTCGACAGCCTGACGCTGGCGCGCCGGCTGATTGCCCGGGGCGCCGATCCGAACAAGCCGGCGACGAAAAATCCCGACGTGACCAGTGTGGGACGGAAGCGTCTGACAGAAGAAGGTGCCACGCCGTTCTGGGTGGCGGCGCAGACGCTCGACCTTCCGTATATGGAGCTGCTCGCCGCGCACGGCGCCGATGTGCTGCGCGCCAATGCGACCGGCGACACACCGCTCCTCGCGGCCTCGGGGCTCGTCATCGAGAAGCCTGGCGAGAGTCCGGGTTCGCCCGAAGAAGCCGCGGCGGCGATCAAGTTCTGTCTCGATCGCGGTGCCGATGCGACCACGGTCGATCAGGACGGCAACACCGCCCTTCACGGCGTCGCGGTCTGGGGATCGAATGAGGCCGTCGAGATGCTGGTGGCCAAAGGGGCGCGGCTCGACGTGAAGAACAAGAAAGGGCAGACACCCTGGCGGATCGCCGAAGGTGCGGTGTTCGAGGACGCGGTGCTCGCTCAGCCTGAAACCGCCGCGTTGCTGCGAAAGCTGATGGAATCCCGCGGGCTGAAAGTCGAATAAGACAGCGGGTTACCTGTCATGGCGGATGGCAAATGGCGGATGGCAGAGAGCGGAAGACGTCGTCTGCCATTTGCCATTAGCCATCTGCCCTGACAGTTCACTTGATGAACGTTCCGGCGCGAAGCTCAGCGTAGGCTTGCTGCAGCTCAAAGTTGGTGTTCATGACGATCGGGCCGCGCCAGGCCACGGGTTCCTCGAGTGGCTTGCCCGACACGAGCAGAAAGCGGATCCCTTCGTCGCCCGCCTGGACGACGATCTCGTCGCCACGGTCGAACAGGACAAGCGATCGGTTACTGACCAGATCGAATTCGCCGTCTTCTATCAATCCGGGGGCCCCTGGCCCCCCGTGCGCTCCGCCAACGAGTTCGGTCGCCACCGCCTGCGGATCCGAGGCGTCGCGGAACGTGCCCGACCCCGCGAACACATACGCGAACGCATTGTTCGCACGATCGACCGCCAGGTGCTTCTGCTTGCCCGGCGGGACCGAGACGTCGAGATAGCGCGGGTCTGCCGCCACGCCTTCAACGGGACCCGCCTTCCCCCAGAAGCTGCCGATTACGACGCGCACGCGCGTGCCGTCGTCGTCGGTCACTTCGGGAATATCGGCCGCCGGGATGTCCTGATAGCGCGGCTTCGTCATCTTCAACGAGGACGGCAGGTTCGACCACAACTGGAACCCATGCATGCGGCCCTGCCCGTCGCCTTTGGGCATTTCCTGATGCAGGATGCCGCTGCCCGCCGTCATCCACTGCACGTCACCGGGACCCATGCGTCCGCGATTGCCGAGGCTGTCGCCATGCTCGACGGTGCCGGCCAGCACATAGGTGATCGTCTCGATGCCACGATGCGGATGCCACGGGAACCCGGCAAGGTACGCGTCGGGATTGTCGTTTCTGAAATCGTCGAACAGGAGAAACGGATCGAAGTCGGACGTGTTGCCGAATCCAAACGCGCGGCGCAGGGCGACTCCCGCGCCTTCCATCGTCGCGACCGATTGACGAACGTCTTTCACTGGCCGAAGTGACATGCGACCTCCTACTTGCTTGCCTTATGACGCGCCGGCCGCCGCGATCGGTTCGGTAAAGGGGTCGGGAGGGGTTTTCGCGGGCCTCGGCCGAAAACCCCTCCCGACCCCTTCACACGCCGCTTCGGCTTGACGTCCGCCGCGCCCGTGATGGCCAACAGAGCCCAGTCGGCCAGTTCCTGCGGGCTCTCCAAGACCGCCAGCGGCACTTCGTAATACCCCATCGTCATGGACTGTCCCGCATAGGGTTTGAACGGCTTCATGCCTGCCCGTTGGAATACCGCACGCGTGTCGTCGTTCACCTTCAGATAGAAAACGTCCCGGTGGATGATGCCGAAGAACGCGTCGTTGCAGTAGAGGCCCGTTCCGCCGAACATCGCCTGCGCGCGTACGCCAGTGACTCCGCTCAGCTGATCGAGCACGAATTCGACGAACGCCGTCTTCTTAGACACGATTGATCCACTCGACTATCGTGTCCTGAATCTCGGAATAGACCGCGGCCTGCCTCGCCTTCTGATCCCGTCCCGCAATCTTGAACGAATGATCGCCGCCATCCACCGTGTGAAGCGTCGGCAGCGGAGCGAGGCTCGACAGGATCGGCTTCAGCTCGGAGGGCGTGCCGAACGTATCGCGCGTGCCCTGCACGAACAGCATCGGACGCCGCACGCCCGGCAGGTGCGCGTCGCGCGTCTGATCGGGACGTCCCGGGGGATGCAGAGGATATCCCAGCAGCACGATCCCGTTGAGAGAGAGCGCGCGATCCTCCGCGGCCACATGCGTCGACGCGCGACCGCCCATCGATTTTCCGCCGATGAACAGGCGCTCGCGGGCGCTGTCAACTTCGGAACGAGCGACATCGATGACGGCGCGGAAGCAGGCCACGAGCTGCGGCATCCGATCGGGCACCTTCCGCCCGTGCTCTGTGTACAGGAAATTGAACGTGAGGGCGTCGACGCCACGTTCGCTCAACGCGCGCGCGAAGCCGACCATGAATGGATGCCGCTGAGGCGCACCGGCGCCGTGCGCGAGGATGATGGCGGCGCGACGACTGGAGGAACCCGTCGCGGGATAGAGCAGCGCCGTCGTGCGTTGGCCGCTTTCCAGATCGACAACCAGCGATCGCGGGTCCACCTTGCGATCCTAAAACAGTTTTCAGTCTTCGGTCTTCAGTTGTCAGTTCTGAGCCCTGAACCACTGATGACTGACAACTGAGAACTGAAAACTACCCGCTGTGATCGCGCCCGGTGAGCTGATCGAGAAAATGCACGATCGTCGAAAACCCTTCCGGCTTGAAAAAGACGAAGCCCTTCTGCTTGGTGATGGCCAGCCGTTCGGCTTCGGTCAATACGCTGCCGGTGACGATCAGAACGGGGATCTCGCGAAACTCGGGAACCGTACGCAGATCGGTGAGAACGTCGAGTCCCGTGCGTCCGTCGGGCAGACGCATGTCCAGCATGGCGGCGATCACTGGAGTCGTGTGCAGCAGCGCGATGGCGGCGTCGACCGTTTCCGCCTCGACGCAGCCATATCCCGATCCCTTGAGAAAGCGCCGCGCTGCGTGCCGGACGAACGGTTCATCGTCGAGGACGAGGACGGTCGGAAGTGCGGATTCCGGCTTCGAATCAGAGTGCACGTAGCTGCATACCTAAAGTAACACCGGAGCGGCGCGACGAATTCGTAAGCCGGTGACGGAAATTGCTGTCTGGAAGTCCCGCGAGCCAGATACTAGCAGATACGGCATATGCGTCGCAGACGATAAGTGACGGGTCTGCATGCAGTTATGTCTTGTGACCGATCGGCCTTTTTCCGGCCCCTCCCTTGCTCACCCTCGGATGCCCCCCCATAGGAGGAAGAATGTTTATCTGGGTACTGATCGCAGGCATGGCTATCGTGGGCGGCTTCTGGGTGAAGACCCGCAGGCAGCGCAAGGTCAAGGCGGCGCCGTATGTCGGCGACTAAGTCGAGGCCTGCGGTAGGGCGCGCGCGCCGGGATGGTACGCGGCGCGCGCGGCCTGCCACGAGAGTTCCCGCCTGGGCGCTGCTCTCCATGGCACTCTCACACGAGAACCGTGTGCAATCTGGACGACCGGATGTTGATGCGGCAGTTCAACTTGCCGCCGAGATTGCGCTCTCCGATTGCGACAAGTTCCGGTACAATCGCGACTAGTTTCCCTCGGGGGCGTCCGCGTGGCGGACGCCGCGGTCTTCTGCGCCTGACTTGATCACGATGAGACGGATTGTTGCCGTCACGGCAGCCGTGTTGTTTTTCGCCAGCGCGCCCGCGCGTGCGCAGGACTTCGTCTACGAAGTCTTCGGTGCCTACCTCGAATCCCTTCGCGACCAGGCTGGCATTCCCGGTCTCGCGGCCGCCATCGTTGACGTCAACGGCATCGTCTGGGAAGGGGCGTATGGGCGGCAGGACATCGACCGCGCCATTGCGACTCGCACCGACACGCCGTTCCGTGCCGACGGGCTGACGCAGATGATGACGGCGGTCATGATCCTCCGTTGTGCCGAAGAAGGACGGCTGGAGCTGGACGCGCGGGTCGGATCGCTACGCAACGACACACCCGAGCCCGACGCGACCCTCCGTCAGCTCCTGACGCACACATCGGGACCGCCGGAGAACCTGACCTACGCGTACAGGCCCGAGCGGCTCGCGCCTCTCTGGCCGATTCTGCGGACGTGTACCCTCGACTCCTATCGCGAGAACTTCGCGAACCTGCTGGGGCGCCTGGGCATGTTCGACTCGATTCCCGGCGTGAACATCGTTTCACTCGTGCCGCCGGCCGAGGGCATGCCTGACCCCATCGATGTGGAGCGGTACAACGGATTGTTGCAGCGTCAGGCCACCCCCTACGCGGTGGACGATCGCGGACGCGCCACGCAGTCGTCCTATCCGGAATCGGCCCAGTCGCTGACGCCGTCGACGGGACTCGTGACCACCGTGCGCGATCTTGCGAAATTCGACCTCGCGGTCAAGCAGGGGTTGCTGGTTTTGCCCGGAACCCTCACGCAGGCCTGGAGTGCGCCGTGGAATGCGACCGGCGTTTCGCTGCCCCATGGTGCGGGTTGGTTCGTTCAGTACGACAATGGCGAACAGGTGGTCTGGCAGTTCGGCATGTCGGAAAACGCCTCGTCATCGCTCATGATCACGTTGCCGGCCCGTGGATTGACCCTGATTCTGATGGCGAACAGCGACGGCCTGGTCAGGCTGTATTCGCCGGCAAACGGCGATGTGTCGGTGTCACCGTTTGCAAGGCTGTTCCTGAACCTGTTCGTCCGATAGATGAGGACAGGATGCCTGATTATTCCGTTCTTGCTGCTGATGCCGGCGACGGCGAGGGCTGAATGGCAGGTTCGGCCGTTCATCGGGTTTACGTTCGGGGGGGAGACCAGTTTCATCGACCCGGAGAACGCCATTATCGACAAGAACCTGGTGATCGGAGCGTCGGGCGGTTGGCTGGGTGAAATCTTCGGCCTGGAGGCCGACTGGGGGCGGGCGCCAGGGTTCTTTCAGACCGACTCGGTCGCCGAACCGCTGGTGACACAAAGTGCCGTGACGACGCTGACGGGCAATGTCGTGATTGCCTGGCCTAAGCGGCAGGCCGGATATGGGTTGCGGCCGTATTTCTCGGGTGGTGCGGGCTTGATGCACGTCGATGCGCAGGGTAGGAACGGTGCACTCCGTCACAACCGCACGCTGCCCGCGTTGAGCCTGGGCGGTGGGGTCACCGGGTTTTTGAGCGAGCGCGTCGGTTTGAATTGGGACATTCGCCGTTTGAGCACGATGCGGGGTGAGGGCGAGACCCTGGGAAACAGTCTTGGCGACGAGCAACTCTCCCTATGGCGCGCGACGATGGCAGTCGCGCTGAGGTATTAGGTGACATCAAGAATCTGGAAACTAAGAACTAGAATCTGGAATCTGGAAGGCAGGCTGTCGGTGCTGACCTTCGTGATTGGCGTGCTGCTGCTGAGCGCGGTCACCTACGCTGAGGGGATCCTGCGAATCGTGCCGCTCGTCCGCGACGATCAGGTCATCGTGTCGGTCGACCTGGACAACGGATACACCGAGGAAGTCCGGCAGGTCATCAACGGCGGCGTCCGCACGACGTTCACCTACGATGTCGATTTGAAGATGATTGTGCCCGCCTGGGTGGACCGGACAATTGCGTCGCTCGTGGTGACGAGCATCGATCACTACGACACGCTGACACGAAAGCACACGTTGTCGCGCATGGTGGATGGCCGCGTCATCGACGCGAGCGTCACCGAGAGCGAAGCCGCTGCGAAGAAGTGGCTGACCTCGCTCGAAAGTCTGCCGCTGTGCCGCACATCGCGGCTCGATGCTCACCGCGAGTACTACGTGCGCATCAGCGCTCACGTCCGACCGCCGGGGGCGACGCTGCTGGGGTGGGCAAACGGTGTCACGAACCTCGCGAAGTTCACGTTCGTCCCCTGACGCGGGTTTTGACGCAGAGACGCAAAGGCGCAGAGATCTCTTGTTGAAGAATTCTGGGCCTTCCAAAAAGTTTCTCTGCGACTCTGCGACTCTGCGTCGAAGAAGCGATCGCTACTGCACGTCCAGCAGCTCCATCTCAAACAGCAACGTCGAATCCGGCGGGATGATGCCGTCGCCCGCGCCGTCGCGGCCGTACGCGAGATCGGACGGAATGATGAGACGCCGCCTGCCGCCCACTTTCATGCCGTCAAAACCCTGATCCCAGCCGGGAATCACCTGGCCCGCGCCAAGCACGAAGTCGAACGGTCCCCGCTCTTTCGACGAGTCGAACATCCGGCCCTTCATGCCGGGCTTCGAGGGGTCGTACAGCCAGCCGGTGTAATGCACCTGCAGGCGTGAGCCCTTCTGCGCTGCGCGGCCCGTGCCCGGCTGCAAGTCGGTTCTCGTAAACGCCGGTCGCGCCGGCGCGGCGGGCTTTGGCGCTTCGGCGGCCGCAGTCGGACTCGGAGTCGCCGCCTGGCTGCTGCCACTGGCCGGCGGGGCGGGCGCTTCCGCCGGTTTCGCTGGCTCCGGTGCGGGAGTGGCTGGTGGTGCAGCCGGCTCTGGAGCCGAAGCCGGCGGCGGTGCCGACGACGGTTGTTCCGCAGGCTGACCTCCGCCACAACTGACGATGAGAGGAAGAGACAGGCAAAGACGCGATGAGTGTATTTCTTGGCATATGCACCTCTGACAGAGGTGAGAGATCAGGAGATTCTTTTTCGGAAAGATTCTCCTAGTCTCCTAATCTCCTGTGATCATTGAACCAGGTTGACCAGTTCGAGCTCGAAGACCAGCGCGGCATTCGGCGGAATCGTGCCGTCTGATGTGCCAGACGGGCCAAAGCCGAGGTTCGCCGGCACGTACACGCGCCGTTTGCCACCCAGTCGCATGCCGACGAGCGCCTGTTCCACGCCGGCGAGCGTTTGCCTGCGGCCGATCGTGACCACCAGCGGTGCGCCCGTCCGATTGTGCCGACGAGGCGAACTGCCGGCCCTTGCTTTCGGTGCCGCTGGAGTTGAAGAGCCAGCCCGTGAGGTTGAACGTGGCCGTATTCCCCACAGCGGCCGGATCGCCGGTGCCGACGACCAGATCCGTGAGCGTGTACTCGATGTCGACGTCCGACGGATCGATTGGAGTGTCGTTAGCTGTGTCGCAGCCGGACGCGACCATGGCTACCGCGACGACGACGAGACGCCGCGACAAGGAGTGAGGCTCTCATTGCAGGTCCAGCAGCTCGATTTCGAAGACGAGCGCGGCATTGACGGGATGCCGCTCCCTTGCGGGGGCTGTGCCCCATAGCCCAGGTTGGAGGGCACATAAATACGCCGCTTGCCGCCGACGCGCATGCCATTGACGCCCTGATCGAAACCCGCGATGACTCCCCCGAACCGAGCCTGAACGAGGGAGCGTGCCGGCTTTGCTTGAATGTGCCCTTGTTGTCAGCGCCCGCCGGATTGTAGAGCCACAGGGAGTAGTTGACGGTGGCGGTGTTGCCGGCTTGCCGCGGTTGCGCCGGTGCCCGTGACGAGTTCCACGGTGCTGAACTGAATACTGACCTGCGACGGATCGTTGGGATTGCCGCCGCCACTGTCGCCGCCGCATGCGCTCGCGATGAGTGCCACGATGAGAACCGCGAAAAGCTGCTTCAAGAACCGCCTCCAGAGTTGAGAGCCTTCTGTACCATTCCACGAATTTTCGTGATGTTGTCCGTCCGGACCGGACACGTCATGTCGGTGGCGACGCACTGCGCGAGCGTCATGCCGCAGCCGCAGGTGCAGCGCGCGCCGTTGGCCTCGACGAGAGCCGAATGCTTCTGATCGCTCGTCAGCGAGCTGAAATCGATGGCCGTCAGCTGCCGCTCGCCGTATGCGATGCTCGTTGTGTTGGCCAGGCCATAAAAAATGCCGCCAATGGCGGCAACGACACCCAGCCAGATAGCCACACTTCTGGCGCGCCGGGCCAGCCTGCTGCGAGCGCCGAATCTGGAACGGGGCTTGGCCCTGGCCACGTCTCTCCATTGTAAATCGGAACCCCGAACACGTTTGCGTCAGAATGTTCAGCTATGGGCAAACGGCTTCTGTTCATCTACGCGCACCCCGACGATGAGAGCTTCGGCGTGGCGGGACTCTCGCGAATGTTCGCCGGTGAGGGGGCCGATATCGCGATCGTGACGGCCACGCGCGGCGATGCCGGACGCGCCGGCGAGCCCGCCTTGTGCAGCAGGGAAGAGCTGCCTGCACGACGCGAAGCCGAGCTGCGCGACGCCGCGCGGATTCTCGGGATCAACTACGTAAGGGTGCTCGACTATAAGGACCAGCACCTGGCAAGCGCGCCACCCGGGCAGATTCGGGCGGAGCTCGTCGAAGTGATCCGGCGGCATCGCCCGCACGTTGTCGTCACCTTCGATCCGAACGGCGCGAACCTGCACCCCGACCACGTGGCGATTTCACGATTTGCGGGTGATGCGATTGCGGCGGCTGAAGATTCGCGATGGCATCCCGAGGCTGGTCCTGCCCATCGGGTGCAGCGCCTGCTCTGGATCCCTCCGGTGCTGCCGTGGGATGCGCCGAAATCGCCAGACCTTGGCGCCGAGCCGGGTATCGACTTTCTCATCGATACGTCGAAGTACCGCGACGCGAAAGCGGCCGCTCTCCGGGCGCACCGGACGCAGCACGTATCCATCAACCGGCATTTCTTCGACCTGCCGAACGTCGACCAGATTCTGAGCGTCGAGGCGTTCCGGCAGGCGTTCGGGCCGCCGCTCTCGAGGAGGCCGTCTGCCGACATCTTCGAGTCGGTTGTGACCGACCATGTGACCGACCAGTGACCATCCAGACCATTGCCCATCGCCCATCGCCCATTTCCGACAGCGATATACTCGAAACCATGCGAAAGCTCGGCATCGTTGTCCTGAGTGTGATGCTCGTGGTCGCCGGCCTCGCGGCCGCGGGATTTCGTCTGCAGCGTGGCGGAAACGGCTGGCCCCGGTTCATCGCGCGCTCACAGCAGGAAGCGCTGGAGGCCGACCGCGCCCGCCAGCGCGAGAGCGCTCAGGCCGCAGACAGCGCACCTAACGCACCCAACGCACCTCCCGCACCCCTCGCACCTGACGCATCCGCCTTCGCGCAGACTTCGCCGGTCGCTACGGCGGACAAGCCCGCCTTCGTACAGACTTCGCATATCGCTTCGGCGGACAAGCCCAGCAGTAGTTGGACCGACTTCCGCGGGCCGAATCGCGACGGGCGTTATACCGCGACGCCGATCCGCACCACCTGGCCGCGCGAAGGGCTGCGGCGGTTGTGGAAGCAGCCGGTTGGCGGCGGGTATGCCTCGTTCGTCGTCGCCGATGGCCGTGCGTTCACGATCGAGCAGCGCCGGAACGAGGAGGTCGTTGCGGCCTACGACATCCAGACCGGCCGGGAACTGTGGACCAACGGCTGGACCGCGAACTTCGAGGAGTCGATGGGCGGCGACGGCCCGCGCGCGACGCCGACCTGGCACGAAGGGCGCCTCTACGCGCTCGGCGCCGAAGGCGAGCTGCGCGTGCTCGACGCCTCGAAGGGCACGCTGGTGTGGCGGCGCAACATTCTCACCGACAACCGCGCCGACAATCTGAGCTGGGGCATGTCCGCGTCACCCCTCATCGTCGATGACAAGGTCATCGTCCTGCCCGGTGGCACGCGCGGCAGTTCCGTCGTGGCGTACAACAAACTGACCGGCGCTCCGATTTGGAAAGCGTTGAACGACGAGGCGTCGTACACGTCGCCGATGCTCGCGACCATCGCCGGCGTGCGACAGATTCTCGTCGTCACGGCGGCACGCGCGACCGGCCTCACGGTCGAGAACGGGACGCTGCTGTGGGAGTACCCTGGAGCACGTTCAGCGGCATCAACGTGTCGCAGCCGATTCCGTTCACGCACGAGGGGCGCAATCTGATGTTCATTTCGGCCGGGTACGGTCATGGCGCCGCGGTGTTCGAGCTCGTCAAGACCGGCGATCGTTTCCAGACGAAGACGGTCTGGGAAAACCAGCGGATGAACAACAAGTTCACCAGCTCGGTGCTGCACAACGGGCACATCTACGGCCTCGACGAATCGATCCTCGCGAGCGTGAACGCCGCGACCGGTGAGCAGAACTGGAAGGGCGGCCGCTACGGCTACGGCCAGGTGATGCTGGCCGGCGATCATTTGATTGTGCTGACCGAAGACGGCGACGTGGTGCTCGTGAACGCGACGCCGGCACGGCACGAGGAGCTCGCACGGTTCCCGGCACTGGAAGGCAAGACGTGGAATCACCCGGTCATCGCCGACGGCAAGCTGCTCGTCCGGAATCTCCAGGAAATGGCGGCTTTCGATATCCGGTGAGTAGTCTAGAGAGCGCTTTTCAAATGTACGTAGTGTCCGGCTTTAGCCGGACCGGTACGCGCTCGGCTCGGGCGCACTTGGGTTGGCGTGGCTGCCGCGCGAATCCGAAGCTTCGGGGCCGGACGCGCGCTGCGATGCCGCGGCGGACCGCGCGACGCGAGGACACTCACTTCGCCATTCGTCCTCGCTCGATGCCCTCGGGCTTCTCGCGCGGTCAGGCGCCATCCGTCGGCCGCCTGCGCACGGCTTCGCGCCGCAGCCACGCCAACCCAACTGCCGCGACCCGCTACACGATTCTGAAAACGCTCTGCTAAGCTAGGACACAGAGACACAGAGGAAATACAAACAGACGATCCAGAAGATCAGAAGAGTTCCTTTTTTTTGAAAAAAGACCTTCTGATCTTTTGATCTTCTGTTTATCTTTTCGGCTTTATTTTTTTGGCGCCGCGATGAACTTGTAGCCGACGCCTCTGACGGTCATCAAGTGGCGTGGGCGTGAAGGTTCCTTCTCGATGTACTTCCGCAGGCGGGCGATGAAGTGATCGATGGCGCGCGTGTCCGTGTCCTCGCGCAGGTTCCACACCTCTTCGAGCATGTTCTTGCGCGACACGGCCTTCCCCTCGTGCTGCACGAGGTAGCGCAGGAGGTTCGCCTCCATCAGCGTCAACGGGTAGGTCCGGCCCGCCGCCACCAGCTCCTGCGCATCGAAGTCCACCACCTTGTCGGCGAACTTGAACACGTCGCGCGAGGCGACCGCCGGGGCTGCGGCCGAGTGATTGAGAGCGCGGATGGTGGCATGCCACGTGTGCCGCCGCAGCAGCGCGTTGATGCGGGCCACGAGAATCGACAGCTCGAAGGGTTTGGGGAGATAGTCGTCGGCCCCGGCCTCGAATCCCCGAAGCACGTCCTCGGCCCGGCCGCGCGCGGTGAGCATGAGAATCGGCGTCAGCCATCCTTTCGCGCGCATGCGGGCGGCGACGGCAAAGCCATCCATGCCGGGCAGCATCACGTCGAGCACCACGAGATCGACGCCCGACGGATCCGACTCGAGCTCCGCGAGCGCGGCTTCGCCGTTGTCTCGCAGCGTCACGTGATGGCCGTCGGCTTCGAGGTTGAAGCACAGCCCCGAGGCGATGTGCGCTTCGTCTTCGACGATGAGCAGTCTCGACATCGTCAGAGGGACAACGAGCGTCCGGCGGGTGCCGATGGCAATTCGAGGGTGAAGGTGGCGCCGCGGCCGACGCCCTCGCTCTGGGCGAAAGCGCGACCCCCGTGCTGTTTCGCGGTTTGCGCCACGATGAAGAGGCCAAGCCCCGTGCCCTTGACCCGCTGAGTCAGCGCCCACGGCGTCCGGTAAAAGCGGCCGAAGATCCGCTTGGTCTCGTTCGGCGGAATGCCGATGCCCTGATCGCGCACGCGGACGACCGCGAGGTCTTCGTCACCCTTGCCGACCTCGACCTCCACGCGGACGTGATCGCGGGAATACTTCACCGCGTTGTCCAGCAGGTTGAGGATGGCGCCGCGCAGATGATCGGGGTCCCCGAAGACCTCGATAGCGTCGTGCGCGCTGCCGACCATCTGCAGCGCCTCCCGGGGCAGGTGCCGCTGCGATTTCGTCACCTCGATGCACTCCTCCGCAAGCGCCTTCAAGTCGACGCGCACCTGCTGGAAGGGTCCGCGTCCCTTCTGACCGGCCGACAGGACCTGTTCGATCAGGTGCAGCAGGCGGTCGCTGTCCTGCAGCATCACGTCGTAAAACTCGCGCCGCTTGGTCTCGTCGACGGCCTGTCCGCGCGACTTGAGCGTCTCGAGATGCAGGCGGATGGACGTCACCGGCGTTTTCAGTTCGTGGGTCACGGCGTTCACGAACGCATCGTGCTGTTCGCTGCGCCGGATTTCGCGCACGAGAAACGTGGTGTTGAGAATGAGTCCGGTGATGATGGCCGCAAAGACGAGGCTGCCGACCAGGAGCGGGACGATTTCGCGGAGGGTGAGGACGACCCATCCCACGTTCAGGGCGACGGCCAGGGCGACCAGGCAGACGCAGAACGTGACGAAAAAGGCGATGACGCCCTGGCGCCCGGGGGCGACGGACATGGCGGTACTATAGAACTTGACGCTGAAAACCAGAAACTAGAATCTAAAAACTAAAATCTAAAAACTGGGGTCGTAGATTCTAGATTTGAGATCTCAGATTCTAGATTTTAGTTTCTAGATTCTAGATTCGAGGCTCCAGCTACGCGGCTTCTTCGAGGGTGGCGTCGATCGCGGCGCGCCGCACCTGCGTGGCCAATCCGAGCGCCTGGAAGAGGCGGATGTGCCAGTAGGTGATGTCGATCTCGTACCACGCGAGGCCGTGCGCGGCCGACGTGGGATGCGCGTGGTGGTTGTTGTGCCAGCCCTCGCCAAAGCTCAACGCGGCCACCCACCAGAGGTTGCGCGAGTCGTCTCGGGTCGCGAAGCGGCGCGATCCCCACATGTGCGTGGCCGAGTTCACCAGCCAGGTCACGTGCAGACCGACCGTGGTCCGCAGGAAGATGCCCCACAGGACCCAGTTCCATCCACCGATGGCCAGCAGGAGAAAGCCGAGCACGGTGAGCGGAATCCAGTGGTACTTGCTGATCCAGACGTGGAAGGGATCCTTGCCGAGATCGGGCGCGTACTTCGCGGTGATCTTGTTGTCGTTGTGCAGCGCATCGCCGAAGAGGATCCAGCCCATATGCGCCCACCAGCCGCCGTGCAGCGGTGTGTGCGGGTCGTGGTCGGTATCCGAATGCTGGTGATGCTGGCGGTGCGTGGCGACCCAGAAGAGCGGTCCGCCCTCGAGCGCGAGGGTCGCGCAGGTGGTCAGGAAATATTCCACAGGCTTCGACGTTTTGTACGACCGGTGCGTGAGCAGCCGGTGATACGCCATGCCGATGCCGAGCGATAGCGAAATGTAGTAGGTGACGAGAAAGACCGCGAGACCTTCCCATGTGAACTGGAAGAGCGCCCACACCGCGCCAATGTGGAAGAGCGTCATGAAAAACGCAGTGGTCCACGACAACTTGCTATAGCGCCCGGACAGGGCAGCAACGGATGCCAATGTTTTCAACTCCTGTTGTTTGTCGGAAGAACGGCCCCATGACGATAGCAAGGCCGGGCGATGACGTTTGTAAGACTTCTGTAAGCGCCCTAATAGGCTGGTAAATCAGCTAGTTACGGCTGAATATCCGCGCGCCTGCAGGTTGAACAGGGTGGCGTACATCCCATGCTGGGCGAGCAGATCGGCGTGCGAACCGTCTTCGACGACCTTGCCGTCGTGCAGCACGATGATGTGCTCGGCCATGCGCACCGTCGAGAAACGATGTGAAATGAGCAGCGTGATGCGCTCCGTTCCATGCTCGCGCAGGCGATCGATCATCGCTGCTTCGGCGATGGCGTCGAGCGCCGCCGTCGGCTCGTCGAAGATCTGGACCGACGCGGGACGGAAGTACAGGCGACCGAGCGCGAGCCGCTGCCATTGCCCGCCTGACAACTGTCGCCCGCCCGGAAACAGCCGTCCGAGCATCGTCTCGTAGCGCTCGGGCAGTTCGTTGACCACGTCGACCGCTCCGGACTTTTCGCCGGCCCGGTTAATCGACGCATCCTCCTGCATCCGGTCGGTGCGGCTGAGACCGATGTTCTCGCGCGCCGTCATCTGATACTGGCCGTAGTCCTGGAAGATGATGCTCATCTCGCGCTGCACGCTGCGCGGACTGAAGCGCGACGCGTCGAGGCCGTTCAGGAGGATGCGGCCCGCCGTGGGCTCGAACAGTCGCGTGACGAGCTTCACGACGGTGGTCTTGCCCGCGCCGTTTTCGCCGACCAGCGCGAGCGCCTGCCCTCTGGCGATCTTGAACGAGACCTCCGACAGTACGTCGCGGTCGGTCAGCGGATAGCGAAAGCTGACGCGCTCGAATTCGATGGACTCGATCGGGCCGCGCCATTCTTCGCCTTCGTCGAGGTTGCGAGACGGCAGCTCGAGAAATTCGAACAGGTTTCGCATGTAGAGCAGGCTCTCGTAGATGCCGGTCACGCTGTTGAGGAGCGACGTGAACTGGCTCTGGATCTGCACGATGCCGCCGACGAAGAGAGCGAAATCGCCGACCGTGATCGTGGCGTTGGCCGCCCGTCGCAAGACCGAGAGGGTGGCAAACGCGATCAGCAAGGCCGACCCGAGCGTCGCGGCGAGGCCCCACGCGCTGCGACGCCCGAGCAGATTGACGAACTGCGCGCGGAACTTCAGGTAGTAGTCCTGCCAGCCCTCGAGCAGGTATCGCTCGAACCCGAACAGCCGCACTTCCTTGACGAGCGCGTCGGACGTGAGGATCGAGCCGAGATAGTTCTGGTGGCGTGCTTCGGTCGCGCGCCGCCGCATCTGCCGGTATCCTTCGGCGCCGAAGCGGCTCGAGACGACGACGCCGGGAATGCTGGCGAGGAGAATCAGGGGCAGCACCTGCCATCCAAGACGCGACATCAGACCGCCGATCGAGGTCAGGGTAATCAGCGCCTGGCCGATCCCGATGATCTGGAACATGACGCCCAGCGGGCGCGAGCCGACCTCGTTGTAGGCATTGCGAAGCGCATCGTAGGTTTCGGCGTTCTCGAAGCTCTCCACATCGAGCGCCGCGGCCTTGTGCAGGATGCGCAGGCTGATGCGGTTCTGCAGCGTGTCGCCGAGCAGCTCGCGCGACGTGAGGTAGAGCGTCTGCACGAGCGACGAGACGATCGTGATGCCGACCTGCAGCGCGAGCAGCATCGCCAGCCGCCGGTACGCCTCGTCCGGGCCCGGCGTCGCTCCGGAGATGGCGCGGGCGACTTCGTCCACGAGCAGCTTGCCGACCCACAAGGTTGCCGCCGGGACGAGCGCGAGCAGCGCGCTGAGGCCAAGAATCAGCGAGAACAGGCCAGGGCTGGCGGACCACACGAGGCGCGCCGTCGCCGCGAGATCGGCGAGCATCTGCCGCGTGCGGACGCCGAGCGGAAGCGCGGGCTCGGGCTTTGTCTGACGGGCTCCGGGGTGGTCTCTAGGCGGCACCATCGCAATCGTACTAGACCGTCCGGAACTGGCAACAGCGGGCCCCGAAAACACGCGAATTTGCTGGCAATTTCACGCACGGGATGCGGCACGCGGGTTGCTCCCGCCGAAAAGAGGGTCGGGAAGGGTTTTCGCCGTTCCGCGAAAACCCCTCCCGACCCCGTTTTCCCGGAGGCTCTCATGTGGTTGCGCGCCCGATCCAAGACGGCGCTGTGCTTGAGCGTAGCGTCGTTTCTCTTTACGCCCGCGATCGCGAAGCACCAGGAAACGACCGCCGTACAGGCTGCCCGCGCATCGCGTCGCGGTGGAGCACCTCACGTGCGATCGGACCGTCATCGATCCCATCAGCTACCAGGGCTATGCGAAGTTCCCCGAACCGGGCGAGGTCGCGTTCTACGAAGCAGCAGCCGGTTGTCCGAGCCTGTCGGTCAACAAGCGCAGGTCGGCGGGTAAGGGAGCTGATTGGTAATGGCAAGAATGGCACATGGCAAATGGCATTTTCCATTTGCCATCTGCCATGTGCCATCTGCCATCTCTATTTCGGCGCAGCCGCGCCGCGTCCGCGCATGCCGCGCTCGGTCGAAGGCGGAACCATTCCCTTCGTGCGGATGTAAACCGTCATGATGCCGTATTCCTCGTTGCCGTGCACGATGAGGTTCGTGAGCACCGATCCGCGCGCGACTTCGTTCTGACCCTGCTTCACGAGCTCGACCGCGCTCTGGTCGGTCAGGTTCGCGAAGGCCGGATCGCAGAACGCAAACGAATCGGCGAGCGCCTTGATGATCTCGTCGCGCGTCTTCATCGTCTGTTCGAGGTTCTGCCCCTGGTGCGGGTTCGCCTCGCCTCTGGCGGCCGCGCATGCGTTGAACTGCGAGTTGGCCACGTGCGCGAGCTGCCCGCCGTACGGCCGGATTTCGGGAGACGGGCGATAGCCGTAGTCGGCCTCGCCAAATTTCTGCGCGCTTTCGGTGAGATTCATCTTCAAGGTGTTGTACGACCGGCGGAGGCCTTCGCTGAGCGGAACCTTCTGCCCACCCGCGGCCGGCGCCTGCGCCTGGACCGTGACTGCCACGAGCGCGCACGCGAACATCAAACAAACCACTGCTTTCATAAACGCTCCTTCTAGAGTTGCGGAATGGAACATTATTCCAGATTTTAGTTTCTAGATTTTAGTTTCTAGATTCGGTACAGTGACGCCTCCTGGAGGGTCCATGACGATGCCGCCCGCGTATTCCCGTCGCGAGCTCCTGAAACGGCTGGGGTTAGCCGGTGCGGGCGTGCTGGCGCTTCCCGAGCTCAGCCGCGTGCTGTCGTTCAGGCAGCAGGTGCTGGCGCAGGCGAACGTCCTCAGCCCGGCCGAATCTGCCACGCTGGCCGCGATCTGCGCGCGCATCATCCCCACCGACGACAACGGCCCAGGTGCCGCCGAAGCCCACGCCGCCACCTATATCGAACGTTCCCTGGGCGGATGGTTGGCGTCATCCCGCGAGACCTATACAGCGGGCCTGGCCGCCGCCGACGAAGCGGCGCGCGCGAACGGCGGCCGGCGTTTCGTCGAGCTCGCGGCTGCCCAGCAGGATCGCGTGCTTGCCTCCATGGAAGAGACGCCGTTCTTCGCCCTCGTGCGCACGCACACGATCCAGGGCACGTTCTGCGATCCGGCCTATGGCGGCAACCAGAATTTCGTCGGCTGGGATCTCGTCGGCTATCCAGGTGTGCGCTTGAACGTGACGGTCGCGGACCAGCGCATGAGCGAATACGCGAAGCCGATTCGCAGGTCGGCCTACGACTACGCGATGTTCGCGAACACGATGGGGGCCGTCCGATGCCCACTAATCTGAAAGCGACCGATGTCGTCATCGTGGGCATGGGTGCCGCCGGAGGCGTTGCCGCACTGCCGCTGGCGCAGGCGGGCCTCGGTGTCGTCGGCCTCGAAGCCGGACGATGGTTGACGCCGAAGGACTTCGCCCCAGACGAGCTGCGCAACAATTATCGCGCGTGGCCGCACTCTGTGCAGAAGGCCAATCGCGAGGTGCCGACCCACCGGCCGAATGCGTCGGCCCCGTATTCCGCGCGGCCGTCCTTTCACCCGATGATGAACGGTGTCGGCGGTACGTCGCTTCACTATTGGGCGCAGAGCTGGCGCCTCAGCCCGTGGGACTTCAAGGTCGTCAGCGAGACGACACGCCGCTACGGCAGGTCGCGCATTCCGTCAGGTTCCACCGTCGAAGACTGGCCGTTCGGGGTCGAGGAACTGGAGCGCTACTACGACATCGTCGAGCGCGAGCTGGGCGTATCGGGAAAGGCCGGGAACATCAACGGCAAGATCGACCGCCGCGGAAACATCTTCGAAGCGCCGCGCCGGAGCGAATATCCGATGCCGCCGCTGCGATGGACCGACTGGCACGAGAAGATGGCCTCGGCCGCGCGGGGGCTCGGATGGAATCCCTTTCCGGGGCCCGCGGCGATTAACACGCGGACCTACGAAGGGCGTTCGGGATGCGCCTATCACGGCTTTTGCGCGCGCGGCGGGTGTCACGTCAACGCCAAAGGCTCAACCGCGGTTACGACGATCCCCAAGGCGCAGAAGACAGGCCACCTCGACGTGGTGACCGACGCGCACGTCACCGAAATCAACGTCGATGTCAACGGCCGTGTGACCGGCGTGACCTACGCGAAGGGGACGGAGGTGTTTTTCCAGCCGGCCAGCGTGGTGCTGCTGGCGATGTACACCTACGAAAACGTGCGGACGCTGTTGCTTTCCACGTCAAAGGCGTTTCCCAATGGCCTGGCGAACAACCACCGGCAGGTGGGCCGGCACTACATCACGCATGCCACCGGCGGCAGCGTGCAGGCGCTGTTCCCGGTGAATCTGAACAACTGGTACGGATTGCCCGCGCAAGGCGTCGCCGTTGACGATTTCGCCGACGACAACTTCGATCATTCGAAGCTCGACTTCATCGGCGGCGGAAACCTGTTCGTCTTTTCCGATCGCCGGCCCATCGGCGCCGCCAGCATGAATACGTTCGGCAAGTCTCCGCAGTGGGGTTCGAAGTGGAAGGCGTTCGTCAAGCAGCACGCCGATCGCGCGCACGGCGCATACATCCAGAAGTCGACGCTCCCGTACGAGGACAACTATCTCGACCTCGACCCGACGGTGAAGGATCCCCTTGGTCTCCCCGTCTGCCGCATCACGGCCGACTTCAAAGAGAACGAGCGCAAGGCCGCGGCCTTCGTCGCAGACAAGATGGAGCAGTGGTATCGGGCGGCAGGCGCTACGGATGTGATTCGCAACCCGCTGGGCACGATGGGACCCTCCACGCACGCCTACGGTGGCACGCGCATGGGGGACAACGCCGAGACCAACGTCGTCAATCGATGGGGATTTGCCCACGAAGCGCCGAATCTCGGCGTGCTCGGCGCGTCGGTCATGGGGACGAGCGGCGCGCACAATCCGACGCTGACCGTCCAGGCTCTCGCGTGGCGCACCGCGGAGTATCTCCTCAAGAACTGGAAGTCCGTCGCCTCCGCCTGAAGGCGGACCTTACTTCTGCGGCGGAATTTCCTGCCCGAAGACGTCGGGTTCGGGGCCCGAGTCTGTCCTGCCCGGCAGGTCGACCGTGGATTCGAACTCCTCGATCGACTTGTGCCGATTCTGTTTGTCAGTACCCTCACGATTGACGTTCTGGCGCGTCACCTGAGCCTTCTCTTTTCTGGCCGCCCGCTTCGGTTTGTTTTTTGGCATGAGCGTCTCCTGTCGGCGCCGGCCGCTCGTTGGCGCACGCGCAGAGTTGGGTGCAACCGCAGTACCAACCTGTTGGTCTATAGTCGACGCGTGCGGGTCTTTTCCCTTTCGATTCTGATCGTTACGCTGGCGCGCGCGGCTTCGGCTCAGTCCCCGGCGCCGTATGCGGTTGTGTTCGATCAATACATGACGCCCGCGGCGGGCGCCGAAGATCTCGTCACCACCCAGCACCTGCTCGCGACGCTCGAAGATCGATGGGTCCCGCTCAAACTCGGGCCCGAGCGTACGCGTCTGTCGGTTGCGCGCGGCGCGCTGTACAGGACAGGGAAGTTCATCGCGCTCGACGTGCCCCAGGAGCACATGCTCATGGTCGTCGCCCACGAGGTCTTCGGCCATGGCGCGCGATTTCGTGAGCTCGGCGACGGTCGCATCGGATACGGTTTCGACGCGCCCATTCCATACGGCTCCGGTGATGCCTACACGAGCTTCAGCGGCCAGTTTCCCGTGTCTCCGCTCGCACACCTGAGCGTGTCGGCATCGGGCATCGAAGCGCAGCATTCGCTGGCCGACGCCATTACCGACCGTGCGGTGGCACGGGGCCGCATCCACTATCGCGAAGCGTGGCTGTACTTCGAATCGCGCCTCACGGGGATGACCTACATCCTGACGGCGTCGGAGAACTCACGCGAAGGCCACGACGTCGCCGACTTCCTCGAGATATTCGAAGACGCGTGCAAGGCGCCGTGCTCGCCGCTCACACGGCGTTACGTGCAGGACCGCGCGCTCCTCGCGCTCGCCGATCCGCTCCTGTTCTATGCCTTGTACGGCGTGGCAGGGTCGTATATCGGGGATGGAAACCCCACGGGGCCGATGCCATTGATCCCCGTGGGAGGCGGGGTTCGAATTCTCCCGTCGCTTGGCTACGCACTCGCGCCGTACGGGGCGGAGTGGACGGTCCGTACGTCGTGGTCGATGCCCCGCGCCGACAGGCAAAGGCTGACTCATCTCGTGCTTCGCGTCGGGAACACGGGAGCGAGCACGCCGTGGGGGCTGACGGCCCGTGTGGCCGACCTGTGGCGCATCAAGGGCCTGCAAATCGACGCAGCCGTCAACGTGTGGCGTCAGCCCGACGTGTTTGGCGATGAAACATCGGCGCCGCTGGGTACGGGTGCCGGTGCGACGGGCACCGTCCTGGTGCCGCTGCCCGCCTTCCTGCGCTCGCGCTGGTCTGACGCGCTGCACGTGACCGCCGGCTACAAGGCGCGTGGTTACATTCCAGGCGAGCAACTCTCGCGAGGCGCGCTCCTGCGGGCGGGCATCACGCTGCGGTGACATAAAATGTCGCGCGATGAGCGAGCCCGTCCTCGAGCTGATAAATGCCAGCGTCAAGAAAGGCGACCGGACCGTGCTGCACGGGCTGACGCTGAGAATCGGCGTCGGCGAACATACGGCCATACTGGGACCCAACGGCGCCGGAAAGTCCGTCCTCGTGCGACTCCTTACGCACGAAGAGCGCCCGCTTCCGCTGCCCGGCGACCTGTCGCCCGTACGCGTGTTCGGCGATGACAACTGGAACGTGTTCGAGCTGCGTCCGCAGCTCGGCATCGTGTCGGCAGACCTGCACCATCGTTTCGTCGCGGGTAACAGCGAAGGACGCATCACCGGCCTTGCGGCGGTGCTTTCGGGTTTTGTCGCCACTCAGGGCATCCTGCGCTACACCGCGGTGTCCGACGACATGCGGCGCCGCGCGGTCGAGGCACTGGACCGGATGGCGGCAGGGCACCTCGCGCGCAGGCTGATGAACGAAATGTCGAGCGGCGAGGCGCGGCGGGTGCTGCTGGCGAGGGCGCTGGTCACCAATCCCCGCGCGCTCGTGCTCGACGAGCCGACGACGGGGCTCGACGTCGTCGGGCGCCATCGCTTCATGGAGCGCGTCAGGCATATCGCGAAAGACGGCACGACGCTGATTCTGATTACTCACCACGTCGAAGAGATCATCCCGGAGATTGGCCGGGTCATCCTGTTGCGGAACGGGCACATCGCGGCCGATGGCGCCAAGCGCGACATCCTCACCGAGGGGCGTCTCACCGATGCCTTCGACGGCCCGATGAACGTGGAGGAAAGCGACGGCTATTTTTTCGCGCGCCCTCTAGTACAATGAGGCGACGGAGGAATCATGTTCAAGCTCTCTTTACTCCCGCTTACGGTGGCTGCCGTGATCGCGTCGGCCGGTCCGGCCGCCGCTCAGGCGTTTCCTGATGGCCCTGGCAAGGACATTCTCGAGAAGAAGTGCAGCACGTGTCACGCGCCGGAACAGGTGACGACGTTCGGCCGCAGCGTCGAGGAGTGGCACGAGGTGGTCGTGAACATGATCGACCTCGGGGCCGAATTGAACGAAGAAGAGGCCAAGGTGCTCGTTGAGTACCTGGCCAAGAACTGGCCGTTGAAAGGCTCGACACCGCCGGAGGATAAGCCCGCCGACAAGCCGGCGGAGCCGCAGGGCGATAAACCGGTGGAAAAACCGGCCGAAAAGTCCGTAGCGCCACGAGCAGGGCAGGTACACGAGGAAGCCCGACTCCTGCCGATCCGTCTGAAACCCGTCGTCTCACATAGCAGGCCGTAGCGTTTGCGGAGGGCAGGGCCGGCACGATTCCGGCCCTCCCGCACCCTTAGCTCTCGCCCGTTATCCCTTTTTTTGGTACATTAGCGCATGCCCGCTCCCGTCAAAAAAAGCCCCTCAGAGCTGCAGAACCAGGAAAATGAAGTGTACAAAGCCCTTAGGGCCTGGTACATGATCCCTGGCATCCAGCGGGAACTTCGCCACAAAGAGAATGAGGCCGTGCAGACCGTTCTCGAAGTCTTCGAAAGCCGCAAGCGGAATCGGAAGGCTAACGAAACCTAACTACTAGGCTCGACGTTATCGTCGTCCACCAGCTCGTCTTCCCTGGGTGGTTGGGGACCCGGGACGATGCCGGCGATGTCGGGATCTATGTCCCCGGGCTGGCGAGGACTGTTCGAGCGGCTGACCTTAGCTTCCTGACGGCGCTCGAACTTCATCTTCTGCTTTTCCTGCCGGGCACGCTCTTTGTGCCGCTTTTGTTGCGATGGTCGCGATCGGTTAGCCATGAATCCCCTTAAAGTCTCATATTTTGGACGGAATTCCTAGTGTTGTTGACAGCCTTTCAAGACGATGCTACCTTGTGTATCAAAGGTAGCTTGAATGGCAACTGCGACGACGGCCCACATCCACGAGAAGTTTGCGTCCATCCGGAAAGGGCTGCTCGAGTTTCTCATTCTCAAAATCGTCGCCCGTGACAAGGTTTACGTGGCCGACATGCTCCACCGGCTCAGCACCACCGAGTTCGCGACACAGGAAGGCACCCTGTACCCGCTTTTGAGCAAGATGCGGCGCGAAGGCACCGTCGATTACGACTGGCAGGAGTCCGACGCAGGGCCCCCACGGAAGTACTACAAGCTGACCACGAAAGGGAAGTCGCAGCTCGATGAGCTCAGCGACTATTGGACCTACATCAACGAGACCCTCGACAACTTGGGGGGAGGCTAATCATGCAGAAACTCGTCACTATCAACCTCGACAGCCGCCTGTTTCAGCTCGACGAGCGCGCGTGCGATGCCCTCCGAGCCTACCTCGAGCACGCCGAGTCGCAGCTTGGCGCCAACCCCGACAGGGTCGAGATCGTCCGCGACCTCGAACAGTCGATCGCCGAGAAGCTCATGAAGCCTGGCGAGCCGCCGAGGGCGATTGTGACGGTTGCCGATGTCAACGACGTGCTGCGTGAAATTGGTCCCGTCGATGCCGGGGCCCCCGGCTCGGGCAGCGCTCCACCGCCATGGGACGCTCCCAGAAGCGAGTCCGCGCCCAGACGTCTTTACAAGGTTCGCGAAGGCGCGATGATCACCGGGCTGTGCAACGGCATCGCGGCGCACGTCAACACCGATCCCACGTTCGTCAGGATAGCGTTCGTCGCTGCCGGCATCGTGGAGATCGCGGCGTTCGATCGGCCTCCGGCCGGTGTCGCAGGCCTGTATGCGATCCTCGTGTTCATCGTGCCGTACGCGACCGCGGCGCCGGAAGGCGCCCCGGGGATGCCCGGTTCGTTCATGGACAAGGTGCGGCTCAAGATCGAGCGCGTGCGGACGGCCTTGTTCGGCGGCGTTCGCCACAATGCCCAGTGACTCGTTTTGATTCAGTCCCGATCTCCTTCTTGCGAGCACAATTCGCATCAATTAGTCTGAGTGTCTGTGGCGGATCCCTCAGACGACATTGCGCGCCGGCTGGCTGCGATTGTCTCGTCCTCCGACGATGCGATTGTCAGCAAAGATCTGAACGGTATCGTGCTGTCGTGGAACGATGCTGCCGAACGGATGTTCGGCTACACAGCCGAACAGATCATCGGCCGATCGATTCGCACCCTCATCCCCGCTGATCGACAATCCGAAGAAGACGCCGTGCTCGAATCGATCCGGGCCGGGCGGCGCGTCGATCACTTCGAAACGGTGCGCCAGAGCCGCGACGGGCGCCTGATTCCCATCTCGCTGACGGTCTCGCCGATCCTCAACGCCGACGGCCAGGTCGTCGGCGCCTCCAAAATCGCGCGAGATATCTCGGACAGGAAGCAGGCCGAAGCCCTCGCGGCCCGGGCCGCGCATCGCGAGTTGTTTCTCGCCGAAGTGACGCTTACGCTCACGCGATCGCTCGATTACGAGCAGACGTTGAGGACGCTCTCCGCCGCGGCGACACCGGTCATCGCGGACTACTGCGCGGTCGACGTCGTTGACGAGGACGGGATGCTGATGCCCGTGGCCACCCAGCATGTGAATCCCGACAAGATCCCGCTTGCGCGGGACGTGCGGGCGAACTACGAAGACCCGCAGACGCCGACGAGCCCGCAGTTCGTGGCCCGCACCGGCGTGCCCGCGTTTGTGCCGCGGGTGTCCGACGAGATGCTGGTCGCCGCCGCACAGGGAAATGCCGACCGTCTGGAAAAAATGCGGTCGCTCGGCCTCGTCTCGTACCTGTGCGTGCCGATGGTCGCCAACGATCGGGTGTTGGGGGTCCTGACGCTGGCCAACACGGAATCAAGCCGTCAGTTCGGCAACGACGATCTGCGGCTCGCGCTGGATGTGGCGTCGCGCGCCGCGCTCGCCATCGACAATGCGCAGTCCTATCGCCGGCTCCAGAACGCCAACCGGCTGAAGGATGAATTTCTGGCGACGCTGTCGCACGAGCTGCGAACGCCGTTGAATGCGGTGCTTGGCTACGCCCGAATGCTGCAGTCGGGCGCCGTCGCGCCCGAGAAAGTGCCGCAGGCGATCGAGGTGATCGGGCGCAACGCCGCGTCGCTGGCGCAGATTGTGGAGGACGTCCTCGACGTCTCTCGCATCGTGCTGGGCAAAGCGCGGCTCAGAATCGAGCCGACCGATATCGCCAGCGTCGTCGAAGACGCGATTGCCACGGTCAAGCCCGCCATCGATGCGAAAGGCCTCCAGCTGACGAGCGTGATTGCGCCGCGCCTCCCGGAGCTGCCGGGCGATGCGACTCGACTCCAGCAGGTCGTCTGGAATCTCCTCTCGAACGCGGTGAAGTTCACGCCGCGCGGAGGGCGCATCGAGGTGCGCGTCGCTCAAGACGCCGGCGACATCCAAATCGTCGTCAGCGATAACGGGATCGGATTTCCCAGCAACTTCAAGCCACACGTGTTCGAGCGGTTCCGGCAGGCCGAAAGCAGTCCGACGCGACTGCACGGCGGTCTCGGGCTGGGCCTTGCCATCGCGCGCCACATCGTCGAACTGCACGGCGGCACCATCGATGGCGAGAGCGCCGGAGAGGGCCAGGGCGCAGCCTTCACGCTGCGGTTGCCCCTGCTCTCCGTTGCCACGGAACTCCAGCCGTAAGAGGCCCCGCGACAGACCCTCCGGAATGCGGGAGAAACTCCGGCGCGGTGGAGCCGCAGTCGTATCCCGTGTCGGCGCGCCGAGTGTAGAACGCTCATAACTTGTTCTGATTCTTCAAGTTGAGACGACAGACCGCGGACAGCGGGGCGGGCATGGTGTCTGCTGAGCTGAACTCCGCGCGGTCACATCGATGAGCACCAGGTGAAACCGGCTGTCAGGACGGCAACGTTTGCATGGCTGATTACGGCGCTGTACTACTTCTATCAGTACACGCTTCGATCGGCGCCGGGCGTGATGATGCCCCAGTTGTCGGAGGCCTTCGGCCTCACGGCGATGGGGGTGGCGTCGATGGTCGGCCTCTTCTACTACGGCTACTCGCCGTTCAGCCTCATCGCCGGTACCGCCATCGATCGATTGGGGCCGCGCAAAGTGGTCCCGATCGGCGCCGCCACAGTCGGCATCGGCTCGCTGCTGTTTGCGTCGGGCAACGCCGAGGCCGCGAACGTGGGACGTTTTCTGCAGGGCGCAGGAGGCGTCTTTGCGCTCGTCGGCGCGGTCTACATCGCCTCGACTAATTTTCCCGCATCCCGCGCCGCGACGTTAATCGGGGCCACCCAGATGTTCGGGATGGCCGGTGGGTCCGCCGGCCAGTTCGTCGTCGGTCCCGTCATCGCCGCGGGCGTGAACTGGAATGCGTTCTGGCTCTTCATGGGGATTGCAGGAATTGCGATCAGCGCGGTGCTGTACGTTCTGCTCCCGAAATCGGACGTGCGTCCCGCGAGCGATGACTGGATGAAGGGCGCCGCGCGCGCGCTCGTGACGGTCTTTCGCAATCCACAATCGATCCTCTGCGGAATGATCTCGGGGCTGCTGTTCATCCCCACGACCATCTTCGACATGATCTGGGGCGTCCGCTATCTGCAGGAGGCACGCGGATTCGATTACGGGTCTGCGGTGATGCACTCGGCGATGGTGCCGGTCGGGTGGATCATCGGCTGTCCGCTGCTCGGCTACGTATCGGATGCCATCGGCCGGCGCAAACCGGTGATCATCGCGAGCGCGGTCGTGTTGCTGGGCTGCCTGGCCTGGATTCTCTTCGGGCCCGCGCACGTGTTCCCGCCGTATATGCTGGGCTTCGTCGCCGGGCTGGTGTCGGGCGCCGCCATGCTGCCGTACACCATCATCAAGGAGGCGAACCCGCCCGAGATGAGCGGTACGGCCACCGGGGTCGTGAACTTCCTGAACTTCACGTTCAGCGCCCTGCTCGGTCCCGTCTTCGGCTGGATCCTGATGGCCGTCAGCGGTGGCGCCTCGACCATGACGCTCGCGCACTATCAGACGGCGTTCGAGCCGCTGCTCTACGGCGTCGCACTCGCCATTCTTCTCACGCTTCTCTTGAAGGAAACCGGATCGGCGGCGCGCCCGCACGCGCCGACCACAGCAACAGGAGCCCACCATGAGTCACGAGCCAGGAACGGGAAAGTACGAACAACTGCTCCTGAGGTGTCGAAACCTTGAGCCCATCGCGACCGCAGTCGCGCACCCCTGCGAGGAGACCGCGCTGGCGGGGGCCATCGATGCGGAAGCGAAGGGGCTGATCATCCCAATCCTGGTCGGCCCGGCCGCCAAGATCAACGAGGTGGCGAAGAAATCGGGGATCGATATTTCGCGAGCGCGAATCATCGATGTGCCGCACAGTCATGCGGCGGCGGCCAAGGCGGTCGAGCTCGTTCGCCTTGGAGAAGCCGAGGTCCTGATGAAGGGCAGCCTGCATACCGACGAGCTCCTGGGCGCGGTCGTCGCGAAGGAAGGCGGCCTGCGAACGAAACGGCGCATCAGCCACGTCTTCATCATGGACGTGCCGACGTATCACAAGGTGCTGATCGTCACCGATGCGGCCATCAACATCGCGCCGACGCTGGAAGACAAAGTGGACATCTGCCAGAACGCGATCGATCTGGCGATGTCGCTCGGACTGGCGGCGCCCAAGGTCGCCGTGCTCGCGGCTGTCGAGACGGTCAATTCCAAGATGTCCGCCACGATTGACGCGGCCGCCCTGTGCAAGATGGCCGATCGCGGGCAGATTACGGGCGGCGTGCTGGACGGCCCCCTGGCCTTCGATAATGCCATCAGCAAGGACGCGGCGAAAATCAAAGGCATCAAGTCGGCGGTGGCGGGCGATCCGGACATTCTCCTCGCCCCCGATCTCGAGGCGGGAAACATCCTGGCCAAGCTGCTCACGTTCCTCGCTCAGGCCGACTGCGCCGGCCTGGTTGTGGGTGCGCGCGTGCCGATCATCCTGACGAGCCGCGCCGACAGCGTGCGCACGCGCATCGCGAGTTGCGGCGTGGCGATGCTGGCGGCGCATGCGCGGCGCCAGAATTCACAACTGGCGGTGCAGGCATGAACGACTGCGCTGTCGTGCTCAACGCCGGATCGTCGAGCCTCAAGTTCTGCGTCTTTGAGAGGCCGGCAGCCGAAACCTGGAAGCTTGCCGCGCGCGGTCAGATCGAAGGCATCGGCACGTCGCCGCACATGCGCGTGAAGGACGGCGAGGGCAGCGTGGTGGCCGACGAGTCGCTGGGCGCGACGGTGCGGGATGCGAGCACGGCGCTCGATTCGCTGGCCGTCTGGTTTCGTGGCCGGTTCGGCAACGCGCGCCTCGCGGGCGTCGGTCATCGCGTCGTGCATGGAGGCGCACAGTTTGCCGGCCCCATCGTCGTGACGCCGCAGGTCATGGACGATCTGCGGAAGCTGGTTCCGCTCGCGCCGCTCCACCAGCCGCACAATCTCGCCGCGATCGAGGCGGTGTCGGCGCGCCTCCCCGGCGTGCCGCAGGTGGCGTGCTTCGACACGAGCTTCCATCGCGGTCAGTCCGAGGTGGCGCAGATCATCCCGCTGCCGAAGCACATCCGCGAGGCCGGGGTGCAGCGCTACGGATTCCACGGTCTGTCCTACGAGTACATCGCATCGGTGCTGCCCGAAGCCGCGCCCGAGATTGCCGGCAAACGCGTGATCGTCGCGCATCTCGGCAGTGGGTCGAGCCTGTGTGCGATGCGCGACGGAAAGAGCGTCGACAGCACCTTCGGGTTTACGGCGCTCGACGGCCTCTGCATGGGCACGCGCACAGGCTCGGTCGATCCCGGCGCGATTCTCTTTCTCTTCCAGAACCTGGGACTCTCGGCGAGCGAGGTCGAGACGATCCTCTACAAGAAATCGGGCCTCATCGGCATCTCGGGCGTCAGCAGCGACATGCGCGTGCTGCTGACGAGCGGCGAGCCGGCGGCGCGGCTGGCGGTGGAGTACTTCGTCTATCGCGTGGCGAAAGAGATCGGGGCGCTGACGGCGGTACTTGGTGGACTGGATGGACTGGTGTTCACCGCCGGCATCGGCGAGAACTCGGCGCAGATCCGCAAGCGGATCTGCGAAATGTCGGCGTGGCTCGGCATCGAGCTCGATGCCGCCGCCAACGACGCCGGCCGTCCTCGAATCTCCACGCCCGGCAGCCGGGTATCGGCCTGGGTGATTCCGACCAACGAAGAGCTGATGATTGCCCGGCACACCGGTGTCCTGCTCGGGCTGGTCGAGGCACGCGCGTAACGGCACCAGCTTCCCCGGGAGGTACCCATGAAGTCGGTGCCAATACTCGCGATTGTGCTTGGTGTCATGCTGGGTGGCGCCGGGCATCCGACGGCAGCGGACGACCTGCTTCGAGATCCGCCTGATGCCCGTTCGGGGCTCGGCGCCGAAGGATGTCGTCATCCGGGCGACCGTCGGGCGGGAAGACAGCAACCGGCGGCTGGAGTTCGTCGTAGACTCTACTAGCTACTATGCGAGCTCGACGTCCGAGCTCGACGGCAGCCGGGCGCCGAAGACGATCGATGCCCGATTTCGTCAGGTGCCGCCCGGCGACTACGTGATTCGCGTGATCCTGACAGGAACCGACGGCGAGCGGGCGCGTGCCGTCGTGACATTTACTCTGCTGTGAAAAGACACATCATGAAGCGATTAATGCTCGTCCTCACCATTGCCTGTGCCGCGGTCGTTGCGGTGGCCGCACAGACCACCAAGTACGGCGTCACTGTCACGCCGGAGAAGAACGTCGACTACACCAAGTTCCACACCTATGCCTGGCGCCGCGGACAGCCTGCGGTCGAGAAGGCCGTCGACGCTCAGATCACGGCGGCGGTCGACCGAGAGCTATCCAAAGAAATGAAGAAGGTGAACGAGCCGGCGGACGTGCTCGTCACGTACGCATCGCTCCAGAGGACCGACGTGGACTTGAAAGGGAAGAAGGACGCCCAGGGGCTTCTGCCGCAATTCCCCGTCGGCACGCTGATCGTCACCTTGCACGAACCGGCGAGCTTCCGTCAGCTGCTTCGGATGCGTGTCGATATCCCGATCGACGTCCAGCGGGACCAGCTCGAAGCGTCGATCAACAAAGCCGTGGAGATGATGTTCGCGGAATATCCGACGCGACGGAAGAAATAGCCGTTCGTCCTCAGGGAGCGACGACTTTCCAACTGGGATCGGGATCGTAGCTCGTCATCGCTTCGGCCACCTTCGTGCTATCGGGACCGAGATCGTTCTCGTGAACGACGCCGTCCTGATTGACGATGAAGCTCATGACGCCAGTGACGTCGTAGTCAGCCGGCCATGCGACGAGCGCGAAGCCGCCCGACATCTTCCCCTTGACGAGGTAGTCTTTGGCGCCCCCGGTCGCGGCGGCGCCCTGTGCGGTGACGATCTTGAAGTAGTACCCGTGAAACGGCAGGGGCCTGGCGCCTGCCGGGGCTGCGGCGTGTCGCTCGAGTTCGGCATCCGCGACGCAGATCGCCCAGGGGACTGCGGTGTGCGCCGCGCGCGGCCGGCCAGTACAAGCCGTTCTGCTTGCCCGGCTCACTTCGAAAGCTTCCTGCGAATATCCCGGCCGGATTTCCGTCGTGGCCATGCTTCGCGTACAGCTGCTGTGCCATCACGTACGTGCGGCAGGCCTGGATCACCGCAAGCTCGTTGCGCCCGATGCGGCGGGCGATCACTTCTTCCTTTCCCGCGGCGGTGTCGAACCGCCACACGGTGCCCTCTTTCACGATGGGGATGGGAAACGGCCAGCTCTCGTTGCCGACGACGAGCGTCCGCTTGTCCGCGCCCATCTCTTCCAGGTGCCAGCCTTCGGCCGCGGCGACGGTGAACACCTCGCGATGGTGTTTGCCGGTCACCGGGTCTGACGTTTCAGCCAGTTCCTTCCCCTCGGGGCCCAGCATGACGAGCAGCCCGTCGAGGTTTCCCTTTTTCACGACGTCGACGAGCGCGCGCGCCGCCTCGTCGGGCGAGGCAAACGTCTGCTCCTTTGGCGCGGCTCGTTGAGAAGGTGCCGCGCAGGAAACAGCGGCGGCGACCAGCATGAGCAAGGCGATACGTTGAAACATCAGCGCCTCCGTCCACCACCGCCGCTGCTGCGAGAGCTGCTGCGGCTGCGCTGCCCGCGGGAGCTGGCGGAACGTTCCGATTTGCCGTTGGAATAGCCCGAGAACGCGCCCGAGCTCGAGCCGCTCCGCTCGGAAGCCGACGCTTTTGCCGAGCCATTTCCGTATCCTCGCGATTCCTGACTCGTCGTGCGGCTTTGCGTCGCCGTGCGGCTCTGCGTCGATGCCGACGTACCGCTCTGGCGGTTCTGCGCCGCCGTTTTGGCCTGGTCGCGCTGCGCCTGGCTTGCCTCGGGCCGGTTCTCCTGACGGTTCTCCGCGCGGTCGGTTCGCTCTTCGCGGGCATTCTCCGCGCGGTCGCCCCGCTCGTCGGCGATGTCCTCGCGGTGGTCCTGCCAGTCCTCGCGCGCGTCTTCGCGGTGGTCGTAGTAGTCGTCCCAGGCGTCGTTGTACATGTACGCGCCGCCGTGAAAGCCGTACGGGCCGTAGTAGTAGTTGTTGTCGATGGCGGCGCCGATCGCGATGCCGGCCGCGAAGCCGATCATGCCCGCCGCGGCGGCATCGGCGCTGCTGTTGTTTTCCTGAACCACGATCGTGGTCGACGTCGTCGCGGGTTGCGTGTAGACGACTTGCGGGTTGTATTGCGGGACGTACACAACCTGGGGATTGGCCGGTTCGATGACGATGACCTCTTCGCCCGTGGAGGTTGTCCGTGTTTCGACTTCCTGCTGCGCGTTTGTTTTCAAGGTCCCAGCCTGCTGGGCCTGCGCGCGGAGTCGCTGGATTGCGTTGAACACGGCAGACCGGTTTTTTGTGAATGCCAGTCCGACGCTCGTCGTCCAGTCGAGCTGGTCGGCCATCATCTTCACGGTTTGTGGAAACAGGGCCATCGCCACGAAGCTCGGCTCGAAGCCGGTTTTCGTCGCGGCATCCTGCAGCGCGGTGCCCTTCAGGTTGGTGGTGGTCGAGAGCCACCCGTTGAGGGCCACAACGTCGCCGGGACTGGTCGAGCACATGAGCATCTGCGCCAGCAGGGAATCCGGGTAGAGCGCGATTGGAGCCAGCAGCGTGTGCAGATCGTCCGAGGGCGCGGGTTTTTGGGACTGGGCGTGCAGCACCGACATCGTCAGCACGAGCGCCGCGAGCCAGGCTGCCGCGTAAGGCCGTCTGAAGTGGCGTGTCATGCCGCCGGATCGCAGCAAGCCTCGCGCCGTCGGCCGCATCGCGGATCTCGCCGATCATGAGGGAAACGCAGTACAGGCGTCGTGGCCGCGACTCCATTTTTTCGGAGGTCCTCCATCTGATCGGCGTGCCCATTGGCTCCTCCGTTATCTCGGAGGCTCTCCAGCATTGCGGGTAGGCCATCCGCAAAGACTCGGCCTGTTTCTGAAAGCTCTGCGTCTTTCGGCTCAGGAGCGGACTGGCATCATGCGTGCTGTGGGAGGGGGCGCACGTCAACTGAGGAGAACACACAATGTCTGAAAGACGCATACAGCGCATCGTGCCATGGCTACTACAGGCCGTGCTGCTCTTGGTGGCCGCCGATGTCAGGGCCCAGGGGAATGCACAGGATGCCAAGCCGTCGATGGAGATCTACGGCTTCGCGATGCTCGACATGGGCCACGATTTCACCGCAATCCACCCAAACTGGTTCGACACGCTGCGCGTCACCAAGCTGCCGTCGTTCGACGATCAGTATGGGAAAGACAACAACACCTTTGCGGGCGTACGGCAGAGCCGTCTCGGCGTGCGCACCAGCACTCCAACCGACCTTGGAAGCCTGAACACGACGTTCGAGTTCGAGTTGTTCGGGACCGGCGTGGACGAGGGACAGACGACGTTCCGGCTGCGGCATGCGTGGGGCGAACTCGGGGAGTTCGGCGCGGGACAGACGTGGAGCCCGTTCATGGATCCCGACGTGTTTCCCAACTCAATCGAGTACTGGGGACCGACCGGCATGGTGTTCTTTCGCAACGTGCAGGTGCGCTGGATGCGGACCATGGAAAACAAGAGCTTCATGCTCGCGCTCGAGCGTCCAGGCGCGAGCGGTGACGGCGGGGTGTACGCTTCTCGTGTCGAGCTCCAGAACATCAAAGCCCGTTTCCCGATCCCCGACTTCTCCGGCGCCTTCAAGTTCAGTCAGGACTGGGGATACTTCAGGGTGGCGGGCATCGTCGGGCAGATCAGCTGGGACGACGTCCTGGTCGACCAGTTCGATCTATCCGGTTCCGGCACCCGCTATGGCCTGAACTTGAGCTCCAACGTTAAAGTCACGTCGAAAGACACGCTTCGCCTGCAGCTGGCGTTTGGAGAAGGCATTCAGAACTATATGAACGACTCACCGGTCGATATCGGTCCTGTCAAGCAGCTGGCTGACCCGGTGAAGCCGCTCAGAGGCGATACGCTGCCGATCGTCGGCATGCTCGCCTTCCTCGATCACTCGTGGAGCGAGCACTACTCCACGACTGTCGGATATTCGATGCAGGACATACAGAACAGCGATGCTCAGGCGCCAGACGCGTTCCGTACCGGTCACTATGCACTCGGAAATTTCCTCTACTACCCGGTGCCCAATGTGATGCTGGGCGGCGAGTTCCAGTGGGGACGCCGCGAGAACTTCTCGGACGGATTTTCGAGCGACGGGTTCAAGGCTCAGTTCTCGTTCAGGTACAACTTCTCGTTCAAGCTGGGAGGCTAGGGATGCACGCAACGGCCGGCCTCTATGATGATTCAGCCAAGTGGCTGTACCATACGGGCTGCCCGCGAAGCTGATCGGATCTGAAAGGAGAAGTCATGCGCACGCCTCGAAGGGCGGTCATCGCCGTCCTCCTGGTTCTCTGTTGGGGAAGTCTGGCCCGTGCGGCCGGCGAGTACCCGATGAAGCTGATGCTGAACGCGCAGTTGAAGGCTGCGGCGACGACGGTCACCTCGACCGTCACGATTGCCGTCGAGCGGCTGATGGAGGAGAGCCGGCGCACGCGTGTGACCGACGGCCTGAAGTTCAACGGCTATCCCGGCGCGCTGAAAGTGCTGCGATCGCTACCACCGGTGGGCACGATCGAGGTGTCCGGCCGGCCAGTCGAGATCAAGTACGCCCACGAGCAGCCGAACAAAGATGGGTTTCGACTCGTGCTCGTGGCCGATCAGCCGCTGTTCTTCCTCTCCGGCGATGCGTCGAAGTCCAAGGCCGGGTACGAATTGACGATCGTCGACCTGCAGGTCGGAGCAAAAGGTGAGATTACCGGGACCATGGCCGGCGCGGCGCGCGTGAAGCCAGGTCCCGATGGTGTGCCGATTCTCGATGACTTCGCCGTCGCGCCGGTGAAGCTCGAAGGCAACTTGCGCCGCCCGTGAACACGAAGATCACTAAGGAACACGAAGATCACTAAGAAGAAGACACAAACAAGATCACGAAGGAATACTCTTTGTGTTCTTGTCTATCTGGCACCTTAGTGTTCTTCGTGATCGCACCTTAGTGTTCTTCGTGATTCGCCGGGGCCTCTCCGCAGCTCTAACTGCTCTTGACCGGCGGCGGATAGTTCTTCAGCAGCTTCGCCACGGCCTTCGCCAGGTTCTTCTGCTGCTTGTCCGGCTTCGCGTTCGAGTCGAGAG
>CAWGDY010000021.1:0-209984 GCA_963821395.1 Vicinamibacterales bacterium | reverse complement strand
CTCGGACTCCTGGCTCCGGGCTCTAGACCAGAAGCCTGAAGTCTGAAGTCCGAAGCCTGCGGTCTATCTACTCTTCAAGTGTTCCAAGTAGTCACCCGACGTGATCCGTGGCGCCCGGCCGAGCGGCGCGTTGTAGAAATACACCCAGACATCTTCGGTGCGGCCGTCATCGAGCGTGGCCGACACGCGGACGCGGTTGTAGAGGCTGCGCTCGGGTTCCGACGGGCGATGTCCTTCAATGCGATCGAGCGCGGCCAGCACCGTGGGCGGATCCGTGATTTCGAAGACCTCGCCCCACACGCGCGCATCGCTGGCCGGCACGGCAGCTGGATAGATCCCCAGATCGAACAGCTTGCCGTTAATCCAGCCGCGGCCCGCAAATTTCAGAAACGAGTCGATGCCCGCACGCGTCGTGCGGTTGAATCCCGTTCGAAGGGTACCGTAGAAGAAGATGAGTTCCATGAAACTTGAAACTAGAAACTAAAATCTAGAATCTGAAAGCCGGTTCTGGTTCTTGGATTTTAGATTCTAGACTTCAGATTCTAGTTTCTAGATTCTAGATCACTTAGCTGGAGGCGGAGGCGGTGCGGGCGCTTCGGGACGCCGCGGAGCGAGCATGCGGAGGGTGTCGGGCGCAACGGCGAAGGACATCTGAACGGTTTTGTCGGTGCCCGAGAGCTCGATCGACTTCAGCGCGCTCTCGAAGCCGGGCTGCCCGCCGCCGTGCAGGCGCGCAAGAGACACGAACCCGCGGACGGTATCGCGCAGCTGATCGGCCGCCGCCTTGTCGCCGGCTTCCGCGCGAATCGTGGCCTTCATGCCGCCGTTCACGTGCGCTTTCATCGACACCAGGCGCACGGGCGGCACCTGCACCGAAAAGTCGCTGGGCAGCCGCATGCGGCGGCGCATCGCGTCGAAGTGGCCGACCACCCATGCCGTGCTGCCGGCATTGTCCTTGATGAGGTCCATCATCTCGTCGTTCGACGTGATGTCCTCGGCGCCGCGTGCCCCGTCGCGCGCACGATCCATCGCGCGACGCACGAGATCGACCTGGCCGATCGCGATCAGATCGGGTCCTGGCAGTCCCAGCGCCATCTGCTTTTCGGCGTCGGGATGCATGAACAACTTCCCGCCCTTGTAGTCCTCCATGATTCCGCCGCGATCGTGGATGAACTGCTCGATCCGCGCTGGCTCGAACGAGCCCTGGACGAGCAGCAGCAATCTGGGAATCTCCGGCCGTTGCTGATCCTGCTGACCGGGTGCCTGGTGGGGCTCGACATAGGCCACGATGTGATGAACCTGCTTTTCCAGGTCGATGCCGGCGAAATCGCTCATCATCTGCCGGCCCTTGTGCGAGCCCGCTTCGATGGTCGGCATGAGCTGGCGACGGAGCTCGGAGGTCATGACGTCCTGGACGTTGGCAAACGCCACGACCTCGGCATTGGCAGGAACATAGCGGACTTCCAGCGGCAGCCCGGCCGGTACACCGGCGCTCCGGTCGTAGGCGAGATAGGCAATCAGCCCGCCCGAAAGGCCGACCAGAAGCGCGCCAATCGCACCGAACAGGAAATAGCGGGTTCTTTTGGTCATGCTGTTACTGAATGAGACGGCCCCGCCTATGGCCAAGTTCCCTGTCGCTGTAAGCGGTTTCAAAACCGTGAGCGCGGGTCCTGTCGCCGGGCTGCCCCGTCCCGTCCTCGGTCCGAACAACACGTGTACGGGAGGCGGACCTGCGCCCTTCGATAAACTCAGGGCGTCCCGAGCGCAGTCGAGGGGCGGGCGTGGCCGGGGCGGCCCCGCCCGGCGCCACCCACGCATCCGCATCTTGAAACCGCTTCAGACTCTGTCCCGGAATCTGCCAATCTGCCAATCTGCGAATCTGCCAATTCGAGCGTCACCTACTGGTCCAGCACGTACTCTCGCTTCTCGACGGTCCTAGCCGCGAGCCAGAGCGCAGCCACCAGAATGACCGCGAGCGACAGGAGGCTCGACGCAGGCGTCGGCGGCGCCGAGAAGAGCGACTGGATGGCCGAGACGGTATCGTCCTGGGGCATCGAGTGGGGCACGAGAGACTGCAGGTAATGCGCGACCGTGAAGCGGCGCAGATAGCCGGGCACGATGAGCGCCACCTGCTCCCAGCCGAACACGAGCAGCAGCCCCGCGACCAGCGGCCTGGGCACGAGCGCGCCAATCAGCGCGAACACGGCGCCATATACCGCGAGCCCGAGCGCCAGCAGGCCAAGATCGGTCAGGAGCTGCGGAAACGTGGCGCCGATGCTGCCGCCGGCGACGGGTGTGATGAGCAGGTAGACCGTGGTGACCGACGGCAGCACCACCAGGCCGGTGCACACCAGATAGGCGAGATATTTGCCGATGATGATCGACCCGCGCGGTACGGGTCGCGTAAACAGATATGTGATCGTGCGATCTTCCACTTCGTCGGAAATCAGGGAGGTGCCGTAGAACGCGCCCAGCACCGGTACCACGAAGCGGAGATACAACAGCCAGATCATGCCGCCGAAGATGACGGGGCCCGCCACCGGCACGCCGTTCACCTTGAACGACGACAGGCCCATGGAGTCGATGACGCGAAGCAGGATGGCAATCGCCACCGGCGCACCGGTGGCCAGGAGCATGAAGACGGTGCGCTTCGACCAGAGCATCTGGGTGATCGAGATCTCGAACACACGAAAGGCGGCGTTCCAGAATCGAGCCTGCCCCGAGCGAGCGTCGCGAGTCGAGTGGGTCATGATTTCACCAGATACTCGAAGACCGCCTGCAGGTTGTCGTCCGGCGACGTGATTTCGTAGATGTCGCCCCCGCCGTTGGTCGCCGCCATCTCCGTCACCCGCGCGTAGAACGCGTCGGGCTTCGCCGTCTGCACGAACACCGCGTCCTCCTCGAAGCGCACGCTCAACACGTCGTCGCTGGCGACCAGCGTCGTCGCGAGCGCGCGGGGCTGCTTCGAGCGCAGGCAGACCGTGTGCGGATGCTCGTCGATGAGATCCCGAATCTGGTGCACGTTGCCTTCGGCCAGCACGCGGCCGTGGTGCATCAGCAGGATGTCCGACGTGAGCGCCTCGACCTCGTGAAGGATGTGGCTCGAGACGATGACGTTGCGTCCTGCCGCGGCCCAGTTGCGCAGCAGCCGAATCGTCTTGCGGCGCGCCAGCGGATCCATGCCCGACAGCGGCTCGTCGAGGATCAGCAGCTCGGGCTCGTGCGCGATCGCCTGGGCGAGCTTCACGCGCTGGCGCATGCCCTTGCTGTAGGCGCCGATGCGCTTGTTGGCCGCTTCCAGCAGATCCACCTGCTCGAGCGAGGCCATCGCCTTGTCGGACGCGTCGCGCTCGCCGTAGCCGTGAAGGCGCATGAGCGCCGTCACCCATTCGTGTCCGGTCATCCGATCGTAGAAGGCATCCTGTTCCGGACAAAGACCCAGGCGGCGGAAGATGCCGGGGTTTCCCCACACAGACTCGCCCAGCACCGTCACCGATCCCTTGCTGGGCTTCAACTGGCCCGTGATGAGCTTCAACAGCGTCGATTTCCCGGCGCCATTCGGACCGAGCAATCCCGTGATGCCGCCGGCGATGGTGAGGCTGATATCGTTCAGCCCGATGACCTGGCCGTACCACTTCGACAGGTGGTCCGTCTGCACGACGGCCGCCGTTGTCACGTCACGACCTCAACGGCACGGATGCGGCGGCTCAGGACGAACGCCGAGATCGCAATGGCGATCGCAATGACGAGGGCCGACACGGCGGGCGGCGTGTCGTAGCGCGGAGGCACGCGGAACAGGACGTCGCCGACCTGGTGGACGTTGGAAAAGATCGAGATCCACGAGAACATCGTGCTGTCGCTCGCGCCCGCAATGACGCCGTAGACCGCATGCGTGAAGAACGCAAGACCCGCATACATGACCGCCACGAACCACCGGCTGTTGCTCAACGACGACAGCGCCAGGATGATGAACGTCGACAGCGTGATCTTGATGATCGAGTACGCGGAAATCGACGGGATGAGCAGGAGGTGGTCGCGCACGAACGCCATGCTGCCCATGAACGCGGGCACGAGCAACAGCAGCAGCAGCCCGGGGAGCCAGGTGATGGCCGCGAGCGCGGCCATCAGAATCGCGGCCTTTCCTGCGATGTACTGCGACCGGGTAACCGGGCGCGAGAGATACAGCTGCAGCGCCTTGGCGCGAATGTCGTCGGCGATGAGCCCGGAGCCGACGTAGACCGTGATGAAAAACGTCATCGGGTCCTGCTGGTTGAGGAAATCCCGGAACATGAGTGGTGTGACAGCGAGCACACCCATTTCGGCCATACCGGGCACGTTGGCGGCCGCCCAGATCTGCACGCCGCGCACCACCACGGGCATCCACGCGAGGATCATGAGAAACAGGAACGCGCGCCTGCGCGCGAGCGTGCGCAGGCCGTTGGCCGCGATGACCATCCATGCGCGGCCGGCCAGGTCGTTGCCGCCTTCACGTCTGCGGTACCGCTCGCGATGGATAGGCATTCAGGGCTCACCCATCGCTTCTGCGAACACGTCCTCGAGCGTCGGCACGCTCTGCTTCAAATGGCGCACCTGCGCTCCCACCTGAGCGGCCGACGCAAACAACTGCTCGGGGCCTGCGGTGGCCGGCACGAGCACGCGGAACTCGTCGGCGTCCGTTTCGCGACACTCGAACGCCTGCATCCGCAGCCGCTCGACGAACGCGTCCCTGTTGCCTTTTACGCGGACTTCGAAGATGTGCCCGGTCGGTTTCTTGAGTGACGCGATCGGCCCCTGCATGACGACTTTTCCACGATTCATCACGACGACCGCATCGCACACCGATTCGACGTCGGGCATGACGTGCGACGAGAGAATGAGGCTGATGTGCCTGTTGTACGCGATGTCGCGCACGAGCGCCAGCATCTCCTCGCGCCCCTTCGGGTCCATGCCGTTGGTCGGCTCGTCGAGCAGCAGGAGATCGGGATCGTGGACGAGCGCCTGCGCGAGCTTGATGCGCTGCTTCATGCCGGTTGAATAGGTCTCGACGTTGCGATAGCGGGCCTCGCCAAGGCCGACGTAGTACAGGACCTCGTGCGCCCGCTGCATCGCATCGGCGGCCGGCAACCCGGACAGCTCGGCGCAATACGCGACGAATGAGACCGCCGTCATCCCTGGAATCTGCGCGTCGCTTTCCGGCATGTAGCCGACGCGTGCGCGGATGTCGAGAGGCGCCACGGCCACGTCGAGATCGAGCACCCCGATGCGGCCGCTGTCGGGCTTGATCAACCCGAGCAGCGCCTTCAGCATGGTGCTCTTGCCGGCGCCGTTCGGGCCGAGCAGGCCGACCGCTCCAGCCGGAAACACCGCCGAGACATCGGACAGCGCCCACTGCGTGCCGTAGCGCACGCCGACCCGGTCGAGGATGGCGACAGAATCCGACATCAGTGGTCTATGGTCTATACGAACAGGGCTGAAGCCCTGTTCCACCGCTTCAAGCGGCCCTGTTCCCCGCCTTCGCTGGCTTGGCATATCGCCTCGGCGAGGCAGGCCTAGATTCTAGATTTAGTTTCTAGATTCTAGATTCCAGATTCAAAGCCCCAACAACTCCCGCCGCTCCCGCATGAACGCAATGACATTGCCGATGTGCTCGTCGAGCGGCAGACCCAGCTCTTCGGCGCCCTTTCGCAGGTCGTCGCGGCTCACGCCCTTGGCGAACGCCTTGTCCTTCATCCGCTTGATGACCGACGAGGCCTCGAGATCCTGGACGCTCTTCGAGGGACGCACCAGGGCCGCGGCCGTGACGAACCCCGCCATTTCGTCGCACGCGAAGAGCGTGTGCTCCAGCCTGGATTCGCGGGGCGTGTTCGTATGCTCGCCGTGCGAAAGAATGGCCCGGATCACGAAATCCGGACAGCCGCGCTCGCGAAGAATCTCGGCGCCACGGAACGGGTGGTCCTTCAGGTCGGGATACTGCTCGTAATCGAAGTCGTGCAACAGCGCGACGACGCCCCAGACCTCCTCGTCTTCGCCGAACGTGCGCGCGTATCCGCGCACCGCAGCCTCGACGGCGAGCGCATGCTTCCGCAGGCTCTCGCTCTTCGTGTACTCAGTCAGCAGACTCCAGGCGTTATCGCGCGTCAGCTCGAACATTCCGAATCACCAATTCCTAATCCCTAATCCCCAATCCCTAATCCCTAATCCCCAGTCTAGGGTTTCTCCGACGGCCTCGCCGCCCGGTGCGACAGCTTCGCGATCAACGCCCTCGGCGCCAGGCGCGCCGCGACGGGAATGAGCTTATTCCGAATCCCGGGAATCGCCACCGGCTTCCCTTTCATCATGCCGTCGTATCCGACGCGCGCCACGCGCGGCGCGTCCATGACGAACGCCTCGAACAGGCGCGAGCGCTGCGATCCTGCGCGCACTTTGAACTCCGACTCCGTCGGTCCCGGGCAGAGCGTCGTCACCGTGATGCCGTGCGGCTTCAACTCGAAGTCGATTGCCAGCGAGAAGGACAGGACGAACGCTTTCGATGCGTAGTAGATCGACATCCAGGGGCCGGGCACGAACGCGGCAGTGGACGCGACATTCAGAATCCGGCCGCTGCGCCGCTCGATCATCGCCGGCAGAAATCGCTTCGTGAGATCGACCACCGAGGTCGAGTTCAGCTGAATCATCTTCAACTCGGCGTCCAGGTCGGTGGTCGCGAACTTTCCGTAGAGGCCGACACCAGCGTTGTTCACCAGCATGTGGACATCGAGGCCCCGATCGACGACGGCCTGGTGCAGCCGGCGCGGACCCTGCGGATCGGTGAGATCCTCGGGCAGGCAGACGACGTCGACGCCGAACTTCTGCTGGATATCTTTCGCGCGTGCCTCGAGCTTGTCCCGTTTGCGCGCGACGAGAATCAGGTCGTGGCCGTGGCTGGCAAAGACTTCGGCGAGTGCGGCGCCGATGCCAACCGACCCGCCTGTAATCAGCGCACGTTCTTTGGCCATTCGTGAGTCCTTGCGGCCGCGACCGCTTTTTCAATCACCGATGTGGCTTTGGGTGTCAGACGATAGGGTTCGAGCTCGGAAGGATCGACATACTCCGCCGCCGCGACGTCGGACCCGTAGCTCAGACGCCCGCCCACCGGCCTGCATAGATAGTCGATGAGCACGTAGTGATACCGGACCTTCCGTTCGGGATCGAGCAGGATTCGGTCGAAGACGTCGACCACGGGCCCGACTTCGATCTCGAGGCCGGTTTCTTCCAGCATTTCCCTCGCCAAACCGGCCTCGAGCGTCTCGCCCAGCTCCAGACGCCCGCCCGGAAGGCTCCACTGCCCCGCCAGCGGCTCGAAGCGGCGTTTCACCAGGACGACCTTGCCTTCATGGATGATCACCGCTCCGACGCCGACAATCGGCTGGCCTGGATACTGGCGCGACGGCCGGGTCGCATTGACCGGTACGACATCCTCCTCAGCCTGAAAACTGAGCGGATGCAACACGCAGCGCTGGCGACGGATGAGGCCATCCTCGATCCAGAACTCGTCGTACCCGGCGGTGGTCGCAATCTCGCCGGCTTCATCGGCCTGGCGGCCGCGCCACTCTGCATGCATCGCGCCGGTTTCTACCCGCGCGATCATCCTCACGGTCCGGTGCGACGACCGCGCGAAGGCGGCGGCCAGTTCGTCCCGAACAGCATCCCGGCCGTTGGCAATCGTCGCGCCTGAGTCGTTCGTGGCATCGAGGTGATAGAGGGCCGTCAGGGTGTCTAAATCGCCCGCGTTGAATGCCTGAAACCATTTGCGGACGAGCTCGAAAGAGTCGGTGGGCATCGTGTTTAGGGTATTTTACGGGGCATGAAAGCACACACGAAATATCTGACGCTGAACATCCCGTCAAAAATGGCGTTCCGCAACATTACTCCGGAAGTCGACGAAGCCGTGCGCGCCAGCGGCGTGCAGGAAGGGCTCGTGCTGGTGAACACGATGCACATCACCGCATCGGTCTTCATCAACGACAACGAGCGCGGGCTGCACCACGACTTCGGCAAGTGGCTCGAAGAGCTGGCGCCGTTCAACCCCGATCCCAACCACTACCACCACAATCGCACGGGCGAGGACAACGCGGATGCCCACCTCAAGCGGCAGATCATGGGCCGCGAGGTCGTGGTGGCCATCACCAAGGGGAAACTGGACTTCGGACCATGGGAACAGATTTTTTATGGGGAGTTTGATGGCAACAGGAATAAGAGGGTGTTGGTGAAGGTGATCGGAGAGTAGGAGAATTCGCAGATTCGCGGATTCGCAGATTCGAAGATTGATTTTTGCATTCTTTGATTTGCGTTCCTAATCTACCAATCTGCCAATCTGCCAATCTGCGAATGCGGTCTGCTAGAGCTGGAGCGAAGCATCTGCATTCAGATCAAGCCCCGCTCGTTTGCCGGCGTGGAAATTTCTCAACCCGGCCGCCGCGATCATGGCCGCGTTGTCGGTCGAGAGCGAAATGTGCGGGACGTACGCAGGAATGCCGCGACGCTCGGCTTGTCTGGCGAAGTCGGCCCTGAGGCGTGCGTTCGCGGACACGCCGCCCGCAATCCCGACGCTTTGCGCATGATACCGATCGGCCGCATCGAACACGCGACCCAGCAGGGTCGACACGACGACCCGCTGGAAGCTGGCGCAGATGTCGTCGATCTCCCTCTCGGTCAGTGGCCCGCCTTCGCGCATTTGCGCTTCGGCGCGGCTGTCCGCCTTCGCGCATTGCGCTTCGGCGCGGCTGGCTCCACCTTCGCGCATTCGCGCTTCGGCGCGACTGCTTTCGGAGCGCTGCCGCACATGCCGGAGAACGGCTGTCTTCAGCCCGCTGAAGCTGAAGTCGAGATCCCCTTTCATGTGCGGCGCGTTCCGGTCGGCGTGGGTCATGCGCGTCACCGGAAACGCGATGGCTTCATCGTTGCCGTTCCGCGCGCGCTTGTCGACAATCGGCCCGCCCGGGTATCCGAGTCCCAGCAGCTTGGCGACCTTGTCGTACGCCTCCCCTGCCGCATCATCCCGCGTTCGCCCGATGCGTTCGTAGCGGCCGGGTTCTCTCACTACGTACAGGCTCGTGTGGCCTCCCGAAACAACCAACGCCACGAGCGGCAGCGCAATGTCGCCGTGCTCGAGGAACAACGATTCGATGTGCCCGGCAAGGTGGTGCACCGGCACGAGCGGTCGATCGAGCGAAAGCGCGAGAGACTTGGCGAAGGAGACGCCGACGAGCAGCGAACCGACGAGGCCTGGTCCCTGCGTGACGGCAATCGCATCGAGCTGTCTCAGATCGGTCTGAGCGGTGTCCAATGCCGTGCGCACCACGCCGCAGATATCGCGGATGTGCTGCCGTGACGCCAGCTCGGGCACGACGCCGCCCCACTCGCGGTGGATGTTCACCTGCGACGCGACGATGTTCGATCCGATCGTCCACCTGCCGCCGGTTTCCGAGACCACCGCCGCCGACGTCTCGTCGCACGACGTTTCAATGCCTAGGATCAACATTTGAGATAGCTCCGGGAGCCTTTTCAGCGAAGCGCGGCCTGGCCCTTCACGAGCTCGGCCAACGACTCGATGTAGGGCGGGCGCACGATACCGCGCTCGGTGATGATCGCTGTCACGTACTTGTTCGGCGTGACGTCGAACGCGGGATTCCGGACCTTGGCGGCCACGGGTGTCAGTCGCGCTGGTCCGAGGTGCGTCACTTCTTTCGCGTTCCGTTCCTCGATGGGAATCAGACTGCCGTCCGGAGTGGCCAGATCGATCGTCGACACCGGCGCAGCCACGTAGAACGGGATACCGTGCTCCCTGGCGAGCACCGCGACGGTGTACGTGCCGATTTTGTTGGCGACATCACCGTTGGCCGCGATGCGATCGGCGCCGACGACGACGAGATCGACCTCGCCGCCGCGCATCAGCGCTCCCGACATGTTGTCGGTGATGACCGTCGTGTCGATCCCGTCGCGGGTCAGCTCCCATGCCGTCAGACGCGCGCCCTGCAGGAACGGGCGCGTTTCGTCGGCCAGCACCGCGACGCGTTTGCCCTGCTCGACCGCGCCACGAATCACGCCGAGCGCCGTTCCGTATCCGGCGGTCGCCAGCGCCCCCGCATTGCAGTGCGTCAGCACGCGCGCCGTGTCGGGCACCAGACTCGCGCCATGCGCTCCCATTCGGCGGCAGCTCTCGACGTCTTCGTCGTGAATCCTGCGGGCTTCGGCGTCCAGCCGCACCTTGATCTGATCGACCGATTGTCCCGACGACGCGGCATCGGCAAACACGCGCTTCATGCGATCGATCGCCCAGAAGAGATTGACGGCGGTTGGCCGGGTGTCGGCCATCATCTCGCACAGCTTGTAGAACTCGGTGGCGAGCTTCGTCGTGCCGGTCGCGGTACTTTGTTTCACGCCGATGGCGAGGCCCATGCCGGCCGCCACACCGATCGCCGGCGCGCCGCGAATCACCATCGTCTTGATGGCCTTCGCCACGTCCTTGGCGGTCTTGCACGTCACGTAGATCTCAGCGCCCGGCAGCTTGCGCTGATCGATCATGACGATGCCTTCGTCGTTCCATTCAATTGTGGGAAGCACGTGTTGATGATACTTCGTAATGAGGTTTCAGATCTGAGCCGAACCGCGCTTCGCGCTCAGCATTGCGCCGCATGCGATGGACATGAAGGCAGCAATCGATAGGACTCCGCCCAGGCGCGGCGAATCGCCGGCGTCCAGGCTGCCCACGACCAGAATAAGGGCGACGCTTCCACAGTAGGCAACCACGATCGATGCGAGCAGCACACCTGCACGCCTGCTCCATGCAGACGCGCGGCTGCACAGCCATGCGATGATGCCGACAGCGACAGCCCCGAACGCGAGTAACCTGCCGATGCTGAGAACTATCTCCAAGGGATTCCTTCAGACTCGTCGACTCTTCAGATTCTAGAAGCGGTTCCAAGCCTGGATGAGCGGGTGGCGCCGGGCGGGGCCGCCCCGGCCACGCCCGCAGGTCCGTCTCCCGTACACGCGTTGTTCGGACCGAGGACGGGACGGGGCAGCCCGGCGACAGGACCCGCTCTCCCGGTTTGGAACCGCTTCGAAGACCCTAAGTCTTCGACTCCGCGTCTTTGCGTCTTGGCGTTGGATCCATATGCGCGGTCACTCGATGAAGCGCGCGTCGAAGGCGTGCGGCAGCAGATCCTTCAACTGGTGCCGCGTCTTGACGTCGTGGAGGTCTGCCAGGATCACTTCGATGTCGCCGGCAAATTCCCACAGGATCTGGCGGCACGCGCCGCAGGGCGTGGTGGGCTGCGCGGTGTCCGCCACAACCGCGATGCGCTTGAAGGATCGATGGCCTTCGGACACGGCCTTGAACATCGCCACGCGCTCGGCGCACATCGTCAGGCCGTAGGTGGAATTCTCGATGTTGCAGCCGGTAATGATCTGCCCGTCGTCGGTTTCCAGTGCGGCCCCGACCTTGAAGTCCGAAAACGCCGCCTGCGCGCGCTCGCGCGCCGCCCTCGCCGCGCGGACGATGTCGGGTTGCCCGTTCGATTCGGCGATCTGGCCAGACCCGTCGACACGCCGAAGCATCAAGCGGCGATCCTCGCCGAACCGCCTGTCCGCGCCCGCGAACTCCAGCCTGTTCGACCGGCGGTCGATCGCGCCTCGCCGATCGCCGAGGACCCGCCGTTCCTGCCACGGTCCCGCGGTCGCGAGCCCCATCTCCACCGCCCACGCCACGTCCACCAGAGGCGTCGACTGCAGGTACTGCTCGAGATCGTGCCGCAAGCGCTGGATGTCGCCGTCGTTCTCGGCCAGCGCAGCCGATTCGGCGTTGCGCCAGATGCGGATGTCGTAGTACCGCCTCGGATGCGACCCGTCGCGCAGCAACTGGTTGGTGCCGTACCCCTTGTTGCGCACCAGTCCCTGCAAACGCCCGGTCAACGCGAGAAACTCGGTCTCCTTCCCGTCTGAAATCTCGAGCGCGACGACGGACACGACAGACTGTTCGGCCACTCAGATCCTCACTATGATGGCGTTCAGCAGCGAGAGGAATTGTCCCCGCACTCGCCTCGCCGTCTCAAGTACTTCTTCGTGGTTCAGCGGCTGCGGCAGCACGCCCGCGGCCAGATTCGTGATACACGAAATCGCCAGCACTTCGAGACCCATATGCCGCGCCACGATGGCCTCCGGAACCGTGGACATCCCCACCGCGTCCCCCCCGATCAAACGGAGGTATCTCACTTCTGCAGGAGTTTCGTACGACGGCCCGTGACACGCAACATAAATTCCATGACGCAGCACCTGGCCCTGCGCCCCCGCCACCTCGTCGGCAATGGCGCGCAACCGCTGCGAGTAGACATTGGTGAGGTCCGGAAATCTCACACCAAAGCGCTCGTCGTTCGGTCCGACCAGCGGGTTGCTCCCGAGCAGGTTGATGTGATCCTCGATGACCATCAGGTCGCCCGGGGTAAACCCGGTATTGATCCCTCCCGCGGCGTTCGTGAGGATCAGCACCTTGACGCCGAGCACGCCGAGAACCCGGGTGGCAAACGTGACGGTGCGCAGATCGTGCCCTTCGTAGAAGTGCGCCCGGCCGGATAGCGCGGCAACCAGCCGGCCCGACACTTCGCCCATGACGAGACGCCCTTCGTGGCCGACCACGTTGGACGCGGGCCAGTGCGGAATCTCCTCGTAGGGTATCGACGTCGCGCGCTCGAGGCTCGAGGCGAAATCGCCGAGCCCCGACCCGAGCACCACGGCGACATCGGGGATGCGGGCCGATATGGATCGCACGCGTGCGGCGGCGCTCTGCACCTGATCGTAGTAGGAAGATGCGCTCACCGTTCCTTCTCGTATGCATGGCCCAGCGCGCGCGGCGGCCGCGAGTGCCCGATGAAGCCCGCGAGCACGACGATCGTCAGCACGTAGGGAACCATTTGAATGAACTGCACCGGAATGTCTTCGCCGGACGGCAGTTTAACAACGCCCTGCATCTGAATGGTAACGGCTTCGGTGAGCCCGAAGAATACGCACGCCAGCATGGTCTGCAACGGCCGCCATTTTCCGAAGATGAGCGCGGCGAGCGCGATGAACCCGCGGCCCGACGTCATGTTGCGCGTGAAGAGCGACGACTGGCCGATCGAGAGATACGCGCCGCCAATTGCGGCGAGCGCTCCCGACAACAGCACGCCGCTGTATCGCATCCTTGCCACGTTGATGCCCGCGGCATCGGCGGCTTCTGGATTTTCTCCCACCGCGCGCAGCCGCAACCCGAACGGCGTCCTGTTCAGCACGTACCACGTGATCGGCACCAGCGCGAACGCCAGCACGATGGGGACGCGAGGGATCAGTTGCTCGATCGGAATCTGCGGCGTCGACCCGGACGAGAGGAAGAAGGCGCCGCTCAGAAATCCCGGCAGGCCGATCATCAGAATGTTGATGGCCGTCCCGACGACCACCTGGTCGGCCTTGTAGCGGATGCAGGCGACCGCGTGAATCAGCGCAACCAGCAGTCCGGCGCCGATGGCCGCCGTCAGGCCCATCCACGGGCTGCCGGTCGAATAGGTCATCGCCGCCGCCGTGAACGCGCCGGCCAGCATCATGCCCTCGAGCGCGATGTTGATGACGCCCGAGCGTTCCGAGAACATCCCGCCGAGCGCCGCGAGCACGAGCGGCGTCGACAATCGGATCGTCGAGAACACGAGCGAGATCGTAAAGAGGTCAGCCATGGCGCGGCCCCTCCTGCAGTCTGTGCCTCAGGCGGGTCAGAGGCCCGCGGAACATCGCTTCCGCAGCGATGAACAGGATGATCGTCGCCTGCAGAATCTGCACGATGTCCTTGGTGACGTTCCGGGTGAAGGCGTCGACCGGGATACCGCCGCGCGAGAGCACGGCAAACAGCAGCGCCGCAAGCACGACGCCGGCAGGATGATTCCGGCCCAGCAGCGCGACCGCGATCCCGGTGAATCCGTAGTTGTCGGAGAACCCGTCGTAGTAGCGATGCCGATAGCCGAGCACTTCGTTGATGCCCACCATGCCGGCCAGCGCGCCGGAAATCGCCATGGCAAGGACAATCTGGCGCGGGACGGAAATGCCGCCGTACTCGGCCGCCGACGGATTGCTGCCAGTCGCGCGAATCTCGTAGCCCCACTTCGTTCGCCACAGGAACACGTACACGGCGACGCTGGCGACGAGCGCGAGCAGGAATGCCACATTCAGCGGAATGCGCGCCGGCAGCCCGGGAATCATCGTACCGAGCCGGGGAATGTACGCGCTCTCCGAGATAGGCGCCGACTGCAGAATCGGATCGCCGGGAACCCGATAGTGGTACTGCGTGAAGTAGCTGACCAGGGCGACCGCGATGAAGTTCATCATGATGGTGTTGATCACCTCATGCGATCCGAAGCGAGCCTTCAACAGCCCCGGGATAGCGCCCCAGATGCCGCCGGCAAGTACCGCGGCTACCATGCACAGCGGAACCAGCACCACGGCCGGCAGACCACCCAGGACGATCCCGGTCCAGGCGGTGGCAAACGCCGCGACGTAGAGCTGCCCTTCCGCGCCGATGTTCAGGAGCCCGGCCCTGAACGCCACGGAGACCGCTAGTCCAGTGAAGATGAGGGGGGTCGCGAGAAAGAGGGTGTAGCCGATGCCGTCGGGCCACCATAGCGCGCTGCCGAGGAGCAGCCCGTAGGTTTCGAGCGGGTTGTCGCCGATGGCCAGCACGAACACACTGCCGACGGCAAACGCCGCGAGGACGGCAACGAGCGGAAACAGGAGTGCCAAAGGTAGCGATGACTCGCGGGTCAACCTCGTTGCGCTCCTGTCATGAGGCATCCAATGTCGGTAGTGTTCGCGGTGGCCGGATCGACCTCGCCGGCAATCCGTCCCTTGTGAACGACCAGCAGCCGGTCCGACAGCGACATGACTTCCTCGAGCTCTGCCGAGACCAGCAGCACAGCGCAACCAGCATCGCGAAGCGCGACCAGCTTGCGATGAATGAACTCGATCGCGCCGATATCGACGCCGCGCGTTGGCTGGGCCACGAGCAGCAGTTTCGGCGGCAGCTCGAACTCGCGTCCGATGACGAGCTTCTGCTGGTTGCCCCCGGACAGCGCGCGCGCGGGCAGTGCGGGATTCGGCGGCCGCACGTCGAACCGCTGAATGATGTCCGCTGTCCGCCGCTTCACCTCGCGTTCGTTGACCATGACCCCGGTCGCCACAGGCGGCCTGTAATGAACCCCGAGGATGGCGTTCTCTTCAAGGCTGAACTCCAGCAGCAACCCGCGGCGATGCCGGTCTTCGGGAATGTGCGCGATGCCGCGCTCGCGGCGCGCGCGAGCGTCCAGCCCGGCGAGCGGCCGGCCTTCGAAGACCAGCTCGCCCGACACGAGCGCCGGGTTCACGAGGCCGGCGATCGCCTCGATCAGCTCCCGCTGGCCGTTGCCTTCCACGCCGGCGATGCCGACGATCTCGCCGGCTCGCACGTCGAAGGAAACATTCGACAGGGCGGAAACGCCGACCGAGAGGTTGCGCGCGCTCAGCACGACGGCTCCGGGCCTGGCCGGCGCCTTCTCCACGTGCAGCAGCACGTCGCGGCCCACCATCAGCCGTGCCAGCTCGGCCGCGCTCGTCTGGTTCGTCTTCACCCGGCCGACCACTTTCCCGTCGCGCATGACGGTGACGGCATCCGAGATCGACAGCACCTCCGCCAGTTTGTGCGTGATGATGATGATCGTCTTTCCCAGCTCGCGCATCTTGCGAAGGATGGCGAAGAATTCTTCGACCTCCTGCGGCGTCAGCACGGCAGTCGGCTCGTCGAGGATGAGGAGCCGCGCGTTCCGATAGAGTGCCTTCAGCAGCTCGACGCGCTGCTGCTGGCCGACCGAGAGATTCTCGATGAGGGCATCCGGATCCACCGACAGGCTCAGCTCGGCCGACAGTGCGCGGACACGTGCGCGCGCCTCGTCCATTTCGAGACGGACGCTGCCGCCTGGCTCGGCACCCAGGACGATGTTCTCGGCAACCGTCATCGTGTCGACGAGCATGAAGTGCTGATGCACCATGCCGATGCCGAGCGCAATGGCATCGAACGGCCGCCTGATGCCACGAACCTGGCCGTCGACGAGAATCTCTCCGCTGTCGGCGGTGTAGAAGCCGTAGGCGATGCGCATGGCGGTCGACTTCCCCGCCCCGTTCTCGCCGACGATGGCGTGAATGGTGCCGGGCTCGACCGCGATGTTGATATGGTCGTTGGCGAGGACGCCGCCAAAGCGCTTGGTGATGTTCCTAAGCTCGATCATTGAAACATCGCATCCGTCACCTTGATGTCGCCCGCGATGATTCTCCGTTTCGCTTCCTCGGCGGCCTTGATGGCATCCGGCGTCAGCAAGTCGCGGTTGAACTGGTCGACCGAATAGCCCACGCCATCGCTCTCGAGCCCGAAGACGTGCAGTCCCGCCTTGAACTGTTTCTCTTTCACTTCCTTCACGATTTGATAGACCGCGTTGTCGACGCGCTTCACCATGCTCGTCAGCACGAAGCCCGGCTTCACCATGTTCTGGTTCGAGTCGACGCCGATGACGAAGTGCGTGGCACGCCCGTTCGCATCGCGTCCCATCTCCTCGACGGCGTCGAAGGCACCGAGACCGGAATTGCCCGCGGCCGTAAAAATCACGTCGGCGCCCTTCGCGATCTGGGCCAGCGCCAGCTCCTTGCCCCGGCCGGGATTGTTCCAGGCGGCATCGGTGACGCCCACGAAGTTTTCGAGAATCCTGATGTTCGGGTTCACCGATTTGGCGCCCTCTTCGAAGCCTTTCGCGAAGCGGTGGATGAGCCCGATGTCCATGCCGCCGAGAAATCCCAGCGTGCCCGTCCTGGACGTCATCGCCGCGAGGATGCCGACCAGATAGGAGCCTTCGTGCTCCTTGAACACCAGCGAGGCGACGTTCGGCTGCTCGCTGACGCCATCGACGATCGCAAACTGGATGTCGGGATAGTCCTTCGCGACGGTATCGAGAATGGGCGCCTGCGCGAACCCGATGCCGATGATGACGTCGTAGCGACGCTCGGCAAACGCGCGCATCGCCGGCTCGATGTTGACCGGGGTTCCAGGCTCCACGTCGCGGAGCACGACGCCGAGCGCCGGCTTGCCGCAGTCGCTGCCATCGGGCCACTTCCCTGTTTCTGCGCACTTCACGCCGTTCCAGGCCGCGGCGTTGAACGAGCGATCGTCTTTGCCGCCGATGTCGAAGACGATGCCCGTCTCGGTCGTACTCGGATCGCTGACCGCAAACGCGCGGGGGCTGCAGCCCGACAGCAGCGCGACCCCGAACAGCAGTGCAAGCCGGCGCACCATCGTGTCAGTCACCATCAGACCACCTCTTCCATGACCATCGGCATCGACGGGCCGGGCGACTCGCTCACCAGCACCGCGTCGTCCAGCAGCGGGAGCGCCTGTCCCAGCCGTTCGCTGGACCGGTACAGCACGCGCAACACCGGATCCCCGGCCCGCACCTCGTCGCCCACCGTCGCGGGAATCATGATACCGACGGCCGGATCGATTTCGTCGTCCACCTGATCGCGGCCGCCTCCGAGGATGACCGAAGCCCGTCCGATCAAGCCGGCGTCGAGCTCGGTCACGAACCCGTCGATCGGAGCCCTGATGATGTGCTCCTCGGGCGCGTGCGGCATCAGGCTGTAGTCGTCGATGACGCGCGGGTCGCCGCCCTGCCGTTCGATAATCGCTCTCAGTCGCTCGAGCGCCTGGCCCGATTCGAGCGCGCGGCGGCACCTCGCTTCGGCGTCCGAGCGATCGCGTGCGACGCCCGCAGCGATGAGCATGCGGTAGCTGAGCTCGAGCGAGTTCGCCACCAGATCGGCACGGCCCCGGCCTTTCAACAGATCGATGCACTCGATGACTTCGTTGGCGTTGCCCACCGCACACCCGATCGGCCAGTTCATCGCGGTCAACACCGCCTCGGTCCGCACGCCGGCCGACTTGCCGATGGCGACGAGCGACTGGGCGAGCGCGCGTGCGTCTTCCCGCGTCTTCATGAAGGCACCCTTGCCGCACTTCACGTCGAGCACCAGCGCGTCGATGCCTTCCGCGATCTTCTTGCTCATGATCGACGCGGAAATCAAAGGCACGCTTTCGATGGTCCCGGTCACGTCCCGCAGCGCGTAGAGCTTCTTGTCGGCCGGCGCGATCTGCGCGGTCTGGCCGATCAAGGCACAGCCGATGGCCGACAGCGACGCCCTCATCTCCGAAATCGACAGGTTCGTCCTGAACCCGGGAATCGACTCGAGCTTGTCGAGCGTACCGCCGGTGTGCCCCAGCCCGCGGCCCGACATCATCGGCACCACGCCGCCGCACGCCGCCACCAGCGGCGCGATGACGATCGAGGTCTTGTCGCCGACGCCGCCGGTGCTGTGCTTGTCGACCTTCACGCCCGGAATGTCCGAAAGATCGACACGCGAGCCCGAGCGCACCATGGCATCGGTGAGCACCGATGTCTCTTCCGGGGTCATGCCGCGCAGCAGAACGGCCATCAGCAGGGCCGCGGCCTGATAGTCAGGAAGTGAAAAATCGGTAACTCCGGCGACGAAGAACCGGATCTCCGCTGGCGTGAGCACGCCGCCGTCTCGCTTCTTCTGGATGATGTCGACAGCGCGCATCCGTGGACTGTGTCGGTCCGATAATACCGAAGAATCGTGTCTTCTCAACCCGAGGCCGTCAAACTCGCACCGGAGCTCGTCGAGGGCGTCACCACCTTCGCCCGCACCCTCGTCTCGGCGGCCCGGCACTGGACCCTGTATCCTGAAGATCATCCAGCGGTTCGCGCGTCGTTCGAGCGCCTGGCAAACGCCATCCAGGACGCCACCAACGACGCCGTGTTCTCCCTCGGCATCACACCAGACACCCTGATGATCGAGAGCTTCCCGGTGCCCTCCAACCCGCAAACCGTAGAGGCGGCCAAGCTCCTCCACGACCGCGACCTGCTTCGGCTGACCTTCGCCGGCAAGGTGCCTCCCGAGGCCATCTCGAAGCTGCTGCACCTGCTCGCGCTCGACCGCGAACGGCTCCGCGAACGCGGCGGACCCGAGGGCGTGTGGCGCCACGACGGCCACAGCACCATCACGCTCGAGCAGATCGATTTCGCGCAGGTGCTCGAAGACAAAGAACAGCACGGCGAGCGGACGCACGACGACCTCTGGAAGTCGATCGTGCACTCGATCGTATCGGGCCAGAAAACGATGGACGAAGCGGCTCAGCTGCGGCTGCTGGCCATCGCGGGCGATCCGCTGCAGATCGGCGATCTCGCCAACGCCGTCATGGAGCCGAAGCGCACGCCGGACGGTGCGCCGATGATTACCACGCAGGCCGCCACGGTGCTGGCCGCATTCCGCCACCTGGCCAGCATCGCGTCGGTCAAAGCCGCCGAAAACTCGGACGCCGTCATGCAGAACCTGGCGGCGGCGGCGGCAAATCTGGACCCGTACGTCGTCATCGAGATGCTGCAATGCGAGGACGACCCCGGCTCGGCCGTGCAGGTCGTACAGGGGCTCGCGGGCGCGTTCGATGACCAGAAAGTGGCGCAGCTCCTCGCGGCCGCCCTCGCCAAGGAGGGCCAGGCGACGGGTCGGCTCGCCGAAGTGTTCGACACCATCGCCCCGGACCCGGAACGGAAGCAGCGCGTGCTGACGATGACGCGCACGATGCTCTCGGAAACCAACTTCGGCCAGTCGAAGCAGTTCAAGGCCATCTGGTCGTCCATGGAAGAGCTGCTCATCGCGTACAACGACGAGGCGTTCGTCTCGCTGCAGTATCGATCGCAGCTCGACGGCGCCACCGCGCGCAGCGAGACGATGGCCCTCAAGGACCTGCCGGAGGAAATGCCGGCGTGGACCGAGAGCCTCGGCCAGCAGAACGTCCGCAAGCTGTCGGTCGTGCTCATCATCGATCTCCTGAAGCTCGAGCGTGGACCGGAGCGTGCGGCGGAAATTGCGGACGACATGACGGCGCTCGCAGAAGACCTGCTGATGTCCGGCGACTTCGCTGACGCGCACAGCGTCACGCTGGCGCTGTTCGAGGCCAGCGCCGACGCAAAGTTCATCGCGCCCGGCGCCTGCCGCGAGGCGCTCGCCCGTCTTGCGACGTCGCCCGCGATGCACGAAACCGTCCTCATGCTCGGGGACTTCGACGCCGACAGCCTCGAGGTCTTCACGTCCATCTGCCGTCTGCTCGGACCGCCGGTCGTCGACGTGCTCGGCATGACGCTGCGGATGCAGGAACGCACGGCCGCCAAGATGCGAGCGACCGAGATCATCGTCGGATTCGGCGCTCCGGCGGTGTCGCGCCTGGCGGTCTTCGTGGACGACGAGCGGGCGTTCGTCCAGTGCGACGTAGCGGAAATCCTGGGGCGGATCGCGGCAGCCGAGGCGGTTCCGCTGCTTCAACCGATGCTCCGACGCGGCGACCCGCGTATTGTGCGCGCGGCGGTGACCGCCATGGCGAACATCCGCGACCCTTCGGCCGCGCGAGCCATTCATACCGTGCTGCGTGCCGCGACGGGCGAGCAGCGCCGGGCGGTCATCGACGCGCTGGTCGCGGGACGCGACACTCGAGTCGTGCCGATGCTCGTGCGCATCCTCGACGAAAGCGAGCCGCTCGGGAAGGACCACACGGTCGTACTCGACACGCTGAACGCGCTCAAGCTGGTGCACACGGACACGGCCGTCCGGCCGATCGCCAGAGTCGCCGGCCGGAAACGGTGGTTCGCGTTTTCGAAGAACCGGGTGTTGAAAGACACGGCGGTCGAGACACTGGCATTGATCGGCACACAGGAATCGAAACACGCGCTGGAGAAGGCGGCTTCGGAAGGCGACCGCCTGCTGCGCAGGCTGGCAAAGGCCAGGTTGCAATGAGCGACATCGTTCTCCGGGAAGATCTCGTGCGACGCCTGTCGGCGGCCATCCGGGCGGGAGAGCTCTACGCCTCGACGCACCCGCTCGTCCAGCGCAGCATCGACACGCTGCTCGGGTCGATGACCAAGAACCTCCAGTCCAGCCGCAACGCCGTCGTCGGATTCCTCGGCAACGACATCGTCGTCAACGATCTGAGGCTGGGCAAGTTCTCCGCGCAGCTCGTCGGCTTCGTTCGCGACATGCACGAGCGCGAGATCGAGAAGATCTCGTTCGACCAGGGGGTCACGCGCGACGAGCTGAAAACGCTCGTCGAGGTGTTCGCCGATCGCAAAAGCACGATTCCGCTGCCCGACCGGCTGCTGTCCAAAGGGGTCAGGCGGATCACGATCGGCAAGATCACGATCGAGGCCGATGATGGCGAGCACACCGGCATCGCGATGGCGAAGAAGGTGTACAACACCGCCGTTGAGACCGCCGAGAACATCTGGGAGCAGGCCAAGGCCGGCGACAAGCCCGACCCGAACGCGGCGCGCAAGATTATCGACAGCCTGGCCAAGGTCGTTACGCAGGACCGCACGTCGCTGATGGCGCTGACGGCGTTGAAGAAGTACGACAACTACACGTTCACGCACATGGTGAACGTGTCGGTGCTCGCGATGTCGCAGGCACGGGCGCTCAACCTCGAGGGTCCGCTGTTGAGAGAGTTCGGGTTCGCCGCGCTGATGCACGACATCGGCAAGGTGAACACGCCGCTCGAGGTGCTGAACAAGCCGGGCAAGCTCGAGAAGGACGAATTCGAAGTCATGAAGCGCCACGTCGTCGACGGCGCGCACATCCTGCGGAAGACGCCCGAGATGCCCGCCCTCGCGCCGATTGTGGCGTTCGAGCACCACCTGAAGCAGGACCTCAGCGGCTACCCAGAGAACATCGGCCACCGCGAGCTCAACCTGTGCACGATGATCGTGAGTATCGCCGACGTCTTCGACGCGCTGCGGAGCAATCGTCCGTACCGGCAGGGCCTCGCCACCGATCGCATCAGATCGATCATGGGCGAGAAGGACAATCCGGCGTTCAACCAGAAGCTGCTCAAACGGTTCGTCAACATCATGGGGCTCTTTCCTGTCGGGAATTTCGTGCGCCTCAACACGGACGAAGTCGGCGTGATCACGGCCGAGCACCCGACCGATCCGTTCAGGCCGCAGGTGAAGATCGTACTAGACGAGAAGGGCGATCGGCTCGAAGAGCCGTTTTTCGCCAATACGTGGGAACGCGACGCGCGGGGCGAATACGCCCGCGCGGTGGTCGAGGCCATCGATCCGGACTCGATCGACATTGATCCGCTGACATTGCTATGAGCACTCAGGAAAAGGACGTTCCGCAGCTCGACCTCGACAGCACGGCGAAGCTGACCGATTTCGCGCGGGCCATCAAGGCCGCCGCGCGGGCGGTCACGCTGTATCCGCTGTCGCATCCCGCCATCAAGCTGTCGCTCGCACGGCTGACCGACGCCTCCTCGCGCATCACCGCGAACGGGTCGGTCCGGCTCGGCGTCGTGCCCGACAACCTGCTGATGAACGGCGCGGCGGCCGTGAAGCCCGACCAGGCGGTTCGCGAAACAGGCGCGCTGCTGCACGACCACATGATTGGGATGGTCGCGCTGCATTCGAGCCCGGAACCGGAAGGCTGGCTGCCGTTCCTCAACATCCTCTCCAAGTCGTTCGACGACGTCCGGGCGGCGGGGGGCGTGGGCCAGTTGTGGGCGGCGACCGGACAGTCCCACCTCGAGCTCCAGGAGATCGACTACGCCGACATCCTGCGCGAACGCGAGGGCATGGCGCAATCAAAGTGGGACGACATCATCCGCGCCTGCCTGAACCCCGACGCGCCAATCGACGACGAAACGTTGAAGCATCTCATGGAGGTCTGCGGCGACCCCCAGCGCTTCAGCGAGTTCATCATGGCGCTCGAGCAGAGCGAGGAAGGGGCCCTGGGATCGAAAGCCGCCGCCCTGCTGCGCATGCTGCGCGGCGTCATCGACCTCGTGGGACGCACGGATCCGGGCAAGCTCGAGCCGATTCTCAAGAACATCGCGCAGGGATTCGGCACGCTCACGCCCGAACTGCTGCTGGAACTGCTGTCCACCGATGAGGGCCGCGCCGACAAGGCCGCCGATCTGGTGCTGCAGATCGCGAGCCGCATGACCGACACGACGCTCGGCAACTTCGTGGCAAAGAGCATCGTCTCGAAGGGCGGCGCCACGACGCGCCTGGCCCAGGCGTTCCAGGCGCTTGTGCCCGAACCGGACCGGCGCGCGGGCCTGCTCGACATCGCGCGTGCGCAGGTGGCGCAGTCGCCGCTCGGCTCGTCAGACGATTTTCTCGACATCTGGAAAAACGCGGCCGACATGCTGACGTCGTACAGCGACGAGCAGTTCGTGTCTGAGTCGTACGCGCGCGAGTTGTCGGGGGCGCGCACGCAGGCCATCGAGGTGGAACGGGTGTCGGACGATCCGCCCGAGCGGATCGGCGGTTGGGTGTCATCGGTCGGTCCCGCCGAAGTGCGCGCGCTCGATTTGCGATTGATGCTCGATTTGCTGAACATCGAGGCGGATCCCGAGCGCTGGCAGACGCTGATAAAGCCCGTCATCAGTCACGTCGACGACTGCCTGATGATTGGCGATTTCGATGCGGCCGTCGAACTTGCGCGCGTCCTCGCGGAAGAGGCCAAGAATGACGGGCCAAGGAAACCCGCCGCGACGGCCGGGCTTGCGACCCTGGTCGGCGGATCGATGATGACGCACGTCGTGTCGCATCTGCGAACGGTCGACGATGTCACCGCGGAGAAACTGACCGAGCTTCTGCATCTGGCCGGCCCATCGGTGCTGAAGACCCTCGCCGAGGCCCTCGCGGTCGAAAAGCGGGCGGTCGCGCGCCAGCGGTTTACGCAAATTCTTCTTGGCTTCGGGGCGACCGGACGCAACGCCGTCGAACAGCTGCGCGGGTCGGCCAATCCGGCGGTGCGTCGAACCGCAATCCATCTCCTGCGCGAGTTCGGCGGAACCGAGGCGCTACCCGACCTGACGACCCTGCTCGACGACGCCGAGCCGCACGTGCAGCGCGAGGCCGTGCGCGCGATTCTCTCGATTGGGACCGAAGAGGCGTACTCGGAGCTGCAACGGGCCCTCGCGACCGGCACGAATCAGACGCGCGAGGCGCTGACCGGCGCGCTCGTGGCCATGCGGAGCGAACGCGCCATTCCTCTTTTCGAGTACATCGTCCGAAAAATTGATCGCAAGGGTCCGCTCCGCTCCGTGTACCTGCGCGCGGTGGAATCGCTCGGAGCGCTCAAAGCGGAAGGAACCGTCGAGCTCTTGAGGGAAGCGCTGTACAGCGGTGAATGGTGGGCACCGCTCAGGACCGCCGAGCTGCGGCGTACCGCGGCGGCGGCCCTCCATCAGATTGGGACGCCGACCGCACAGAGCGTTTTGGAAGAAGCCGTCAACTCAGGACCAAGGGGCGTCCGAGCGGCCGCCCGGGCAGTACAGTCATGATCGATTCAACAGCCCGTTTTCAGCTTTCAGACGACCTGCTGCGGCGTTTCGGCGCCGCGCTGCGCGGCATCCAGCTTTATGCGCCGACGCACCCCATCGTGCTGCGCAACCTCGAAGGGCTCGCCGAAGCCCTGCGCTCGCTGCACCAGCACGATCAGACGGTCGTCATCGGCATCCTCGGCGAGGAGCTGATCGTCGGCGACCTTCCCATGACCAAGGCCAGCGCTTCGATGAGCGAGCTCATCCGCCGTTTCGGCGCGCTCGGCATCGAGCGGGTGACGATTTCGCGGGCGGTCACGCTCGATGAACTGAAGACCTTTGCCGGAAAGTTCGGCCAGCTCGAAAAGACGTTCTCGGGCGACGCGCTGAAGGAAGCCGCCGCACAGCTCGATTCCTCGAACATTCGAGTCGGGCGCGTGACGGTCGAAGAGACCGAGCCCCAGGAAGCCACCGATGCCTCGACCATCCGCAAGATGTACTCCGAGGCGGTGTCGGTGGCCAACATGCTGTGGGAAAGCGCGCGCAGCGACAGCGGGCCCGATGCCTCGGCGGCACAGTCGATGATCGACGGGCTGGCGCAGGCGGTCGTGCAGAATCGCTCGGCGCTGATGGCGCTGACGGCCCTGAAGGAGTACGACAATTACACGTTCACGCACATGGTGAATGTCTCGATCCTGACCATGGCACAGGCGCGCGGCCTCGGCGTCGACGGTCCGATGCTGCGCGAGTTCGGCCTCGCCGCGCTCATGCACGACATCGGCAAGGTGAAGACCCCGGCAGAGATCCTGAACAAGCCGGACAAGCTGACGGACGAAGAATTCACGATCATGAAGCAGCACGTCGTCGACGGCGCCGAGATTCTCAAGGGCACGCCGGAGATTCCTCCGCTGGCGCCTGTCGTGGCCTTCGAGCATCACCTGCGCATCGACGGCACCGGCTACCCGCACGGAATTTCGAGACCGTCGCTCAACCTCGCGACGATGTTGTGCGGCATCGCCGACGTGTACGACGCCATGCGGTCGCAGCGCAAGTACCAGCAGGCATTCCCGTCGGAACGGATCCTGGCCGTGCTGCAGAGAAACGACGGCAAGCAGTTCGACCAGAACCTGATCCGTCGGTTCGTGCAGTTGCTCGGCATCTATCCGGTCGGGAATCTCGTGAAGCTCGATTCCGGAGAGATCGCCATCGTGCTGCAGGTGCACGCGCCCGATCCGTACCGCCCGAAAGTGCGCGTGCTCTTTGCCACAGACGGTGGGCGGCTCGAACTGCCCCGCGATATCAACTTGTGGGAGGTCGACGCCGACACGCGAGGCGATCGTGCGTCTTCGGTCACCGCTCCGTTGAATCCCGCCGACTACGGAGTGGATCCCCTCGCATTCATCTGATTGCTGATATTCTGAAGGAGCCAAACAGGGGTCGGGTGCCTTTTTTCCCGCCAACCAGAAAAAAGGCACCCGACCCCTTTTTTGCTCCTGCCTCCCCCGGCGCTAGGAGTGTGCATGCGCGGCGTTGACAAGATCGTTCCCTGCGCGGCCGTGGCCGCGGTTCTTCTTGCAGGCAGCTCCCGGCTCGTCGGTCAGGCTCCCGTCGAAAACGGCCGATCGTTCGGGATCGCCGCGTCCGAGGACGCCCTGCCCGATGCCTTGAATCGCGTCGACACGATGCTCGGCGCGGGCCAGCTCGACATCGCATCGGTCGTGGACGACAAGATGATCGCCGGCCGATCCGTCGAGCGCCTGTCGCAGTTCTATGAGGGACTCCCCGTCTTCGGCGGCCAGGTGGTGCGCCAGATGGATGGACGCTCCAATATCAGCGTGACCGGGCGGCTGTACGAGGGGCTCGAGATGGACGTCAACGCGTCGATCTCGCCGCAGCGCGCAAACGACATTGCCGTCGCGGCCGCGCCGGCGGGCGCGCAGATTCCCGGCGAGACGACGTTGGGCATCGTGCCCGTCGAGAGCGGCTACCGTCTCGCCTATCGCATGATCGTCCGTAGCGACTGGACGATCCGCGAGGTGTACGTCGATGCCCAGTCGGGTGCGATTGTGCGCTCGATCAACGGCATCCACTCGCAAGCCGCGATCGGACAGGGCAACGGCGTCTTCGGCGCCCTCCGCAAGCTGAGCACCAACCAGGCCTCGGGCACCTATCAAGCGGTCGACAAGCTGCGTCCCGCGCAAGGCTTCACCCTGGCGTTCCCGGGCACCCCCAGCCGTCTGAACATGTTCCTGAATACAGGCGTCCTGTTCAATTCCGATATCGCGACCGACAGCGACAACGCGTGGAACGACGGGCCTACCGTCGACGCGCACGCGGCTCAGGGTTTTGTGTACGACTACTACTTCACGCGTTTCAACCGGGGCAGCATGGACGACCGCAACAAGGAAGTGGACGTCATCGTCCACCCGCTGGCGCGATCGGAAGCCAACCGACAGCCGCCAGAGGTCGTGGGCACGTTCATCAACAACGCGTTCTACTGCTGCGACGGCCTGCTGGTGTTCGGCGACGGCGACGGCAGGGTCTTTACCTTTCTGGCGGGTGCATTCGACGTCGTGGCCCACGAGTGGACGCATGGCGTCACCGATCACACCTCGCGGCTCATCTATCAGGACGAGTCGGGTGCGTTGAACGAAGCGTTCTCCGACATCATGGGCGCGGCGATGGAGTTCTTCTATCAGCCCGTGGGAAACGGCCGGGACCAGGCCGACTGGCTGATTGCCGAAGAGGTGTACCTGCTCCCTCCCGGGTATCTGCGCTCGCTCAGCAACCCGGTCGCGGGTGGTGAACCCGACCATTATTCCCTTCGGCGATTCATCGGCACGACGGTCGATGACGGTGGCGTGCACTTCAACGTGACGATTGCCACGCATGCGTTCTACCTGGCGGTCGCCGGCGGCACCAATCGGGTGTCGGGCATCACGGTGCAGGGCGTCGGCATGGCCAATATCGAGCGGATGGAGCGTGTGTTCTACCGAGCCTTCACGTTGCTGTTGGCCCCCAACGCGCAGTTCTCCGACGCCCGGCGCGCGACCATTCAGGCGGCCACGGATCTCTTCGGTCCCGGCAGCGCCGAGCGCACGCAGGTCGAACTGGCCTGGAACGCCGTGGGGGTGTTTTGATGCGTCATCGTCGATCGTCGATCGTCGATCGTCCATCGTCGATCGTCGCTATCCTCTGCGTCCTTTGTGTCTGGATCTCCTTCACCTCACCGGCTGCTGCGCAGGAGCGGTTCCGCTTTGCCGCCAACATCGGTCAGCAGGCAACCACAACGGACATCAGCGAAGTACAGACGTTCCAGCAGTACTTCGAGGAGGGACGGTTCACCTTCGAGCGGACGACACCGACGGATGTGTTCTACGACGCGAGCGTGGGCGTGCGCCTGTGGCGCGGGCTGCAGGCGGGACTGGCGGTGTCCTTCTTCGACAACAGCGGCTCGGGCAACGTCGAGGCGAGCGTGCCGCATCCGCTGCAGTTCAACAGGCCGCGCGTCACGGAGTCCGAGCTGGCGGGGATCACGCGACGCGAGCTGGGCCAGCACATCACCGTCGGCTGGATCATTCCCGCGGCCGCGAACATCGACTTCACCGTCTTCGGCGGGCCGTCGTTCTTCATCACCGAACAGACGTTCGTCACGGGATTGACAATGTCGCTCGACAAAGAGGTCTTTCCTTTCACGACGCTGGCATTTCCCGGTGCCTCGACCGCAATCGAACGCGAGACCGTCATCGGATACAACGCCGGCGTCGACATGACGTGGCGCTTTGCCGACCACATCGGCGTGGGCGCGCTCTTCCGCTACACAGCGGGGAAAAAGGACTTCGAGCCCACCGGCGCCACGGTCGAGGTCAATGTCGGTGGTCTGCATGCTGGCGGAGGGGTGAGGGTGAGCTTCTGAATTCGCAGATTGGCAGATTGTGAGATTCGCAGATTAAGAAACGCGGAATTTGGAAGTGGCAGATTCGTAGGTTCCCGGGCAGAAGATTCTGCGACTCCGGGAATGGATAACGTCGCGGAATCTGCGAACGGTTAGAGGCGCAAAAGGAATTCGCGGAGAATTCTCGACTGGAGTTTCCGGCACGAGCCCTGACTATTCGTTTCGAAACTCGCAATCGTCGATGAAGAAGCCGATGAAAGCGAACTGTGGCTTCGGCTCATCCGGAAGACGGGATTGCAAACATCAGAAGCGGTCGGCGGGCTCGAGCGGGAAGCTCACGAACTGGCATCTATCTTCAGTGCATCTGTACGCACGGCACGAGCAAACCTCAAGAAACGCACACAAATGAAATCTGAAAACAAGAAGGACCAGGCGCGCAACGGAATTTAAGCACCGAACCGCAATCTGCGAATCTCTCAATCTGCGAATCTGCGAATGGTGATTCACTCACACCCGCACGTATAATTCGACATTCAGTCGGAAGGTGATGTGTGACTAACCTTGATCGACGACGCTTCCTGACCGCGGCTCTTGCGTCGCTGGGGCTTGCGGGATCCCGGAACGGTTTCGCCCAGCCGGCGGCCACCGCCAGGCCGCAGCGCATCGACATCCATCACCATTTCGCGCCGCCGGCATGGATCGCCGAGGTCAAGGGCCGGCCGCTGCTGCAACCCGCCAACACCAATTGGACACCTGCGAAATCCATTGAAGACATGGACCGGGGTGGCGTCGCGGCCGCAGTGGTGTCCATCACCAATCCGGGCTTGTGGTTCGGCGATGCAGCGGTCACGCGCCGCCTCGCCCGGGCGTGCAACGAGTACGGCGCGAAGCTGGTGCAGGACCATCCGACACGGTTCGGCTTGTTCGCGGCCATGCCGCTCCCCGACGTCGATGACACGCTGAAGGAAATCGAGTACGCCTGCGACACGCTCAAAGCCGACGGCATCGCTTTGCTCACCAGCTATGGCGACACCTGGCTGGGCAATCCCGCTTACAGGCCGGTGATGGAAGAGCTCGACCGGCGCAGGGCCGTCGTCCACGTCCATCCGACCGCCGCCAATTGCTGCAGAAACCTGAGCTATGGCGTGGCGCCCGGGACCATTGAGTACGGGACCGACACGACCCGCGCGATCATCGGCGTGACGTTCAGCGGCGACGCCGCACGTTTCCCCAACATCCGCTTCATCTGGTCGCACGCGGGCGGCTCGGCGCCGTTTCTGGCCGGACGCATCGACGGCGGTTCGCGCAACGCCGCCGACCGCATGCCCGATGGGTTCATCCACGAGGCGAAGAAGTTCTACTACGACACGGCAGGCGCCACCAACCGCGGCGCACTCGCGTCGCTGCTGGAGCTCGTCACTTCGTCGCAGGTGTTGTTCGGAACCGACTTTCCGCCCGGAGGAAGCAGTCTGGAGATTGCCCGGGCGCTGGCGGATGTCGGAGTCTTCAGCGGCAGCGCCCTGCGCGCCGTCGAGCGAGACAACGCGGTGAGGCTTCTGCCGCGGCTCCGAAACGCCGTAATGTGAAAAACGCTCTCTACTCTATTGGCTCCAGCTTCACAATCGAGGCGCCGTGATTGCTGCCCACCCAGAACGTGGGCGGTGACGTTCGATTATCGACAAAGACTCTTCTGACGTTGGTGGGTCTCGGAAGCATGTACTCGACGAACTGTCCGGTCTCTGGATCGAGCCGCAGAATGCGATCGGTGAACTCGCCGCCGCTCCATACCTTCCCGTCCTTGTCGGCGGTCACGTCGTAGGGCCATGTTCCCGGCGTTGGCGCCGCCCATTCCCGAAACTGTTCCGTACGCGTGTCGAACATACCGATCCGATCGCCATTGTTTTCGCCGAACCACAGGCGATCCTGGGCGTCCATCATCCCGCGCCGCGGCCCCGAACGAGGCGTCGGCGTTTTGTAGATGGCGATCTTGCCGGTCTTTCCGTCGATTCTCCCGACGTCACCAGCCCCGAGCACGAGGAAGTAGCCGTTGTTATGAGAATCGGGAATGACGTCGTAGACGTTCGGCCTCGGGATCGCGTACGGCTCGAATACCTCGAACTTGCCAGAGCCGAGGTCGAGCCGCAGCACAGTGTAGGTGCCGGCGTCCTGCAGCCACACCTTGCCGTCGAGGTACGAGCGACTTGGACCCACCTGATTGATCTGGACGTGCGGGCCGTTCAACTCCGGAGGGAGGCTCCACGTTTGAAACTTCTCCGTTTTGCGATCGAACTTCGCGATGCCACCCTGGAACTGCATCCCCAGCCAGAGGTTCTCGTCGTTGTCGAACCGAACACCGAGAATCCCGGTCGGGGCGGCCGGTTTCAACAGGGGTATCGGGTACTCCGCGACCTTGCCCGTTTTAGGATCGAGCCTTCCCAGAACCTGCTCGCCGAAACTGGCATACCACGCCATGCCCTGCGAGTCGACGATGACGTCGTGTGGCTGTCTCGTTCGCGCCGGCAAGTCGTACTCCGTGTAGATCACCTGGGTCGCCTTGCCTTTGGGCCGCGGCAGCGCCTTGAACGCATAGCTCCATTGCGGCCCCGCGCTCAGGTTAATCGTCGCCAGATATTCCGCCTGACGCCGCCAGGTCGCCTCCCGTTCTTCCTGCGACACCGGTCCCGGGCCTACCCGTGGTGCAGGCAGTTTCTGAATCTTCAGCGGGAACGACAGTTGCGGATACGTGGCCATCCGTTTGATCACCGCCACCATCTGATCCGCATTGTGTCGCGACCTGAGGATCCTTTCGAGAGTGTGACAGTGAGAGCACGGCCTCAGAATCGCCTTCTCCGCGACCGTGCCGGGCACGCTGTCGATCCACTCCGCGTTGGAAAGCTGCGATGCCAGATCGTGCGCCTTCCGCAATTTCAGATCGGCTGTCATCGTTTGACGCGCGACGACGTTCACCGTGCCAGCGCCTTCCAGGTCATAACCGACCGCGCGGATCCGGAGAGCATATTGTCCTGGCTCGAGCCGTGCCTGCGGGAAACGATACCGTCCTTGCTCATCGGTGACGACGGTGATCGTGATTGGAGAGCCGGCTTTCCTGGCGCTGACGAGCACGCCTTCCAGAGGCCCGTCTTCCGCGGAGGTCACAAGCCCCGCCACCGCCGCCTGGGGAGCAACTTGAGCGTGCAGGGGCCCGACCCGAGTTTGCGAGAGCACGATGGCCCCGCCAGCCAACGTCAGACACAGCAGGAATCTCAGCCGCATTGCACCCTCCTCCGACGGCTCTCCACAGGAAACCTTCAACGCGCCCTGGCGATTATATGAGCGTACACTCCCCCGTCAGACGCGGACTTTTCCACTCGGTGTGGAATATTCCCTCCGCGCCGCCGCGTGGTGGCAGTCCGAAATGCATGAACCCACGCTGGCGCGGTTCTTGGAAGAGCGCGGTCATGGTTCACACCTCGTCCCCGCCGCTGCGTGTGCTGGTCGTGGAGGACGACTCGTTGATGCGGTGGGCCATCGCCGAAACGCTCGGCGCAGCGGGTCATGTGGTGATTGAGGCCGCAAACGCCGCGACCGCCAGGCGCGGCGTCACAGAGGCGCTCGATCCGTTTGACGTGATCCTGTTGGACTATCTCCTGCCCGATTCGCACGACCTGGCGCTCCTGGCCGATCTGCGGCGCGCGTCTCCCACGAGCGCGATTGTGTTGATCACCGCAAAGAGCGATGCGATGCCCGACCTCGGCAATGCGGTCTCTGCACTGGGCGCGTCTCTCACCCTGACCAAGCCGGTCAACATGGCACTCGTCGAGCACCTGGTGCGTTCCGTTCATCGCGCGATGCACCGCGATCTTCGTCCGATGGTCCTCGGCTGCGGGGATCACGCCTGCGCGATTCATTCAGATGCCACCGAGTCGGTCTGTCTCGCTGCGGACTTCATCGCTGATGGTTTGACACGCGAAGAACGATGCTGGTACGTCCCCGACACGCACACGCCCGGCACGATCGATCGAGCCCTGCGTCAGCGAGGGATTGATGTCGAGAGCCAGCTCCGTCGCGGGGCCCTTCGGATTTTGTCGCCTCGCGAAACGTATCAGCGGTCCGGATCATTCGAGCCTTCGCAAACCATCGATCTGTACGGCGAGGCGACCCGGCACGCGGTGCAGGACGGATTTGCCGCATTTCGGGCGGTGGCGGACATGTCGTGGGTCCTCGGAACGGCAGACGGGGTCGAGCGCGTGATCGCGTATGAAGCGGCGTTGAAGAGGCTGTTTGCCACATCCCGGGCGACCGGGTTATGTCTCTACAACCGTAAGCGGATGCCGCTGGCCGTGCTCGATGCGGTTCTTGGCACGCATCCAATCGCGGGCCTTGGCCGCGCCTATCACGCAAACCCGTTCTACGACCCGGGCGTGCAGGCCCTCTCGCAGGCCGACGGTAGCGCCGTTACCGCGAAACTCCAGCTCTTGAATTTGCAATAAGTTCCGTCATGCCTGGACAGCAATTCGTCGCGCCAGGCTCTTCGCATCCGTCAGCAGCTGCCGCTGGAACGCGTGTTCTTCGACGGATTGTCCCTTGTCGCGCAGCATGAGGACCGCGCGCGCGCGATCGTCTCGTTCCGGCCCCAGGGGAATCAGTCCCACGCCGAATATCTTCCGATCATCGTTCCCCACGAACACGGCTTCCTCGCAGTAAACGACGTCGACGGATTCATTCACGGCTCGGATTTTCGGGCAGTGGAACGCACACTCCCTGTCGACTGTGGGAAGGACCTCGAAGCAGCGCTTGCCAAACCACTCGCGCGGCACAAGCGCGCGAGCTGCCGAGTTGATGTAGACGAGCTCCATTCGATCCGAGACGACGACGCAGGCGTCCCGCTCGTCCTCGAGGCGGCTCCAACGGAGGGCGGCCGCGTCCTGCAGGGGCGAGTCGGGTTTGAGCTGTGTCATATCAGCTCAAACTTACATCATTCATTGCTCAAGGGCTTGCCTATTTCGGAGGTACGACCGAGGGCTCTCTCGGCGGTCAGCCATGGCTGGGAGGCCAGGATGCCTTCGTGCTACGACGATCATAATCTGACGGACAATCAATTTGAAAATGGTGAAAAGCCCCCATACCGAGTTTGCCGCGCGCGTCCGCAGCATCGTCCGGCGCATCCCGCACGGGCGCGTCGCCACCTACGGCGACATCGCCGCGGCGGCCGGACGGCCACGCGCCCACCGCGCGGTCGGCAACATCATGCGGGAAACGCGCGATTCCTCGGTCCCCTGCCACCGGGTGATTGCGGCGGGCGGCAAGCTGGGCGGCTACGGGCGCGACCTGTTTGCCAAGCGTGCCCTTCTGCTGCAGGAAGGGGTGGTAGTGGCGGGAGCGCGGATACGGAACTTCGCTGAGCTCAGGTGGAAATCCAAAAATAGACAATAACAATGGCAGATTGTGAGATAGAAGATTGTGAGAATGTTGGCAGATTGTTGAATGAGGATTGATAGATTAATTGGTTGATTGGGGAAATTGGCGGAAATGCCTTCGGCACGAGAAGTCGGGCCTATACTCGACCGCTGTTTGTCTCGAAGCTCGCGATCGTGTCCGAGGAATCCGACGAGAGCGAGCTGTGGCTGAGGATCGTCCGTAGAACCGGCTTCGTCCCGAAGCGGCGGTCGGCCCCTTGGAACAGGAGGCCCATGAACTGGCCTCGATCTTCACGGCGTCTCTGCGCACGGCCCAGGGCAGGCGCAAATCGAGCAACCCACAGTCCCGGAATCCGACCCTGCCCAGATCCTCCAATATTCCGTAATCTTCCACTCCCCAATCGACCCTCTGGCAACATTCCGTAAGTCTCACAATCTACGAGTCTTGCAATAGTGTGAGGGAGGCAACCCCCCGCCCCTCCGCGTCGTCTAAGCTTGCCGAGTGTCCAGAGCTGATGTCCCAGCTTTCGAGGAGCTCTATCGGCAGCATTCGACGCGGTTGTTCAACCTTGCGTGGCGGATGTGCGGGACCCGGGCCGACGCGGAGGATCTGCTCCAGGAGATCTTCCTCCAGGCCTATCGAAAGCTCCCAGAATTTCGCGGCGACTCCTCGGTGGGAACCTGGCTCTATCGCCTGGCGATGAACAGGTGTCTCGATCACCTGAAGAGCCGCCAGACCCGCGCCACGAGCGTGACGGCACCACTGGACGAACAGGTAATGGCGGGACCTAAAGCGGTGAGCGACGGCGGCGTCAGGCGGCTCGACCTCGAGCGCGCCATCAAGAGATTGCCCGAAGGCGCGCGGGCGGCGTTCCTCCTCCACGACGTGGAGGGATTTCAACACGGCGAAATCGCGGAGATCCTCGGCATCAGCGAGGGCACGTCGAAATCACAGGTTCACAAAGCCCGCCTGCGGCTGCGGGCGCTTCTGACGGCATCTGTATGAACTGCGATCGATACAGCGAATGGATCAGCGAAGCGGTCGACGGCACGCTCGACCAGGCGGCACAGGCAGAGCTCGATACCCACTGCCGCGGATGTGCCGATTGCCGCGAGTTGCTGAGCGACCTTATCGACATCCGCGCGGCGGCGGCCACACTGGACCGGGTCACCCCTTCACCGGCCGTATGGACTGCCATCTCGGCGAAGATTGACTCCCCGCGTTCGCCGCACGGGGTTTCGTCGCTCGGCCGGGATGGACGGGCACCGTCATGGGGGCAGCTGGCGGGGTCCCCAACGCGGCAGCCGCGTTGGGGTGCCCTGGCAGCGGCCGCTGCGCTCGTGACGGTTCTCGGCGCCGCCGCGTGGTTCGGCCTGTCGCTGCGCCCCTCGAACGGCGGCACCGAGCCGGTCGCCGAGCTCGCACGCGCCGCATCGGAGCTGCAGCTGGCCGAACAGCACTACCTGAACGCCATCGCGTCGCTCGAGCAACTCACCGTCAGAAAAGACACGACGCTCGATCCCGCGATTGCGGCCGACATCGCGCAGAGCCTGAGCTCGATCGATCGCGCGATCGCCGACAGCCGCGCCGCGCTGAAAACCGACCCGAACTCGTTCGTCGCGCAAACCAGCCTGCTCGAAGCGCTCCGCATGAAAGTGGCACTCCTGCAGGAAACCGTCTCGCTCATGAACGCAAGGTCCTGAGAGGAATAGCCGATATGACCACCTCCATCGCTTCGCTGTTGCTCGCGGCATCGGTTCTCGCCCTGGCCCCCCACGCGGCCCAGGCGCAATCCACCGCCGCGCAGACGTTGCCCATCGCTCCGGCGGACAGGCAAGCTCCGCCCGCACCCAACGAACCCAGCGCACCTGACGCACCTATCGCACCCAGCTTCTCTGATTTCGATTTCGACATGGATATCGATGTCGACGTGGACCTCGACATGGAGTTCTGGAAAGAGGGAACGTTCAAACTGCAGGCAAAGGCGCTGAAGGAACAGGCGAAGGCGATCGAGGCGGAATTCAAGAACAAGGACATTCAGGTCCGGATCGAAAAAGACATTCAGGTCCAGATCGAGAAAGACGTCACGCGCGAGTTCGGCAACCAGATGGCCAAAATGGCCAGGCAGTTCCCTGTTCCGCCGGTGCCGCCGGTGCCACCCAAGGATCCGCGGCAGAAGCCGCGCGAGCCCAATCGCCGCCGGATTCCCGAAGGATGGGTGGAGTCGACCGAACCGTTTTCACGCGCCTTTCCGGTCGGCAAAGGGTCGACGCTGATGCTCTCGAATATTTCCGGCAACATCCAGGTGACGCCCGGCACGGCCGACCGCATCGAGGTCGAGGCGTTGAAGCGCGCGTGGGGTCCGAACGCCGAACAAGCCAAGGCACGTCTTGCCGACGTCGTCGTCGAGACGTACACGACGGCCAACCGCGTGGAGGTGCGCGTGGAGCAAGCCATGCGCCGGGATGGGCGCGGAGGGGACGGGCGCGGCATCGACGTCGAGTTCAACGTGAAGGTCCCCGGTGATGCGGCCGTCGATCTCCGCACGGTCTCGGGCGATATCCGCGTGACAAACGTGAAGGGCGAGCTGCGGGTCGAAGCGGTCAGCGGCAACGTGGCGCTCGAAGGGACGCCTCGACTGTCGGCGGTGAAGACCGTCAACGGCGGCGTCACGCTCACCAATACCGGCGCGGATGCCCAGCTGTCGATCTCGACCGTCAACGGCGACCTGGTGGTGCAGACGCTGGCGGCGCGCGCCATCGACGTGAACACCATCAACGGCGACGTCCGCATGGCCGGATGGTCGGGCGACCGCGCGCACATCCGATCGCTCGACGGCGATCTCGATCTGCAGGCCAGCCTCGCCAAGGGCGGGCGCTATGAAATCGAATCGCATTCAGGCGATGTCGCCATCGCGCTGGCCGAGCAGCCCGGCTTCGAGCTCGAAGCGCACACCTTCAACGGCCGGATTCGCGTGGATTTCCCGATCAAGAGCGAGGGACCGGTCCGCGACAGCGATCGCGGCCCGCGCACGGTGCGCGGCACCTATGGCGACGGCTCGTCGAGCCTCCGCGTGCAGACGTTCAACGGCAACTTGACGATCTCGCGTAAATAGCTGGTAGCTGGTAGCTGGTAGCTGGTAGGACGCACAGATTCGCAGATTGAGTGGATTCAAAAGTCAAATCAATCTGCGAATCTGCGAATCTACCAATCTGCGAATTCTGGATGGCCTAATGTCGTGCGTAGCGGTCCGACAGGGCCATCAGGTCGAACTGCTCGTGATGCAGGTGGGTATCGGGCCGAATCATCACGTCCTTGCCGAGCGCCTGCTTCAGGTCCGCCATGACCGCCCGCTCCTCTTCCTTCAGCGCGCGCGCGATCTCCGGGTTCACGCGCAGCACGACCCCGCCGCCGTTGAGATCGGCGCCGATCTTCCTCACCTCTGACAGAATCTCGTAGCAGATCGTCGAGCTCGACTTGATGACGCCGGTGCCCGAGCAGTACGGGCACGGCTCGGTCAGCACCCGCTCGAGGCTCTGCTTCACGCGCTTGCGCGTGAGGATGACCAGTCCGAAGTCCGAGACCTGGAGCAGCTTCGACGGCGAACGATCTTTCTTCATCTCCAGCTCCACCGCCTGGAACACCTTCTGGCGGTTCTTCCGCTCTTCCATGTCGATGAAGTCGAGCACGATGATGCCGCCGAGATCGCGCAGCCGGATCTGGCGCACGATCTCCTTCACCGCTTCGAGGTTCGTCTTCACGATCGTGTCTTCGAGCCGCCCGGTGCGCTTGCCGACGTACCGCCCCGTGTTGACGTCGATGGCCACGAGCGCTTCCGTCTGGTTGATCACGATCGAGCCGCCCGACTTGAGCCACACCTTGCTCTTGAGCGCCTTGTCGATCTCGGCCTGGACGCCGTACTCCTCGAAAATCGGATAGTCCTTCGTGTAGAGCTTCACCCGCGACGCCAGGGTGGGCATGATGCGCGCGACCAGATCCATCACGTGCCGGTGTTCCTGCGGGTTGTCGATGCGGATCGCCGAGAATTCTTCGGTCAGCAGATCGCGCAGCAGCTTGGCGACCAGGCTCTGCTCGCGATAAATCACCGACGGCGCCCGCGACGTTTCGAACTTGTGGCGCGTGTCCTTCCAGATGTCGTTGAAATAGTCGAGATCGCTCAGGATGTCGGCGTCGGGGCGGCCGCCGGCCGCGGTGCGGATGATGACGCCGCCGCCGAAGCCGTGCTCCTCGCGGAACTTCCGGACGATGCCGCGCAGGCGGTTGCGCTCTTCGCGCGAGTCGATCTTGCGGGAGACGCCGACGTGGTCGACCGTCGGCATGAAGACGAGGAAGCGGCCCGCCAGCGTGGCGTGCGACGTCAGGCGCGCGCCCTTGGTGCCCAGCGGCTCCTTGGCCACCTGGACGACGATCTCCTGGCCTTCCTTCAGGAGCTCTTCGATTTTCGGCTGCGGCCCGCGCTCGCGGCCCTTGCCCCGATCGCCCGCCTCCGCGCGCTGGCGCTACGGCGGACAGGCCGCCGCTCCGGCCGTTGCCGCCGGCTCCGTCGTGCTCGTCGTCCTCGCCCGAGTCGAGCCGATCGAACTCCTCGATCGTGTCGACGACGTCCGAGACGTAGAGGAACCCGTCGCGCTCGAGGCCGATGTCAATGAACGCGCATTGCATGCCGGGCAGCACTTTGGAGACCCGGCCCTTGTAGATATTCCCAACGACTCCTCGATGCCGCTCGCGCTCGACGAAGATCTCCGTGACGAGATCCTCCTCGAGGATGGCGACCATCGTCTCGTGGCCGTTGGCCGAGATGATCATTTCCTTCTGCATTCGCGAAGCTCCATGGCGGATCGGCGGTGAAAGCCGAGCAGAGCGCGCGAATGACGATGATCAGTGTTCGCAAAGCGATGCTCATTTGCCCGATCCTCTAGCTTGTAGCTGGTAGCCCGTAGCTGGTAGCAGCTGGTAGCCCAGTGCTACCGGCTAACAGCTACAAGCTACCAGCTAATTAGTAAACCGACGCATCCGCACGTTGAGGACGAGGCCGAAGCTCGCCAGCGTGGCGATCATCGACGACCCTCCGTAGCTCAACAGCGGAAGCGTCAAACCTTTGACCGGCAGCAGGCCGGCCGACATCGTGATGTTGTAAATCACCTGGAAGAGTGAAGCTGGACAGCAGGCCCATGACCAGATAGACGCCCAGCCGATCTTTGGCGAGACGGGCCGCCTCGAGCGAGCGCCAGATCACGAGCAGGTACAGGCTCAGCACGACCAGCACTCCGGCAAATCCCTGCTCCTCCGCCAGCGCCGAAAAAATGAAGTCGTTGTGGGCCACCGGCAGGAACCGGAGCTGTCCCTGCGTGCCCTTGCGATAGCCCTTGCCCCACAAGCCGCCCGATCCCACCGTGATCTGCGCCTGGATCTGCTGATAGCCGGCGCCCTTCGGATCCTGCGACGGATCGAGAAACGTCTCGATACGGCTCTTCTGATAGTGCTTGAGCGCGAAACTCCAGGCGATCGGCGCCGCGACGATGGCGACGACCGCAAGGATGCCGAGAATGCGCATGCGCATCCCGGCGACATAGCCAATCCCGAGAAAAATCGGCAGCAGCGTGACGGCGGTGCCGAGATCGGGCTCGCGCGCGATGAGCACGAGCGGAATCCCGGCCAGAAACCCTCCGATGACGAGGTCGCCCGTGGTCGGCGCGCCACGCCGGTTCTCGCCGAAGAACTTCGCCAGCACGAGCGCCACGCCGACCTTGGCGAACTCGGACGGCTGAAGGTTGAACGACCCGAACGAAATCCAGCGGCGGGCGCCGCCGGCCGTCGTGCCGAAGACCAGCACGTAGATCAACAGACCGAGGAGCGCGAGATAGACGAAATGAGACTTGTCGGTGAGCGCGCGGTAGTCGACCGTGAGACAGACCACGAAGGCGACCGCGCCGATGACGATCGCGTACAGCTGAACGACCGGCAGCCGCCAGCCGCCGGTGGTGCTGTAGATCATCGCCACGCCGATCATCGACAGACAGAAGATCGCGCCGATGAGCAGCCAGTCGAGGTGAAGGAACAGGCGTCGTTCGAACATCAGTTCCCGCCTACGCGCGGCGCGCTACGGCGCGGCTCCGCCGCGGCGATGGGCGTCGCCGGATCCTGCAGGGGCGGTTCGTCCCGCTCGAGATTCGGGTCCGGCGCCGGCATCGACAGCTTCGGCAGCGGCAGACCGTCCTTCTTGTTGAAATAGGTCTCGATCACGTGCTTCGCAATCGGCGCCGACGTCGCGCCGTGCTCGTTGTGCTCGCCGAAGATGACGCCGGCGATCTCCGGGTTGTCGCGCGGCGCGAAGAACACGAACCAGCCGTGATCGCGGAGGTCGCGCTCGGTGCGGCCCGCCGCCTTCCTGCCCGCCCTGCAGCGAGATCACCTGCGCCGTGCCGGTCTTGCCCGACACGTCCCTGCCCTGAATCCGCGCGCGGCCGCCGGTGCCCGCGCCGTTGACGACCATGAACAACCCGTCGTGCAGCGCGGCGATCGTCTCGGGCTTCAACTTCACCTGCGACTTGGGCGCGGGCGGCTGCACCGGCTTCCAGCCCTTACCCTCGTCCACCGCCTTCAGCAGGTGCGGAACGAAGCGCGTGCCGCCGTTGGCCACCGTCGACATCATGACGGCGAGCGAGATCGGCGTAATCGACACCTGTCCCTGGCCGATCGAGACCGAAATCGTCTCGCCGGCGTACCATTTCTCGTTGTATCGCTTTCGCTTCCACTCGGTCGACGGCACGAGCCCTTCGATCTCGTTCGGGAGATCGATGCCGGTCTTCTCACCGAGGCCGAGCAACGTCGCCCACTTGTGGATCTTGTCGACGCCGACCATGTTGCCGATCGTGTAGTAGTACACGTTGCACGACCGCTCCATCGCGTGGCGCATGTCGACGCTGCCGTGCCCGCCCTTCTTCCAGCACTGGAACGGGCGGCCGAAGAACACGGCGCTGCCGCCGCAGAACACCCTGAAATCGGGCGTGATGACGCCTTCTTCGAGTGCGGCAACCGCCACCACGATCTTGAAGGTCGATCCCGGCGAGTAGAGGCCCTGTATCGCGCGGTTCTGCAACGGCTTCAACGGATCGGTGTTGAGCCCCGCCCACGTCGCGCGATCGATGCCCGCCGCGAAGTCGTTCGGGTCGTATCCCGGACGGCTCGTGAACGCGAGCACCTCGCCCGTCCTCGGATCCATCACGACCGCCGCGCCGTTGAACCCGCCCGCCTTGAACCCTTCCTCTGCGGCGCGCTGCAGGTCCGCGTCGATCGTCAGCTGCACGCGGCGCCCTTCGTGATAGGGAATCTCTTCGAGCGTGCAGATTTCGCGCCCCATGCTGTTGACCTTCACGCGGCGCGCGCCGTCCTCGCCCATCAGCAGCTTGTTGTAGACCTTCTCGACGCCGGCCTGGCCGACGATGGCGCCGCTCTCCAGCCCGTCGGCCTCGACCTGCCCTTCGCTGGCTTCGCCGACATAGCCGAACAGGTGCGCCGCAAACGCCTCCGCCGGATACAGGCGCGTCGGCACTTCCTCGACCTGGACGTCCGGCAGTTCAGACTCGAGCCGCCGCGCGAGCACGGCCGCGACCTGCGCGAGCGACGCGTCGTCGACGACCACGATCGGTCGATAGGTCGGCTCGCGCTTGTGCTTGTTGACGATATCGGTGACGTCCTTCGGATCGAGGCCTGCGACCTCGGACAAGACGCGAATCGTGTGATCGATGTCCTTGGTGTGCTCGCGGACGATCGAGATCGTGAAGGAGCTGCGGTTTTCGACCAGCGGGCGCCCGTCGCGATCGAACATCACGCCGCGCGGCGCGCGCAGCGCAATCGTGCGCTGATGGTTGTTCTCGGCGAGCTCCTTGTATTTTTCGTGCTGGACGACCTGGAAGTACCAGAAGCTGAACGCGATCAGCGTGAACGCGACGGCGGATCCCACCTGAAGAATGCCGAGCCGAATCGTGACGCTTCGGCGATCGTCTGTGGATCCGCTGAAATCAGACATCTTGCTAACCCCTTACCCCTAAGCCCTTAGCCCTCAGCCCTCAGCCCTAGTCGAGCCGCCGGTTGATCCGCATCCGCCCGCCCATCGAGCGCCGGTGATCGACGAAGCCCGGCAGCACATCGGCGATCTGGAATATCAGCACGCCGACCAGCGCGTTCGCCCCGGCCTGGCTGAAAATCGCCGCGAACGTCGGGAGCTCGTACGCCCGGTCGATGACCCGGTACAGGCCTACGAATATGATCGCATGGGCGACCGTCGCTGTGAAGAACACCAGCGCCCGCGGCAGGGGCCGGGCCACGATGAACTGGCTGCCCACAATGCCGCTGAAAAACCCGACGACGGTCTTGGCCAGCCCTCCGATGCCGATGATGCTGCGGGTGGTCACCGTCCCCGCGCCGATGGCAATCTGCAGCGCCCCGGTCGCGGCCAGCGCGTCCTGCGCCAGGCCGGCCACCGAGCCGGCGATCAGCCCCGCGGTGGGCCCACCGGTCAGCGCGATGTACACCACGACGACGAACACGAGATCGACGAGCCCGGCGCCAGGTGTGAAAAAGCGTGCAATCGTGGTCTGCAGTGCCAGCGCTACGGCTATGGCCAGGGCAATGCCGATTGCCCTCACGAGGGACCCTCTTCGGCGATCGCCTGCGACGGCGGCGTCTTGACGACCAGCACTTCCTCGAGCCGGTTGAAATCAACCGTCGGCCGCACGCGCATCGCCTTGTAGATGCCGTTGCCGTGGGCGACGTCCTCGACCCTCCCGAGCACGAACCCTTTTGGATAGATCCCGTCGATGCCCGACGTCACGATCGTGTCGCCCACCTTCACGTCGGCCATGGCCGCCACGAAGTCCATGCGCACGGTGTCTTCGCCCCGCCCGACGACGACGCCCTGCGCGCGCGATCGCTCGACGAGCGCGCCCACTGCGGCGTTGCGATCGATCAGCAGCTGCACCTTCGACGCGTGCAGGGTCGGCGTGACGACGCGGCCCACGACACCGGTCGGTGCGATGACCGCCATGTTGGTCACGACCCCGTTCCTCGAGCCGCTGTCGATGGTGATGATGCGGAAATCGGTAGCTCGACCCGGCGCCGATGACGCCTGCCGGCAGCGTCTCGATTTTCAGGTCGTTCTGAAAGCCGAGCAGCCGCTCGAGCTGCCGGGCACGCTCGGCGCGCGCGCGCTCCTGCTGAAACTGCACCTGCAGCGCCCCGAGCTGCTGCTTGAGCTGCTCGTTCTCGGCGCGCACGCCGCGCAGGTCCACGTAGCCGCTCCAGAAACCGCGGAAGCCGCCCGTGAAGCCGGCCGCGCCGCGCTGCACTTCCGCGAACGCACCGAAGGTGACGACCTCGAGCAGCGGTACGCCCGCCGCGCGAGTTCACTTGCGCCGAGATGAGGATGATGTGCCCCAGCATCACAGCGATGAAAAGCACTGCCGTGCGCTGACGAAAATCCGTGGCCATGGACTGCAAGGTGGCCTAGTCGATTGAAATCTTCCGAAGCAGGTTGAAGTCCGAGAGCATCTTGCCGGCTCCCAGCACAACCGACGACAGCGGATCTTCCGCCATCGCGAGCGGAAGGCCGGTTTCTTCTCTCAGACGTTTGTCGAGATTCTTCAGCATCGAGCCGCCGCCCGTGAGCACGATGCCGCGATCGACGATGTCCGCCGACAGTTCCGGCGGCGTGCGCTCGAGCGCCACGCGCACGGCATCGACGATGACGTTGACGGTTTCGGTGAGCGCCTCGCGAATCTCCTCGTCCGTAATCGTGATCGTCTTGGGCACCCCTTCGATGAGATGCCGCCCCTTGATTTCCATCGTCATCCGCTCTTCCAGCGGGTACGCCGAGCCGATCTCGATCTTGATTTGCTCGGCCGTGCGCTCGCCGATGAGCAGGTTGTACGTCTTGCGGATGTACTGGATGATCGCTTCGTCCATCTCGTTGCCCGCCACGCGTACGGCCTTGCTGTAGACGATGCCGGCCAGAGAGATGACGGCGATGTCGGTCGTCCCGCCGCCGATGTCCACGATCATGTTGCCCGACGGCTCGGTAATCGGCATGCCCGCGCCAATCGCCGCGGCCATCGCCTCTTCCACCAGATGCACCTCGCTCGCCTTCGCGCGGTAGGCGCTGTCTTTCACCGCGCGCTTCTCGACCTGCGTGATCTCCGAGGGCACGCCGATGACGATGCGCGGGCGCACCCACACATTTCGATTGTGCGCTTTCTTGATGAAGTAGGTGAGCATTTTCTCGGTGACTTCGAAGTCGGCGATGACGCCGTCCTTCATCGGCTTGATGGCGACGATGTTGCCGGGCGTGCGGCCGAGCATTTCCTTCGCATCGCGGCCGACGGCTTCGACGCGGCCGTTCAGCTTGTTGATGGCGACAATCGACGGCTCGTTCACCACGATGCCCTTGCCGCGCGCGTACACGCACGTATTGGCGGTGCCGAGATCGATCGCGAGATCGCTCGAGAAGAGAGAAAAGACCGAACGAAGGCTCATAGGCTCCTTACGCTAAAGCCTGGAACTAGGGAACTACTGAACTTGTGAACTCAAGATCACCAGATCCCGAGATCTCTAAATCAATCGTTACAACCGGTTCCGTGGCCAGCACCACGCCGTTCTTGCCGCGGTCCTTCACCCGGTACATCGCGGTATCGGCCGCTTTAATCAATTCCTCAGCCGACGCCGCCACGTCGGGCAGCGTCGCCACCCCGATCGACGCCGTCAGCCGGATGTCCAGGCCGTCGCTCGCCTTCAGGAACGCGTGCGCGGCAATGCGCTCGCGGACACGTTCGGCGACGGCCACGGCGCCGTCGCTGCCCGTGTCGGGCAGCACCAGTGCGAATTCGTCGCCGCCGAAGCGGGCGGTCACGTCCGTTTCGCGCGCGCACCCGCGGATGACGCTCGCGGCTTCGACCAGCGCGCGGCTGCCGCACAAGTGCCCGTGCCGGTCGTTCACCGACTTGAACCCGTCGAGATCGAGAAACAACAGCGAAAGCGGGCGGCCGCTGCGCGAGGCACGCTTCGATTCACGCCGCAGCACCTGGTTCAAGTACCGCGAGTTGTACAGACTCGTGAGATCGTCGGTAACCGACAGTGCCTCGACCCGGCGCACGTGCAGCATCGTGTCGAGCGCCAGCGCCGGGATCTCGAGCATCGTCCGCAGCGCCGTCAAGACCTCGGGCTCGAGCCGCGGGATGTCCCTCGACGGTGCCGGATCGAGCGCCATCAGCGCGCCGATCGTTCGCGCGCGGCAGCGCAGCGGAAACCCGATGATGGCCGCCGCCGGTCCTTCCGGCACGCGCTCGTCGGTCGCCAGGTTCGCGGTCATGAATTCTTCGTTGTGCTCGGTGATCCACCGCGCGACCCGCTCGAGACCGTCGGTGTACGGCTCGCACGGCCCGCGCTCGGCGATCAGCGACGCGTGCCGCGAACCGTCCTGGACCGCGACAGCCAAGCACGAGGCGGGGAACCACGTCTGGACATGCCCCAACAGCGCCTCGGCGACCCTCCGCGGGTCGAGCGTCGCGTTGACCGATCGGATCAGTTCAATGAGCGTGTCTCGGCGGTTCAGCCGGTCCTGCAGAGCGCTCGCCTCCGAGCTGGAGACGGGCGGCCAGATCTGCCTGAGCGCCGCGGGGGACGGCTGGATTGGTACGCGGTGCACCCGGCATCTTCGTGAGAAGGCAAACTCCCGCTAAGTCCTTCTATATTACGTAAATATTACCATAGGGCTTCCATCGGTCTCGCCGCGGACACAGCCGCGCGAAAGGGATAGGTCGCCCAACCAAAACACGGAATTGCTCGTCATTACAGAGTCGATGCTACGATTATCCGCCTCAACTCTTTGTCTTATCGGCCATTGAAGGATTTTTCTGAGGGGGTTTGACCTGTAATGACGATGCTCGATCGGATGCGGCGCCATAAGGCCTGGCTGAAATGGAGCCTGGCGCTGGTCGTCCTTACCTTTGTCGTGTTTTACATCCCGCACTTCCTCGGACCCGACCAGTCGACGGGGCTCACTGGAGATCGACTGGCTACCGTCGATTCAGAGACCATTTCCGTGAACGATTTCCGTCGCCGCTACCGGGCCCAGGTGCAGGCGTACCGGGCGTCGTACGGCGGCAAGCTGACCGATGAGATCCTCCAGCAGATGCAGGTGCCTCAGCAGGTGCTGCAGCAGATGATTCAGGAGAAAGCGGAACTCACCGAAGCCGAGCGGGCGGGCATCACGGTGAGCGACGCCGAGGTCCGGGCGCAGATCATGGCGATTCCCGGGCTGCAGGAAAACGGGCAGTTCATCGGTGAAGAGCGCTATCGCCAGCTGCTCGCGCAGCAGAACCCGCCGATTACGCCGGCGGTCTTCGAGGCGTCGGTGCGCGAGGGTCTGATTCTCGACAAGTTCCGCGCTGGCCTCACCGAATGGATGTCGGTGTCGGACACCGATCTCGAGCGCGAGTACAAACGCCGCAACGAGAAGGTGACGCTGGATGTCGTGTCGGTGCTCGCCGACAACTTCAAGACCCAGGCGAATCCGACCGACGCGGAAATTTCCGCGCACTTCGACGAGAACAAGGAAAGCTATCGCATTCCCGACCAGCGCAAGATCAAGTTCGTGCGTGTGAATCCCGCCGAGGTGGCGCTCACGGTGAAAGTGTCGAAGGAAGACGTCGAGCGCAACTACAACGCGCAGCTCGGCAAGTACACGACGCCGGAGCAGATTCGCGCGAGCCACATCCTGCTGACGACCGAAGGCAAGGACGATGCGGCCGTCCGCGCCGAAGCCGAGCAGATACTGAAGCAGGCGAAATCGGGCGCCGATTTTGCCGGCCTTGCGAAGAAGTACTCGCAGGATGAAAGCAACGCTCCGCAGGGTGGCGACCTCGACTACTTCTCGCGCGGCCGCATGGTGGCGGCATTCGAAACCGCCGCGTTCGCCCTCGCACCGGGAGAAATCAGCGACCTGGTGAAGACGGAATTCGGCTATCACATCATCAAGGTGACCGATCGCAAGCCGGCCATCGTGCGGCCGGTGACCGATCCGGACGTCTACAAGGAAATCGAATCGGCGCTGGCGCGCGCGCAAGCCGAGTCGCAGGCGCAGCAGAGCGCCGATGCGCTGGCCGCCGCAGCCAAAACGCCGCCGGATCTCGACAAGGCCGCCGCGTCGCGAGGCCTGAGGGTTGAAGAGTCCGGTTTCTTCTCGCAGGGCGGCATGGTTGAAGGCCTCGGCCCGCAGTCGCAGGTTTCGATGGCCGCGTTCGACCAGGCCGACAACACCGTGAGCGCGCCGATTCCCGGTCCGACGGGCGTCGTCCTGTTCTACGTGTCGGCCAAGCAGGACTCGTACGTGCCGAAGCTCGACGAGGTTCGGAGCCGCGTGCGTGACGACGTGATTCAGGATCGCGCGATGACGCTCGCGCGGCAGCGCGCCGAGGCGCTCGCGGCGCAGCTGAAGACCGCGGCGAACTTCCAGGCCGCCGCCAAAGCAGCCGGCCTCGAGGCGGTGACGACCAATCCCATCGCGCGCGAGGGCGTCATCCCGAACATCGGCCGCAGCCCCGAAATCGAGGCGGTGGCGTTTTCGTCGCCGGCGGGGACGGTCAGCGGTGCGATCCAGACGCCGCAGGGCGCGGCCATCGTGAAGGTGGCGTCGCGCCAGGACGTGAGCGCCGCGGATTACGCGATGGCGAAGGACAAGTTCCGCATCGAGATGCTCAGCGAGCGCCGCGCGCGGTTCTATCAGGCCTACATGGAAAAGGCGCGCGCGAAGATGAAGATCGACGTCGATCCCGAGGCGCTCAAGCGAGCCATCGGATAGTCCGGGTGTCCTGACGCAGAGACGCAAAGACGCAGAGTAATTCCTTTAAGTTCTCTGCGGCTCTGCGCCTCTGCGTCGAATCACCGAAGGAAAGTAACTGGCATTAACGCTAGCGGCTCCCCAGGATTGAACAACCTCGCGGGCGCGGTCAGCAGTCCCAGCGCGCGGCGCTCGGCCGTGCGCATCCCTCCAACCACAGAAACCATCGCCTCGAGCTGGCGATCGCTGCCCTCGCCGGTCAGCTCTTCGATCAGCATCTCGGCGAGCGTTCGCCGGGGTGGATACGTCACCACCTCGACCTGGGTATCCGCCGGAATGCCCGCACGGTCTTTCGCCAGCGCGATCGCGCGATCGAGCCCGCCCAGCGCGTCGACCAGGCCGTGCTGCTGCGCCTGCGCGCCCGTCCAGACGCGCCCTTGCGCGAGCTGATCGACGCGCGCGAACGGCATCTTTCTCGCAGCCGCCACCTTCTCGACAAAGCCCTTGTAGAAGCTGCCGATCTGCTCGCGCAGCTTCTGGCGCTCGCTCTCGTTGAACGGCCGTTGCGGCGATTCCATGCCGGCATTGCGCCCGATCGTGACCCCTTCGATGTGCGCGCCGAGCTTCTCGTAGGTACCGCCGGTTACGAACTTCCCGCCGTAGATGCCGATGGACCCGGTCAGCGTGCCCGGCTGCGCAACGATGTTCGGCGCGGCCATGGCGACGTAGTAGCCGCCCGACGCCGCCAGGTCGGACATCGATGCCACGACCGGGCGCTCTGGCTTCTCGTTCTTCGTCACCGTCAGCTCGCGCCAGATCACGTCCGAGGCGATGCTCGATCCCCCTGGACTGTCGATCCGCACCACGATCGCGCGCACCAGATCGTCGGCGCGTGCCATTCGAATCGCCTTGACGAGGCGCATCGACCCCGTCACCTCGCCATTGAGCGGATCGTATCCGCCGTCACCGGAGTTGATGACGCCAGTGACGTACACCACAGCTACGCGGGGCGCGCCGTACGGCGGCGAGGCGGCTCGAGCGCGGCCGTAGCGCTCGCCTTCGACCGTGCCGCTCTTGCTGACCGCACCCTGGTCGTCGAGCTGATCCTCGTAGGCCAGCGCATCGACCAGACCGGCCTTCAAGGCCTGCTCGGCCAGGAAAGGCCCCTGATCGATGAGCGCGCGGACCTCTTCCACGTTCTTCTTGCGCGTCTCGGCGATGCCGCGCACGAGCTGGTCGTACATGTCGCGCGTCAGCGACTCGGTCATCTCGCGGTGCGCGGGCGTGAAAGTGGTCTGCGTCAGCTGATTGGGGGCCGTCTTGTAGTCGCCGATCTTTTCGAAGTCGGCCTGCGCACCAATCTTGTCGAGGGTGCCCTTGAGAAAGACCTCGTAGGTCGCAACGCCCGTCACGTCGAGGCTGCTCGTCGGCATCAGGTAGATCCGATCGGCCGCCGATGCCAGGTAGTACTCCCGCTCGCCTGCGTACTCGAGGTAGGCGGAGATGCGCTTGCCCGACTTCTTGAAGTCGATGACCGCGTCGCGAATCTCCTGCACCTTGCCCCAGAAGGGGGACGCGATGGGCGTGGGCACGATGAGCACCGACTCGATGCGCGCATCGTCTTTGGCGCGGCGCAGCGCATCGACGTAGCTCCGTACGGTTTCGACGCGTGCGCCTCCTGTCACCTGGCCAAGCACGTCGTTGGGCGGCGACTCGACCAGCTCGCCGCCAATCCTGAGGACGAGCGTCGAGTGGTCGGGCACGCTGGGACCCCGGCGCACCATGATCCAGGCGCCCACGATCGCCGCCATGGTCACGACGCTGAACAGGATGACGATGGTGATCAAAAACTTGAACAGGCGGCCCTTGGCCATGACGGACTCCTTTGTCCGACCAGATTACACGGATATCGCTACTGATTTTTGGAGTTCGTCGGTTCGGTTTGTTGGTTCGTGCAGTTCGCGGAAGGCGTCCGCGATGCGAAGAAAGGGCGCGGCGGCGAGCGGCGCGGGCGGCGCGCGCCCTGTTTACGTCGTGTAACGCAAACAGGCCGCGCGTCGGCTAGCGCCGGTTCTTGGGGGGCACCGGTGCGATCGAGGCGTAGATTTCTCCGTCACGGTCGCAGCGCAGGAACAAGCGTCCCGGCACACCAGTCGGCAGACCTACCGTGATGAGAAACGTGATCGTGTCCTCTTCCGCACGGATTTCCGGAAGCTTTCCACGCCGTGAGTCTGGACCGTCCACAGTAGTGTTCTCCTGCTCGCTGCTATGCACAAGTCACACCAAAGGGCGAGTTTCAGATGAAAGGCTGAAAAGTTTGGGGCGGGGGGATTAGTGTGCAGAACAGAGAACTACTTGTCTGCGAAATGAGGAACTTCTTCCCTTTCTGGTATCGGGTTCACCAGGGTTGTCGACTCTGGTAATCGCCGGTGGGGTCACCGCGGGACTGCCATGTGGCGATGATGGTGGGCAACGGCGAGCAGGAAGCCCGCGAGCACCAGGTGAAACGCCACTGGAATCGCGTCCCGCCGCAGCAACGCGTACCGCACGACCATCGCTGCGGCGTAGGTCCAGCCGACGATCCAGAGTGGCGTGGCCAGCCACGTGTGAAACCGCACGAAATAGCCGCGGCCGCGCGTGAACTGCACGCACACGGTTCCGAAGAGGCCGAGAATCAGCATCTGCGAAAGGACGAGGAGCGGATAGGGCAGCAAGCCGGACTGCCAGTCGTCCATCGGAGGAAGAAACGGCGCCATGCCTGCGGCCACGAGCAGCTGGCCGAGTACCCTGAGCGCGAACATGCCGAGAAGGCACCAGAGGAGCGTGGCCACGAGTCTGCTGGCTGGGCGGCGTCAGTCAGTCACGGGGCGGTTCCGACGGGAGTTCGGCCGAGTTGATGATCTCGCACAACACACCGCCCGCGGAGCAGCCGGCCACGGGCTTTCCTTGCCACTTCGCAATCTGATCGGTCAGGCGATCGCGTAACGCCTGCAAGCGCCTGATCCGGTCTTCGGCCGCGGCGAGATTACGCTCGGCCAGCTCCATCACCTGTGAACACGGCGCTTCGCCGGCGCGGCTGATCTTCAGGATTTCGCCGATCTCCTCGAGCGAAAACCCCAGCCCCTGGCCCTTTCGGATGAACATGAGCTCGTCGACGGTCGCGCTGGAGTAGCGGCGATATCCCGCCTCCGACCGCGGCGGCGCGGTGAGCAAGCCGATTTCTTCGTAATAGCGAATGGTCGCCGGGCTGAGGTTCGACAGCCTGGCGATGTCTCCAATGAGCATGGCGTGATTAGAAACGTTCAAGTCAACTTCAAGGTCAAGGCTTGACTCTCAAGTTACCGCAACCCTTACGCTCCCGTCATGCAATTTCCATCTTTCGTGCGCGCGGTGTTGTCGATGTTTGCCAAGCCGGCGCCCGCCAGGGCTCAGTCGTGCTGCGACTGCTGCAAAGACGGCTGTGCGTGTCCGGACTGCGGCGCTGACTGCTGCTGCAAAGCCGATTGCAGCGGCACCGGCACGTGCTGTTGCAAGCGCAAGTAGCGCGTGCTCGAGCCCATGCCATCTCGCGCCGCCATCCTTGTCGTGGAAGACGACGTCATGCTTCGAACCACGATGTGTGCATCGTTGACGCTCATGGGGTACGCCCCGCTGCAGGCAGACAGCGTCAGCGCCGCGCTCCAGGTGCTCGGGACCGAACGGGTCGACGGGATTATCCTCGACATCCGGCTTCCCGACGAGACGGGCCTTCACCAGTCTGGGCTCAGCCTGTTGAGGTTCGTGCGCGCGACGAGGGAATACGCGGAGCTGCCGGTGCTGATTTTCACCGGGCAGCCGTTATCGCCGCTGGAGGAAGAGGTCGTGCGCGTCAACCGCGGGGCGTTGTTCTACAAGCCGCAGCAGTTCTCCGCGCTGCTGCATCACCTGAATGGTCTTCTGGAAGACCAGGTTCGCTGACCGGGTATAATATCGTTTTCCTGCCCGGCGATTCACCACTGCGGAAGTGGCGGAACTGGCAGACGCGCTAGCCTCAGGAGCTAGTGGGAGCAATCCCATCGGGGTTCAAATCCCCGCTTCCGCACCAGACTTTAAAGAGCTCAGTTTTTGCTGGGCTTTTTGCGTCTTAGAAGCAAAATAGCTAACGGATAGCTAACGGAATCACAAACTGGCCGCGAGGATGAGCACAAGACGAGCAATCTGGGAATTGAAGTCCAGGATGGCTTGAGTAAGTTGAGCCGACGTTCAGTTCACCGGCACGAGCCGCTTCAGCTCTTCCGTCCAGTTCAACACCACGTTCAATCGCCCGGACGCGGAATCGTCCTTGACCATCAGGAAGCGCTGGCCGTCGGGGCTGATATCGTAGTTGGCCTGATTTCTCGAGCTGCCGAAAGCGTACCGCTGCTCAAAGAGCGTGCGTGGCTGTGAAAGGACGATGCCGCCAGCGTGCGTCGAGACGTCCACGGCCATCATCCTGTTGCCGGTCCGGTAGAAGAGTTCCTTGCCGTTCCGGTTCCACTTCGGATGCGTCCCGCCCTGCGTCGACACCGGCACCTTCCGGTCGGGACCGGGATATGGGCGAACGAAGACCTCGGATTGGCCTGACTCGTTCGACACATATGCCATCCATCGCCCATCAGGCGAGAACTCGGCGCCCCCGACAGAACCTTGCGAGCTGACGAGCGGACTTGCTTCGGAGGTCCCGTCGAGGGACATGATGTACAGGTCGCCGTTGCCTTCTCTCCCTTGCCGACCGAACGCAAGCGTGTGGCCATCCGGAGAAACGGAACTCGGAAAGTCGCTGACTGACGTCTCGCGGATGGGCTGCGGCGGGCCACCACCGTCCGGATCAATCAGCACGAGGCCGGCCACTGTTCGGAACACCAGTCGCGAGTCGGGCGTCCATGCCGCCCACGAGGCGCCGACCGTTCCTGCTGACGTGAGCTTTGTGAAAGTAGATCGCGTCAGATCCTGAAGATATAAATCTCCGCCGGCGACCTCAACGACGATGCGATTACCATCGGGGCTGAGCCGCGGATTCTGATACGGCCGCGGTGCGTCGTTGACGGGCGATTCCACGCCCTGCCGCGAGACCCACACGAGCCGGCGCGTGGCGGATCCTGGGAACCCATAGGCGAGCGTTCCGGAACTCGACAGCGCTGCTATCGGAGCGCCGATTGGGTCCAGCGCGATGTTCTCCACGACAGCCGTGGCCGGTCCAGCCAGCTTCAGCGCCATCGAGGTCGAACAGTGCCGCCAGTAGCGCGTTGTCGCGGTAGAACACGAGATGACCGCTCGACGCGTACATCGGATAGCTCCCTGAGTCCACGACCACGTGCCGCTCGCCGCTCGCGCGAACCAGCGCCTCGATACGCATCGCCGTTCGTGATCCTGTCGTCACGGTGGTGAAGAGGACCACTTTCCCGTCGGCGACCAGGGCCGGCCATGCGTGCGCACGCTCTCCTTTGCCCTGATCCAACGTGGTCAACTGTCGTGCGGATCCCGGGCCGGATCCGGGAATCTCCCAGAGCGCACCGGCGCGCGTAAACACGATCCGATCGTCGGCGCCCCAGACACCGCCGGCGGCAACGAAGTCAGCATCGGTTACGAGGGTCGTCACTAGGCCGTCGGCAAGGGACACTTTCTTGAGAACGCGTTCGACCGTGATGAATCCTATGGTCCGACCATCAGGCGAAAAAAAGCAGATATTGCCGCCTCCAACACCGCGCAGTTCCGTGGCCTGGAAGTCATCGAACCTTCGCACGAACAGGCGCCGCACGCCGGCTGTTACGCCAAAAAACGCAATGCGGCTGCCGTCCGGCGACACCGCCATGTTCGGGCTCGCCGTGGTGGCTACCTCAACGCCAGCCGGCATTGTCAGGTCCATTCTGACGACCGGCGAAGCGACGGAGCCAGATCGGCCGACGCGCAGTTGACTCACCAGCCCAATCGACGCGAGGGCCGCCACCACCCAAGGCAGCATCGAGCCCATCCACACACGTCGCTGCGTTGCGGAAACACTCGACGGGCGAACCGCCGGTTCCGCAATCGCTTCTTCGATCTCGATCCGCGCGTCTCCCGTATGCTGCAATCGCCTACCGGGATCTCTCTGCAAACATCGACGCAGCACCGATCTCACGAGTGCAGGGGTCGCCATTGGGAGCGCATCCCAGTCCGGGTCATTTTTCACGATCGCCGCAATGACATCCGTCAGCGTCTCGCCGCTAAAGGGCAATTTCCCTGTCAGCATTTCGTAGAGCACGCATCCAAACGCCCAGATGTCGGCGCGCTTGTCGACAGGCTTCCCGCGAGCTTGCTCCGGCGCCATGTACGCGGCGGTGCCGAGAATCACTCCGCTCATCGTCATTGCAGGGGACGTGATGGTGGGCGAAGTGCTGAGATCGGCATGAACCGAAGAACTCTCCACGACTTTCGCCAGCCCGAAGTCGAGCACCTTTACCGTGCCGTCCGATTTGAGCTTGATATTCGCTGGTTTTAAGTCTCGATGGATGATCCCCTGCTCATGGGCCGCTTCAAGCGCCTCGGCGATCTGCTTGGCGATGGCGAGCACCTCGTCCACCGGGATCGCTCCCTGCGCAATCCGGTCGGCAAGGGTCGGCCCTTCGACCAATTCCAGAACCAGCGCTTTAATGCCAGCGGATTCCTCTAAGCCGTAAATCGCCCCGATGTGCGGATGATTCAGCGATGCCAGCGTCTTTGCTTCGCGCTGAAAACGGGCCAGACGCTCCGGGTCGGCTGCGAACGTGTCGGGCAGGACTTTGATCGCCACGTCGCGATCCAGCTTGGTGTCGCGCCCGCGATAGACCTCACCCATGCCGCCAGCACCGATCGAGCTGACGATCTCGTAAGCGCCGAGGCGAGTTCCGGGGCTAAGAGCCATTGTTAGTTGACCGGCACGAGTCGTTTCAACTCTTCGAACCAGTTCAAGACGACCCGGATGATGGGCGCGTTTCCATTGGCGGGGTCGCTTTTGTCGACCACGAACACGAAAGCATGACCATCGGGCGCCAGGTCCCAATTCCGAAGATCGCCGCGGCCTACATACGCTGGTCGTGGCGTCGATGCTGCTGTGTTGCCGAAGGTGAAGCTCGGTTCAGTCATTACGTTGACAACTGAAAACGCATCCAGCCCCACTCTCGAAAAGAACAATTCCTTTCCACTGGGTCCCCAGACCGCATGATTGCCCTCCGCTATCTGGTACGTGGCACCAGTGGCAGGATACGGCTGCACAAAAATTTTAGCTGAGCCATTCTCGACTAACTGGTACGCGATCCATCGGCCATCGGGTGAGAATGTAGCTCCGGTTTGTAACGACGTTGGCATTACAGCGCCGAACGGTACGGCCTTCTTGTCCTGCAACGAAAAAATCCACAACGACTGTTTGGACCCAGCGCCGACACTGAAGAGTAAAACGTCGCCCCGTCGTGACGAGGAGAGCGGAATGTGCGCCATTCCCTTCTCCGGCTTCGTGAGGCGTTCGGCGGTTCCTGTGCCGTCCGCGCGTTGCCAGAAGATGGCCGAGTCGCCTTCGCGATCAGATTGGAAGGCGATCCGCGCTCCGTCCGACGTCCACGTCGGGTAATGGTTGTTTCCTCCAAATGTCAGCCGGCGGATCGAGCTTTTGCCGGATAGCTCGTAAATCCAGATGTTTGCTTCTTTGCCGTCATCGGTGCCAACGGCAAGCTGCAGGCCGTCAGGCGAAAAGCGAGGAAGTTGGTATGACTGCGAAGGCAGCTTAAGCGGGTCGACCATGCCTTTCCGGTCGACCAGTGCAAGATCGAGCGGGCGAACTGCTGTTGACGCCCCAGGGATATACGCTAGGGAGCCACTACGCGAAACGGCGAACTGAGCTGCTGCGCCGTTAGCGCCACCTCGCCGGACGCCTTCGACGACAGGCACAGGTCCGCCAATTACCTCCAACCGCCGTGCATCGAACGGAATGGCGAACAGCACCCCTCCTAGTGCGTACACGATGTGGCCGGTCGGCAGGTAACGCGCGTCCGCACCGCGTTGGATTACAGTTTTTCTTTCCGATGAGGCGAGTCTCTGAACCACGATCTGCGCGCTGTCCCAGTCAATTCCGGGCGCAAGCGTATACAGAAGCGACTGCCCATCAGGGAGCATCTGCGGCCCATGAGCAATCTCCTTACCTTTGACGCGGACGAGGATTTCAGGTGTTCCACCGCCTGCCGACACACGCAAAACGCCTTTGTCAGCCTGCCCGAATAGAATGCTCTCTCCGTCCCAGCTTATTCCGTACGGATTGTCAGCTTCACACAGAGTGACAGCGGCACCGCCATTCGTGGCAATCTTCTTGAGCACACCAGTGCCGCGGGCGCCAATCGAGACCGCCCCGGAGTAGAACACGAGGGAGGCGCCATCTGGTGAAAAGACAGGCGTCGTCGTTTGCGCCCCCTCCGTCCCACGAATGGGGTTCGCGTCAAGCTCCCAAGACGACTTGAGATAGAGCCGCAAATTAGCGACGTACGCGAGCTGTGTGCCGTCAGGTGAGACCGCGAGTAGATGACGACCCGCATTTGTGAACTGCTGGCCGTCACCGAGTCGATAGCTGAAGCGGGTAACTGGTTGCAACGGTATCGGCTTGAATCGCCACACAACCGCTCCAACAACCACACTCGCGATAATGGCAACAGCAATCACCGGCGCAGCGCGCTTCCAAACAGGATCGCGGTGGGATGTGCTCTGGCGGTGCGGAACTGTCTCTGCACTCACGAGCGGTTCCACCAGTACAAACCGCGCAGTGCTGATGTCGGACACGCGCTTGTGACGATCCTTCTCCAAGCACCTTCGTATGAGCAGCCGAACGTGAGCTGGCACCTCCGCAGGAAGCGCACTCAAGTCCGGCTCGCTCTTGACGACTGCGGCAATCGTCTCGGTCAAATCCTCGCCATCGAAAGCGCGCTTGCCGGTTAGCATCTCGTACAGCACGCACCCAAAGCCCCACACATCACTGCGCTTGTCCGCCTCGCGTCCCTTGGCTTGCTCGGGACTCATGTACGCGGCACTCCCGAGCAGCATCCCGGCCATCGTCATCGCGGGCGACGTGATGGTCGGCGACAACGATGTCGTGGCGTTGGATGGCCCACTAGTCGATTTAGCCAACCCGAAGTCCAACACCTTCACAGTGCCGTCTGGTGTCAACTTGACGTTGGCCGGCTTGAGATCACGGTGGATGATGCCTTGTTCGTGCGCAACTTCAAGGGCTTCGCAGACTTGCTTCGCGATGGGCAACGCTTCGTCGACGGGAATCGGCCCTTTCGCGATGCGATCGGCGAGCGTCGGCCCTTCGACCAGTTCCAGAATCAACGCGCTTGCGCCTGCAGCTTCTTCCAAGCCGTAAATAGCTGCGATGTGCGGATGATTGAGTGAGGCGAGCACCTGTGCTTCGCGCTTGAAGCGCGCTAGGCGGTCGGGATCGTTTGCAAACGCTTCAGGCAGGACCTTGATGGCAACGTCGCGGTTGAGGCGCGTGTCACGCGCTTGGTAGACCTCACCCATCCCACCGGCACCGATAGGTGCCGTGATTTCGTAAGCGCCGAGGCGCGTGCCTGCGCTGAGGGTCATCGCTATTTGACCGGTACGCGCTCTTTCAGTTCTTCGAACCAGTTGAAGACGACATGGATGTTTCGCGCGGCGGCCGATGTGTTCGGGTTGTTGGCCCAGTCGACCGGGCCAACGATACGACCGTCGAGTGCCATATCGACCGGACGAATCACATTGCCGCCGGCAAATATCATCGTCGCTCGCGGAAACGGTGCTGGAATCCCGATGGTGAACGCCGGCGCCGTGGTTACGCTCACGATTTCGGAGTACCCGGCTCTGACGTCGTAGACGATTTCGCGGCCCGTTGGCGTCCACATCGCGTCGTGTCCGTTATTTTTCGAAATCTGAAACTTCGTCTCCGTGCTCGGAAAGGGCTGAATGAACACCTCGTACGCACCGGTTTCCAAACTCGTATAGGCTACCCAGCGGCCGTCCGGAGAGAACACGGGGTTTATCAACACCGTCGACTCCAGTCCGCCGTATGACGCAGTCTTGCGATCTCGCATCGACAGCGTCAAGACGCTGAACTTGGAGTCCTTCGCAGCCGTGAACAGCAGCGTCTCTCCAGACGGAGACCACGAATCGGGATGATGCGCGGTGCCGGGATCCGGCTTTGTCAGACGTTCGACCAGGCCGGTGCCATCGGCACGCTGCCAGAAGATGGCGAGATCACCGTCGCGATCCGACTGAAATGCGATGCGCTGACTGTCATGGGACCAGACCGGATACCTGTTCTGACCTCCGAATGTGAGTCTCCGCATTTGGCTCGTCCCTGACAATGCGTAGATCCACACGGCGGTTTCTTTGCCGTTCGTGGTTTCAAACGCGACGTATTTTCCGTCTGGCGACACGCGCGGATTGACGTACGGCCCCGGAGGGAGCTTCAAGGGCTGGAGGTTACCGTTTCGATCGAGAAAAGCCAGGTCGCGCTGCCCCACGCCGGATGTTACGGGTCCCGGGATGTACACGAGCGTTCCATTTGCTGAAACGGCCAGTTGCGCGATCCCTGTTGTGAGGCCTCGACTGACGCCTTGAACAATCGCCACGGGGCTCCCGACCACATTGAGCGTTGTCAAATCGAATCGTGCGGCATACATGACGCCACTCAGCGCATAGATGAGGTGTCCAGTGTCGAGGTACGTGGCGTCGCTGCCGCCAGCGATCAGCACTTTGCGCTCGCCCGATTGCATCGACTGCACCACGACGCGACCGGATGCCTCAAAGCGATCGGCGTTGGAACCGGACGCGATCGAAAAGAGCAGGCCGCGTCCCTGCGGCAGGAGCTGGGCGCCATTCACCGCTTCGCCAGCCTGAACCTTAACGAGTTCCTCGGGATCGCCGCCATTCGCTGGCACGCGCATGATGCCGCCATTTGCTACTCCGAATATCAGGTGATCTCCAGTCCATGTGAGGCCAAATGTCAGTTGAGCCTTGCAAATCGTGATCGCGACGCCGCCGGTGATGGGGATACGCTTCAGCGTGCCGTCATTGGCCGAGAATGCGATCGATTCGCCATCGGGCGAAAACGCGGGGTTCGCGACACCGTTGAACCCGGCAGTGCCGCCGATCGGACTGGCTTCGAATTCTGACAAGCGACGGAGAAAGAGCCGTTGGTTCGCTACATAGACAATCTCTGTGCCGTCTGGAGAGATCGCCACGAGACGGCGGCTAGTGGTCGTAAACGCTTGATCGTTTGCGATCGTGTACACGGCGCGTGAAACCGCTGCTGACGGTGGAGCTGGGCGCAGGAAATGAGCGACGCCGAGTGCCATGATCGCGCCGCCCACTGCCGCGAGCGCCATCTGCGAGACTCGCGTGCGCAACGAAGCGGTTGCGCGGACCGGCACGGGCGTGATGGTCTGCGGGGCTGCTGCGATGTTTTCGAGTTCGGCTCGTATGTCACCGATAGCCTGCCACCGCTTCTTCGGGCTCTTTGCCAGGCAGCGCTCGAGCAATTCCTGCAGCCTGGGATTCAGGTTTGCGGGCAGGCCATTGAAATCAACCTCCCGGATGATGACCGACGCCAGCACATCCGGCGCGGTATCGCCCTGAAACGGCTGACGCCCGGTGAGCATTTCGTACAGCACGATCCCGAACGCAAACACATCGCTGCGCTGGTCGGCGGGGAACCCCTTTGCTTGTTCCGGCGACATATATGCGGCGGTACCGAGAACCATGCCGGCCTTCGTCGCCATCACGCTCAGTGTGGGGGAATGCGTCAGGTCCGCGGGAACGTGCACACCGTCGTTGTCCATCGCTTTCGCCAATCCGAAATCGAGGACTTTGACTTTGTCGTCGGCCGTAAGTTTGATGTTGGCGGGTTTCAAATCACGATGAATAATGCCGCGCTCATGGGCGGCTTCCAGCGCTTCCGCGATCTGCAGAGCAATGTGGACCGCGTCTTTGATCGGCAGTGATCCCCGCTGAATTCGATCGGCGAGCGTCTCGCCTTCTACCAACTCGAGCACGATTGCGTTCGTCTCGGTGCTTTGCTCGAACCCGTACACGGATCCGATATTTTGATGATTGAGCGTGGCGAGCAGTTCCGCCTCACGCTGGAATCGCGCGAGCCGGTCCGGATCGCTTGCGAACGCGTCCGGTAGCACTTTGATCGCGACATCGCGCTTCAACCGCGTGTCTTTCGCGCGATACACTTCTCCCATGCCGCCTGCGCCGATGAGCGCGGTGATTTCGTAAGCGCCGAGACGGGTGCCGGGCTGAAGGGCCACTCTGGTTTAGTTGTGGAGCGGTCGCATTATATGGGGAGTTAGCCCGGGCGGAATGCCGTTTATCCCATGGTCCGTAGATTTCCCGCATCCCGCGACCCAGACTTGAACTTGCCGCCCTTCTTGCATTTCGGGCGGAAAGGTGAGGATGCTTCACTGCTTTCAATGACCATTAAACCAAGAGATTTCACCCTCCAAGTTCATGAAATAGCGTCGCGCCCCCGAAGTGAATGAGGATTGGAACGATCCTGAGGTCGTGATGCTGGCTCAGGTGTGACTCAAGTCGGTGTCTAACCTTGCAGCAAAGCTCCTAATCTCGCCGCAGCATCCTGCTGCATCGACGGCAACGCATGGGCATACGTGTTCAACGTGATTTCAACCCGTTTATGCCCCAGCCGTTCCTGAATCACTTTCACTGGCACGTTCGCCGCGAACATTAGGGTCGCGCACGTGTGTCGAAGCCCGTGGAACTTGATAGGCCGCACTCCCGCAGCCTTGGTCAGCTTCGCGTATTCCCGCTGACCCAGGTTGTTGAGCTGGAGTGGATCCCCGAGGACATCGTGTTTCTTACCGAGATCGCTCCACTCCTTCGCGAACACTAGGCCGTGGTCGTGATACTTGGGTCGATTGGCGATCTTGATCTCGGCTTGGTGGCTTTTGTGGGCTTTGAGGAGCTTCACCGTCTCCGGGCCGATGTCGATCGTCCGGGGCTGTCCATTTTTCGGCGGTCCAAAGACCGGCTCCGGAATCCCCGCTTCCGCACCACTCGACTCGCCCTGAGTCGAATGGCTCGCTCGTGGCAGGCCATTCCATGCTGCGAGTCGAGTGGTGTCCCGAGCGAGCGAAGCGAGTCGAGGGGCACGGTGATGCCTTTCACCTACATCCTTCATTGCTGTGACGGGACTTTCTACGTTGGACACACCGACAATCTGCTGGCGCGTGAGCAAGCGCACAACGCCGGCACGGCGGCGGAATATACCGCTGCTCGTCGACCAGTTCGGCTCGTCTACTCGGAGTCCTTTGACTCGATGGCACAAGCCGTTAAGCGCGAACGCCAATTGAAGCGTTGGAGTGGCAAGAAAAAGCAGGCTCTCATTAGCGGCGAACTTCGAACGTTGAAAAGGCTGAGCCGATCGAGGAGTCGTCAATAGATCTTTTCGGGCACCTTTCGCGCAACTTGCACTCACCGAAGCAGCGTAGCTGCGAAGGCGGACCTCAGCGCTCGCACCGAGCTACGGCTGGCAAGCCAACACAACCTTTGCTCGTCGTGTACCGAGCATGAGCTTCGGTTGGCGGACCTCAGCCCCGTCCGCTGATAGCTGGCCCAGGAAACACAAGAGATCAGAAGTTCAGGAGAAGATCTTTCGACCTCGATGACAGCCAGCACCGAACTCATGATCGGCGACGAGAATGGACAGCATGTCGTCGTTCGAGCGCTTTCGCGCAATCACCCAGGCCTCTTCGACTACTGGGACGGGAACTGGGTCGCATGTGAAGTTGAGATTGTCACCGGCGGTTTTCGGGGCACCTTCCCTGCCGACCTGAGATCAGAGGAATTTCGAGCATTCCTGGAGGAAGTCGAAGGCCTGAGCAGAACACTTGATGGTGCCGCCAGCTTTTCCACCATGGAAAGGCAGATTGGGTTCTCCCTCGCGGGCGACGGAAAAGGCCATGTTCGCGTGCACGGCGAAGCGTGCGACGCCCCTGGAAGCGATAATCGCCTCCACTTCAGCTTCGATATTGACCAGACGGTACTTGACGCAGATCCGTAGGTCCCTGCAGGTGATCCTGGCGGCCTTTCCCGTGATGGGTGCGGCCGATGCCTAGCATGCGCGGCGGCGGGCGGCCAACTGATACGCGGTGTCCGCGGAAAGCACGCTGATCAGACAGCGGTGTGTTGTTTTGAACGGTCACAGGATGAGAACGTCGATATCGTGTGACACTCATGAATGGAGGCTGCGCGCTGAACGAGCCTGATACGCGGATGGGACGTTCCTCGCTGGTGGTGAAGGCCTTCGGCATCAGCGACACCGGCCGGGTGCGACCGTCGAACGAGGATCAGTTTCTGATCGCCGAGCTCACCAAGACCATGCGCATCTGGCAGACCAGCCTGCCGGAGCCAAAGGCGCAGTTCGGAAACGATCGCGGTCATTTGTTTCTCGTCGCCGATGGTATGGGAGGCCACCGTGCCGGCGAACAGGCCAGCGCCATGGCCGTCGTGGCGATCGAGCAATTCACGCTCAACACCTTCAAGTGGTTCTTCCATTCGGACAAACCCGAAGCCCAGACGGCCCTCAAACAGTTTCAGACAGCTCTCCACGAAGCCGACCATCGGATCGTCGAGGAATCGTTGGAGCATGCAGAGCTGCGCGGCATGGGCACGACGTTGACTCTGGCGTTTCATCTCGACGACCGGGTATGTGTCGTCCACGTCGGCGATAGTCGCGCGTACATGTTCGAAGGCGATGAGTTGCGCCAGATCACGCATGACCACACGGTCACGGCGGATCTGGTCCGCCGGGGCGAGCTCCAGCCCGAGCAGGTCGCCCAGCACCCGCTCCGCCATGTGATTACAAACGTGGTGGGCGGCACCGAAGCCGGCGTCCACGTGGAAGCGCACGCACTCGACGTGCATGCCGGCGATCGCCTGCTGCTGTGTTCCGACGGGTTGACCGAGATGGTGACCAACGAGGCGATCGCAACGGTTCTTCGCGCGGAATCGGATCCAGCAGCTGCCTGCAAGAGGCTGGTGGCTCTGGCGAACGACGCGGGCGGCCGCGACAACATCACCGCGGTAATCGTGAGGTTTGATTCGGCGTCGTCGTAGGGCACGACCGTACCCAAGGGCTCTGGCGACAGTGCTTGCCTTGGAAAATTGGCCCTCCTCGATTGTTCGCCTGTCTGTGTAGGAGCGTTAACTACATCAGAGAGCGTGACGGCTGATGCCGCCGCCTGGAAATATCAGAGGAGGACAGAATGCTTGCTCAAAAGGTACTTCACATGGTGTTCGGAGTGGCGCTGATTGGCGTGCTGGCCACCACCTCGATCGGTGCGATACCGAACGCGGGGAAAACGACCTACTTTACGTTTAGCAAGGCCGTGCAAGTCTCCGGCGTAACGCTTCCGTCTGGCAGTTATGTCTTCGAGGTTGTCAACCCCGAGACGAACGGGACCGTCGTTCGCGTGGCCAGCCGCGATCGTTCGAAGATCTATCTCACCCAGGTAACCGTGCCGGTTGAGCGCCCGCGGTCACGAGATATGCAGCCGCGGATCGTGCTCGGTGAGGCTCCCGCTGGACAGCCGCCTCCAGTGAGGTCGTGGTTTCCCGATGGCGAGACGATCGGCCGCGCGTTCATCCACTGATCTCTACCAACCAACGCCCGCCATGCCGGACGCAAATGGTTGTCCGGTGTGGCGCGGGGTTCAAATCCACGCTTCCCGCCGCAATTCTCAGAAGGACGCAGCGCTGGCCCGGCACAGCGCATTCGGCCCGCGAGCCCAAAAGGAGTTCGCCACCGGCATTCTGAATCCTGATCTCAGATCCCGCATTATGATCGCACCATGGCCGATTTGCGCTCGTCCGTATTCGTCCCAGCTTTCGCACCGATCGCGGGAGGCTGGTTCACCATGGGCACTGCGCTCGGTTACGAGGACGAGCGTCCACCGCATCCTGTTTTCGTCGATGGATTCGAGCTGGGCGTGTGTCCCGTCACGCGCGCGGAATACGAGTGCTTCGTGGACGCCACAAAGCACGAACCACCCCGCGATTGGTCGTCTCCCCTGTTTGCACAAGCGGATCTCCCCGTCGTCGGCGTGAGCTGGATCGATGCGGTCGCGTATTGCACATGGCGATCCGAGCAAGATGGCAGTCCGGTCCGGCTGCCGACCGAAGCCGAGTGGGAATACGCCGCGCGCGGCCCTCAGCAGGCGCTCTTCCCGTGGGGTGACGTTATGCCGGAGTGGATACCGAACGGCGGACGCGGTCCATTACAGGCGCCGTGGCCGGTGACACTCGGCGAACCGACCGCCTTCGGCCTTCTCGGCATCGCGACGAACGTGCACGAGTGGTGCGCCGATTGGCATGACAAGGACTATTACGGCCGATCACCGGAGCGAAATCCCGCCGGCCCCGACCAAGGCGTGCGACGTGCCGCGCGCGGCGGAGCGTGGCGCCACGCGCACACCATTTGCCGCGTCACGCTGCGCAGTAAGCTCGATCCGTCTTTCCGATACAATGACTTTGGGTTCCGCCTGGCGCGAAGCCTCTAATCCACACGACGTGGCTGGACCAGAACTCAATCGATCAGCCTCCAGGTAAGATTCAAACTCACTCGCCGTGACGAGTCATGATGGTGGAGAAGGAGCAGGCATGGGAGACAAGGGTGGCAAGAAGGACAAGGAAAAAAACAAACAACAGCAGCTGACGAAACAGAGACAAGAGGAGCAAAAGAAGCAGGACAAGGCCCGGCCAAAGACTCCGTAGCAGCTTACCGACAGCTCGCAGTCGTCGGCAAAGCCAGCTGTCAGACGTTGCAGTAAAGCCCCATGGCGTCGGCGTGGTCGGCGTTCATATGAGCAATCATGCCGGCGGCCGAACGGCGTGAGGTCGGAGTCGGATCGTTTCGGACTTGAGGTAAAAGCCGAAATCAGAACGACGACTCGAACTGAGTGTCGCTCGTCTACCTGACGGTGACTTTCACGAAGGCGTTCGTCCAGCAACACACCTCGCCGTTGCCACCCTCGCCTGAGTAGTCCGTGACGAGCAGTTGGAGCGCGTAGTCGCCGGGCGCGCTGAACTTTACCGAGGTCGTCCCTTTTGCGCTGAAGGGCTCGTCAACCTTCCCGCCCTTCGAGACCTCGAGCTTCGGCATCTCCGCATCGAATGTCACCGCGCCCGTCCCGCGGTACTTGGACCAGCGGAATTCCACCGGCAAGCGGCCATCGCGAATGGGCGCATTCGAGGCGCTCGAGTACCTGCCATCATCGTCCACCCACGCAGAGATCGCGAGCGGCACCTCGACACTCGCCGACAGGGTCGGCGCCCTACCCAGGAGCGCCACAGGTCCCTGGACCGTCTCACCGTTTTCGGCAAGCCGCACGCTCGGCGGCCTGTTGCCCACGGCCACGTCGGTGAATGGGTTGACGGTGTAGTCGCGATGCAGGCGCAGCGGAATTTGCGTGGTCTGACCGTTGATCGTCAGCGTCCAGGTGAGTTTCTGATCGAGGCTGAAGCTTCTCGGCACCGGGAGGATGAAGACTCCGGTGCGGCGCCCAGGCAGAAAGTGCGTGGGCTGGCCCAGGTCTGGTCCGCCAGGCTCGATCCGATTGCCTGGCCCGATCGGGATGTCCTGCACCTGTTTCAGGTTGCGATTCAGGTAGCCGATGAGGAAGTTGTGGGAACCGTCAGCGTTGTCGAACCATCCCTCGAAGGACCCGGTGATGCTCGCGCCAAACTGCTTGGGCGGCTCATAGGGGAACACCGGCGCCTGCTGCGCAGACCCCCACGCGCCGCCTCCGATCAACAGGACCACGCTCGCGGAAAGCCACGTCCGACGACACCCCGGCATCTTCCCTCCGCGCGGCTGCTACCGATTCTGCGTCGCGCGCCCTGCCTCGGCCTTGCGCTCGGCGAGAATCGCCTTGTATTCGTCGTCGGTGTAATACACGACGTTCATCCACGCGTGAGCCATCTCGTCGACTGTGCGGTCGCCGTACCCCACCCACTGCTCGGGATCGGGGTTGCTCTTGTTGGCAATGGTGTTGTCGTACCACGCGCTCACCTGGATGATCGTTCCTTTGGGGAAGATCGGCGCTGCATGGTCTTCGTAGATGTAGTTTGTCATCCAGTTGAAGTTGAAGTTGCCGACATAGCTCACGATCTGCCGGCTGCCATCGGGCAGGATGGCTTCCACCTTCATCGCTTTCCCACGCAGGTGGAAGTGCGGCTGGAAGTTGGTGATCATCGTGTTTTCCTTGAGCGCCGTGAAGCCTTCGGTATACGCGATGGAGTTGGGCGGAATGTCGAGGAACTCGCGCTGTCGGAGGCCCGTGAAGCCAATGAGATAGCTGCGCTTCTTCGGTTCCTGACCTTTCGGATAGAGCCAGAGGCCAATCTCGGACCCGCCGCTCACTTCCTCGCCGACGGCGTGCATGTGCTGGTCCCACGAGATCTTCTCGCCCGGTACGATCAACTTGCCCGTGCCATCAGCGAACTTGTCGTAGCCTTTGCCGATTGCCCACTCCATGAGCATCGGCCGGCGCGCCAGCAGATCCTCACGGGACAAGGGGAGCGAGGGGCCGTTCGACGTGCCGGTGTTCACCGCCTCCGCGTCATCGTTCAGCACCAGGTAGGCAATCGAGTGGTGCAGAATCCGCCGTGCCTTCAGGTTGGTCGGACGAATCTCGACCATCTTCACCCAGCGGGGTTCGGTGATCGGGATGTCGCTCATCGGGCGGTACCATACGTCCTGCCCCACGGCAGGCATGTTGTGCTCCGATGACCTGATCACGAGATCGGGCGGGCCCAGCCCGTCTCGCACACCCTGCCACTCATTGCTGGTATCGAGCGGTCTGGCGGGCGGCAGATCCTTCGGGTCGCCCTGCGGCGAGCCGCCGTCGACCCAGCGAACGATCGTGTCGATCTGCTCGTCGCTGAGCGATATGTCGTTCTTGAACTTCTGTACGCCGACCGACGGGTCGATGTGCCAGGGCGGCATCTGCCTGCGCGAGACGCGCTCTCTGATCGACCGCGCCCACGGCCGCGCCTGCTGATAGGTGATGAGAGACATCGGCGCAATGGACTCGGGCTGATGGCACGACTGGCACTTCGCCTGGAAGATCGGCGCGATGTCCTTCGAGAACGTGGGCGTCGTGGCAGGGCCCTCTGCCCACGCGGGCGCGGCGCTTGCTGCGGCGACCACCGCACCCGACATGAGAAACGCACTTAGACGACCCATGTTCTGCCTCCTCGGTCGTTGACGCGTGAAGAGCGGGCGTCCGCCAACAGCGCGGACTGGCCGCCTGTCACGCAACGAGTATGACTCGCGCCGACGGCTTGTCAAGCGGGACGGGCAACGTTAAGCGGACACATGGTCGCAAGGACATCAAGCGGAAGAAGGACCTCGACCAGGGTCTCTCGCTCGGGCTCACGAGCGGCGCGCCTTGGTCGTCTGCACGCGAAATCTGTCGCGCCATCGCGGCCCTCCCAATTCGTCTTGGAACGAGATTCGCTTTAGAAATCGCTTGACACGATTTCTTCGAACGACGCCGGTCGTGTGCATCCCTTCTCTCGATTGGCCTCCAGACCGACGACGATGCCCGGCATGCCTCGCCGATCGAATGGGCTGACTCAGCGCCGATTGCACGCCTTATCGTGCGCTGGACACCTCGGGGTGGCTGCCCGGAATCGACGTGGTAGAACGGAGCATGACATCAACATCACTCCTCGAAAACCTGTCCGACGCCGAGTTGCTGGCAGCGGTTGCACGAGCGGCGGAAAACGAACGTCGCGCGACTGCAAGTCTCGTCGCACTGCTGATGGAGCTCGACGCGCGCAGGCTCTATCTCGGCGAGGGCTTCTCGTCTCTTTTCACTTATTGCACGCAGGCGCTGCACTTGTCGGAGCATGCCGCCTACAACCGAATCGAGGCGGCACGGGCGGCGCGGAGGCTTCCCCTCATTCTCGAGCTGATTGGCGATGGGTCGCTTACGCTTACGGCTGTCAGGTTGCTGGCTGCGCACCTGACGCCTGCCAATCATCGCGAGGTGCTGGCGAGCGCGCGGTACAAGAGTAAACGTGATGTGGAACTGATCGTGGTGGACCTTCACCCGCGGCCGGATGTCCCGGCGGTCGTTCGAAAGCTGCCATCGCCAGTGACCGTGGCGCAACCTGTGCCAGCCGCTCTTGTCGAGCCCACCCTCCCGGAGGCGCAAGAGAGGTGTGCTCCGGCTCCATTGGACATCAGCGCTCAGCGCGAGGCTTCGCGGGCCGAGGTGAAGCCGCTTGCGCCCGAGCGCTACAAGATTCAGTTCACGGCGGGCCGCGAGACGTACGAGAAGCTGCGCCGCGCGCAGGCCCTTCTGCGGCACGCGGTACCCAACGGCGATCCCGCAATCATCGTCGATCGTGCGCTCACGCTGCTGGTTGTCGGAGCTCGAGCGGACCAGGATCGGCGTGGCCCAACGTCCACGCGCGGATCGCCCTGCGGCCCAGGGAACACGACGTATCCCGGCGCATGTCAAACGAGCGGTGTGGCAGCGCGATGGCGGCCGGTGCGCTTTTGTCGGTGCGATGGGACGATGTTCGGAAACGAGCTTTCTCCAATATCACCACGTCGTGCCGTTCGCGGTTGGCGGCGAGGCGACGACCGGTAATATCGCGTTGCGCTGCAGAGCGCACAACGCGCATGAGTCGCGAGAGTATTTCGGGACGGCCGAGCCGCTGTTCGTGCCGGATGAGGCAGAGACTTGAGTTGCGGCGTGCTCGTTCCGGAACGAGCTGTCTACTTTCGCGCGGGAACCAGCCGCTTGAGTTCCTCGGTCCAGTTCAACACGACGACAAGACTCGCTGGCGTGGCGTCAGGCGGAGCTCTCCGGTACCAGGGGGTACCTTGATCATGAGGAATCGTCTTCCATCGGCAGCGACATCGTATGGGCGAAAAGACCCGGCAAAGTACGAGCCTTCGAACAACTTCACTGGGTTGCCCGCACTGAAAGTGGGAGTGGTCTGAATCGGAGCCGACATCAGCGAAAAGTGAATACCTCCAACAACATCGCCCAGGAAGAACAGTTCTTTGCCGTTCTTGTTCCACATAGGCGCCCTCCCGCCCGCGGGGGAAATGAGCCATTTGCCACCGTTCACGTCCGGGAACGGGCGCACGTAAATCTGGTCCCGGCCAGACTCGTTCGATTGATAGGCCAACCAACGACCGTCGGGAGAGAGTTCGGCGGATCCGACGCAGAGACTCCTGTCCGGATTGGCGGAGCAGTCGGTCCCTTCGCCTCCAGCCCGACTATCATCACATCGCCAAGCGGTGTTGAGCCCGGGTCGAGGACAAGTAGCTGTTTGCCGTCATGGAAAAATGATGCGGGCATGACGAACTGCAACGTCGATGGGACAGGTTGGGCCGCCCCGCGGCCGTCTGCCATTTGCCAGACGAGGTTCGATCCGCTTGTGTAAGAGATCCGCAGCCCATCCGGAAACCACAAAGGGTGGACATCAATCGCTGCACCGAAGGTCAGTCGATTGAACGTGCGCCTGGTGACGTCCCAAATCCAGATGTCATTCTCCTGATCGCTGATGTCGGCGGCGACTCGCGGTGCCGTCCGGCGACAGGCGAGCGGTGTAGTAGCGTCGCGAAGGTGCCCCGACAGGTTCCTCCATGCCTTGCCGATCGACCCACACAAGCGTACGCAGTCCGCCCGCGCTTGAGCTCGCTGGCGCGTATACGAGTGTGCCGGTGAGCGAGACGCTGAAGTCCGGCGCTCCTGCGCTGCCGGGTGTGACCACTGTGGCAACGTTTTCAACAACCGGTATGGGATCGCCGGTCACTTCGTGCCGAACAGGATCGAAGGGCACTGCGAACAGCGTTTCACCTGCGCCGTACACAAGGTAGCCACTGTCAACATACCGGGCACCGCTTCCACCGCGAATCAGCGGTCTTCCACTTGCCGGTCTTGATGTCGAGAACCGCAACCTGGGCGTTCTCGGACGCCCCGGCAGAAATCGTGAACAAGACGGCATCGCCGCCAGGCAGAAAGGAGGGCCAGACGTGATCCTCCCCGCCGGCGGCATCATCCGGCTTGGTGAGGACGACCGGTTCGCCACCTCCACTTGGCACACGAAGCAAACCGGTATTCGGAGCATTGGTAGCAAAGACAATCGTGCCGTCTGGTCCCCAGCTCGCGCCACGCGGGCCATTGCCATCGATGCGGCATATCAGCGCATCCGGGCCACCGGCGATCGCAACCTTCCTGAGCTCCTTATTCCCGCTGAAGAATCCCAACCAATCTCCATCGGGTGAGAAGAATGACCCGCGCGGCTCCGTCACGCCACGGATTGGCTGTGCTTCCAATCGATCGATAGGTCGACGGAACAGTCGCCAACCCGTAGAGCCGGAGGACATATAGACGAGTTGCCGTCCATCGGGTGAGATGGCAATACGTCGATCCGGTGTTAGCGGCATCAGCGGCTGGGACGCTGGCGGCACAATCGCAAAGCGCACTGGCTGCAGATCGGGCGTCGATCTCCAGTGCGTGACGGCCCAGGCCGCCACTCCAAGACCCGCGAGCGCCGCAGCAGACACAGCCGCTATTTGCGGCCATCGCACTCGGGAGTGCGCTGACGGATGTTTCGCGATGGCCGCCACGCTGTCGCCATCGGCCACCCATTTGAGCTCGCGAAGCAAATCCCGCGCACTCTGCCAGCGATCCTCAGGCTCCTTCTCAAGGCACGTGCGCACAATTCGATCGAGCGCGGCCGGTGCAACCGGCTGAACTCGCGAGACTGGCGGCGGTTCGTCCTTCAAAATCGCGCCGAGCAGACTGGCGCGGCTCTTCCCCTCGAACGCTTTCTTCCCCGTCAGCATCTCAAAGAGCACGGCGCCGAACGCGAAGATGTCGGTGCGAGCATCCGCCTCGAGCCCTTCGATCTGCTCGGGCGCCATGTACTGGAACGTGCCGAGGATGGTGCCTTGCGCGGTGACACTCGGCGGCGTTGTCGGCGCCATCGAACTTGCACCGGCTACGGCGGGTGCGGCAGTTTTGGCAAGCCCGAAATCGAGCAGCTTGGCCTGCCGCGATCCATCCCGCCCGTGGGCTTTCGTCAGATAGACGTTGCCAGGCTTGAGATCGCGATGGACGATGCCCGCGCGGTGCGCAGCGAAGAGCGCATCCGCAATCTGCATCGCCACGGTCAGCGCGTCACGAACGGGTAACGGTCCCCTTGCCAGTCGCACCTCGAGCGTCTCTCCCTCGAGGTGCTCCATCACCAGGAACTGCGTGCCCTCGGACTCACCTACATCGTGGAGCACGCAGACATTCGCATGATTGAGCTGTGAGATCGCGCGCGCCTCACGTTGAAACCGATCGCGAAGCTGCGGGTCTGCGGCGAACGCCTCGGGGAGGATCTTGATCGCCACCGTTCGATCGAGCCGCGTGTCGTGCGCGCGATACACCTCGCCCATGCCGCCGGCTCCAAGGAGGCTGACGATCTCGTAGGCGCCGAGCCGCGAACCAGGCTGAAGGGCCATCCCGATTTTTGAGGTTGTGCGGAGCGATTATATGGGGACTCTTGTGAAAAACACCCTCCGCCGACCGAATTCAGGCACGAGCCATCAATCCCTGGTCGGCTATCGATCCGCGTGAAGCGGTGCGACCAGAGCTACGCGGTCCGTGACGTAGAATCTCGCGGTGCAGGATTTCGAACTGCTCGGGGAGCTCTCCGACATCCAGACGATCGCTGTCGGGAGGAGGATTAGAGACCTCCCGCGCCTTCGGCGCTTGTATGGCAAGGGGCGCTGGCGCAAAATGAAGGGAATCGCTCGAATCCGACTCAAGAACGGACGCGAGCACGTGGCAGAGCTGCATTGGTATGAAGCGCATGGCATCGGTCGCAAGGAAATCAAACGGAAGAGGAACCTCGACTAAGGTCTCTCGCCCGCGCTCCCGGGCGGCGCGCTTCGCCGTCTGTATCCGGAACGCCGGTTACGAGGCCTCGCTCGAGCGTAACAAGATCTACATCGTCATCCCCGACCCGGCCGCTGAACGCGATGGCGATCTCCGCGTGGTCGACGAGAGCGGCGAGGACTACCTATTCGCCGCGGATCGATTCGTAGCCGTCGAAGTGCCGGCCGCGGTCAGGGCATCGCTTCTCAAGTCGGCGTAAACTCGCAAGGTCATCGGGGTTCAATCCCCGTTTCCGCCGCCAACCTTCGCTCGCTCGGCACGGGGCAGACGCTGAACATCGTCATGATGATCGTGGGGGTCGTGCTGCTCGCTCGATTGCAGGAGAGGGAACGCCTGGTGGGACGTGTCTCACAACGAACCGCTTCGTGGCCTGTCGCCGATCTCAACCCGCCGCTCTGGCAGCCGCTGGCGCTCGCGAGTCTGTTGGCTTTCTGCCTGACGATTCCGAGCAACTGGACGCAGGATGTACCGGCTCGCTATGGAACCCGCCATCCCGGACTCGTACACTCGCGCATCTATCCGCCGATCGATACGTCAGTTCGCTGAACCGGCCTCGCCTTCGTCCAGAATCTTCACGCAGCGCCGCATCTTCAAGTACAGGTCCGGGCCGAACCCTTTCATGTTGTGTTCCTGAATCCCATGGTCCGCGCACTGCTGCATCACTTCGTCCAGCGAGGCGCCGCGCGCCTCGAAGTCGCACTCGACGCCGGCATCGCGGCAACTGATCACATAAACCTTCGCCATCTGGTGTCGCTCCGAATCGCTCGTAACCTCAAAGTTCCAGTTCCAGTTCCGGTTCCAGTTCGGGTTCTCAGTTCGGTTCCGCGTTCCAGCTCGGTTTCGCGTTCCAGCTCGGTCCCGCGTTCCAGCTCGGTCCCCGTTCCCGGTCGCGGTGGCGCATGAACACCGTGCGCGCATCTATTTCAAAGAGATGGCGTACTGAATCCACCGCCCACCACGAACGAGGAACCGGAACCAGAACCAGAACCGGAACCGGAACCGGAACTGAACCCGGAACCCGAACGGGAACCGGAACAGGAACCGGAACCTTCCAGGTTCCTAGAGCGCCTTGATCTTGACGCTCCGGAACTCGATGTCCTGGCCGGTGCGCTGCAGCCCGACCGCCCCCGACTTGAACTCGGCATGGCGATCGTCGAGCACCTTCTTCCCGTCGAACAGCACGACGAAGTGATCGCCCTGCGCGGTCACGTCGAACGCGTGCCACTGCCCCATGATGACGGTCGGCTCGTTCTTGCTCTTCAGATGACCTGAGAAGCTGCCGGTGTAGTACGCGTTGTGGTTGTCGCTCTTGCCGTCGTAGGGCTTGTCGCCCGCCGACGCATTTCTGATCTGCAGCTCGTAGCCGATCTGGTGCGAGTCGCCATCCTGGCGTCCGCGCCGCAGGAAGACCCCGCTGTTGATGTCCGGCGCGCTGGTCCGGAACTCCACGTGGAGCTGGAAATTCGTGAAGTCTTCCTTGGTCGCGAGCCAGCCGCCGGCGCCTTCGGGCTTCAACGCGCCGTCGGCGACCTTCCACAGGGCCTTGCCCTGCGGCACGAAGTTGTTCAACGTGGCGCCGTCGAACAGGAGCTTCCAGCCCTCGGCCTTCTCTTTCGCGGTGAGCGTGTTGGGGGCCCCTCCCTGCGCGGCGAGCGAAGTGGTGAGCGCGACCAGCGCCAAAAGGGGTAAGAACTTCTTCATACGCGGCTCCCTCCTGAAAGGGGGATTATGCCGGGTTTTGGGTTCGCTTGACACCGGAAACCGCTGCCCCGATAGTGTGCACGCGAGGTGCACCATGAGCATTCGCTCAGGAATCGTTCGTGTCCTCTCCGTCTCGATCGTCGGCGGACTCATCCTGGCCGGCGGCCCCGCCGTGACGGCCCAGCAGGCGACCAATCCGCCGCCCACACCTGAAGGATACGTGCCCAGGGGAACCCGCCCGGGCAAAGGGCTCGCGCCGGGCCTCAAGGTGACCGACCTCGGGAAAGGCGCCAGGACCTACCGCGTCAACATGACCAAGGGCGACGACATCCTCTCGGGCCTCACCGAATTCGCTGAGAAGTATCACATCCGGAACGGACACTTCACGGCGCTCGGGGCGATCAACAAGGGGCTGTTCGGCTGGACCGATGTCGAGCGCGGGGTCGGGCAGAAGAAGATCGAGCTCAACGAGGAAGCGGAAATCGTGTCGCTGATGGGCAGCATCTCGGTGAACGCCCAGGGACTGTCCACCGTGCACGCGCACGGAACCGTCGCGCTGTCCGATGGCACGGTGAAAGGCGGGCATTGGTGGGAAGCCCGGGTGAGCATCATTGCCGAGGTGTTCGTGACCGAGGAAGAAGGTGCGGCCGAACCGCCGAAATGAGGCCGCGCGTCACTCCACGAGCGGGATCGTGAACACCAGGCCGCCGACATCGGGAAACACCGCGCGATTGCCCTCGATGCGAAATTCCTCGTAGCCACCGGCGGTGCCAGCCGGCCGTGTCTGGATGGTGCCGTCCGGCTGCACGGACAGTACGGTGTTCGCGTTGGTCGGATGCCGCGCGGTGAAATAGCCGGGCTTGGACGGATGCGGCAGGCAGTATCGCCGCGAGATCGAAAACGTGGCGGTCAACATGTCGGTCTCCAGGTAAGGCGCGGGAAACGTATCCGCGCTCGGTTTCCAGGTGCCATCGACGCGGCGAATGCCGTAGTGATGCTCGCGATGCGACGTCGGCCCGTCGTTCAACTGGAACACGAACGCGGCCAGGGCGCCCTGCGCGGTCCAGAACTCCCACTCCTGCGAAATACGCTCGGCCTGCTGCGCCTCGGTCAGGCCGTCGATGGTCGGATACCCGAACTCCGTCACGATGAACGGCAGACCTTCACACGCTGCCTTCAGCCAGGCCACTTCACGCTCGCGACTGGCAAAGCCCGGGTGGGGTTTCTCAAAGGTGCCGTCGCCGTACCGATGCACGCTGATGCCGTCGAGCCCGGCCGGCCAGCCGCCTCCCGCATCTCGCACGCGATTCAACCAGAGCAGCGAGTCGTGATCGAGATTGCTGATGGCCGGCGCCCATAGATCGAGCCCGTACGCCTGCGCCCGGTTGCAGGCCAGATCCAAACCGACGCGATAGTCCGCGGGAGCGATGTCGCCGTCGGGCTCGTTGGTCCACTCCACCCACGCGCCAGGGGCAAACCACGAAAGCCGCTCGACGTCGCTGACCACCGTGATCGGACGCAGGCCTGTGGCCGCGACCTCCAGCTGCATGGCGTCGAAGGTCTCGCGGGAGCACGACTGGGCGTCCACCCGCACCACCTGCACATATCGCGTCACGAGTGCCTGTAAGGTCTCCAGGCCGATCGGCGCATCGAAGTGGGTTTGAACACCGTGCTGCATCAGGGAATTCTTACAGGAATCGCGCCTCGCTTTTCAAAACTGTCTGCTCAAAAGGGCCGCCGAGCCACAAAATCCGCGGATTTGCGCGGTACCACAATTGCTGAGCGGCTGATGGAAATTCTGACGCCTTAAGCATGATGGCCAACCAGGACGAGAAAGCTCAGATTCGCGCCCAGCTCGAGACGCTGGCACGCCAGGTCTCGGACGACTGGCGCCAGCATCTCAGGTCGCTGCGCACCGCGCTCGATCTGCAAATCTCGTCCATCGAAGGCACCTTCGACGACACCGACAACAGCGCCACGATCGACGCGACCGTCCAGCGCGTGTCCGAGGCCGTCGCCGACCGCGCCAAGCAAGCCGGAAGCAGGCCGAAGCCTCGGCCGCGCAGGCGCTGGCGGCCATCGAAGTGGAGCTGCAGCGCACGCCTCAGCACCGAGACCGCCGCGAACATCATGCTGCGCTCGGCGCTGGACGAGGCGAAAAAAGAACAGAAAAAACTGACGACGGCCATCGACACCGCGCAGGCGAAGATGCTCGCGCTGCAGACGCAGTTGAAGACCGCACAACGCGAGGCCGAGGTCAGCAGCGTGGCGCTGACCGCCGCACAGCACCAGGTGCAGGAATTGACGTCGGAGCGCGCCGCTCTGCTTGAGCAAGTCAAGACCGTCACGGCGGGCAAAGCCGCCGCCGACGCGCAATGGCGACAGCTCGAGGGTGTCAGCCAGAAGCTGTCGAGCGCGCTCTCGCAGATGGTGCGCGAGCGCGAACCGGGTAGTGCGTTCGTCGACGAGGTGCTGAGGCAAACCGCGCCGGCGCCCGCGCCAGCTCCCGCCCCGGCCATCGCGAAACCCGCTCCGTTAAAAGCCGTCCGCACGGTATCGGCGCCGGCCAGTCCGACACCGGCCCCTCTACCGGCCGCGCCGAAAAAGCCGCTGCAATTCTCGGACAAGGCGCGCGATGTCAAGCGCATCCGGATCCGGCGCGGCATCGACGTCGTCGTCGACGCCATCCCCGGCGAGCTGGTGGACCTGTCGCTCGGCGGTGCCCAGGCCCTGCTCAGGCAGGCGGTCAAGCCGAACCAGCTGGTGCGGATGGTCGTGCCAACCGCGACCGGACAGCTCATCTGCAAGGGGCGCGTCGTCTGGGTGACCTACGAGCAGCCGGGCACGAGCCTGTCGGTCTACCGGACCGGCGTGAAGTTCTCCGATGCCGACCCGGCAGCCGTTGAGATCTTCATGAACGATTTCTGCGAGAAGCCGTCACTGCAACGGCAATCCTCAGGGGACGCATAGTGGCCCGTCCCGGGCCCGTGCTACCCTGAGCGATCATGAACATCCGATGGCTTGCCGTCCCGGCGGCTCTCATCCTCCTCGCTGCCGCACCGCTCATGTCCCAGCAACGATCGTCCTTTTACGATCTCAAAACGCAGACGCTCGCCGGCCAGCCCGCAGACCTCGCGGCGTATCGCGGCAAGGTGACGCTCGTCGTCAACACCGCGAGCGAGTGCGGCTACACGCCGCAGTACGAAGGGCTGGAAAAGCTGCACCGCGAGATGTCGGCCAAGGGATTCTCGGTGCTCGGCTTTCCAAGCAACGACTTCGGCAGCCAGGAACCGGGCACGGCGCAAGAAATCGCCGAGTTCTGCCGAAAGAACTACGGTGTCACCTTTCCGATGTTCGCCAAGCTCGTCACGCGTCCCGGCCCGAATCAGTCGCCGATTTACACGTTTCTCGGTTCGAGCGGGAATCTGCCGTCGTGGAACTTCGCCAAATACCTGATCGGGAAAGACGGCGCGGTGGTGGGGTTCTTCCCGAGCGCGGTGACGCCGGAGTCTACAGAATTGCGCGGTGCGATCGCGAAAGCGTTGGCGCGGTAAACACCGTTCACGGACATTTTCAGGCCGGTCACGACCGGCGGCCTTGCTACACTAGCAAGTGGTTTCCCCCTTCGATTTCACTGATGTATTGGACGCGTCTTCTCCTTCTTCTCCTGTTCGTGGCACTCGGCGCCGCCGGCTGCAGCAAGAACGACACGGTTGAGATTCCGTACAGCACGCTGAAGCGTCACATCGCGCAGGGCGACGTGCGCGAGGTGCGGATGTCGCCAACCGAGGTGCGCGCGACGCCAACCGAGAGCGCGCGTCGCGCCGGCGCGCCCGCCTTGTGGGTGGCGACGCCGGTTCCCAACGACGCGATCGTCCCGCTGCTCGAGTCGAAGAACATCACCTATCAGGGCATCAGGTCGGACGAATCGAACGTCGCGCTCGTCCTCGGCATCGTCGCGGGACTCACGTTCGTGCTCATCCTCGGCCTGTCGTACAAGCGCATGAACCCCGTGAGGTCGATGACGGCGCTCACCCGCGGGCGCCTGCGCGCGCGCGATAAGAACGCGCGCCCGCCGACCGGCTTCGATTCGGTGGCCGGCGTGGACGAAGCCAAGGAAGAGCTCGAAGAGATCGTCAAATTCCTGCGCAGCCCCGCGAAGTTCGCCTCGCTCGGCGCACGCGTGCCCAAGGGCGCGCTCCTGGTCGGACCGCCTGGTACGGGCAAAACGCTGCTCGCGCGGGCTGTCGCGGGCGAAGCGGGTGTGCCGTTCTTCTCGGCCAGCGCCTCTGAATTCATCGAAGTGTTCGTCGGCGTGGGCGCCTCGCGCGTCCGGAAGCTCTTCGAGCAGGCCAAGACGAAGGCTCCGGCGATTATCTTCATCGACGAGCTCGATGCCATCGGCAAGAGCCGCGCGGGATCGCACGGCGGCGGCGGCACCGACGAGCGCGAGCAGACGCTCAACCAGCTGCTCGTCGAAATGGACGGCTTCGACTCTCACGACGGCATCATCGTGCTGGCGGCCACCAACCGCGCCGAAATTCTCGACAACGCGCTGCTCCGGCCCGGGCGCTTCGATCGCCAGGTGCTCGTGGATCGCCCCGACGGCATCGGCCGCCATGCCATCCTCCAGGTCCACGCGCGCAAGGTGAAGCTGGCGGGCGACGTGGACCTCGAGTACGTCGCGCGCCGTACGCCTGGAATGGTCGGCGCCGATCTCGAGAACGTGCTGAACGAAGCGGCGCTTCTGGCGGCACGCCACGAGAAGAGCGAAGTGGGCATGCCCGAGCTGCACGCCGCGATCGATCGCGTGGTCGTCGGCCTCGAGCGCAAGAACCGGCTCATCAACACCAAGGAACGCCGCATCGTCGCGTTCCACGAAGCGGGGCACGCCATCGTGGCCGAGCTCACCGCGAGCGCCGAGCCGGTGCACAAAGTATCGATTGTCCCGCGCGGGCTCGCCGCGCTCGGCTACATGCAGCAGACACCCGAAGATCGCAACCTGCTGCAGGAAGACGAGCTCATGGATCGCCTCGCGGTGCTGCTGGGCGGCAGGGCCGCCGAGCACATCGCGTTCGGCAAGTTCTCGACCGGCGCCGCCAACGATCTCGAGCGCGCAACCGGACTGGCCCGGCGCATGGTGTGCGAATTCGGTATGTCGTCGACGATCGGCCCGGACGTTCCAGAGCAACGAGAATCGGGGCCGGCGCGCGGGCGACTCGGGATCGGGTGAGTGGAGCGAAGAGGCGACTGGACGGATCGAAGCAGAAGTGGAGGCGCTCCTGACGCGTGCGTTCGACCAGGCCGTCGACACGCTGAGCCGCCGCCGCGCCGTGCTCGACGGCATGGCGGAGGCTCTGCTGGTGCAAGGCAGCCTCGAACGCGAAGAGTTCCTCGCGCTCCTGGGCGAAGCCGCCTAGATGTCCTCGTCGACTTTCGGTCGTGGGTGCTCCGGCGACGCCTGCGTGCCCTCGCCGGCGCCGCCCATGTCGATGCCCGACACGCCGTCGCTCTGCGGAATATCCTCGTTGCCCCAGTGACGCTCGGGCTCGTCACGCACCTCGATGCCTCGTGATTGGGCACGCCCCATGCATCTTCCCTTCTCATGAAAACCCTCGTGTGCCTTCTCGTCGCCGCGCTCTTGCCGCTGACGGCCGAAGCGCAGAACGCGCAGAGTTCAGGCGGAGGATTCGGGGATCTGCCAGTCCCATCGTGGGGCAAGAAAGTGATCGATTCGTTCGACAATCCCGTTCATCCCATCATCGGCGGCGTGGTGTCGGGAGGTGGACTCGGAGTCGGCGTGGGCTATGACTCCCCTGACGACCAGCACTGGTACCGCGAAGGCGATGCCATCGTGACCTTGCGGCGCTACTGGCTGCTCCAGGGCGAGTTTGGACGGCGTTCGCTGTCGAAGCGCTCGCAACTCGGTGCGTTTGGCGCTGTCCGCGACATGAACAGAATTGACTTTTTCGGCATCGGGCCGGCATCAGCGTTCGCCGATCGGTCGGCGTTCTCGCTTCGCGAGTCGACCGTTGGGGCGAGAGGGTGGCATAGGCCTGTCCCGGCGTTCAGGATCGGCGGCAGCGCGGCCCTTTACGTCAGCGATGTAGGCGTGGGCGCCAATCAATCCGTTCCGTCGATCGAACAGAGATTCGTCGAATCTACGGTCCCGGGCGGGTTTTCCGTCGAGCGAACGTTCGGACGGTACCGTGGCTTTGTGGAGCTCATGTATCCGGCCGTTGCAGACATTACAGACCAGGAACAGCTCAACGAGTCAGACAAGTATCGCGGCACCTACCAGCTCGCGCTGGAAAGCGTGCGCGACCACGGGGATGGGAGATTCAATTTTCACCGCTGGGAGTCGGAAATGCAGCAGCGCATTCCCGGTTTCAGGTCAGGACAACTTCTGACGCTGCACAGCTTCTTCGCCTGGACCAATCCAGGCGACGAGGTGCCGTTCTATCTGCAGTACGCCCTGGGCGGCAGCGGCGGGCTGAAGGCGTTCCGGCCGGATCTCATCGGCTCTGACGGTACCCGCGCGACGCTTCGTGGCTTTCGCAACTATCGGTTCCGCGATCGCAACGCCCTCTTGATGCAGGCGGAATATCGCATCCCGCTGCATCGCTCCATCCACTCATCGGTTTTCGTCGACTCAGGCCAGGTCGCGCCTCGCGTCTCGCAGTTGTTCGACAACCTTCACACGTCAACCGGCTTCAGTCTCAGCTACGTGCACAAGGGGCGGACGCTCGGCCGTATGGACGTGGGGTTTGGCGGCGGTGAGGGCGTGCAGCTGTTCTGGAGTTTCGGCGTCTTCGACTAGAAAGGGCTCCGGGAGGGGTTTTCCTCAGATTCCTGGAAAACCCCTCCCGACCCTTTCACGACGCGACGGCCTCAGCCTCTACCTTCTTCTCTTTCTCGTCCGGCTTCTTCATGCCGCTGTCGGTCTTCGCCCAGTCTTCTTCGAAGATCTCGCGGAACCGCTTCGCGGCCGCGCGCTCCTTGACGATGATGCCCACCTCGCGGCGCTTGTCGAGCTCGACACCGCGAAGGCTCATGCTGCCCAGAAACATCTCCTGGCCATCACGCAGCATGGCACGCAGGTGCAGCCGCATCCCCGGCATCTTCTCCGCCTTCAAGCCTTCCGCCTTCTTCGACACCTTGCCGATGATGCGTATGTCGACGCCCGCCTTCGCGCGCTCCTGGAGGAGCTTGATCATCTGGCGGTCGCTGATTTTCATCTCGTAGATGAGCAGTTCCTTCTTCGCGTTCTTGATGAAGCTGGCCAGGCCGGTCCGCGCGTTCTCGGGGCTTACGAGGAAGGCGTCGTGCCCGGCCGTGTAGGGCTGGCGCGTCGAATCGGCTTCGAACAGCTTGCGGCCTTCCGCGACGATCCCCTTGTTCCTGGTCACCAGCCCCAGGCTCCGGCTCTTCTCGATGTCGAGCCTGGTGAAATTGAACCCGAGCGTGTAGAGCGTCTCGCAATCGACGAGCATCATCTTGTTGTGGTAGCGCAAAAGGTCGTCGTCGGTGCGCGAGACGGTGACGCCCGCATTGAGCAGGTCCAGTTCCAGCTTGCGAAGTCGTCTTGGCGCCTCCGCCCGACGTGTGCGCAATCAACGCGTGCACCTTCACGCCGCGTGTCACGGCGCTTTCGAGCGCGCGCTGCAGCTCTTTCACGTCGAAGCGGAAAATCGTGATCTCGATCTGCTTGGTGGCTTTCTTGATCGCCACGATGAGCGGCGTAAGACTGTCTTTCGGTTGTGTGATCAGATGCATGCGCCTCAAGCCGCCTTCTTCTTGCCTTCGGCCTTCCACTCGACACCGGTACCCGGATCCGGATCGAGCGCGATGATTTCCGCGGAAATGCCGTCGGTCTTCATGTCCATCGGCATCTGGACCAGGAAGGAGAACTCTTCGGGCTGCGATTCCCGAAGCTCGTACTTCACGCGGCGCCGCCGCAGAAGCGCCTCGACCGTTGGGCTGCAGTTTGACGGCTTCCTTCGATCGAACCTCGAGGATGAACTCTTTACGGGCGCGCGGCTCGAACGACTCGATGACCCAGAGGACACCCACCAGAAAGACCGTGGCGAACACCGCCAGGCCGTAGACGCCCACCCCGCACCCAAGCCCAATCGCCAGCGTCGTCAGCATGACTCCGGCATCCTTGGGATCGTCGATCTTGGCGCGGTAGCGCACGAGGCCGGCCGCACCCACGACGCCGAAGGCGCGGGCCAGGCTGGTGCCCACCACGATCATGACCAGCGCACCGATGATCGCCAGGATGATTTGCGTCTGCACCACCTGCGACGATCGCTCGGGCGTGCCCCGGCGGCGAGGCCGCAGGGCGAGTGCCGCCCCAAGCAGGGTCGCGAGCGGAAGCGCGACGAACGCGTGAAAATCGATCTCCCACGATCCAAGCGACTGGTGATGCACGGCGTCGAACGCTTCGGCGGACAGCGGATTGTCCGGCTGATCTGCCTGCGTAGCCGGCAAGGGGGGCGCCTGCGAACGCATGGCGGCGCCGGCGGGTATCACCGCCAGCAGCACGAGCACGAGCCATGTCAGGACCGCGAGCAGAATCGATCGGGTGTGGCTGCGCATGTACGCTAGCGTGAGCCCTAGCAAGAGACTCGCCACTCTAAACGGCTGAAATATCTGCAGAATCGCGATGATGGTGTATTAGTACCAGACAGTGATTCAGTTCCTCCGGGAGTTCCGCGCCCTCACGCCCCAGCAAAAACGTGCCTTTGCCGCCGCGTTTTTCGGCTGGATGCTCGACGGCTTCGATTTCACCATCCTCACATTCGTGCTCGCCGATATTCAGCGCAGCTTCACCATCGACAACGCGCTGGCAGGTGCCCTCGGCACGGTGACGCTCATGTTCCGGCTCATCGGCGGCGCTGCCGCAGGCACTGCGGCCGATCGATGGGGACGCAAGCTTCCGTTGATGCTGTCCATCATCTGGTTCTCGCTCTTCACCGTGTTGAGCGGGTTCTCCTCGTCCTATGCGATGCTCTTCGCCTGCCGCGCGCTCTTCGGCATCGGCATGGGCGGCGAATGGGCGGCGGGCATGCCGCTCGCGCTCGAGCATCTTCCCGATCGGCTCAGAGGTGCAGCGGCCGGCATTCTCCAGGGCGCGTGGGCGTGGGGCTACATTTCTTCCGCGCTGGTCATCCAGACGCTCTACCCGGTGCTTCGCGATGGCATGGACGAGGCCTGGCGGGCGATGTTCTGGATTGGCGCCATTCCGGCGATGCTCGTGCTGTGGATTCGCTCGAGCGTGACCGAAAGCCCGGTCTGGACCGCCCTCGATCGCCAGGCCGGTGCGGCTCGGCGCAAGACCGCCGTTTCGCTGGCGCGCATCTTCGAACGCGACCTCGTCGCCACGACGATCCACTGCTCGGCACTCGCGGCCTGCTTCATGGTGTCGTACTACTCGGTCACCTACTGGTACGCCACGTTTCTGCAGGGCCGCGGCGCTCAACACGCTTCCCTACATCGTCGCGCTGAATATCGGGGGCATTACCGGGTCGGCGTTCTGGGGCGGCGTCTCTGAAGGACGTCTCGGCCGCCGCGGAGCCGTCACCGCAGCCGCCCTTCTCGGCGTCGCCTGCGCACCGCTCTACGTCACGAGCGCGGATTCCACGCTGTTGCTTGTGGGCGCGCTGGCCGTTGGATTCGGGGCGCACGGCATGTGGGGCGCGTTCCCGTCGTACCTCACGGAGCGATTTCCGAGCGAGGTACGCGGCGCCGGCGCGGGATTCTGCTATCACGCCGGCGCGCTTGCAGGATCGTTCACGTCGTTTGCGATCGGGCACCTGGTCGATGACGGCTGGACGCTGTCGACCGCCATGACCGTTTCGATCGCGGTGTCGGGACTGGCCGTGTCGGCGCTAATCTGGCTCGGACCGGAAACGCGCGGCCGCCGCTTTCAGTGAATCGCCCGTTCTTCCGCCTGGCCCTTGCCCTTGTCGGCCTTCATTTTCGACACGTCCGGCACCTCTTCGCCCAGAGCCGTCGCCAGGTCGATCTGGTGTTCCTGCTCCTGCTTCAGGATGTCGCGCAGATGCTCGGCCATGGCGTACTCGCCCAGCACCTCGCACTGCCGTACGCGGTCGCGGTAATTCCTGATCGTGTCGTTCTCGTTGTCGAGATCGAAACGCAGCATGTCCTCGGCCTTGTCTGACGTCTTCACCGGTTTGGCGGTGACGGTCGGCGAGCCGCCGAGGTAGTCGATCAATTTCGAGATCGTCAGCGCATGCGCCAGCTCTTCGCCCGCGTGCTTCTCGAGCTCTTTCGCGATCGTCATGTACTCGGCGCCCTTCAGCACCTGCGAGTAGACAACGTACGCAATGATCGCCTGATATTCCCGTGCGAGATCTTCGTTGAGCAAGTCGATCAACTGGTCGCGCGATACCTGACCGCCGCTCTTGTGGTCATCAGCCATTGAGTCCTCCATCGACAAAAGCTTGCCAACCGAAGCTCGCACCGCGTAGCCGGTAAGCGAAGGGTTGGTCGTGCGACCTGTTGCAAGTTTCCGGCCTCTTCCTTGCTTCGATAGCCGATGCGCTCCCCACGCGTCTCGCTGAATTCCTGCAACGCACGGATCGCGGCGTGGAAGCGTCCATGGACAACATGGCCAGTAATCGGACACGAGGAGGTCTCATGGCGAAGAAACGCGGCGGGCGGAAGTACGGCAGGAAAGCCTCTCAAAAGGTCGAGCGGGCCATGCACGAACGGAAGCGGGGCACCCTTCGGAGCGGCGGATCGGGCAAGAAGGTGACGAGCCGCAAGCAGGCCATCGCCATCGGCTTGTCGGAGGCCCGCCGGGCCGGGGCCAAGGTGCCGCGAAAAGCCAGCAGGAAAAAGAGATAGCCCCCCTGAGCCGATCCGCCTCCCGTTTGCGCATATCGAACCAGGAGGCGGAATGCCAAACGGGTTTGTCGAGGCGAAACGTCAGTCGAGCGGGCTACTCACCGGGATCGAGCGCCGCGTGTTGATCTGGATCGCGGAGCGTCTGCCGGAGCGCATCAACTCAGATCACCTTACCGGGCTCGGCCTGGTGTCGATGTTCATGGTCGGCGTGTCCTTCGCGACGTGGCACGAGGTGCCGTGGGCCCTGGCGGGCGTCATCCTGTTTCTCGCGCTGAACTGGTTCGGCGACAGCCTCGACGGCACGGTCGCGCGCGTGCGCGGCCACCAGCGGCCGCGCTACGGCTTCTACGTCGATCACATCCTCGACACGTTCGGCATCCTCTTCGTCATCAGCGGGCTGGCCATTGCGGGCGACATGACGCCCATCATCGCCGCCGCGTTCCTCATCGCGTACTACATCCTCTCGATCGAGATCTTTCTCGCGACTTACTGCGTCGGCCGATTTCAGATGTCGTTCTGGGGGTTTGGTCCCACCGAGCTGCGCATCCTTCTTGCGGTTGGGGCGCTGATGCTGACAGTGAAGCCGGTGGTCACGGTATTTGGCGTGCGGATGCTGCTCTTCGACGTGGGCGGCATCGTCGGCGCGATCGGCTTGCTGATCACCGCCATCATCTCCGCCATCGGCAACACGCGCCGGCTGTATCGTGGCAGAGCCGCTGCCGCCGCACGACGACAGGCTGCGGGCTTCAGACTCCGGACCTCACATCCAGGCCCGAAGCCAGAAGCCCGAAGCCGGAAGTCCGGGAGAAGTCCGAAGCCTCAGTGAATGCCGGATTGGCCGCTGAGATTCTTCACGACCTCGCCGATGACGCCTTTCGCGTCGCCAAAGAGCATCAGCGTGTTGTCGGCGAAGTACAGCTCGTTCTCGATGCCGGCGAAGCCCGGGTTCATCGACCGCTTGATGGCCAGCACGACCTTGGCCTTGTCGGCGTCGATGATGGGCATGCCGAAGATGGGGCTGTTCTTGTCGAGGCGCGCCGCCGGGTTCACCACGTCGTTGGCGCCGATCACGAGCGCGACGTCCGCCCGCGGCATCTCGGGGTTGATGTCGTCCATCTCGACGAGGCGGTCGTAGGGAATCTCCGCCTCGGCCAGCAGGACGTTCATGTGGCCCGGCATGCGGCCGGCGACGGGATGAATCGCGAACTTCACATCCACGCCGCGCTTGGCGAGCTGCTCGTACAGGTCGTGCACGCGATGCTGCGCCTGCGACACCGCCATCCCGTATCCCGGAATGATGACGACGCTCGAGGCGTTCTCGAGCAGTTGCGCGGCGTCCTCGGCGGTCGCGCTCTTGGCCGTCCGCTGCTCAACCTGTCCGCTGGCGGCCTTCACCTGACCGAACGCGCCGAACAACACGTTGGTGAACGACCGGTTCATCGCCTTGCACATCACGATGGACAGGATGAGGCCCGACGCGCCGTCGAGCGCGCCGGCGGTGATGAGCAGCTTGTTCTCCATCACGAAGCCCATCGCCACGGCGGCGAGCCCCGCATATGAATTCAGCAGCGAAATCACCGTGGGCATGTCGGCGCCGCCAATCGGCAGCACCAGCAGGACGCCGAACGCCAGCGCGAGCACGATGAGCGCCGGAAAGAGCACGGTGCGGCTCGGATCGAGCATCAGCAGAACGGCGATCACCACGGCCGCGGCGAGCAGCGTGAAGTTGATGACGTTCTGGCCGCGGTACATGATCGGCCGCGTCGGAATCACTTCCTGAAGCTTGCCGGCCGCAACCAGGCTGCCCGTGCACGTCAGATACCCGAGGATCACTTCGAGCGCGATCGCGCCCATGCGGAACGTGGTCAGCTCGTGGTGTTCGGCCCACAGAAAATACTTCGCGGTGCCAACCAGACCGGCGGCGAGACCGCCGAACGCGTGCGACAGCGCGGTTCGCTGTGGCACCGCCGTCAGCGGCACCCACGAGAGCGGAACACCAGCCAGCGCTCCCAGGACCAGCGGCACGACGATCCAGCTGTAGCCGATGATGAGCGGGTGCATCAGCGTGCCGATGATGGCGAGCGCCATGCCGCCGACGCCGGCGAACACACCCCGGCGCGCGGTCGCCGGATCGCTCATCCATTTGAGGGAAAAAATGAAGAGCGCGGTCGCGACGAGGTAGACCAGCTGGATCAGCTGATCGATCATTGGCTCGCCTGCCCCGAGCCTGTCGAGGGGCGCTTCTTGAACATCTTGAGCATGCGATCGGTAATCAGGAACCCGCTGACGATGTTGGTCGTCGAGGCGAAGACGGCGATGGCGCCGAGCACCGTGCTCAATCGCGACTCCTGCTCGCCAGCGAGTAGAATCGCCCCGACAACGGCGATGGCCGAGATGGCGTTGGTGAGCGACATCAGCGGTGTGTGCAGCAATCGCGAGACGCGCCGGATGACGTCGAGGCCGATGAACGTCGCCAGCATCAGCACGAAAAGACCGTCGATAAAATCGAACTGCATACGGCGCAAATCTTACATCATAAAATCTGCCTGCCTGTGGCTGCCAACGCTCCTTCGCCGTTCACCGCGCTCCAGCATCGAAACTTCCGCCTGCTGTGGACCGGGCAGCTGATTTCCTTTTCCGGTTCCTACATGCAGACGGCAGCCATCCTGTGGCACGTCGCGCTGCTCGTCGGTCCCGAACACCGGCCCATCGCGCTCGGCATGGTCGGGCTCGTACGGCTGATGCCCATCGTCTTCTTCTCGATTGCGGGGGGCACGATCGCCGACGCCTCCGATCGCCGGCGCGTGATGTTCTTCACGCAAACCACGATGTGCGTGACGGCGAGTGTCCTGGCGCTGCTGACGCATCGCGGGCTGGATCACGTGTGGCCGATCTACGCCCTCGCGGCCGTTGGCGCGGCGGCAGGCGCGTTCGACGGTCCGGCGCGCCAGTCGCTGATGCCGACGCTCGTGCCGCGCGATCACCTGCCCAACGCGATCAGCCTGTACGCGATCATGGTTCAGATCGCGTCGGTCGCGGGCCCGGCCATCGGCGGCATCGTCATCGCGACGCTCGGCGTCAAGTGGGTGTACGCCGTCAACGCGGTGTCGTTCATCTGCGTCATCGTGTCGCTGCTGATGATGCGCGACGTGCCGCCGCGTGCCGCCGGCGAGGCCGGCGACATCAGCGTGCGCGCGGTGCGCGAAGGTCTGGGATTCGTGTTCTCGTCACCCATCATCCGATCGACGATGCTGCTGGACTTCTTCGCGACGTTCTTCTCGTCGGCCACCGCGCTGCTGCCGATCTTCGCGCAGGACGTGCTGCATGTCGGTGCGCGGGGCTACGGCTGGCTGTACGCCGCCCCATCGGTCGGCGCGGTCCTGACGAGCGTCGTCATGGTGCACGGAATCGAGCGCATCGAGCGGCGCGGCGTGGTGCTCATCCGGGCCGTGTGCGTCTACGGGCTGGCGACAATTCTGTTTGGTCTGTCCCAATCGTTCTGGCTCACCTTCATGTGTCTCGCCGCGACCGGTGCGGCCGATACAGTAAGCATGGTGCTTCGCAACGTCATCAGGCAGCTCGGCACGCCCGACCATCTGCGCGGGCGAATGACGGGCATCAACATGGTGTTCTTCCAGGGGGGGCCCATGCTGGGCGAGCTCGAGGCCGGATCGGTGGCGCAGTGGATCGGTGCACGCGCGTCGGTCGTCACCGGCGGCCTCGGCTGTCTCGTGGCAACCGCATGGATAGTCGCGCGAACCCCCGCGTTGCGCGAATACCGGCGCAGCTTCATTGACGCCAACGAAGGTGCCCGACTACGATCGGTGGTTCGATGACTCGTTACGCTGGCCTTTCGCCCCTCCCCGAGCGCATTCGGCGGCTCGAAGAGCTTGCCGCCAACCTCTGGTGGAGCTGGCACTACGCCCCTCGCAAGGTGTTCCGCGATCTCGACTACCAGCTCTGGCGGACCACGGCGCACAACCCCGTGAAGATGCTGTGGCTCGTCTCGCGCGAGCGCGTGGAGCACGTGGCGCGCGACGAAGACTTCCTGGCCACCTACGACGAAGCGGTGGCCGGACTCGACGCGGCGTACGCGGCCACGAACACGTGGATGGCGCGCCGGTTTCCGGATGTGCAGAACACCCCCATCGCGTACTTCTCGGCGGAGTTCGCCATCCATCAGTCGCTGCCGATTTATGCCGGCGGTCTCGGCGTGCTCGCCGGCGACCACTGCAAGGAATCGAGCGACCTCGGCATTCCGCTCGTGGGCGTGGGCTTCATGTACCCGCAGGGCTACTTCCACCAGACGGTGTCGCCGGAGGGTTGGCAGCTCGAGGTCTACGAGCGGCTCAACTGGCCCGACGTGGCGATCGAGCAGGCGCTCAAGCCGGACGGCTCGCCGTGCGTGGTGGCGGTACCGCTGGGCGACCGCGCCGTGCTCACCAACGTCTGGAAAGTGTCGGCCGGGCGGGTGAACCTGTACCTGCTCGATACCGGCCTCGAGGAAAACGCCCCGCAGGATCGCGACCTGTCCGCGCGTCTCTACGGCGGCGATCGGGAAACACGGCTGCAGCAGGAGATCGTGCTCGGCATCGGCGGCGTCCGCGCCCTTCGGGCGCTGGGCATCGCGCCGGCCGTCTGGCATCTGAACGAAGGCCACGCGGCGTTCGTCGTGCTGCAGCGCATCTACGAACACCTCGCCGACGGCATCACGTTCGACGAAGCGCTGGCCGCCGTCCGGCGCGCGACGATCTTCACGACGCACACGCCGGTGGCCGCGGGCCACGATGCGTTCGCGTTCGATCGCGTCGAGCATCATCTGCAGGGCGCGTGGGGTCCGCTGACCGAACACCGCGGCCGCTTTCTCGCGCTCGGCGAGCACCACGGGCAGTTCAACATGACCGCCCTCGCGCTGCGCACGTCGGATTTCTCGAACGGCGTCAGCCGCCTGCACGGCGACGTCACGCGCACCATGTGGGAGCCGCTGCTGCAGGAGCGCGAGCGCAACGGCCAGCACCCGCTGACCTCGATCACCAACGGCGTGCACATGCCGACCTGGATGTCCGCCGAAATCGCGCAGCTGCTCGATCGATACGTGGGCGGCGACTGGCACGATCGGCAGGACGATCCCGAGTTCTGGAATCGCGTGCTCGAGATTCCAGATACCGATCTCTGGAACGCGCGCCAGTCGTTGAAGCGCTTCCTGTTCGCCTTCATCCGCCAGCGGGCGCGCGATCGGTGGGCGCAGGAAAACGTCAGCGCGGCGGCCGTCGTCGCCGCCGGACCGCTGCTCGATCCGGGTGCGCTGACGATCGGCTTCGCGCGCCGCTTCACCGCCTACAAACGTCCGGAGCTCATCTTCAGAGATCCCGAGCGGCTGATCCGGCTGCTGTCGTCCAACCGCCGGCACGTGCAGATCGTGTTTGCCGGCAAGGCGCATCCCGCCGACGACGCGGGCAAGCGCCATCTGCAGCAGATTTACCGGCACGCGATCGACCCGATTTACGGCGGGCGGATCGCCTTCGTCGACGACTACGATCTGCACGTCGCGCACTTCCTCAGTCAGGGGTGCGACGTGTGGCTCAACACGCCGCGCAAGCCGCTCGAAGCGAGCGGCACGAGCGGCATGAAGGCGGGCCTCAACGGCGTGCCGCATCTGAGCATCGGCGACGGCTGGTGGGCCGAAGGCTACAACGGCTCGAACGGCTGGGTGATCGACGGCGGCAAGACCATGGACGATCCCGAGGCGCAGGACGCGGCCGATGCCGACTCGCTGTACCGGCTGCTCGAGGAACAGGTCGTGCCGACCTACTACCAGCGCGATCAGCAGGGCATTCCGCACGCGTGGCTGCAGATCGTCAAGGAATGCATCCGCACGGTGGCGCCGCATTTCTGCGGGGCGCGGATGCTGAAGCAGTACGTGGAGGAGATGTACGCGCCGGCGGCCAGGCAGGTAAAGGATTCAGGTGCCCCGCAAGTCAGTCGCTAAGACGCGTTGCGCCCTGTGCGGGGCCAAGGACGTGTCGGAGCCACGCGGCGACGAGCGCTATTGCCGCGACTGCTGGGACAAGAAGATCGCCATTGAAGAGATCGTCGCGCGCGAGTTCGCGCTCAAGCGGTATATCCGCGCGCACAGCGCCGAGAAGTACCTGATCTATCACTCGACCACCAAGCGGCCCTGCGGCCAGCTCATCGTCGTCGATGACGGCTACGACCTGTTTCTGACCATCGTGCTCTACCCCAACTTCGGCTGGGATGAGCCCGCCTACCACCTCGAAGGGGACCCGGAAGGGCGGACGTTCGCCGAAATCCTGGTCGATGTGGTCGCCACCGAGGTCATCGAGCCCTGGGGCGGCGGCAAATGGCACATGGAGATCATCCGGTCGATTAACCCCGAGCCGGAGGACTGGAACGGGGAGATGTAGGCCTGCCTCGCCGAAGCGCTGGACGACAGGGGCGCGAAGGTCGGTATAATGCGCCCCAGATCCCGTTCCTAAGGAGTTGAAGATGCGCGTGCGATATGCAATTGCCTTCGCGGTTGCGGTTGCCCTGGCAGCCCCTGCGTCGATGACCGTGCTTGCCCAGGAGAAGCCTGCCCCGGCGCCGGCCCCCTCGGGCGCCACGTCGGTGTTGAAGAAATCGGCCCCGCCCCTGCGAGGGCAGGCCGAGCTTGGCTTCGTTCAGACGGCCAAGCTGGAAGGCAACACCATCGTGACGACCTTCCAGGTCAAGAACATGTCGGCCGTCAACTCGATCGTGGGCCTGCAGATCAGCGAGTTCTGGTACGACAAGGACGGCCAGCCGCTGCAGGGCACGGGCGACCGGCAGCGCCTCAAGGTGCCGCTTCAGCCGCTCGACGTCGCCACGATTACGCTGCGGTCGCCGAAAGTCCCGGGCATGACGAACCCGCAATACAAGTTCGAGCAGAACAACGGGACCGTCAAGCCGGTGAAGCAGAAGCAGATCAAGGCGGGACCGAATACGTAGCTGACGCTGACATGGCAGATGGCAGCATGGCAGCATGGCAACATCTGTTCTTGCCATCCGCCATCTGCCATTTGCCATGACGACTATCGAGCCGTGGCGGGTACCTGAACGAACCGCACGGTGCCGGTGAACTTCGGCACCGACACGAGGTGAAAGGGTTCGGTCAGAATCTGCGCCGCCAGCGTGCCGCGGCCGGGCTGCTTCTGGACGTACTCGACGACCAGGTCCTTTTCCTGGGTCCGGACGCCCACGATTTCCACTTCGTGGCCGGCGCTCGGCCTGGATCCCAGAAAAATCCCCACCACCATGTCCTTGCTGAAATCCACCGGCGGGCATCTGTGCGCTCGGCGCGTGGTCTTTCCAGAGGGCTTTCCACTCGGCCGCCGTGCGCACGGTCACCTGCCGCGCGGTCTGCTGTTCGCTCGCGTCTCCCTTCACAATCGTGGTGAACGCTGGAGTCTGGGCCATAGCCGGCTGCGTGAAGCACACTGCGACGAAAACCAGGAAGAGAATCCCGAACGCTCGGCTCATTATCTGACCTCGAACTGAATGACGCGTGAGGCCGGCGCGATGTCGTTCAGGCGCGACTTCGCGTCGATCTGCAACACGTACAGACCCGGCGTCCAGTTCTGAACCGGAATGCGCTCGGTGAAACCAAACCCGCCGGGTGTCCCGTGCAGCTCGTCGGTGGAACGCTCGACGCTGTGGTTGAACACCACGCGTCCGTCATCGGCCCGGACGACCGTCGTGACGTCGAAGGTGTGTACGGGTGTCGGCTTGTTGATGTAGACCTCGACCGCCGTGGCGAACTCGCTGTTGTTCGGGAACTGGCGAAGCGCCGATGGCGATCCGGGCAGCAGCCCATTGAAAGGATCGAAGCCAGGCTTCGGCGGCGAGTACACCGACCGATCGGCGGTCGACGCGATGGCGACGTTGCTGATGGCGAGCGGTTCCTTGGCGAAGTCCGGCACGTCGATATCGAGGTGCGCGCTGCCCTGCTTCACCTTGCCGCTGTCCTGAGCCGCCACGCGCAGCTGGTAGCGTCCGGGCGGCAGCGAGAGATGGCGCAGGATGCGGACGCCGTTCTGCGTGACGCGCACGTGGCTTTCGGGCCGCAGGTTCAGATCCACGTCGGGACGCTCGGCGAAGATCGACTTCCCTTCCTTGTTGAAGACGCCCACCTGCATCGACAGCTTGTTGATGAACGTGCCGTTCTTGTCGGTGAACGTGAGGTCTCTGCCGAGCGTGTCGATGAGCACTTCCACGTCGGTGGTCTTGCCCGCGCCCTTCTTGGCAATGGCGCTGACGCGAAGCTGGATCCCGGTCTTCGGCAACGGCGACGTCATCGTGTTGACGAGATCGGCACTCAGGCTCTTCGTCGGGTCGAGCGGCTTGCCCGCCGCGGTGTTCTTGGGGCCACGGCCGCGCGGCGCCGCGTAGCGCTTGCGGTAGGTGACCTGCGCGTCCGGGTATCCCGCGACGCGCACGCCGATGTTGCGCAGCTTGCCGTCGCGCTTGTCGTTGGTCGAGTAGTAGCCGAGCACGTAGTACTGGCTGTTCTCCTCGACGATGCGATCGAAGCCCGCGTTGAAATCGTTGCGGCCGACAAACGCGACCCCGCCCGTCTCCTCCGACAAGCTGGCGCAGGTTCATCTGCGACGACTGCAGCTCCTGCAGGAGCTGCTTGGGCCCGAGGTTGTACGCGCCCGCGGCCAGCCCGCCGATCTCGATGTCTTCCTGCCCCATCGAGGTCAGCCCTCTCGGATCGACCGAGTAGATCTGCACGTTGCTGCGGGAGGCGGCAGCGATCGTGTCGTAGGTCTCGGTCTGGATCATGTTGAAGTTTTCGAAGTTGAAGTTGGTCGGATCGCCGCCCGTGAAAATGTCGAACAGGTTGTAGTCGACGCCTTCGCTGATGTAGATGATCGCCTTGCGCCGCCCCTGGATGGCCGACATCCACTCGGAGATGCTGCGCAGCGAGTTCAGCGCCTGACGCGCCTGGAAGGTGCGCTCGGCGACCCTGTCGTCGGCGATGTAGCGGTTGGTCGGATCGATCTGAATCGGATCGCCCGCATCGTCGATCGGTGCGCCGGCCGCGTTCATCTCGCGCGACATCTTCTCGTTGCGCTCGACGCCGGCCGACGGCAGCTTCTGGCCGAGGAAATTGTCGATCGCTTCGATGAGCAGCCGCCGGTTCTGCGTGAAGTCCTGCGACGCCCGCCGCAGCCCGCTCGTCACCACCACCGCGGCCTGGTCGTCGGGGCCGAGCTTCTCGCGCACGAAACGGCGCGCGATGTTGCGCACGTTCTGGCTGCGCAGCGGCGCGACGTGATAGTCGTCGAGCACGAGCAGGTAGAGACGGCCGTCGAGCACCTGCTTGTTGACCGCGACATCGGGCTCGATCGGCAGCGCGTCGGGGCCGAGATACAACGGGGTGCGCGGCCGCGTGTTGGGGATGTCCACCATGCCGAAGGTCTCGACCTTCTGCGGCTTTCCGTCCTCGAGCACCTGGAAATCTTCCCGCTTCAGGCCGCGCACGAAACGACCCTCGCGGTCTACCACGCGCACGTCCTCTTCGACGTAGTTCACCTCGACCTTGAAGGTGACCTCCGGCGTGGGCGGCGTCGTTGGCTCTTGCGGGGACGGCGGCTGCTGCGCCGCTGCGAGCGCGGTCGCGAGCACCAGGCCGACCGACAGATATCGTGATGGCGCGCATTTCCCCATTATAAGCAAACCAACAGGGGAAGGCGGGCGTCCAAGTAGTGGGAGCGGCTATACTGGTTTTCTTGCAGTCCGGCGGAATCCGGACAGTAGACCACCAGACTGAAGCCGGACGCTCACGCTGACACCGACACTACTTCAGACCATGCCACTCGATGTTGCGGCCGTGCAGCAATCGCTCAAAGCCGAGGGGCTCGACGGCTGGCTGCTTTACGACTTTCACGGTTCGAATCCGATCGCGGCGCGGCTGGTCGGGACCGCGAACGGCGCAAAAATGACGACGCGCCGCTGGTTCTATCTGGTGCCCGCCAGCGGCGAGCCGCGGGGCCTCGTGCACGCGATCGAGCGTCAGACGCTCGATGCCCTGCCGGGCGAGAAGACGATCTATGCCGGCCGTCAGCAACTCGACGCCGGGCTCACGAAACTGTTGAGCGGCGTCAAGCGCGTGGCGATGGAGTATTCGCGCGACTGCGCGATTCCGTATATCTCGCGCATCGACGCCGGCACGGTCGAACTGGTGCGCAGCCGCGGCATCGACGTGGAGTCGTCGGGAGATCTCGTGCAGCGCTTCGAAGCGGTCTGGGACGAGGCCGCGCTCGCCACGCATCGCGAGGCGTCGGCGGCGCTCTATCGCGTGAAGGATCGCGCGTTCGAGTTGATTGCCGGCCGCGTCGGCGACGGGGACGCGCTGACCGAGTTCGCGGTTCAGCAGCAGATGGCGTCCTGGTTCGAAGAAGAAGGCCTCGTCAGCGACTCGGCGCCCGTCGTGGCCGCCCAGGAAAATGCCGGCGATCCGCACTACCTGCCGACCGCGCGCCGCTCGCGGCCCATCCGGAAGGGCGAACTGGTGCTGCTGGACCTGTGGGGCAAGAAGAAGGAAAACCCGCAGGCGGTATACGCCGATATTACATGGGTAGGGTTTACGGGTCCGGAGGTCCCTCCCCAGATGGCGCGCGCGTTCGGGGCCATCGGTCAGGCGCGCGATGCGGCGGTGGCGCTCGTGCAGGAATCGGCCCGCCAGCAGCGGGACCTGCGAGGATGGCAGGTCGACCGGGCGGCACGGCAGGTGCTCGAGCAGGCCGGGTTCGGGGAACGGATTCTGCATCGTACCGGGCATAACCTCGGGCGCGAGGTTCATGGCAACGGCGTGCACATGGACGACTTTGAGAGCCATGACGACCGTCGGTTGCTTCCCGGCACCGGCTTCACCATCGAACCCGGGCTGTATTTCGAATCGTTCGGCGTGCGTACGGAAATCAACATGTATTACGGCCAACGCGAGGCGCTCGTGACCGGCCCCGCGCAAACGGAAATCGTTCGGCTCGCGTAAGCGGTTTTCATCCGGATTTTTCGGAGGTTTCAGACATGTCTTTGTTTGGTTCATCTTCACGGAAAACGACGATCTTCTATGTCGTCCTCATCGCCATGGCGTCCCTGGTGGTGGGCATGGTCATCGCCTCACGCCTCGATCTGTCGCCGGTCTCGTCGGCCCAGACGATGGCGATTCCGGCGACCAACACGGCACCGCTCAGCGGTCCCGTGGATGCCACGACATTTCGTAACATCGCCAAGACCCAGTCGCCGATGGTCGTCAGCATCCGCACCGAGTCGCGGCAGCGGACGCAGGACCTGAGCGAGTTCTTCGGCGGCGGGGGCGGAGGCGGCAGCGACGACCTGTTCGAGCGGTTCTTCGGGCGCCGGGCGGACCGAATCAGAATCCGCGCGGACAACAGCAGCAGCCGCCACAGCGTCGACCGCGCAACAGCGAGAAAACGCAAGCCGCTGGATCGGGCTTCATCATCGCCAAGGACGGCTACATCCTGACGAACAACCACGTCGTGGAAGGCGCGACGAAGATCGAAGTGCAGTTCTTCGACGACAAGGACGAGGAATACTACGAAGCGAAGGTGGTCGGACGCGATCCGCTGACCGACAGCGCGCTCATCCAGCTCGTCGAGAAACCGACGCGCGACTCTGCCGGTCGCGAAATTCGGCGACTCGACCCAGATGGAGCCGGGCGACTGGGTGATGGCCATCGGCAACCCGTTCGGCCTCGCGCACACCGTCAGCGTGGGCGTGGTCAGCGCGACGGGACGCAATGCGTTCGACTTCACGCCTGGACGCCGGCAGCCGCTGATTCAGACCGACGCGGCGATCAATCCCGGCAACTCGGGCGGCCCGCTGCTGAACGTGCGCGGCGAGGTCATCGGCATCAACACGGCGATCTACAGCGGCGGATCGGCGTTCGGCACGGCCGGCAACATCGGCATCGGCTTCGCGGTGCCCATCAACACGGTTCGGGATGTCCTGCCGGGCCTCCGCCAGGGCAAGATCACCCGCGGGCGGATTGGCGTGTCGGTGCGCCCGGTGTCGCCGGATGAAGTGGAAGCGCTCAGCCTGAAGGATCGGCGCGGCGCGGTCGTCGCGCAGGTGCCACCCGGACCCGCGGCCACCGCGGGCGTGGAGCCGGGCGATGTGATCGTCGAGTTCAACAGCAAGCCGATCAACCGCAGCGACGATCTGCCGGCGCTCGTGGCCGCCACGACACCCGGCACGACCGTTCCGCTCAAGGTCGTGCGCGAAGGCAAGGAACGCACGTTCAACGTGCGCGTCGAAGAGCTGAACCTCGAGGCGGAAACCCCGCAAGTCAGGCCGATGCCGGCGATACCGGCGGCGGCGATTCGGGTGCGGGATTCGGCATCACGCTGAACAACGTGACGCCCGAGATCGCGCGGCAGTTCGAGCTCCCGGCGGGCATCCGCGGCGCGGTCGTCACCGACGTGGATCCCGACAGCCCGGCGGCGCGCGCGCTGCAGCCCGGCGACGTGATTCTGCAGGTGAATCGCCGCCCGGTGGCGAACCAGAACGAGGCGAGCACGGCGCTGCGGGCGGTGCCGTCCGGACGCGCGGTCGGCATGCTGATCAACCGCCGCGGCGACGAGCAGTTCGTGACGGTTCGCAAGCAGTAGTCGTCATTGTGATTTGATGCTCCGCGAGCTGGTCGCCGATCGCATCCGGACGAGCGGCCCCATCAGCTTCGCGGAGTACATGGAGCTCTCGCTCTATCATCCGGAGCTCGGCTACTACGCCCGCGCGGCCCAGAAAACGGGACGCGCGGGCGATTTTTTTACGAGCGTCGACGTCGGCCCCATCTTCGGCGAGCTGCTGGCGAAGCAGTTCGCCGAGATGTGGCGAGTGATGGCGAAGGGGTCTGAGGGCCTCCCTTGAGGTTACGGGGAAGCCTCCCGACCCCTTTTTCGATCTCGTCGAGTGCGGGGCCGGCAACGGGCGCCTGTCTCGCGACATCCTCGACGCGGCGCGCCGCAACGACCCGGCGTTCTATTCCGCCATCCGGCTCTCTCTCGTCGAGCGGTCCCCCGCCGCGCGCGCGGCCCACGAAGAGACCCTCGGCCCGCATGCGCCCCTGCTTCAACACAGCGGCACGAATCTGCCGGAACACGTCTCCGGCGTCATCCTCGCCAACGAACTGCTCGACGCGCTGCCCACCCACGTCGTCGTCATGACGGAGAATGGACTGCGCGAAGTGTTCGTCGACATCTCCGGCGACCGGTTCGTGGAGCGGTTCGAGCATCCCTCCACGACGCGCATCGCGGAATACCTCGCACGCGCGGGTGCGGAGATGCGGGTGGGATGGCGCGCCGAAGTGAACCTGGCGGCCGAAGACTGGATGACGCAGGCGGCCGCCGCGCTTGGCACGGGGTTTCTGGTCATCATCGACTACGGACACGACGAGCGCGAGCTCTACGGCGTTTCACACGCGGCCGGGACGCTGACGTCGTTCAAGAAACACGCGCAGCCGGTCGATTTCCTGCAGGAGCCCGGCGAGACCGACATCACGGCACACGTGGACCTCACCGCGGTGACGCGCGCGGCCGAACGGTCGGGCCTCGATGTGCTGGCGCGGCTCGATCAGACATACTTCATGCTGGGCCTGGGCATCGCCGAGCTCGAGAACCTCTCGCTGCAGCAACGTCTGGCGATGAAGACACTGCTGCTGCCGGGCGGGCTCGGCAGCACGCACAAGGTGCTGCTGTTCGGAAAGGGCGTCGGCGCGCCCGCGCTGAAGGGATGCTCCTACCGCGTGCGCCTCACGTAACGCGCGATCGGATCACATGCGCTTTCCTGTTCACTTCTGGATCGGCGTCGTCACGCTCGCGCTCTCGGAGGGCGCGATGCTGGCGCACGTCGAGCCTTTCTGGACGTGGCACACGCCGTTTGCCTGGACGGGATACATCCTCGTCCTCGACGGGATCATCTACACGAAGCGCCGTTCGTCGTGGCTGACGAGGCATTTCCGCGAGTTCGTGTTCCTCGCGTTCATGTCGATTCCGTTATGGGTCGTGTTCGAAGGCTATAACGTGCTCATCAAGAACTGGTACTACATCAATCTTCCCGACAACCTGGTGCTCCGCTACTTCGGGTACGCGTGGGCGTTTGCGACGGTCTCGCCCGGGATTTTCCAGACCGCCGAGCTCGTCGCGATTCTTCGAGGTGCGCGGAGGACTGGCGCTACCGAAGCCGACGCGGAATCGCGGCGGCTGTTGCGCGTGGACTACGAGCTGGCGACCGTCGACTACGTGAGCGTCGTGTTCGGCGCCGCGATGCTGTTGTTGCCCATCATCTGGCCGTCCCCGTACCTGGCCGCTCCGGTGTTCCTCGGTTTCATTTTTCTGCTCGACCCGATCAATGCATGGTCCGGCGACGACTCGCTGCTGCGCGATTTCCGGAACGGCACATACGAACGGATGACGAATCTGCTCATCGCGGGCTTCATCTGCGGCGGGCTGTGGGAGTTCTGGAACTTCTGGGCGCGAGCGAAGTGGATCTACACCGTGCCGATTGTCGGCAACGTGAAAATCTTCGAAATGCCGGTTCTCGGCTATTTCGGCTTCCCGCCGTTCGCCCTCGAATGCTTCGCCATGTACGTGTTCATCCGGCGTCTGTTCTGGCGTGGATCGCGGCGGACGATTGCCGTCTAGATGGTCCCATCGCCAAACGCACGGTATAAAATGCGGTGATGGCCGCTACGCTGGAGCGGGAAATCAAACTCTGCTTTCGCGACGCGCAGGAAGCCAGGCAGGCGATTCTGGCGACTGGCGCCACGCCGCTGCGAGGCCGACGGCTGCAGGAAGACTACCTGCTCGACACGCGGGACGATCAGCTGCGCCAGCGCCGGTGCGTGCTCCGCGTCCGGCTCGAGTGCGGCAAGACGCTCCTCACCTTCAAGGGCCCGGTTCAGAACTCACCGATGAAGCTGCGCGAGGAACTGGAAACCGTCGTCGGCGACGGGCTGCTCCTGATGCACGTGCTCGAAGAGCTCGGCTTTCACGTGTGGTTCCGCTACGAGAAGTACCGCGAGGAGTTCGCGCACGAAGACGTGACGGTTGCGATTGACGAGACGCCGGTCGGCACGTTCGTCGAAATCGAAGGTGGCGAGCAGGGCATCCGCCAGATGGCCGAGGCGCTCGCGCGCAAGCCCGCCGACTACCTGACGGACTCCTATCGCGGGCTTTACGTGAAGCATTGCGAGCAGCACGGCTTGCCGCTCGCCGACATGCTCTTCGAGGATTCCTAACTGCCTCACGCCGCTCTCATCCTGACGGCCGGTCTCGGTACGCGGCTGCGGCCGCTGTCGTGGGTACGGGCGAAGCCCGCGGTGCCCGTGGCGGGCGAGCCGCTCGTGCGCCGCATCATCCGCTACGCGTCGAAGCAGGACGTGCGGGATTTCGTCCTCAACCTTCACTACCTGCCCGAAACCATCACGGCGCAGGTCGGCGACGGCAGCGATCTGGGCGTGCGCGTTCGATACTCGTTCGAGTCGCCGGTACTGGGATCGGCCGGAGGGCCGCGCAAGGCGCTGTCGCTCCTGCCGGACGATGACTTTTTCATCATCAACGGCGACACGCTGACGAGCGTCGATCTCGGCGCGCTGGCGGCGAACCATCGTGAAACCGGCGCGCTCGTGACCATCGCGGTGATGCCGAACCGGTGGCCCGAACGGTACGGCGGGCTCATCGTCGACTCGATGGGACGCTTTCACAGCGTCGTGCCCAAGGGTTCGCACGTGCGCTCGTATCACGTCGTCGGCGTGCAGATGGCACACCCGTCGGCATTCGCCCGGCTGCCGCTGAACCAGCCAGCCGAAAGCATCGGCAGTCTCTACAAGGAGCTCGTCAAGGACGACCTCGGCCACGTGCGTGCCTTCCTGTGCGAAGCTGAGTTCTGGGATGTGGGCACACCGGCCGACTATCTCGAGGCGTGTCTCGCGATCGGCAGGGCGGAGGGCGATGTTCCGCAGATCGGGCCCGGCTCGATCGTGGACCGGACTGCGCATCTGGTCGATACGGTGGTCTGGGATGGCGCACACATCGGCAAGGGCGCCACGCTTCGGCGCTGTATCATCGCCGACGGGGTGCAAATTCTTTCTGGAGCGAGCTTCCAGAATTGCGCCATCATTCAGAAAGACGGACGGCTCGACGTGACGGACATCAGCTGATGGACACACCCTCGACGGCAGTGCAGGAAACACGGGACAGGATCGACGAGTGCCTGCATCGCGCGAAGCTTGCGGATCCGCAGGTGCGCGTCGTGCCGCTCACCGGAGACGCGTCGACGCGTCAATACTTCCGCATTCTCCGGCCCGACAATCCTTCTGTCGTCCTCGCGGTGTACGACGCCCCGTTTGTCTACGACGAGCTGCCGTTCGTGAACGTGTGCCGGCTGTTCACCAGCATCCCGCTCCCGATTCCGGCCATTGCCGGCCACGCCGACGACCTCGGCATCCTCATTCTCGAAGATCTCGGGGACGTGACGCTGCAGGCGCATCTCGGGGTGACGCAGCCCGCCGACCACGACGCGCTCTACCGCCAGGCCGTCGAGTTCGTGTTTCGCATGCAGCGCAGGGGCGCCGAGCTCGAGTCGGACGAGTTCATCCCCTATCGCGTCGCGTTCGATCGCGACAAGCTGATGTGGGAGATGAATTTCTTCGTCAAACACTTCCTCGAGGCGTATCACGGCGCCTCGATCACGGCGGCCGCCCGCGAAGCGCTCAACGAGGAGTTCCTGCGGATCGTGGACGAGCTCGCGGCCGAGCCGCGCGTGCTGTGCCATCGCGATTACCACAGCCGGAACCTGATGCTGCACGACCGCAACCTGTACATCATCGACTTCCAGGACGCCCGCATGGGGCCCGACACCTACGATCTGGTGTCGCTGCTGCGCGACTCGTACGTGGATCTGCCGGATGCGTGCGTCGACGATCTGATCCGCGGATATCTGAAGCTTGGCGGCCCGGCCAAGGCGACGCCCGATGCGTTTTCGGAGTACCGGCGGCGATTCGATCTCATGTCGGTGCAGCGCAATCTGAAGGCGCTCGGCACCTTCGGCCATCAGACGACCGCACGGCGCAATCCGGTGTACATCCAGTACATCCCCAGGACGTTGAGCAACGTTCGCACGAACCTGGAGCGGTACCCGCGCTTCGCCCGGCTGCGCGAAATCCTGTTCTAGGACGAAAGGGGCCCGCCCCTTTTTGGCATGTATGAAGAAATTTGGTGTTTCGACTCACCTGTATCACGAACAACGGCTGGACCTGGCGCACGTCCTCGAGATTGCCGCCAGCGGATTCGAGGCCGTCGAGCTGTTTGCCACGCGCAGCCACTTCGACTATCACGACGAGACGGCGATCGGGACGTTGAAGGACTGGCTGACCCAGGCGAACCTCGATCTGCATTCCGTCCACGCCCCGATTACCGACGTGTTCGTCAACGGACGCGGTCAGCGCACGTTCTCAACCGCGGTTCGTGACGCCGACGCCAGAAAGGCGACGCTCCGCGAAATGGCGGCGGCGCTGAACATCGCCAGGGTTATTCCCTTCAAGTATCTGGTCGTGCACCTCGGCGTGCCCGAGGCCTGGAAGCCCGGACCGGATGACAACCATCGTGAGGCGGCGATCCGCAGCGTGGAGGAAATCCAGTCCATGGCCGAGACGGTGGGCGTGAAGGTGGCGCTCGAAGTGATGGGCAACACCCTCTCGACGGCCCCCGATCTGATCGAGATCATCGAGCGCAGCTTCGAAGGCGCCGATCTCGGCATCTGCATGGATGTCGGCCACGCGCACATGCTCGGCGACACGGCCGAGGCCATCGAAACGACGTCGGAGTATCTCGTCACGACGCACATCCACGACAACCGCCGGCAGAGCGACGACCACCTGGTTCCCTTCCAGGGCAGCATCGACTGGGCGGCCACCGTGATGGCGTTCGAAAAGATCGGCTACGATGGAGTGTTGATGTACGAAGTGAGGAACGCAGAGTCGCCCACATCGGTGCTCGCGAAGGCCGTCGGCGCACGCCGCCGGCTCGAGGCGCTGATGATGGACACGTCCCAGCTGACCGCGTTCGAAAGCGAATGATTGCCTATATCGATCAAATCGCGCAGCACGACGGCAAACAGGTCACCATCCGCGGATGGCTCCACAACCGGCGGTCGAGCGGGAAGATTCACTTCCTGTCGATCCGCGACGGCACGGGGTTCATCCAGGGCATCGTGTCCAAAGCGGCGGTCGGCGACGAGAAATTCAAGCAGGCCGACCATCTGTCGCAGGAAACCGCGGTCATCGTGCACGGAACGGTGCGCGCGGACAGCCGTGCGCCCGGCGGCTACGAGCTCGACGTCTCGGATTTCGAGATCGTCTCGCCGTCGATCGATTATCCGATTACGCCGAAGGAACATGGCGTCGATTACCTGCTCGATCGCCGGCACCTGTGGATCCGGTCTGAAAAACAGCATGGCGATTCTCCGCGTTCGCCACGAAGTGATCAGCGCGGTCCGCGATTTCTTCAACGACCAGGGGTTCATCCTCGCCGACACGCCCATCTTTACGCCGGCGGCGTGCGAAGGCACGACCACGCTCTTTCCGGTCGACTATTTCGAAGACCAGAAAGTCTTCCTGACGCAGAGCGGCCAGCTGTACGCCGAGGCCAACGCGATGGCCCTCGGGCGTGTCTACAACTTCGGTCCGGTCTTCCGCGCCGAGAAATCCAAGACGAGGCGGCATCTCACGGAATTCTGGATGGTCGAGCCCGAAATGGCCTACGCCACGCTGGACGATGTGATCGATCTGGCCGAGGGCCTGGTCGTGGCCGTCGTCTCGCGCGTGCTGGACAAACGGCGCCGCGAGCTGAAGGCGCTCGAGCGCGACACGTCGAAGCTCGAGAACGTGAAAGCGCCGTTCCCGCGTATCTCGTACGACGACGCCGTGAAGCTGCTCAACGAGAAGGGGCAACCGTTCGAGTGGGGTGGCGACCTGGGGGGCACCGACGAAACCGTGCTCTCGCAGCACTTCGATCGGCCGGTGGCCATCCATCGCTATCCGGCCAGCGTCAAGCCGTTCTACATGGAGCCCGACCCCGCGCGGCCCGAGCTCGCGCTGTGCGTCGACGTGCTCGCGCCGGAAGGCATCGGCGAAATCATCGGCGGCAGCCAGCGCCTCGCCAGCTACGACGTGCTGTTGCAGCGGATCAAGGAACACAACCTGCCGCAGGAAGCGTTCGAGTGGTACCTCGACCTGCGCCGCTTCGGGTCGGTTCCGCACGGCGGCTTCGGCATGGGCATCGAGCGCGTCGTCGGGTGGCTCTGCGGCCTCGAACACGTCCGCGAAGCGACGCCATTTCCGCGGATGATGTATCGGGTGACACCATGAAGATTGGTTTCATCTCGCTCGGATGTCCGAAGAACCTCGTCGATTCCGAGGTCATGATGGGGCTGTCCCAGGAGGGCGGCCACACGCTGACGCCGGATCCTGCGGATGCCGATGTCCTCGTCGTCAACACCTGCGCGTTCATCGATTCGGCCAAGGAGGAATCCGTCAACACGATTCTCGAGCTGGCCGAGTTCAAGAAGAGCGGCTCGTGCAAGCGGCTGGTCGTCACGGGTTGTCTGGGCGAACGCTATCGCGACGAGCTGAAGGCGCAGATTCCCGAGATCGACGCCGTGCTCGGCACCGGCGACGTGCCGGAGATTGTGGGCGCCATCGAGGGCACGAGCACGAAGCGAACGATTCCGCTCACGCCTAATCCCTAATCCCCAATCCCTAATCCCGAGTCTTCCAACGTACTTGTACGACGCCGAGCCTCGCGTGTTCGCGACACCGCGCCACTTCGCCTACATCAAGGTCGCCGAAGGCTGCGACTACAAGTGCTCCTTCTGCATCATCCCGACGCTGCGCGGTCACTACCGCAGCAGGCCGATCGACACCATCGTCCGCGAAGCACGGTCGCTCGCCGCGCGCGGCGTGCGCGAAATCATCCTGATCTCGCAGGACACCACGTTCTACGGCCGCGATCTGGCCCAGGGGGCCGCCCTTCCGGCGCTGCTTCGCGAGCTGAACGAGGTGGACGGCATCGACTGGATCCGGCTGCTGTATCTGTATCCCACGACCATTACCGCCGACATCCTCGATGCCATGGCGGAGTGCGACAAGGTCGTCAAGTACATCGACCTGCCGCTGCAGCACGCCTCTGACGCCGTGTTGCGACGGATGAAGCGGCCGGGGACCGGCAAGGGTTACGAGCAGCTCCTGAGCCGGATCCGCGCCCGCGTTCCCGGCGTCTCCTTGAGAACAACCTTCATTGTGGGATTCCCGGGCGAGACCGAGCCGGAGTTCGACGAGCTCTGTGCCTTTGTCAGGTCCGTCGGGTTCGACCATGTCGGGGTTTTCACCTATTCGCACGAGGAAGGCACGACGGCGCACGACCTTCCGGACGACGTCCCGGCGGCGACCAAGGCGAAACGCCGCAACACGTTGATGGCCGAGCAGAAGCGCATCGTGGCGCGGGCGCAGAAGCAGCGCATCGGCACCCACGTCCAGGTGATGGTCGACGGCCCCTCCCCCGAGCACGACCTCGTCTGGAGAGGCCGGCTGGCCGGACAGGCGCCCGACATCGACCCGGTCGTGTACTTCACCGAGGCGGACCCCGATATCCTGCGGCCGGGGGCGATATTTCAGGCGGAAATCGTGGGCTCTCGCGAATATGATCTCGTGGTCCGCCCCGGAGTAGACAGGCCCTTGTGATAAACTTTTAGGTTCGTAAGAGCCTGCAAGACCTGAAAGTGGGCCTGTGCCCACTTTTTGTTTTTGGGGGTGGTTTTACGCTGCTCATTGACACAATTCGTGGAGTCGCCGAGCGGGTCGCCCGCTCGTACAACCTGGAGATTTTCGACGTTCAGTTCCGGCGCGAGTCGACGGGGTGGATGCTGCGGATTTTTCTCGACGTGCCCTTTGCCGACAGCGACGCGGCCATCGCCGACGACGCCGAGCGGCGAAGGCGGGCGGATTTGTCGCCGACGATCGAGGACTGCGAGCGCGTGAGCCGTGACGTCAGCGCGATTCTGGACGTCGAGGAAACGATCGACCAGAGTTTCATCCTCGAGGTGTCGTCGCCCGGGCTGGATCGGCCGCTGCGCAACGCGGGCGACTACAGGCGGTTCGCGGGAAGGCTCGCGAAAATCGTGGTCTCGCAGCCGGTCGATCGACAGACGCATTTCGAGGGCGGCTGGGCGGTATCGAGAACGACGCGATCGTGATGGAAACGACGCCGGGAAAGCGGCAACTCATCCCGCTCGCGCTCGTCACTCGCGCTCGCTTGGAAGTGGAGTTTTGAGGGCTGAGGGCTGAAGGGCTGAGGGCTGAGCTGAGGGCTGAGGGGCCCCGGATCAAACAATGTCTAACCCGTTGATGCAGACAATCGAGGCGCTGGCGAAAGAGAAAGGCATCGAAGCGGATGTCGTCATCACCGCCATCGAGGATGCCGTGCTGACCGCCTCGAGGAAGTATTACAAGACCAACGAGAACCTGAAGACGCGCTTCAATCAGGATACCGGCCAGGTCGATCTGTTCGCCGTCAAACAGATTGTGCTGGACGTGCAGAATCCGGCGACCGAGATCTCCCTCGAGGAAGCGCAGCAGCTGTATGGCGACGAGGCCGAAGTGGACATGGAAATCGAATTTCCCAAGCCCACGGAAGTGCTCGGGCGCATCGCCGCGCAGACGGCCAAACAGGTCATCTTCCAGAAGGTCCGCGAGGCCGAGCGCGAGAACATCTTCGGCGAGTACAGCCAGCGCATCGGCGAGGTCGTGAACGCCACGGTGAAGCGCTTCGAGAACGGCGACATGGTCGTCGAGCTGGGGCGCATCGAGGCGAGCCTGCCGCGCAAGGAGCAGTCCCGGGCGGAGAGTTACGCGCCCGGCGAACGCCTGCGCGCCGTCATCAAGGGCGTCAACCGCAGCACGAAGGGCCCGCAGATCGTGCTGTCGCGCACCGATCCGGCCCTGCTGGTGAAGCTCTTCGAGCAGGAAGTGCCGGAGATCTACGACGGCACGGTGCAGATTCGCGGCGCCGTCCGCGAGGCCGGCGATCGCGCGAAGGTCGCGGTGTTTTCCCGCGAGCGCGATGTCGATCCGGTGGGTGCGTGCGTCGGCATGAAGGGCACGCGCGTGCAGGCGATCATCCGCGAGCTGCGCGGCGAGAAGATCGACATCGTCGAGTGGTCGGACGATCCGGTCTCGCTCGTCACCAACGCGCTCAGCCCCGCGAAAGTGCAGCGCGTGTCGATTGTCGACGACAAGGAGCGCGTGGTCGAGGTCGTCGTCGAGGACAAGCAGCTGTCGCTCGCCATCGGCAAGAAGGGCCAGAACGTCAGGCTCGCCGCGAAGCTCACCGGCTGGCGCATCGACATCAAGAGCGAAGAAGAGAAGCGGCGCGAGATCGAGGCGCAGTTCGAAGGGTTCGTGGGCGATTCGAGCGCGACCGAGGAGCCGGCGGAGGCCGAACAGGCAGAGACCGAACCGGCCGCGGCGGTCGCGGACGAGCCGGAGAATGCGGCTCCGTCGTTCTCGATCGCCGGCGTCGGCGACAAGACGATGCAGAGGCTGATCGCGGCGGGCTACGACAGCGCCGAGAAGATCGCGCTCGCCAGCGTCGACGCGTTATCCGAGGTCCAGGGCATCGGCGCGAAGACGGCAGAGCGGATTCTCGCCGCGGTGCGCGGCGAAACAGCGGCCGCTGAAGAGGAACAGGCGTAGGGCGCGACACGAGTCGCGCGAGTCACGGAGACTTGTTTGGCAACAGTTCGTATTTACAAGGTCGCGGAGCTTCTCAACACGAGCAGCCAGGAAGTGCTCGCGCTGCTGAAGCGCGCGCACGGCATCGAGCTCAAGAGCGCGTCCAGCACGATTGAAGAGGTCGTGGCGCGCCAGTTCGTCGAGCGGCTCGCACGCGAGCGCAACATCACGCTGCCGGGCGGCGACATGTTCGCCGAGGGACCGGCCGCCAAGCCCGGTGCGAAGAAGCCGGCCGCCAGCGCCAAGAAGGCGGAGCCCGCGAAGCCGGCGGCACCCACGCTGGCGCCGCCGCGCCTGGTCAAGACCGCCAAACCCGCGGCGCCTGCGGCCGGGCGCCCATTGCCGCCGCGCCGGTTGTCGAAGAGCCGGAATACGAGGAGCCGCCCACGCCGAACCGGTTGAGGAACCGGTCGGAGAGCTCGCGCCGATCGCCGAAGACAGCGCCGAACCGCCGGCATCCGTTGTCGAACAGATGCTGCCATCCATACCGGTCGCTGAGCCGCCGACCGCCCCGCTCGGCCGATCGCCGCAGCGCCGCGGCCCCACGAGGCCTGCGCCGACACCAGGGCCGGCATGGTGCCGCCGAGCATCAGGTTGAGAATCGAAGAACCGAACGCGCCAGGAACCTCAGCCGTCCCGGCGATGCCGACGCGGCCGACCGGGCCTCGTCTTCGCCCATCCGACAGGATCGTGCCGCCGAGGCCCACGGCTCCGCTGCCTCCGGCGACCGGCAACCTCGCGCGACCCGGTGGACCGGGCGGCGGACCGGGTGGTATCTCGACGCGTCCAGCGCCGCAGCGTCCGTCCTATCCGCCTCCGATGCGGCCGAACATGCCGCCCGGCGGTCCGCGGCCGTTGCCGACACCGCCGATCCGTCCGCCACAGGCGCCGCAGGGCATGCGTCCCTCAGGGGGTGTCGGCCAGCAGCGTCCTGGAGCGCCGCAGATTCACGCCGCCGCCGATGCGGCCGCCGATGGGCCGGCGCCCGGACGGCGAACAGCGCCGCGACGTGCGGTCGCAGTCGATGGCCTCGGTCGCGCCTCCGCCGATCACGCGCACCGTCACGTTCGTCGAAGGCATGACGGTGAAGGACCTCGCCGACAAGCTCGACCAGCGCGTCAAGGACGTCCTCAAGAAGCTGCTCGACAAGCGGCTGATGATGACCATCAACAGCACCGTCGACACCGACACGGCGTCGATGATCGCGCGCGAGTTCGGTGCCGAAGTGCAGCTGCGCACGTTCGAGCAGGACATGCTCGAGGTGGAGGCGGAAGAGGTGAAGCCGGAAGACACGATCCCGCGCGCGCCCGTCGTCACGGTGATGGGTCACGTCGATCACGGCAAGACCACGCTGCTCGACGCGATCCGCACGGCGCGCGTCGCCGAGCGCGAAGCCGGCGGCATCACGCAGCACATCGGCGCGTATCACGTGACCACGGCCAACAACCGCGACATCGTGTTCCTCGACACGCCCGGTCACGAGGCGTTCACGCTGATGCGCGCGCGCGGCGCGAAGGTCACCGACGTCGTCGTGCTGGTCGTCGCGGCCGACGACGGCGTCATGCCGCAGACGCGCGAAGCGATCGACCACGCGAAGGCGGCGAACGTGCCGATCATCGTGGCGATCAACAAGATCGACAAGCCGGGCACCGATCCCGAGCGCGTCAAGCGCGAGCTTGTCGGATCTGAACCTCGTCCCCGAAGACTGGGGCGGTCAGACCGTCATGGTGCCGGTCTCGGCGAAGAAGAAGACGGGGCTGGACACGCTGCTCGAAATGATTCTCCTCGTCAGCGACATCGGCGAGTACAAGGCCAATCCGAAGCGCAATGCGTCGGGCACGGTGCTCGAGTCGAAGCTCGATCGCGGACGCGGTCCCGTGGCGACCATCCTCGTGCAGGACGGCACGCTCCGCGTCGGCGACACGTTCATCGCCGGTCCGATCGTGGGCCGCGTGCGCGCGCTCATCGACGACCGCGGCAAGCCCATCAAGCTGGCGCCGCCTTCGACGCCGGTCGAGGTGCTCGGGCTGACCGGGCTGCCGCAGCCCGGCGATGCGTTCCAGGCGCTGGCCGACGCGGCCAAGGCGCGGCAGATTGCCACCTACCGCCAGGGCATGGCCAAGGAAAAGGCGCTCGGGGCGAAAGGCAGCCGGCTGACGCTGGAATCGCTGCAGCAGCAGATTGCCGAAGGCGGCATGAAGGACCTGCCCATCGTCATCAAGTCGGACGTGCAGGGCTCGGCGGAAGTGCTGGCCGACACGCTCGCGAAGCTGAGCGACGATCGCGTGCGCATCAAGATCATCCATTCGGGCGTTGGCGCCATCAACGAATCGGACGTGCTGCTCGCGTCGGCATCGAACGCCGTCATCATCGGGTTCAATGTCCGTCCGGACCGCAACGCCGAACAACTGGCCGAGCGCGAAGAGGTCGACATCCGCCATCACACCGTCATCTACAACGTGACCGACGAGATGAAGAAGGCGATGACCGGCCTGCTCGAGCCGACGCTGAAGGAAGTGCGGCTGGGCGCGGCAGAGGTGCGGAACATCTTCAAGGTGCCGAAAGCGGGGACGATTGCCGGCTGCTACGTGCGTCGACGGCCGCATCACGCGCAGCGGCGACACCAAGGCGCGGCTGGTCCGCGACGGTGCTCTCGTGCTCGAAGGCAAGATCGGCTCGCTGCGGCGCTTCAAGGACGACGTGAGCGAAGTGAAGGCCGGCTTCGAGTGCGGCATCGCGTTCGACAAGTACAACGACGTGAAGGTGGGCGACGTGATCGAAGTGTTCACGGTCGAACGCGTTGCTGTTTCGGCCTAGCCGCTGCCATTGCGTCGAGATCGCACGGCTTCGGCGAGCCCGACCGGCAAGTCTGCGAATCCGAATGGTTATTGGCCACCTCTCCATCGAGCTCCATATTCCCGGCGCCCGGTCGCTGAAAGAGAAGCGGATGGTGCTGCGGAGCGTGAAGGATCGCATCAGGAAATTCAACGTCGCCGTTGCCGAAGTCGAATACAACGACCTCTGGCAGCGGGCCGGCCTCAGCGTCGTCACCGTCTCCAACGAGGAAAAGCACGCCGACCGCGAGCTTGCCGCCGTGGTCACCGAAATCGAGCGCGTGGAGCCAGGTTTGATCGCACGTACTGAGGTAGAGTTTCTGGGGTAGCGGAGTTAGCTTGATCTTCGGAATCTTGATCTCGTCGATCAGTTAGTCTCGATCACTAGGTCACTGATCACGGTTCATATGGGCCAGGGTTCCAGACCCGAACGCGTCGCCGATCAGATTCGCGCGGAGGTCACGACGATGATCGCGCGCGAGCTGCACGATCCCGGTGTCGGGTTCGTCACGGTGACGCGCGTGCAGGTGACGTCCGACCTGCAGCACGCCCGCGTGTACTACACCAGCCTCGGCGATGCGACGGCACGCAAGAACACCGCGCGTGCGCTCGAGCGCGCGACCGGGTTCATGCGCCGGCAGATCGGCCAGCGTCTGCGCCTGAGGCGCACGCCCGAGATTCACTTCGAGTTCGATGCGAGCATCGGACACCAGGATCGCGTCGCGCAGCTCCTCAAGGAAATTGCCGACGAGCAGGCGGTCCAGCCAGACACATCCGACTCTTCGGAGACTGATGACCGCTAACCGCATTGCCGAGATCCGCGACGCCATTCTCCAGCGGCAGCGCTTCGTCATCACATCGCACGCCCGGCCCGACGGCGATGCCATCGGCTCGCAGGTGGCCATGGCCTACGCGCTGCGGCAGCTCGGCAAGGACGTGCAGCTCGTGGACAGGGATCCCACGCCGCCGCAGTTCCAGACGCTGCCCGGGGTCCGCGACATTCAGGTGTCACCGACCGTGCACGGGCAGTTCGACGCCGCGATCGTGATGGAATGCGGCGACCTGTCGCGCACCGGCGTCGACGGGTTCGAGAAGTACTTCGTCATCAACATCGATCACCATCCCGGCAACTCGAACTTCGGCGCGATCAACTGGTTCGACGAGCGCGCCGCGGCCTGCGGCGAGATGGTGTTCGACGTCATCGAGGCGCTCGGCGTGACGCTGACGCCGGAAATCGCGACGCATATCTACGTCGCGATCCTGACCGACACGGGCGGCTTTCACTTCTCGCACATCACGCCCAGGACGTTCGAGATCTGCCGGCGCTGCACCGAGGCCGGGGCTCAACCCGAGGCCATCGCCCGTGCCGTCTACGACAACAGCACGATGGGGCGCCTGCGGCTGATGGGCGCCGTGCTGCACAACCTCGAGTTCGAGGCGAACGGCCGGGCCGCGCTCGCCGCGCTGACGCTCGAGCTGCTGCGCACCACCGGATCCACGCACGAAGACTCCGACGGGCTCATCAACGTGCCGCTGACCGTGAGGGAAATTCAGGCCGTCGCGTTCTTGAAGGAAGTCGAGCCCGGGACCTTCCGCATCAGCCTGCGGTCGAAAGGCGATGTCGATGTGAACCGCGTCGCCAACCGGTTCGGCGGCGGCGGCCACAAGAACGCGGCCGGCTGCACATTGAACGGCCCGTATGCCGACGTCCGCCGTCAGCTGGTCGACGAGCTGAACCGCGCGCTGGCGTGAAGCAGTTTTCAGTTCTCAGACGTGAACACGATCTTCGCTGACGGCGTCATCGTCATCGACAAGCCGGCCGGACCCACGTCGCACGACGTCGTCGCGGTCGTTCGCCGCGCCCTCCTTACGATCGCCGATCGACGATCGCCGATCGGCACGGCCCTTCAGACGAGCTCACGATCGCCCGAGCAAGATCGAGGCGATGAAGGTCGGGCACACCGGGACGCTCGATCCGCTGGCGTCTGGCGTGCTGCCGCTCGTCCTGGGCAAGGCCACGCGGCTCGCACAATTCCTGTCGTCTGCCGACAAAGAGTACGAAGCCGACATCGAGCTCGGCGTGAGCACGACGACGCTGGATCGCGGCGGCGAGATCGTGACACGCGAGCGCACGCGCGCCGTGTCCGATCTCACGGCGGCGCTCGTCGAGGAAGCGGTCGCCGAGTTCCGCGGCACGTACCTGCAGGAGCCGCCGGCCTATTCCGCCAAGAAAATCGACGGCGATCGCGCGTACGACCTCGCGCGCAGGAACGCGCCCGTGCGGCTGCAGCCCGTGAAAGTCACCGTGACCGCCCTCGACGTGCTCGAATGGCGCGGCAGCCTGCTGCGCGTGCGCCTGGTGTGCTCGGCCGGCTACTACGTGCGCTCCCTCGCCGATGCCATCGGCAACCGCCTTGGCACCGGCGCGCATCTCGCCGGCCTCGTCAGGACCAGAAGCGGTGATTTCTCGATAGCGCAGGCCGTCGGTCTCGACGTCATCGATCGGCAGCCGCAGGAGGCCGCCGCGCGTGTGATACCGCTGAGCGATCTGCTCCCGTCCCTTCCGGCGATCACGCTCACCCCCGAGGGAGCGTCGCTGGCCGCCCGTGGCGGGTTCATTGGCCCGTCACACGTAAGGGGGACCGCGGCCCTGACGGGCCTCTCCAAGGGCGGCCGTGTCCGGCTTCTGCACCCCGACGGACGCCTCGTGGCGATCGCCGAACCGCGCGCCGGCGGCGTCGCAGGGCTTTTGCATCCGGGCGTAGTACTGGACTAAAATTACTCGTTTGGGATTAACACATTGCGGCGGACCGGGGACCATGCGATCCCACCGATGGCATCTGCTGGGCCGCTCGCGGAGGTAAACGACCCGTGGCTTTGAACAAAGATCGAAAGACCGAGCTCATCTCCTCGTACCGCACCCACGACTCCGACACCGGCTCTCCTGAAGTTCAGGTGGCCATCCTCAGCGAACGCATCGGCTATCTCACCGAACACTTCAAGACCCACGCGAAAGATCATCATTCGCGCCGCGGTCTCCTCAAGCTGGTCGGTCAGCGCCGTCGCCTGCTGGACTATCTGAAGGGCAAGGATTCGGAGCGCTATGCCGAGCTGATCCGCCGCCTGGGCATCCGCAAGTAGCACGCACGGTCCGGCTGAAGCCGGACGCGACTACGATCCGAGGCACGCACGTCCGAGGCACAAATGTACAGAAGAGAAGTTGAAATCAACGGCACTCCCCTTTCCTTCGAAACGGGCAAGTTCGCGAAGCAGGCCGATGGCTCGGTCCTGGTCCGCATGGGCGATTCGGTCGTCCTCGTCACGGCCTGCGCCGCGCCGAACTCGCGCGCGAAGGCATCGACTTTCTTCCGCTGACGGTCGACTACAAGGAATACACCTACGCATCGGGGCGCATTCCCGGCGGGTTCTTCAAGCGCGAAGGGCAAGCCGTCCGAAAAGGAAGTGCTGACCAGCCGCGTGATCGATCGCCCGATTCGGCCGCTCTTCCCCGCCGGCTGGCGCTACGAGTCGCAGATTATCGCGCTCGTGCTCTCGGCCGACGCGAACTACGACCCGGACGTGCTCGCGATCACCGGCGCCTCGGCCGCGCTCGCGCTGTCGAGCATTCCGTTCCAGAAGACGATCGCCGGCGTGCGCGTGGGCACAGGTGGATGGCCAGTTCATCATCAACCCGACCTACGAGCAGCGGAAGAAGAGCCGGCTCGACCTGGTGCATCGCGGGCAGCAAGGACGGCCTCGTGATGGTCGAAGCCGGCGCGAAGGAAGTGCAGCGAAGAAGAAGTGGTGCAGGCGCTCGAAGCCGGCCACGCCGCCATCAAGCGCATCGTCGACACGATCGACGCGCTCGCGAAGGAAGCCGGCAAGCCGAAGCGCGAGGTCGCCGAAGAAGGAAATCGACCACGCCTTCTACCGCGAAGTCGAAGAGAAGGTGCTGATTCCGCTCGGCGAGGCGATGCGCATCCAGGACAAGCTGGAGAACTACGGCACCGTCGATCAGGTGCTCGCCGACCTCGTCGGGTCGATTCCCGAAGGCGAAGTGCAGCGCAAGGTCGAAGCCAAGGCCATCTTCAAGGAGCTGAAGGAAAAGGTGCTGCGCGACGAAATGCTCGAGCGCGCGCGTGCGGCTCGACGGCCGCAAGTTCGACGAGATCCGGCCGATCTGGTCCGAGGTCGGCGTGCTGCCGCGCGTCCACGGCTCGGCCGTGTTCACGCGCGGCGAGACGCAGGCGCTCGTCACCGTGACGCTCGGCACCTCGGACGATCAGCAGAAGATCGAGACGGTCGAAGGCGAGATCTACCGCCGCTTCATGCTGCACTACAACTTCCCGCCGTTCTCGGTCGGCGAAGTGCAGTTCATGCGCGGCCCCGGCCGCCGCGAAATCGGTCACGGCGCGCTCGCGGAGCGCGCGCTGCTGCCGGTGCTTCCGACGGAGGAAGCGTTCCCCTACACGATTCGCGTCGTGTCCGACATTCTCGAATCGAACGGATCGTCGTCGATGGCCTCGGTCTGCGGCGGCACGCTGTCGATGATGGACGCGGGCGTGCCGCTTGCGCGCGCCGGTGGCCGGCGTCGCGATGGGCCTCATCATGGACGAGAAGACCGGCAAGTACGCGGTCCTCTCGGACATCGCGGGCGCCGAAGATCACTACGGCGACATGGACTTCAAGGTGACCGGCACCGCCGCGGCATCACCGCGCTGCAGATGGACATCAAGGTGACGGGCATCACCGCGCAGATCATGCGCGAGGCGCTCGAACAGGCGCACCGCGGCCGGCTGCACATCCTCGGCGAGATGCAGAAGACGCTGACCGGCGCCGCGCGGCAACATCTCGACCTACGCGCCGCGCATCATCACCATCAAGATTCCGGTCGACAAGATCCGCGACGTCATCGGGCCGGGCGGCAAGATGATTCGCAGCATCATCGAGCGGACCGGCGTGAAGATCGACGTCGAGGACGATGGCAGCGTGAACGTCGCGTCGGCCGACGAAGCGGCGGCGCAGAAGGCCATCGCCATCATCCAGGAGCTGACGGCCACGGCCGAGCTGAACAAGACCTACATGGGCAAGGTGCAGCGGATCACCGATTTCGGCGCGTTCGTCGAGATCATGCCCGGCACCGACGGCCTGCTCCACGTCTCGGAAATCGCGAACCACCGCGTCAAGGACGTGCGCGACGAGCTCAAGGAAGGCGAACAGGTGCTCGTGAAGGTCATCAACATCGATCCCACCGGCAAGATCCGCCTGAGCCGCAAGGCGCTGCTGCAGGACGAAGGCGCCGCCGCCGGCGCCGGTGGCCCGTCGCGCAAATCGGAGTAAACTAAAGTCTGTGACTGGGTGAGAGATTGGGGCCGGGCTTCGGCCCTCCCCAATCTGCCAGTCTTCCAATCCGCGAATCCGCCGATTCGGGATTGCACCCGCCTCCCCCGGAAGGAGAACATCATGACGTCCTCACTTTCGGCCTCTGCCGGGACTATCGCGGCGCGCTCGGCACTCGTACTGATGCTGGCGCTGTTCGGCCTCCTGGCACGGGCGCAGGAGGGCGGCAGCGAGCGCAAGGTCACGGTCTCTGCGCACAAGTACGCATTCAGTCCCGGGCGCATCGTCGTTCACAAGGACGACCTCGTGCGGGTGAGCTTTTCCACCGACGACATCCCGCACAGCTTCACCATCGACAAGTACCGCATCGCCAAGCGCGTGGAGCCGGGCAAGCCCATCGTCTTCGAGTTCCGGGCCGATCAGCCCGGCCGCTTTCCGATCTACTGCAACCTCTCGGTCGACGACGGCTGCAAGAAGATGGTCGGGGAGTTGATCGTTGAGAGTGGAAAGTAAAAAGTGAAAAGTAGAAAGTAGAAAGTGAAAAGTTGGCCGGTCGCCTGACGCGTATCGTCCTGGCGCTGTACTTTCTGAACGTCGCCGCCGGGAAGTTGTTCGGTGCGGCGGTGAGGGTGTCCACGTTCGACCGCCTGGGCGGGTCGCAGACAGGGCGATACGTGACCGGGGCGCTTCAGTTGGCCGGCGCGATCATGATTCTGATTCCACGAACGCAGACGGCCGGCGCGGCGCTGCTCGCCGTGACGATGCTGGGCGCGACATTCGCGTGGACGTTCGTCCTGAGAGATCCTGTCAACGCCATCTGGTCGGGCCTCATACTGGCCGTGCTCGTCGGCCTCGCGTTCATCAACCGGCTGAAGCCCGCAAGCGTTCGCGCGTAGCGCCCTGCAGTAGTTTTCAGTTTTCAGTTTTCAGTTTCTAGTTTCTAGTTTTTAGTTTTTAGTTTCCAGCACCCCTCATTACGCCACGACGCAACGAACCGCTGTTCTCGACGCCGATTCGCCGGGCGGACGCCCCGCCGGCTCCTGGGGCATCCTGACCTCGAGCCAGTGCGCGCCCGTGTGGTCTCTCGTCATCTGGAAACGAAGCGCCGGGTTGGCGTCGATCGCGTCGATCACGGACCGCAGCATCGCGTGGCTGCGTGCGAAGCGCAGGCGGTAGCCTCCTGAGACGGCATGACACTGGTCCGCCGTCTCGATCAGCGACCGCAACCGCTGGTCCAACTCAGGCGTGCGCATCGACATATTCCCGGTACGCGCTCCTGAAGACGCCTTCCCAGCCATTGTCGTAGCCCTCGCGCGTCGCCGCAGCCTGCTCGGCCAGGCGCTCCCACCCCCCGTGTGTCAGCACCACTTCGGTGCCGCCTGCGACGCTTGCAAAGGTCACCTCCACGGTCTGCGCCAGGTTCGCGTCGCTGCCGGGGTGCCACGTGAACGCTACCTTGCGCGGCGGGTCCCAGGTGACGATCGTGCCCCACACGTATCGTTCGTCGCCTTCTCCGTGTTCGACGATGAGGCCGCCGTTTCTCGGATCCATCGTGCACGAGACCGGCCGCTTCGCGCCGTCGCTCGACATGGCGATGACCGAATGCGTGTGAGACGGCCACCATTTCTGGAAATCGGCCGTGAAATACCGGAACGCGTCTTCGGCGCCGCACTTGACGACGACGCGTTTCACTACTGGCGTGAGATTGAGTTGCTGGCCGGCGTTCATCGCTTCTTCCCCCTGCGCCGCTGCACGGACGGCAAGTTCCTTTGCTGGTTGACGTAATCCGCGAACGCATTCAGCGCGTCCTGCCACATGAGGTCGGCGTACTGTCTGACCGCGTCGAACCCGTGCGGGTCGAGGCTGAAGTAGTGGCTGGTGCCGCGCCACTCGTCGCGCACCACCTGGGCCTTTTGGAGCACTTTGAGATGCTGCGACACCGCGGGACCGCTGACGGGCAGCCTTGCGGCCAGATCGCCCACCCGCTGTGGCTTCTCGCGAAGCAGGTCGAGCAGAGCCTGCCTGGTGGGATCCGCCAATACGGCAAGGCGTTCGGCCAGAGTGGGTGCGGGCGTCATATATAAGTAATTACTAATATAAGTAAAAACTTACATATGTCAAGCGGATTTTCGCGTGCGAACAACCCGGCGGAAACGGTGTCAAACGGAGTGCAGACTTATGCGGTCACTGCTCGGCTCGTGCGCACTTGCCGCCCTTTTCCTCGCGCCGCTCGCCGGCGCGCAGTCCAGAGTCACGGACTTTTCGGGCGCGTGGGTGCTGACCTCCGAGCGGCCAGTTCCGGACGACCCGGACACGCTCGAGATTTCCGCCGTCGAAGAGTTCTTCGTCACCCAGACGCAGCGCTTCGTCAGCGTCGAGCACACGACCAAACGCGGGAGCCATCCGGCTGCCGGCACGTTTGATTTCGGCGTTCGCGGCACCATCGGCGGCATACCCGGTGGACGCCAGAACGAGCTGACCTTGAGTGTCGGGTTCTTCGGAACCCAGCTGATCATCTCTGAAAACAGCACGGCCGAGGATGCCACGGGGTTCCGCGTGACGACAGGCCACGGCTCGATCTGGCTGCTGGATCCGGACGGACGGCTCGTCATCGAGTTCCGGGAAGCGCACAGCAAGGAGCGCCCGAAAACAGCCACGCGCGTCTACGTCAGGAAGAATTAGAGCGCTTTCAAATGTACGTAGTGTCCGGCTCTAGCCGGACCGGGTAAGTTCGGACCGGACGGCGTTGGGTTGGCGTTGTTGCCGCGCGAATCCGACCCGCCTACGCCAAGGCTCCGGCGCGTCCGCCGTAGCTTCGCGAAGGCGGAAGCTTCGGGGCCGGACGCGCGCTGCGATGCCGCGGTGGCCCGCGCGACGCGAGGACACTCACTTCGCCTTTTCGTCCTCGCTCGATGCCCGCAAGCTTCTCGCGCGGTCAGGCGTCACCCGTCGGCCGCCTGCGCACGGCTTCGCGCCGCAACAACGCCAACCCAACTCCCGCGCCGCGCTACACGATTCTGACAAGCGCTCTCCAGGCGTTGTATCGCGATCCGGTGGCACACCTGCCCTACTCGTTGAGGGCACTCTCGAAACAGACGAACCAGCCGCGCCGACCGTGCAGGCGCTTGTTAGCCAGCTGAACTCTTGCGCTTCGAAGTCCGCACATGCCGCCGGGTGCCAGAACGCTGACTTGACACATTTCGTGCGAGCTGCGCCAGATCTCGAGGATAGATGGACAACTCCAACCCGCATTCCAAGGCGCCAGCCAGAGAAACAAGCGTGGGTGGAAAGTAGTCGAATTGAGCGAAGACCCTTTCGCGATCGATCCGGAGATCGACTGGAAAGTCGAGACGGATGTCTTCCACCTCTGGAATCGACCGGAGCTTCGCGAGTGTCTGGCGGTGTCGCTTCAGAAAGGCAATGGCATCGATGACCTGTCCAGCCAAATCTTTCCTGGAGCGCCGGCTGACATCGACCCTGAAGCCAGACCGTTGATGGATTCTGCCTTTAGGTTGAGACGCGAACTGGGGCTGGTCCGCGCGGAACACCGAGTAGGGCTTGAGGCTTGATGAGGCGAGAAACCTCTCTGGATCGAATTTTCTTCCGCTTACTCGCAACACGCACATCAGTTCGGTGGTCCTCGCATGGGTAACCGGTTTTGGAATAGATTGCGTCTAGCACTCCGCAGCGATACCACCTCACACCTTCGGCTGACCGCGTGCGCTATCTCCAGGATCGGCAGAGGGTAACACAACGGCCTTCGGCACTGAGGCGAATCGATGTCGATAGGTCTCTCGGATGCAGACCGTCCGTGCAGTCAGTCATTGCGCAGGTCCACGACCGGCTCGGTCAAGGGCTTGGGGCATATCGGCAATGACGTAGGCCATCGAAGCAATCGCGACGACCAGCCGACCGAGATCCTCTGGAGAGACCTTGTCGATCGTGTCGGCCGAAGTGTGATGCACGGCGAAGTACTTCGTCATGTCGACCTGCGGCGATATCGCCGGAATCCCGCCAGCTTGAACGGCAGGTCGAATGTCGACGCCGTCAAAACCATCGGATATCTCCTTGATGCCCAGCTCCTTCAGGAGACCAGCAATCTCAACGACCACGGCGCGCGCCTGGTTGGTCCCGCTGAACCCGAATCCCTTCAATGGAAGCGCGCCGTTATCTGACTCCAGCATGAGCACGTGTTGGCTCAATTGACGGGAGTACGTGTCGCGATACGCCTGACCGCCTCGATTGCCGTTTTCTTCATTCGTGAAGAGGACCAGCCGAATGGTGCGTCGTGGCCGCAACCCGAGCTTCTTCAAAACGCGCACCGCCTCCCATATCGCGACGCAGCCGCCGCCGTCGTCAAGGGCGCCCGCGGCAAGGTCCCACGAGTCCAGATGCGCGCCAAGGAGGACGATCTCGTCAGGCTTCTCCGTCCCGAGCAGTTCGGCAACGACGTTCCCGGATTCCACATCGGGAAGCGTCTCGGCACCAAGACTCAGGTTCACCTCAACAGACTCGCCGCGATCCTGGATGCGTTGGAGTTTGTCCGCATCTTCGGCGGCAATGGCCGCGACGGGAATGCGGGGAGCGTTGCCCGCATAGGTCATGTTGCCGGTGTGCACTGTCCGATAGCCGATCGGTCCCACGGATCGCACGAGCGCCGCGACGGCGCCATGCGCGGCCGCTCGCGAGGCCCCGGTCCGGCGATAGGGCGTCGCCTCTTGATACGCGATGAGAGGGTCGATGTTGGACTTGAACGGAAAATTATAGACAACGATTTTTCCCATTGCCCGCGATGCTTGTGAGTCGAGATCGGCGAAGTCGCGCACGACGAGCACCTGGGCTCGCACACCGGCCGGACCGGTTCCGACCGTGCCGCCCAACGCCGAAATCGCGATGTGTTGCGGAGGCGACGAGACGATCTCCGCACGTTCAGCGCCCCGAACCCAATGCGGCACCATGACCTTTTCGATCCGCACATTCTCCAGTCCGTCTCGCATCATGACATCCGCAACCCATCGAATCGACCGCTCGAGGGATGAGCTGCCGCTCAGACGTGCCGGAAAGGTGTCGGTCAAAACGGCCAAGCGTGTCCATGCCGCGGATCCCGCGCTTGTCGCCTCGTCCACGATGCGTGGCGTTACCGTTCGATACGGTTCCAACCACGATCCCTGCCCGAGTAGAACGGCAGACGCGAGCAGCACGGCCACTATGAAAGCAGATAGCGTGCGTCCGTAGGGCAACATGGCTTTCCTTTCTGAGAAACTACCTCAGGCGCCACTCCTCGACCAATAGGCTTCCGAGACATCAGCGATCGCCATCGAATGCCAATGCTCTCCAGCTTTGGCTGAGTTCGCCGCCGCGATTTCATCGGCCGCAGCGGCCGCCCCGATCAGGACCGCGTATGCCCTTCGAACTCGTGAACGTCGATCGGGATCCGGCGGCCGGAGGATCCCGATTTGAGCATCCGCCAGCGATGTCTTGTTCGCTCCACCTTCCGAACACCTTCGGCCGACGGCGCGCGCTATCTCCAGGATCGGCAGAGGGTAACACAGGGGAGGGGCGTCCGAATGCTTAGCGTTGCCGACGACAGAACTTCACGTCCTTGCGTCTTTGCGTCTTTGCGTTGTGATGAGCCGCGACGCTACGCGGCCTTCCACTGCTGCGCGGCGCTGAGACGTTCCTTGATCGGCGGGTGCGTGTAGAAGAATGCCTGCACCAGCGGCGACGGGTTCTCTTCGGCGAGATTCTGCTGGCCGAGCCGCTTCATCGCGGTAATGAACGCGGAAGGATTGCTGGTCATCTGGAGGGCGTACGAATCGGCGCGCCGCTCGTGCGAGCGCGACACCGCGTTCATCACCGGCTTCAGGCACAGCCCGAGGATCGAGGCCGTGAGCACGAGCACCGGCACGCCCGCGGGATCGGCGACGCCGCGCAGCTCGAAAAACGGCACCGCCCATTGCAGCAGATAGTGCGCCGCGAAGAATCCCGCGAACGTCAGCGCCACGTCGAAGACGATCGACGTCCAGATGTCGCGATGCACGTGGTGCGCGAGCTCGTGCGCGAGGATCACCTCGATCTCGTCGTCTGAGTAGTCGGCGAGCAGCGTGTCCGAGAGAAGAATGCGCCGTGTGTGGCCGATGCCCGTGAGCGCCGCGTTCGCCTTCTTCGTCCGGTCGCTCAGCGTCCATTCGTAGACGCCCATGACGCGGGTGCCCGCCTTCGACGCGAGCGCCTGAAGACGATCGCGCAGCACTTCCTTCTGCAACGGTTTGAACGTAAAGAACAGCGGCAGGAGCACCACCGGCGCGAGGTTCACCAGTACGATCATGACCAGTGAATACCCGGCGCCGGCCACCAGCCACCACCACTCCGGCCAGAGCCGCAGCGTGAAGTACACGAACACTGCCGCCGCTTCAGCGAACAGCACACCGATGGCTACCGCTTTCACATGGTCCTTGAACCAGTGCTGCCGCGTTTCCGTCGACAGGCCATAGCGTCGCTCGAGAAGGAACCCGCGGTAGAAGCTGAAGGGAAGCGTCGCGACGTCGACAAGGACCGAAAGCACCAGGATGTAAAACGCAACGGTGAGCGTGGGGCGTGAACCGGCGATCGACGCGGCCCAGTCACGCAGGGCGGCCGAGCCGCCAAGAAAGAGAAGGCCCGCAAGGATGACGCCGGTCCAGACGGTCGAAAGCATCGCCGCCCGGCGGCCGAGACGATGGTAGCGGGTGGCTTTATCTTCGTTCACCGCTTACCGATGCCATTTGCCATCCGCCATTTGCCATGACAACGATTCCCTATTTACCTTCGATCGTGATGCGCCCGTTGTTCGCGCGGACGTCAATCTCCGGTCCACCGCCGTTGAGCGGCGACTCGACGATGCGAATACGGCGCCCGGTGGCGGACTCCTGCGTGTTCAGTCCCCTCACGGTGACGCCGCCGTTCACCGAGCGCACGTTGAGCGTCGCTTTCGCGTCTTTCGGCACTTCGATCGAAATCTGACCGTTCGTGCATTCCACGCGGACGTGTCCGGTGATCTCCGCCATCTTCACCGACACGGAACCATTGACGGTCGCCGCATCGACGGTACCCCGCAGGCCGGAGAGCTCGATCCGGCCGTTCACCACCATGGCCTTGATATGTCCGCGCAAACCGTCGGCCTTCAGCCGGCTGTTATTGAGTGTCGCCTCGACGTGCGCATCCGGCGGCACCGTCACCTTGAAGCTCATCTCGAGATTGCCACCGCGGCGGGGGGATTCGGCCACGATCGCCACGTGATCGGGCGCGACGGTCTCGTCAATCTTCGCCTCGCGAATCGATTCGGCTGCCCGCTCGTCGGTCATCGCGGTCGCCGTAATCGTCGCGGCCACTTCGACCGTCCCGGCCTCCCCGGCGACTATCTCGATGGGCCCGCTGTTGTTCGCAATCCGGAACCGTCCCCCGGGCTCCAGCGGGTACTTGCGGACCCAGGACTCGGTGGCACGCCCCTGGAGGTGCCGGACGGAGACGTCGCCGTCCTTGATGGTGACGTCGCACCCCAAGCTGAGAACGACGCTGAGGCCGGCCAGAAGGGTGGCTGGCCCGGGGCGAAGGGCTGGGTACATGAGGTACTGGTACCTGACGAGGCCAACCGCCCGGAAGTTCCGTCCCGGAAAGGGATCCCGGAACCCTTTTTCTAGTTCAACTCGATGGAAATCAGCTTCGACACGCCCGGCTCCTCCATCGTCACCCCGTACAGCCGGTCGGCAATCTCCATGGTCTTGCGGCTGTGCGTGATGATGATGAACTGCGTGTGCTCCTGCATGCCCTGGAGCATCTCGACGAACCGCCCGATGTTCGCATCGTCGAGCGGCGCGTCGATCTCGTCGAGCACGCAGAACGGGCTGGGCTTGTACTTGAAGATGGCAAACATCAGTGCGATGGCCGCGAGCGCCTTCTCCCCGCCCGACAGCAACTGAACGCTCTGCAGACGCTTGCCGGGCGGCGAGGCGATCACCTCGATGCCGCTCTCGAGAACGTCGGTCTCGTCGAGCAGCGCGATGGTCGCGTGCCCGCCGCCGAACAGCGTGCTGAAGGTGCCCTGGAAGTTCTCCCTGATGGCCGCGAACGCTTCGCGGAACCGCACCTTGCTCGTTTCGTCGATCTTCTTGATGGTGTCCCCGGTCGCCGCAATCGAATCGGTCAGGTCCTTGCGCTGGGTCGTCAGGAATTGATGCCGCGTGTTGAGCTCGTCGAACTGATCGATGGCCATCATGTTGACGGGGCCGAGCCGATCGATCTTCTGACGAAGGCGCACGATGTGCTCCTCGGGAGTGGCCGATGCCGCGATGACGGGCTCGGGACCGGCATCGACGCCTTCTTCCGCTTCGTCGGTCGCGTCCACCTCGTCCGCAGAACCGTCATCGGCGCGACTGAAGTCGCGCCCTGCCCCGTCGGTGCCGGGCTGACTGCGGAAGCGGCCTGCACCTCGGCCACCACCTCTTCGAGCGAGAGCTGCAGGGTATCGACGCAGGATTGTGCCAGGTGCGTCAGATGGCTCTCTTCGGTCGCGCGCGTCACCTCGAGCTCGCCCACTTCCGCATGAATCGCTTCGAGCACCTTCCTCGACTCGCGCGTCCCCTTTTCGATGCGATCGGCCTCAATCCGCAAATCCGACAGCGACTCTTCGGCCTCACGGACGCCCCCGCAAAGCGAGTCCAGCCGTTCGCCGTCGCGATCGAGCATCTGCAGGGTCTCGTCGATCAACCGTTTCAGGCTGGCGCTCTTCCGTTCGAGATCGGCCCCGCTCGTTTCCGCCGCGCCGACGCGCGCCTCGAGATCCCTGTTGGTCTCCTCGAGGCGTGCGACCTCGGCGTCGAGCGCGCTCGAGCGCTCCACGAGCGTCGCGTACGACGCCTTCGCTTCCGCCGCGCGGCGGGCCAGGGCCTGTAGCGATTCGCGCGCATCGCCCAGGCGGTGCTGAGCCTGCGACAGCTTCTCGTCGGCGGCCCGCTGCTCCTGCTCGAGCCGCGCGATCGACTCGCGCGCTTCGCGCTGGCGCGCCTCGAGCCCCTGGCGCTGCTCTTCGGCGCCGCGCCGCTCGATTTCCAGGAGCTCGAACTTCTTCTGCACCTTCTGCAGATCGTCGGCCGACCGCTGCAACTGCAGCTCGAGGCCGATGATGGCTTTCTCTTCGCGATGGAGATCGGCAGTCACGGCCGAGAGCGCGTTCGACGCATGGGCGATGCGCGTCTCGAGCGCGGCGACTTCCGACACGGACTGGTCGCGCTCGGCTTCCTCACCCGCGATGCGATCGCGCAGTTCCTTGATTTCGCGCTTGATGCCGAGAATGGCGCGCCCTTCGTCCTTGCCGCCGCCCGACACGAGCATCCGTCCACGCACGATATCGCCCGCCAGCGTGGCGATGCAGGACGAGGTGAAGGACGCCGCGTTCAGCGCCGCGCCGATATCGTCGGCGATGAATCCGTCGGGCATGGCAGCGTCAATCGCGCCGGCGTGCGGGCCGCTGATGCGAAGCACCGAATGGAGTGGCGTCAAACCGTCCGGCACCGCCGAGACGTCGCCGGCCGCGGTCCGGCTGACGCCGGCCTGATCGGCCCCCTCGAGCACGACGAAGCCGCAGCGGCCGACGTTTTCCTGGCGAATCAGGTCGAGCCCGGCCTGCGCCTGCTGGTGGCTCGAGACGATGACGTGCTGGAGCAGATCGCCGAGGCAGGCTTCCACGGCGCGCTCGTATTTCGGCTCCACGTCCAGGTAGTCGGCCACCGATCCCTGCTGTCCCACGCGGCCGTTCGCCTGCTGCAGCACGATACGCGCGGCGTCCGTGTAGCCGGCCCGCGCCTGCTCCAGATCCGTCAGCGACGCAAGCCGGGCCGACAGTCCCGCCAGCTCGCGCTCGCGCGCCTGCAGATTGTTCGATTTCCATTCGAGCTCGATGCGCGCGGTCGCCAGCTCGGTCTCGCGGGCCGTCTTCGCGTGAAGCGACGCCTCGATCGCCTCCTTCGCGCGCCGCAGCCCGTCGGAGGTCACCGCGCGATCGTCTTCCAGCCGCTCCCGCTCCATCCGCAATTCGGACTCTTCGACGCCCAGCTTGGAGAGCTCTTCCGACACGCGCTGGCTGGCCTCTTCGGCGTGCTGAATGGCGTGACGCAGCGTCGTCGCCACGTTCAGAGCCGAAAACACTTCCGACCGGGCGGCTTCGACGTCGGCCTCGAGTCCTTCGATGCGCCGGTTCTCCTCGGTGTATTCCTGGTCGATCCGCGAGAGCTCGCCGGCGGCATGATGCTGCTCCTGCAGGGCACGGGCAGCCGAGTCGCGGCGATCGGTCAGAAGCAGGCGTCCCGGCTCGCGGCGCGCCTCGAGCGCCGCCAGCTCCGCGCGCACTTCTTCGGCGCGCGCGGCGAGCGCGGCGATCTGCTCGCGGTTGAAGTCAATCTGCTGCTGCCGGCGGGTGATGTCGAGCTCGCAGGCATGAACGGCCTCGCGGGCACGGGTCGCGTTCCCCTCGGCATCGACCAGCGACAGGCGCACGCGGCTGAAATCCGCTTCGGCCTCCGCCACCGCCGATGACGCTGCGGCCTCACGAATGTGCGCGTCGGCGAGCCGCGCGCGGAGCGACTCGATTTTGTGCGCCGACTCCTGATACCGGCCGGCGAACAGCAGCTTCTCCCAGTGCCTCAGCTCGTCGCGCAGCCGCTTGTACCGGCGCGCCTTCGCCGACTGGCGCTTGAGCGATCCGAACTGCTTCTCGAGCTCGAAGATGATGTCTTCCAGGCGCGTCAGATTGTGCTGTGCCGCTTCGAGCTTCAGCTCGGCGGCCCGACGGCGGGCCTTGTACTTGGTAATCCCGGCGGCTTCCTCGATAAGCTGGCGGCGATCGGCCGGACGCGAGCTCAGGATCATGCCGATCTTGCCCTGCTCGATAATCGCGTAGGCCTTGGCGCCGAGCCCGGTGTCCATCAGGAGCTCGTGCACGTCGCGCAACCGGCACACCTCGCCGTCGATCAGGTATTCGCTTTCGCCCGAACGATACAGGCGTCGCGTCACTTCAATCGTGCGCGCGACCGACGGCCGGTCGTCGTCGGCATCGCCGTTGTCGCCCGGGTCAATCGCCGGCACGTCAACGCTAATCGGCGTCGACAGCACGTCGCTGAGCCGCAGCCGCACTTCGGCCGCGCCGGTCGGCTTGCGCGCGTCGCTGCCGTTGAAGATGACGTCTTCCATACGGTCGCCGCGCAGGCTCTTGGCGCTCTGCTCGCCGAGCACCCACGTAATGGCGTCCGCGACGTTGCTCTTTCCGCAGCCGTTCGGGCCGACGATGGCCGTCACCCCTCGATCGAAGGAGAGGTGCGACCGATCGGAGAACGACTTGAAGCCCGCGATCTCGAGTTGTTGAAGACGCATAAGTTCGTTAGCCGTTTACCGTAAACCGTTTAGCGGTGGATGTACAGACAAAAAGCCGCGCGGCACCCCCCGCGTTCCTGCGGAAGGTAACGAGCGGCTGGGTGGCGCTCGATGAAGTTGACCAGTGAGGTGTGCAACGCGGCCGAATCGGGCCACTGCCCCGGGCCCGGAAACGGTCGCCAGTGTAACAAGCCCCAAATATAGGGGCAAGGACAAACTAGAGCGCTACCAATAGTAGGGAAGCCGACCTAACCAGCGAAAACGGTTCCAGGATCCGTTTTTCTACTTCCTGGCGACCTGCGTGCCCTTGGCGGGCTCGGCGCGCAGCAGCTTCTCCGCCTCTGGAATCAGCGTCAACGCATACTGCGCCTGCGGGTCTTTTTCCAGCAGATGCCGCCTCGCCGTCGCCACGTCGAACAACGCGACGTCGATCTCGTACCGCAGCATCGCCCGGACGAACTCGACGTCGGCGGTGAAGCCCGCCTCGTCGAACTGACTCGGATCGCGCAGCTGCGACTTCACGTACGCCTTGAAGTCCTGCAGCATCGCGTCGTCGACGGTGAACTCGCGCGTCAGGCGCCGGCGGACTTTCTGATCGGTCGCGCTGCCGAACCGGTCGTCTCCCTCGCGGTCGAACCGCTGCGCGTAGTTCCCGAACATCGTCGGATGGAGGCGGCGGGCGAATTTGCCCGGGTTGAAGCCTTCGATCGGGCCCGCCATGCGATAGTCGGGCTCGATGCCGCCGCCGCTGTAGACCTTCCGGCCGAGGCGCAGCGTGTACTTCAGCTGCGACGCGGAATGCTGCACGTTCGGGTCCTGTTCGCGCGTCGTATACGAGAGGTACTCGTCGAAGCTCTCATCCCACGGCCGCTGGATGAGGCGTCCCGCCGGCGTGAAGTAGTGCGCGGTCGTCAGGGCGAGCCCGGCGCCTTCGCTGAGGCGATAAATCGACTGCACGAGCGCTTTGCCCCACGTCGTTTCGCCGACCACGAGACCGCGGTCGTGATCCTGCAGCGCGCCGGTCACAATCTCGGACGCGCTCGCACTGCGCCGGTTCGCCAGCGCGACCATCGGGATGTTCGTGTAATCGCTGTTTTCGACGGCGTGGTAGTTCTGATCGGAATTCGAGATGCGTCCCCGCGTGTAGACGATGAGGTCGCCCTTGCGCAGGAACCGGTTCGACACCTTGATGGCCTGGTCGAGCGGTCCGCCTGGATTCTCGCGGATGTCGAGCACCAGCTGCTTGCATGCCCTGCTTGGTGAGGTCGCGCAGCGCCGCGCCGAGCTCGCGATCGGTCGTTTCCGAAAAATCACGCAGCTGGATGTATCCCGTCGTCTCGTTCATCATGAACGCGGCGGGCACGCTCGGAATCCGGATTTCGTCGCGCACGACCTCGACATCGACGAGCTTGTCGTAGCCGGCGCGGCGAATCGACACCTGAACCGGGGTCCCTCGTGGTCCGCGCAGCTTCAGAACCGCCTGCTCGCTCGTCCAGCCCTTGGCGTCCTCGCTGTTGATCCGGGCGATGACGTCGCCGCGGCGGATCCCCTTCTTGTAGGCGGGCGACCCTTCGAAGAGCGACATGACGGTGATGTCGCCGTCGATGACGTTGATGCTGATCCCGAGGCCGTAATAGTGGCCTTCCTGCCGCTCGCGCAGCTGCGCGTAGGCCTTCGGATCCATGAAGCTCGAGTGCGGATCGAGCGTCTGGAGCATGCCGTTGATGGCGCTGTAGACGACGCGATCCGACTCGACCGGCTCGACGTATTTCTGCTCAACCTGCCTGAGCGCGGTCGTGAAGACGTTCATGCGTTCCGGCAGGCCGTCCTGGGTGGCCAGGACGCGCCCACCCAGAAAGCCGCCTACCAGCGCCGAGAGGGCGATGGCAAACGCCGCCATGGATACCGAACGGTAAGTGCGCATAGTCACGTAAAATGTTACTACGAAAGAAGGTATAATCTAAGACTCGAAATCCTAAGGAGTAAGCCACGTTATGGGTCCGATAGGCATGCCGGAGATGGTGGTCATTGCGGTCATCGCGCTGATCATCTTCGGCCCCCGAAAACTACCGGAACTGGGCAAGTCGCTCGGCAAGAGCATCGCCGAGTTCAAACGCGCCTCGAACGAGCTGAAAAACACGCTCGAGGAAGAGATCCGCACCGAAGAGCTGCAGGATGCGCGTAAGTCCGCTCAGATTCCACCGACCGCCGCCACGCCGCCGGCCAGCCCGGCCCCCGTCGCCACGACCGCGCCCGAGGGTGAGACGGCGCCCCGCGAGAGCGTGGGCTAGCTCGTCTCCACTCGCGGAGCACACGAAGACTCTTCAACGCGCGACGTGTCCGACAGCTGGTTCGACGACGACGACGAAGGCGGCGGCAAGATGTCGTTTCTGGAGCACCTCGACGAGCTCCGGAAACGGATCATCCGCGCGCTGATTTCCCTCTGCCTCGGCATCGGCTATCGCCGCCTTTTTCATCGACGACATCTATTCGTTCGTGATGCTGCCCCTGCGGCAGGCGCTCCGGCCGGGCGAGACGATGATCTACACCTACCCGACCGAAGCGTTCATGCTGTACATCCGCATCGCGGTCATCGCGGGGCTGTTCATCGCCGCCCCGCTGATTTTCTGGCAGGTGTGGCTGTTCGTGGCGCCGGCGCTCTACGCAAAAGAGCGGCGCTACGCGATTCCCTTCGTCGTGCTCTCGAGCGTCGGCGTCATCGCCGGCGCGGCCTTCTCGCACTACGTCGCGTTCCCGCTGATGTGGAGGTTCTTCGCGAGCTTCTCGAGCGAGCTCGTGTCCTTCATGCCGCGCATCGAGGACTCGTTCAGCCTCTACATGCGGATGCTGCTGGGGATGGCCGCCATCTTCCAGATGCCGGCGCTGGTGTTCTTCCTCGCGCGGATGGGCGTGGTCAACGCGCGATGGATGGCGCGGCAGTTCAAGTACGCCATCCTCGTGATTTTCATCGTCGCGGCGGTCATCACGCCGAGCTCCGACATGGCCAGCCAGGTCATCGTCGCCGTCCCGATGATCGGCCTCTACATCATCAGCATCGGCATCGCGTGGATGTTCGGGAAGAAGAAGACTTCAGACATTGGCAGATTGCGTAGATTGGCAGATTCGCAGATTAAGAACATCCTGCCAGTTTTCAAATCAGTCTGCGAATCTGCACAATCTGCCAATCTGCCAATTCAGAGCACAGTCATCCGATCCCGCGCGCCCGCCACAGCTGCCAGCACGTCTTCGGGCTTCACCTTCACCACTTCCTTTATTCGGCGATCTCGCAACTCGACGACACCGTCTTTCAGCCCCTTGGCGCCCACCGTCAGGCGCAACGGCATCCCGAGCAAATCGGCGTCCTTGAACTTGACGCCGGGGCTGAGACCTTCGCGGTCGTCGTGAAGGACCTCGAATCCCGCGGACTCGAGATCGGCTTCAATCTGATTCGCGACCGATGAAATCTCCGGCTTCGCCGAATCCAGCGTGACCAGGTGCACGTGATACGGCGCGACCGGCCACGGCCAGATGATGCCGTCGGCGTCGTAGTTCTGCTCGATGACGGCCGCGACCGTCCTCGTGATGCCGATCCCGTAGCAGCCCATCACCATCGGACGTTCCGCGCCGGCATCGTCGAGATACACGCAGTTCATCGACGTCGAGTATTTCGTGCCCAGCTTGAACACCTGGCCGACTTCGATGCCGCGGAAGGCCTCGTAGCTCCCCTTGCCGCAGCGCGTGCAGGCATCTCCCTCGCGCGCCATGCGCAGGTCGTGAAAGCCCTTGAAGTCTTTCAGGTCGCGATCGGGCTTGAAGCCGAAGTGATGGTAGCCCTCCTTGTTCGCGCCGCAGGTCAGGTTGAACGCGCCTTCGAGGCTCCTGTCCGCGTACATCGGCACATCGAGCCCGACCGGACCGATGAACCCCGACTTCGTGCCGGCGCGTCGCTCGGCCTCCTCGAGCGGCACGAGATCGAGCGAATCGGCGCCGATGAGGTTCTTCATCTTCACGGTATTCGGCTCGTGATCGCTGCGGAGGACGAGGCCGACATCCCACGTCGTCGCGCCCCTGGCCGCGCGATACAGATAGAACTTCGACGCGTGGTCGAGCGGCAGGCCGTCGTGCTCGCCGTCCTTGAACGCCCTGGCCTGCTCTTCCATCTGCACGATGCCTGGCGTGTGGAAGTGCGCGTGCTTCAACTCGAGGACCGGCTCCGACGCCATAGGGATAGGGAATGGCCGGTGCTTCGGTTTTCTCGGCGTTCGACGTGTACTCGCACGCGTTGCAGCTGAGGATCGCGTCTTCGCCGCTGCCCGCCAGCACGTGGAACTCGTGGGTGAAGCTGCCGCCGATGGCGCCGCTGTCGGCCTCGACGGGCCGGAACTTCACGCCGAGGCGCGTGAAGATCCGCTTGTAGGCCTCGAACATCCGCCAGTATTCCCGGTCGGCGTCGGCATCGTCCACGTGGAAGGAGTAGCCGTCCTTCATGATGAACTCACGGCCGCGCATCAAGCCGAACCTGGGCCTGATTTCGTCGCGGAACTTGGTCTGGATCTGGAAGAGGTTGATCGGCAGCTGCTTGTAGCTCTTCACGATCTTGCGCACGATGTCGGTGATGATCTCCTCGTGCGTGGGACCGAGGCAGAAGTCGGCGCCCTTGCGATCCTTGAAGCGAAGCAGCTCGCGGCCGTAGAACTGCCATCGGCTGCTCTCCTGCCACAGCTCGGCGGGCTGCACGGTTGGCATGAGCAGCTCCTGGCAGCCGTCGCGCTCGAGCTCTTCGCGCACGATGTTTTCGAACTTGCGGATGCTGCGAAGGGCCAGCGGCAGATAGTCGTAGATGCCCGCCGCCACTTTCTGAATCATGCCGCCGCGCATCATCAGCTGCTGGCTGATGACATCGGCATCGCGCGGCGCGTCGCGGTAGGTCTGTAAGAGAAGTTTTGATTGTTTCATCGATGATCGGAGATATGAACCTTCCATTTTAGATCGTCGTGCGCGGGAAAATCGGTGCGGAAGTGCCCGCCTCGGCTTTCCTCGCGCCGAAGTGCCGCTCTTGCGATAAGGGTCGCGACCGTCACCATGCTTGCTCGCCGCCAGCCCTCGCGATCGAGTCCCGCGCCGGCCGCCAGATGATCGTCGAGGACCGCCTGCTCCTGGTTCAGCACCGCAACGGCATCGGCGAGGCCCGGGCGCTCGCGGAAAAGGCCGACCGACGTCCACATCAGCTCGCGAATCTCAGGTTCGTGGAGAGGGGTCGCGAGGGGTTGTTCGCCCGGGCGGACTGCTCGGCGAAAACCCCACCCGACCCTTCGATTGCCGGCGGAAGATCGGGCTCGCGTATCGAGCCCGTCATCGCCGTGCCGGAGCGCGCGCCGAACACCAGGCCTTCGAGGAGCGAATTGCTCGCCAGACGATTCGCGCCATGGACACGCGTGCACGCGACTTCGCCCGCGGCAAACAAGCCCGGGATAGAGGTACGTCCGTCCAGATCGGTTTCGACGCCGCCCATCAGGTAGTGCGCCGCCGGCCCGACCGGCAGCAAATCGCGCGCGAGATCGAAGCCGGCCTTGAGACACGTCGCGGCAATCATCGGGAATCGCCGGCGGACCTCGTCGGCGTCCATGTGCCGCAGACTCAGGAAGATCGGTCCCGAGGTGCGCTGAGATTCCAGCACGATGCTCCGCGAGACGATGTCGCGCGGCGCCAGATCGCCCGACGGGTGGTAGCGCGTCATGAAGGGCTCGCCGGCAGCTGTGACGAGCCGCGCGCCCTCACCGCGAAGCGCCTCCGACAACAGAAACCGCGGCGCGCCTTCGACGTCGAGCACCGTCGGATGGAACTGCACGAACTCCATGTCGGCGACCCGCGCACCGGCCCGATACGCCAGCGCGATGCCGTCGCCGGTCGCCACTTCGGGATTGGTCGTCTGCGCGAAGACCTGGCCGGCGCCGCCGGTCGCGAGCAACGTCGCTCGACCTCGCGCCTCACCCGGCTCGCCACGGTCGCCGATGAATCGGACGCCGACGCACCGGTTGTCTTCGACGATGGCACCGACGGCCAGCGTGTTTTGCAGCACGCGGATGCGTGTCGTGGACGACACGCGCTCCCAGAGCACGCGGCCGATCTCGCGCCCGGTGGCATCCGCGGCGTGCAGCACGCGCCGCACGCGGTGAGCGCCTTCCGATGCGAGGGCCGGCCGCCCCTCGTCGTCACGATCGAACCTGGCGCCCCACTCGACGAGCTCGCGCGTATAGCGCGGCCCCTCCTCGCACAGCACGCGGACGGCACGCTCGTCGCACAGACCGTCGCCGGCGACGATCGTGTCGCGCGCGTGCAGCTCCGGGGAATCGTCTGGACCGATCGCGGCCGCGATGCCGCCCTGCGCGTATTCGGTGTTGCTCTCGCTCGGGTCGGCCTTCGTGATGATGACGATGTCGCCCGCAGTCGCCAGCTCAACCGCCGCGCGGAGCCCGGCGATTCCGCTGCCGACGATTATGAAGTCGCCGCGTACATCCACCGGACGTATACTAGCCCACGGCTGCTGACATAATCTCCAAATGCTGCGTGTAGACGTCCGGACCGGATCGCAGTCCTATCCCATCTACATCGAACACGGCGTGACGGCCCAGCTCGGGCGGCTCATCGAGTCATCGCCGAAGCCGGCCTCGCACCGGTTTTTCGTGTCGAGCCCGCTCGTGTGGAAGCTGCACGGCAAGACGCTGTCGAAGGCCCTGCCGAAGACCGACACGATCCTCCTTCCCGATGGCGAGAAGTTCAAGCAGCTCTCGACGGCGGCGCGCGCGTACGAATCACTCATCAAGCTCGAAGCCGATCGCGGTGCCCTCATCATCGCCGTCGGCGGCGGGGTCATCGGCGACATGGCGGGTTTCGTGGCCGCCACCTACCTTCGCGGGATCACGCTCGTGCAGGTGCCGACGACGCTGCTCGCGCAGGTCGACAGCGCGATCGGCGGCAAGGTCGGGGTGAATCATACGCTCGGGAAAAACCTGATCGGCGCGTTTCATCAGCCGTCGCTGGTCGCCATCGATCCGGCGCTGCTGGAAACGCTGCCTCGACGAGAGTTCCGCGCCGGGCTCTACGAAGTGATCAAGTACGGCATGACGTCGAGCCGCGCGTTGTTCGAGCGTATCGACCGCGAGATTGACGCCATCTTCGCCCGCAAGGCCGACGCGCTCGTGCCGATCATCGGCGAGTCCTGCACGATCAAGGCGACTGTGGTCGGGCTGGACGAGCGAGAGAGCGGTCCACGCCGGATGTTGAATTTCGGTCACACCGCCGGCCACGCCCTCGAGGCCGTCACGAAGTACAAGCGCTTCCGGCACGGCGAAGCGATCGCCTACGGCATGATCGTCGCCGCCGAAATCGCCGTGGCGCGGGGCGTCATGCCGGGGGCCGACCGCGAGGCGCTCGGCAAGATCATCATGAAGCTCGGGCCGCTGCCGCCCGTCGGCGACCTGTCGACGAAAGACGTCCTCGAAGCGATGCGGCACGACAAGAAGGTGGTGAATGGCACGTTGCACTACGTGCTGTGCACGGGCATCGGAAGCTGGACGACCGCCACCGACGTGGCCGAGGATGAGCTGGCGAAAGCGTTGAAGCGCGTGGGGCTCAAGAAATAGGAATTCGCAGATTCGCGGATTGTGAGATTCGCAGATTGATGAAGAAGGTTCAGTCCGCCAATCTGCGAATCTGCGAATCTGCGAATCTGCGAATCCGGGTATTACTTCAACCCATACTCCTTCAGCTTCGCCAGGAGCGGCTTGTAGCCCATTCCAAGCATGTCGGCGGCGCGACCCTCGTGCCCGCCCGCGTCCTTGAGCGCATGCTCGATCTTCTTCTTTTCCACCTCGGTCTGCGCCCGCCTGGTCACCTCGGCGAGCGTGCCCGAAAAGTCGAACGTGTCCCACGGGTTGGGCGGCTCGGGCACCGGCAGCGGCGCGTGCAGCGTCAGATTCAGGTGCCGGGCGTGAATGGTGTCGCTCTCCGACAGAATGACCGCGCGTTCCATGCAGTTCTGGAGCTCGCGCACGTTGCCTGGCCAGTGATACTTCTGCAGCTCCTCGATGGCCGAAGGCGCCAGCATCGCCGGCGTCTTCTTCAGCTCGCGGCAGAACCGCTCGACGAAGTGGCGAGCCAGAATGGGGATGTCGACCTGCCGGTCGCGCAGCGGAGGAATTGAGATCGGGAACACCGAGAGCCGGAAGTACAGATCCTCCCGGAACAGCTTGGCGGCGACGCCCGCCCGGAGCGCCTTGTTGGTCGCAGCCACGATGCGCACGTCGACGTTCAGCGACTGCGTACCGCCCACACGCTCGAACCGTTTCTCCTCGATCGCGCGCAGAATCTTCGCCTGGAGCGCCAGCGGCAGATCGCCGATCTCGTCGAGAAACAGCGTGCCGCGATGCGCCAGCTCGAACTTGCCGGGCTTGCGCGCCACCGCGCCGGTGAACGCCCCCTTCTCGTGCCCGAAGAGCTCGGTCTCGAGCAGGTTGTCGGGAATCGCCGCGCAGTTGATGGCGACAAACGGACCGTCCGATCGCGGGCTCAGCGCGTGCAGCGCCCGCGCGAACAGCTCTTTGCCCGTGCCGCTCTCGCCTTCGAGCAGCACCGTGGCATCCGATCCGGACGCGCGTTGAAGCGCGAGGATCGCGTGCTTCAACGACGGGGCGTCGCCGATAATCTGCGGCGCTCCGCGGCGCGCGCCGAGCTCTTCCTTCAGCAGGATGTACTCGGTCATGAGCTTCCGCTGCGCCAGCGCGCGATCGACCATCAGCAGCAGGTGATCGGGATCGACGGGCTTCGCGAGAAAGTCGAGGGCCCCTTCCTTCATGGCGGCCACCGCGTCCTGGATGCTGCCGTAGGCCGTCATCACGATGACCGGCAACTCAGGATCCAGTTCCTTGGCGGCTCGAAGCACGCCAAATCCGTCACCTTCAGGCAGGCGAAGGTCCGTGAGCACGAGCGTCGGACGATCCTCCTGCATGGCCTGCTTCGCCTCGCCCAGATGGCGAGCCTCGACGACAGCATGCCCCTGGCCCTCGATGGCCAGCTTGAGCATCGTTCTCAGGGAGTCTTTGTCTTCGACGAGCAGGATGGAAGGAGCCACCGCTGGCGCGCGCCGCGTCAACGCAGCCAGCCGGCTGGCACACTGGCCCGACGGGCTTCGTCCTCGATCTCGGTAATGGCCTTGGTCTGCTTCGCGATGTCGCCCTTCACGCGCTCCTGTTCCGCAAGCGCCGCGAGACGCTTCTTCTCGACGACCGCGCGCTGCGCCGGATCGTCGGTCGCCACGAATTCCGTGTAGAGCGCTTGCACCTGCGATTGCAGCGCATCGTGAAAGGCCTGCGTGCGCTGCAGCTCGCTCCGCGCGGACGCAATGCGCGCGCGCCAGAACTTCTCATCCTTGCCGCGATCGGGGGCCGGTTCGCTTGGAGCCGGGTTCGCCGGCTTGGCGTCGCCGCCCGACGCGGGTGTCGCGGCAACCGGCGGAGGCGCAGGCGCTTCTCCACCATCCGGTCCGCGAAGGGAGTCGTTGGTATAGACCTTCCCCGTCCCCTTGATGGTCTTGCGCCGGGCTTCTTCTGCTCTGGCCACGTCGGCAAGGCTCTGGGCTGCCGTCGCGCTCGACAGCAGGAGAACGAAGGCCGGGCCAAGGAGGTAATGAGATTTGGGCATACTCCTCATCTTATCGGCCGATCGCACAGCGGTCTTCAGCATGGATTTCAGCGGATTTCGCGCCAGGAAACCATTTCGATACTAGGGTTTAGAGGATCGTCCGACGAGCGGCGTACGGTCGCCTCGACGACCTTGTGGGCCCCGTCCAGGCCGAAGGCCTCGGCGCGAAGGGCCACAATGCCGGCCCCAGGGTTGTCGTCGCCGGAGCCATCCCGCGTGGCGTCACCGTCGTTTTCCGCCGGGTCGTCGGCCACCCACGCGATGACATACGCCGGGCCAAACCTGCCGAACGCAAACAGCCGCCACTGCGGGTTGTTCGGACCCCACGGGCGTGGTTCGGCATTCGCCAGGTCTGTCGCGGCTGACAAGCTGATCTGCCGCCCATCGCCGAGAGCCCGCTGTCCGGCTGGCGCACCGTCGACGAATGCCGACACCACTTCGCCCGCCAGCACGAGATTCCAGTCGCCAACGCCAACGAGCTCCTGCGCCGCGATCTCTATGGCCGCGTCCGCGGCGTACAACACTTCGCGCCCGCCGGCAAACTGACCGGAGATTCTCGTCTCCGTATCGATGATCATCGCGAGCGACAAGCCCAGGGCCGAGAGCAGCGCGACGGCCATGATCGTGATGACGAGCGCGACGCCACGTTCCGCGGACGGCGGGATCGACGCGCGCATCATGGACGATCCAGGTTGCGCAGCGACACGTCCATCGCCATCTCGTGATCGGGAAGGGGCGTGCGCAGCATGACGCGAACGGGCGAGACGCGAAGCGTGATGCGGATTCGCCGTATCGCCTGCAGATCGGCGTCGAACGGTTGCCCGCTCGCGCCAGTCAGCCATGGACCATCCGTGAATCGCCCGCGGTCGATCGCCTCTCCGTTGGCGCCAAAGTAGTCGAATCGAAGACTCGACAGGTGGTCGGCCAGCGGCACGTCGCTCTGCCGTCCGTCGTACCGCATCAGTTGAGTGCCTTCGTCGGGATCCGTCCGGAGCCAGAAGGTGACGGTTGCCGTATCCTCGACGCCCGCGTCGGGGGGCACGTAGGACACCGACAGACGATCGGCGAACGCCGAGCCGACGGCATCCGGATTCCGTTCTCCCCGGCGAAACGGCGCGACCGCGGGAATCGCCGCACCCGCGCCCGCCACGAGCACCTCGTTGAAGATCGCGTCGGCCGACGCGCGCACGCGCTGCTGCATCTCGATGCGCTCGATCTCCACGTCGAACGTTCCGGAGGCCGGATTGATCAACCGGAACACCGCCGCCATCGCGACGAGCATGATGGACATCGCGACGAGGAGCTCGATGAGGGAAAAGCCGCGCTCGCGCATCATCGCGTTCGCGACCTCGCGCTGACGAGCGTCGTACTGCCCGCACGCGTGGCGATGGCCGCCGCGTCGACCTCGATGACGAGCACGTTTGCGTTGAAGGCCGCCGGCTCGGCCGACCATCGGCAGACGTAGGCCGCCGCCCCGCACGGCATCGGCGTCTCCCCGCACACACGACTTCCCTGGCCGTCGAAGAACTCGACCGACTCGCGACCGTCTCCGAGCACGGCTTCCCACGTCCGCGCCCGCAGCTCTTCCATCTTGCGGCCGGCCAGAAGCGCGGACGTCGTACGGATGCGCGCGGCGGCGCCCGCCTGCACGCCGATGGCCAGCAGTTGGGCAAGCGTCACCAGTGCCGCCACGATGAGGCCGGTCGCGATGATGGTCTCGACGAGCGAGAAGCCACGCTGCACGCGATGGACTGGTGCAAGGCGCGCTCCGGCCGTGGGCGTGAAATGTCTGGGCTTTCGAGTGGCCGCGCGCGCGACGTGGCCAAAACAGCCACGTCGCGGCGCAGATACTTCAATACGGTGCTATTGCGTCGGGCGGAGGATCTGCCGGAACGTCAGCGTGTTCACGTCGCGGAACATCGGCGTCCCCGGCGGCAGCAGCGCCGGCGACAGGAAGTCGATGTCGAACGAGAAGTTTCGCGTGCCGCCCGTGTAGATGTGGGTATTGGGAAACTTGTAAGTCCCAATCGCCTGCCGGCTGTTGTGCAGGGAAACGATCGAGCCCTTGTAGCTCAGCACCTGACTGTTCGTGTACCACTTCTCGAGGAGGCGAAGGAAGTTCGCCGCGCCGCCGTCGGTGCCGAACAAGTCGCCAGGGCTGCCGCACGCCGAACTGCAGTAGGGAAACACGACGCCCTTACCCGCGAGCGCCGCAAACCGCCATCCCGTGCTGTCGGCCAGACGGCCATTGACGTCGTTCGGGTTGTTCCACATGTTCGCGTCCGTCCACACGTTCGACAGCACCGTAATGGCATCGGCGATGATGGCAGCCGGCACGTGAGGATCGACGTTCACGGCGGTCGTCGCGTTGTAGTTGCCCTGCACGTACACGGGATTCTCTGACGCAATGGTGAGCCCCGACGTCGGGAGGCTGCTGACGCCGCTGACAATGCCGCCGTTGACGATCTTCAACGCGCGGCGGAAGAGCACCACCTTGTTCACGCGCGCCTGGCCGGCGTTCGCCTGGGTAATCTGGGCGGTCGGTGTGCTGTTGGTGCTCGAGTCGTATGGCGCCTGCGCGCCGGCCGGAATATTGCTGCCGACCGTCGACGGAATCCTGCCGTACAGCTGTTGTGTGTCGTTGCCGTTCATGTCCTCGCCGGTCTGCAGCGCGCTGTCGGCGGTGCCCGCCGACGTTGTCGAGTTCACCTGATCTTCGAACCCGTACTCGCCCGTCTCCTTGTCGCTGTCCGCGCTGTCGTGATTTCCGCGGCGGTCGGAGAAATAGACGATGTAGCCGTTGTTGTTGAGCGCGTCATCACCGTTCGTCCCGGTGGTGCCGTCGAGCCACTTCTTCAGGTTGGCGACATCGAGCGCGATGTATTGCATGACGCCGCCCATCGTCATCGGCCCGGTGGTCGCCACGTCGCGCACGCTGCCTTCACGCGGGTCGTACAGCGTGTTCGGCCACCAGTCCGACGACACCCGGCTGCTGGCATAGGGGCAATTGGCGCCGGCGTTGTCGCGCAGGCGCTGGATGCGGATGACCGCGTCCGGCGTCGGATCCGCGCAGATCGAACCTGCCTGGTTCGGCGCGCCGATCCCGAGGTTCAGGATCTCCATCGTCACGTCGTCCCAGTCCCCGTCGTCGTCCTGCATCTCGATCTTGATATAGCTGCCGATGGTCGGCGTGTTCTGATCGGCGATCGCCGCCGACGTGACGGTCGCGCTGTTTGGCGCCGTCCCGCCGCGCGCAGCCGGTGAACTGCTTCGGCGACGTCGTGTCGTCGTATCCGGTGCACGTGTAGATCTCTGCCGTTGACGAAGAACGTGTTCACCGAGAAGGGCGCCGTCGTGAACGCCGATGACGCCGCCGGTCGGGGTGTTGAACGTCACGATCTTGTTCGGATTGGTCCCGGTCGCGACCACGCCGTTGACCGTGGTGGTGACCGTGTACGCCTGACGCCAGAGTCGCGCTGACGGCTGTCGCCGTTGGCGACCGCCGACGGCAGGTTGCACCCGAACAGGGTCGTGGCCGTCTTGCTCTTGCACACGACGCTGGTATTCGCGCCAATCGTCAAGCCCGTTCCACGACGCGCAGGTTCCTGACTGCGCAGGGCACGAGGAACGGCGTCGGCAGAGCGGTCGAACTCGGCATCTTGATGGTGCTCGACGTGTTGCTGGTGCCTGCCGTAAACGACATCGGGCCGAGCGACCGCGCGATGGGCGGGTGCGTGGCATCAACCGGTCCGTATCCAGCCGGGGGCGACGCGACCCAGTCGCCCTCGAGCAGAATCGGATCGCCTCCGGTGATCGTCGGCAGCCCGGTGAAATCGGCTATGCGATCCGACAGAAGAATGCGCAGGCTCGCCTGCGAGAAGAACCGCTGCGCGAACACCTGCGGGTTGTCGTCATCTTCGTTCGAATTGAGCGCAGGTCTGCGAATCAAATCGACCGGCGTCGCTCCCTGCGAGACCAGCGGCAGGTCGAGCTTCTTCGCGCCGGTCAGCCCGGTGCGGATGTAGCTCTTGTAGGTACCGGTCGAAATCGACGTCCAGTTCGTGTTGGCCGACGATCCGGGCATACCCGACACGCTGCCTTCGTTCGGCGACTGCTTCAGGTTCCGGTTGGTCGACGTCGAGGTCGGAATCAGCACGTTGTTGGTGCACGACGGCGATGTCGAGCTGTTGTCCTGGCCGTTCGACCAGTACTTGCGGATGACCTCGTTGACCGCCGTAATGCGATCGTTGAAGGTCATCGTGCCCAGACTGGTCTGCTGGCAGAGGAAGAGGCTGCCGTTGGTGTGCACGCGCCCGCCAAACGCGAAGTTCTCGCCGGCGTAGATCGAAAGGTCGGTCTCGGAGAACACGCCGAACTGGAACACCGGCACCGCCACGGTCTGCAGCTCGCGGCGGAGACGCACCTCGGAGTTGCCGGTCGTCGAGCGCGCCGTAATCGTGATCGGATACTTGGTGATGATGCCCTTCAACCCTTTGTAGGGACCGCTCGTGATGTTGCTGCCGTTGCTGTCTTCCGGCAGAGGATCGCCGCTCACGTTGGTCTTGCTGAACGACACCTTGTAGCCCGATCCGGCCACACCGCCGGGCTCCTTGAACTCGAAGCCGGAGATGTCGGCGGGAAGTCGTTCAGGTCCAGAATCTCGTCCTTCTCCGGGCTGAAGTCTTCTCCGAAGAGCTGCGCCAGATCCGACGTCAGCTTTTCGAGGCCCGCATGCGCGGCGGCGTAGGCCTGGGTCTGATCGCGGTCGATGGCGGTGGCGCGCACGTCGGTATTGACGGCCGCGAAGAAGCCCGCCATCAGCGCCGCCACGATCATCAGGATCAACAGCGTCGTCAGCAGGACGACGCCAGATTCGCCAGAGCGATGTGAAACCGTTTTCATATGGATCTCCAAACGGCTCGGCTAAAGCCGAGCCCTACCATCTCTCGTCCTACGGCGCGAGATACTCGTCCACGAACGCCATGCCGCGCAGGCTCACCTGCGATTGAAGCGTGTTCCGGTACACGGTCGACTTGCCGGGCAACGGATTCGGCGACCGCCCCATCATCACCACGTTGACCTTTCGAATCTGCACCTGCGAACAGGGATTCGGATTGCAGGCACCCGACGTGGTGTAGTCGGCCGCCACGAATGCGACGTTCGAGGGATTCGATCGCGCCGTCGACGAGGTCGTAGGTGAACTGCAGGTTCTCGATGTCGAGCGCCACGGCCGTGCCGAGGGCGTTGTTGAACGTCGTCGGATGGCCGTTGTTGATGCGCCGCACGAGGCGCGGGTGCAACGGCACGGACGTGTCGAGGTAGTAGCTGATCATGCGCACCCGGGTCGCCGTCGTCGGGATGACACCGTTGGTCAGCGTGTCGGGCGGATCGGCGGCACGCAGCGCGACGACGTTTCCGGCGGCCGCAGCGGTCTGATTGAGCTTCAGGGAGTCGCCGTTGGCGAAGGTGACGCGGCGGCTCGTGATAGCTGATGCTCGTGATCTGGACGAGCGTCGTGGCCGACCCTTTCTCGAGCATCAGCAGCTGGCCGGTCTGCAGTCGATCGACGCCGGTCTGAATGTTGATGGCCTGTCCGGTACCGGGATGCGTCGCGGCCACGTCGATCGTCGTGTTCGTGATGGCCGTCAGCGGCATGTCGACGAAGTTGTTGTCGGACATCAGCATCGTGATCGTGTCGGTGGCCACGCCGTTGATGGTCGGGCCAATCCCGTCGCCGGGAATCACGGCGGCCCAGTCCACGTCGCCCGTCGGGGTCAGGAAAGCGGTTGACGGCGGCCCCGGAATGTTCATCTGCACCGCGCCGGTGCCGGACGGAATCAGGACGACGTGGCCCGTCGGCAGACCCGATCCGATCTGCAGCATGTCGCGAATCATGAGGTCCATGCCCGTGCGGAGCCCGTTGTTGACGCCCGTCATCAGCACGGCGGCATTGTTCATCTTCGTGGCCTGATCGAGCGACGCCACGGTCGCACCCATCACGACCGTCATGACGCCCATCGCGACCATCATCTCGATGAGGCTGTATCCGGCCTGGCGTGTCTTGGCGTGAGTCATAAGCCTGACCATCTTCGTTTATGAATAGGACGACACGTAGGTCGTGATGACATACGAGCGTTCGACTCCCTGCACCGTGTACTTGATCGTGACGGTGATCTTCCGGAGGTTGGGATTCACCTCATCGGAGTTCTCGCCATCGCGCATCAGATTGGTGATCAAGATCTGGCGTTTGAAATTCTTCAGCGGCTGGCGCACATCGTCGGTGTTTCCGAGCGTGCCATCAGCGCCCGGGCTCCTGAGCTCTTCGATCGCGCCGTCGTCGCTCGTGTTGACGAGGCCGTCGGCGCCGGGCGTCGTGAGATCTTCGAATGTTGCCTTGAACACGCCGCCGGTCTGGGTATCGTTCTGAATCTTCGACCAGGTCAGCCGGCCGGTGTCGCGAGCCGTGTGCACGCTCTCGACGGCCTCTCTCGCCTTTTCACGGGCGAGAACGGCGAACGACGACCCGGAGACGTTCGCCAGTCCGTACGCCATGTACCCGGCGAGCGCCAGCAGGCCCGTCGCGAGAATACCGGCCGAGATGACCACCTCGACGAGCGAGAAGCCCTCTTCGGACGAAACGCGTGTGCGAAAGCGATTTGGCGTCATCAGTTCACCCATGCCGTGCCGTTCCAGCTCCAGGATCGAATCAGGCCGGTCGCGCCGAAAATCGTGACGGCGCGCGCCGTGTCCTGCTTGTCGTTGATGGCGAGATACAAGGTGCCGTTCAGGACGTCGCCGCTCGAATCGATGAGCGAGCCGTCGCTGGTAAACCGAATCGTCGGCGTCGATCCGAATGCAATGTCTCCCGCATGACCGAACGAATCCGGGTCTCCCATGCTCGTCCAGCGCTTGTAGCTCTGGCCCTGCTCGAGATAGGCGGTCTGCACGAGCGTGGTCGCATTGCTCGGCACCTCCACCCGGTAAACCTCGATTTTGTTCGGGGCGGTGAAGACGAGCTGGAAGTCGCGCCGTTGCGACGTGGCCTGGTTTCTCGCGACCTCGAGCACGTTCATCAGCGCGCCGGTCGAGTTGTTGGCCTTGGCGGCCGAGACCGCGTTCATCGTGACCCCGACGGCAAGGCCCATCATCGTCGTGATGACGGCCACGACGACGATGACCTCAACGAGTGAGAACCCACGTTCACGGGAATGCATAACCACGACACCCCCTACCGCAAAAGAAGGGCCGATCGATGGCGTCCGGTTGAGCCGGGTTATTCGCTGATGGATGAGTGACTTGCGGCCCGAATGACGGAATTGTTTTCCGCGAGGCAGGGATCAGATCTGGACACGAAATTACGTTTCAGTCGGTCGTCAACCCGACGTTGGCAGCACGATCTGGAAGCTCGCGCCGCCGCCAGACGCGGCCGCCACCTGTATGCGGCCGTTGTGCGTCACGATGATTTTCTGCACCAGGGCAAGCCCGAGCCCGGTCCCGCGCCCCTTCGTCGTCACAAAGGGCCTGAATATCCGTTCCCGATCGGGCACGGCAACCCCGGGCCCGTTGTCTTCGACCACCACCCTGACGTGCCCTGGCTCGAGGCGCCCGTCGATGACCACCTGCGGCGCCGTCGAGGCGTCGACGCACGCTTCGACGGCATTCCTCAAGAGGTTGCTGAAGGCCTGCCGCAGCAACACATCGTCGCCTTCGATGACGGGAAAGTCCCCTTTCACGATCACGTCTCCGCCATGGGCCCGCGCCTCGCTTCGCACCTCGTCGGCGGCACGCTCGGCCACCGCGCGCACGTCGATCGGCGAGAGCATCAGCTGCTGGGGCCGTGCGAAGTTGAGGAAGTTGGTCACCACCTCGCCCAGCGCTTCGGTCTCCTGGCGGATGCCGCGAAGATGCGGATGATAGGAAGCGGGCAGCGCCTTGAAATCGAGCAGCCGCGCGTAGCCGTGAATCGTCGCCAGGCCATTACGGAATTCGTGGGCGATGCCGGCCGTCAGCTCGCCGACCTGCGCGAGGCTCTCCTTCAGGCGCAGCTGCTCTTCCATCTCCACGACCGGCGTCAAATCCGTGAAGAGGCAGATCGCGCCGTGGGGCTGGCCGGATAGCGGCGACACGCTGACACCGAAGTAGGCCGGTGCCGCCGACCTGCCGATCTGAACGGTTCGCCGGAACACCGGCGTGCCGACCGTCAAGCATCCCTCGATGACCTGCGCGAGCTCTTCGGGCAGTACCTCGCGATACTGGCGGCCCAGTGCCGTCTCGTCGCGGTTCAGCAGGCGGCGTCCCGCCGGATTGAGAATGCGAAGGTGGCCGTCGCTGTCGACGACGAGCAGGCCCGACGTCAGGCTTTCGACGATCTCGCTGCTCAGCCGCTCGGATGCCTCGGCCCGCGCCGTCATCACGCGCTCCTGTGCCTTCACCTTGGTGAGCGCGTCGTGCAGCGCGGCGGTCACAAACGCGGTTTCGGTCCGGGTCTCGCGCAGGCTCATGCGGGCGTCGCGGGCGGCCGCCGAAAACCTGCAGCATGGCGTACACCAGCACGCCAATCAGCGCCGCGACGATGGCCGTCAGGACGATGATGACGCTGACCGAGCCGTTCATACGAAGAAAGACGCGTACCAGTCGATGATGGGCCTGCCGGCGGTGCTGGCGGCGATGGCGCCGAGCGCGAGGAACGTCCCGAACGGCAGCGCGTATTTCATGTCGCCCCGGTGGAGCGCGATCATCGTCACGCCGACGATCGAGCCGATGAGCGACGACAGGATGAGCGTCAGGAGCATCAGCTTCCAGCCGAGAAACGCGCCGATCATCGCCAGCATCTTCACGTCGCCGAATCCCATCCCCTCTTCGTGCCGGACGCGAAAGTAGATCTCCCCCAGCAGCCACAACGACCCGCCGCCGACCATGATGCCGATGAGCGAGTCGACCCAGCCCGGAGGCATGAAGAAGCTGAACAGAAATCCGATGACGATGCCGGGCAGCGTGATGACGTCGGGCAGGATGCGGTGCTCGAGATCGACGACAAAGAGCACGACCATCGCGCATCCGAACAGCAGGCGCTGAATCAGCACCGGCGAATCGAAGAGAAGGAACGCACCCAGAAACATCGCGCCCGTCACGAGCTCGACGATCGGGTACTTGATCGAGATAGGCGCCTTGCAGTTGCGGCATCGTCCGCGCAGCCACAGGTAGCTCACGATCGGGATGTTGTCGTACGGCTTGACGGGCGCGCGACAGCTCGGACAGTGCGAGGCGGGCCAGGCCAGCGACAGCCCCAGGGGCAGCCGATGAATGCAGACATTCAGGAAGCTGCCGACCGCCGTGCCGAGCATCGTGGCGTAGATGGCGAGGACAGCGCTCATTTGGGTACCGGAGGCACGGCGTTCTTCAGCTCGGGTGCGGCCGCCGGCTCGGTCGGCAGCGGCCAGAGCGGCGATTCGCGCCGGACGCCGATTTCGCCGGTTTCGGGGTCGAGCTGGTACGGCATGCGCGAGGGATCGAGCGGCACGCCACGTATGAGTCCGGCCGCACCCACGTCCTGCCACGACTGTGGCCGCCGGCCCGTCCTCTTCGTGAACTCGGCCACGATCTTCCCGAGCGTGTCGATCTGATCGAGCGCGTCGAGCTGTGCCAGCCGCGTCTGGGAGGTGCTCCGAAGCCACTGGTCCTCGGTCTGACCGATCTGGATCCACATGCTTCGCGATGCCTGACGATCGCCGCCCCGTGTGAGCATGACGGCCGCGTACGTGCGAAGCCACCAGGGCGCGCCCGGCACATCGCCACCGCGCCGGAACCACTCGGCCGCCTGCTCGTAGTCGTGCAGGTGCCAGTAGTAGATGAACCCGATGTCCTGGTAGTAGTCCCACTTCGCCCGATCGGACGCGATCCCCTTCTGCAGCAGCTCGATGGCCTGGTCGGGACGGCCGGCGCCACTCGGCTGCGGCTCGGCAAGGAAGATCGCACCGAACCTGTACCCGACGGTAAACAGCGGATCCAGCGTCGTCGTGAGATCGAGGAGTGGATACAACAGATCGAAATGCCGGTCCGCGGGTTCCTTCTGGCGCTCCCGGCCGAAGTGCTGCAGCGCGCGAATCCAATACACGTCTGCCATCACCGCGTCGTACGAGAGTGAGGCCCGCTTCATCACTTCACCCGATCGGACGTAGAGGACATCCTCTTCGACCGGGTTGAAGGCGTACGCGCGTTCACGGACGACCTGCACGGTCACGACGAGCACGAGCAACACCACAAGGGCAGCCACGAACTTGACGACCTGCCTCCGCGACGTCACTTGAAGTCTCTCCGCATGAAGATGAACGTCGCCGACGACACGAGGATGGCGATGTAGACGAGCGCATACGCCGTGTTCAGCATGAGGTAGCCCGCCGCGACCGGCACGGCATGGACGACCTCATTCTTGATGTCGAGCGGCGCGAGGTTCGGCAGCAGGTAGTACAGCGCCTGCGCGACAAACACGACGGGCTTCGAATCGACGACCGCTTCGAAATTTTTCAGGTCCGCGTTGAAATGGCCCACGACGTACAGACCGAACGTCAGCGCGGCCGACAGCATCGGGCTCGAAAAGGTCGAAAAGAAGAGCGCCAGCGCGGTCACGATCGCCAGCTGCAGGAAAATCATCGCGATCGCTTTCAGCAGCGCGGGGTCGAGGGCCGGCGCGCCCCATTGCGGCCGAAACCAGGCGCCGCCGATCCAGGCGACGGCGCCGAGCACGGCGTAGTAGGCCACCGTCATGATGGCCAGATTCACCAGGAGCGTGAACACGAGGCCGCAGTACTTGCCGACCACGAACTGCTGGCGCGTGATGGGCTTGGCGAGCAGCGCGTAGATGCTGCGCTTCTCCACTTCCTTTGACACCAGGCCGATACCGATGAACACGGCGATGAAGAGGCCGAACAGCGACATCGCGGCCAGACCGAGATCCTTGATGATCTTGACGTCCTGCCCGGCCGTGAGCTGGCTCAGCAGATACGACACGCCAATCAGGAACACCGCGAAAAACACGAGGTTGTACAGGACCTTGTCGCGGACCGACTCCCTGAACACGCTGATGGCGATGGTGCGGATGACCCTCATCTACGATGCCTTGGCCGGGCTGTCGTCGACAAAGCGCGAGCCCGGCTGCTCCCCGACCTTCTTGATGAAGAAATCTTCGAGCGTCTCGCGCATCGGGTTCAGCGAGACGAGGTGCGCGCCGGCCGCGATCAGATCGCGCAGCAGCTGCTCGGGCGCGGGCTCGAGCGGCAGCTCGAGCGAATACCGATCGTGACCGAGCGGCGTCACGCGACGCACGCGCGCGCGGTGACGTTCGAGCGAGTCGGCGGTCAGGTTGCCCACGACGAGCTCCCAGCCATGCGCCTGAAACGCCTGGAGGTCGGCGATGCGGCCGCTCGCGACGAGCCTGCCCCCCACCATGATGGCGACACGGTTGCACAACGCTTCCGCATCCGACAGCACGTGCGAGCTGAAGAACACGGTGCATCCGCGATCGCGCAGACCGAGAATCAGGTTGCGCACTTCGCGCCGGCCGAGCGGATCGAGCCCCGACATCGGCTCGTCGAGAAACACCACCTCGGGATCGTTCAGCAGGGCCTGCGCGATGCCGACGCGCTGGAGCATGCCCTTCGAGAACTTCCGGAGCTGCATGCGCCGCTCTCCCGCGATGCCCACCTCGTCGAGCAGCGCAGAGACCCGCTCGGTTCGTTCCCGGCCGCCGAACCCCAGAAGGTCCGCAAAATAGGTCAGCAGCTCCTCGGCTGTCAGGTAGTCGTAGAAGTACGGACTCTCGGGAAGATAGCCGATGCGCCGCTTGACCCCGACGTCGCCGACAGGTTTTCCCAGAATTTCAGCGGAGCCTGACGTCGGAAAAATCAGCTGTAACAGCAGTTTGAGGGTAGTCGTCTTGCCGGCCCCGTTGGGGCCGAGAAACCCGAAGGTCTCGCCCTGAGCGACCTCGAGGTTCAAGCGGTCGAGGGCGCGATAGGGCCTCGGGCGCCAGAACCCGACCCGGAAGTCTTTGGTGAGATTCTCCGTGCGAATCGCGAGCATGCCCCTACTATTATCGGCTGCTCGGCGGAAAGTCGTTGAGTTCTGAAGGGCCTGGCGGCTCTACTTCACGACGGTGCCGTTGGTGGCGGCACGGGTGGTGGCGTTGAACGTCACGGCCGACGGGGCCGTATCCGCGTCCTCGAACAACGTCTGATTTTCATTGGTGCCGAAGAACCGGACCCCCGTCGTATTCGGCGCGGCGGGCCCGGCAAACGCCTCGTAGAACGGCGTGGCCGCGGTCACCGTCGAGCAGGTCGTCAGCCCCGTAATGGCGGTACCGACGGCGGAATACGTGTACTCGTAGCCGGCCTTGGAGATCGTCCCCGTCGACGAGAGGTCTGGGCTGATGAACGGCTGGCCGCCGCTGCTCGGGGGGATGCCGAGATCGTCGAGGCCGTCCGCATACCCGCGGCCGACCGCACAGTTGGTCATCCAGTTCAGGTTGGCGCTGTTGATGACCCGCATCGATCCGATAGCCGACGCTTCGTTGCCGGCAATACGAGCGCGAAGGAGGCCGGGCACTGCGATAGCCGCGATGATGCCAATGATGGCCACGACAATCAGCAACTCGATTAGCGTGAATCCCTTGTCACCATGGCCGCGCATGAACCCGTCCTCCTGTCAGTCGCTTCGTGCTCTATCGGTGGTTTACTTCAGGGCCGTCCCGTTGGTCGCCGCGCGCGTCGTCGCGTTGAACGTCACCGCCGCCGGGCTCGAGTCGCCGTCCTCGAACACCGTGTTGTTCTCGTTGATGCCGAAGAAGCGCACGCCGGTCGTGTTCGGCGCCGAAGGGGCCCCCATCGCCTCGTAGAACGGCGTCGCCGCGGTCACCGTCGAGCAGGTCGTGATGCCCGTGATCGCCGTGCCGACCGCCGCGTAGGTGATGTCGTAGCCGCTCTTGCTGATCGTGCCGGTCGTCGACAGGTCGGGGCTGATGAAGGGCTGCCCGCCCGAGGTCGGCGGGATGCCGAGGTCGTCCAGGCCGTCCGCATAGCCGCGGCCGCCGGCGCAGTTGGTCATCCAGTTCAGGTTCGCGCTGCTGATGGCGCGCATCGATCCGATGGCCGACGCTTCGTTGCCCGCGATACGGGCGCGAAGCAGGCCGGGGACCGCAATCGCCGCGATGATGCCGATGATGGCCACGACGATCAGCAGCTCGATCAGCGTGAAGCCTTTGTTGTTTCCGGTTCGCATGTGAGTCTCCTTGTGACAGCGCATCGCTGTCGGACAGATTTGCGCCGAAAAAAGCCGGGCACAGCGACGACGCGGTGCCCGGCTCAATCGTGCGCGTTTACTTCAGGGCCGTCCCGTTGGTCGCCGCGCGCGTCGTCGCGTTGAACGTCACCGCCGCCGGGCTCGAGTCGCCGTCCTCGAACACCGTGTTGTTCTCGTTGATGCCGAAGTAAGCGCACGCCGGTCGTGTTCGGCGCCGAAGGGGCCCCCATCGCCTCGTAGAACGGCGTCGCCGCGGTCACCGTCGAGCAGGTCGTGATGCCCGTGATCGCCGTGCCGACCGCCGCGTAGGTGATGTCGTAGCCGCTCTTGCTGATCGTGCCGGTCGCCGACAGGTCGGGGCTGATGAAGGGCTGCCCGCCCGAGGTCGGCGGGATGCCGAGGTCGTCCAGGCCGTCCGCATAGCCGCGGCCGCCGGCGCAGTTGGTCATCCAGTTCAGGTTCGCGCTGCTGATGGCGCGCATCGATCCGATGGCCGACGCTTCGTTGCCCGCGATACGGGCGCGAAGCAGGCCGGGGACCGCAATCGCCGCGATGATGCCGATGATGGCCACGACGATCAGCAGCTCGATCAGTGTGAAGCCCTTGTTGTTTCCGGTTCGCATCTTCTCTCTCCTTGTTACGGCGCTCAGCCGTGATGAGTTACGCATCGACGGCCAAGCGCGCCGTCGGGACGCCTGGTCTAATGGCAACACCCATACCAGCTCCAAACCGTGCGCGCCGAGGCTCTGTATCTGCTTGATTTAATAGGGCGTTACGGGACTTCGATGAACTACTGATTTTACCAGACGCCATCGCAGAATGACAAACGTTGTCACTTTCGCTTGTCACTATTTGTCAATTTGAGAAATGCTTCGGGTCGATTTCCACGACCCACAATCGACGAGCGGAACGAAACACCACGCGATGCTCGCCCGCAACTGGCGTTGACGGAACATCGAGCGGAAGAAGACAGACGAGATAGCGCACGCCCCGCTGCCGCCAGTGCGCCCAGTTGCTCGTCACGTGATCGAGCGTGACGGATCGCAGACCAGTCTGGAGATAGACGAGCGCTGGATTTGTGCTCGCAACAATCGCGTCGCGCGGCACGTGCGTCCGCACCCAGGCCAGCGTGCGATCGGCATCCTCGGCATCGGCGATCCAACCAATCGACCCGGCGTCGCGCGCGGCCAGCAGGTACGCCGCGTGGTCGTACACATGGAGTCCCAGAATCGAGAGGAGCGCGATCCTGAGGACGGGCAGCGCGCGTTGGGCGCCGGCTGCGGGAGACACGCGCGCCGCGACCACCTGCAGGCCGGCGAGCAGGTACGTCATCAGAAAGGGTGTCAGCGGCAGGACGAACCTGAACGTCCAGAACGGCCACAAGAGGACGATCGTGAGCGCGATCGGCGTCAGAATTTCCGCGACCGTGATGCGCTCTCGAGCCTTCGCGATGAACCCGGCCAGCAGCAGGGCGCTGATCGCGAGCGATATCATGGCGGTTCCAGTCGCGCTGCCCATGCTGGCCGACATGAACGAGACAACGCCGCCGAGGGCCACGACTTCCTCGCCGCTTTCAGCGCTGCCGCGAAAGATTGTCGGCACGAAAATACCGGCGACGCTGCGGCCCGCGATATCAAAGGCGTTGGTGGCGACACGGGCGGGAAGATCGCGCGGCGTTATCGTGCCGGATATCGGCGCGCCGGCCCATCGCATCCACAACTGGTCGGTATACCCGTACACAATCGAGCCACGGTGCGCGTCCTGCTGCGCCGGCGTCGGGGCGTGCGTGCGCGAGTAGATCGTCCATGGCAGCAGACAGACCGCGGCCACCACGGCAAAACAGGCCGCGCATTGCCAGCGGCGCTCCTTCAGCAGGAAGAGTCCCGACGCCACCACGACGGCGACGCCCGCCGAGCGAATCAGCATCGCCGATGCCGCGAGCACCGCCGCGAACGCCGCCAGCCGCAACGCGCGATCGGGTGTCGGCGCATTGACGGCGCGCTGCACGACGAGGACGCTGCTCAGCACGGCGAAGGTGAACACGCATTCGGTCATGAGCGTCGACGTCGCCAGAAAGACGAGCGCCGGCGTCGTGGCAATCGCCGACGCCGCGCACGCGGCGATCGCACGCGGCAACTCACGATCGCGATGGAGGTAGACATAGCTCAGCCACGAGACGCCGAGCATGGCGGCCACCGACAGGCTCTTGAGCAGCCAGACATTGGCTGGAAATTCGGGGGACAGCCGGAACCCGATCGAGAGGAGCGCGGGCAACCCCGGCGGATACAGCGGCAGAATGTGATCGAACGGCGAACTGATCAGCCAGTACCCTTCCCCGCGCGCCAGCATCCGCGCGAGCATCACGTACCACCCATCGTCGACCATCATGCCGGCCACGCCATTGAGGCGAAGCACATAGATCGAGAGCGGCAGCAGGCCAACCGTCAGCGCGACGCCGACGCGGGCCATCATCGCCACCTCACTTCAAAGGTCCCGATGGCCCTCGAATGCCGAAGCTCTTCCCGGACCCTGGCCGCAAACGCGGTTGATGGTCCGAGCGAGAACCGGCGGCTGTGGTTCAGCACGACGACGCGCGCGGTCTGCCATCCCGGCAGATCGTTCGTTCCACCCTCCAGAGAACCGTGATCGTCGAAGAAATCGAACAGCGTGCCCGATGGGCTGAAACGGCCGGTCAGGAAGTACACCTCCGGGGCGTCCGGGCCGGCGACGAGCTGGCCGTCGCCGAGGCGTGCCGCGATCAGTTTCATGAGGCGCTGGTACATCACCGCGTCGGGCTCGCCCACTCGAAGGCTCGCCCGTTCGAGCTCGAGCGGCACGGTCGGTGCCATCACCTCGTGCACCACCCCGAGGTTGTAGACGTAGCCTCGGTTCATGCTCGCAAGCGAGAAGACCAGCAGCAGCACGGCTGCCGCCGGCAAGGCGGGACGCGTGGCCACGCCGGCGTTGCCGGCCAGGGCCACCGCGGACACGACGGCCAACGGCGTGACGTAGCAGAAATAGATCGGCGCGCTGAACGGAAACTGCACGAGCGAAGCCCAGGCGAGCATCGCGGCGATCCCGAAGAGAATCCGCCGTTCCTTCACATCCTGCACACGCGGCAGCGCGAGCACCGCACAAATCGCCACAGGCAGGAGCGCGGTCACGCCACGAGCCGACTGCCAGATCAGTTGGTAGACGGATGGACTGTAGAGGCCACGCACGGCCAGAGCAGCCGCTGCCAGGGAAAGGACAATCGCCGATGGCCACCAGCCTCGCAGTGGCCATCGAGCGGGTGGTGGCACCGGAGCAACAGCCCACAGGAGCGGGAGACCGGCGAAGATCCAGTGCGCCGGCGGCATCTCGAAGCTTGCGAACTGCACGCGTCGCTGCGGCAGCACGAACGCGCCGTAGATCAACGCGCCGACCTGCCCATCGAGAACATACGGTGCGACGAAGCACACCAGCGGGACGGCAGCGCCGGCAAGCGCCGGCACCAGTCCGCGAAGAAGATTCTGCGATCCGGTCTGTGCACCGTTGTCGCCAGTCGAAAACAACAGCCGGCAGCACGCGCCAATGGGCAGAAGCAGGTACAACAGATCGGAGATCGACAGACGTGCTCTGAGAATCCAGAACGCCAGCACGATTCCGGCAACGGCCACGGCGACGGCAGGAACCCGCTCCCGGCGCGAGGGCTGGTGCGACTCACGCTCCACAGCCAGGGGCATAGACCAGCGCCATGACGAGTGCCATCAGCACGTACAGTCCGGTCTGCTTGATGAGGATGGACAGTCCGGCGGCAAGACCGGCAACGGCCGCGTCGATCGGACGCCCGGTCTCGACATAGCGCACGAACGACCATGTGCACGCCAGGGCGCAGACGAGCAGCCACCACGAGGGTAGCGCCGCGAAGTAGTTGGGGAAACTCCAGCCGAGCGCCACCCATGCACCAATGGCGGCGCCCACAGGTTCCACATAACGCCTGAGGATGAGGTAGGTGAGCAGCTGCGCGGCCACCGCTCCTGCAAACAGCAGCCACCGCAGATACAGAAGATCGATGCCGGCCAGCTTGAACACCGCCGCGTGCACCCACGTCAGCCCGCCGGTATAGGGCTCCTCGTAGTCGATGTGAGGCAGCCCGCCCGCAAGCACTCGCTCGGCCGACTGGCCCAGCATGCCTTCGTCGTGCGGAATCCAGCCTCGTGGTACGAAGAACCAGAGATAGACCAGCGAAAGCGCCAGGAGGGCGAACGCCATCGGCCTGTCGCCGCGGGCGGGCAACCGCATCATTTCAAATTGTATTTCTTGACGTAGTAGCGGAACGATCGGAAGGTCATCCCGAGCAACTCGGCCGCGCGTACCTGCACGCCATCCGCGCGGACCAGCGCCTGGGCGATGTATTCCCTTTCCAGCCCCTCGACGTGCTCCTCGAGATTGAAGCCCGACTCGGGAAGAAGACCGGCTGCCGCGGGCCCCTTCGGCACGCGCCGCACGATGTGCTCGGGCAGGCTTTCGGGCAGCACCATCTGGCTCTTCTCGAGGGCGACGGCCCGCTCGATGACATTCTCGAGCTCCCGGATGTTGCCGGGCCACTCATAGGCATCGAGGAGATCCATCGACTCCTGCGAGAGGCCGTGAATGTCCTTGCCCATCTGATCACGATACTTCGACAGGAAGTATTCCGCCAGCAGCGGAATATCTTCGCCGCGCTCCCGGAGCGGCGGCAGTTGTATCGGGATGACGTTGATGCGATAGAAGAGATCTTCGCGGAACCTGCCGTCGGCCACCATCCTGGTCAGATCCTGGTTGGTGGCGGCAATGACGCGCATCGCCGCCTCGAGCTCTTCGACGCCGCCGAGCCGGCGGAACTTCCGCTCCTGCAGCACGCGCAGCAGCTTCACCTGCATCATCGGGGTCATCTCGCCGATTTCGTCGAGGAACAACGTCCCCTTCTCCGCCGCCTCGATGAGCCCCTTCTTGTTGACGCTGGCGCCCGTGAACGCGCCTTTCATGTGGCCGAACAGCTCCGATTCGAGCAGCGTTTCGGGCAGGGCGCCGCAGTTGAGCGCGACGAACGGACGATCGCGCCGCAGCGAATAGAAGTGGATGGCGCGCGCCACCCATTCCTTGCCGGTGCCCGATTCGCCGGTCACGAGCACCGTGCTGTCGGTGCGGGCGATCTGCTCGATGAGCTTGAAGACCGCGAGCATCTTCTCGCTGCGTCCGACGATGTTGGCGAACTGGTGGCTCGAGCCGAGCGCCCGCTTCAGCAGCACGTTCTCCTGCCGGAGGCGGCGCTGCTCGAGGGCGTTCCGGACCTTCATCTTCAGCTCGTCGACGTCGAACGGCTTGCTGAGGTAGTCGTGGGCTCCCAGCCGCATCGCTTCGATGGCGGTGTCGGCCGACGCGAAGGCGGTAATCATGATGCCGAGCATGTCCTGATCGATCCGCTTGGCGGCCCGCAGCACTTCGACGCCGCTCATGTCGGGCATCTTGATGTCGGAGATGAGCAGGTCGAACCGGCCGCGCTCGAGCTCGTCGATCGCCTTGTGGCCGTTTTCGGCAAGGACGACGTCGTAGCCCTCGCGGCGCAGCACGATCGACAGCAGCTCGCGCATCGACCGCTCGTCGTCCACGACGAGCAGGCGCGCGGTGCTGGCTCCGGATTCCGGGCTGCCCGTTCCGGGTTCGGCGTCGTCGAGTTCTTTGTTCAGGGACACAGTATTGGTTGATTCATCGCACCCAATTAGGCGGTGGTCGGCACACGAGCCGGCAGACGCACGCTGACGATCGTGCCCTTTCCTGGCGTCGAGCTCACCTGAATTTCGCCGCTGTAGTCGCTGACGATCCGGTGCACGATCGCCAGCCCGAGACCCGTACCTTTCGCGAAGTTGCCGCGAAACGGCTGGAAGATGGCGTCGAGCTCGTCGGCCGGAATCCCCACGCCCTCGTCCGACACCTCGAGCACGACCAGTTCGTTCGCGCCCTCGTCCGCCGATTCGATGCGCGCGCCAAGCGTCAGACGCCCGCCGGTACGCATCGCCCGCAGGCCGTTGGTCGCCAGGTTCCAGACGATCTGCTTGATCTGGTTTTCGTCGGCCTCGAACGGCACCTCGCTCGCCGGCACCTGGACGTCAATCACATGCCCGTCGTGCAGCTCCGAGCTGTTTCTCAGAAGCAGCGCCGTGTCGTTCAAGACCCGGCGGACATCGATCCGCGCAATCGAAAAACGCTGCGGCCGCGCGTACGCCAGAAACGAGCGGATGGTGTCGTTCAGGCGCTCCGATTCGCGCAGCACGATATCCATCAGCTGCGCCTGCTCTTCGGTGAGCGGCAGCTCCTGGCGGAGAATCTGAATCGATCCCGACATCGAGGCCAGCGGATTGCGAATCTCGTGCGCGATGCCGGCGGCCATTTCGCCGACCGCCGCGAGCCGCTGCCGCAGGCGGGCGTCCCGCTCGAGCTTCTTGATGTCGGTGACGTCCTGAAACGCGAACAGCAGGCCGGCGTTGCCTGGCGTGCGCAACTGCGTCGCGGTGAAGCCGAGCTCGATCTGACGTCCATCGCCGGTCACGAACGGGCTTTCGACGCGGCGGCCGCGCCCCGGCCCGGCGAGACTGATGAGCTCGGAGGCCACCGTGGGCGGCAGGTCGAGGACCTCCTCGATCTGCCGGCCGACGACGGCCAGCGCCGTGTGGCCGGTGATCGCTTCGGCCGCGCGATTGAAGGTCACGATGCGTCCCTGCGGATCGGTCGTCGCGAGCCCGCTCGCCAGGCTGTCGATGACGTGCTGGTTGAATGCCTGCAGGTCGGCGATTTCGTTCGACTGGCGCTCGAGCCGCATGCCGGCGCGCTGCAACCGGTCGGCCAGCGAGCCGCTGAGAAACGCGATCGAGAAGAACAGGAAGACGTTGAGCCCCGTCATGTACGCCACGATGCGGAGCGGCGGCAGCGTGCCCTGGTGCTCGAGAAACGGCACGCCGAGCAGATCGGCCAGTCCGAAATACTGCGTGACGACGATGGCCACGTACAGCAGCGCGCTCAGCGTGGCGATCATCATGCCGCCACGGCGGAACTGCACGCTGCTGGCGGCCGCGATCGGCAGCACGTAGAGCGCGGCGAAATAGCTCGTGATGCCGCCCGACACCGCGATGAAGCCCGAGACGATCAGCGCGTCGCAGGCCAGCTGGACGTCGACCATCCATCTGAACCGCTCCGCCCATTTCAGCGTGAGCGACCAGAGGATGTTCAGCGCATACGTCGCGCCGATGAGCAGGAACAGGGGCTCGCCCGGAAACGTGCCGGGCGCCGTCAGCTGGACGAAGACCGCCGAGCCGAGGAGCAGCGTGCTGATGCCGACGCGAATGGCAATCAGCCAGAAGAGTTTGCGACGAATGTCGCGCTCCGCCACGCTCGTCCTTATCCTGCCAGCTGGCTGATCAGGTCGAAGATCGGCAGATACATCGCGATGACGATGCCGCCGACGACGCCGCCGAGAAACGCGATCATGAGCGGCTCGAGCAGCGTCAGCAGGCCGGCCACGGCCGTGTCGACTTCTTCCTCGTAGAAGTCGGCGATCTTCGAGAGCATGGTGTCGAGCGCGCCCGTCGTTTCGCCGACCGCGATCATCTGCGTCACCATCGGCGGAAACACGCCGGTTTCCTTCAGCGGCGCCGAAATCGTCTCGCCGCGCTCGATGCTCTTGCGCGTGACGAGGATGGCTTCTTCGACCCGCGAGTTGCCCGACGTCCGCGCGGTAATCTCGAGGCCGTCGAGGATGGGGACGCCCGAACTGAGCAGCGTCGAGAGCGTGCGGCAGAACCGGGCGACGGCAATCTTGCGCATCAGCATGCCGAGCACCGGCATCTTCAGGGTGATGCCGTCGATCTGGTACTTGCCGGACGTGGTGCCGTAGTACGACTTGAAGGCGAACGAAATGGCGACGATGCCGACGATGATGAAGGGCATGAAGCTGACGAGGAAGTTGCTGAGGGCGATGACGATGCGCGTCGGCAGCGGCAGCGTGGCGCCCAGGCCCGCGAAGAGCGAGGCGAACGTCGGAATGACCTTCCACAGAATGACGCCGACCACGAGCACGGCGATGACGATGACCGCGATCGGGTAGATCATCGCCGACTTGACCTGCGCCTTCAGCTTGACGGCCTTTTCGATGTAGGTCGCGAGCCGCTTGAGAATCGTGTCGAGAATACCGCCGGCCTCGCCGGCGGCGATCATGTTCGTGAACAGCGGGTCGAACACCTTCGGATGCTTCTTCATCGCGTCGGCGAGCGAGGCGCCGCTCTCGACATCCGACCGGGTCGCGAGAATCGTCTCGGCGAAGTTCTTGTCCTCTTCCTGATTGCCCAGAATCTCGAGGCACTGCACGAGCGGCAGGCCCGCGTCGATCATGACCGAGAACTGGCGGACGAACACCGCGATGTTCTTGGAATTGACCTTCTTGCCGAGCTTCCCCTTCTTGGCGGCGCCGGCGGCGCCGCCTTCTCCTTGGTCGGGGCAATCCGCGTGACGAGCACCTGCTCGCGTCGCAACGCCGCGACGGCGGCGTCGGCGTTGTCCGCGATCCGCTCGCCGTTGACCGTCTCGCCTCCGCGCGTACGGCCCGAGTATGCAAATGTAGGCATAGCTTTGTTCCTGCTCGCTCACGCTCATGGCTCAGACTGCTCTCTGCCGCTCTAGCCCTAGCCTCGTTCCGCTACCGTCGCCACCGGCGGCCGCGGCATGCCCGGACGCGCGCCGAGGCCGGCCCCCTGCACCACGCCCACGCCGCGCGTGATCATCTGCTCGAGCTCGTCCTTCAGGGACGACGCGCCGATGCCCGTTTCGAGCGTGATCAGCTTGCTCATGTACAACGTCGCGATCGACTGGTTGAAGGTCTGCGTACCGAGCTTCTCCTGGCCGGCCTGCATCGACGAGTAGATCTGGTGAATCTTGTCCTCGCGGATCAGGTTCCGAATCGCGGGCGTCGGCACCAGAATCTCCTGGGCGACCACGCGGCCGCCGCCGATCTTCGGTAACAGCGCCTGACAGACGATGCCTTCGAGCACGAGCGACAGCTGCGTGCGGATCTGCGATTGCTGGTGCGCCGGGAACATGTCGATGATGCGGTTGATCGTCTGCGCCGCCGAGTTGGTGTGCAGCGTGCCGAACGTCAAGTGTCCCGTCTCGGCGATGCGAAGCGCGGCTTCGGTCGTCTCGAGGTCGCGCAACTCGCCGATGAGGACGATATCGGGGTCTTCGCGGAGCGCGGCGCGCAGCGCTTCACTGAAGCCCTTGGTATCGCTGTGCACTTCGCGCTGGTTCACCAGACAGCCCTTGTGCTGGTGGATGTACTCGATGGGATCCTCGATCGTCAGGATGTGCTCGTTCCGCTCGTCGTTGATCTTGTCGAGCATGGCGGCCAGCGTCGTCGACTTGCCGCTGCCGGTCGGCCCGGTGACCAGCACGAGCCCGCGCGGCCGCTCGGACAGCGTCGCCAGCACCTGCGGCAGGCCGAGATCCTTGAAACCCTTGATCTGCTCCGGAATCAACCGGTAGACGGCGCCGACGGCGCCCCGCTGGTTGAACACGTTCGAGCGGAACCGCGCAAGGCCGCGGATGCCGAACGAGAAGTCCAGCTCGAGCGTCTCTTCGAAGCGCTTCTTCTGCGCGTCGGTCATGACGCTGTAGGCGAGCTGCTTGGTCTCGGTCGGATTCAGCTCGGGCATGTCCATGCGGCGCAGCTTGCCGTGGATGCGCACCTGCGGCGGCGTGTTGATCGACAGGTGAAGGTCCGAGCCTTCGAGGTCGACGGTCATCTTGAGCAATTCAGGCAATGTTGGAGGCATATGTCCTCAATCTGCAATCTCAATCCCTAATCCCTAAGCCCGTTCACTTGACCGTCTCCCGCGCTACCTCTTCTATCGTCGTCAGCCCGTCCTTGACTTTACGGAGACCGCTCATGCGCAGCGTGAGCATCCCTTCCTCGATGGCCTTGCGCCGCAGCTCGAGACCCGACGCGCCGACGAGAATCAGCTCGCGCAGCTCGTCGGTGACTTCCATCACTTCGTACAGGCCGACGCGCCCCTTGTACCCGGTGTTGTTGCACTTCTCGCAGCCGTTGCCTTTCTTCGGGACGACGGTCTTGGCATCCTCGGCCGAATAGCCCGCCTGCACGAGCGCCTGCGCGGGCATCGGATGATCGGCCTTGCAATTCGCGCAGATGCGGCGCACGAGACGCTGCGCGCAAATCAGGTTCACCGAGCTCGCCACGAGAAACGGCTCGATGCCCATGTTCATCAAGCGGTTGATCGTGCTGGGCGCGTCGTTGGTGTGCAGCGTGGACAGCACCAGGTGGCCCGTGAGCGAGGCTTTGACCGCGATCTCCGCGGTCTCGAAGTCGCGGATTTCGCCGACCAGGATGATGTTGGGGTCCTGACGGAGAAAGGAGCGGAGCGCCGCCGCGAAGTTCAACCCGATGTTCTCGCGCACCTGCACCTGGTTGATGCCGGGCAGGTTGAACTCGACCGGATCTTCCGCCGTCATGATGTTGGTTTCGGGCGTGTTGATTTTCGCGAGCGACGAGTAGAGCGTGTTCGTCTTGCCGCTGCCGGTCGGCCCGGTGACCAGCACCATGCCCCACGGCTTGCCGATGGCGACCTCGAAGCGCGACAGCGACTCCTGCTCGAAGCCGAGCTTCGTCATGTCGAGCATCAGCTTGTCCTTGTCGAGCAGACGCATGACGATCTTCTCGCCGAAGAGCGTCGGCAGGCACGAGACGCGGAAGTCGATGTCCTTCGACTTGCCGCTGTCGGCGTAGCGGATCTTGATGCGGCCGTCCTGCGGGAGGCGCTTCTCGGCGATGTCGAGCTTCGACATGATCTTGATGCGCGAGGTGATCGCGTCGCGCATCTTCATGGGCGGCGCCATGATGTTGTAGAGAATGCCGTCGATGCGGTAGCGGACGCGGAATTCCTTCTCGTACGGTTCGATATGAATGTCGCTCGCGCCCTTCGAGATGGCCGACATCAGCACGACGTTGACGAGCTTGATGACCGGCGCTTCGCCCCCCTGCTTCTCGAGCGACTCGGCGCTGATCTCTTCGAGGTCCGCGAGCACCTCGACGTCGTCCGCGCCCGCGATCGACATCTCCTCGATCGACTTGGCGGCCATTTCGAGCGCGCTGGCGCCGCCCATCACGCTCCCGCCCACCGCGGCCGGCTTGCCGAGCGCGTAGTACCGCGTAATCGACTCGCTGACCGCCGTCTCCGACGCGACGACGGGCTCGACGTTGTAGCCCGTCATGAACTTGATGTCGTCCATCGCGAAGACGTTGGTGGGGTCCGTCATCGCGATCGTGAGCGTGGCGCCCGAGCGGCTGAGCGGGATGATTTGATACTTCTGGGCGGTCTCGGCCGGAATCGAGCTTGATGACCGCCGGGTCGATTTCGAACTGGGCGAGGTTGATCGAGGGGACGCCGTACTGCTTGCTGAGCAGCGAGGTGAGCTCCTCGTCCTTGACGAAGCCGAGCTTGACCAGATTGAAGCCGAGCTTCCCCCCATTGGCCTTTTGGTAGTTCAAGGCCTCCTGGAGCTGGTCCGGAGTGATCCGCTTCTCTTTTAGGAGAAGTTCGCCGATGCGAACGGCCATGGGGAGTTCATGATTATGACATTAATTGTCAATAACTGACCTAAAATGCTATTCCACCGCCAAAATTCCACGACTTCTCGTCCGATTCATTCGACTTGGTCAACTGACCTTCGACATACGTCGACTTCGGTAGCCTCACGGTGACTCCGCCGGACAGCGCACGGCTCGAGTCGCCCAGCGTGCTCCAGCGAACCCCGCCACGAACCCCGACAAGACCGCGCCCAGGCCAGTACTCCCCGCCGACCGCCGCGACGCGCCGAAGCCCGAATGGCCCAGGCGTGGTCGTGAGATCCGCGTCAGCCGCCAGCGAAAACGGCCCGTGCACCCCCGAAGTCGCCGACCGTGGCGTCAGAGCGGCTCCGATTCGAAACTGCCGCTTCATCGTCACCGGCCCGGACTCGGTGGCGAACTCAGGTTCCCGGAGGTTCCTGACCACCAGACCGAACCTGATATCCCAGGCCGACACCATGGCCCCTGCATCGAAATCGAAGGTCGTCCGGCCTTCGGCCAGCTCGACCTCCCCCGATACGATTCTGGTCGTCGTGCCTACAACAAGCCCAGGGACAATGGTTTGCACGACTGTGAAGCCGACGTTCGTGGTCGTGAGCGTACGGATCGGCACCTGTCCCGATCCCCCGTTTTGTCGGTCAGGCGAGGGTGAAACTGTAGGTAAACGGGCGGCCTGGTGGGCCCGGTAATAGCTCAGGCCGAAGACCGGCAGGGCGGCGCCGACAAAGACGGTCGAGCCTTTCGCGACCGAGACCTGAAGATCGAAGATCGACCCGTTGGCAATGCCCGCCGGGTTCCAATAGATGGCGCTCGCGTCGTCAGCGACGGCGACGAACGCGGTGCCCATGCCCTCGGCTCGCGTGCCGATGTCGCCGAATGTCTGGGCGCCGATCGAGGCGGGACTGGCAAGGAGTGAGAAGGACCGCGAAGACGACGATAATGCGCATCCGCGCATGTTACAGCCCTGATGGTGCACGCCACCGGTGCCGATGGCTGGCGTAGCGCCCGGGCGCGGTGTCTAATATCAGGTTTGGCGCACAGGGCTTCGGCCCTGTCTCACCCGGCGAGCACGGCGGCGGCAACGACCGTGGTCCACAGGCCGTTCTTGTCGCCGACGGCGGTCTGGGTCACGTTTTGCGTGCGGACGATTTGATTGGAGAGCCGGTACACTTCCTTCTTTTCGTCCCAGCTCTTGTCGGGACTGAATTCGAGACCGAGCGTGGTCGCCAGCATCTCGGCGGCAAGCTCTTCGGCGTAGTCGCCGGCCGTATCCTCGTTCTCGCCGAAGCTGTGGTGCTCGGACAGGTAGCCGTAGAGTTTCGAATCTCGTGGAATGGCCACACCGACCGTGGCCGCGATCAGCCGGTGGGGCTCGCGTGTGGCCGTCTCGGACATCACGACGAAGGTCACCTGGCCGGGCTTGAGGCGCTTGATGCCCTCGCTGCGCGACATGATGCGGCAGCCGGGCGGAAAGATACTGGACACGCGAACGAGATTGCACGCGGCGATGCCCGCCGACCGCAGCGCCAGCTCGAAGGACGTGAGCTTCTCGCGATGCTTGCCGACACCCTTGGTGAAGAACATTTCCTTCGGGACAAGGTTGAACACGGCGGGGAATGCTACCACGGAACCACGCTGCACCCGTGCTCGTCTTAGGTGAAGAACCATAAGGAGTAATGCGTTTGTTGGCCGATGCCGTACGACGGGTGGCCGGCATGGTGCGATCGCCGCGCGCGACGCTCGCCGGCGCCATCGCGAACCCCCAGTCGCTCGCTCTGGCGCTCGTCATCGTGACGATTTCCACCGCGTGCAGCGTCGGGTTTCTGCTGACACGCGTCGGCCAGCTCGCCGCGCTCGATCAGCAGGTGCGGCAGCTCGAATCGTTCGGCACGGTGGTCACCGACGAGACATATGCCGCGCTTCGCGACCTCGTGCCGTACCGCCCGGCGATCAGCGCGGCGGTGATTCTCATCGGGTGGCCGGTCGGCTGGCTGGCGCTGGCGGGCGCCCTGCAATACTTCGGAAATCGAACCGGTAACGGCCACGCGACTTTTGCCCAGGTACTGACGATCGTCGTGCACGCCTCGGCCATCTTCGCCGTGCGTGCACTGGTCGCCGCACCGGTCAACTACGCACGCGAGTCGCTCGGCGGCGCCACGAGTCTCAGCATGGTGCTGCCCTCGTTCAGCGAATCGACGTTTCCGGCCCGTCTGTTCGGCGCGCTCGACGTGTTTGTCCTGTGGTGGGTCGTTCTCGTTGCGCTGGGATTGAGCCTGCTGTACCGGACGCGCACGCTGCCGATTGCGCGCTGGCTGTTCGGCGCCTATGCGGCGGGCGCCGTCGCGCTCGCGCTGACGCAGGCTCTTCGAGGAGGCGTTTAGTTGTCGCGAAACAAGAAAATCATCATCGCGCTGGTCGCGCTCGTTCTCATCGCGTCGGCCGGCGGCTACGCGTGGTGGACCCGCCGGACGACCGCGCCCAATGTCACGGTGGAGACGATTCGGACGCGCGACCTCGAGGCGGTCGTGTCGGCGTCCGGAAAGATTCAGCCGAAGCGCTTCGTGAACATCAGCGCCGACACATCGGGACGCGTGGTCGATCTGGCCGTCAACGAGGGAGACCGCGTCGCGCTCGGCCAGTTCCTCATGCAAATCGATCCGCGCACGCTGCGGTCGCGTGTGGAAAGCGGTCAGGCGGCGCTCCGCGGCGCGGAGTCGGCGCTCGACCAGGCGCGCCAGGGCGTCGAGACGGCCCGCGTCCAGCTGCAGGTCGCGCAGCAGAACCTGAAGCGGCAGCAGGAGCTGTGGAAGATGCAGCTGACGCCGCGCGAGGTGCTCGAGCGCGCGGAAAACGACGTCAGGCTGGCGCAATCGACGCTCGTCGAGCGCGAGAAGCAGGTGAGAACGCAGGAGGTGCGCCTCGGGCAGGATCGCGCGCAGCTCGACAGCGCCCAGTTCGACCTCAGCAAGGTACGCATCGAGTCGCCGATCGCGGGCATCGTGACGCGCCGGAACATCCAGGAAGGGGAAACCGCGGTCGTCGGCACCATGAACAACGCCGGGACGGTGCTGCTGACCGTCGCCGACATGTCGGTGATTCAGGCGGAAGTCGAGGTGGACGAAACGAACATTCCCAACGTGTCTGTGGGACAGCCGGCCAAGATCACCATCGATGCCATGCCCGAGCGCACGTTCAAGGGGCACGTCACCGAGATCGGGAACAGCCCGATCCAGCAAACCGGTCAGCAGCAGCAACAATCGCAGCAGGCCACGAACTTCAAGGTCGTCGTCGTGCTGGACGAAGTCGTGCCCGACGTGCGTCCTGGATTCACCTGCACTGCGGACATCACCACCGCCACGCGCTCGCACGTGGTGGCGGTTCCGATTCCTGCGGTTGCGGTGCGCGAGCTCATCTACGACGCGAAAGGCGGCATCGTGAAACAGCCGCGGGTCGAAAGAGGCCGCGGCAACCAGCCGGCGGCGCCGACGCCGGTCGAGCTCGAGCCGGGACAGACGCGGAAAGAAACCGAAGGTGTCTTCCTGATCAAGGACGGACGCGCGGAGTTCCTGCCGATCAAGATCGGCATTGCCGGCGATCGCTATTTCGAGGCGCTGTCGGGGGCCAAATCCGGCGACCAGGTCATCACGGGCCCGTACAGCAGCGTCCGCGGCATGGCCGACGGCGACCCGGTGCGGGTGCAAACCAGCCCGAACGCGAACCGGAATGCGGGAGGCGGATCGTGAGATCGGCCATCGACGATCGACGATGAATAAGTATCTCGACGCGGCGGGCATCGCACTGAGTGCCATCTGGTCGGCCAAGCTGCGCTCGCTGATGACGGTGCTCGGCAACATTGTCGCGGTCACGTCGATCATCGCCGTCGTGTCGCTCATCCAGGGATTGAACGCGTCGGTCAAGTCGGCGATTCTCAACCAGGCCGGCTCGGATTCCTTCAACATTCAGCAGTACCCCATCACGCGCAGCGACGAAGAGTTCGAGAAGGTGCGCAACAACCCGCGCATGACGCTGGGCGACGTGCGTGCGATCCGGCGCAACAGCGAGCTGGCCGGGTCGGTGATGGCCGACGCCAGTTCGAACGGCCGCGTCACCTACCGCGACCGATCGATCGATCAAACCCGCGTCCAGGGTGTCACCGACGACTACGTGAATTTCTCGAGCTTCGATGCGGAGCGCGGACGGCTGATGAGCCCCGCGGAAGTGCAGACGTCACGGCCCGTTGCCGTCATCGGCTGGGGCACCGCCGACCGCCTGTTCGCGGATCTCGACCCGCTCGACAAGACGATTCAGATTGAAGGCATGCACTTCCGCGTGGTGGGCGTCAGCGCCAAACGCGGGACGCTGCTCGGCCGCTCGCAGGACGAGTTCGTGGTCATCCCGCTCGGGCAGTTTCAGATGATGTTCGGGTCGAGACCGCGACTGTCCGTTTCGGTGAAGCCGCGCGACGTGTCGCAGATCGCCGCGGCCACCGACGAAGCGATGATGGCGCTGCGAAGCGCTCGCCGCCTGAAACCCAGACAGCCCGACAACTTCGGCATCTTTACGTCGGACACGATCCTCGACATCTATCACCAGGCGACCAACGGCATTTTCGCGGTGCTCGTCGGCGTCGTCGGGCTGTCGCTGGTCGTGGGCGGCATCGTCATCATGAACATCATGCTGATGGTGGTGACCGAGCGCACGCGCGAGATCGGCCTGCGCAAAGCGTTGGGCGCGCGGAAATCGGACATCACGTCGCAAATCCTCACCGAGTCGGTCGTGCTGTCGATGTTCGGCGGGGTCATCGGCACGCTGCTCGGTGGCGCCATCGCGACGACGATCGCCAGATTCACGCCGATTCCGGCGTCGGTCGAGCTGTGGTCGGTGGCGCTCGGCATCGGCATCACCGCCATCGTCGGGCTGTTTTTTGGTCTGTATCCGGCGCTGCGCGCCGCGCGGCTGGATCCGATTGAAGCGCTGAGACGTGAGTAGAGGCGGGGCTTGGGTGAGCAAGACTCGGGCCTACGAAGTACGTAGGGCGAGTCCGGTGCGTTGGGCCCGCCGACTGATATGAGAACACCAAGGATCCGCTACGGTTTGCTGCGCGAGGTCATCATCATGGCCTTCGAAACCGTGCGCGGCAACAAGATGCGCTCGGGCCTGACGGTGCTGGGCGTCGTCATCGGCATCACGTCCATCGTCGCGATGACCGCGCTCATCCGCGGATTCGATCAGTCGCTGCGCGGACTGATTCAGCAGCTGGGCCCCAACACGATCATCATCTCCCGGTTCAGCTTCACCAACTTCGTGAACGGCGACGAGCTGAAGACGCTGCTGAACCGGCCGAACCTGACGATTGCCGACAGCCGGGCCATCGAGGAGCAGGCAGCGCTTCTGCAGACAGTCGACGTCGAACTCGGTGGCGGTGGTCCCGGCTCGATCCAGCAGCGCGTGTTCTACCGCGATCAGCGGACCAAGCCCATCATCGTCTTCGGCACGACGGAGAAATTCCAGGAAGGCACGAACATCCCGTTCCTCGGAGGCCGGTTCTTCAACGGAACCGAAGTGCAGTACCGCAAGAACGTGGTCGTGCTCGGGAACACGCCTTACATGCTGCTGTTTGCGAACAGCGGCATCGACCCGATCGGCAAAATGGTGCGCGTGGGAAGCGAGCGATTCGAGGTCGTCGGGGTCTATGCCAAGCGGGCCGCCGGCGGGTTCGGCTCGGGCGCCGACGATTTCGTGGTCATCCCGTACACGAGCTACCAGCGCATCTTCGGCCTGCGTGCCGTACGCGTCTTCCGCAACTCGGTCGTCATGCCGGTCCAGATCTCGGTTCAACCGCGGCCCGGAGTCAGCGTGGCCGACGCGATGGCCGAGATCGAGCGCATCATGCGCAGCCGCCACGGCCTCAAGCTCGACGACCCGAACGACTTCAACATGGAGACGCAGGATCAGTTCCTGAAGCTCTGGGATCGAATCAGCAGCGCGACGTTCTTCGCGCTGGTCGTCATCTCGTCGATCGCCCTGATGGTGGGGGGCATCGGCGTGATGGCCATCATGTCGATCTCGGTGACCGAGCGCACGCGTGAAATCGGCGTCCGGCGCGCGCTGGGCGCGCGCAAGCGCGAGGTGCTCTTTCAGTTCCTCACCGAAGCTGTCGTGCTGACGTCGATCGGCGGCGTGCTCGGCATCCTGCTCGGCAGCGCGATCGGCTTCATCGCCCACCTGGCTACCGGCTTTCCCATCTCTCTGCCCATCTGGTCCTTCGCCATCGGACTCGGCTTCTCTGCCACCGTCGGCATCGCGTTCGGCATGTATCCCGCCATTCGCGCCGCCCGACTGGATCCGATTGAAGCGTTGAGGTACGAGTAGTCGTCAGTTCTACCGTTTTCCGTTCACCGTTTGCCGTTTGCCGTGTCACGCGGTTTAGCATTCACCGTTTGCAGGCACCGGTACCGCGGCTTTCACATTTCAGGAGATTGCGCTATGCAGGACGTGTCACAGAAGCTCGTAGCTGGCAGAAATCACATTCAATCGTTCGACACGTGACGCAGTTTCTGCCAAGCTTTCCGAAGGCGGAGCTGTTCGGCCTGACATCGCAAATCCGGCGAGCGTCGGTGTCGATGCCATCAAACATCGCGGAGGGCGCTTGCCGCGGCGGAAGTCGTTCGCTCATTCCCTGAGGATCGCTCTGGGCTCGGCGAGCGAGCTCGAATATCTCCGTCATCCTTGTGGCGGACCTGGATTACGTCTCAGCCTCGGAATCCGTTGCCCTTTAAGCGCAGGTCGTCGAACGTGAAGAAGCTGATCACGCGGTCTGCTGAAATCCGTGAAGGCAGCAACGGTCAGACACGACCGAGAACGCAAAAGAGTGACAGCTGACAACTGAAACTGACAACTGAAGACTGAGAACTGACAACTGAGAACTGATGGGCTCGCGAGCCCAATGGCGTGTCCCGCCAGGCCGGCTGTCGTGGACAACCGGCATGGCGGGTGAATGGTGGGTACTAGTAGAGGAACTCGCGGCCGGTGGTTTCGTTTTCGGGAAACCACGTCTTGATAGGCTGAGCGGCGCCGCTCGCCGCTTCACCGAGCGTGATGGTCGATTTCATGTCTCCCCGCCGATTGCGATGCACGGGCCGCGTGAACTGCAGCGTATACGTCTTGCTGCGCTCGCGGTTGGACACGCGCACGAGGTCGGCGCTCATGTCGGGGTTCATCACCTCGAACACGTACGAGCCAGGCGGCAGCGTGACGCCCGGCAGCGCAACTGGAGCCCTGAACGTGAAGTAGGTCGTGCGACGGGCGTTCTCGATGGCCCCGGTGGGCGTGGTCGCAACGACGCCGAGAAGCACGACGCCGCACAAGATGTGAACGATTCTTCGCACACGCATTCTGTCCTCCTTGGATTCCTGTCAGCGTCGGCATCAGCCGCCCGCTCTCTATAGTTAACGCACGGACACGGGCCGGCGAACGTCTGCCCTTGCTGGCGTCACGACTTGTTGCGCGCAGAGAAATCCGCGGCCAGACGCTTTACCGCGCGGCTGACCGCCATGCGCGCCGCGTCAACGGTGGGCAGGCCGTAGCGGTGTGCAATTTCGGCGAGGCTCCACTGCATTTCGATACGCGCGACGATGAGCGCGCGATCCTTTGGCGAGAGATGGGCCACCGCGTCCCGATAGTGCTCGTACTCTTCCTGCCGGATCGCATCCTCGAGCGGAGACGTGCTGTCGGACGGGTGATCGGCGGGCAGTTCGAGCGGCGGGGGCTGCCTGCCGATGCGCCGGATTTCGTCGCAGATGCGGTTGATCACCGACTGCCGCAGGTACGCCTGCATGGCCCCGACGTGGCGCGGCTCGAAGGTCCCGAGGTTGCCGAGCACGTGTAAGGCGGCTTCCTGCACGAGGTCGCCGGTGTCGAGGCGGCCGCGGGCCGCCGGCGGCAGACGGCCGTGCGCCCAGCGCTTCAGAGGCGGGAGGCAGCGCTGCAGCAGGGCTTCCATGGCGGCCCGGTCGCCTTGACGCGCTCTCACCACGAGCTCGATGGTCGGCTCGTCGCTCATCAGGGGATCACCCGGCCGTTGGGGTTCGCGTAACCGCCCGCGTTCGTCCGCTGCAGGCTCAAAGTAGATCATGGCGTTCTCCATTTCTGAAGGCGACTCTGGGGGGTTCACCTGTTACAACGTCCGGGCCGCCCGATCCGAACAACAACCGTCCCGTACCGGTTTTGGTCGGGTTATGATGGCCGTTCACCCCCTTTGGTCACCCCGGCGCGGCTGCCGCACCGGGATCCCGTTTCGGAGGACTACCGTCTATGAAGGTCTATGACGCGGCGAACATCCGGAATGTCGCTCTTGTCGGCCACAGCGGCTCCGGAAAAACCCAGCTCACTTCGGCCGCCCTCTTCGACGCCGGAGCGGTCAACAGGTTCGGCAAGGTCGACGACGGCACGACCGTCACCGACTTCGACGAAGAGGAAATCTCGCGCAAGCACACCCTCTCGGCCAGCCTCGCCTACGCGGAGTGGAACAAAGCGAAAATCAACTTCATCGATACGCCGGGCATGGCGAATTTTCTGGCCGACGCGCGCGCGGCCCTGCGCGTGGCCGACGCGGCCATTGTGGTCGTCGACGCGGTCTCCGGCGTGCAGGTGCAGACGGAAAAAACGTGGCAGGCAGCCGAGGAAACCGGGCTGCCCCGGCTCGTGGTGGTCAACCGTCTCGATCGCGAGCGGGCCAGCCTCGAACGCTCGCTGCAGTCGATTCACGGCGCGCTGAGCCGCGCCGTCGTTCCGGTGCAGCTCCCGATTGGCGAAGAGAAGTCGTTTCGCGGCGTTGTCGATCTCGTGGCGCTGAAGGCCTACGTGTTCCTGCCCGATGGCAGCGGCAAGTTCAGCGAGTCGCCGGTCCCGCCCGAGCTGGCCGACCAGACAGCCGCCGCGCGCGAGGCACTCATCGAAATGGTCGCCGAGAACGACGAATCGCTGATGGAGAAGTTCTTCGAAGCCGGCACCCTCACGCAGGAGCAGCTCGTGGCAGGGCTGCGCAGCGCGACGGCGTCGGGCAAGATCTTTCCGCTGCTGTGCACCTCGTCCCTGCTGAACATCGGCGTTCAGCCGCTCCTGGACGCCATCGTGGGCTACGTGCCGTCGCCGGCCGAGCGGCCGTTGACGATGCTCAACCCGAAGACGAAGGAAGAAGCCGTGCGTCCGTTCTCGGAGAACGGGCCGGCGTCTGCGTTCGTGTGGAAGACGATTGCCGATCCGTTCGCGGGCCGCATCACGATGTTCCGCGTCATGTCGGGCGTGCTCAAGGCCGACTCGACCGTGCACAACAAGACCCGTGACACGCCCGAGCGCCTCGGCCATGTGGTCCTGCTCCAGGGAAAGGGACAGGCGAACGTGCCCGAGCTGCACGCCGGCGATCTTGGCGCGGTCCCGAAGTTGAAGGACACGCTCACCAACGATACGCTCGGCGACAAGGGCGACCCGGCGGTGTTTCCCAGCACGAAGTTCCCGGAACCGGTGCTGTCATACGCCATCGAGCCGAAGAGCCGCGGCGACGAAGACAAGATCAGCACCTCGATGCACCGGCTCGAGGAGGAGGACCCGTCGATCAGCTACAGTCGCGATCCCCAGACGAAGGAGCTGCTGCTCTCGGGACAGGGACAGCTTCACATCGAAGTGACCGTGGCCAAGCTGAAGCGGCGCTTCGGCGTCGACGTCAACCTGAAGCCGCCCCGCATTCCGTATCGCGAGACGATCAAGGCCGCCACCGAGGCGCACGGCCGGCACAAGAAACAGACCGGAGGCCACGGCCAGTTCGGCGACTGCAAGATCAAAGTCGAGCCGCTGCCGCGGGGCACCGACTTCGAGTTCGTGGACGACATATTCGGAGGGTCGATTCCCCGGCAGTTCATTCCGGCTGTCGAGAAGGGCATCCAGGAAACCCGCGTGCGCGGCTACCTCGCGGGCTTCCCGATGGTGGATTTCCGGGTGACGGTGTTCGACGGTTCGTACCACGACGTGGACTCGAACGAGCTGTCGTTCAAGATGGCCGGCCGGCTGGCGTTCAGAGACGCGATGACGCGCGCACGGCCGACGATTCTCGAGCCGATCATGAACGTCGAGGTGTACGCGCCGTCAGACTTCGCCGGCGACCTGATGGGCGACCTCAACGGCCGCCGCGGCCGCATCTCCGGCATGGACACGCGCGGCGCCACGACGGTCATCAAGGCGCAGGTGCCGATGTCCGAGATGCTCACCTACGAGCAGCATCTCACGTCGGCAACCGGCGCGCGCGGCAGCTATCACATGGAGTTCTCGCACTACGAAGAAGTGCCGACACCCCTCCAGGCGAAGATCATCGCGGCGAGCAAGGCGGAGCGTGGGGCTGAGGTGGAGGCGGAGTGAAATCAGAAACTAGAATCTGAAAACTAGAAACTAGAATCTGAGATACCGCCTGCCATGTTCCAGTTTTGCCTTTTAGATTCATAATTGTTAGACTGCGTCAGTTCGTCTCACCGTAACAGTGACGTCCTGCGTGACGAAGAAGGCGTCGCCGTCCAGCGCGTACGCGCGCAGCGTGTAGGTGCCCGGCTTGTCGAAGGTCACTTTCGTCGACGACTTGCCCTCGACGAGGTTCGGCCTGCCGTCGGCGCCGAGCACCGTCGATTCCGACGGCGCGATCTTCGCCTTCCCGGCGCCGCGGTACTGAACCCACTTCACGCGGAACTGTCCGCGAGCGGCCTCGGCAAACGGATCCGGTGGACCGGCGTTGGGCCCCGGCGTCCCGCGGCCTCTCGGCCCACCCGTTCCACGCGCGCGCGTCTCCGGCGTCGGATTCCCGTCATCCCTGACGGGCAGCACCAGCGTCAGCGGTTGTCCCACCGTCGCGTTCTGCGCGGGCATCTCCGAGAGAATCGTCGGCGGCTTGTTCACGGGCTCGCCGAACGTTCTCGCGGTGCGTCCGCCGTTGTTCGCCGACATCGTCTGTTCGTCGATCTCCCAGACCGGCCACAACGAGCCGTACGCCTTCAGCGCGGTGCCGTTCACCGTCACCGTCCACACGAGGTCCCGGTCGACGGGCCAGTCGGCGGGCACGTTCACCTTGAACACGAACGCCTGCCGGCGCGGGAGGAAATGCGTGGGCTGCCCCAGATCTTCCGATGACGCGCCGAAACCGTTGTTGGGACCGGCGGGAACGTCGGGGGTCTCCTCCCAGTTGCGGTTCATGTAACCGAACCACATGCTGCGCGAGCCGTCGGCGTTGCGCGTCCACCCTTCATAGGCCGGCTGAAGGCTCTGCCCCGAGTTGAACTTGATCTCGCTCATCGCCACCTCCTGCGCGGAGGCGGCGATGGCGAGCCCGAGAAACACGACCAACGCGACGAGTTGTCTCATAGAACTGTTTCGTAAACGACAACGCCGAGTCGCCGGGCCGCCGGATCAAAAAGCATTTTGCGTTTCTGATCTCGGCGCCTCGGCGGCTCGGCGTTCCCAGATTCTAGTTCGTATCTTTAACCTTGCTGCGCTCGGCGACCTTGGCCTTGTAGTCGGCCTCTTCGAGGTTCGTCCACGTCACCCAGGCAAACCCCATTTCGTCCACCGTGCGCTGGCCGTATCCGCGCCAATTCCTCGGATCGGGATTCGCGCGGTTGGCCTTCGTGTTGTCGTGCCACAGCGTGGAATGCAGCACCGTCCCTGCGGGCAGCAGCGGGCTCACTTCGTCTTTGTAGTTGTAGACCTTGTGCCAGTTGAAGTCCCAGCCGATGCAGTTGAGCTGCAGCGTGGTGTTGCTGGGCAGAATCGCCTCGAGGCACATCCGCTTGCCGATGTTGTGCATGTGCGCCTGGATCGCGGTCACCTGCACCGGCTTGTCGAAGCGGTAGTAACCCTCGCTGCGCGCCACCACGCCCGCCGGGATGTCGAGCTCGCTGTTGGCCGACGCGATCTGCAGCGAGATCTGGTGATACTTCGGCACGTAGCCCTTGGGATAGAACTTGATGCCGACGCGCGACCGATCGGTCGTTTCGCGCCCGCTCGAATGGTAGTGGATGTTGAAGCGGACCTTCGCGCCCGCCTTCATGAGCTTGCCGGTATTGTCCGGGAGGATATCGCCGTTCTTCCCGACGGCATATTCGTTCAGGAACGTCTCGGTCTGCGTCTGGCGAACGTCGTCCAGCCCGACGAGCTTCTCGCTGTCGGGAACATCCTGAATCAGGTACGTCAGCAGGTGGTGCATCACGGTCCGCGCGCCGGGACCCGGCTTGGTTTCGACCGCCTGCACGTAACGATCTTCCATGAGGCCGCTGTCCGCGATGTAGTCGATCCACACGTCGGGACCGGCGGAGGGCACCACATGCGGCTGCGGGATTTCGACGATCAGATCGGGCTTGCCGATGTGCCACACATCGTCATCGGCAAAGGTGCGGGCGGGCGGCATGTCGGCCATGTTGCCCTTCTGCGCGCCCTGGTCGACCCAGGCGGCAATCGTCGCGATCTCCTGCTCGGTGAGCGACGGATCGTCCTTGAACTTCTGAAGGCCGATGTTGCGCTCCACGTGCCAGGGCGGCATCAGCCGCGACGTCGTCTTGGTCTTGATCGAGCGCGCGTAGGGGCGCGCGTCTTCGTAGCTGATGAGCGACATCGGCGCGTTCGAGTCGGGGCGATGGCAATTCTGGCAGGAGCGCTGCAGAATCGGCGCGACGTCTTTCGTGAAGGTGACCGCCGCCGGCGACGCTCCTGCTGCCCGCCGTAGCGCCTTGCGCGAAGGTGGGTGCGCTTGACGCGACCGTCAACATCATGACCAGCGCCGCCGCCGCAAGGACTGAAAGAGATCTCATTCGAGCCTCCACTGTTTGTGAACCGCGGGCCCCGTTATTTGCCTTTGACGACTGCGATCTTCTCCGCCTCGAAATTCTTGTAATCGTAGTTGTTGGAGATGACGACTTCGGCGCCGCTCAGATCGACGCGCTGACCGATGAACGGCGCGACCTTCGCGAACTTGTTCGCGGCGAACGCGCCGGTAATCTGGAACAGCCCGTCGCCTTCCGTCAGGATGCCGAGCCGCCCATCGGCCGCGACGCGCTGTTTGGCGCACGCCATCTGCTCTGGACTGCTGACGGTCGCCGCTCCCTGCTGCCGGAAGCAGGTCACTTCGACGATGGTACCGCGCAGGGTGGTGGCGGGCATCCGGTTGGTGACGGGGCCCTGCGCCGACACGATGGCCGCCGAGAGGACGATCGCCGCAAGGGTCGCCAGCATCGCTTTATATATGCGCTCAGGATATTCCACTGTCAAGAATTCTGCTAGACTCGCCCCCCGGTATTCACAAGGGAGGCATTCAATGATCCAGCGGTTTCCTAATATTTCTTCGATTCTCATGACGGGCGTGCTGGTCGTGTCGCTCGCCGCCGCCGCCCAGGCCCAGGCTCCCGCGCCGCAGCGTGGAGGAGCGGCCCCCACCCCCCCGTGCGGTCCAGGGGTCACGGGCAAGAACATCGCGTCCGATTCGCGCTGCTTCGAGCTGAGGACCTACACCGTGAAGGGCGAGGGCCCGGGCTCGATCGACCTGCTCCATTCACGCTTCCGCGAGAACACCAATCGCCTGTTCCGTAAGCACGGCATGACGATTGTCGGTTTCTGGCAGCCGTTGAATGCGGGCATGGAGAGCACGCTCATCTACCTGCTGGCGTACAAGGATGCGGCGGCTCGCGACGCGGCGTGGAATGCCTTCCGCACGGATCCGGAATGGACGGAAGTGACCAAGAAGATGCAGGTCGGCACGTCGGTCCAGTCGGTGTTCATGAACTCGACCGATTACGGACCGATGAAATAAGGGCTGAGGGCTGGCCGGTGATGGCGCGCAGGTACGTGTTGACGGCCACCGAGTCGACGCACTGCCGCTTTCCATTGGCGTCGAGATACTGGAACAGCGTATGCCCCGGCAGCGCGCGAACCTGTTTCACGATGCGGGCGAGCGTGGCGTCGTCGAGCTCGATGGTCTGCATCACACCGCTCTTCGCGCGGAAGTGAAACGTCATTCCACCGAAATCCACACGTCGGTCCCACGCTGGTGGTATCACCAGCGCTCGAATTCTCTCGAGCGTCCGTGCATCGCGAACCCGGCGTCCGCTGGCGTCGCGGTAGATGAAGGTCTTTGCCCGAAGGGCTGTTGGTGGGTGGCTGGTGGTTCGTGGTTGGCCGCGGTCAGTGGTTCGTCGTTCCACGAACCACCAACCACGAACCCCTACCAGTCTTAACCAGCCTTCTGCGGGGTCGTCCGCTTGGCGGTCCGGCCTTTGGTCTGGCCGCCCTTGGCGGCTTTCCGTGCTTCGGCCGAGTCGTCTTCTTCCTTCTTGCCGCGGAGCCGATTGGCCGCGGCGCGCAGGCGGCCGCCAACGCCAGACTTCGGCTTCGGCGCCTGGGCCGATTTCCCCGGCTTCTTCTCGGCCTTGGGATCGTACTCGCTGCCGACGAGCTCGAGCTGCGCGATTTCGGCGCTGTCGCCGCGGCGATAGCCGAGCCGCAGAATGCGCGTGTACCCGCCCGGACGATCGGCAAAGCGCGGCGCGAGCGTATCGAACAGCTTGATGACAACTTCGCCGTCCACCAGGTCGCGCCCCACGAGCCGTCTCGCGTGCAGCACCTTGCCGTCGCCCGCGGCCACGCCGCGTTTGGCGATGGTGATGAGGCGCTCGACGAACGGCCGCAGCTCTTTCGCCTTCGGCACCGTGGTCTCGATGTGCTCGTAGCGGAAGAGCGCCGTCGCCTGATTGCGGAGCATGGCAATCCGATGTTCGGTTACCCGGCCCAGTTTTCGATGTGCAACTCTATGACGCATGGTGTGTGTACCTGAATCTAAAATCTTCCGTGGACCTGAATCTAGAAACTAAAATCTTCGAACCAGATTCCAGATTCTAGTTTCTAGTTTCTAGTTTCCAGATTCAGTCCTCGGTCCCGTCCACTTACTCCGATCGGCTTCCCGCCGGCTGATCGATGCGCATGCCGAGGCTCAGCCCCATGCTGTGCAGGATCTCCTTGATCTCGTTCAGCGACTTGCGGCCGAAATTCTTCGTCTTCAGCATCTCGCCTTCGGTCTTCTGCACGAGCTCGCGAATCGTCCGGATGTTCGCGTTCTTCAGGCAGTTGTACGACCGCACCGACAGCTCGAGCTCTTCCACGCTCTTGTCGAGGTTCTCGTTGAGCGATCCGGTCTGCTGCGGCTCGGTCTGCGCGTCGGCCTGTTCGTCGGCCGACTCGTCGAGGTTGATGAAGATGTTCAGGTGATCGCGGACGAGCTTCGCCGAAAGGGAGATCGCGTCGCGCGGCGTCACCGAACCGTTCGTCCAGATGTCGACGGTCAGCTTGTCGTAGTCGGTCGTCTGTCCGAGACGCGCCGCTTCGACCAGGTAGTTCACCTTCTTGATGGGCGAGTGCACCGAGTCGATCGGAATCCAGCCGATGCCGAGATCGTCGTCGAAGTTCTTGTCGGCCGAGATGTAGCCGCGGCCGCGCTTGACGCGCATCTCCATGTTCAGCTTGCCGCCCTCCGACACCGTGGCAATCCGCGCATCCGGCTCGAGAATCTCGACGTCGGCGTCGGTCTGGATGTCGCGCGCCTTCACCTCGCCCGCCTTTTCGACGCGCAGGTACAGCGTCTTGGTGCTGTCGGTGTGCATCTTCAGCGGCACCTGCTTCAGGTTGAGGATGATGTCGGTCGCATCCTCGACCACGCCCGGAATCGGCGAGAACTCGTGCAGGACGCCGTCGATCTTCACGGCGGTGATCGCCGCGCCTTCAACCGAAGAGAGCAGCACGCGGCGCAGCGCGTTGCCGATCGTCGTGCCGAAGCCGCGTTCGAACGGCTGTGCGTAGAACCGGCCGAAACGCTCTGTTAATGTCTCGCGCTCGAACTCGAGCCGCTTTGGACGCTGAAAACCTTTCCACAACATCTCTATTCCTCCCTACGGGTTAGAAGGGCTCAGGCTTAGCGCCTCTAACACTCCAGACCTGCGAGTGTGATCACCGGCCTCCCACCGCAGGTCTGTAAGGCTGCGGGCCGGTGACTGGGTGAAGGCAGGGCTCAAGCCCTGCGCTACTTGCTGTACAACTCGACGATCAGCTGCTCCTGCACGGGCAGATTGATCTGCTCGCGCGTGGGCAGCGATCCGACCTTGCCCGTCATGCCGTTGGCGTCGAACGACAGCCATTCGGGAATGCCGCGCCCCTTCACTTCTTCGATGGCGTGCTGAATCGCCGGCGTGTTCCGGCTCGACTCGCGCACGGTCACCACATCGCCCACGCGCACCGAGTAGGACGGCACGTCGACCTTCTTGCCATTGATGAGGAAGTGGCCGTGGCGCACGAGCTGGCGCGCCTGCGGCCGCGACGTCGCGAGGCCAAGCCGGTAGATCACGTTGTCCATCCGCCGCTCGAGCAGCTGCAACAGCGTCTCGCCGGTAATGCCGCGCTGCCGCTCCGCCGACTCGAAATAGCGGCGGAACTGATCCTCGAGCACCCCGTAAATGCGCTTCACCTTCTGCTTCTCGCGCAGCTGGACGCCATAGCCGACGAGCTTGGCCTTCCGCGTCTTGCCGTGCTGTCCAGGCGGGAAGTTCCGCTTCTCGATCGCGCACTTTTCCGTGTAGCAGCGCTCTCCCTTGAGGAAGAGCTTCATTCCCTCTCGCCGGCACAGCCGGCACACCGGACCTACGTAACGGGCCATTAAGTGTTCCTTCTCATCTAAAACTAAGAACTGATCTAAAATCTGAAACTGAAAAAACTAAATCTTCGAATTTTCTAGATTCTAGTTCTCACACGCGCCTTCTCTTCGGCGGCCGGCAGCCGTTGTGCGGAATCGGCGTGACGTCGCGAATCGACTTCACCTCGATGCCGATCGTCTGCAGCGCGCGGATGGCCGACTCGCGGCCCGATCCCGGCCCTTTGACGCGCACCTCCACCGACCGCAGCCCCACCGTCTTGGCAACGTTGCCGGCGGCAATCGCGGCCTGCGTGGCGGCGAACGGCGTCCCTTTGCGCGAGCCCTTGAATCCGACGCCGCCCGCGCTCGACCAGGCAATCACGTTCCCCTCGGTGTCGGTGATCGTGATCATCGTGTTGTTGAACGACGCGTGGATGTGCGCGTAGCCGCTGTGCACAATCCGCTTCTCGCCCCGCTTCTTGAATGTCTTGCGGGGTTTTCTCGCGCCCTTTTCGCCCTTTTCCGGCGTTCCGGGTGCGGCGCCTTCTGCGTCAGTCTTTGCCATGTTCGTCCTTCGCTCTGTCAACCGTTCACCGTGTTTGTTCGCCATGCACCGTCTCGATTACTCACCCTTCTTCTTCGCCACGGCGCCCTTGCGCGGGCCCTTGCGCGTCCGCGCGTTGGTGCGCGTCCGCTGGCCTCTGACCGGCAGGCCGCGGCGGTGACGCCCGCCCCGATAGCTGCCGATCTCCATCAGCCGCTTGATGTTCATGGAGATCTCCTTGCGGAGATCGCCTTCCACGCCGCCCTGCTCCTCGAGCACGCGGCTGATCTTACGCACATCGTCTTCGGACAGGTCCTTGACGCGGATATCCGGGCTCACGCCCGCTTCAGTCAGAACAGTGTTCGAACGATGCCGTCCAATGCCGTAGATGTAGGTGAGGCCGATTTCCACCCGCTTGGTTCGCGGAAGATCGACGCCAGCAATTCGTGCCATGACAAATCTCCTAAGCGTTGAGCCCTAAGCCCTCAGCCCTCAGGTCTCAGCCCTGTCGCTGCTTGTGTTTCTGATTCGAGCAGATCACCCGCACCACGCCGCGGCGGCGGACGATCTTGCACTTATCGCAAATGCGCTTGACTGACGCTCGTACCTTCATTCGCTTGTTCCTTTGCTCTCACCCGCGAGAGCACATCGCAACCATCGGACGTGACCGCAACCGTGTGCTCGAAATGCGCCGACAGGCTGCGATCCGACGTCACCGCCGTCCAGCCGTCTTTCAGTACTCTGACGCCCGCATCGCCGACGTTCACCATCGGCTCGATTGCCAGCACCATGCCCTCGGCGAGCCTCGGGCCGCGGCCGGGCTCCCCGTAGTTCGGAATCTGCGGCTCTTCGTGCAGCTCCGAACCGATGCCGTGGCCGACAAACTCGCGCACCACCGAAAAGCCGAACTTCTCGACGTGACTCTGCACGGCGTGCCCGATATCCGATACGCGCGCGCCGGCGCGAACCGCTTCGATGGCCTTCCACAGCGACTCTTCCGTCACACGCAGCAGATCGCCTGCCTGCGTCGAGATCTGGCCGACACCGACCGTCACCGCCGAGTCGCCGAAGAAACCGCCCATCTTGGCGCCGAGATCGATCGAGATGATATCGCCATCGCCCAGCACGGTCTTCGTCGACGGAATCCCGTGAACCACCTGCTCGTTCACCGACGCGCAGATCGTCGCCGGATATCCTTTGTAGCCCTTGAACGCCGGTACGGCGCCGCCCGCGCGAATCTCCCGCTCGGCCAGCGCGTCGAGCTCTTCGGTCGTCACGCCGACCGCCACCGCTTCCCGCAGCTGCTCCAGCACGTGGCCGACGAGCTGATTCACATCGCGCAGCCGCTGCAGCTCTGCTGCAGAGCGACACACGATCATGGCTGCACCGCGGACGCCATGGCGTCGATCTGTGCGGCCAGGTCTGTCGCAACCCGATCGGGCGTCTGCGCTCCGTTGATCGATCGGAACGTCGGCCGCCTGCGGTAGTACTCGACGAGCGGATTGCCCTCGCGGGCATACACCGCGAGGCGATGGTGCCTCACCTGTTCGTCCTCATCATCAGCTCGCGTCATCAGCCGGCCGCCGCACACTTCGCACGCGTCGGGATTGGTGCCGGGCTCGGCAATCGCGGCGCATCCGCTGCACACGCGACGGCTCTGCATCCGCTTCAACAACTCCGCATCCGGCACCGCCAGATCGACGATCACGAGCGGCGTTCCCTGCACCAGGGTATCGAGCACCCGTGCCTGCGGCACCGTTCGCGGAAACCCGTCGAGGATGTACCCACCCGCGGCGTCGGACCGCGCCAGCCTCTCCTTGACGATGCGCACCATCTCGTCGTCGCCGAGAAACTCGCCCCGATCGATCAGCGCCTTCGCGCGCATCCCCAGTTCCGACCCGTTCTGCGCCGCTTCGCGCAGCATGTCTCCCGTGGAGATCTTCGGGATCCCGCGCGCCTGCGCCAGCCGCACGGCCTGCGTCCCCTTGCCCGACGCCGGGGGGCCGAGCATCACGACGCGAAGGTCCATCTAGCCGCGGCGGCCTCGTATACGCGTCTTCTTCATGAAGCCGTCGTAGTGCCTCATGATGAGCTGCGACTCGACCTGCTGAATCGTGTCCATCGCCACGCCGACAATGATCAGCAGCGTCGTGCCGCCGAAATAGAACTGCACGCCCATGCCCTGCGTGATGAAGCGCGGCAGGTTGGCATCGAGCCATTCGCCGACGAACGGAATCGGCGCCACTCTGAACCCGGTAATCAGAAACTCCGGCAGAATCGCGATCATCGCCAGGTAAATCGCGCCCGCCAGCGTGATGCGGGTCAGAATCGTGTCGATGTACTCCGCCGTGCGCTTGCCGGGACGGATGCCCGGAACGAACCCGCCGTACTTCCGCATGTTCTCCGCCACGTCATCGGGATTGAAGATGATGGCGGTGTAGAAATACGCGAAAAAGACGATCAGGCTGATGTACAGAAGGTTGTACAGCGGCATCCCCATCTGCAGCTGATCGGTGACCCGCGTCATCCAGTGCGTCGGGTCGTTGGCGAACATCTGCGCCAGCGTCGCCGGAAACGCGAGAATGGACGAAGCGAAGATGACCGGGATGACGCCGCCGGTGTTGACCTTCAGCGGAATGTGCGTGCTCGCGCCGCCGTACATGCGCCGGCCGACCACACGTTTCGCGTACTGCACGGTGATGCGGCGGCTGCCGCGCTCCACGAAAATGATCGCGGCAATCACCGCCATCATGACGCACAGGAGCATGATCAGACGGATCAGGCCCAGCTGACCGGTTCGCAGCTGATCGAACGTCGTCAGGATGGCCTGCGGCCCGTTGACGACGATGCCCGCGTAGATGATGAGCGACATGCCGTTGCCGATGCCCCGCTCGGTGATCTGCTCGCCGAGCCACATGATGAGCGTCGTGCCCGTCGTCAGCGTCAGCACCGTCATCAGGCGGAAGCCCCAGCCCGGGCTGTAGACCAGCGGCAGCCCGCCGGCAACCTGCGTCGACCGCTCGAGCCAGATGGCGATGCCGAGCGACTGCACCACGCTGAGCAGGATCGTCCCGTAGCGCGTGTACTGCGTGATCTTGCGCCGGCCGAGCTCGCCTTCCTTCGAAATGCGCTCGAGATACGGCCAGACCACCGTCAGCAGCTGGAGAATGATCGACGCGCTGATGTACGGCATGATGCCGAGCGCGAAGATCGTCATCTGCGACAGGTTCCGTCCCGAGAACATGTCGTACAGCCCGAACATCGTCCCGCGCGCCTGCTCGGCGAGCTGCTGAAGCGCCGCCAGATTCACGCCCGGAATCGTGATGTGGCTCCCGATGCGGTACGCCACGAGCAGCCCCAGCGTAAAGAGCAGCCGCTTGCGCAGCTCGGCGATCGCGAACAGATTTTTGACGCTGTCGATGGCCATGTGCCTACAGAGTTTCTGCCGCGCCGCCAGCCGCCGCGAGCTTCTTCGCCGCCTCGGCGCTGAACTTGTGCGCGCGCACCGTCAACCCTTTCGAAATTTCACCGCGGCCGAGCACCTTCACCCGCTCCGCCGATGCCGGCACCAGCCGGCGCTCGCGCAGCAGATCGACCGTCACGACCGTGCCCGCGTCGAACCGCTCGCCCAGCGTATCGAGATTCACCACGGCGTACTCGATGCGGAACGGGTTGTGAAACCCGCGCTTCGGCACGCGCCGCTTGAGCGGCATCTGGCCGCCTTCGAAGCCGCCCTTGCGCTTGAAGCCCGAGCGCGATTTCGCGCCCTTGTGTCCACGCCCTGCCTGCGTGCCCTGGCCCGAGCCATGACCGCGGCCGACGCGCTTCTTCGAATGCTTGGCCCCCTTGGGAGGCTTCAGATTTGATAAATCCATAAGTCTTCTTTTGTCTGTCGCGGCCCCACCCCCGCGACTGTGCCTTCGCGGCCTTTGCCGCTCGCGGTACTTGCGCGCTCGCTAATCCCTAATCCCCAGTCACTATTCCGCAACCGTGACCAGGTGACGAATCTTGTGAATCATGCCGCGCGTCGCGGGCGTATCGGCGATCTCGATCGTGTGATGCACACGGCGGAGCCCGAGCCCTTCGACCACGGCTGCCTGTTTCCGATCAAATCCAATCGTGCTCTTGACGAGCGTCACCTTGACACGCTTGGCGCCGGCCGGCTTGGCTGTTCTTTTTGGCATGGCGGTTTAACCCTTTGAATAGGCAAGGTCTTCCAGGTCCTTGCCACGCAGCCGCGCGACCATCACCGGATCTTTCAGCGACATCAGCCCGTTGAACGTGGCGCGCACGACGTTGTGCGGATTGGCCGATCCCAGCGATTTGGTCAGCACGTTCTGCAACCCCGCCGACTCGACGACCGCGCGCACCGCGCCGCCCGCGATGATGCCGGTGCCGTCCGGCGCCGGCTTCAGCAAGACGCCGCCCGATCCGAACTTGCCGACCACCGGGTGCGGAATCGTCGTGCCCTGCAGGGGCACGCGAATCAGGCCTTTTTTCGCCGACTCGATCCCCTTCTTGATGGCCGACGGCACTTCCTTCGCCTTACCCACGCCAAACCCCACCACGCCATGGCCGTCGCCCACGACGACGAGCGCGCTGAAGCTCAGGTTCTTGCCGCCCTTCACGACCTTCGTGACGCGGTTAATCGACACCACGGTGTCCTTGATGTCGAGCTGCGATGGATCGATCTTCTCGCGAATACGCTGCATAAAATTAATCTACCAATCTGCGAATCTGCCAATCTGCCACTCGTGCGTCAGAACTCCAGCCCTGCTTTGCGCGCGGCGTCGGCCACCGCCTGAATCCGGCCGTGATACAGGTAGCCGTTGCGGTCGAACACCACCTTGGTGATGCCCTTGTCCTTCAGACGCTGCGCAATGGTCTGGCCGATGAACTCCGCACCCGCCCTGTTTCCGCCGCGCGTCTTGCCGCTCAATCCCGACTTCAGCGCGGGCTCGGTCGCCGCCGCCGACGCGACGGTCTTGCCGGTCATGTCGTCGATCACCTGCACGTAGATGTGCGCCAGGCTGCGGAACACCGTCAGGCGCGGACGCTGCTCGTTGCCCGCGATGCGCTCTGCGCAGCCGCAGCTTGATTCGCTGACGCCGATCTTCTCGAGTCTTGATACGCATCGGCTATTCCCGATTCACCATTCCCCATTCCCTACTTCGTACCGGTCTTGCCCGCCTTCTTCTTCAACTGCTCGCCCGTGTACCGCACGCCCTTCTGCTTGTACGGATCGGGCTTGCGCAGCCGGCGAATGTTCGCGGCGACCTGCCCCACCAATTGGCGGTCGACGCCGGTGACCGTCACGTGCGTCTGCTTGTCGATCGCGATGTCGATGCCAATGGGCACGTCGAAGACCACCGGGTGCGAGTACCCCAGCGCAAACACGACCTGCTTGCCCCTGACCTCGCCGCGGTATCCGACGCCGACGATGTCGAGCTCGCGTTTGAAGCCATCGGTCACACCGAGCACGCCGTTGGCCGCGAGGCTGCGCGCAAGCCCGTGAAACTTGCCGAGCTCGGGATCCTCACGCTCGAGGGCCGCCTTGAGCTGCCCGTCCACGACCTCGAAGGCGATGCCGGGCGGCATCCGCTGCGTCAGCTTCCCTTTCGGTCCCTGAATATCAAGCGCGCCGGGCGCGACCTTGACCGTGACGCCCTTTGGCAACGAAATCGGTTTCTTTCCAATTCGCGACATTGGCTAATCCCTAATCCCCAATCCCTAATCCCTATTTTCCGAGTGCTACCACACGTTGCAAAGCACTTCGCCGCCCACACCGGCACGCTGTGCGGCGCGCCCCGTCATGACGCCGCGCGACGTCGTCAGAATGCTCGTGCCGAGCCCTCCGAGCACGGGCGGAACCTCCGTGCTGCGGAAATACACGCGGCGGCCGGGCCGGCTGATACGCTCGACACCGCTGATGACCTTCTCGCCGTGCGGCCCTTACTTCAGAACAATGCGAATGAGCTGCCGGGGCGCGACGGCCTCGGCGGCCTCGGGCGATTTCTCGTCCACGAGCTTGTAGCCCTGGATGTAGCCCTCGTCTTCGAGAATGCGCGCGATCTCGATCTTCAACTTCGACACGGGCACATCGACACGGGGATGTTTCGCAATGACGGCATTGCGAAGGCGCGTGAGCATATCGGCGATTGGATCTGTCATAGTTCTGTTCTCTATCGTCACAGTTTCACTTTAGCCTGAGCTTGTAGCCGGTAGTTGTCATCCTGAGCACTTCGCACCTACAAACTCCCGGCTACCTCCTACCAGCTGCTCTTGGTGACGCCCGCGACGTCGCCCTGGAGCGCCAGCTTGCGGAAGCACAGCCTGCACAGCGCGAACTTGCGCAGGTAGGCGCGCGGCCGGCCGCACAGGTGGCAGCGGTTCCGCAGCCGGACCTTGAACTTCGGTGGCTTAAGTTCCTTCGCAATCTTTGCCGTTGTAGCCATGTGTTCCTTATCGCTGATGACTATTCAGTTCTGCCTGAACGGCATGCCGATCAACTGAAGCAGCTTGCGCGCTTCCTGATCGGTCCGGGCCGTCGTCACGACCGACACATTCATGCCGCGCGACTTGTCGACCTTGAGGTAGTCGATTTCCGGAAACAACAACTGGTCCTTGAGTCCGAGCGTGAAGTTGCCGCGACCGTCGAACCCCTTCGGCGACACGCCGCGGAAGTCGCGCACGCGCGGCAGCGCGATCGCCAGCAGGCGGTCCAGGAACTCGTACATCCGCTCGCCGCGCAGGGTCACGCTGGTGCCGACCGGCTGGCCCTTGCGAACCTTGAAGGCCGCGATCGACTTCTTCGCGCGGCGCACCACCGGCTTCTGGCCGGTAATGCTCGCGAGCTCGGCCGATCCGACTTCGATGAGCTTCGCGTTCGACGTCGCCTCGCCCAGGCCCATGTTCACGACGACCTTCTTGATCTTCGGAACGGCCATGACGTTCTTGTAGCCGAACTCCTTGGTGAGCGCCGGCACGACTTCTTTCTCGTAGCGTTCTCGCATGCGGCTCATTTGTCCACCACTCCCTCGCACTTGCGGCAGATCCGCACCTTGCGGCCATCGCCGAGCAGCTTGTGGCCGATACGCGTCTGCGCACCGCACTCGGGGCACAGGAGCTGCACGTTCGACGCATGCAGCGACGCCTCGCGTTCGACGATGCCGCCCTTGATGTTGCGCTGCGGGTTCGGCTTCGTGTGGCGCTTGATCATGTTGACGCCTTCGACGACGAGCCGGTTTCGCAGCGGTTCGACCTTCAACACCCGCCCCTTCTTGCCGCGGTCCTTGCCCGCGATCACGAGGACGTTGTCGTTCTTCCGAATCGGACTCTGCAGTTGCGACATATCTGTTTCTCACGGCGGAACTGAAGTTCCGCCCTACCGGTGGTCCCCCCCTGGTAGCCCTACCGGTGTCCCTGGTAGGGCGCAACTTGTAGTTGCGCTACAGCACCTCTGGCGCCAGCGAAATAATCTTCATGAACCGGCGCTCGCGCAGCTCGCGCGCGACCGGTCCGAACACGCGCGTGCCGATCGGTTCGCGCTGGTCGTTGATGAGCACCGCCGCGTTGCGATCGAAACGGATGTAGCTGCCGTCCTTCCGGCGCTGCTCCTTCACGGTGCGGACGATGACGGCCTTCACGACCTGGCCCTTCTTGACCGTGCCGTCGGGAATCGCTTCCTTGACCGAGGCGGTCACGATGTCGCCGAGCCGCGCGTAGCGCCCCGTCGATCCGCCAATCGGGTTGATGATGGCGATCTTGCGCGCGCCCGAATTGTCGGCCACGTCGAGAATCGATCGCATCTGAATCATGACTAATCTCCAGAGTCTCGCCAGCGCTCAGTTCTCGTCCTTCAGTGCTTCGACCTGAAACCGCTCCGCGACAACTGATACTACACCGTCGCGGGCCGGACGATTTTCGTCACGACCCACCGCTTGCGCTTGCTCAGCGGACGGCTCTCGACGATGGCGACGCGGTCGCCGATCTTCGCCGTGTTGTTCTCGTCGTGCGCGACGAACTTCGACGTGCGCCGCTCGGTCTTGCCGTACAGCCCGTGACGCACCTGCCATTCGACCGCGACCACGCAGGTCTTCTGCATCTTGTTGCTGACGACGACGCCTTCTTTTTCAGACTTTTCCGCCATTGTGTCTCGCTCTTCGTTTACTGTTTACCGTTTACCGTTCTCCGTTTACTGTCTCGCGCCGTTCTTACGGTGAACGGTACGTGAACGGTCAACGCCTTCCCCTGCTTTTCCGTAATCACCGTCTTGATGCGCGCCAGATCGCGGCGCGTGAACCGCAGCTTGAGCGGCGCGTCGAGCTGGCCGAGCGACTGCTGCAGCCGCATCCGGAAGAGCTGATCCTCGAGCTCCTTGGCGCGCGCCTGCAGGTCGTCGACCGAGAGATCTCGCAGTTCGGCCACATCCATCATGACGCTTTCTCCTCGGCGAAGCGGGTCGCGAACTTCGTCAGGATGGGCAGCTTCGACGCCGCGAGCGTCAGCGCCTCACGCGCCTCGGTCGCCGTCACGCCTTCCATCTCGAACAAAATCTTGCCAGGCCGGACGACGCACACCCACTGGTCGGGCGCGCCCTTGCCCTTGCCCATTCGCGTTTCCTGCGGCTTCTTGGTGATCGGCTTGTCGGGAAACACGCGCACCCAGATCTTGCCGCCGCGCTTGATGAACCGCGTCATGGCCACGCGGGCCGCTTCGATCTGCCGGTCGGTCAGCCAGCACGGCTCGAGCGCTCGGAGACCGAAGTCGCCGAACGACACGTCGGAGCCGCGCCACGCCTTGCCCTTCATGCGGCCGCGCTGCTGTTTCCGATACTTGACTTTCTTCGGCATCAACATAACTACACGTCTTCTTTTAGTTGTCGTGGGGCCCCACCCCCACGACCTGTACCTCGCGACCTTTGGTCGCTCGGCCTTGGTTACACCGCCTGAACTGCTTAGTGCGGCGCTCGCGAACTAATCCCCAATCCCCAATCCCTAGAGATTTACTGCCTCGCGTCGCGCGGGCCCGACGGCCGGCGCGGAGCGCGCTCGCGGAACTCTTGCTCTTCGCGCGGGCTCTTCGGAGTCAGACGCTCGCCCTTGTAGAGCCACGTCTTGACGCCGATCTGGCCGTACGTCGTGCTCGCCTCGGCGAAGCCGTAATCGATGTCGGCGCGCAGCGTCTGCAGCGGAAGCTGGCCGTGCAGGTACCACTCCGATCGCGCGATTTCGGCGCCGTTCAGGCGGCCGGACACGCGCACCTTGATCCCGCGCGCGCCAAACCGCAACGCCGATTCGACCGCTTTGCGCATCGCGCGGCGGAACGCGACGCGCTTCTCGAGCTGCATCGCCACCGACTCGGCAATCAACTGCGCGTCGAGCTCGGGCTTCTGGATCTCCTGAATGTTGATGAAGACCTCGCGGTTGGTCCGCTTCTGGATCTCGGCCTTCAACTTCTCGACTTCCGTGCCCTTGCGGCCGATGATGATGCCCGGCCGGGACGTGTGGATGTCGATCTTCAGCTTGTTGGCGGCGCGCTCGGTCTCGATCTTGGCAACGCCTGCGTGGGAGAACCGCTTCTTCAGGTCCGCCCGCAGCGCGAGATCCTCGTGGAGCAGCTTCGCGTAGTCGCGATCGGCAAACCAGCGCGACTTCCACGTTTTGTTGAACCCGAGCCGGAATCCGTACGGATGAACTTTCTGACCCACATTTGCTCCTGGCAGGGCTGAAGCCCTGCGCTACTTTCCTGGTTGTCGTGGGGCCCCACCCCCACGACCTGTGCCTTCGTCCTTCGACTTCGCTCAGGACTCGGCTTTGTTCGCTGCGCTAATCTGCTTGTCGAGCGATGAACGCTTCACTCAGCCCTTAGCCCTTAGCCCTAAGCCCTATTTCTTCTTGGGCGCTGCGCTCTTCTTCGCCGGCGCCGTCTTCTTCCTCGCTGGCGCCTTGGCTTTCTTCGCCGCGGCCTTGGGCGCCGCCTTGGCCTTCACCGCAGGCGCTTTTTCACCGCGCTTCGATGCCGGTTCCGGCACGACCGCCGCGATGTCCAGCGGCCGCTCCGCCACGTGCACCGTCAGGTGCGCCGTGCGCTTCACCACGCGGAACGCCCGGCCCATCGGGGCGGGACGAATCCGCTTCATCGACGGCCCCTGGTTGGCGTAGCACGCCGACACAAAGAGGCGATCGACGTCGCCGCCGAATCCATCCTTCTGCTGCGCGTTGGCGATCGCCGAACGGAGCAGCTTGGAGATGTCGTGCCCCACGCCTTTACGCGTGAACTGCAGTGTGGCCAGCGCACGGTTCACGTCACGGCCGCGGATCAGATCCATCACCAGGCCCGCCTTCTGGGCAGAGGTGCGGACGTATCGAGCTGTCGCCTGCGCTTCAATCGCCATGACTAGGCACCCGCCTTCGCGCCGCCGCCCGCACCGGCGCCGCCTGCGCCGGCCGGAGCCGGCGCGGCCGCGGCCATCTGCGCGGCTTTCTCGGTCTTCGTCGTGTGCCCCTTGAACGTCTTGGTCGGCGAGAACTCGCCGAGCTTCTGTCCGACCATGTTCTCGGTGACGTAGACCGGAATGAACTTCTTGCCGTTGTGCACCGCGAGCGTGTGCCCCACCATTTCGGGCACCACGGTCGAGCGGCGCGACCAGGTCTTGACGACCTTCTTCTCGTTCGTGCGATTCATCGCTTCGATCTTCTCGAGCAGCGGTGTATCGACGAAGGGACCTTTCTTCAGTGATCGGCTCATAGCGGCTACCTGGCGCCTTTCGGCCGGCGCTGGACGATGAACTTGTCTGTCGCTTTGTGATTGCGCGTCTTGTATCCCTTGGTCGGCAGGCCCCACGGCGACACGGGATGCCGTCCGCCCGACGTCTTGCCTTCGCCGCCGCCATGCGGGTGGTCGACCGGGTTCATGACGACCCCGCGGTTGTGCGGACGCCAGCCGAGCCAGCGGTTGCGGCCGGCCTTGCCGATCGACACGTTCTCGTGATCGAGGTTGCCGACCTGACCGACGGTCGCGTAGCACACGATCGCGATGTGGCGAATCTCACCCGAGGGCATCTTCACCGATGCGTAGTCGCCCTCTTTGGCGACCAGCTGCACCGACGATCCGGCGCTCCGGGCAATCTGTCCGCCCTTCCCCGGCTTCAGCTCCACGTTGTGGAGCATCGTGCCGAGCGGAATGTTCTTCAGCGGCAGCGCATTGCCCGGAAGAATGTCCACGTTGTCGCCGGCGATCACGCTGTCGCCGACCTTCAGGCCCAGCGGCTGCAGGATGTACCGCTTCTCGCCGTCGCTGTAGGTGACGAGCGCGATGCGCGCCGACCGGTTGGGGTCGTACTCAATCGTGGAGATTTTTCCCGGAATGTCTTTCTTGTCGCGCTTGAAGTCGATGATGCGGTACAGCCGCTTGTGACCACCGCCGCGCCACCACGACGTGAGCTCGCCGTGATTGTTACGGCCGCCCGACCGGTGCAGGTTCTCGACCAGCGGCTTGTGCGGCTTGCTCGTCGTCAGGTCGTCGAATGTCTGGACCGTCTGAAAGCGCCGTCCAGGTGACGTCGGTTTATAGGTTCTAATGCCCATGTTCTGCCTCAGGCTCCTTCAAAGAACTCCGGGAGCTTTTCCCCTTCGCGCAGCTTCACGTAAGCCTTCTTCCAATCCGAGCGCTGACCGGCGAAGCGTCCCTGACGCTTCACCTTGCCGTGCGCAATCGCCGTGCGGACGTGTTCGACCTTCGAGCCGAGCAGCGTCTCGATCGCGCGCTTGATTTCCGTCTTGTTCGCGTTGGTCGCCACCTCGAACACGATCGTCCGGCCATCCCGCTCGCGCAGGATGGACGTCTTCTCGGTGATGAGCGGCCGCGGATGACGTCTGTCAGTTTCATGATGACAGTTCCAGTTCTCAGTTTTCAGTCTTCAGGCTCCTTGGACCCGTTCACAGTTCCTGCAGTTTCTCCACGGCCGCCTTGGTCGCGATGACTTTCGACGCGTCCATCACGTCGCGCGCGCGCCACGCGCGCGCTCGAGAGGAACTGCACGCCAGGGATGTTGCGAACGGCGAGCCCCAGCTTCTCGTCCGGCTTCACGTCAATCAGCAGGGCCTTGCCATCGGCGCCAAGACGCTTCAACAACTCGGTCGCGCCTTTCGTCTTGCTCTCGGCGGCGCTCAACGCGTCGACCACCACCAGCGCGCCATCCTGAATCCGCTGCGCGAGCGCGGCGACAATCGCGCCGCGCTTCACCTTGCGCGGCAGCTGGAAATCGTAGCTGCGCGGCTGCGGGCCGAACACGGTGCCGCCGTGACGCCACAACGGATTGCGCACGCTGCCGACCCGCGCACGACCGGTGCCCTTCTGCTTCCACGGCTTGCGGCCGCTCCCCGCCACGTTCGCGCGGTTCTTGGTCTTGTGCGTGCCACGGCGCACCGACGCGTTCGTGTGCACGACCGACTCCCAGATGAGCCCGTCATTCACCCGGCCGCCGAACGCCTCGTCGCTCAGCTCGAGCGAGCCGACCTTCTTGTTGTCTGTGTTGACGATATCGATCTTCATAACTTGTTTGTCGCGGGGCCCCACCCCCGCGACCCGTGCCTTCGCCCCTCGACTTCGCTCGGGGCTCGGCAAACATTGCGGCGCTAACCTGCCTACTGCAGCGCGCGTCGCTGAGCTAATCCCTAATCCCCAATCCCTAGCCCGAACAGTCCTAGCTCTGCTTCTTGCCCTTCGGTTTTTCAACCTGCGCGACCTTGATCCGTTTCGCCGTCACAGCCTTGCGAATGATGACGTAGCCGGTGGGAGCACCAGGGATAGCGCCCCGCACGATCAGCAGGTTGTTTTCCGGATCGACCTTGGCCACCTTCAGGTTTCGAACCGTCACGCGCTCGCCGCCCATGCGTCCGGCCGCACGCATGCCCTTGACGACACGCGACGGGAACGACGAGGCGCCGATCGACCCAGGTGCGCGATGGAACATCGAGCCGTGCGTCGCCGCGCCGCCGGCGAAGTGGTGGCGCTTCACGACGCCCTGAAAGCCCTTGCCGCGGCTCGTGCCGATGATGTCGACGCGTTCGCCGTTCTCGAACATCGTGACGAGAACCTGATCGCCGACTTTCGGATCGCCGTCTTTCGCGAGCGTCACTTCCCGCAACACCCGGGTCGGCGGTACGTTCGCCTTCTTGTAATGACCGGCGAGCGGCTTCGTCACCCTCGCCGGCTTGCTGTCGACGAGCCCGAGCTGCACCGATTCGTAGCCGTCGGTCGAGGCGGTCTTGCGCTGCACGACCACGCACGGGCCCGCTTTGATGACCGTCGCGGGCACGACCGAGCCGTCCTCGGTGAACAGCTGCGTCATGCCGACTTTGCGTCCAATGATTCCTGTGACCATGTCTTTTCTCAGCTTGTAGCTAGTAGCTTGTAGCTCGTAGCTCGTAGCTCGTAGCCAGCGGGCAGCCTTTGCTACCGGCTACCGGCCACCAGCTACCGGCTATTTCACGTGCTCTTTGCCGAACGCCTTGATCTCGACGTCGACGCCGGCCGGCAGATCGAGCTTCATCAGCGCGTCGACGGTTTGCGGCGTCGGCTCGAAGATGTCGATCAGACGCTTGTGCGTCCTGATCTCGAACTGCTCGCGCGACTTCTTGTCGACGTGCGGCGAGCGCAGCACGGTCCACTTGTTGATGGCCGTCGGCAGCGGAATCGGGCCGGCGAGGCGGGCGCCTGTGCGCTTGGCGGTGTCGACGATCTCGGTCGTCGACTGGTCCAGCACGCGCGAGTCATACGCCTTTAATCTGATTCTGAATCTTGTCGCTGAACATCGCACTCATTGTTTTTCCTAATCCCTAATCCCTAATCCCTAATCACTCAGGGATCGGTCTATTTCCCTTGCGCCTTTGCGACAACTTCTTCACTGACATTCGACGGCGCCTGCTCGTACCGATCGAAGTGCATCGAGTAGGTCGCGCGGCCCTGCGTGCGCGACCGCAGGTCGGTGGCGTACCCGAACATCTCCGACAACGGCACCCGCGCCTGGATGATCTGCGTGCCGCCCCTGTCTTCCTGAGAATGAATGTGGCCGCGCCGGCTCGAGAGGTTGCCCATCACGTCGCCCATGTGTTCCTTCGGGACGACGACTTCGACGCGCATCACCGGCTCGAGCAACACAGGCTTGGCCTTCTTGGCGGCATCCTGAAACGCCATGGAGCCCGCAATCTTGAACGCCATTTCCGACGAGTCGACCTCGTGGAACGAACCGTCGTACAGCTCGATGCGCACGTCATCGACCGGATAGCCCGCGAGCACGCCCCGCGTCAGCGCTTCCTTGATCCCCTGGTCGATCGGCTTGATGAATTCCTTCGGGATGGAACCGCCGGTGGTTTCGTTCTCGAAGATATAGCCGCTGCCGGGCTCGCCCGGATACAAATGGATCTTCACGTGGCCGTACTGGCCCCGGCCGCCGGTCTGCTTGGAGTACTTCATTTCGCCATCGGCCGGGCGCGTCAGCGTTTCCTTGTAAGCGACCTGTGGCTTGCCGACCGTGGCCTCGACGCTGAACTCGCGCTTGAGGCGGTCGACGATGATCTCCAGATGCAGCTCGCCCATGCCGGCGATGATGACCTGGCCGGTCTGCTGGTCGGTCTGCACCTGGAAGGTCGGATCCTCGGCCATCAGTTTCTGGAGGCCGATTCCAAGCTTCTCCTGGTCAGACTTCGTCCTGGGCTCGATCGCCAGCGAGATGACCGGCTTCGGGAAATCCATCGACTCGAGCACGATCGGATGTTTCTCGTCGCACAGCGTGTCGCCCGTCGACACGCTCTTGAGTCCGACGGCCGCCGCGATATCGCCCGAGTAGACTTCCTTGATCTCTTCGCGCTTGTTCGCGTGCATTTTCAGCAGGCGACCGATGCGCTCGGATTTCTGCTTGGTCGCGTTGTAGACGGTCGAGCCGGCGATCAACACTCCCGAATAGACGCGGAAGAACGTGAGCTGACCCACGAACGGGTCGGTCATGATCTTGAATCCGAGCGCCGCAAACGGCGCATCGTCTCTCGCCGGGCGCTCGATGAGCGCGGCCTCCGGATGGTCGGGGTCGACCTTCTTGTCGGGGTCGATGCCGGCAATGGCGGGCACGTCGAGCGGTGACGGCAGAAAATCGACGACCGCGTCGAGCAGCGGCTGGACGCCCTTGTTCTTGAAGGCGGATCCGCAGATGACCGGCACGAACGCGCCCTGTCCCTTCTCGCGGACCGAGCTGTTGACGCGCTTTCGAATCGCCGCCTTGATTTCCGCTTCGGTCGGCTCTTCTCCGTGGAGGTATTTCTCGAGAATCTTGTCGTCGGCCTCGCTGACCTTTTCGATCAGCTGCTCGCGATAGTGCTTCGCCTCGTCCATCATGTCGGCCGGGATCTCGCCGACGATGTAGTCGGCGCCCATCGTCTCGTCCTTGTAGGTAATCGACTTCATTTTCACGAGATCGATGACGCCGGTGAAATGTTCTTCCGATCCGATCGGCAGCTGGATGGCGACGGGATTCGCTTCGAGCTTGGAGATGATCTGGTCGAAGGTGCGCTTGAAGTCCGCACCGATGCGGTCCATCTTGTTGACGAAGCAGATGCGCGGCACGCGGTACTTGTCCGCCTGGCGCCACACCGTTTCCGACTGGGGCTCGACGCCGGCCACCGAATCGAACACGGCGACCGCGCCGTCGAGCACGCGCAGCGAGCGCTCGACTTCGGCGGTGAAGTCGACGTGACCGGGCGTGTCGATGATGTTGACGCGGTGATCGCGCCAGAAGCAGGTGGTGGCGGCCGACGTGATCGTGATGCCGCGCTCCTGTTCCTGCTCCATCCAGTCCATGACGGCGGTGCCTTCGTGCACTTCGCCGATCTTGTACGTAATACCGGTGTAGAACAGGATCCGCTCTGTCGTCGTCGTCTTGCCGGCATCGATGTGCGCCATGATGCCGATGTTCCGCGTTTTTTCTAACGAATGTGACCTGGGCATACTTTCTACTTCTTACGTTTCACTTTTCACTTACCAGCGATAGTGCGCAAACGCCTTGTTCGCCTCGGCCATCCGGTGCGTGTCTTCGCGCTTCTTCACCGCGCCGCCCCGCAGGTTGGCCGCGTCCATCAACTCGTTCGCGAGCTTTTCCTGCATGGTCTTGCCGTCGCCGCGCGCCCGCGCGAAGCCGACGAGCCAGCGGATGCTGAGCGACAGGCGGCGATTCGGGTTCACTTCGACCGGCACCTGATAGTTGGAGCCGCCGACGCGCCGCGACTTCACCTCGAGGCTCGGCTTGACGTTGTCGACCGCCTTCTTGAACACCTTGAGCGGGTCGTCGCCGGTCTTCTCTTTGATGATGTCGAAGGAGCGGTAGAGGATTCCCTCGGCCGTGTTCTTCTTTCCGCCGTGCATCACCGTGTTGATGAAGCGGGTGACGAGCTGGCTCTGGTAGAGCGGGTCCGCAGCCAGTTCGCGTTTCGCAATCACTCGTCGTCGCGGCATGTGCTAATCCCTAATCCCCAATCCCTAATCCCAGCCCTCTAGGCCTTGGGCCGCTTCGCGCCGTACTTCGAACGTCCCTGCTTGCGCCCCTGCACGCCGACCGCGTCGAGCGTGCCGCGCACCACGTGGTAGCGCACGCCGGGCAGATCCTTCACGCGGCCGCCGCGGATGAGCACGAGCGAGTGCTCCTGAAGGTTGTGGCCGACGCCCGGAATGTAGGTCGTCACCTCGATGCCGTTGGTCAGGCGCACGCGCGCGACCTTGCGAAGCGCCGAGTTCGGCTTCTTCGGCGTCTGCGTGAACACGCGCACGCACACGCCGCGCTTCTGCGGGCTGTTCTGCAGCGCGGGGCTCTTGGTCTTGCTGACGATCTTCATCCGACCATGGCGGACAAGCTGACTGATAGTCGGCACGAGAAAAAACTCCACCAGCGAATGAGGTAGAACCTCATCAGCTCAAAGCGCGTCGGGCCTAGAAGCCGCAATGGCTTGGCGCCCGATGCAATACGCTATTGATAATGTTGTGTTGCGCCGCGGTCCTTCCGCGAGCCGTGCTAAGGAAAGTGGCCTAGAAGCCTCTTCCGTGCGGTTCGGAATCAGATAGGGTTTCCTGACTCCAATACAACCTGACGAATATAACATCAAGACTTTAGGAGACGCAACCATGGCAGACGTCGTGACGACCCCTTCGGGCCTGAAATTCGAGGATCTCCAGGCCGGTTCGGGTGCTGTTGCATGCAGCGGACAAAAAGCGAAGGTTCACTACACCGGCTGGCTGACGACCGGCGTGAAGTTCGACTCGTCGGTCGATCGAAACGACCCGTTCGAGTTCACGCTCGGCGCCGGGGAGGTTATTAAAGGATGGGACGAGGGCGTGGCCGGGATGAAAATCGGCGGAAAACGGCGCCTCACGATCCCCGCCGCCCTGGGCTACGGCGCCCGCGGCGCGGGAGGGGTGATCCCGCCGAACGCGGAGCTGATATTCGAGGTGGAACTGCTCGGGCTGCGGTAGGCTCCAGGCTTCGGGCTTCAGCCTCCAGGCCAGAAGCCGGGAGTCGGGAGCCGCGCAGCGAGCCATTACTCCACCCAGTCCGCCACGAACACGTTGGTCTCGCCCTCGGTCTTCGCGTTCCGGTTCGAGCCGAAGACGAGCTTCTTCCCGTCGGGCGAGAACATGGGGAATCCGTCGAAGGTGTTGTTGAACGTGATCTGCTCGAGGCCGGTGCCGTCGAGGTTGATCATGAAGATGTCGAAATCGCGGCCTTTCGGATCCTTGATGTTCGAGGCAAAGATGATGCGCTTGCCGTCGGGGTGCCAGGCGGGGGCGAAGTTGGCGCCGCCGAGCTTCGTCACCTGCCGCAGGTTGCTGCCGTCGCGGTTCATCACGAAAATCTCGAGCGTCGTGGGACGCCACAGCCCTTCCTTCAGCAATCCCTGGTAGTCGGCCAGCTCTTTCGCCTCGCTGATCGGGCGTCCCCTGAACACGATCTGCTTGCCGTCGGGCGAGAACCAGGGCCCGCCATCCGGTCCGGCACGATTCGTGAGCCGGCGCACATCAGAGCCGTCGCCGTTCATCGAGTAGATCTCCATGTCGCCGTCGCGAACGCTGGTAAACACGATGCGGCCGTCAGGTCCAATCGTCGCTTCCGCGTCGTACCCGGGTGTCGCTCGTCAGGCGCCTGCGCGTTCGAGCCGTCGGGCGACGATCGGAAGATGTCGTAATCGGGATAGACCGGCCACACGTAGCCCGCGCGAAAAACTCGGCCGTGGCGGACACGCGGCCGATCCGAGGTGGGTCGACGCGTAAATGATCGACTTGCCGTCCGGAAAGAAGTACCCGCACGTCGTGCGCCCGCCCTTGCTCAACTGTTTCTTGTTCGAGCCATCGACGTTCATCGTGAATATCTGGTCGCAGGTATCCGGCGTGCCCGGGTTGGTCTGATAGATGAGCTGCTTGCCGTCCGGCGCGAAGTACGCCTCGGCGTTTTCGCCGCCCGAGGTCAACTGGGTCACATTCGACAGATGACGCTCGGTCTGCGGCGCCTGGCCGTAGGTCGCAATGCCGGCAAACACCAGAACGGCGGCGAGTGCGGGAGTTCGATTGCGCATGATTCGCCATTATCATCTCGAAATGGAGGAAAGGGCTCCCGGAGCCTTTCTGGCGTCGGAAATCGCGCGGGCAGTGCACGCGCGCGGCGGCCGCGCGCTCATCGTCGGTGGCTGGGTGCGCGATCGGCTGCTGGGGCACGAATCCAAAGACCTCGACATGGAAGTCTTCGGAATCGCCGCGGCCCACCTGCCGCAACTGCTCGCGCCGTTCGGCCGGGTCGAGCCGATCGGACAAAGCTTTCCCGTCTACAAGATCGGCACGATCGACATCGGCCTTCCGCGGCGCGAGTCGAAGTCGGGACGCGGCCACAAGGCCTTCGTCGTCGAAGGCGACCCCGACATGTCGCTCGAGGACGCCGCGCGCCGGCGGGATTTCACCATCAACGCCATCTCGTGGGATCCGCTCACGGACACCTACGAGGATCCGTTCGAGGGCCGGCGCGATCTCGATAGCAGGGTCCTGCGCGTCGTCGACGAGACGACGTTTGCCGACGACAGCCTCCGCGTGCTGCGTGCGCTGCAGTTTGCGGCGCGCTTCGAGCTGACACTGGACGAGAAAACCAGGGCGCTGTGCCGCGCGATTCGTCTCGACGATCTGCCGCCGGAACGAATCTGGGGAGAGCTGGAAAAGCTGTTGCTGCGGGCCGCGCGGCCGTCGATCGGATTTGCGCTCGCGCTCGAGCTTGGCGTCGTCGATCAGTTGTTTCCCGAGCTGAAAGCGCTCGTCGGCTGCCAGCAGGAGCCCGAGTGGCATCCCGAAGGCGACGTGTGGGTGCACACGCTGATGGTCATCGACCAGGCGCGGCGGCGCATCGACGATCTCGACCACGCCGATCGGCTGATCGTCATGCTCGGCGCCGTGACGCACGATTTCGGCAAGCCCGCGACGACCGCATGGATTGACGGACGCATCCGATCGCTGAATCACGAAGAAGAAGGTGTGGCGCCGGCCACCGCGTTTCTCGATCGCCTCAACATCCACACCTTCGACGGCAAGGACGTGCGCACGCAGGTGCTCGGGCTCGTCGCGCACCACCTGAAGCCCGGCATGCTCTACAAGGTGCGCGAAACGCTCACCGACGGCGCGTTCCGCCGTCTCGCGCAGAAGGCCAATCTCGAGCTGCTCGCGCGGCTCGCGAAATCAGATTGTCTCGGGCGCACCGGCGATTTCGATTGCACGGCGATGGACTGGTTCCTCGAACGCGCGCGCGCGCTCGGCGTCGATCGCAGCCCGCCCAGGCCGCTGCTCCTCGGCCGCCATCTTCTCGATCTCGGCATGAAGCCAGGCCCCGACATGGGCGCGCTGTTGAAACAGATCTACGAGAAGCAGCTCGACGGAGAAATCAAAACGACCGAAGAGGCCATCACACTGGCTTCGCAGCTTTTGGGATCTCGACGCAGAGGCGCCGAGACGCAGAGCTCTTGAAAAGAAATTTCTCTGCGGCTTTGCGGCTCTGCGTCAGGACACCGAAGATCAGGCGGCGCGTTCCTGGGCGCGGCGGAACTCTTCCAGTAGACGCGGGACGTTCGTGCCGACCGAGTGCAGCGTCGGCGACCAGCCCAGCGCGCGTGCGCGCGGACCGCGGACGCGCTGATTCAGCGCCAGCGCATCGGCATAGGCGCCGAACTTCTTGCGGGCTTCTTCGAGCGGCACATGCCGCACGTCGGTTGGCATCGACATCTGGCTCGCGATGCCCTCGACGATCGCATTGACGGTTTCGTCCCCTTCATCGTTCGCGTGATACACACCGGATGCTTCGGGGAGCGTGGCGACGCGGACGTACAGATCGGCCAGATCGCGGTCGTACACGAGCGGCCAGTAGTTGTCGCCGGAGCCAATCACGCGGATCAGGCCGTTCAGCGCGTTTTTCAATAAATCCGAGACAATTCCGCGATTTCCGCCATACACGATGCCCGGGCGGATGACCGCCGTCCGCAGGTTCGGCCCGGCCGCCTGCAGGACCATCTCTTCGTGCGCCGGCCGCCATCCCCGGAAACCTTCTGGATTCACCTGAGCCGACTCGTCCATCGGCTGCGCATTTGATCCCAGAGCCCAGAGACCCGACGTGTACACGAACGACACCGGCCAGAACTTCGCGCTCTCGGATGCGGCGCTCAGCAGCGTCTCGAGCGCTTTGAGATCGACCTCTTCGCGGCTGGGACTCGCATCCGCCGCCGCATGGATGTACGCATCATGAGCATCGGCCGCGCCGCGGTACGATTTCACGGTTCGCAAATCGCCAAGCACGGGCGCGACGCCGCGCGATGCGAGCGCATCGGCTGCGGCCGGAGTACGCACGAGCGCGGTGACCTGCTGATTGGCGCGCAACAGCGCATCGAGCACTGCGGAGCCGATGTATCCTGTCGCACCTGTGAGGAAGATTCGCATGAAGGTTCCTACATCATAATTCAGTCGATGCGTCGGGATACCTTACTCGATTTTTTCGACGATGTCTCCACGGGACGTGGAAATTTTTTCGTCTATGACGATGGATTTCGGACGCGATCATACACGTACGCAGAAACGGCGCGCGCCGCGCGCGGGTTTGCCGCGCGCCTGCAAACCGCGGGCCTCGGGAAAGGCGACAAAGTTGTCTTCTGGAGCGAGAACCGGCCCGAGTGGATCATCGCGTTGTGGGGATGCCTGCTGAACGGATCGATCGCGGTACCGATTGATTTCCGCGCATCTCACGATTTTCTGGCAAGCGTCGCACGCATCGTCGGCGCCAAAATACTTTTGCTCGGCGATGATGTTGAGTTAGCTGACCTAAAACTTGGCGCTAAGGCAGACGACCCAATCGCGTGGAAACTTTCCGACATCGATTTCCGCGCGCTCGATCCTTCGTCGTTCGTGCCCGTTCAAGTGACACGCGACGACATCGTCGAGATCATCTTCACGTCGGGCGCGACGGCCGAGCCGAAAGGCGTCGTGCTGACCCACCGCAACGTGCTCGCCAACATCGTGCCGGTCGAACAAGAAGTCAGGAAATACCGGACGTACGCCCGCCCCTTTTCGCCCATCCGATTCCTTAACCTCTTACCGCTCAGTCATTTATTCGGACAGGCGATGGCCACGTTCGTGCCGCCGATGCTCCACGGCACGGTCGTGTTCATCCGCGGGTACAACCCGCACGAGATCGTCCGGCAGATCAAAAGACGCCGCATTTCGGTGCTCGTCTCGGTGCCGAAGATTCTCGACGTGCTCGCCGATCATGTCGCGCGTCTCCATCCCGAGATTCGCGAAGTGCCCGCGACAAACGAAGGCGTCGCGAAGCGATGGTGGCGCTATCGCGCCATCCATCGTCTGTTCGGTTTGAAGTTCTGGTCGTTCGTCGTCGGCGCCGCGCCGCTCGAAGGTTCCCTCGAGTCGTTCTGGAGACGCCTCGGATTTGTCGTCGTCCAGGGGTACGGCCTCACCGAGACGGCGCCGATTGTGACGCTCAACCATCCGTTCTCGACGAGCAAGGGATCGGTCGGCAAAGCGATCGCGGGCGTCGACATCAGAATCGCGCCAGACGGAGAAATTCTGGTGCGCGGCGACAACGTCACAACCGGCTACTACGGCGCGGCCGAAGCCACGAGCGCGGCATTCGAAGACGGCTGGTTCCACACCGGAGACATCGGCGAGCTCGACGCCGCTGGGCGCTTGTTCATCCGCGGGCGCAAGAAAGAAATGATCGTGACGCCCGAAGGGCTCAACGTCTTTCCGGAAGATGTCGAGCGCGTCGTCAATGCCATCGCCGGGGTGAAAGACTCGGCGGTCGTCGGCGTCACCGAGAACGGTGAAGAGCGCGTCCACGTCGCGCTCGTCGTCGAACCAGGTATCAATCCCGACGACGTGGTCAGAATCGCCAACGCGCAGCTGGCCGATCATCAGCGCATTCGAGCCGCGCGCGTGTGGCCGCGAGACGAGCTGCCGCGAACGGAAGGGACGAAGAAACTGAAACGTCACGAAATTCGCGCGTGGCTGCAGACAGGCGCGGCGCCCGCCTCGGCGAGATCGCCCGGCACGAGCGTCGAGTCGGTCATTGCCCGGTATGCCGGCGGGCGCACCGTCAATCCCGCGGCCACGCTCGAAGAGCTCGGGCTCAGCTCGCTCGAGCGCATCGAGATGATGGTGGCGCTCGAAGAGACGCTCAACACGACGCTCGACGAAACCGCCTTCTCGAACGCGTCGACCGTGGCCGATCTGGAGCGCCTGGCGGCCGCCCCGCCCCGAGCGGAGGCGCCCGAGCCGGTGGATTTCCCGACATGGAATCGCACGCTCCCGTTCCGGGCACTTCGCCGGGTCACGCTGCCGGGATTCCTGCTTCCGCTGACCCGGGTGTTCGCCTGGATCCACGTCGACGGACTGCCGCACCTGCAGGGGATTAAAGGGCCGGTGATTTTCGCCGCCAACCATCAGAGCCATATGGACGTGCCCGTCATTCTGGCGGCGCTCCCCGGCCGATGGCGCCGGCGGGTCGCCACGGCCATGGCCAAGGAGTTCTTCAAGGCGCACTTCTTCCCCGACCAGCACACGCCCGGACAGCGAGTCGCCAAGAGCCTCGAGTACTACCTGTCTGCCGCGTTCTTCAATACGTTCCCGCTGCCCCAGCGCGAGGCCGGCGCGCGGCAGACGCTGCGGTATGCCGGTGAGCTCATGAACGAGGGCTTCTCGGTCCTGATATTTCCCGAAGGCAAACGCACCGACCATGGAGAAATCGCGCCGTTCCGTCCCGGAGTCGGCATGATGGCGGCCCGGCTGGCGGTGCCGGTCGTGCCTGTTCGCCTGGAAGGCATCGACCGCGTGCTGCACCAGAAATGGAAGATGGCGAAGCCGGGTCCGGTGCGCGTGGTGTTCGGGGCGCCGATGCAGCTAAGTGGCGATGATTACGTAGACTTAGCGTCGCAGGTCGAGAAGGCCGTACGAAATCTTGGAGCATAGTCTCCATCTGTGGCACAATCATTGCCAGCAGTGAGCTCGAAGACACGCATGCGATGGCCGTATTGCGGAGCTTTCGAACGCTCGAACGTTTGTCTCCGGGCAGACGCGCCTGAAAGGATTTCGAGCCAGTTTGAGCAAAGACGATTTGATCGATATGCAGGGAACGGTCGTGGCGGTACACAGCGGAGGTCTATATCGCGTGCAGTGCGATGCGGGGCATGAAGTGCTCGCTCAGTTGAGCGGCCGCATGCGCCGTTTTCGGATCAAGGTAGTTCCTGGCGATCGCGTGACTGTCGGGGTTTCTCCGTACGATCCGGTCCGCGGCATCATTACATTCCGAGCCCGTTAGCCATCAAATACATGTTCGACGATTCCAGCTCCCCACAGTCGAAACCGACCGGCGATTGCAACGCCTGAAGAGACGCCGGCGCAGTCCGCGGCTGTTCAGCGCTACCACAGCTGTCGCTGGCGCAAGGCGCCGGAAGACGGCAACCCGCAGGATTTCTGCTCGCACCGCGACGTGCAGCCCATGGCCGGCACGACCGGCTTCGACGCCGAAGCCTGGTGCCCCGATTGCCAGTTCTACAAGGTGCGACGGATACCGAAGAAACGATCCCCGGAAGACTATGGGTACTGACTGACGCACCATTGGTAGATTCGCAGATTCGCAGATTGGTAGATTACGAAGCAGCCAGACGCTTTCAATGTCAATCGGCGCAAATCCGTCAATCAATCTACGAATCTCCGAATCCGCGAATCTGCGAATGCTCTATTCAGAAAACTCCCTCGCCAACTCCACCCACTCGCCGTTCGGCGACAGCAGCTGGTAGGAGCGCCAGTGCGGCTTGGCTTCGGCCGAGTGGCCCGTCTTCTCGAGGGTAATGGCCAGATAGAAGTGCGCGTCGGCGTAATTGCCGTTCAGACGGAGCGCCGTGCGGTAGCACGCCGCCGCTTCCTGAAAGCGGCCGAGGTCGTGGTAGATGTTGCCGAGGTTGAAGTGCGCCTCGAAAAACTCGGGGTCGAGTCCGATCGCCCGCTCGTATAACGCCTGCGCTTCCGCCAGCTCGTCCTTGCCGTAGTGAATGTTCGCAAGATTGATGATCGCCGGCACCAGATAGGGATCGATCTCGAGTGCCTTGCGGTACCACGTGGCGGCCGCGCCGTGACGCGACTCGTCCATGTCGAGCGCCGAGCCTTTGACGAAGTACTCTTCGGCGAGCGTCTGAGGTGCCGGCACCGGCAGGGCCGCGTCCTTGCCCGGCTCTTTCGGCTTGGGGCGTGTGAGCTTGATGATGCGGGCCGGCTCCGCGTCGATGCGAAAGTCGAAGGTGAGCTGCCCGCTCCGCTCGGCCTGCAGCGATCGGAGGATCGTGCGGAATGGCAGCGACTCGAGATCGGTGCTCACCTGCCGAATCAGCAGCAGATCGGAAAACGGAAAATACGTTTCCGTGTGCGTGCGCATGACCGGCCGGATGAGGCCCCATTTTTCCAGATACCGTAAATGGTCCTGGCGGAGGCCCGGATACATGCTCAGCAGATCCCGCTGGCCGTAATACTGCTGCTTGAGATCCTCGGGCGGGTGGATCCCCGCCATGCGGCAGAAATCGTTCTCGCTCATCACGCGCACGCCGGACTCTTCGGCCTTCCTCAACTTCTCGCTCTTCTCCGAGCCCGCGAATCCTTCGGCGCCCACCACCACGAGCGTGGTCCGGGCGGAGACTTCGTCCGCCGACGAGCCGCCGAGTCTGATCACGAGCGCCTGGGCTTCCTTGCGGCCGAGCGACGACAGCTTTCCGGTGAACACGACGACCTCATCGGCGAGCGGGAGTCTTGAAGATTGCGAAGGCAACGTTTCGGCGAGAATGAATGAGGCCAGAGTAGAAGTCAAGCGCTTCGGGCCGCCTTCGCCGGAGGCTTCGGCGCGCCGAGCCGCTGTATCCCCTCGGCTCGCACTACAATCGTGGACCATGCTGCTCGCGGGCGATCTCGGCGGGACGAAAACCATCATCGGTCTTTTCAAGCCGAGTGCGGCGCGTCCGGCGCTCATCGACTCGCGCACGTATCGCACGCTCGACTACGACAATCTTGGCTCGCTCACGGTGCAGTTTCTCCGTGATACCGGAACCCGGGCGTCCGAGATCGAAGCGGCGAGCTTCGGCGTCGCCGGGCCGGTCGACGGAACGCGGGCGCGGCTCACCAACGTGCCCTGGCTCGTCGATATCGAGGAGTTTCGACGGGACGTCTCGATCGCGCGCGGGCATCTGCTGAACGATCTCGAAGCGCTGGCCTGGTCGATCCCGGTCCTCAACTCCGACGAGATTGCCGTACTCCATGAAGGCGTGACCGACCCTCGCGGCACCGTCGGGCTGATAGCCGCCGGCACGGGCCTGGGCGTCGCGGTGCTCCCGAACATCGACGGACGACTCGTCCCGCGCGCGTCTGAAGGCGGTCATGTGGATTTTGCCGCCCGCAACGCCGACGAACAGAAGCTCGCCGCCGCGCTGGCAGCAGAATTCGGGCGTGTCGACGTGGAGCGGGTGGTATCGGGACGAGGACTCACGCACATCCACAGGCTGCTGTTCCCGCACACCTGCGCCACCACCGAGGCCACCGATCATCTGTCCGCCGCGATCACGCGAGGCGCGCTCGAAGGCGGCTGCCCGCACTGCACGCGCACGCTCGAAGTGTTCGTGTCGGCGTACGGTGCCGCGGCAGGCAATCTCGCATTGACGGTCCTGTCCACCGGTGGCATGTATCTCGGCGGTGGCATCGCGCCACGCATCCTTCCGGCCCTGCGATGGCCCATTTTCATGCAAGCGTTCCAAAATAAGTCACCGATGGATGCGCTCATCACGCGTATTCCGGTGAAAGTGATTCTGAACCCGGGCGCCGGGCTTCTCGGAGCGGCAACCTTCGCTCTCAGCCACTGGAGGCCTGTGGTACCTTAGGCAGGTGGTCTGGCTTTTCGATCGGGACGGCGAAAAAATTCGGTACGAGATCTGCCGCGACGAGGAAGGCCCAGGATTTCTGCTCGTGATGACGTCGAGCGCCGGGCACAAGCGTGTCGATCGCATCGAAGACGCGACCGAGCTCATCGAGCGCTGCACCGCGCAGATGCGTCAGCTTCAGGACGACGGCTGGAAGGTGGGATGAAACAGATAGGCGTGCTCGTGCTTGTATGCCTCGCGGGCGTCCAGGTTCTGAGTGGACAGACGGCAAAACGTCCGGCCCGTCCCGCTCCCGCCGCGCCGGCCGCTCCCGCCACACCGACGGCGCCTGCGAAACCACGCAGCGAAGTGCGCGTTCCGTTCCAGGCGGGCGAACTGCTCACCTACGACGTGTCGTACTCGAACTACGTGAGCGCCGGCACCGTGACGATGCACGTGCAGGCCAAGCGCCCGTCGTACAACTCGGTCGCCTACTACGTCGTCGCCGAGGCGCGGCCAACGCCGCTCATGTCGAAGGTCTACACGCTGTACTACAAGGCCGACGTGCTGATGGATGTGTACACGCTGCTGCCGCAACGTGCGGGCGTCTACAGCGAAGAAGGCCAACGGCATCAGATGAAGGTGACCATCTTCAACAATGCCACCCGGAAGGCCACGTTCGAAAACACCACCGCGAAGAACACCAAGCGCGAGTTCGCCATTCCGGCATTCACGCAGGATGCGCTCTCGGCGGTTTACGTCATGCGCGCGCTGCCCCTCAAAGTCGGCGCGAAGGAAACGATTCCGGTGGCCACCGGTGGCCGCAGCTATCGCGCGCAGGTAACGGTGACGGGGATGGAAGCCGTAAAGACGCCGGCGGGCCCCTTTCAGAGCTTCCGGCTGCGCACGATGCTCTATAGCGATGATGGTCAGCCGAACGGCCGGCCGATTCACCTCTGGATCAGCGACACACCCAACCGTGTGCCCGTGCAGGTACAGTCAGAGCTCGCAGTCGGCTCGTTCCACCTCACGTTGCGCGAAGCCAAACTGCCAGCAATGAATTGGTAGATTGGCGGATTGGGAGATTGGTAGATTACGAAGCCAGCATCTGTAATCTTCCGAATCTGCCCATCTGCCAATCTACGAATTCACTTAGCAACCAACTCCGGTAACCCGAGCGCGGTCCTCACTCTCGGGTTCACCACTTCCCCGCCCTGCGCGATCAGCGTGTCCCGTGTGATCTCGTCGCTCGGATCGAGCTTCACGGCGCCATCCTTCACCAGGTGCAGCAGAAACGTGGTGATGTTCTTCGCATACATCTGGCTGGCGTGATACGGAACGGTGGAAGGCAGGTTCGTCGGGCCGAGGATCGTGACACCGCGCTCGACGACGACCTCATCGGGACGCGTGAGCTCGCAATTGCCGCCTCGCTCCGCGGCCAGATCGACGATGACCGAGCCTGGCGCCATGCCTCGAACCATCTCGGCGGTCACGAGTACCGGCGCTTTCTTTCCGGGAACGACGGCTGTCGTGATGACGACGTCGTTCGAGGCGACGACGCGCGCCATCATTTCGCGCTGGCGTTGATAGAAGGACTCGTCCTGCGCTTTCGCATACCCGCCCTTGTCTTCCGCCTGCGCGGTTTCGAGGGGCAGCTCGACGAATTTCGCGCCGACGCTCTGGACCTGCTCCTTCACCGCCGGACGCACGTCGTACGCCTCGACGACGGCGCCGAGCTTGCGGGCGGTGGCAATGGCCTGCAATCCGGCCACGCCAACGCCCACGATGAACACGTGTGCCGGCGTAATGGTTCCGGCCGCGGTCGTCAGCAGCGGAAACATGCGCGGGAGCGTGCCGGCGGCCAGGAGCACGGCCTTGTAGCCGCCGATGGTCGCCATCGACGACAGGACGTCCATGCTCTGGGCCCGCGTGATGCGCGGAATCAGCTCGAGCGCGAACGCGGTGACGCCGCGCGCCGCGATCGCGCGCACGGTGTCAGGCGAGCCGAGGGGATCGGCCATGCCGACGATCACTTGCCCCGCGCGCATGCTCGAGAAGTCGCCGGCGCGCACCTGCAGCACCACCTCCGCCGCGAACACGTCGGCGCGGCTGGCGGCGATGCCGGCGCCTTTGTCCTGGTACGCCGAATCCGGAAACCCGGCTTCGGCACCAGCACCACTCTCAATCAGCACGTCGAATCCCGCTTTCTTCAACGCGGCGATCGACGCGGGCACGAGCGCCACGCGGCGCTCTCCCGGAAACCGTTCTGCGGGCACTCCGATCTGCATGCGGTGATTTTAGTGCATGCTAGACTTCGGGATAGAACGGTTTCAGGTTCACCTTGCAACTCACCATCGCCCTCGCTCAGCTCAATCCCACGGTCGGCGACATCGACGGCAACCTCGCGCGCATTCGCGCCGCGCGCGAGCGTGCCGCGGCTGGCGGCGCCGACCTCGTGGTGCTGTCAGAGCTCGCCGTCATCGGATACCCGCCAGAGGATCTGGTCCTTCGTCCATCGGTGGTCGATGCGTGTCACGCCGCCATCGACTGCCTCGTGCGCGAGAGCCGCAGCGGTCCCGCTCTGGTCGCAACCACCCCCTGGCGCGACGGCGGCCGGGTGTACAACGCGGCCATCGTCATCGATCGAGGAACGATCGCTCCGCGCTTCAAGTCGGATCTGCCGAACTACGGCGTCTTCGACGAGAAGCGGGTGTTCGCGCCGGGGCCGATGCCCGACCCGGTCAGTTTCCGAGGCGTCACGATCGGCGTGCCGGTGTGCGAAGACATCTGGACGCCCGCGATCACCGCGCATCTGGCGCGCCTGGGAGCGGAGCTCTTTCTCGTGCCGAACGGGTCTCCTTTCGAGGCCGGCAAGTTCCCGACGCGGCTCGAGCTGGCCCGCGCGCGTGCGCGCGAGACCAACCGCGCGCTGGCGTACGTGAACCAGGTGGGCGGCCAGGACGAGCTCGTCTTCGACGGACGATCCTTCGCGGTCGACAGCCGTGGCAACCTGGTGCGCTCGCTGGCCGGCTGGGAGGAATCGGTCGAGATGACGCACTGGCGAAAGACAGCCGATGGCTGGTCCTGTGAGGCGGGCCACGTCGAGCCGCCCGGCGATCCACTCGAGGACACGTACAACGCGCTCATCGTCGGGCTGCGGGATTACGTCGCGAAGAACGGATTTCCCGGAATCGTGCTCGGGCTCTCGGGTGGCATCGACTCCGCGCTGAGCGCCGTCGTCGCGGTTGATGCGCTGGGTGCGGAGCGGGTGCTCGGCGTACGGCTTCCGTCGCCGTTCACGGGCCAGGTCAGCATGGAAGAAGCGCAGTTTGTCGCCGACCGTCTGGGCATCAGGCTGCTGTCGCTGCCGATTGCGGACGTCATGGCCACCGCCGAAGAGGCCCTGGCGCCCGTTTTCGAAGGCCGCGCCCGCGATGTCGCCGAAGAAAACCTTCAAGCGAGGATCCGCGGCCTGCTCCTGATGGGTCTTTCCAACAAATTCGGGTACATGCTGCTGACGACGGGCAACAAGTCGGAGATGTCGGTTGGCTACGCGACCTTGTACGGCGACATGTGCGGCGGGTTCTCGGTGTTGAAGGATCTTTACAAGACGGAAGTCTACCGGTTGTCCCGCTGGCGCAACGCCAATCGGCCGCGCCTCGCGAAGAGCGGGGCGATTGACGTCATTCCCGAGCGCACGCTGACGCGCGCCCCGACGGCCGAGCTTCGACCGAACCAGACCGATCAGGATTCGCTTCCGCCCTACGACGAGCTCGACGCGATCCTCACCGGCCTGATCGAGGAAGAGAAGTCGGTCGACGAGCTGGCCGCCACCGTCGCGCCGCGGGAGACGGTCACGAAGGTCCAGCAGATGTTGTATGTCGCCGAGTACAAGCGCCGGCAGGCTCCGCCCGGCGTCAAGGTCAGCCGGCGGAACTTCGGCCGCGATCGCCGCTACCCGATCACGAACCGGTTTCGTGAGCTAAAATGACGATCTCGTTGAACGGCGAGCCGCACGAGCTCGCCGGTCCGCTGACGCTGACCGCTTTGCTCGCGCAGTTGAACATCGATCCACGCCGCGTGGCCGTGGAGCACAACCTGAACGTCGTCAAGCGCGCCCACTATGACAGTACGCAGATTCAGGACGGCGACCAGGTTGAAATTGTGAATTTCGTGGGTGGTGGCTATGACTAATCCCCAATCCCCAATCCCTAATCCCTTCACGGATCCTCTTGTCATCGCCGGGCGCGAGTTCGCGTCGCGCCTCATCGTTGGCACCGGCAAGTATTCTTCCTTTGCGGTCATGCAGCGGGCGCACGAAGCGTCGGGCGCAGACATGGTGACCGTGGCGGTGCGCCGGATCAACATCAGCGATCGCACGAAGGAATCGCTGCTCGACTACATCGACACGGACAAGATCGCGCTGCTGCCGAATACAGCCGGTTGCTACTCCGCCGATGACGCGGTGCGGACCGCCCGGCTCGGGCGGGAGGCGGGGCTCTCGAACTGGGTGAAGCTGGAGGTCATCGGCGACGAGCGCACGCTGTTCCCGGACAACGAGGAACTGATCGTCGCCACGAAGATTCTCGTGAAGGAAGGGTTTGTCGTGCTGCCCTACACGACCGACGACCCGATTGTCTGCAGGAAGCTGGAAGATGCGGGTGCCGCGGCCGTCATGCCGCTCGGCGCGCCCATCGGCTCCGGCCTGGGCATTCAAAACGCCAACAACATCCGCATCATCCGCGAGTTTTCGCGCGTGCCCATCATCCTCGACGCCGGTGTGGGAACCGCGTCCGACGCCACCATCGCGATGGAGCTGGGCGCGGACGGCGTGCTGATGAACACCGCCATCGCCGAAGCGCAGGATCCCATGGCCATGGCCACCGCCATGAAGCTCGCCGTCCAGTCCGGCCGTCTCGCCTACCGCGCCGGCAGAATGGGACGCCGCATGTACGCGAGCGCCAGCAGCCCGCTGGCGGGCGTCGTGAAGTAAAGA
>CAWGDY010000020.1:0-19287 GCA_963821395.1 Vicinamibacterales bacterium | reverse complement strand
ATAGAAACGGTTCCGGGATGCCGTTTTCGTGGTTCGCCGGCGAAAACGGATCCCGGAACCGTTTTTCCACCAGGTCATGCACGAGCACGACGCTGAACAGAACCAGTCCGAAGAGCAGCGGCTCGGTCATCGGCGTGGATTGCAGATACAGGACGTTCGGATCGAGCGCGAACATCGCAAGGGCAATGCCCGCGGCGACGCGCGAGCTCGTGACAGCGAGCACCAGATACGCGATCGAATAGCAGGCCAGCGCGAAGGAGAGAATCGAAATCGCCACGGCCGAGGCGCCTGTCCGATAGAACGCATCGATTTGCACGGGAAGCAGGTTGAGGAGATGCGGCAGCGGCAGCCAGACAGCCCCGATCTGCGAGTACTCGGGCGTCAGGCTGTCGAGCACGCGCCGGGCGACGACCAGATGCGCCTTGGCGTCGTAATGGCTGAGGGTCAGTCCCTGATGGCCGTAGAAAATGGCTGCCGCCGTGCCGATCGTCAGGCCGACTGCGGCAGCAAGCTTGGGAAAGCGGTCGGTCACTTCGCGGCTAGAATAGTAACCCACACGGTCCGTTCAGGCGGAGATCCGGCACGCATTGATGGCTCGATTTACAGCAGCGATTGAAGCATTCGCACTCAGCATCGGCGGTCCGGGACTCTTCATCATCGCGTTCCTCGACTCGTCCTTCTTGTCCTTTCCGGAAGTCAACGATCTGCTGATCGTGCTGCTCGTGATCAACCATCCCGAGCGAATGGTGTTCTACGCCACCATGTCGACGCTGGGCTCGATTGCGGGCTGCCTCGCGCTGTACTTCGTGGGCCGCAAGGGCGGAGACGCGCTCGTGCGGAAACGGTTCAAGGGAGGCACGGTCGAGCGGGCGGCCGATCTCATGCGCAAGTACGGCGCGATGGCGCTTATCGTGCCCGCCCTTCTGCCGCCGCCGGCGCCCTTCAAGATTTTCGTGCTGATGGGGGGCGTCGCCAACATTCCGCTGAAGACATTCATCTGGGCGATCGGGCTCGGGCGCGGCGTCCGCTATTTTGGCGAAGGGATTCTGGCGGTGTTGTACGGCCAGCGCGCCCTCGACTACATTCACGAGAACGGCCGGCTGGTGGGCCTGGCGCTCGGACTGCTGGTGTTCGCCGGCGGGGCGGGCTACTACCTCTGGAAGCGCCACTCGCAGCCGACATCGGCTAACTGACTGTATAATAGCGACTTTGAATCCTGAACTCTCAGTCGTCATTCCCATCCGCAACGAATCGCCGAATATCGAGCCCCTCTACGTCGAACTGACCGAGGCACTCGAGCGGTGGGGGCGGAGCTATGAAGTGCTGGCGATCGACGACGGCAGCACCGACGACAGCTACGAGCGCCTCGTTCGATACCAGCGCCGCGATCCCCGCTGGCGGATTATCCGGTTCAGACGGAACTTCGGGCAGACGGCGGCGTTTGCCGCCGGCTTCCGACATGCCAGGGGCAGACTCATCGCGACGGCTGACGGCGACCTGCAGAACGACTTGCGCGATCTTCCCGACATGATCCGCCGCATCGAAGACGGCAACGACATCGTCTGCGGCTGGCGGAAGCATCGGAAAGACACCTGGCTGACGCGCCGTCTCCCGTCTGAGTTGGCGAACAAACTGATCTCCTGGTCGACCGGCGTCAAGCTGCACGACTATGGCTGCTCGCTGAAGGTGTTTCGCGCGGAGGTCGTCAAGCCGCTCAAGCTGTATGGCGAGATGCACCGCTTCCTTCCCGCCATCGCCAGCGAGATGGGAGTCACGATCACGGAAGTCGTCGTGAACCATCGGCCGCGCAGCCATGGCTCGTCGAAATATGGCCTGTCGCGAACGCTCCGCGTCGTGCTCGATTTGTTGACCGTGAAATTTCTGCTGAGCTATTCGACGCGGCCGCTCCAGATGTTCGGGCTCATCGGCCTGCCGATGGGACTGCTGGGCTTCCTCATCGGCGCGTATCTCTCGTATCAGCGGCTGTTCGGGCATGAATCGATCGCCAACCGCCCCTTGCTCCTGCTCGGTGTGCTGTTGATCTTCGCCGGCATCCAGTTCGTCACGATGGGCCTGCTCGCGGAAATCATGTCCCGCACCTACCACGAATCGCAGGACAAGCCGATCTACGTCATCAGGGAAGTGTGCGAGTCGGCGCAAAGCGAATCGCGACCACAACCCCTCAGCGTTTGAGGACAGGGCTAAAGCCCTGTTTACCTTGGTTCATCCGGAATGAACGCGATCCACGCTCCGAGCACCCGGCGATCCGGACTCCGCTCGATTTCTGCCGGAACAAACCCGCCCGTCGCGGTAATCGTGAGCGGAATGAACGTGTCGCCCTCTTTTGTCGGCACGACGACCCGTTCGGTCACGCCCTGCACCAGATTCAGCGTCTGGGACCACGCGTTGGTCGCGAGCGTCACGGTGTTCGGCCGCGCGCCGCTGTGGATCGCCAGCGTCACACCCTGATCGCTGTCCCGTTGTTTCAAGAGCGTGACGCGCGTCGTCTCGCGGCCCTGCACCCAGAATCCATCGCTCTCCGGGAACGCACCACCGTGAAAAAATGCCGTGACCGTCGCAAACGCAGACGCGGCAAGCACCCTGGGAGCAGGAAACCGCCTTCGGATTGCCGCCACCGTTACCGGCGTGATCCGTATGCTCGCGATCGTCGGCTCGATGGACGGCGCCGCGCGAAATGCGACGAACTCCGAATCGAGCGGCACGTCAAACACGTGCCGCGTGTGTTGGCCCGCGGTCATCGTCAACGGCCACGACGTGAGCGCGCCGCCTTCGCGGCCTAACTGCAGAAAAATTGCCGCGTCCGGGACGCTCCCCGCCGATTTCGACCCCTCCACGTCCAGCTCGTACGAGCCCGCCGGCAAGCGGAACCGGGCGTTCAGCACGATCCGCAGCGGCTGACGGCCTGTGCGCTGACCTGGTGCCGCCGACAGCACAAAAAGGTGCGGCAACTCGTTGGGCTGTGTCAGCGAGAGCGGGTCATATCGCAAGGCTACGGGCCGCGCGATGGGATCGAACGTTTCGAGCAGGGGGACGAGCGTTCGTGATTCCACATTGAATCGACTGCCCGAATCAGATAACGCAGCGGCAGTGATCGTGACGATCGTCACGCACGCGACGGTTGTGCCCAGCGTGACGAGAAGCGCCACGCGGCCAGGGGAGTTCGCTGACCGCCGAGAGAGAAGCCAGCCCATCACCGTCAAGCCGGCAATCCACACCAGAACTCGAGCGGACGCCACCCGCGCTCCGGTCGTGACGAAGGTCGGTACCTCGCTCCAGAGCTGCCAGGTGGGCGAGAGCCATCGCAGAAAGTAGGAGGCGCCAATCCCTTCTTGCTCGGCCGGAACGGCCTCGTTGAAAAGCAGGAACATCAGCGTGATGCCCAGGGTCACCAGGAACGACACCTGCGCCGCCTCACGAGATATGGAGAGCCGCGGCAGGCGCGAATAAAGGGAGGCGATCGGGACCGTCAGGAGCGGCAGCAGGAGAACGAGTTGACGGCCCGGGGCGAACGACCGCCGCCACCAGGGATCGGCCGACGCCGCCAACGCAATCACGCACAACGAGACGATGGTGAGCGCAACCCCCACCCACCGCTGCGATCGGTCGCGCATCATGGCAGCAAGGCCGATGAAGGCCAACACCAACACTGGAGCACTGGGTAGTACGCCGAACTCCTGGTCGAAGAGGACAGCGAGACTGGCTGCCGGCACCGCCGACAGGTCGGCCGATCGGTAAATGCCTGACGTTCTCCAGAAGATCGCCGAACGCCTGCGTCAGGGCAGACGCATTGAAGACAAACGGGGCGCTCAGAAACACCGCCGTACACGCGAACACCACCGACGCCTTCGTCTCATCCAGTAAGGGCGTCGGAAGCCCCATCCGGCGGCTCCACTGCGGCAGGAAGATCCACAGCGTCTGCCCAATCACGACGACCCAGACCAGGATTCGACCGGGGCCGGCCAGAAGACGAAGCGCCGGTATCCAGTCGGCCAGGAATGGCAGGTACGGAAGAAGCAGGAGTCCGAGGCCAAACAGCGGCAGAAGGGTATCGGAAGCGGCGCCCCAGAATCGGGCATCAGGCTCGGCGCCGTTGCGCAGCACCAACGCCACCCCTGCCGCGATGAGCAGGAACATGATGACCAGTCCGAGAAGCTCCGCCGCCGATGGCATCATGGCAACCCGGACGGGCAACTGCGCGGTGCCGGCTACATCGAATGACGCACGGCTTACCCACAACGCCACACCGGCCAGCGTGGCAGCGGCGAGCGGATGAACGAGCACGCGACGAGGCATGGTCACGGCTGCGATCGCGCGACGCTCATGGGTCCCTTCGCACAGCGGAAGCCCACGTAGAGGTTGTGGCGCCCGAGCCGCGACCGCGCCGCCCGCTCGGAAATCCGCAGCCTTGGAATGACGTTGTCCCAACCACCGCCCTTGATCGTGCGAAGGTCGTATCCGGTGTGGTCCGGTGGCGAGGCATGTGTCGTCGTGAATTCGCTCGCGGTCCATTCCCACACGTTGCCGGCCATGTCGTACAGGCCGTAGCTGTTGGGCGGGAACGATCCCACCGGCGCGGTAAACTCGAACGGCCTCGGCGTCAGATCGTGCCGCACATGGGCCTGTCCGGTGAACTCACCATCCCATGGAAATATGCGGTTCTCGACGCCGCCGCGCGCCGCGTATTCCCATTCCTCCTCGGTCGGCAGCCGGCCTCCCGCCCAGGCACAGTACGCTTGTGCCTCATCCCAGGTCACGTTGACAACAGGATGGGTGCCATCCGCGTACCACTCCGGCTGGCGAGGGATGGACGTCGATGTCGCGGTGGCGTACGCGCGAAAATCGTTGGCCGACACTTCACGATCGAGCATCTGGAACGGCTGAGCAAACGTGACCCGCACGCGCGGCTTTTCCGATTCGCCGCACAGCTCGTCCTGCGGCGCACATCCCAGCCACGACGTTCCGCCTGGAATGAGCTTCCACTCGAGACGCGCGGGAATCACAGGCTTTGGATCGTCAGGCGCAGCTTCTATCGGCCGGTATGCTGACGGGGCATTGTGGTACACCGCCTCGAGCTGAATGATGCGGTCCGCCGTGAACTTCAGCGGTCCCGATCCAGATGAACGCCCGTTGATTCGCCATTCCGTGAACCCGCTCCGGTGTTCCTCAGGAATGCCAGCGGTCAACTCCAGATCGGAAAAGTACAAGCCGACGTAACCGTTCTTTACGCGCTCGCCCTCAATCAGCAGCTCGACGCCAGCCGGCGCCACGACAATGACGCGCTGAGAGGGCTGGCTGTTCAACCACTGCTCGGTGATGAGCCTGAAGAAATTCCGGCGGCGCTGCAGGAACTGGCGCAGGCGGGGCAGGTAGTCGAGACGCGGGATCTGAAGCTCCTTGGCGACATTCTGATAGTGCTGGTACCGCTCCATGAGAAAGGCCTGCGTGAGTTGATGATTCAGGGCCTTCTGGACGGCACGCTTCAGGTAGTCGCGATACTCGGGATCGTCGGCGATCAATTGCGTGAGAATCACCGACCGTGGCTCGGCTGGATTTCTGCCACGACGCGCTTCTCCAGCGCGTTCGAGCAGATACTGGAAGCTGTCGTGGTTCCAGTCGCGAAAGCCCTGGTCCATATCCCAATTCACCCAGAACCAGCCGTTGGGTTTCGTCGCATCGAGAAACTGTCCGGGCCCCTGATAGGCGTCGCGCGTGGCGGAAAAGGCCACCGCCAGGAACCAGCGTGTCAGGTTCTCGATGTTCACGTGCTCCGCAACGTTCTTCATCGTCAGAGGGCGGGTGGTGCGCACCCAATCCCAGAGTGTGTTCATCTCGTCCTGATTGAGCACGATGTCGTCGTAGCCCCAGTGCGCCGCGAAGAACCGCTGGTCGAACCGTTCGGTCAGGACGAAGGGACCGTCGTACTTGCCGTTGAGGTAGAACCGCACCGGCTTCGTTTCCGGCGCGATGGCGCCGATGGCCCGCGAGACGTCGTACGCGAGCGGGTTGATGAAGTACCAGTTCACGCCCCCGGAGCGCCGGACGTCATCGTGGATCACGAGGCGGCGGATGGGCTGCGCGGCGGCGCTGAAGAGGACATCCTGCGGAATCTCACGCGGTCCGTACTTGCGGCGGAAATACAGGCGGAATCCGGGGCGTGGAGCCGTGATGCGGCTTCCGCCGCCATGGATGCGCACGCCGACGCCGCCCGCGAACATCAACCGCCCGTCTTCGAAATACGAAACGCTGCCTTCGCGCTCCCATTCCATTCCGTGCTCGTGTTTGTTGGCGAGGATTCCTCTGGCGGGATCGTTCAGGTCGGCGTCGTCAAGCGTCAGGGAAAGGATGGGCCTCCCGGTGGCGACTTCCGTGTTCGGAACCGCGCTCGTGCTTGGAAGCGCCTCCGGACTCCAGTGCACCGCGAAGCGCCACAAGGGAAACCAGTCGGCTGCCTCGATCACCGCCAGCGCCAGGCCGATCGACAGCGTGGCGACGACGAGCAGCCACCAGGGCATCCTGTGGGGGGTTGGCCGCATCTAGAATGCGCCCGGCCGGTTGAAGAACACGTTGAACGTCGAGGGTCCCGCCGTCGCGTCAAGCTCGGCCTGCAGGCCCGACAGCGCCGTATCGGCGATCCCCTGGAAGTTGTACGAGACGACGGTTTCGCGCTCGTTATACGACACGCTTTCGAGCGTCGCCTTGGAGAGCCGCTTGCGAAGCACCGCCGTGATCGCCGCCGGATCGACCGCTCGACCGTTCGAAGTGAGCGAGATCACGATCGTGCCGTCGCCTTCGGAGGACATGAACCGCCGCGCCAGCACCTGGCCAAAATTCGCGGCGAGCGCGACGAGCAGGATGACTCCCACGAATCCCAGCTTGAAGGTGGCCACGGCGAGCGAGGTGGCAATGACGAGCATGATGAACCCGATCTCCTCGGGCTCCTTGATCGGCGTCCTGAACCGCACAATCGACAGCGCCCCCAGAAGACCAAGCGAAAGAGGAAGGGAAAACTGAATCGATATGAAGATGGCGGTGATCGAAATACCGAGCAGCGGGAAGGCCCGATGCACCTGGCTGCCCGTCGCGCGGCTCGCATAGAAGTGCACGTAGAGGTACGCGATGAAAAGCGAACAGACCAGCGAAATGGCCATCAACATCAGGAAGGCCAGCGGTGACACCTGGGGGCCGGTTCGCTGTGCCAGCGATCCAAAGATGTTGTTCAACTGCTGCTGCATTGCGCCTCTTCCTCGCCTACACCAACTGACGCGCCGCGTGCGCGTACACCGCGAACAATTTCGAAAATGCGCCTTTCCGGATACCGAGCGAAAGGAGCGGGTGAAGCGTCAACGGGAGTGTATCGTTCTGGCCCTTCACCTCGAGCACGGCGCTTCCGAGCGGCGTCGTGTCTGCCGCATGCGCCAGCCGCGGATGCACGGCCGCCGCGGCAATATCCGTATCGAGGCTGACGCGGGCGCGACTGCGGGGCTCGACGAACCGATCGCGTCGATACCGGATCAGCATGATCGCTTGCCACGGTTCGAGGCCGAGCATCCCGCCGGCCTGGAGCATGCGCGGCAGGCGCGAGAGCCGTGGATCCTGCAGGTCCCATTGCGCGATCTCGGTTGCCGGCACGGGCACGCGTTCCCGCACTTTCGTCCGAAGCGCGCCCACGCGAAGCTTGGCTTCGACGAAGACGGGCTCCAGCAGGCGGCCGTCGAGATCGGCATACCACCGGACCCGGATCTTTCGCTTCAGATAGTCGCTGTTGACCTTCTCGCCAAGCGAAATCAAAGCGGGCGTGTCGTAGTACATCGTCCAGACGATGGCGGCGGGGTACCTCAGGTCGCGACGGCAGAGGCGCTCGAGCCAATCCCTGGCCACATGCGCGCGTCCCGCCGGGAATGTGAATTTGATCTCGCGCTCGGCCTCGGCGGCTGGAGGACTCGTCATCAGCAGAGTGGCTGCTGCAGTATAGCAAGGTTCAAGGGGTCCAACTCACGTCGGTGACCTGCACGCCCAGCACGCGCGCATCCCCTCGCGCCTTCCACGGCGGATCCACGCGCAGCTCGAGCCAGTCGCTGGCGAAACTCACGGACGGGCCCAGTGCGTGTCGAATCACGCTCCACGACTGGTCGCGTAACGTGACCTTGTCAATCTCTCGTCCGTCGGCGACGAGCGTCACCGTTTGCGGTTGCGGCGCGATCGATCGGATCTTTGCCTCGAATCGCCGGGCACCAGACGGGGCGTGAAAGAACGCGTGCGGACGGCTCCAGCGATAGACGACACCGGATCTGCTGCGGTGCGGCTCGTACACCCCACGCATCCGGTTGTCTGCATTCGCATCGGGGGGATAGAACGTCTCCTTGAAGCTCCAGTTGTTGCCATCGAGGAGCGGCCCGCGTACTTCCATGACGTCGAGCGCATCGAAGTGCGGCTGCTTCCACCCGTCGTCTTCCCAGTCGTACATGCCAAACGAGCGGACCCGGTGGGCACTTTCGGACAGCTTCAACGCCGACTCCCCGGGAAACGCGTGAGGGATACCGAGGACATCGAGGACCGTGGCCGGCACGTCGCTGATCGTCGTCGGCGCGTGAGACACTCGAACGGGTCCGTGGCTGTTGGGTGGTTTCACAATCAGCAATGCCATCGATTTTCCCGACACGACCGAGATCGCGCCTGGCGGCAGATACCGATCGTTCTGAAAACGCGGCGGAGGAAACCCAATGCCATGGTCCGATGAAATCACGATGAGCGCTTCGTCGTAGAGGCCGAGCCGTTTGAGCCGGTCGAGGATCTCGGCGGTCCTGGTGACCGCGCAGCGTGCCTGGTCTTTGTAGTTCTGCCGCAGCGGGCGGATGGCATCGGCGATGCCGCAATCGGCAGTGACGATCACCGGCCGGTGGGGAATGCCCACGTGGATGAATTTGTAGACCGGACCGTCTACAGCCGGCCTCATGCGCTCCGAGAATTCATGGAGAATCGCCGCGCCGTTAACGGCGGAATGTCGTCGAAGCCTGGTGTCGCCCGGTCCGAATATCGTCTGCAGCCGCCACGACTGATCGTTGTAGATCCACGGCCGAAGCGCATGAGGCGCATGGCGGAACAGGGAAAGATCCGCGAGCTGCCAGGCCGCGAAGGTTCTGTATTCGTCATAACCGACATACGGACGAGGCATTCGATAGACCGTCGACGACTTGGCGTCGTACACGATCTCGCTGATGTTGTCGACCCGATAGCCGTGCCCTCGAAGCGTCTTGAACAGGGAGCCCTCGTCGAAATGCTCGCGCACGTACCGTGGCAGCGGCCGTTCCTGGCGGTACACGGTGCCGGTCAACATGGCCGGGATGCTGACCATCGTCGTCGGAAAGGCCCCGGCATGATCGGCGAAAAACACCGCCCCGGAGAAGCTCTGGTCGAGGGCCGGCCGATTCTCGTCGAGAATTTCTCCAAACACATCCGACTGAAATGCGTCGAGCACGATGTGGATCACGTTGTGCGTTTTCGAGAGCTGGAATCTCGACTCGGCCGGGCCCCTCCATGCGGCACCCGTGCGCACCTCCGCTCGCGTGGCCGAAGCCGCCAGCACAACACCCTGCAGCACAATCAGGACTGCGCTGGCAAACGGCGCGATGCGAGACACATGCCTGGCGGCTGCCATGCACAGCACGGGGACGATGATCCACATGGCGATTTCAGGCAGGGTGCGCCACGATTCGATCGACCAGTCGATCGCGGTACCGTCGAGCGGCCCGTAATCGGCGACGAGAAAACTGCCCTGAATCCACAGCAGAATGCCGAAACCGAACAGCACTGCCACGTACGCGCGGACCAGCCTGCCGGGCATCAGCAGACTAAGCGCCAGCAGTACGAGCACTACCACACCTCCTGCCATCAGGGGAGGGCGGACGAGGACCCAGAAGGACGCGGAAAATTCCGACTCGTTGCCCGCGTAGATCGTGTGTGGACCAAACAGGCACAACTGAAGGGCAACGAGCAAGGCCGGCGCAAGCGCTCCCTTGATTCGGAGCCGCCGTGAGTCTTCCATTGGGCATTCATAGTACATCGACCCATCGTCGATCTGAACCGGCACGATAACTGAATACGATTCATCAAGAGATGATCAAAACGGCGCTCTGTGTCGGGTTCCTGCTGCTTGCGCTTCTCGTGGTGACGGGACAGGCTCCTACAGCGGCAAGGCGCGGGCCGGTTCGCACGCAAAACCGGGCGGTCGCAGACGCCGGCGGACCGTTCAACGCGCTTGGCGCGACGCTCTTCTGGGGTGCCTGGGGCTACAAGTTCGATCGGCCGCGGCTCGAGCGCAGTCTCGAGGCGTTGACTGCCGCCGGTGTCGACTACATTCGTGTCCTGGGATCGGTGGGAGGGGACAGCTGGCAGGACAGGGAAGTTGACCCGCGCTGGCCCGACTACGAGAGGGTGATCGCCGGCCTGACCGATCTCGCGTACGACCGTTACGGATTGCGCGTGCAGTGGACGCTGTTCGGGGGCGCGCCCTTCAATTCAAGCTCGGCCAGCCGTACGTCGGTGGTGGATCGATTCGCCGCCATGGCGCGGGGACGCGAGCACAAGATCTTCGCGTTCGAGATCGCCAACGAGGCCTGGCAGAACGGGTTCGACGGCCCGGACGGGATCGCGGAACTGCGGCGTCTCGGCAAACGGCTCAACGATCGAACAGCGGTGCTGGTGGCGTTGAGCGCCCCGGCGACCGGCGCCATTTGTGAGACCTACGCGCAGTCGGGCGTCCAGGCGATGACCATCCACTATGCCCGGCAGTCCGGTGACGAAGGGCCGACGACCCCAATGCTCCTTCCATGGATGTCTTTGCCACTCGACAAGAGGTGCCGGAACGGGTTGCCGCAGGCGGTGCTGAACAACGAGCCCATCGGGCCGGAGAGCTCAGTGAACCAGGACGATGACCCTTCACGCATTGCCGGTGCGTACGTGATGACATTTCTTGCCGGCGATGCGGCTTACGTGCTGCACATGGGTCCTGGCATTCGGGGTGGAGGCGCCGCCGATCTGGCGCAGACCCCTCCGCGGAGCAGCGAGTTCACCGAGGTTCCGGCGTTCAAGTCGATCGCGACGGCGCTGGCGGCCGCGCGACGATACCTGCCGGCGGGGCTGGCGAATTGGACCCGTCACGAGCCCAACGCACCGGGCGCCCCTCTCCACGGATTCGGCCGTCTCTACACCGCTTCTTCCGGTTCACGCTTCGTGGCGCTGGCTGTTGACGTGGGCAGGGGCGCAACGCTGCGGACAAAAGCGGCTGCGAACATTACGATTCGAGATGCTGCAACGGGCAAGGTCCTTCAGCGGCAAACAGTGGCGGCGGGAGAAAAGATTCCTTTGGCGGGCGCCAGCGAGCTCGTGGTTATTGGGCGTGGTACATGATGCGCGTGCCCGATCCCAGAGGTTGACGGCGGGCAATCTTGAACCGGGCCGCCAGCTCGCGCTCGAAGCTTTCTTCCGTATAGTCAGTGTAGTGATCTTCCTTGTTCCGCAAGAGCGTCACGACCATCGGATCCTTGCGTGTGACGAACTCGATGACGAGCTCGCCGCCCAGATCTCTCAACCACTGCACGAACTCGGCGAGCGGGATGTTGCCGCCAATGACGACGTGATGGATCAGCGCGAGCGCCAGCACGAGATCGGGCCGGCCCCGCTCGTTGATGCGCTTGCGTTCCAGGTTCCGCCATCCCAGATTCGGCGACGGATCGGTAACGTTGACGACGAGCGGCAGGATATTCGGCACGCGCTCGGCCTTCAGCGCGCGATACAGCTTGTCGACCGCGAGATGATCGGCGTCCATGGCCACGACCGAGGCGGATCGTTCGGCCGCAATCCGCGAGAACACGCCGACGTTGCAGCCAATGTCCCAGGTCATGTTCCAGGGGCGCGTCGCAGCCACATCGCGGACGAACTGGCGTTTCTGCTCGGCGTCGGCGGCTTCGTAATGACCGCACTTCAGGTAGTCCGACCAGGTTGACTGCTTCGGCTTCCACTCGAGCGACGCCACGAGTTTGCGAAGCCCTTCGGCGTTGGTCTTGATGATGCGTGTGTCGAATCCGGCCTTGTTCAGTTCGGCTCGTACGTCTCGCGTCGTGCTGTTGTACGCCCTCTGCGCTTTCGCCTGGAGGTACACATGCGCGAGTACTCCTCCACGCAGGTAGTCGCGCGCGCTGAGGAGATTGAGACAGACCTCGGCATCCATGCCATCGATGTTGCCGCGCATCCACGCTTGAAACGGGACGTCGCGATATGCCTGCAGCAGGAGAGGGTAGAGGAACATCTGGCAGAACTGCCGGTATCCCACCCACGGTTCGCCTTCCGCGCGTTTGTAGAACGACGCGATGTCGACGAAGACGGGATGGGCGCCCTTCCATTGGACGTTGTACGCCGAGGCATCTTTCAGACCGATCCCTTCGTCGAGCCCCGCCAGCACGAGATCGAGCTGAAGTAACGCGGCGTCGCGGAGCATCTCGAACGACCATTCGTAGGGGTACGAGACAAAGGGAAGACGCTCGTGTTCGAGAACGGCCGCCCAGGGTTCGTCGAGGCGGAACGGAAGGGAGCCGATCTCACGCTGATGCGTCGTGACGATCGAGCCGTGCTCGGCAAACCGTCGATAGAGGCCGGTGGCCGACAGGGCCTGCCATTCTTTCAACGCCGTGGCAGAGAGCCCCCGGAAGATGTGTCCGTCGTGGTAGAAGACGCGTGCCGTTCGATCGCGGAAAGATCCAGGCTCGGCCGCGATCTCACTCATGCGATTTCGTAGGGCCCTCGGGCTTCGAACCGGATGAGCGGAAGAGGTCGCGGAACCGCTGCCAGCCGAGCCTGGCGATCACCGCCACACCCGCCACGCCCCCGAGAAGCAGCTGCACGAACATGCTGCCGCTGCCCGGATCGAGGTAGGCATCCACTCTGGTTTCCGAGACCCACACAAACAGGAGTACGAAGCAGATGAAGGCTATGCTCATGAATCTCCGGCGACATTCTAGCATTCTCGAGCTACGTAAGGGCCGCGGTCGCCTGTTGCACCCCGGAATCACCGTATAATCAGTACTTCCATCACGTGACCATTGCTCGTCTTCTGCTCGGCGGCCTTCTCGTTATCGGCACGGCCTGCACGTCCACGCCTTCGAAACCGACGCCCCCCGATCCGGGCCCGGACCCTGGCCCCGTGGTGCAGAACACGCCACCCACGATCGGCGCGTTCAGCGCGCAGGGATCGCGAACGGGTCAGCCGGCGAACTTTGCCGATCTCGGTGAGTCGATCACCCTCAGTGTGACCGTCACCGATCCGGAGCCGGCTGCAGGCGGCCTGACGTTCAACTGGGCGTCCACCAGTGGAACGTTCAGCGGCACCGGCCCTTCCGTGACGTGGCGGGCTCCGGCAAACGCGACGACCCCGATGGACGTCACGCTCGCCCTCGAGGTGGTCGAAACGTACCAGTCTCAGGGACGCAACGTCGAAAATCGCGTGACCGGGTCGACCACGATAAGCCTCCACAATTCCATTCAGGAAGTCAGCGACCTCGCGAGACAATTCCTCCTCGACTTTTCGAGCTCGAGTCTTCCCGTCGACTACGTGATGCGGAACTTCGAGCCGGGATGCCACGGGACCGATGACGAGACCGAGGACGTCGCCGACAATCGTGAAAATTTTGAGATCCTCGGTCTGGACCGTGGGACAGCCTGCACCACCGTGGGATTCGCGGGTGCCTGCACGTTTAGGAGTCGGCGTGCCGATGCGTGCTCGCGTGTTCCCGTGTATTGGCAATCCAAGGCCAAGAGGGACATCCCGAGTTCAAAGCTATCAAGAAGGGCGAGATCTCCATCGCCACTGGGGTCGATCAGTTGGCAGCCATGTACCTACGCCAATCTGAAGCGCTGGCGGTTGTGCGACAGCGACTTTGACTCCGGCAAGACCTCGCTGACGGGCGAAGCGATTCAAGGGCCTCGTCCCCTGAGCGTCGACATCTCGCCAGACGACCCCTCGTCGGCTGACGGCATGTCATACCGCCGCACGATTTCCACGGCAAACGCTTCTGAAATTCGCGTCTGTCCCTCTGCCGACGGGTGCAGCCCGTCGGCGCCAAGCAGCTGCGGATTCGCGTCGAACAGCGCGTACAGGTCGACGACGGGTCCAAGCTTGAATTCCGCCGCCATCTGCTTGATTCGCACGTTGAGCTCTTTGATGCGCGCAATGGCCCCGGCGTGACCGTTGGCTTCCCACTCTGGCGTGACCGCCATGACCGTTGCCAGGATCACCTCAACATCGCGCTGCTGCGACGCCACGATCATCGAGCGAATGGCGTCCGCCTGCCTGGTTCACCGTCAGAGCCCATGACGCATTGATGCCTTCGAGAATCAAGACGACCTGAGGGTGGTCGGCGTCGAGCACTCCGGGCAAGCCGTGTCGCGCCCCGGGTCGTCTGTTCACCTCCGACCCCGCGATTGAGGACGACGATCTCCTGCGCCGGATATCGCTGGCGCAGGAACTGCTCGAGTTTATCGGGGTAGGTTTCCGACAGCGCGAGCCTGATGAACGGCACGAGGCTCACCGCTCCAACCGTGATGCTGTCGCCAAACGCCATGAACTGCGTTTTCGCAATCGTTTGCGGGACTCGTACTCTCACCGTGAATCCACATGACGCCTGTGCCATGTCTGCGTCGGTGACCGTGCAGGAGACGGCTGTCTCACCAATCGGAAAGACAGTGCCCGGGCCAGGGTCACACGTCACCTGATACGGCCCGTGCCCGCCGGTTGGCGTCGGATAGTCGAAGATCACGTCGGTGCCGAGCGGGCTCGTCGCATCGCGGACGAGCTGCGTCGGGCTCACGAGCTGCAGCGTCGGCGTGGGTGGGGGCGGCTGAATAGGTGAAGGCGATTTACCGCCGCACGCGCTGGTCGCCACGAACCAGGCAAACAGAACGGCAACCGTCGAGCGCCGGAACAGATGAACGTTCAGCACAGTCTCAACCGCGCGGCGCGGTCCGCTTGAAGATATACACGCGAGGATGATCGAAGAGCCGGAAGGTGAACTCCGCCGCCTCGTCGTGAATCGTTACGCCGAAAATCTCCGGATACACCTTGAATGCCTTGACCATCTCGAACCCGAGCTTTCCATCGAATAAATCCCGATAGTGCTGCGACACAACCATGTTATGCGCGATCTCTTCCTGCTGGACCGAGCGCGACAAGTGGTCGTACCACTGGACGTAGGTGTCGTCGATCACGATCCAGTCCGCCTGGGCAAGCCGTGACGCGATATACCTGCGCTTCTCGGCATCGTCGTATCGATCCGCATAAAGATAGCGGTACATGTCGAGCGTGAAGAGGTGGTAGTAGTCCTTCCGTTCCCGTTCCGCTTCGTGCCGTGATCGCCCGCCCCAGAGCACGTAGTCACGCCGGAACCTGGTGTCGGTGAAATAGGACCCCATCGGCGGCGTGTTCTGTGACGGCTCGACGAGAATCCGCGATCCTTGCGGCACGTTCTCCACCAGCCACTTCGACGCTTCCACGCGGGCATCTTCCTGACGGAACACGTTCATATATGCCAGCGCGTAGAGGCCGGTTGTGGCGACCGTCACACCCACCACCAGCAGCGCCAGGGCGCGTCCTCGCGGTCGAGCGAGCCAGTCCGCGCTCAGAACACCTGCCGCGATGGCCAGCGCTGGAGTGAGCGGAAGGCTGTAGCGGATCATCGGAGCGACGGTTTGCCCCGCGACCAGGTAGTAGATCACCGGGAATGACGCGACGACCGCCGCCCGCTTGTCCCATCTGACCAGCAACCAGAAGACACCCGCTATGCCGAGCACCTCGAGCGCCGGCCCGAGACTCCACCAGAGATTGCGAAGCCAGTAGAGCCTGTGACTGGACACGTCGTAGAAGTGCGCGAAGATGATCGGCCGCGTGACGCCCGTGAGCGGCTCGGTCACCTGTTGTCTGAAGTCGAGGAGGAATTTGTCCGGATACCAGACGACGAGCGGATCGAGCAGGAGGAAGGTCACTATCGCGGCGAGGATCGGAACCATCCCCCAGGCGACCCATGTCGCCCACGGAAGAACCGGCTTCAATTGAGACGGCCGTCTTGGCGACAGCAGGTACGCGACGCCCACCGCGCCAAGCGAGAGGAGTCCCGTGTACTTCGAGGCCACGGCCGCACCGACCGCCGCACCTGCGCCGACCAGCGAAATCCAGTCACCACGCTCGGCGACCCGCAGAGACAACCAGAGGGCGAGCATGCAGAAGAAGACCATCGGCATGTCCGTCGTCGCAAAGTGCGAATCGCGGAGGTGGAGCACGGCGCACGCCAGAAAGAAGGCCGCAAGCAGCCCCGCCACGCGTCCCGCCACGCGCGCCGCGATGGCGTATGTCACCAGGATCGTCGCGGTGCCAAAGGCCGCGGCGATCGCGCGGCTCAGGACCATGTAGGTCACCTGATGGCTCGGCACGTCCAGATCGAGCGGCTGAATCAGTGCCTCGTACGTGCCCCTGACGACGTTGATGAGGTACATCATCATGGGCGAGTACATGAAGAACTTCGATCCCATGGCCGCCGCGCGCACGTCGCGCCTCAGCGTATCGGCGGGGCCGAGCACGAAGTGCTCGTCCATGTGGAAGTGGTAGTACGGCGCCCCCCACGCGAGGTTGTAGAAACGAAAGGCGGCCCCCACCGCAACAATCGCGGCCAGAATCAACAAAGAGCGCTGTCTCGTCACATCTGTATCAGGCAGTCGCGCCCGCGCGGTCGGCGGTCCGCCCGGGGCGTTTGTTGCGGATGCGGTGGGCGAGGTCTTGCAGCGACTTGTCGAGGCGCGATTCCTGGCGATGCTGCACCAGGTTCTGGATCAGCCGTACGAGACGCCACGGACGTACCGCGTACTCGGTGCCGTAAAAAACGAGGAACCCGATGATTCGGTAGGCGTTCAGTTTGCTGGGGCTCAGGCCTTCGGTGAACGACACCGGCGCTGAGAAGTCCTTGTAGGCGCCCAGTCCGAGGAAATACTCATCCGAGAGCTCCGGAATCTTTCCGGACTTCCGCAGGTCGTGATACAGCTCCGAGCCGGGGTAGGGCGAAAAGATCGAGATGCTCATGTCGTGCACCCCGGCCAGTCCCATCCTGAACAGAAAGCTGATCGTCTGGCGCAGCTCTTTGGGCGACTCGTTCGGGAAGCCCATGATGATGTTGAGCTTCACGTTCAGCTTGCTGTGGACCGCGCCCCGCACCGACTTCTCGAGCCGATCGAGCTTGACGACCTTCTTGATGCGCTTGAGCACCTCGGGTGAGCCGCTTTCCGGGGCATAGCTCATGTTGCGGCAGCCCGACTCGTAGAGCAGGCGGCTGACCTCGCCGTCGATGGCCTCCGATCGCGTGCCGCTCGGCAGCTGCCAGGTGAACTGCAACTTCTTGTCGAGGATCATCTGCGTGAACTCGATGATCCAGCTGCGCTTCACAATCGCGGTGAGATCGTAGAAATCGAAGTTGGTCGCACCGTACCGCTCCTGGTACAGCCGCATCTCGTCGAGCACTTTCGTCGGATTCCGCGCGATCCACCGCGTCGTCCACATTTCGGGATTCGAGCAGAACGTGCATTCGTACGGACACCCGCGCGTCGCCAGCATCGGCATGCTGCGGCCGCGATCGACGCCGTAACCCAGCCCGTGATCCAGATAGTGGTCGAGGGGAACGAGATCCCACGCGGGCAGCGGAATGTCGTCGATATTCCGAATCCGGTTGCGCGGACCCGTGGAGCGCGTGCCGCCGTCGCTCCTGATCACCAATCCGGGGATGCCGTCAAAGCTGGCGCCGCGCTCGATCGCATTGGCCAGATCGACGATGGTTTCCTCGCCCTCGCCGATCGCGCACGCATCGACTTCCGGCGTGGACTCCAGGGTGAAATCGGGCACAGCGGTGATGTGTTCGCCGCCGGCGACGATGGGGATGCCCGGAAACCGCTTCCGGGCCAGGCGAATGAGGCGCGCGACTTCGGGCCAGTCCTGCGAAAACATGCAGCTGACCCCGATGAGGTCGGTGTCGGGCTCGATCCGCTCGACGATCTCCTCGCTCCTCAGGCCAATCGCGGTGACCTTGTTGTCGAAGAGCGAGGTCACCTCGAACGGGTTCTCGCCAAGACCATCGATGATTCGTGGGGTATGACCGGCTTGCCTCAGACTTGCCGCCAGGTAGGCTGGACCAATGGGCGGCGTCATGGGACCCGAATCAGACCAGGTCGGCACCAGTAACGGTGGCCGGACCAGCGTGATAACTGCCATGCGCTCAGTGATTATAGCCCATCAGGGGGGGCTTTCTACGGGACTTCCGAGCCGAGCCGGGGGTCGAGGACACCCTGGCTTATCGGCGTCTGGGGGCTAGTGCCTCCACGAGGGGCTGAAGGTGCTCAGGATTTCACGTGCCGCGCGATGGTTCGCGTCGGCGTTCGGATGGGCATCGAACGAGTTGACCCACAGGTGCCGCGGGTTCTCGTCGCGAGCGAACTCCCCGAACAGGTCGAGGCATGTGATCGCCTGCTCCTGGCAGATCGCGCGCACGTGTTCGTGCAGGTAGTCGAACGGATAGTCACGGCCTCCGGGTTTCAGCACCCAGAGTGCCGGAAAGATGACCGTGCCCACGGGCACATGGGCGGCCTTCGCCTTCGTGACGAACGTCGTCAGCATCCCAAACGCCTCACAGGCATCAGGCGAGTTGGGGTCCTTCAGATGACTCGCCATGTAGTGGGTGTATTCCTCGGAAAGGCCGACGGCTTCCTGGAGCCTTGCGGAGGCCGTGCTGAGGAGGCGGTATAACACGAACGACCGCTGCATCTGCCGTTCGGTATCGTCCCGCAGCGTGTGGGCGACGGGCCGATGCTGATGCATGTTGCGCGTCTCGAAATCGTTTTCGTAGAGCTGCAGCAGGACGTAGTCCGGCTTGTATCCCAACGCGCGATCCAATGTGTAGAGGTGGTGCGGCAGATTGTGCCCGGCGGTGCCGAAGTTCAGCACCTCGTACCCGGCTCCGAGACGCGTCTGGATCACGTTGGAAAACCTGTCGCGTTCTTCGATGCCGGCGCCAAACGTGAAGGAATCGCCGATGATGATGATGCGATAGCGATCGCGCCGCTTCGGCCCGAAGTTGCGGTCGCGATACCTCAGGCGGTTGCGCACGACCGGCGGATTCGGCTGCAACGCATCGTGATACAGCCAGCGTGCACCAAGCTCGGCCAGGCCGAGCAGCACGACCAGGA
>CAWGDY010000019.1:0-84782 GCA_963821395.1 Vicinamibacterales bacterium | reverse complement strand
GCGTCGAACCCTTCAAGTCGTCACCGATCACTTTTGCAGCCGCCGGTGAAGATACCTGGGCGGCGCCGGCAGAGCGCGCCCGCCGCGAGCGTTCCAGCCGCACCCGCGGCCACGGTCCGCAGAAACTCTTTTCGATTCATCGTGTGCCCCTCACATGTACGTAGTGTCCGCCTTCAGGCGGACACTCGCATGGTCCGGCTAAAGCCGGACATACGTACTACGGCGAAGTGAAAACCGCTTCCAGGAGTTCTGGATCAAAGAAAAAACAGTCTCCTGAACTCTTAATCTCTTGTTTCTTTTACGTCAGGATACCTTTCACGACCTGCGCCTTTTCCACACCGGTCAGCCTGACGTCCAGTCCCTGGTTGCGCACCGAGAAGCGTTCGTGATCGATGCCGAACCGATTGAGGATGGTGGCCTGGAAATCCCGCACGTGGACGGGATCTTTGACGATGTTGTAGGAAAAGTCGTCGGTCTCGCCGTACACGACGCCCGGTTTGACGCCTGCCCCGGCCAGCCACATGGTGAAACACCGTGGATGGTGATCGCGGCCGTAGTTGGTCGGCGTCAGCCGTCCCTGCGAGTAGATCGTCCGTCCGAACTCGCCGCCCCAGACGAGCAGCGTGTCGTCGAGCATCCCGCGCTGCTTCAGATCCTGCAGGAAGCCGTAACACGCCTGGTCGACGTCCAGGCACTGGCTCGGCAGAAATCCCGTCGCGTTGGAGTGGACGTCCCAGCCGTTCAGCCAGATCTGGACGAACCGCGTGCCTCGCTCGAGCAGCCGGCGCGCGGTCAGGCAGCACTGGGCGAAGCTGCCCGCGCGGCGCGCGTCCTCGCCGTACAGCTGATACGTGCTCTCGGGCTCGCCGGACAAATCCGTCAACTCCGGCACGGAAGACTGCATCCGGTACGCCATCTCGTACTGCGCGATGCGCGTCATCGTTTCCGGGTCGCCAATCTCCTGGTGCTGCAGCTCGTTCATCTCGCTCAACGCGTCGAGCATGCGCCGGCGGACGGCCGGAGACACGCCGTCGGGGTTGTTGATGAAGAGCACCGGCTCGGCGCCCGCACGCAGCGACACGCCCGAAAACTTCGCCGGCAGGAATCCCGCGCTCCACATCCTGGCGGACATCGCCTGGATCGGCGTGCGCAGATTGCTGCGAACGGCATTCATGACGACAAAGGTCGGCAGATCTTCGGTCAGGTTGCCAAGGCCGTACGCCAGCCACGATCCGATACAGGGCCTGCCCCCGACCATCGAACCGGTCTGCATGTAGGTAATCGCCGGCTCGTGATTGATCTGCTCGGTGTGCAGCGACTTCACGATGGCGATGTCGTCGACCATCTTCGCGGTGTTCGGCAGGAGCTCGGACACCCACGCGCCGCTCTGCCCGTGCTGCGAGAACTTGTAGACCGACGGCGCGATGGGAAATCTCGCCTGGCCCGACGACATGGTCGTGAGACGCTGCCCCTGCCGGATCGAGTCAGGAAGATCCTTGTCGTACCAGTCTTTCAGGCCCGGCTTGTAGTCGAACAGGTCCTGCTGGGGTGGTCCGCCCAGCATGTGCATGTAGACGGCACGTTTTGCCCTGGGCGCGAAATGCGGAAGATTCGACAGGCCGCCGAAATTTTTGTCCGGCGCGGGGCCCGATGCCGCCAGGGTCTTGTCGAGGCCGAACATCGTCGCCAGCGCGGCGACGCCCAGGCCGCGTGCGGTGCGCGAGAAGAACTGCCGCCGTGTTTCGTGGATGACGGCTTCTTCAAAGGGATTCATTTGTTCAGCGCCTCGTCGAGACTGAAGATCTGATTGGCCACCATGGTCAACGCGGCAAGCTCCGGCGCCGGAAGCGTCCGGTCCACCGGAAACGAGCCAACCGCGATCAGCCTGGCCGCCGCTTCCGCATTCGCCCGGTAGTGCGCGACGAAGTCCGCGTACGCACCGAGGACGATGTTGCGCTCGGCTTCGGTCAGGGTGCGTGACAGCACTCGAAGCACCATGAAGTCAATCGCGGCGCCGACGTCGCCCGGCGACCGCAGCAATGCCCGCTGCGCCAGCACGCGCGCCGCTTCGACAAACTGCGGATCGTTCATCGTCACCAGCGCCTGCAGCGGCGTGTTCGTCCGGTCGCGGCGCACCACGCAGACCTCGCGCGTGGGACCGTCGAAGATGTCCATCGAGGCGGGCGGCGCCTGCCGCTTCCACAGCGTGTAGAGGCTCCGCCGGTACAACGATTCGCCGTTGTCCTGTGAGTAGTTCCTCGTGTTGCTCGACACCATCGACGTGCCTTCCCACACGCCGGCTGGCTGATACGGTTTCACCGGCGGACCACCCAGCTTCGGCACGAGCAGGCCGCTGGCCGCCAGCGCCGAGTCGCGCACGACCTCGCCGTCGAGGCGGAAGCGCGGGCCTCGCGCGATGAGGCGGTTGGCCGGATCCTTCGCGAGCTTCTCCTGAGATATCGCCGCCGATTGCCGGTAGGCGGCCGATGTCACGATCAGCGTGATCAGCTTCTTCACGTCCCAGCCCGATTCGCGAAACTCGACGGCGAGCCAGTCGAGCAGCTCGGGATGCGACGGCGGCCGCGCCTGCACGCCGAAGTCGTCGGCCGACTCGACGAATCCGGCGCCGAAGAATTCCTGCCAGATTCGATTCACGATGACGCGCGCGAACAGGGGGTTGGTGCGATCGACCATCCAGCGCGCCAGCCCGAGCCGGTTCGCGGGCAGCCCCGCGGACATCGGCGGCAGGAACGACGGCGTGGCGGCCTCGATCAGCTCGCGCGGCTGATCGTACATGCCGCGAAACAGGAGCGGCGCCGCCGGCTTCGAATCGGGCCGCTCTTCGACCACCATCGCGGTGTTCGACCGCAGCTCGATCTCGCGATGCTCGGCGCTGACGCGCGTGAAGTCTGCCGACAGTTTCCGGTAGGCGGCATCGCGATAGGCGAGGTAATAACGCTTCAACGCCTCCTTTTCGACGGCCGACCATGCGGTGGCGGCCTTCGGCGCGGCCACGGCCGCGGCCGGCCACGACGCGGCCATCCGCGCCTCTTCTTCGGTGAGGACGCGATTGAAGACGCGGAATTCGGCGAGGGATCCGTCAAGACCCCGTTCGCCGGTCGCAGTCGCCCCAAGAGACACCGGCTCCGCGTTTCTGACGCTGCCCTTCAGCTCGGGCGCAATCGTCGAATCCTGATTGCCGTAGGCGCCACGCTCGATGGCCATCCGGGTGCCGTTCAGGTAGAAGGCGTAGCCGTTTTCAGATTTACTGCCGTCATAGGTGAACGTCAGGTGATTCCAGGTGCCGGCTTTCACGGGCTTGTTGTACGGCGCCAGCGCGCGGATCGCTTTGCCTTCGGCGTCGACCAATCGCAGCCGCGCGACGCCTTCGTCGATCTCGAACGCCCAACCCATAGCCGGCACCGGCGGCGTGCTCGCGGAATCGCCCGCGGTCAGCTGGCTGGCAATTACCAGTGCCTGCGATCCGCCGGTTTGCCCGGGATGCAGCGTAATCTTCGGAAGGAACACCCAGGCCGTCATCGAAAACGGCGCATCACCCGACACGTCGATGCCGGGCAATTTCAGCGGAGCACGGCCGTCGAACTTCAACGACGGAATCCCGGTCCAGGGAGAGGCCTCGCCCACCGTCAGGCCCGACTCGAGCGGCAGCGAGCTCTCGGTGCCGGCTCGCCGAACACGCACGGCATTGTCGCCTGCCGAAACGGCAAGCACTTCCGCATCGCCGAGCGGATCGCCGACTTTCCGCCGCTCCGCGGATGACACCCACGTGTCGAATCGCGCATTCGGCGCCGCGATCGCGGCGTTCATCCTCGACCGCAGGGATTTCCGGAGCGCGTCCAGCTCGAGCCACCGCGCGCGGTCACGATCGTGGGGCACGGTCACGATCGGCGGCGGGTCCGGCCGGTTGTTGTCCATCACGCGCTCGGTCGTGTTGTTGAAAAACGCCTCGAGCGCGTAATGGTCCTTCTGCGTAATCGGATCGAACTTGTGGTCGTGACACGTGGCGCAGCCCACCGTCAGTCCCAGGAACACCGTGCCCGTGGTGTCGGCCCGATCCTTGATGTACTGAAAGCGGACCTCTTCCTCGATGATGCCGTTCTCGTTGGTCGTCGTGTTGCTGCGCACGAATCCCGTCGCGATGAGCTGATCGAGCGTCGGATTCGGCAGCAGGTCGCCGGCGAGCTGCTCGATGGCAAACCGATCGAACGGCATGTTGGCGTTGAAGGCGCTGACCACCCAGTCGCGGTACGGCCAGATGCCGCCACGATAGTTGTCGTAGTGAAGACCGTTCGTGTCGCCATAGCGCGCCGCGTCGAGCCAGTAGCGCGCGCGGTGCTCGCCGTAGTGTGGCGACGCGAGGAGCCGGGCCACGACCCTGGCGTAAGCGTCCGGCGACGAATCCGCCACGAACGCGGCGACCAGGTCGGGCTCGGGCGGCAGCCCCGTCAAGTCGAGGGAGAGACGGCGAACCAGCGCGCGGCGCTCGGCCTCGGGATTGGGCGTCAGCCCCGCCTGTTCGATTTTCGCCAGCAGGAAGCGATCGACGGGCGTGCGAACCCACTTCTGGTCGTTCACCGGCGGGAGGGCCGGCCGCACCGGCGCGACGAACGCCCAGTGCTGGTTCCATCTGGCGCCCTGCTCGATCCAGCGCCGGATGGTTTCTTTCTGCGCATCGGTGAGCGTCTTGTGCGTCGAGACGGGCGGCATCCGCCGGGCGGGGTTCTCGTCGGTGATCTTCCGGTACACCAGGCTCTCATCCGGCTTGCCTGGCACGATCGGCGCACCAGTCCGGCGCGCCGCTAACGTCTCTTCATGGATGTCGAGCCGCAGATTCGCCTTGCGCGTGGACTGGTCGGGGCCGTGGCAGACGAAGCAGTTGTCCGACAGGATCGGACGGATCTCGCGCTGGAAATCCACAACGTTCGCGGGACCCGCCGCCGGCGCCTGCCCGCGCTGAGCCCGGGGGCCGGAACCGTTTAGCGTCCCTGCCAGGACGGCCCCGATCGACAGTGTGCTGAGCGCAACGCAGGCGATCGAACGAACCCATCGAAGGTGTCGAGCCTTCACGAGTCCTCCTCAGAGGGGATCGTACGCGAAAGCGAAGAACGGAGCACGAAGAAAAGGCGCCCTGACAGGCGCGCCTGACAGCCCTCCCAGAGGATCGTACGCGACAGCGCAGAACGGAGCACGACGAAAAGGTGCCCTGACAGCGAAACGGGCGAGCCGAAACCGGCTCGCCCGTTAAGGTGCTTCTGCCCTGCCAGGATGTCCGTGATGCGTCCGAAGTTCGCGTTGCCGAGCGTGCCGTTCGGATTCGCATAGTGCGCGATGTTCAGCGCGTTGAAGAAGTCCGCCCGGATCTCGGCGCGCCGCGCCGCACCAAGCGGATGATCTTCACGATCGACGTGTCGAGGTTCGTATACGCCGGACCGGTCAGGAGACCGCGCCGTTCGACGTTGCCCCACGTGTTCTGCGCGGGCGCCGAGAAGACCGACGTATCGAACCACGGATCGCTCGAGCCGATGCCGCCAAGAACCTTCGGCGTACCGCTCGCGTTCGGGGTCTGGCTGTTGCCCGGCGCGCGCAGCGTCGTCGCGCTGGCCGTGAAGTCGATTGGCGTACCTGAGATCGCCGAGAACACGCCCGTCACCTGCCAGTCGCCAAGCACCTTGCCGGCCGCCCCGTCCCGCAGCCACTTGCCGTCGGGACCCCACGGCAGCAGGTAGAGGAAGCTGCTCGAGTAGCTGTGGGTCGAGTCGAAGCTCGTGCGCTGCCAGCTGCGCTCGATGTCGGCCGGCGTCGCGATCGTACCACCCGTGCCGTCGCCGTTGACGTAGCTGTAGCCTCGACCGATCGTGTACGAATTGGTGAAGAGCAGGCCGCCCCTCATGCGCCGGTCCACCTTGATCTGCAGCGAGTTGTATTGCGACTTCATCGGAATCGACGTGCTGCTAGCCGCCGTTCGGCCGCACTTCGCTCGAAGCGGCCGGCCGGCCTGATCGGCGCCCAGCGTGTAGCCCGCGTTCAGGTCGATGCTCGCCAGGATATCCTCGCCACGATTTCCGACGTAAGCCACCTCGGCGGTGAACCCGCCCGGCAAGCTGCGCTGATAGGCGATGTTCCACGAGTGCAGCTGCCCGTCGTGACGGTCGAGCGGCAGCACACCAAGGGTTTCGGCGCGCAGCGCCGTCGCATCGAGAATGCCGCTGTCCGGAATGGCGACAAACGCCGGGGCCGGCATGCCAATCGCCAGCGCGCCTGCTGCCGCGAAGCTGTTCGCTCCGACCAGCTGCTGCGTCTGCCTGATCGGATAGTCCTGACCGTACGAGCTCGGCCACGGCAGCGCGCTGACGCCGTACCCGGCACGCATGACGTTCTCTTCATTGAGGCGCCACGAAATGCCGGTGCGTGGATTGAAGTTCTTCCAGTACGTCTTGATGCCCAGGGTTTCGGGTACGTCGCCGTAGCCCGCCACTTGAACCGTGTTGTTCTCCGGATTGTAGTTCTCCTGCCCGCCCTTGGGGGTGTACCCGACCAGCGGCGTGTAGACCTCGTGCCGCAAGCCGAGATCGAGCGTGATGTCCGGGCGCAGCTGCCACTTGTCGTGGATGTAGGTGTAGAGCGCCTTGTGAGTGCCTCCGCGATGCAACGTCTCGTTGACCAACCCGCGCTCCACGCTCTGCGGCACGTCGAGCATGAACGACGCCAGCGAGTTCGCGTAGCCGTTCACCGCCGCGCTGTCGGACGAGAGCGCCGTCTGCCCGCCGCGGAACGACCATGACGCCCTCGGGTGCGATACCTGATCGAGCAGGTGACGGTTCATGCGGAGGTCGCCGCCGATCTTGACGGTGTGGTCGCCCCAGATCTTGGTCGCGGTGGTCGAGATCGTCGTGGTGCTCTCCTCCCGATCCCACGGCAGCGACGTCTCGAAGCCGATGAGGTAGTCGTTGTAGCCGCCCACGTTGATCGTCGTGATGCCGCTCGTGAAAGCGTTCAGGTTGATACCTTTGATGCCAAGGTCCTGCGAGGTCGTCAGCCCGTAGTCTTCGGAAATCGCCTGGTTGTGGTGGTGAGTCCGGCCGAACCGAACCTCCTGCACCAGCGTCGCGGACCAGACGCGGTTGTACGTCACGCCCATGCTTTCGGTGGGATTGGTGCCGGTCCCGGCAAACGGTTTGAGACCGCCGTAAATGCCGAAGGTGGCCGGGTCGAGCGTGCTGGCGCTTTGCTTGCTGTAGCGCACGTTGACGAGATCGTTCGCGGCGAGCTGCCAGGTGACCTTGACGTCGCCCTGATTGGTCCGCTTCTCCCGCACGTAGGGCTTCTCGTAGTTGGTCGCGCCAACCGCCGCACCGGGAATATTCGGCAACGGGATCTTGTTGATGAGCTCGCGCGCGATCGGGCTGATGCGGTTCGCCGGAATCTGGTTGCCGGCGAACTGCGTGCGTCCGGTGCCATCGACATTGCCCGTCGCCGGGTCGTAGATGCGCGTCGGCGCCGAGCTGAAGTCGCCGTTCCTGAACGCGACTTCCGGCACGTGCCCGCGCGTCAGCCGGCCGCTGTCGTCGTTGGTCCGCACGTAGTCGCCGAAGAAGAAGACCTTGTTCCGCAGGATCGGGCCGCCCGCCGTGAACCCCACCTGCATGTACTTGGCATCGGCCGGCGCCAGTTGCGAGAAGGGATTCCGCGCCACGGTCGCCTCGGTGTTGCCGAAGCTGAACACCGACCCGCGGAGCTGGTTCGTGCCGGTCTTCAGCGTGACGTTGGTCACCGCCCCGCCGGCGCGCCCGAACTCCGCGTCGTAGTTGCTGGTCGTCACGGCGACCGTTTCAATCGCTTCGGCGGAGGGAATCATGAATGCCAGGTTGCCCCCGTTGTCGCTGTTGTCCGCACCTTCCAGCTGCACGTTGTTCGACTGACGGCCCTGACCGTTGATGTTGGTCGAGAGGCTGTCCTGCGAGTTGTAGAACTCTGAATGCGGACGGAACGGACGTGAGGCGCCCGGCACCGTGATCAGCAGCGCCTGGAAATTCCGGTTGAATCCCAGCGGCATCTGCGTAATCTGCGTGCTCTCGATGATACGCCCCGTGTCGGTGCGATCGGTCTGCAGCATCGGCGCTTCGCCGGTGACGATGACCGATTCCTCCAGCGTGCCGACCGCCAGCGAGATGTCGACACGAATGGTGGTGTTGACGCTCACCTCGACGTTCTCGCGCGTGAACTTCTTGAACCCGATGAGCTCGCCTTCCACGCGATAGGTGCCGGGCGACGTGTTCGTGAACGTGAACGACCCGGCCTGATTCGACGTGGTCGTTCGACTGATGTTGGTGCGCGTTTCGGTCGCGGTGATCGTCGCGCCGGGAATGGCCGCACCGCTTTCGTCGGTGACGTTCCCGAGCAGCGTGCCCACGGCGACCTGAGCCGACGCCGGAACGGTCATCAGCATCGTGCCCGATAGAGCGAAGGCGGCGACACGAAAGCCAATGACGCTGGACGCTCGACGATGGAAGCGCATCGTATCCTCCTTGGGGCCGCTGCATGAGCGCCGGGAATCAACCCGGGGGTTGAGAGACATTCGGTTACGTGGGATGTGCCGGGACAATAGCGCCCGGCGGACCGGAGGGCTATCGGGTGGAGACCGTGTTTCCACGCCCGGCAGACAGGAGGCAGGTCGACGGGGCGCCCGAAGGGGACAAAGAAAGAGGCGGGCCACCCTCGAGGTGACCCGCCTCCTTTGTGGAACGATCTAAACCTGACCGATCCGAACTAGAACAGGAACCTGCCGCCGAACCGAATCGTGCGCTCGGTCTGGGCCAGGATGTCCGTGATGCGCCCGAAGTTCGCGTTGCCGAGCGTGCCGTTCGGATTCGCATAGTGCGCGATGTTCAGCGCGTTGAAGAAGTCCGCACGAATTTCGGCGCGCTTCGTGCCCACGCGGATGATCTTCACGATCGACGCGTCGAGGTTCGTATACGCCGGACCGGTCAGGAGACCGCGCCGCTCGACGTTGCCCCACGTATTCTGCGCGGGCGCCGAGAAGACCGTCGTATCGAACCACGGATCGCTCTGGCCGATGCCGCCCAGTACTTTCGGCGTGCCGGTCACATTGGGCGTCTGGCTGTTGCCCGGTGCGCGCAACGTCGCCGCGGCCGCGGTGAAGTCGATTGGCGTGCCCGAGATCAGCGAGAACACGCCCGTCACCTGCCAGTCGCCAAATATCTTGCCGGCGGCACCCTCCCGCATCCACTTGCCGTCGGGACCGAAGGGCAGCAAATACAGGAAGCTGTTCGCGTAGCTGTGCGTGGAATCGATGCTCGTCCGCTGCCAGCTGCGCTCGATATCGGCCGGTGTCGGAATCGTTCCGCCGGTACCGTCGCCGTTGATGTAGCTGTAGCCGCGTCCAAACGTGTACGAATTGGTCGACGAGCAGGCCACCTCGCATGCGGCGATCGACCTTGACCTGCAGCGAGTTGTATTGTGACTTCACCGGAATGGGTGTCGTGCTCGCCGCGGTGCGCCCGTACTTTGCACGGAGCGGCCGCCCGGCCTCGTCGGCGCCGAGCGTGTACCCGGCGTTGAGATCGATGCTCTGCAGAATGTGCTTGCCGCGATTGCCGACGTAGGCCACTTCGGCCGTGAACCCGCCGCGAAGGGCTCGCTGATAGGCGACGTTCCACGAGTGCAGCTGCCCGTCGTAACGATCGATCGGCACATCGCCCAGCGTCTCTCCGCGCAGCGCTGTCGCGTCGAGGATACCGCTGTCCGGAATGGCCACGAACGCCGGCTGTCGGCATGCCGATCGCAAGCGCGCCGGCCGGCGCGAAGCTGTTGACGCCAACCAGCTGCTGAGTCTGCCTGACCGGGTAGTCCTGACCGTAGGAACTCGGCCAGGGCAGCGCGCTGACGCCGTAGCCGGCGCGCAGCACGTTGTCTTCGGTGATGCGCCACGAAATGCCCGTGCGCGGGTTGAAGTTCTTCCAGTAGGTCTTCACGCCCAGGTTCTCGGGCACGTCGCCATATCCGGCCACGCGAACCGTGTTGTTCGTGGAGTCATACGCCATCTGGCCGCCCTTCGCGGTGTACCCGACCAGCGGTGTGTAGACCTCATGACGAAGGCCGAGATCAAGGGTGATGTCGGGCCGGATCTGCCACTTGTCGTGGATGTAGGTGTAGACCGCCTTGTGCGTGCCCCCGCGGTGCAAGTTTTCGTTGACCAGCCCGCGTTCGACGCTCTGCGGCACGTCGAGCATGAACGCCGCGAGCGAGTTCGCGAACCCGTTCACCGCCGCGCTGTCGGTCGAGAGCGCCGTGTTGGCGCCGCGGAACGACCACGACGCGCGCGGGTGCGACACCTGATCGAGCAGGTGGCGGTTCATGCGGAGGTCGCCACCGATCTTCACCGTGTGATTGCCCCAGATCTTGGTCGCGGTCGTCGAGAACGTCGTGGTGCTCTCCTCACGATCCCACGGCAGCGACGTCTCGAAGCCGATGAGGTAGTCGCTGTAGCCGCCCACGTTGATCGTCGTGATGCCGCTCGTGAAATCGTTCAGGTTGATGCCTTTGATGCCAAGATCCTGCGAGGTCGTTCAGTCCCGTAGTCTTCGGCAATCGCCTGGTTGTGGTGGTGCGTCCGGCCGAAGCGCACTTCCTGCACCAGCGTCGCGGACCAGACGCGGTTATACGTCACGCCGACGCTCTCGGTCGGATTGGTGCCCGTGCCGGCAAACGGCTTGAGACCGCCGTAAATACCGAATGTGGCCGGGTCGAGCGTGCTGGCGCTTTGCTTGCTGTAGCGGACGTTGACCAGATCGTTCGCGGCGAGCTGCCAGGTGACCTTGACGTCGCCCTGATTCGTTCGCTTCTCCCGCACGTAGGGCAGCTCGAAGTTGGTCGCGCCCACCGCCGCGCCGGGAATATTCGGCAACGGGATCTTGTTGATGAGCTCGCGCGCGATCGGGCTGATGCGGTTCGCCGGAATCTGGTTGTTCGCGAACTGCGTGCGTCCGGTGCCATCGACATTGCCCGTGGCCGGGTCGTAGATGCGCGTCGGCGCCGAGCTGAAGTCGCCGTTCCTGAACGCGACTTCCGGCACGTGGCCGCGCGTCAGCCGGCCGCTGTCGTCGTTGGTCCGCACGTAGTCGCCGAAGAAGAAGAGCTTGTTCCGCAGGATCGGGCCGCCCGTCGTAAACCCGACCTGCATGTACTTGGCATCGGCCGGAGCCAGCTGCGAAAACGGGTTGCGCGCCTGGGTGGCTTCGGTGTTCCCGAAACTGAACACCGAGCCGCGGAGCTGGTTCGTGCCGGTCTTCAGCGTGACGTTGGTCACCGCGCCGCCGGCCCGCCCGAACTCCGCATCGTAGTTGCTCGTCGACACGGCGACGGTTTCAATGGCCTCGGCGGAAGGAATCATGAATGCCAGGTTGCCGCCGTTGTCGCTGTTGTCGGCGCCTTCCAGCTGCACGTTGTTCGACTGACGTCCCTGACCGTTGATGTTGCTCGAGAGGCTGTCCTGCGAGTTGTAGAACTCCGAATGCGGGCGGAACGGACGCGACGCGCCCGGCACGGTGATGAGCAGCGCCTGGAAATTGCGGTTGAATCCGAGCGGCATCTGCGTAATCTGCGTGCTCTCGATGATGCGCCCCGTGTCGGTGCGATCGGTCTGCAGCATCGGCGCCTCGCCGGTGACGATGACCGATTCTTCGAGCGTGCCGACCGCCAGCGAGATGTCGACGCGAATCGTGGTGTTGACGCTCACCTCGACGTTCTCGCGCGTGAACTTCTTGAACCCGATGAGCTCGCCCTCGACGCGATACGTGCCGGGCGACGTGTTCGTGAACGTGTAGACGCCCGCCTGATTCGACGTGGTCGTGCGACTGATGTTCGTGCGCGTTTCGGTCGCGGTGATCGTCGCACCGGGAATCGCGGCACCGCTTTCGTCGGTGACGTTCCCGAGCAACGTGCCGACCGCCACCTGCGCGGTCGTGTGGGCTGGCGCGAAGAGAATCCCAAGCACCGCGAGTGTCGAGATTACGCGCAGCGGAAAGCGTGTACCTGTCATCGCTCTTCTCCTTTTGGGATTGGTAGTTGCAACGCTCCGACGCAGAGCGATCCTGCACCACGCTCTGCGCCGATTCGTCGCAGCGGCCAACGGCATTATGTGTTCTGTACTGCGCAATATAGGGTGACAGGCAGTAGCAATCCAGTGCAATCTCAGTGCGGATAGCAGGTCTTCACATGATCCAACGTTTTGAAGTCCCAGAAGCACCGCGTGGTGTCCAGGAAAGGAGCACCGAAGGTGACTCGAGGAGGGCCGGATTCACCTTTCTGGATCGGTGCGGTCTGTCTGCAGAGCGCAGGTTGTGTGATAATCAGCCATTCCGCAAGCGAGGTGAAACCATGAAGCGCCAAGTGTCCGTTGCGATCTGGCTGGGCAGCGTCACCATCGCCGTGTCTGCGCAGGCCCCGCAGCCGAAGCCGCAGGCTGGCCCTCTCGTCGATTCCTCGCGTCTCCTTGTACAGATTGAGCAAACCCCCGCGGGGACGACGAGGGTCTATGGGGACCCCGCTCAACCGGGCATGTATGTCAGCCGCGTGCAACTCCGGCCGAACGCGAAAACCCGTCCGCACTATAGCGACCAGGATCAAATTGTCACTGTGCTCAAGGGCACCTGGTGGGTCGGCAAGGGCGAAGTGTTCAGACAGGATCGACTGGTGGCCGTTCGCGAAGGCGGGCTGATGTATCTGCCTGCCAAGCTCGCCTACTACGATGTCGCGGGCAGCGGCGACGTGATCCTGCAAATCACGGGTGTCGGGCCGGTCAAGTCCACGCACGCCGAACTGGACGCCGCCGGCAAGCCCGTCCCGGCCGGTGGTCCATATCCAGAGGACATGCAGGAAGGCGGAGGCCGGCGCCGCCGCTACGCGTTAGCGGTTCAGGATGTGAACAATGTGGACCCCGACAATCCGGACCCGCCGCGGGGGACGCAGACGCAAGACCCGGATACAGACCAAATCCGGCCGCCCACATGCGGGGAACGCATGACAGCAGACTGAAGATTGCCACCGCAGAATAAATCCTGACAAGAAACGAAAGGGCTGCCGCACGATTGCGGCAGCCCTTTTTTTTGTGAGTCGCGCTGGTGAACTACGCGTTGACGATCTGCGGAATCAACGTGCCGTAGACATCGGTCAACCGCATGTTGCGGCCGTTGTAGAGGTACGTGAGCTTCGTGTGGTCGAGACCGAGCAGGTGCAGCATCGTCGCGTGCAGGTCGTGATACGAGATCGGCTGCTCGCCGGTCTTGTAGCCGAACTCGTCGCTCGAGCCGATTGACTGCCCGCCCTTGATGCCCGCGCCCGCCATCCAGACCGTCATGACGCCGGGGTTGTGATCGCGGCCGACGCCGCGCTGCGAAATCGGCATGCGCCCGAACTCGCCGTGCCAGATGACCAGCGTGTCGTCGAGCAGGCCCCGCGCCTTGAGGTCGGTGAGCAGCCCGGCAATCGGCACATCCGATTCCTTGGCGTGCTGGCCGTGATTCGAGCGGATGTTCGAATGCGCGTCCCACGTGTCGGTGTTCTGATTGCCCATGCCGCCCTGGAACAACTGCACGAAACGGACGCCGTGTTCGACGAGCCGGCGCGCGAGCAGGCACTGCCGGCCGAACGGCTCGGTGATCGGCTCGTCGAGGCCGTACAGCTTCTTGGTGTGCTTCCGACTCGCTGGCGATGTCGATCGCCTTGGGCGCGCACCCCTGCATGCGGTACGCGAGCTCGTACGACGAGATCCGGGCCGAGAGATCCGTGGCGCCCGGGAACTTCTCCATGTCGAGCTCGTTGAGCTTCGACAGCAGGTCCAGCCGCGCACGCTGGGTCTCCGGTGTCATTCCCGCAACCGGCTTCAGGTCGACGATGGGGTCGCCGCTCGCGCGGAACAGCGTTCCCTGATACGCAGCCGGCATGAAGCCTGCGCTCCAGTTCGTCGGACCGCCAATCGGTCCTCCTCTGGGGTCGGCAATCACGACGAACGCCGGCAGGCTGGTGCTTTCGGTGCCAAGACCATACGAAATCCACGAACCGGCACTCGGGAATCCCACCCGGATTTGCCCGGACTGCATCTCGTAGTGCGCCTGCACGTGATCGTTGGAGCGGCCGAACACGGAGTGGATGAACGCGATGTCGTCGACGTGCTGGCCGACGTTCGGGAAGACCTCGGACACCAGTTTTCCACTCTGTCCGTAACGCTTGAACTCGAACGGGCTCGGCATCAGCGGCCCGGGATAACCCTGCCGGACGACGACGTCGCCGTGGATCTTGTCGTCGATCGGCTGTCCCGCGTACTTGACGAGGCCTTCCTTGTAGTCGAAGAGGTCCACCGCGCTCGGACCACCGCTCATGAAGAGCGAGATCACCGCCTTCGCACGAGGCTTGAAATGCGGCGGCTTCAGTGCGTACGGATTGTCCCCCAGCGGCTTCGCCGCGCAGGCGTCGGCGACTTCTGCCGCGAGCAGCCCCTGCGAGTTGAGCATGTGCGCCAGCGCCACGCCGCTGATGCCACCGCCGGCTCGCCACAGAAATTCACGACGCGACCAGAAATATTTCAAGTTGTGCACGGCGTCACCTCATGTAAAGGAATTCGCTGAGGTTCAACAGAACGTGAGTGAAATCAACCAGGGTACCGGCCTTCACCTTCTCGAGCGCAAGCTTCTTCTCCAGATCGGTCGCGGGTCTTCCGAGCGCGTAGTGATACCCGAGATCGATCTGTTTCACCGGGTCGCTCGTCTCGCTCGTGATCCGTTCGGCGAGCAGTTCGGCCTCGCGGAGCACGAACGGATTGTTGAGCAGCGTCAACGCCTGCGTCGGCACCGTCGACACGTTGCGGGCCCCGGCGGTGAGGTTCATGTCCGGATGATCGAACGTTTCGAACATCGGAAACGGCAGCGAGCGCCGCTGGTAGATGTAGATGCTGCGGCGCCAGGTGGCCGGACCATCGGGCTGGTTGTCCCACCGCCCCTTGGTCTGTTCGGTCACCAGAATCTCCTTCGGCACGTTCGGGAAGAACGCCAGCCCGCCCATCGTCAGGTTGATGTTGCCGGCGACCGAGAGCATCGCATCGCGAATCGTCTCGGCGTCGAGCCGCTGCGGACGATACCGCCACAGCAGCCGGTTTTCCGGGTCGGCCTTCACGTTGGCGCCTTGATCGAACACCGACGCCATCTGGTAGGCCTCGGACGTCATCATGAAGCGATGGAGCTGCTTCATGCTCCAGCCCCGCTTCATGAACTCGACAGCCAGATAGTCGAGCAGCTCCGGATGCGTCGGCTGCTCGCCCATCTTGCCGAAGTTGTCGAGCGTCGCCACGATGCCGCGACCGAAGTGGTGGTGCCACACACGGTTGACGATGACGCGCGCGGTCAGCGGGTTGTCGTTCGATCCGAGCCACTCCGCGAGCGCGAGGCGCCGTCCCGACGTGCGGCCATCGGGTCGCGGAATCTCGGTCGGGTGCTCGCCGTGCAGTGCCACGCTGAGGAAGCCCGGCTTCATCAACGAGCCCTTGCTTTCCGGATCGCCGCGGATCAGGAAATTCGTGGGCGGCGGCTCATACTTGCCGGGGCCTTCCTGGAGGATACGTGCCGTTGGGCCTGTCGGGCGGTGGGAGCCGGCATTTCGGACAGCCGATCGTCTCGTCGCCGCGCCCCATCGGCGCAAAGCGCCAGTCGCCGTCCGTAATAATCTCCGCCATCGGCGGCGTCTTGGGCCGCTGCTTCTCGACGACCGCGATCTGCGACGTGAGCTCCTTCTTCTGCGCCAGCTCAGCCGGGCTCATCTTCTTCGCGACTTCCGCGTCGGTGCCGCCGCCGCCACCGGTCAGCACCTGCGTCGGCGAGCAGCTGTTCTCCGGGCGTGCGCTCCGCTTCGGGCTTGAACACGGCGCGCTGCACGTTCTCCGGATATTCCTTCTTGATGTAGGCCGCACGCAGCTCGTCGCGGTACGGCTTCTCGATCGCGGAGATCTTGTCGCGGAGCGCCTCGATCTTCTCGTCGACGTCCTTGTTCTGCTTCAGGTACGCTTCGGCTTCGGTGCGCGAGGCCACCAGCGGCCAGTCCGTCTCGACCCACCCGTTCACCGCCGCTGCGAGCGAGTAGTAGTCCTTCTGCGCGATCGGGTCGAACTTGTGGTTGTGGCAACGCGCGCAGTTGACGGTCATCCCCATCACGCCGCGGCCGAGCGTGGCAATCAAATCGTCCACGTAATCCCAGCGTCGTTCAGGGTTGTCTTTTTCGCGGAACAGCACGCGCGGCCCCGCGCGGAGGAAGCCGGTGGCGATCAGCGTTTCGTGCGTGACGTAGTCGAGCTCGTCGCCCGCGATCTGTTCCTTCAGGAACTGGTTGTAGGGCTTGTCCTGGTTGAACGCGTTGATGACGTAATCGCGATACCGCCACGCGTTCGGCCGGTCGTAGTCCTGCTCGAATCCGTTCGAGTCGGCATAGCGGGCGACGTCGAGCCAGTGACGGCCCCAGCGCTCGCCGTACTGCGGCGACGCGAGCAGCTTCGTGATCAACTTGTCCCACGCGTCGTCGGACCGATCCGCGACGAACGCTTCGACGTCCGCCGGCGACGGCGGCAGGCCGATCAGGTCGATGTACGCGCGGCGGATGAGCGTGCGCTTGTCGGCGCGCGGCGCCGCCACGAGCTTCTTCTCAGCGCGTGCCGCCTCGAGGAACCGATCGATCGGATGTGAGAACTCGGCTTTCGACGCGATCGGCGGCGTCTTCTGCACCGGCAGCTGGAACGCCCAGTAGTTGCGCTGCTCCGGCGTCAGCTCCATGTTCTCGAGCGCGGCGATCGCGCTCGTCGCGGGCTTCGCGGTCGGCGTCGCCGACGACGTCCCATGGCGCGCCCGCGTCGATCCAGGCCTTGAACGCGGCGATCTCTTCGGGCTTGAGCTTGTCGCCCTGCATCGGCATCTTGATCGCGTCGAGGTGCGCGACCGCGCGATACAGCCGGCTCTGCTCGGCGTTGCCCGGCGTCACGCGCCGGGCCATGCGCGCCGCCGCGAAGCGCGCCTTCGCGCGTGCGGAGATCCAGCTTCGACAGCTGCATCGACTGCGCCGTGGCAGTTCCAGCACGACCGCTCCATGATCGGCTGAATGTCCTTGGCGAAGCTGACCGCTGGTGCGTCCCACGTGGCGCCCTGGTCGATCCACGCCTTGATGGCCGCCACTTCGGTCGGCTTCAGCGCATCGCCCTCCATCGGCATGACCGGCTGGTCCAGGCCGGCCACCATGCGATACAGCTTGCTCTTCTCGGAGTTGCCGGCCACGATGACCGCCCCGTGCTCGCCGCCTCGCATCGCCGCCTCGCGATTGCTGAGATCGAGCTCGGCAAGCTTGAGGTCGCCGCTGTGGCAGGCCGCACAGTTCTTTTCGAGAATGGGCTGGATGTCGCGGGCGAACGTCACCGCCGGGGGTGCGGCCGCCGTTGGACTGGGCGCCTGCGCGTTGGGCAGCGCCGTCAGGAAAACGATGGCGAAGATGCCGAGAATGATGGAGGAGACGCGTCGCATTTACCTCTCTCCTTCGTGTTTTACGCCGTTCGTCTGACCCTGTGGAGTACTTTCCCATTTGCCGTGGAATTGGCCTACAAGAATGTCCACTGCACTGAAGCTGAACCCGGGCTCGCCCCGGACGGCGGTTTTCGAGGTTATCGAGGTATTTCACGTCGTCCCCGAACAATGAACCTCCACAGTGCCGGGTCTTGAAGAACAAGACCCGGCCTACGTACTTGAAGAACAAGACCCGGCCCACGTACCTGCCGGTCCTGCTCTTGGACCCGCCGCATCCGCCTAGAAGTCGTAGTTGAAGCCGAGCTTGATGAGCGTCCCGCGCTGAATCGCGCTCGGCCGGTGATAGGTGTTCCCCATCTGGGTGACCCACGTCCGGATGGTCGCGTTGTTCGTCATGTTGTAGATGTCCAGCCGCGGCTGCAGCACCCGGCTTCCGCCCAGGCGGAAGGCCTTGCGCAGGCTGAAGTCGATCTGATTCAACGACGGGTACCGCACGTCGCCGCGTTCGTTGACGATGACCGCCTGGGTGGTCTGCGTGAGCGCCACGGTGTTGTTCGCCGACCGACACGGTCGTCGACTCCGGGAATCCGCTCTGATACTGATACGACCCGCTGAGCGATAGTGTCCCAGGGCAGCTCATACAACCCCGACATGCGGAACGACACCGGCACGTCGTCGCCCTGAATGCCACGGCTGTACTGTTTCGAGTTCGGATTGTTGAGATCCGCCACACCCACATACCCGACGTTCTTGCCGACGCTAAGACCGCCGGTCATCATCCAGTTGTTGCTCAGCCGTTTGTTCACCGTGATGTCGCCGCCGTTGTACGTGCTGTCCATTTCGGGATCGTTGTCCCACAAATTGTCCACTCGGCCGCGCAGCGCTGGATTCTGGTTGTAGACCGTCACCGCCTGCCCGCTGGTCACCTCGACGACGTTCAGCGGGATGTACGTGTCCATGGGAACGGCCACGTTGTGCACGCCGAGCTGATTGCGTTTCTCACGGCGCGTGTAGCCGCCGGACACCACGACGTTGCCCGGGAGCTGTCGCTGAAGCTCGACCGTGTACTCGTTGGCATTCGGCCAGTCATATCCCGGCTCGTACCGATTGCTGGTGCCGATAGGGTAGCCATTCGAAGGACCCAGCTCGTTCATCTGTGGCGTCAGGTCGTTGTTGCGATCGCATCCCAGCGTGGCCGCTTCACCGCAGCGGCTCGAAGCCAGCCACTGCCGGTGTCGCTGACGGCGCTCACGGGATTCACCCGGCCGACGACCTGAACGCCGACGGGCACCACGTAGCGGTTCGCGGCAAACTTCAACGCCGTCGATCCGTCGCCGACGAGGTCGTAGACCATCGAGAACCGCGGGTTGACGGCCTTCCAGTCGGGCGCGCCGTTGACGGGGTCGAAACACCGGGCGGCGATGAAATCGCGTCTGCGGCTGACAGGTCTCCGGCATCCAGCCGTAGTTCGTCTCGTATCGCAGGCCGAGATTCAACGTCAGCTTGCGGGTCGGACGCCACCTGTCCTGGATGTAGAGTCCCTGCTCGCGATCCTGCGTCACCGAGCTCACCGGCGTGTTGTACGTGTTGACGCTCTCCGGAATCGCCATTGCGATAGACGGCCCGCATGTCACCGCGTCGAATACACGTTACCGGTCCGCTTCGCGTAGTTCATCGAGTAGCCGGCCTTGATGTCGTGCGTCGTCGTGAAGTAGCTGACGCTGCCAATCAAGACGGCGCGATACATCGGGTTGTTGCTGTATGTCGGGAGCGCGAGCAGGGCGTAGTTGGTCGGCCAGATCAAAACGCGCGATGTCGCCCATCTGCACGTCGGGTTGCCGCGAAAAGCGATCGTCGACGAAGAAGTGGCTGGTTGCGGCATCCAGGAGAAGCCGCGACGACCGCGAGTTCGTCCACTTCACCTGGTGCACCGTCGGGTATTTGTTGTTGTTGTTCGACGCCTTTGAATCGGCGAAATTACCGCCGATCCGATGTCCGTTCACCTTGCGCTGCAGCGTGAAGTAATACGAGAGCTGACTGGTCTGATTGATCTGCCACGCCACCTTGTTGTTGGTCGTGTAGAGATAGTGATCGTCGGGCGTCTGCGTGCCGTCGGGGTTGTAACTGCCAAGGAAGTACTGCAGCAGCTTCTGATAGTGATAGGTCGTGGAGAACCACAACTTGTCCTGCTTGATCGGGCCGGCGAGCCAGAAGCCCGTATCCCAGATGTAGTTGATGTCGGCACCCGGCTTGAGCTCCGGGTTGGCCGCCAGCACCGCGGGCGGCACGGTCGCCAGCAGATCGGCTTCCAACTGGTCGCTGAAGTTGTCGAAGCCCATACCTTTGCTGGCGCCGCTGAACATCCCGCCGCCGTGAAATTGATTCGTGCCGGTCTTGGTGACCATGTTGAACACGAGACCGCCGCGCGGAGATTCCGCGGGGTTGTTGCCCGCCAGGAAGTTGCTCTCCGCGAAGGCATACGGATCGAGATACATCGTGGCGCCATCGCCTTCGCCGTCGAGGCTCGAGACGTCCATGCCGTCGATGTAGTAGCCGCCCTCGTTGTCGGTGCCGCGCACCGTGACGCCGGACTGCAGGAACGATTCCGATCCGCCGACGTCAACCTTGCTCACGGTGATGCTCGGAATGACGCGCGTGATCGCCCACACGTCCATGCGGTTGGGCAGCGCTTCCAGCACCTCTTGCGGGATGACGGTTTGCTTCAGCGCAGACGTCGTGTCGAGCAACGGTGCTTCGCCGCTGACGACGATGCCCTCTTCCATGGTGCCGATCTCGAGTCGGGCGTCCGCGCGGGAGGTCTGGTCGGAGTTGACGACGATGCCGGTCTGCGTAAACGGACGGAATCCCTGCAGGACCGCCTTGACGCTGTAGCTGCCCGGCACGAGTCGCAGAAACTGGAACGCGCCTCGATCGTCGGTCAGTGTTTCCTGGTTTCCGCCGACCGTGCCCTGGGCACTGGTCAGTGTCACGGTTGCGCCGGGCAGGACCGCGCCAGACGCGTCGGTGACGGTTCCTGCAATGCCACCGACGCCTTGCGCAAGGGCCAATGTGCTACTGCACGCAAACACCACAAGGGACAGAACGACCACCCGAAGCCCCGGGATCGCACTCATAGGACCTCCTAGAATGTCCGACCAATACAGTTAGTGATGGGCGCTCGAGCCTGCTCCGCCGTCACCAGTCCCAGTTAAGCTGTTGAATTACAACGACTATACGGCACTGGCCGGGAAGGTTTGTCGCAAATTGTCGCGCCGCGGACGGAGTGTATCACCGTGGCACTTCGAGGCAGGAGGCCGATCGGTAGGGAGAAAGCGCAGGGCGCCTCCCGGCGCCCCACGCCCCTGTCAATTTACTGAGGACGCTTGAACATCCCGACCATGACGGCCTTGCCCAGCACGTGGCCCTCCATGGCTTTGAACAAACTCCGCCGGGTTTCCCACGCGTCGGCGCCCTGCGCCATATCGATTTTCGCGTCCAGGGCATACACCTCGAAGGTGTAGTGGTGCATCGGACCGTTGGCGGGCGCACCGGGGCCGCGGTACACCAGGCCGCTTGCGCTGATCTGGCGAATGCCATTGGGCAACTGCGCGCCTTCGGGCATGCCCTCGGGCAAGCCCTTCTCGGTGCCGGGAATGTTCCACACGAGCCAGTGCACCTGATCGTCGGTCGTCTTGTTGCGCGCCACTTCCGGATCGTGCATGTGCAGGACAAAGCTTTGCGTGCCCGGCGGCGTGTTGGTCCACACGAGCTGCGGCGAGATGCCGCGCTCGGCCTGCTGGACCTGCGTGTGACGGTTCGGGATGACACCGCCGTCCGAGAATGCCGGCGTCGACAGCACCATCGGTGGCGTCGCGGGACCGCGAGCCGGCTGCCCGGCCGGCGGCGCGGGTGCCTGCGCCGTGACGACGACGGCCGTTGCGAACGTCAGGATCGAGATTCCACACAGCGAACGTTTCATGGCTCCTCCACGCGGGACATTGTAGATGGTTCGTCGAACCTCACGAACCCACGAACTCTACGAACTCGACGAACCTTTCGAATTCACACTCCAAACTGCGTCAGATGATGGTTGAGATGTTTTGCGTGCAGGCGGCTGACCTCTTTGCCGCTCATACGTCCCAGGGTCGGGCTGTCGGGCCAACGATCGCCGAGCGCCTTCGACGTGAGCGCATCGACGAGACTGAGGCAGCGATCGCGCTCGGCGGCGAAATCGTAGCGGTCCTTCTGCGGAACCCATCGACGCCGCGTCGGCGCGCCCTTCGACCACGGCAGGTTCAGCACGAGGAACTTCAACAGCGGCCGCGGCAGAGGCACCTTCTCGGGCCCCTCCGCGACGCGCCCGAGCGCACTCTCCATCGCTTCGTTCACATGCCACAACATCTGGCTGACCGACATCTTCCCCCACTGCCCGCGCGAGTCGGGCGTCAGCGCCTCGACGCGGCGCAGTATTTCCATCCTGTATCCGTCATCGTGTAACACGGACGTCAACGACCTCCCGCCTTCGCGCCGAACTCACGTCGCTTCGGCGCGGCAAGCCCGCACCGCGCACCCGACGCACCTCTCGCACCCGACGCACCTATTTGACGGTGGGGTATTTGATGCCGAGCTGCTCGAGATACGTCGCGTACTTCGTCGGATCGTAATAGTACTTCTTCATCCCGTCGCGATATTTCGCCATCGTCTCCTGGTTGAGCCAGATGGCCGGTTTGTCTTCGGGACGAATCAGCGGAGTGTACTTCTTGTCTTTGGTCTGCACGTTGCGGAAGTAGTCCCACGCCTGTTCGACCAGCTCGGGCTTCATCAGCAGATCCAGTACGGTCATCACCTGGACTTTGGCGGCGGCCGTGACGCCCTTGTGCGCGATCGGCGTCGCCATGGCAATCGCGTTGGCCCAGTTGTGGCCGGGCCCGGCTTCGATGTTCGCGGGGTACCTCAAGGTCAGCGTCGGCACGTTCCATGAGATGTCGCCGATATCGTCCGATCCGCCGCCGCGCTTTTCGCCGTCCGGAATCACGACGCGGCCGTTCAGCTTCTCGATCTCGGTCGGCAATCCCTTTTCTTCGACGCCGAGCTCCTTCTGCACGGCCTTGGCCAGCTGCTGATCGGCCTCGGTCCACTTCGGCTGGCCAACCTTCACGATGTTCGCGTACGCCGTTTCTGCGACCACCTTGTTCATGTGCCCAGGCCACGCCGACCCGAGCACGCGCGACGTCACAGTCGTATCGGTCATCAGCGTGGCGGCCTTGGCCATGTTGTCGCCGATTTCCCACATGCGCTTGATGTTCGGATAGTCGGTCTCGCGGAAGTAGTACCAAATTGACGCCGACGGCGGCACGACGTTCGGCTGGTTGCCACCGAACGTGATGACCGAATGCGAGCGCTGCTGGATGCGCAGGTGCTCACGCCGATAGTTCCACCCGATGTCCATCAGCATCGCCGCATCCAGCGCGCTGCGGCCGCGCCACGGCGCCCCAGCCGAATGCGCGCTTTCGCCCTTGAACGTGTACTCGACCGACACGAGGCCGTTGCCGGTGCCGTCGCCCCAGTTGACGCCCCAGTCGCTGCCGACATGCGTGAAGATGACGACGTCGGTGTCCTTGAAGTACCCGTCGCGCACGTAGTAGGCCTTGGTGCCGAGCAGTTCTTCGGCCACACCCGGCCACAGCTTGATCGTTCCCTGGATCTTTTCGCGCTGCATGATCTTCTTCAGCACGATCGCCGCGGTGATGTTCAGCGGCATGCCCGAGTTGTGGCCTTCGCCGTGCCCCGGCCCGCCCTCGAAAAACGGATCGTGGTACGCGACCCCGGGCTTCTGCGATCCCGTGGGAATGCCGTCGATGTCCGACCCGAGCGAGATGACGGGCTTGCCCGATCCCCACGTGGCCATCCACGCTGTCGGAATGCCCGAGATGCCTTCCTCGATCGCGAATCCCTGCTGGCGCAGGATGTTCGTCAGATACTTCGACGTCTCGACCTCCTGAAATCCGAGCTCGCCGAAGCTGAACACCGAATCCACCATCTTCTGGGTGAAGTCCTGGAGATCGTCGACGCCGGCGGCGCCTTCGGTCTTGAACGCGGTCAATCGCGCTTCCGCCTTCGGGTCCGCGGGCTTGGCCGCCGGCGCCGGTGCGGCTGGTGGTTGTTGTGCGTGCACGTGCATCACGGTCACGACCGCCAATGCAGCCACGATGAGCAGACAGGACGTCCTCAAGGACATCTGACGGACTAGGGTGTTCATGGGAGGCCTCCGAAGGACCGCGTTACCGGCACCGATTCCGGGTATATTTTGTGGATCCACAGCTGTCGAATCAACTCTCATTGGAGGAACGTCGTGCGACCAATTTTCATGAACACTGCTGTCGGTTGTTTCCTGGCAGCCTCCGTTTTTGTTCACGCGCAGAAAACCACCGATCTCGAGACCGGCAGCGGGGGCAGCCCGCACGTCCGCACCGATTGGACGATTGACGGTGCGGCGATCTCGATCGAGTACGGACGACCCTTCCTGAAGGGACGCACGATCGGCAAAGAGGTCGCGACCTACGGCACCGAATGGCGGACGGGTGCGGACGTCGCGACGATCATCACGTCGGACAAACCGCTGAAATTTGGATCGATCAGCCTGGCCCCGGGCAGCTACACCATCAACACGGTTCCAACGGCTGGTGACTGGACCCTGATCCTCGGACGCCTGTCGAAGCCCGGGCAATGGGGCATCCCGTACCAGAAGGACCTGGAAATCGGCCGCACGCCGATGAAAGCCGGCAAGGCGAAGGCACCGGTCGAAAACGTGACGATCTCGATCGACGACACAACCGGCAACGGCGCCGTGCTGCGGATCGAATGGGGCACGGCTTCGGCCACGGCGCCATTTACTGTCGGCTAAGCGCCTCGCCAGAATTCGCAGATTGGCAGATTGGGAGATTGGTAGATTACGGATTGAAGAGATTGGATTGGCAGATTGACGTAATCTGCCAATCTGCCAATCTACCAATCTGCCAATGCTGATTGCCCCTGGCGCTTTCCACCTCCCCCACTATCTATCTCTCCAGCGTCAGCGTGCTGTCCTCGATCGATGTCGCATCCTTCTCGATGGCGCCGTGCCCGCCTACGTACCGATCGTGCGGGGCGGCGGACGCATGCACGTGAGAATGCTGTGTCTGGGTCGCCACTGGAACGCCGCAGACCTATCGCTACGAGCCGACGCGGGCTGATTTCGACGGGCTGCCGGCGCCGCCTCTTCCGGCCGATCTGCGAGCGCTCGCGCAGGAAATTGCCGGCGCGGCCGGCATGCACATCGACCCGGACCTCTGTCTCATCAACTACTACGATGCCGGCGGCCGGATGGGCCTGCATCAGGACAAGGACGAAGGTCCGCAGTCGATCGCGGCGGGCATTCCCGTCGTGTCCGTGTCGATCGGCGACACGGCGCGGTTTCTCTTCGGCGGACTCAAACGGCGCGAGCCGGTCGACGCGATTCCGCTCGAATCGGGCGACGCGTTCGTCTTCGGCGGCCCCGCGCGGCTGCGGTACCACGGCGTCACGGGCATCACGCCGTTCACCGCGCCCGCCGAGCTCGATCTCAACGGCCGGTTCAACCTGACGTTCCGTCAGTCTGACGACGTTTACCGTCAACCGTCTACCGTTGACTGTGACGATGACGCAGTAAACGGTAAACGGTGAACGGTGAACGGTGAACGGCAAACCGTGAACGGCAAAAGCGTCATCGTAGTGGGCGCCGGCGCGGCCGGCACGATGGCCGCCATCTTCGCGGCATCCAAAGGCGCCGACACACGGCTCCTCGAGCGCACGAAAGACGGAGGCCGCAAGATCCTGATCAGCGGTGGCGGCCGCTGCAACATCCTGCCCGCCGAGGTCGACGAATCGCGGTTCGTCACCGACTCGTCACCGCACACGCTTCGGCACATGGTGCGCTCGTGGCCGTTAGGCGAGCAGATCGCGTTCTTCGAAGAGGAACTGCAACTGCCGCTCGTCGAAGAGCGCGAATCGGCCAAGCTGTTCCCGCAATCGCAACGCGCGCGCGACGTACGCGACAAGCTGTTCGCGTGCGCGCGACGCAAAGGCGTGCAGATCCTCACCGACACGCTCGTCACCGGACTCGTCCCGCGCGGGGCCGGTTGGATCGTCGAGCGGCACGCCGGCGATCCGCTCGAGGCGGATGCCGTCATCCTGGCCACCGGCGGCCTGTCGGTTCCGCAAACGGGCAGCGATGGCCGCGGGCTCGAGATGGCGCGGCATCTTGGGCATGCGATTCACCCGACGTACGCCGCTCTGACGCCGCTGCTTGTCGAAACGGTTCCGGCTCCCAGAGCCTTTTCGAGGGCCTGTCAGGTGTCTCGTTGCGCGTGACCATCACCGCGCGATCGAACGGTCGCAGCGCGGAAGCGACCGGCGGATTCCTGTTCACACACGAAGGCTTCAGCGGCCCTGCCGTGCTCGATGTGTCTCATGTGGCCGTCCGTTCGCTTTCGGACGCGAGGGAACCGGCCGCAATCGCTGTGAGATGGTCGGCCCTGGGCGACCGCGATTGGGAGGAGGCATTACGGCCGAAGGCCTCGCGCACCGTCCTCGCGGCGGTCGGCGCCGCGCTTCCCCACCGCCTCGCCGAGGCGCTCGTCCTCGCCGCCGGGATCGAGGCCGGTCGCCAGCTTTCGCAACTGACTCGAGCCGAACGGCTGGGGCTGATCGAACTGCTCGTGCGCACACCGCTCGAGTGGACGGGGCATGAAGGGTACAAGAAGGCCGAGGTGACGGGCGGCGGGGTCGGCCTCGGCGAGATCGATCCCAGGACCATGGAGAGCCGCCGACACAAGGGATTGTTTCTCTGCGGCGAGATGCTCGATGCGTTCGGACCGATCGGTGGCTACAACTTTTTGTGGGCGTGGGCGACCGGCCGCGCCGCCGGAATCGGGGCAGCGCGATGATATGCTTGGCTTTCCATGTCGATCTCAATCCGCGTGCTCATCGTCGAAGACCAGGCCGACAGCGCCGAATTCCTGCGCCTGCTGCTCGAGCCGGAGGGATGCGTGGTGAAGATCGCCTCGACCGCGCAACAGGCCAGGGCCGAAGTCGCGGCGTCGAACCCCGACATCATCCTCATGGACCTGATGCTTCCCGATGTCGAAGGGCTCGACCTGCTGCGTGAATTCCGGACGCTGAGCCCGGAGTCGCAGGTGATCGTCGTCAGCGGGTACGGCAGCATTTCCGTCGCGGTCGAAGCCATGGAGAACGGCGCGTTGAGCTTCATCGAGAAACCGATCAACGCAAACGTGCTGATGGCGCAGCTGCACAAGGCCGCCGAGAAGCTCGCCTTGACCGCCGAAAACCGGCGGCTGCGCGCGGAGCTCGACGAGAGCACGACGTACGCCGGCATCATCGGCCGCAGCAAGCCCATGCGGCAGCTGTATCAACTGATCAAGTCGGTCGCGCCGACGGATGCCAACGTGCTGATTACCGGAGAGAACGGCTGCGGCAAGGAGATCGTCGCCACCGCCATTCACGAATCGAGCAAGCGCGCGAAGGGTCCGTTCATCAAGGTCAACTGCGCGGCTATTCCAACCGAGCTGATCGAATCGGAGTTGTTCGGGCACAAGCGCGGCGCGTTTACCGGCGCCGTGAACGACAAGCAGGGGCTGATGGAGCTCGCCAACAACGGCACGCTTCTGCTCGACGAGATCGGCGACCTGTCGCCGAACCTGCAGGTGAAGCTGTTGCGCGTGCTCCAGGATCGCGAATTCCGGCCGGTGGGCAGCACGAAAGTGCTGAAGACGAATTTCCGGCTGATCTCGGCGACCAACGTCAACGTCGAAGCCGCGTTGAAGGACGGGCGCCTGCGCGAAGACTTGTACTTCCGCATCAACACACTGATGCTCCCCGTGCCGGCCCTGCGGGAGCGGCCGGCCGACATTCCGCTCCTCGCGGAGTTCTTCCTTCGAAAATACTCCGCCCAGCACGGAAAGACCATCGCCGCCTATGACGCCGATGCGCTCCGCGCGCTGGCCAGTTTCCCGTGGCCGGGCAACGTCCGCGAGCTGCAGCACGTCGTCGAACGTGCGGTGATCCTGACGCAAGCCGGGGTCATCGGCGTGGACGACCTGCCCGACAACGTCGCGACTCCAGTTCTGAAATCCTGAATCCGCCTGACCCTGCCCGGTTCGGCGGAGCTGAGATCAGTGCACAATGAGGATCGTGGCACTGTCCTTCCGACTTCCGCGGACGCTGAAGGGCTACGCGGTACTCTCGCTCGTCGTCGTGACGAGCATCCTCGTGCTCTTCACGCTCGGCGTGGTCCTCAGCTACGGGCTGGCCGTCAACCGGTTGTCCCGCGGCATCGGCCAGACGATGTTCTACGGCGCCGACGGAACCGCGTGGTTCCCGCTCGAAGAGCACCGGCGCGACGTGCCGATGAGTCGCATGTCCGGCTACCTGCGCGATGCCGTCGTGGCGATTGAGGATCACCGGTTTCAAACGCATCCAGGCCTCGACCCCATCGGGATCGGACGCGCCATCTTCCGCGACATCAGAGCCCGGCGCCTCGAAGAAGGCGGCAGCACGCTGACGCAGCAGCTGGCGCGGACGCTGTTTCTGTCGGGGTCGCGCGACTTCACGCGAAAGGGCAAGGAAGCCATCCTCGCGCTGATGATCGAGCGGCGGTTGTCGAAGACGCAGATTCTGGAGCTCTACCTCAATCGCATCTACCTCGGCGGCGCCGTCTATGGTGTCGAGGCGATGTCCCAGAACGTGTTCGGCAAGCCGGCCGCCGAGCTCAAGCTCTCGGAGTCGGCGTTCATCGCCGGACTCATCCAGAGGCCGTCGGCGTTGTGGCCCTGGTCGCATTACGACCGCGCGCTCCGTCGCAGCCATCTCGTGCTTGCGCGCATGCGGCAGGAGCGATTCATCACGCCTGAGGCCGAAGAGCAGGCGCGCCGGACGCCACCGCGCATTCTTCCCTACCCGGGTTTGACCCGCGGAACGGCAGGCTACGCTCAGGACTATCTCCGCCAGGAGTTCCGCACCGCGTTTGACGACGACAATCCACCCGACTGGAAGGTCCGGACGACGTTCGTGCCGGCCATGCAGAAGGAAGCGGAGCGCGCCGTATCGGAGGGCCTGGCGAAATTCCGGCAGGCGGGACTGCAGGCCGCGCTCGTCGCCATCGACCCCGAGACAGGCGACGTGCTCGCGCTGGTCGGCGGACGCGACTTCGGCCGCACTCCGTTCAATCGCGCCACCAACGCCAGACGTCAGCCAGGGTCGGCCTTCAAGCCTTTCGTGTTCGCGGCCGCGTTGGCCGGCGGGATGTCGCCGATCTCATCGATCTCGGATCTCAACAATCTGCGCGTGCCCGGCTACGACGAATGGGAAGTGAAGAACGCCAGCGCCGAGCCACGCGACAGCTTGAGCCTGCGCGAAGCGCTGTACGAGTCGAACAACCAGGCGGCCGTGAGGCTGCAAACGCAGGTCGGCTCGAGACCCGTGCTCACGCTGGCCGATTCGCTCGGCCTTTCCCGCATGCCCGACGTGCCGTCGCTGGCGCTGGGGGTCGGCGAGGCGACGCCGCTCGCGCTCACGACGGCGTATTCGGTCTTTCCGAATGGAGGATTCGCCGTCATGCCGAGGCCCATCGTCCAGGTGCTCGACAACGACGGCTATGCGGTGCTCAATCGTCAAGTCGAGCGCAAGCCGGTTCTCTCCGAAGCGGTGGCGTATCAGATGGTGTCGATGCTCGCCGACGTCGTCGACATCGGTACCGGGGCCGCGGCGCGATCGCTCGGCGTGCGATTCCCCGCCGGCGGCAAGACAGGCACGACCGACGATTTCAAGGACGCGTGGTTCGTGGGGTTCTCCTCCACGATGGTCGTGGGCGTCTGGGTGGGATTCGATCAACCGAAGACCATTGGACCGGATGGGTACGGTGCGCGCTACGCGCTGCCTATCTGGGCCGACTTCATGTCGCGCACGGCACGCCTCCGCAAGACGGGGGAATTTCGCGTGCCGACGACGGTCGAAGAGGTCCGCCTGTGCCGGGTCAGCCATCTCCTTCCGCACGACTCCTGCCCGAGCTATACCGAGTACTTCAAGCACGGCGACAACGTCCCCGAAGGCAAGTGCGATATTCACCGCGGTCCGAACGCGGTCGAGGTCATCGGGGGGATCTTCTCGAGGATCGGGAAAGGGATCGGGAAGATCTTCGGTCGGTGACGAAGACAAACAAGAGTTCATGAGATCAGGAGGGGTGGAATATTTCACTGAACGCGCCCGCGACAGATTTCTCTACAAGAGTTCAGAAGTTCAGGAGATGAAAATCTTTCAACGAATGTGCCGCGCCGACGGCGCAGAAAATGCCTGCCCGTAAGAAATGTGAGGCAATTTTCATGGCCCGCCTGATGCTTCGAACTTGGCAATGGCATCAACTGACCCACATATTGATCGACTCACAGAGAGAATCATCGGCTGCGGGATAGAAGTGCACAAGGAGCTCGGTCCGGGACTCCTGGAGTCCGTTTACCGGGAGTGTATGGGCATCGAATTGAAGAGTGCTCAACTAGGGCACCCAGATCCATGGGCGGCTTCAGATCGATCTGCTTGTCGAAGGCTCTCACGCTCCCATCAGATCGAGAATGATAAATAGCTCCTGATCTCTTGATCTCCTGTTTGAATTTCTGTTAAGTCTGCCGCAAGCGCGTTCAGTGAAGGATCCCCCGCCTCCCGATCTTGTGAACTCCTGTGAAAAAGCCCTGTTCTGTTAGAATAGGGAGATCATGATTTCTGTAAGCGGCATCACTATGCGTTACGGATCGAAGACGCTCTTCGAAGACGTGACGACGACCTTTTCGGCGGGCCGGCGGTACGGCCTGACGGGCCCGAACGGGTCCGGCAAATCCACCTTCATGCGGCTGCTCACCGGCGAGCTCGATGCCCAGCAGGGTACCGTCGTGCGGCCCGCGAAACTCGGCGTCCTGAAGCAGGATCAATTCGCGTTCGACCAGCATCGCGTCATCGATACGGTCATCATGGGCAACCACCGTCTGTGGGACGCCCTCCTCGAACGCGACAAGCTATACGCGCAACCCGAGATGACCCACGAGGCCGGCATGCGCCTCGGCGAGCTCGAGGGCATCGTGGGCGAGGAAGACGGGTACTCGGCGGAAAGCGACGCCGCAATCCTCCTGCAGGGGCTCGACATTGCGGACGATCTCCACGGGCGGAAGATGTCCGAGCTGCAGGGCGGCCAGAAAGTGCGCGTGCTCCTGGCGCAGGCCCTCTTCGGCCACCCCGAGGCGCTGCTCCTCGACGAGCCGACGAACCATCTCGACCTCGACTCCATCCACTGGCTCGAGGAATTCCTGAACCGCTACGAGGGCACGCTCATCGTCATCTCGCACGACCGGCATTTCCTGAACGCCGTCTGCTCGCACATCGCCGACATCGACTACCAGACCATCATCACCTACACCGGCGGCTACGACGACATGGTGCTCGCGAAAACGCAGATTCGCACCCGCGTCGAGGCCGACAACGCGCAACGGGAAAAGAAGATCGCGCAGCTGACCGACTTCATCCAGCGCTTCGGCGCCGGCACGCGGGCGAGCCAGGCCACGGCGCGCCGCAAGGAAGTCGAGCGGCTGCAGACGACCGAGCTCGCGCGATCGAACATCCAGCGGCCGTACATCAAGTTCACGATGAAGCGGCCGTCAGGAAAGGTCGCGCTCGAGTTCAAGGGGCTGAAGAAATCGTTCGGCGATCTGAAGGTCGTCCGCGGGTTCGACGCCGTGGTCAACCGGGGCGAGAAGATCGTGCTCGTCGGCCGCAACGGCGCCGGCAAGACGACGCTGCTGAAAGCGCTGTTGAGCGATGCACCCGGACAGACCCCCGCCCCGCAGGATGTCGACGCGGGAAAGATGACGTGGGGCCACGAAGTCTCGATCGGATATTTCCCGCAGGACCAGACGGGGCTGATCCAGAAAGGCATGACCGCGGTCGAGTGGCTCCATCAGTTCGATCCCGACGCGTCACGCCAGGACATTCACGGGCTGCTCGGCCAGATGCTCTTCAGCGGTGAAGAGGGCCTGAAGCCGACCGACGCGCTCTCGGGCGGCGAGACCGCGCGCCTCCTCTTCTGCCGCATCATGCTGCAGAAGCCCAACGTGCTCGTCCTGGACGAGCCCACCAACCACCTCGATCTGGAATCGATCAACGCGCTGAACATCGCGCTGCAGAAGTTCGAGGGCACGATCTTCCTGGTGACGCACGATCAGGATTTGCTCGAAGAAGTCGGGACGCGCGTGTGGCAGTTCGGCGGCGAGAGCGGCAGGATTGTCGACTTCAAGGGAACCTACGAGGAGATGACGGGCTCGCCCGCCTAGCGCGCTATGCGCGGCGCCGGCGTTCGACCGGAACAGGCGTCTGTGGCTTGTCGCGATCCCGCATTTCGAGAATCGCGTAGTCTTCCATCACGAGATACTCCGCGAGCGTCGACGGGAGGTCGTACACCTCTCCCACCCGGTAGTAGTTCAATGACATTCCGTTCACGACGCCGTAGGGGCGTCGCGTGATCTTCACTCTCATGTAATCCCTGGACTCGGTCCCACCATATTCATGCTAGCAGGAATCGGTCCTTGGGATTCCATGAAAAACACGAGCAAGATCACCAAATGTGCCGGCCAGTTGTATCGATGAAATACAAATGGAATTGTTTTTGGTCAGACTAGATCTTCATCCTGCAGACGACCCCGACATCGTCGCAATACCACAGCGTTCCGTTCCAGATCGTCAACCCGTGCGCAACCGGATCGGCATCGCCGAGCTGAATCTTTTCGACGATGGCGCCGCTCTTCGTGTCGTACTTGAAGAACGCGGCAAGATTCGAATCGCCGTGCCAGAGGTAGTCGCCTTCGAAGGCGAGACCGTGCGGCCGGTTGCCGGGCGTGCGGAAGATCTTCTGCACCACCCACGACTTCGGCTCGATCTCGTAAATCGATCGCGCCGAGGTTGAGGTCGTCCACAAGCGGCCGTCTTTCCATTCCTGGCCGTGTGCACCCTGCAGTCGATTGCTCGGCACCTGTGTCAGCCGCGCCAGCGGCGTCTCGCCCGCCTCCGCAAGCGCCGGACGGGACTGCGCAAGCGGACCACCTGCGAGCGGGCTGCGACGCTGGGGTGGATCGCCTGCCATTGTGTACATGATTGAGCCAGGCGTCGGACGTCGCTCGATGACCGCTCCGGTCGTGGCGCTGCATCGCACGTTTTCGTAACTGAAGGTCGAGCCAATCCACAGCGCCTCACCATCGAACGTAATCCCGCTGGGGCGGACCGTGTCGGTCTCGAACGATCGCAGCACGCGGCCGTCGGCGTAGTCGACCAGATAGGCTTTGCTGCCGGCACTCTGATCGATGATCCACAGACCGTCTTTCGTGGCCTGCAGGCCGTTCGGCTGCGGCCCCGGCGACTTGAACGCAATCTCGACCTTGCCGGTCTTGCGCACCGGGATGTTGGCAGTCGAAGGTGGATTGCACATCGATGCGCCAGCCGCACGGCACCGCGACGCTCGCGGCAGACGCGCCAGCGGCTAACCCGAAAAATGCTCGACGACTATACATGGCGTCGCTCCCTTCGCGCTACGCGCGTGGTCCATGGGCGATGGTCCTGGGGCCATGGTCCATGGTCTGTCGATGGTCGTAGTGACCATGACTATAGCCCATGGCCGCTCGGACTATCGCCTACCGACCTGCGAAGCCGACACCTGCTCCGCGAAGTGACACGCGGACCAGTGTCCCGGGAGCACCTCGCGCAACGGCGGATCGTCTGTCGAGCAGATCGGCTGGGCCATGAAGCAGCGGGGATGAAAGCGGCAACCCGATGGCGGCTGCGCGGGATTCGGCACGTCTCCCTTCAACACGATCCTCGCCTTCTTGCGGTCGGGATCGTGCGATGGGATGGCGGACAACAGCGACACCGTGTAGGGATGCCTGGGATCGCGATACAGGTCGAGGCTCGAGGCCAGTTCGACGATCCTGCCGAGGTACATCACCGCGACGCGATTGCTGATGTGCTCGACGACCGAGAGGTCGTGCGCAATGAACAGATAGGTGAGCGACATCTCCTTCTGCAGATCGCGCAGCAGGTTGACGATCTGGGCCTGAATGGACACGTCGAGCGCCGATACCGGCTCGTCGGCGACGATCAGCCTGGGCTTCAGCGCGAGCGCGCGTGCGATGCCGATGCGCTGCCGCTGGCCGCCGGAAAATTCATGTGGATAGCGCGCAGCCTGGCTCGGCGACAAGCCGACCATGGTCAGCAGTTCCGAGGCGCGTTCCCGGGCCGCGCGCCCCTTGGCGATGCCGTGCACCGACAGCACCTCGGTGAGCATCGTGCGCACGCTCAACCGCGGGTTCAGGCTCGAATAGGGATCCTGAAAGATGATCTGCATCTGCCGCCGCAGCTGGCGCATCTCGCGAAACGGCAACCCGGTAAGCTCGCGGCCATCGAACTTGACGCTCCCTGAGGTCGGCTCGATCAATCGCAGAATGCAGCGCCCGGTCGTCGTTTTCCCGCACCCGCTCTCGCCCACCAGCCCAAGCACTTCGCCCTGTTCGACCGAGAACGAGACGCCGTCGACCGCGCGGACGTGGCCGACGGTGCGCGAAAACAGTCCCTTCTTGATCGGGAAGTATTTCTTGAGATCGGTCACCTCGAGGATCGTCGTCATCGTGCGCCCGCCGGATTGCCGGGTCCTTCAGGACCCGCCACTCCACGTGAAGGGGGCGGTACCGGATCCAGTGCACCGGCGGCGATCTCTCGAGAGCGCCAGCAGCGAGCGAAGTGCCCGGGTTCGATTTCCTCCAACGGCGGGTCCTCCAGGCACTTGTCGATCATCACCGGACAGCGCGGATGAAAGCGGCAGCCAACCGGAAACGCGGCCGGATTGGGAACGGTACCGGGAATCACGCGCAGGCGATCGACGACTTCGCCCAGCTGCGGAAGCGAGGCCTGGAGCCCGGCCGTATACGGATGAAAAGGCCTCCGGAACGCGGCGCGCACGTCGGCATACTCCACCACCTGTCCGCCATACATCACGGCCACCCGATCCGCGGTTTCCGCCACCACACCCAGATCGTGCGTGATGAGGATGACCGCCATCCCCATTTCGCGCTGCAGCTCGTCGAGCAGCTCCAGAATCTGCGCCTGAATCGTCACATCGAGCGCGGTCGTCGGCTCGTCGGCAATCAGCACGGCGGGCCGGCACGCCAGTGCCATCGCGATCATCACCCGCTGCCGCATACCTCCGGACAACTGGTGGGGATATTCGTCGACGCGCTGCGCGGCCGCCGGAATCCCCACGCGCTCGAGCATCCCGATGGCACGCGTGCGCGCCTGGGCGCGCGTCAGCTTCTCGTGGAGGACGAGGGCTTCGATGATCTGCTCGCCGCACGTGTAGACCGGATTCAGCGCGGTCATCGGCTCCTGGAAGATCATCGAGATTTCCTTGCCGCGAATCGCCCGCATCTCGTCGTTGGTCAGCGGGACGAGATCGCGTCCCTTGAACAGGATTCGCCCTTCGACGATGCGGCCGGGCGGCTGCGGAACGAGCTTCAGAATCGACAGGGCGCTCACGCTCTTGCCGCTGCCCGACTCGCCCACGACCGCCAGCGTCTCGCCGGCGTTCACGTCGTAGGTCACGCCGTCGACCGCGCGCACCACGGCCGTGTCGGTATAGAAGTAGGTCTTGAGATTTTCGAGGCGAAGCAGGGCGGATGGACATCCTACTGATGATTGGTAGATTGGTAGATTGGCAGATGTTGGAAGATTTGAATGTCGATTGGTAGAATGCTGGCAGATTGTTGATTGTCGATTGGCAGATGTCGTCGTTCGGTGAATCTCCCGATCATCAATCGTCCCTCTTCAACATTCTGCCAATCTGCGAATCTTCCAATCTTCCAATTCTTCATGCCCTGCCCGCCGCTGACGCGACGCGGGTCGAGCGCATCGCGCAGCCCGTCGCCGAGAAAGTTGAAGGCCATCACCGTGACGAAGATCGCCGCGCCCGGGACGAACAGCAGCCAGGGAAACGACGTGAGGGCGCGGATGCTTCGCGCCTGGTTCAGCATGTTCCCCCACGACGCGCTGGGCTCCTGCACGCCCACGCCGAGAAACGACAGGATGACCTCGCCGAGGATGTAGCCGGGGATCGACAGCGTCGCGGCCACGATGACATACGACATCGTGTTCGGCAGGACGTGCCGCGCGATCACCCGCAATCGGCTGAAGCCGAGCGCCTCGGCGGCGGTCACGTAGTCGCTCCTCCGCATCGAGAGCACGAGCCCGCGAATGACGCGCGCCAGTCCCGCCCAGCCGATGAACGCCAGGATCGCCACGATGCCGAGATACACCTGGTGGCTGGGCAGGTCCATCGGGAAGACGGCGCGAAGCGCGATGATCAGGTAGAGCGACGGGATGCTCAACAAGAGCTCGGTGGTCCGCATGATCACCGTGTCGGCGAAACCGCCGAAATAGCCCGCGATGCCTCCCAGCAGAAGCCCGAGGGTGAACGAAATGGCGATGCCGACCAGGCCCACCGTCAGCGAGATGCGCGCGCCGTACAACAGGCGCGACAGGACATCGCGCCCGAACGAATCGCTGCCGAACAGCAGCGACGCGGCCCGGCGGATCGACGCCGAACAGATGGATGTTCGACGGAATCAGTCCGATCAGCTCGTAGGGCGCCCCTCGCACGAAAAACCGCACCGGCAGCTCTTTGGATGGATCCTCTTCGTACTCGAAGCTTCCCATGTCGACCACGTGCATGTCCCGCACGTAGGGCCGAAGGCTGAAGCTGCCGTCGGCGCGCACCCAGTGAAGCGATTGCGGCGGGTGGAAGTACTTCGCGCGATCCATCTCCTCCTGCGTGTACGGCGCGACGAACGGCGCGAAGAGCGCCAGCGCGTAGAAGATCACCAGCACGATCCCGCCGGCGATGGCCAGCGGGCTCTTGCGCATCTGCGTCCAGAAGACGACCCACGGCGACTGAGGAGCGATCGTCTCAGTCATAGCTGATGCGCGGGTCGGCCACCGCGAGCAGAAGATCGGCAATCAGGTTTCCGATGATCAGCACGAGCGAGGCCATCACGACGGCGCCCATCACCAGGTACTGGTCCTGCGTGAGGATGGCGTCGAGCGTGATCCGTCCCAGGCCCGGCCACGAAAAAATGATCTCCACGATGAACGATCCCGAGACCAGCGCGCCGAGCGTGTAGCCGAAGAGCGTAATCATCGGATTCAGCGCGTTTCGCAGGGCGTGCTTGACGATGACGGTCCGCTCGCTCAAACCCTTGGCGCGAGCGGTCGTCACGTAGTCGAGCCGCAGCACGTCGAGCAGGCTGCCCCGCATCTGCCGCATGCGGCTCGCCAGCGGGATGAGACCGACGACGAGCGCCGGCAGCGCGAGGTGGTGCAGGATGTCGAAGAACTGGCTGATGCCGTCGAGCTCGTCGTAGTCGAGCGAGCGCATGCCGCCGACCGGGAACCACCCGGTGCGCGCCGCGAACATCAAGAGCAGCAACGCCGCCAGGATTTCGGGCACCGACAGCCAGACGAACGCGAGGAACGACAGCGCACGATCGATCCACGTATGCTGCTTGACGGCCGCCAATACCCCGAGCGGAATGGCCAGCACCCAGGTGATGAACGCCGCGGCGCCAGCCAGGATCAACGTGTTCGTGAACCCCTCGCGGATGACCTCGAACACGGGCTGATGGCGCGCGAACGACTGCCCGAAATCGAAATGGAACAGGACGTTCCTCAGATAGATCGCGTACTGGATGTACCACGGCTTGTCGAGGCCGAAGCGCACGCGCATGGCCTCGATGGTCTCGGCCGAGATGCCCGGGTTCTCGGCCATCTGATTCAGGAAGTCTCCCGGGGCCAGCTGCAACAGCAGGAACGTGATGAGGGAGATACCGAGAAGCAGGGGAATCGTCTGCAGTAACCGCCGCAGGACATAGGTGCGCATGGTGGCTGTCAGCTGTCGCGCCGCTTCACGTACAGCACTTCGGCGTTCCAGAGAATGCGATGCGCCATGACGCTGGGCTGCACGTTGCCGAAGCGATTGCTGACAGGAACCTTCGCTCTTGAGAATCGGCAGGTGGATGAACCAGCTCTGCTCGCTCATGATGGTCTCGCAGGTCGTTCCACGCCCGCTTCTGCGCCGCGCGATCCTGATTGGTGAGAATCTCGTCCATCAGCTGGTCGATCCGCGCCTCGTCCGGCGTGGCCGGCTTCTGCTGCCTGGCGAACCACATGTGCGTCTCGCCCGTCGAGCGCCACACGTTCTGGCCGTTGGCCGGTGACGGCGGCACGGCGCTCTGCAGGCCGAGCAGCATCGCGTCGTACTGAAAATCCGACCGCAGGTTGGTGATGAGCGTGTTGAAGTCGACCGGCGTCAGCACGACTCTGATGCCGACCTTCGCCAGATCGTCCTTGACGAAGTTCGCGGCGGCGACCCGCATCGATGTTGTCGGCGTTGGTCTTCAGCGTGAAGGTAATCGGATTGCCCTTGCGCGTCTTCGAGCACGCCGTCGCCGTTGCCGTCCTTGCAAACCCGAGGCTCGCGAGCAGCCGCTTCGACTCGGCAGGATTGTAGTCGTAGTGGACGAGGTCGGGGATGTGCCAGACCTTGTTGCTGCGCGTCGCGTCTGCGACCAGTTCTTCTCGCCTTCGCCGAAGAACACGCTCTGGATGATCGCGTCGCGATCGACCGCCATCGAGACCGCCCGCCGGAACATCTGGTTGTTGAACCAGGCGTACTTCACGGGATCGACGAACGTATCGCCCACCTTCTTGCCCGGCACCGGCTTGTCACCCTTCACCGGCGGCTGCACCTTGTTCAGGTTGAACCAGAAGAAGCGTGCTGTTCAATTCGGGACCGAGGTCGTAGAGCGTGAAGTTGCCCTTCTGCCCGTTCGCTTCGTACCACTTGTAGTTCTCGGGCTTGATGTTGTCGAGGCCGTCGAGCTCGCCCGACCGGAACTTCAAATCGGCGGCGTCCTGATCGGGCACGATGAGCGACACCACCTCGTCGAGATACGGCAACCGCTGATTGTTCTGATCGAAGCCGTAGTAGTACGGATTCCGGCCGAGCACGGTTTTCTCTCCCGGCACGTACTGAACAAGGCGGAACGGTCCGCCCGTCACGATCTGCTCGGGCGGTGTTCCCACGTTGTAAGCCGAGGCGAAGGTCCCGCTCTTGTACGCAGGCTCGAGCACGTGCTTCGGCACGATGATCAGCCCGTCCGTGCACAGCACGTCGAGCAGCGTCGAGTTCGGTCTCAGCGTGTTGATGACGACGGTGTAGGCGTCGGGCGCCGAGACCTTGAAATCCTCCCCGGCCACCTGCAACTGATCCTGAACGGCAGGATGCAGAACCTTGTCGTACGCGATCTCGAAGCTGAACAGCACGTCCTCGGAGGTAATCGGATGGCCGTCCGAGAACGCGGCCCCCTTCCTCAGGTGAAACGTCCAGGTAACGCCATCAGGCGCCACGTCCCACGACCTGGCCAGTTCCGGCTCGAACTGCTGCGTGCCGTTGTCGTACCTGACCAGCGACGTGTATGATCAACCTTCGTGATGTCGAGCGACGAGGTCTCGTTCGCCATCAACGCGTTGAACGTCTTGGGATTGACCGTCATGCCGAGCACGAAGCGCCCGCCGTGCCGTCCGACCGTCGCCACCTGCCGGATCGAGCGGCTCTTCGGGCCGCGCGATGGCATCTTTGTAGTCAGCGGTCCTCGGTGGCCGATCGGCGGCAGCCGGGCAGCACGACCGTCGCACAGAGCACGCCGACCATCAGCAGGCGCGAGCACGTCATTTCACGTAGACCCTGTCGATATTCCAGATCAGCCGGTGCGCCATGATGCTCGGCTGCGCGTTGCCGAACCGGTTGCTCATGGGGATCTTCACGTTCAGCGTCGGCAGCCAGACAGTCCAGGCCTGCTCGTTCCAGATGTTCTGAATCTGCTTCCAGATCTCCTTGCGCTGTGCCAGGTCGAGCGTCGTCACCAGATCGTCGACGAGCCGATCGACCTGCGCCTCCTCTGGCGTCGCCGGCTTCTGCTGGCGGACGAACCAGTAGTGCGAAATGCCCGACGAGCGCAGCAGGTTCTGCGCGTTGGCCGGATCGGGCGGCACGCCGCTCTGCGATGCCCATCAGAATGGCCTCGAATTGCAGGTCGTTCCGAAAGTTCGTGATGAGCGAATTGAAGTCGACCGGCGTCAGCGTGACCCTGATGCCGACCTTCGCGAGATCGTCCTTGATGAAGTTGGCCGTCGCCACGCGCATGACGTTGTCGGAGTTGGTCTTCAGCTGGAAGCTGATCGGATTGCCCTTCGTGTCCTCGAGGATGCCGTCGCCATTCCCGTCCTTGTAGCCCAAGACTCGCGAGCAGCTTCTTCGACTCCGCGACGTTGTAGTCGTAGTGGACGAGATCGGGCGTGTACCAGTCCTTGTTGCTCGGACCGGAAATCGACCAGCTCTTCGAGCCTTCGCCGTAGAAGACGCTGCGGATCATCGCCTCACGGTCGATGGCCATCGACACCGCGCGCCGGAACACGGGGTTGCTGAACCACGCATACTTCGCCGCATCGACGACGCTGTCGCCGATGCGTTTGCCCGGCGGCAGGCTTCTCCTCTCCCACCGGCGGCTGCACCTTGTTCAGGTTGAACCAGAAGAAGCGGCTGTTGTTCTCGGGACCGAGGCTGTAGAGCGTGTAGTTGCCCTTCTGCTGGTTGTCTTCGTACCACCGGTAGTTCTCGGGCTTGATGTTGTCGATGCCGTCGAGCTCCCCGGCGCGGAATTTCAGGTCGGCGGCGTCCTGATCGGGCACGACGAGAAAGACCAGCTTCGTTCAGATATGGCAGCCGCTTGCCCGCCTTGTCGACGCCGAACCAGTAGGGATTGCGGCCGAGACCGTCCTCTCGCCCGGCAACGTACTGCACCACTCGCCACGGGCCGCTCGTCACGATCTGATCGGGCGGGGTGCTGACGTTGTAGGTCGAGGCGAAATTGCCGCTCTTGTACGCGGCCTCGACGACGTGTTTGGGATAGATCTCCAGCGAGCCAACCGAGATCAGCAGCGTGCCCATTGGCTTGCGGCGTTTTCACGACGACCGTGAGCGGATCGGGCGCCGAGAACTCGAGCGGCTTGCCCTCCAGCTTCAACAGATCCTGGATGGCGGGATGCAGAACCGGATCGAGCGCTACCTGCGCGCTGAACACCACATCTTCGGACGTCATCGGATGACCGTCGGAGAATTTCGCCCCGCGGCGAAGATGGAACGTCCACGTGACGCCGTCGGCGCGCCGTTTCCCACGACTTCGCCAGCATCGGCACGAACTGCTGCGTGCCGTTGTCGTAGTCCACCAGCGTCGTGAAGAGATTCCGCGTCGTGATGTCGGTCGACGACGTTTCGTTCGCCATCATGCCGTTGAACGTGCGCGGATTGCCGGTTTCCGCGAACACGAACCGGCCGCCGTGCTTGCCGATCGTCGGCGCCTCGACCACCATCGGGTCTTCCGGCAGCGGATGGGGATCGCTGTATTCGGCGGTTTCGGCGGCGCGCCGGCGGCAGCCCGTGCACACGGTCACGAGCGCAAGAACGACTATCAACAGGTTCTTCATTTGGCGTAGATGTTTTCCGAGTTCCAGATGATGCGATGAGGAAGGATCGAGGGCTGAATGTTGCCGAAACGGTTGCTGACCGGCACTTTCTGATTCTGAATCGGCAGCCAGATGAACCACGCCTGCTGGTTGACGATGGTCTCCACTTCCTTGTACGCCTTCCTGCGCGCGGCCAGGTCCTGAACGGTCACGATCTCGTCCATCAACTGGTCGACACGAGCTTCTTCAGGCGTCGCCGGCTTCGATCTGAGTCAGATTCCAGAAGTGCGTCAACCCTGACGAGCGATAGAGGTTCTGCATCATGGCCGGATCCGGAGGGACGCTGCTTTGCAACCCCAGCAGCAGCGCGTCGTACTGGAAGTCGTTCCGGATGTTCGAGATGATCGTATTGAAGTCGGCGGGCGACAGCACAACGTTGATGCCGACCTTCGCGAGGTCATCCTTCACGAAATTCGCCAAAGCGATGCGGAGCGTGTTGTCGCTGTTGGTCTTCAGCGTGAAGGTGATCGGATTGCCACGCGTGTCCTCGAGCACGCCGTCGCCGTTTCCGTCCTTGAAGCCCAGGCTCGCCAGCAGCTGTTTCGATTCCTCGACGTTGTAATCGTCGCGAACGAGGTCGGGCGAATGAAAGATCTTGTTGGCCGGCGTCGCGATCGCCCAGTTCTTGTGACCTTCGCCGAAGAAGACGCTCGGTATCATCGCCTGCCGGTCGAGCGCCATCGAGACGGCCCGGCGGAACACGACGCTGCTGAACCATTCGTACTTGGTCTTGTCGACCTGCGGATCGCCGATCTTCTTGCCCGGTGCCGGCTTCTTGACCGTGTTCAGGTTGAACCAGATGAAATTCGTGTTCAGGTCGGCGCCGAGGTCATAGAGCGTGAAATTTCCCTTCTCCTGATTGTCCGTATACCAGCGATAGTTCTCGGGCTTCACGTTGTCGAGGCCATCGAGCTCGCCCGATCGGAATTTCAGATCGGCTGCGTCGCGGTCGGTCACCACGACGTACACCATCTCGTTCAAATACGGAAGACGCCGGTTCTGCTGGTCGACGGTGTACCAGTAGGGATTGCGCTGAAGCACCGTTTTTTCGCCGGGAACGTACTGAGCGAGCCGCCACGGCCCGCTCGAGACCAGCTGGTCGGGCGGCGTGCTGACGCTGTAGGCCGACGCAAAGTTACCGGCCTTGAACGGGCCTTCGAGCACGTGCTTCGGCATGATCCGGACGGCGCCGACGGTCGAGACGAGCATGGCGCTGGGCTGCGGCGTCTTCACGACGAACGTGTAGTCGTCTGGCGCGGAAAACTCGTAGAACTTGTCCCCCATCTTCAGCAGGTCCTGCACGGACGGGTGAAGGGTGGGGTCGAGCGCCAATTGAAAACTGAACAACACGTCCTGCGCCGTCATCGGGTGACCGTCGGAAAATTTTGCGCCCTTGCGCAGATGGAACGTCCAGGTCACGCCATCGGGCGCGACTTCCCACGACTTGGCGAGCGCCGGTTCCTCCTGCCTGGGTTTCGTTGTTGAAAGTGACCAGCGACGAAAAGATGAGGTCCGTGATGTCGCGCGATGAATTTTCGTTCACCATCATCGCGTTGAACTGCTTCGGGTTGGACACCTGCCCGAGGATGAAGCGCCCGCCGTAGCGTCCGGGCGTTTTCGACGGGAAGAATTTTGGGCTCTTCCGGAAGGGGATGCGGATCGTTGTATTCAGCGACCTCAGCCGCCCGGCGGCGGCAGCCACCTGTCGCCGAAATTGCCCCGATCAAAAGCAAAAGCAGCAGAATTCTGCTGCTCGTTCCTGTACGCCTCATCGCTCGAATTCTACCTGTTTTGACGTTGGGACGCGGCCGGCGGCCGAGAATCGCGCTTGCCAAAACACGGTGCTGGCCCTTATCCTGCAATTCTCCCCAGAGCTCTCCTGCATTTCCTGTTTTTTCAGGTGAACGGTCCGTTGGCCACGCGCAAGAACTGTGTGTGCCGATACAAAAGTGTAAGGAAATTATGAGAAGAATCCCGCTGATCGCCATCCTCCTCGCATCGCTGACCGCCATGGCGTGCGTGAAGACGACATACGTGCCAACGGCGCCGGGCGGCGGCAACGGTTCGTCCGGCAACACGACGACTGGCGGCGGCTCCGGCAATTCGGGGAACAACGGTCAAGCCACGGCCGCCGCCTTCAGCGGTGTCTGGGGCTCATCCACGATCGCCGGCCTGCCCTTAGGGACTTGTTCTGATGTGAAGTGGGTCATCACGACGCAGACCGCCACGACGGTCTCGGGCAACGTCACGGCGAGCTGCTCCAGCGGCGTGACTGTCGCGGCGAACCTCACGGGCACGATGGTCAACGACAACACGATGAACCTGACCACAAACGGGACGCTGACTGCCGCGGGCGTCCCCTGCCAGTTCAACATCACCGGCACCGGCACCCGTCAGACGGACGACTCGATGAAAGTGGACTACACCGGCACCTACTGCTTTGGCACCGTCCAGGGGTCTGAAATCCTTCGCAAGTTTCCCAACGTCTAGGGAAAAGCAGGCGTGACGGCCTGCCACCGAGGAAGCGGTCGTGTGCGCAATTTTCTCGCGAGCTGGATTCGTGCGGCGGGCTTGGGCTTGGCTGGCAATTATGGTAGATTGCCCTCGTGAATCTCAAAGGTGTCTTTCCCCCGATCCCCACGCCGTTCGCAGACGAAGCGATCGATCATCGAGCTCTCGCCAGTAACGTCGCGAAATGGATGAAAACGCGCCTGGCCGGGCTCGTCGTGCTCGGCTCGAACGGCGAAGCACCGCTGCTCGAGGATGCCGAATCGGACGCCGCCATCGAGACAGTGCGCGCCCACGTGCCGCGCGACCGCACGCTGATCGCCGGCGTCGGACGGGAGTCGACAGCAGCGACGATTCAGGCGGCCAAACGCGCGGCAGACGTCGGCGCCGATGTCGTGCTGGTGCGCACGCCTTCCTATTTCAAGAACGTGATGACGAGCGACGCGTTCGTGCGTCATTTCACCGCCGTGGCCGACGCATCGCCGCGGCCGGTGCTCATGTACAACGTCACCATGTTCACCGGCGTCAACCTGCTGCCCGACGCCGTGGAACGTCTCTCGGCGCACAAGAACATCATCGGCATGAAGGAGTCGAACGCCGACCTGGTGCAGCTGTCGGAAACGATCGCGCGCACACCGGACGGCTTCATCGTGCTGAGCGGAGCCGCCGCCACGCTGTATCACGCACTTTGCGCGGGAGCGAACGGCGCGGTGCTGGCCGTCTCTGCGGTGCTGCCCGACATCTGTGTGGACATCTTCGATCTCGTCCAGAAACAGCGTCACGCCGAGGCGCTGGACCTGCAGCGCCGGATCGTGCGGATGGGGCGGCTGCTGGGCGCGATGCACGGCGTTCCCGCCTTGAAGTACGCCCTGGATCAGATTGGCTATGTGGGCGGCCCGGTTCGCCCGCCGCTGGGCGCGCTCGCGCCTGAGGGACAAAGGCAGATTCGCGAAGCGCTCGCCGAGCTGAAGATCGGTCAACCTAGTTAGGTCCCAATCCTCACATTTCATTTCCACCGCTGGAATTCATATTGACTATCGGAATATCGCGACAGGGCTAAAGCCCTGTGCCACCTAATCTCTTCAACCTAGCTGACCACGTCGCCCACTGGGGCACTCATCGCACCCGGCGCACCTAACGCACCCCTCGCACCTGACGCACCTATCGCACCCAATTTAGGGGGCTAGTCTGTAGAGTGCGCGCTCGGTCGCGATGAACAGCGCTCCGTCCTTCCCTTCCGAGACGACGCGTATCGGTCCAATCTGATCCTTGAGCAGGTGTTCCACCGAGACGATCCTCGAGGCGTTCTCGGGATCGAAGCGCAGACGCATGATCTCCTGTCCTGTCTCCGCCGCCACGAAGAGGTTGCCCTCGGAACATCGGCATCAGATCGCCGCGATAGAACACCGCCGATGACGCGCCGACGCCCGCCGGCAGCGCGTACGACGTACGAAACAGCGCGCGACTCTGTCTGAAGTTGTCGCCAACGGCGCTCAGCCGGCCCGCATCGGTGCCCAACCGATCGACCACCCACAGGTTCCCGCTCCCTGGCTGCCAGTCCATGGCCAGCGGCTGCGGATGATCGAAGGAGAAGATCGGCGTCTGCGCCGCGCGATCGTCGGGCGTGGTCGCATCCATGTTGAGGCGCAGCACCTTGCCGTTATAGGACGCGAAGCTCGACGCGATGCCGGTGTCCGAGGAGCTGTCGAGTGCCAGATAGAGCTTGCCGTCGGGACCGATGCGAAGCGCACCGCTCGCGCCGTACTCAGACGCGGGCATTCGATCGAGCAGCACCGCCCGCTCGCCGTACGCGTCTCTCACGCCGCGAAAACGGGCGAGCATGAACTCCTGCCCCTGCCGGGGCGCCACGGCCGCATACAACACGTACATGAAGCCGCTCTTCTCGAATTCGGGATCGAGCGCGATCGCGACGAGACCGCCTTGCGGCGCGATCACTTCAGGAGACAGGTCGAGCACCGGCTCCGGATACAGCAGCCCGTTCCGTATCAGGCGGACGCGTCCGCCGCGCTCGGCCACGAAGATCGATCCATCAGCGGCAAACGCGACATCCGATGGAAGGCTCAGTCCCTCGACGAACGGCGAAAGCGTCAATCGCGCCTGATCGACGGTGACGACCGGGATCGACGCCGACGAGAAGATCGATCCCGTGCGAGCGACGGTGACGGCCACGACCTGCAGCGCCGCGGATCGCGCGCTTTCGGCCGTCGATCCGCCATCGCCGACAAACGCGGCCAGTTCGAGCGTGTGCGAGCCGGCGGTCAGCGCGGGCAGCACGGCGCTGCAGTTGTACGACGAGCCCGCGCTCGTGCAGGCCGCACCGGCCAGCGTCGAGCGCGTACCGTCGACGTACAACGCGAACTGAAGCGACGCGATGTCGGACGAGTCGGGCGCCGGCTGCGTCCACCCGAGACGATCGCCTGGCGAGACCCGCGATTTCTCCCGGCCCCGGGTCGGGCACTTCCGGATCCTTCTGGTCACACCCGGCAATGCAAAAGCATGCAACGAGCGCCAGCGCAGTACGACCGCACACGTCCGCATCATAGCGCACAGCCAGACGCTGCTCGGTTACGATACGAGCATGAGAGTCGCGCGCGCGATGGTGTTCCTGCTGCTCGTGGCAACGCCTGTGCGCGCGCAACTGCAAGGCCAGGTCTATGCCTCGGGGCTTCAGGCACCTCTTGCGTTCGTACAGGATCCGACCGATCGAACCGTTCAGTTCGTCGTGCAGCAGGCTGGCCGGATCCGCGTCGTCCAGAGCGGGACGGTGCTCGCGACCGACTTCCTCAACCTCACCGGCAGCGTGTCCGCCGGCGGCGAGCGCGGATTGCTGGGCCTGGTGTTTGCCCCCGACTATGCGTCGAGCGGCCGGTTCTTCGTCAACTTCACGAACACGAGCGGCGATACGGTCGTGGCGAGGTTCACGCGCTCGGCCAACCCGCTCGTCGCCAACGCCGGGTCGCGGTTCGACCTGCTCCTCGACGTCACGCGGCGCTTTATCGAGCAACCGTTTTCGAATCACAACGGCGGACATCTCGCGTTCGGTCCCGACGGGTACCTTTACATCGGTCTCGGCGACGGCGGATCGGGGAACGATCCGGATCACCGCGCGCAAAACCCGAACGAGCTGCTCGGCAAGATGTTGCGCATCGACGTGAACGTGCCGGACGCCGACAACACCGGCTACCGGATCCCGCCCGACAATCCGTTCCTTGGATCGAACGCCGCGCGGGATGAGATCTGGGCGTTCGGTCTGCGAAACCCGTGGCGCTACACCTTCGACGATGTGGCGCGCGGAGGCACCGGGGCGCTCGTGATCGGCGACGTGGGACAAGGGCATGTTCGAGGAGATCGACTACGAGCCGCGCGGCGCCGGTGGCCGCAACTACGGCTGGCGCAATCGCGAGGGCGCGCACGACAACGTCACCAGCCGGGCGCCCGCCTATCAACCGTTGACGGATCCGATCCTCGAATACGGCCGCGCGGAAGGGGCATCGATCACGGGCGGCTTCGTGTATCGCGGATCGCGGCTGGGCGCCGCCAATCGCGGGCGCTACTTCTACGCCGACTACATCTCGGGACGCGTGTGGTCGGTCGCACTGATCATCAATGCCTCGGGCGAGGCGACGGCCTCGGATCGCCGCGAGCACACGGCGGAGCTCGGCGGACGCGCCGTCGTCGGCAACGTCAGCTCCTTCGGCGTCGATGCCGACGGCGAGCTCTACATCGTCAACTATCTGGGATCGATCGTTCGAATCACGACTCCGCTCGCCGCGCCGCCGGCGCCCGCGGAGCTCAAGATTCTGAAACCGTAAGTGCCGCAGACGCGCGTCAATCGCGTATCGCTGGCGCGTGCCCTGTCGAAGCTCGGCATGGCGTCGCGCGCGCAGGCGGCGGAGCTCATCAAGCAGGGCCGGGTGCGGATCGACGGACGCGTCGAGACCGATCCTGGCCGCTTCGTCAATCCCGATCGCGCGCGGATTCAGATCGACGGTCTCACACACGAGCGTGCGCCGTGGCGCATGATCGCGCTCAACAAACCACGTCAGGTCGTCACGACGAGGTCCGATCCTCAAGGTCGAACCACCGTGTACGACCTGCTCGAGGATCTGGACACGCGCGTCGTGCCGATCGGACGGCTCGATTACGCCTCGAACGGCCTGCTGCTCTTCACCAACGACACCAGGCTGGCCAACTGGCTGACCGATCCCGGAACCGGGCATCGTGCGCCGCTACGTCGTGACCGTTCGCGGCGAATTGTCCGACGAGGCGATTCGGATGCTCGAGGTGGGCGTCGTCGATCGCGGCGACACGCTCAAGGCGGCAACCATCAGTCTTCTGAAGCGCTCAAAGCGCGAGACGCACGTGATGGTGGAGCTGACGGAGGGTAAGAACAGAGAAATTCGCCGGATGATGCAGCACTCGGGACACGACGTCACGCGGCTCACACGCGTCGCCTTCGGCGGCCTCGAGCTCGGCCGGCTCGCGTCCGGCAAATGGCGTGACGTGAGCCCACAGGAAGCGCGCGCAGCGTTTCCTGAGGCGCCGGTTCGAAACATCAGACAGGGCTGAACCCCTGCGCCAAGGCTACGGCTGGATCCGCCGTAGCTTTAGCGTAGGCGGAAGCCCTGCGCTACCGATATCCAACGAACCGACGAACCGACGAACCGACGAACCGACGAACCAACGAACCGACGAACCTACGAACCTGACGAACCTACGAACTTCACGAACCTTCACGAACTACTCTATTGCTGTTGCTGCTGCTGTTGCTGCGCGTAATCGAACGGCTCGGCGGGCTCGGCGACTTCGGGCGCAACCCAGGTCGTCATCGGCAACACCCGGTCAGAACGAATCGGCGAGTCGGACAGCGACACCGTGACCAGCACCGCCAGCTCGCTGCGCGCCTCGCCGCGAAACACGCCCCGCGTCGGCGGGACATCCGCGTAGTCGCGGCCGATGGCCACGCGCACGTGCCGCTCGGCGGCCAGCACGTCGTTGGTGGGGTCGAATCCCACCCAGCCGAGCGTGGGCAGGTACGCCTCGGCCCACGCGTGCGTCGCGCCCTGAGCCGACCGGTCCTTGCTGTCTTTGCTGGGTGAGAGGTAGCCGCTGACGTATCGGCACGGAATGCCGATGCGCCGCGCGAGCGCAATCATGATGTGCGCCAGGTCCTGACACACACCCACGCGGGCCTTCAGCGCATCGTCGATCGGCGAATCGACCCGCGTGTGACTCGGCGCGTAGGTGAACGTGTGAAACAGCGCGTAGTTGAGGCGCCGCATCAGCGTCAGCGGATCGGTATCGCGGTGCCACCCCAGCTCGTCCGCGAACTCACCGAGCAGCGCCGAATCGCGCGCGAAGTGGCTGAACTGCCGGCTCTGCCACCGCTGCCCGGCGGCGGCGATGGCGTCGAGCTCGTCCCACGTCGAGGCCGGCAGGCTTTCCGGGATGACGGGCGCCGGCGCCATGTCCACGACGGCGTCGGCAGCGATCCAGAGCCGCGAGTGCCGGCTCGGAATGTCGAAGTGATGCACGACGTTGCCGAGCGGATCCTGATACGCGAAGACGCGCGCCCGCGGCTGCGTCGTCAACTCGAAGCGGATGCAACGCTGCCGCACGTCGCTGCGGGGCTGCATGCGCACTTCCGTCATGCTCTCGCTGATGGGCGCGCTGTAGGTGAATCGATTCGTATGCCGTATCACGTACTGAATATCGCCGCTCATTGGCCTATCGCTGCTTCCGTCGATAGCTGATGTAGGTCTGATACAGGGCGGTGTGCACCTGCTCGCATTGCCGGTGAATGCCCTGCACGTAGCTCTGCAGGCTGTCGGCCATGATCTCGTCGATCTGGCTGTAGTCGAGCGACGCGCGCAGCCGGCCGGCGAGGCGATCGACGCGCCCGGCCGAGCTGCGCCCCAGCGCCCGCGCAACGGACCGAAGCGAGGCCTCGACCGTGTCAACGGCAAACCGCACGGATCTCGGGAAGTCGGCGCTCAGCAGAAGGAACTCGGCCACGCGTTCGGGCCGGACGTCGGCCGTGTAGCGCTGGCAATAGGCCTCGAAGCCCGAGCACGACCGAAGCAGCGCCGTCCACGACACATAGGCCCCGATGCCGCCGTCGCGGACGGCGATGGCCGAATCGTCGAAGTGCACTTCCAGCATCGTCGCGGTCGCGGCGGCGCGTTCAATCGAGCGCCCGATCTGAATGTAGTGCCAGCCTTCTGTGTGGATCATCGTGGAGTCGGTGACGCCCTGGAAGAGATGCGCCGCTTCCTTGACGTGCGCGTAGTAGGCCGAGCCGCGGGCCGATCGATTGCGCCGGACGTGGAGATACAGCCGGTTCAACTGCTCCCACATTTCCGTGCTGATCTGCTCGCGAACCTGGCGCGCATTTTCGCGCGCGGCGGCGACGCACGCCTCGATCGTCTGCTGCAGCCTGACGTCCGGTGTGGCGTCTTCCATCGGCGTGATGGTGACGCCGTATCCACCCGGAGGCCTGCCGACGGCTCCCATCAGCCGGTGGACCGTGTCCGACGAACGGTCGAGCGTCAGGCCCAGACAGACGTCGCCAAGGCGAGCCGTGTGTTCGGCCCGCTCCAGGTAGCGGCTCATCCAGTACGCGCAGTCTGCGACTCGTGACAGCATGCTCAGTCCGCCAGCACCCAGGTGTCCTTGCTGCCCCCGCCCTGTGAAGAGTTCACGACGAGCGAGCCGCGGCGCAGCGCCACCCGCGTCAGTCCACCCGGCACGACCGTGAACGTTTCGCCGCACAGCACGTACGGGCGCAGGTCCACATGGCGCGCGGCGATCTGATCGTTGATGAAGTTGGGCGCGCGCGACAGCGCCAGCGTAGGCTGCGCGATGTAGTTCCGCGGATCGGCCAGGATATGACGCCGGAATTCCTCGCGCTGCTCGGCGGTGCTGTGGGGGCCAATCAGCATGCCGTAGCCCCCCGACTCGCCGACCGCCTTCACGACGAGCTCGTCGAGGTGCTCGAGCACGTAGGCCCGATCCTTGGCATCCGCGAGCATGTAGGTCTGTACATTCGGAAGGATCGGCTCTTCGCTCAGATAGAACCGGATGATCGCCGGGACGTAGGCGTACACCGCCTTGTCGTCGGCGACGCCGGTGCCGATGGCATTGATGATCGACACGTTGCCGGCGCGGTACGCGTTGAAGAGGCCCGGCACGCCCAGCCGTGAATCGGGCCTGAACGCCAGCGGATCGATGAAGTCGTCATCCACCCGCCGGTAGATGACGTCCACGCGCCGAAGCCCCGCGGTCGTCCGCATGTAGACGACGTTGTCGTGGACGATCAGGTCGCGGCCCTCGACGAGCTCGATGCCCATCTGGCGCGCCAGGAACGTGTGCTCGAAATATGCCGAGTTGAACACGCCCGGCGTCAGGAGCACGATCGTCGGATTCGGCCGATCGTCGGGCGCGAGCGAGCGCAGCGTGGCGAGCAGCGCGAGGCCGTAGTGATCGATCGGGCGTACCGCGTATTCGGTGAACAGCTCCGGAAACACGCGCTTGATGATCTGGCGGTTCGTCAGCATGTAGGACACGCCGCTCGGCACGCGCAGGTTGTCTTCGAGGACGGCGAACTCGCCGCTCGGCAGCCGCACCAGGTCCGTTCCGGCGACCGAGACGTAGACGTCGCGGCGGGGACGGATGCCCACCATCTCGCGGCGATAGTGCTGGGCGCTGAACACGAGCTGGCGCGGCACGACGCCTTCCTTCAGGATGCGGCCGTCCTGGTAGATGTCCTTGAGAAACAGGTTGAGCGCGGTCAGCCGTTGAATCAGCCCACGCTCGATCGTTTCCCATTCGCGGGCGGTGATGATGCGCGGCAGCAGATCGTAGGGAAAGATGCGCTCGGTCCCCTGGTCGTCGCCGTAGACCGTGAAGGTGACCCCCTGATGGAGGAAGGCGCTGTCGGCGTCCTGCTGGCGCTTTCGCAGGTCGGCCGACGACAGCTCGAGCAGCCGGCGATAGAGCGCCTCGTACGGCTCACGAGCCACGCCCGAGCCATCGAACATCTCGTCGTAGCAGTCGTCGAGGACGTACTCCGAGAAGAGGCCGGCATGGACCCCGAGGCCGCCGTTCAGACCCATCAATGCGCATGGTACGGCAAGAGACCACCGGTGAGACGTAATGAACATTAATGTCGGACCGCCCACCAAAGCCCACAATGTTGTGGCGATGGCGGACGCCGCGATCGAAAAATGCCGGGCTTTTCGCAAAGCACGTTTCTTGCTTCGCGCCAACGCGTGACCACACAACACGAAACGCTGCTCTGGACGCTGGAGGAAATCAGCCATCTCGTTTCCCACAGCGGTCATCCAGCCGAAACGCTCGACAACATCGTCCAGCTCATCCAGCGCACGTTCGAGACGGACGTCTGCTCGGTCTACCTGCTCGAGCCGGACCGCGCCACGCTGGTGCTGGCGGCCACCGTCGGGCTGCGTCCCGACAGCGTCGGACGCGTCCGGATGCGATTGTCGGAAGGGCTGGCCGGGCTGGTCGGCGAACAGTTGCGGCCTCAGGTCGTGGAGGATGCGACGAAGCATCCGCGGTTCAAGTATTTCAGCGAGGCGGGAGAAGACCCGTACCACTCCTTCCTGGGCGTGCCCCTCATCGATCGGGGGCTGCTTCAGGGTGTGCTGGTCGTCCAGACCCAGGAAGCGCGCGTCTTCAGCCCGGACGCCGTCCGGATGCTGTCGACCGCCGGCACCCAGCTCGCGTCGATCGTTGCACAGGCCCGCACCATCGGACAGTTCGTGGCGCCCGCGCATCACCGGCTCGAGGCGCTGGCCCGCAACATGTGGTGGAGCTGGGACGACGACGCGGTCAGTCTGTTCCGGGCGCTCGATCCGGTGCTGTGGCGCGAGCTCGATCACAACCCCATCGCGCTGCTCCAGCACATTCCCGTCGCGCGGCTCGAAGAGCGCACCTCGGCGCTCCAGTTGCACAGCCGCATCAACTTCGCCTACCGGCGCATGCAGGAGCACCTGACGTCGACGCGGACGTGGGGCGCAAACCACGCGGGAGTGCTCTGGGCACGGCCGGTCGCCTACTTCTCGGCCGAGTTCGGCCTGCACGAGTCGGTGCCGATCTATTCCGGCGGCCTCGGCATTCTCGCGGGCGATCACATCAAGGCGGCTTCAGACCTCGGCATCCCGCTCGTCGGTGTGGGCCTCTACTACAGCCAGGGTTACTTCACGCAGCGCTTCGACTTGAACGGCTATCAGCAGGAGGACTATCGCGACGTCGACAGCTCGCTTCTCCCGCTGGAACGCGCGAAAGATCCGCGCGGCGACCAGATCACCGTCAGAATCGAGACCCGGACGGGCACGATCGTCGCCCGTGTCTGGAAGCTCGCCGTCGGCCGGAACACCCTCGTCCTGCTCGATTCCGATGTGGAAGGCAACCGGCCGGAGGATCGCGCGCTGACCTCGCGCCTGTACGGCGGCGACGACCGCGTTCGCATTCGCCAGGAGTTGCTGCTCGGCGTGGGCGGGGTGCATGCGTTGACCGCGCTCGGCATCGTCACCGGGCGTGCTGCACCTCAACGAGGGACACAGCGCCTTCGCCGCGCTCGAACTGGCCCGCCAGCGGATGGTGACAGAGGGGGTCGACGCAGCCGAAGCGCTCAGGCGAATCTCGGCGCAGGTCGTATTCACCACTCATACGCCGGTGCCGGCGGGTCACGACCGGTTCTCGCCTGCGCTCGTCGAAGAGCACCTCGGGCCGTTGCGCGAAGCGCTGGGCCTCGGCCGCGAGGAACTGCTGGCGCTGGGGCGCGTCGATCCCGGCGACCCGTCCGAAGACTTCTGCATGACCATCCTGGCGCTCAAGCTGTCGCGGCGCGCCAACGCCGTGTCGTCGCTGCACGGCCAGGTGTCGCGCGCGATGTGGACGTCGCTCTATCCGGGCCGATCCGAAGAACAAGTCCCGATCGGACACATCACCAACGGCATCCACGTGCGCACCTGGCTCGCTCCGCAGATGCATCGGCTCTACGACCGCCATCTCGGCCCGGGCTGGAGCGACAGGTGTTCGGAAGCCTCGACCTGGGACACCATCGACGGCATCGAGGACGGCGAGTTGTGGGAGACGCGCCAGACGCTGAAAACGCAGCTGATCGAGGTGGCGCGGCTGCGCGCCGCACGTTGCGCCCAGGAGCGCGGCGAGAGCTCCGAATTCATCGAGCAGGTACGGCACGCGCTCAGCCTCGATGCGCTCACCATCGGCTTCGCGCGGCGGTTTGCCACCTACAAGCGCGCGAACCTGGTGCTGCGCGACCTGGAGAGTCTGGTCTCCCTGGTGAACGACGCCAAGGTGCCGATTCAGTTCGTGTTCGCGGGCAAGGCCCATCCGCGCGATCGTGCCGGGCAAGGAAGTGCTGCAGGAAGTGTTTACGCTGCTGCGCGATCAGCGATTCGCGGGCAAGCTGCTGTTTGTCGAGGACTACGACATCAACGTCGGCCGGCATCTCGTGCAGGGCGTCGACGTGTGGCTCAACACGCCCCGGCGTCCGCTCGAGGCATCGGGGACCAGCGGGCAGAAGGTCGTGTTGAACGGCGGCCTCAACCTGTCGATCCTGGACGGATGGTGGGCCGAAGCCTACGACGGCCACAACGGCTTTGCCATCGGGCGCGGCGAGACGCATACCTCGATCGATCGCCACGACGCGCGCGACGCCGACGCGCTCGTCAGGGTGCTGCGCGACGAGGTCATTCCCCTGTACTACGATCGCGACCGCGACGGTCTGCCGCGGCGGTGGATCGCGCGCATGAAGCGCGCGATCCGTACGCTCGGCTGGCGGTTCAGCGCCGATCGCATGCTAACTGACTATGTTTTAAAGGCCTACATCCCCGCCGCCGGCGGCACCAGCAGCGAAATGCGATCTTGATCAGGGATAGCCTGCTGGAGTTATATTCATTTTGACGGAGGCTCTGATGGCAAGAACAACTAAACCCGCCAACGGAAGTCCGGACTCCCCCAAGCCGACACGTTCAACGAAAAAGGGCAACGGATCGACGGGGCACCACAACGGCGATCCGGACGCGGTGGCCAGGCGCGCGTACGAAATTTACCTGAGCCGCGGCGGCAGTCACGGCTCCGATCTCGAAGACTGGCTCGAAGCGGAGCGTCAGATCAAACAGGGTTCGACGCCCGTCATCGGTCGGGTGCCGCCGAAGCCGAGGAAGAGGAAGACTTCCGAAGGGACGGGGCCTTGACGGCGTAGTACACGCTCGCGGCCGCGACGACGGCCGCCAGAATTCCCCACTCGCGAGCCGTCGCTTGCGACAACAGCCAGACGATACCGGAGGCCGCCAGGAGCTGAACGGTTGGTCCTCCGGGCAGCGTTGAAAGGCTCGCCCGCCATTCTCACATCGCGCCGCTGCAGCTCGTACGACGCGGCGACACACAGCAGATACAGCAGGAGCGCCGACACGTTCGCCATGATGACGAGCGTTTCGAACGTGCTCGAAATGGCGAGCGCCGCCACGATGATGGCGTAGATCACGATCGCCACGGCGGGTGTGCGGTACCGCGGATGCACGGCGGTGAGCGCTCGCGGCAGCACGCCGTTGGTCGCGAGGGCCAGCAGCGCGCGCGGCGTGCCCAGCATATCGCCCGCGATGTACCCGAAAATCGAAACGGTCCCGCCGGCGAGCATGAACAGCCGTCCGCCATCGCCGAGCAGCCGCGCGCCGGTCTCGGCGAGCGGCGCGGCGGTGTAGGTGGGCAGCTCGGGGCCGAGCACGCCTTGCGCCACGATCTGAACCGCGAGATAGACGACGGTGGCGATCGTGAGCGCGCTCAGAACGGCGCGCGGCACCGTTCGTGATGGGTCGCGAATCTCGCCCGACGGTGTCAGCGCCACCTCGACGCCGAGGAACGCAAACAGCAGCACGATCGACACCTGGCCGACCTGCGACACCGTCGGCATCGGCGCGCGAAGGAAATCCGGATTCAGCGACCATGCGCCCACGAGCACAAGCACGAGCAGAGGGATGAGCTTGGCCGCCGTGATCGTCTCCACGAGCCGGATGCCCGGCTTGATGCCCCGGATATTGACGACGGCGAGAGCCGCGAACAGCACGACGAGGAGAATCGCGCGCGGGACTGCGTGCATCATCGCCGGCCAGAACACGCCGACCGAACCGGCAAACGCCGTCGCGACCGATGCCACCGACAGGCAGGCGGTGGACCAGTAGAGAAATCCGCCGAGATAACCCGCATACCCGCCGAACGCCACTTCGATGTAGGCATACAGCCCGCCCGTGAGCGAGACACGACTGCCCGCCGCCGCAAAACACAGCGCGATGAACCCCATCAGCGTGGCGCACACCAGATACGCCACCGGCGCAGCGGCGCCGAGCCCCGCCGCCACCGTCGCCGGCATCAAAAAAATCGAAGACGCGATGGTGACGTTGACGATGCTCGCCGTCAGCTCGCGCGTGCCGATCGCGCGGACGAGCTGTGGTGAGGGCTGCTCAGCGGTCATAACCGTTGCTGATGTAGTTTTCCGGCAACTCGTGCTTCAGCACGAGCACCGACATGATGAAGTCCATCTGCCAGTGACCATCGCCCGAGCGCTGAATGGTGAGCGGCCGAAAGTGCGCGATATGCCAGTCCTGCATCCGTTCCCAGACCTGGATGCCGATGTCGATGCACTCCGGAAAGTGCTGATTGAGGCGGAAAAAATTCCGCTGCCGAATCCTGAGATCGTTGACATCGTCGGTCGCCACCGCGTGCTGCCGGCGAATGCTGTCCAGCACGTTACGGATGCCGGTGAGCTCGGCCCCGTTGTCGACGTCGCGCTGCGCGGCCGCCGCGTTTCCCGCCGCCATGTGCATGGCGCCCCCACCCGCAAGAAGCTCTCGTCTCGAAAGCATGGCTCCTCCTGTCACGTTTCGCGCTGGCTCGCGTCAAAAAAAAGGCCGGGTTCAGCCCCGGCCTCGCATCAACCCGGAAACGGTTCCGGGATCCTTTTCGAAGTCCGGTCCGAAAAAGGATCCGGAACCGTTTCCTTCATCGCGGATCAGTGCGACGCAACCGGCGCGATCGGCGCCGACTGCTCGGCCGGCTTCTCGGCCGGCGGCGCCGGCTTGCTCCAGTTGGTCGCGAGGTAGTCGACGACCACCGGCACCTGCTCGTCCGTGATCTCAGCGCCGCGATCGATCATCTCCATGACCAGGCGCCGCCATTCTTTCGCGTCGTTGCGCTTGTCCACGATGATTTCGAGCGTGTGGCACGTGGTGCACTGCTTTTCGAGAATTTCCTTGCCGGCGCCGTCGGGCAACTGCTGCGCGAGGACTGGAGACGACAGGAACACAGCGAACACCAGGGCAGGGCTGAAGCCCTGCACTACCGCACGCCATTCACCACATGCCATCTGCCATGTGCGATCTGCCATGACGAGTGTCTGCTCTACGGCCAGTTCTGCTTCACGATGCTGGCATCGATCGACGCCAGGGTCTTGCGACCGGTCGCGGCCGTCGCCGTCCACCAGTTCCTTGAAAATGATGTCGTTCAAAAGCTTCTGGACGCCGACGGGGCCGAACGCACCCAGCGCCCATCGCGCCGCGCGGCCGAGCCAGACAGCGTCGGCACCAAGCGCAATCGCCTTCAGCACGTCGCTGCCGCGGCGGAACCCGCTGTCGACCATCACCGGAATCTTGCCGTTCACGGCGGCGACGATCTCCGGAAGCACCTCGAGCGTCGACGGGCCGTAGTCCATGGAGCGGCCCCCATGGTTCGACACGACGATGCCGTCGAAGCCGTGCTCGACGCAAAGCCGCGCATCCTCGTGCGTCACGATGCCCTTGATGATGATCGGCACCTTGATGAACTTCCGGACGTCGTCCAGGTACTTCCAGGTGTACCAGAGCCGGCCCGCGCCCAGCCGATAGGCGGCCGCACCGCGGACCGATGCCGCGGGACCCGCCGCTCCACGGCCGATGGCCGCACTCCCGACCGCTTCGGGATCGTTGCCGCGCCCCGCTCCAGCCGCACGTCCGCGCCCGCCCGCTCCACCGGCCCGTGCCGCACCGCCGGTGCGTCCGCCGAGATTGCGATCGTGCTGGGTCCGCTCGTAGAACGACGCCTGCTGATCGACCGTGATGACGATGGCCCTGTAGCCGGCGGCCTGCGCGCGCTCGAGCAGTTCCTGGCTCGCGCCCATGTCCTGGCGGGGGTAAAACTGCCACCAGAGCTGGCCGTTCGCGCCTTTCGCGACCTCCTCGACCGACTGGCTCGAGTTGTTGCTGAGACACATCGGCGTGTTCGACGAGAGCGTGCCGGCGCGATACATCCCCGCTTCCCCTTCGGGATGCAGCGCGACCTGCGTCGCCGTGGGCGCGATGACGACCGGATACTTCAGATCGAGATTGATCAACTTCGACGATAAGTCGACCGTCGCCGGATCGACCGCGGTGCCGGGGATGAGATCGACCCAGTCGAAGGCCTGACGATTGCGGCGCAGGTTCCACTCACCGCCATCGCCATGCGCGGTGTAGTCGTACACCGACTGGGGGATGTTCGCGAACATGACCGGCTCGAAGTCGAACGACGTGAGCATCTCGTTCAGCCCCGGCGTCCGTCTGTGCTGAGGAAACGGACGCGGATCGAGCTGGGCGTGAAGGAGCGGCGAGCCCGCGATCAGGCCCGCCATGCCCGCCAGCGCCTTGCGGCGTGAAAGAGAGGTCTGCCAGCGCTTTTCGATATTTCCCATATCAGTTGTTCGTGGTGGCCTTTGTGGGCATCGGACCGTGTACTTTCACCGCCGTGCGATCGAGCGCCTTCAGGTTCACCTTGCCGCACATGCCCATGTAGCGCGCCAGCTCCGTTTGTGCCATCTCGAGGACGCTCTGCACGCCGGCTTCGCCGTACGCCGCGAGCCCCCACATGACCGGCCGGCCAATCAGGACACCCTGGGCGCCAAGCGCGAGCGCCTTGAACGTGTCGGTGCCGCGGCGGAACGATCCATCCGTCAGCACCGGCACCTTGCCGGCCACCGCGTCGACGATGTTCGGGAGCGCGAGAATCATCGCGTCCTTGTTCGCCAGCAGTCCTCCGAAATTCGACGCGACGATGCCCTGCACGTTGTGCTGCAGCGCCGCGGTCGCTTCTGCCGGCGTCGCAATGCCCTTGACGATCACCGGGCACGCTGACGCCCTGCTTGATCGCGTCCACCGCCGACCAGTTGATCGACGTGGGCGTCGCCGGGCGCGAGCCGTTTGCCGAGTGCGAGGCGCCGACCGTGATGACGATCGCCTTCGCGCCCGCCTTGATCGCGTCCTGCACCTGCGCCTTTGCGCCCGAGTCAGAGGCGTACACCTGATACCAGAACGACGGCTTCGCCACGGCAGCAATCTCGGCCAGCGGCACGCTCGATCGGCTGCTGACGATCATCAGCGCCTTCGCCGCGGCGGCGCCTTTCGCGGTGGCAATCTCGCCATCGGGATGGAAGCGCTTCTGGTCGGCGATCGGCGCGACGATGATCGGCGTGAAGTGGTCCTCGCCGAACAGCTTCACGGTGAGATCCATGTCGGTCGTCGGGACGTTCATCCGGGGCCGCAGCGTGATGCGATCGAACAGCGCGCGGTCGCCGCCCGCAATCAGCGCGAAGGTCGCCGGCGGCAGCTTCTTCTTCGCCTCTTCCTCGAACTCGAGGAGATTGACCAGCTCCTCTCGCGGCGCCTGCCGTACCGCCAGGGGCGGATCCCACGGCATCCGCTCGCGCTGCTGCGCGGCGGGTGCCTCGCCGCCAATCGTCGAACCGGCAACGGTTCCCGCGACAATGGCGCCAACGCTTCCGAGAGCCTGGCGTCTGCTGAGTTTGTTTTCGCTCATGGTTTCCTCGTTACTTAGCTGTCGTGGGGCCCCACCCCCACGAACCCGACGAACTTCACGAACCCGACGAACTCTACGAACCCACGAACTCCACGAACCCGTTAAGTGAAGTTGACCTTCACCGCCGTCTTGTCGATCGACTTCAGCGTGGCCCGCCCGGCATACGCCGCCGCGTGGACCAGCTCGGCCTGAATGACCTCGAGCAGCCGCTGCACGCCCTGCGCGCCGTACGCGCCAAGCCCCCAGCGCGCCGCGCGGCCGAGCGCGACGGCGTCGGCGCCGAGCGCCAGCGCTTTGAACACGTCGCTCCCGCGCCGGAAGCCGCTGTCGATCATCACCGGGAACTTCTTGTTGACGACCGCAACGATCTCCGGCAGCACTTCGAGCGTCGACGGGCCGTAGTCCATCGACCGGCCGCCATGGTTCGAGACGATGATGCCGTCCACGCCTTCCTTGACGCAGAGCTCGGCGTCTTCGGCCGTCACGATGCCCTTGAGGATGACCGGTACCTTGATGAACTTGCGCACCTCGTCGATGTAGTCCCAGCTGTACCAGAGACGGCGATTCGACACGCGATAGTTCGAGAACTGCGGGAATTTGCCAATGCCCGGCTCGCCGGTACCGCCCATCGGAATGGGCCCTCCCGATCGGAGGGCGTCCGCAGCCGCCTCTGCCGCGGCGTTGCCGCCGCCTCCGCCGCCACCCCGGCCGCCGCGTCCTCCGCGACCACCGGCCGTTTGCACGATGCCGCCCAGATGGCGATCGTGCAGGTCGCGCTCGTACACCGATGCCTGCTGATCGACCGTAATGATGATGGCCTTGGTGCCCAGATCCTGGAAGAGCTGCAGCTGTTTGGCCGATGCACCCAGGTCCGGGATGGGATAGAACTGATTCCAGCGCGGCCCTGTCGCCGCCGGCGCGATCTTCTGATGTGGAACCGTTGTGCCGCTGGCAAACGCCGCGAGCGCGTTGGCGGCAGTGGCGCCGCGATACATGCCGACCTCACCGTCCGGGTGCAGCGCGCCCTGGCCGGAGCTCGGCGCGGTGAAAATCGGAAACTTCATCGGGACGCCGAGAATCGTCGAAGAGAGATCCACGGTCTTGGGATCGACCGCTTTGCCCTGAACGATGTCGACCCAATCGAAGGCCTGGCGGTTACGTCGAAGATTGAACTCGCTGCCGTCGCCATGGGCCATGTAGTCGTACGGCTCGAGCGTCATGTTGCGATAGCACAACGCTTCGAAGTCGAAGGCATCGACCAGCTCGTCGAGCCGCAGTACCCGCGCGTGACCCGCCAGGCCATGCGGATCGACCTGCGCGCCGCAAGAGCGGAGATGCCCCGAAGATCGCGGCAAAGCTTGCCAGCGCGTTGCGCCGGCCCGGGCTGAACCGCCATCGGTCTTCAAACACTCCCATAGACCCGCCTCCAAATTGTCACGCTCGTGCGGGCGCACGTACAATTTGCCCGCCAGACTGTCAACGTATGGTTCCCGTCATTGTAGCCGTATTCGCCGCTTTTGGAGCGCTTTGGACGCTCGTCACATGGCTCGTCGGCGGCTTCACTCGCCACGCGCGGACCGCTCAATCTGCGCCGGTCACCGCTCCAGGTCTGCCGCTGATGATGGCGGTCGCGAAAGCCATCGCGGGCCACTGCGCGATGTTCCTGGTGACGCCGCGCGCGACATGCGTCCCGCCCTCGCCTTTGCTACACTTGCGTTGATTCCATGAAAGTAAAGGCGTTTTCGGCGATCGTGGCTGCCGTGGTTCTCGCCACGGCCGTGGCGGCGCAACTGCCCGCGATCTCGTGGACCTGCCCGATGCATCCTGACGTGCTCGAAGACAAGAAGGGCACGTGCGGTATCTGCGGCATGGATCTGGAAGCCGTGCGTCTGGTGACGATGTACACCTGCCCGGTTCATGCCGTCATCGAACAGGGTACGCCGGGCAAATGCCGCATCTGCTCGCGCGATCTCGTGCAGAAAACGGCGGCGCTCACCTTTACGTGCGCGGGCAACCGCGAGATGTCCCAGCTCGAGCCTGGAACCTGCGCCGACGGGGCGCCGATGATTCCGCGATACAACGCGCGCGCGCACGGCGATCACAACCCGAAGCACGGCGGCACCTTCTTCATGGCGCCGGACAACTGGCATCACATCGAAGGCACGTATCCGGCGGCCGGGCGATTCCGGGTGTATGTCTACGATGATTTCTCCAGGCCGCTCGGCCCGAGCGATGCCAAACAGGTTCGGGGCCGCGTCGTCACCAAGGAGGTCTTCGACTCGAAGACGGGTACGACCCGCGAGCTCGCCTCTGCCCCGTTGGTACTGGCGCGGAACGGATCCTTCTTCGAAGCCCGTATCGAGCCGATTGCGTTGCCGGCGAAGATGACGGCGAAGATCGCGTTCCGCTCGGGCGACAAGGAAAGCCGGTTCGATTTTTCTTTCCCGGACTACTCTCGCGATCTGCCGGCGTCGGTCGCACCAAGCACTTCGAGATCGACCGCATCCACCATCGCGGCTAGCGCCGCTTCGGTGGACAAGCCCATCGCATCCGCCTCCGCGCAGACTTCGCCAATCGCTACGGCGGACAAGCCCAGCAAGCTGTTGGAAGAGTTGAAGGCGCGCCGTTTGGAGGTGGAATCGCTCACTAAACAGGGCACCCTTGGCGCGATCTACGTCCCGGCTCTCCAGGCCAAGGATCTGGCGTTGGAGATTCAGTCGCAGCAGCAAGGCGCCGACGCCGAGGCGGTCGAGGCGAGCGTCAAGCAGATCGTGCTCGCGGCATATCAGCTCGACAACTTCGGCGATCTGGGCGACGGCGAGAAAGTCCAGGACGCGTACCGGAACTTCAGCGCCGCGATTCTGCAGCTCGATTCCCTCCTTTCCGGACGCCGGTGATGACGAGGGCGGCGGCCGCGTGCGCGTTGGTCATCATCGTGTTCTGGTTCGCGCCGCGAGGAAGCGCGCACGTGGGCATCACCTCGAAATTCACCTACAACGCCGATGTGTATCCGGTTTTCCTGAACCGATGCGGCCGCTGCCACATCGATGGCGGTGTCGGACCGATGTCGCTGCTGAAGTACGAGGATGCGTTTCCCTGGGCCGAGTCGCTGCGCACCGAGTTGACGACCGCCTACGCGGACGCCTCAGCCGAGGCACGCGGCGCCAAGGTGGACCCCCACGACTTCGTCAAAGCCGCCCATCGTCAGATTTCCGCGCGCGAGCTCGATATCGTGCTGAACTGGGCGACCGGAGGCACGCCTCAAGGCGACAAGGCGACGACGCCCGTGCCGCCGCCTTTCAAGAATGACTGGGCGGCGGGTCCGCCTTCTCTCGCTGTCGCGATGGCCGAGCCGTATCGCATGCCGGCCGGCACGTTCGAAGCAACGCAGGACTTCGTGCTGCAGGTCCCCGTCAACACGCCGCTCAGCGTGACCATGCTCGACCTTCTTCCCGGCACCCCGACGATCGTTCGCAGCGCCGCGATATCGCTGCGGTCTCCGGACGGCAGCTCGCGCGTACTCGGCACGTGGGTTCCGCGCCAGGCGGCCGCGCCCATCACGGTGAAGCCCGCCGTCCAGATCGAACCCGGGTCGCGTCTCATCGCGCGCATCCACTACAGGAAGACGTGGAAGCTCGAGGGCGAGGCGATGAGCGACCGTTCCACGATCGGGCTGTACACCGGCGACTAGACGATCTGCACGATGCGCGGCATCACCGTACTCGTGGCCGGCGCCGGCCTGGCCGGCCTCACGGCCGCCCGCGATCTCACGCGACAAGGTGCCCGCGTGACCGTCCTCGAGGCTCGCGATCGCGTGGGAGGACGCGTCCTGAGTGCCCGCCAGCCGTTCCTTCACGGTCAGCACGCCGAAATGGGCGCGGACCTCATCGATGAGAGCCAGACCGAAATCTGCCGCCTCATCAAGGACGTCGGTCTTCGCCCGGCACGAATCCTTCGTAACAGTTTTACGGGCGTCAGACAGTTCGGCGCACGCCGCCGCATCGTCGGCCAGCATGGATGGCTCGACCTGGCCCGGCGGTTACGGCCCGAGATTCGCGCCTTCAACCTCGGAGAGCGCCGATGGGAAGGCGGCATTGCCGACAGCCTGGCGCGCGAGAGCGTGGCACAGTGGCTCGATCGCATCCGTGCGCCGAAACCGCTTCGTGATATGGCGATTGGCATGCGCGGGTTCTTCCTCGCGGACCCCGCGGACCTGTCGCTCCTGGCGCTCACCGATCAGTTCGCAGAGGAAGGTGTTCCCGGCGCCGAGAAGATGTTCCGCATTGTGGGGGGCAACGATCGGCTTCCCGCTCTGATCGCGAAGGCCCTTGGATCCAGAGTGGAACTGGAGGCGGTGCTTCGGCGAGTTACGCAGGCGCACGACGGCGTCACGGCATCGATCGAATCGCACGGACGAATCCACGAGGGACGATTCGACTACCTCGTGTGTGCGGTGCCGGCGACGACGCTGCGGGACGTCATCTTCGAGCCGGCGATGCCCGAGCCACAGCAGCAGGCAGTCGCCATGCTGAAGTACGGAGCTTCTACAAAGACCGCCCTTCAGTTCGATCGAGCGCCGTGGAGGATGCGAGGCAAGCCTCGAGCGTTCGGCACACCGTTCGGCATCGGGGCCGTCTGGGACGGGAACGAGGAGCAAGCCGCTGGCGACGGTCGCCGAAAGCGTCCGGCTTCCGGGATACTCACGCTGCTCGCCGGAGGCGGCGCGAGCGCCGCGACGCAGGAAATGCTGGCGCGGGAAGGCCCGTCGCGGTTGGTGCGCGAGCTTTCGTGGATCGATCTCGAGACGGCACGCATGACAGCGTGGTCGACGCTCAGCTGGGAGCTCGAACCGTGGGCGCGGGGTGGATATGCATTCTTCGATCCTCAGTTTCCACCATCGATTCGCCACTGGCTCGCGCGCCCGTTCGGACGTGTGTTTTTCGCCGGCGAGCACACCAGCTTCAGGTGGCAGGGGTACATGAACGGCGCGGTGGAGACGGGGTTGAGGGCCGCGGCAGAGATAACGGCCCTCGTCAGGGCTGAAGGCTCAGGGCTTAGGGCTTAGGGCTTAGGAATTCGGACTGAGAGCTGACAGCTAACAGCTAACGGTTGCGAGGAGAGAAATGGCACGAGTCGGAGTGATTGGTCTGGGCGTCATGGGTACGCCGATCGCGCGAAACCTCCTGAAGGGCGGACATGACGTGACGGTCTTTGCCAGGCGCGCCGAAGCGATGGCGCCGCTGGCGGCCGCGGGCGCGCGCACGTCGAGGTCGCCGGCCGAGGCGGCGGCGGTGAGCGACGTCATCATCACGATGGTGCTCGACACGCGAGCCGTCGAAAGCGTGGTACTCGGGCCCGATGGCGTCATCGAAGGCGCGCGGGCCGGATCGATCGTCGTCGATCACAGCACGATCGAACCTGACGGTGCGCGCAGAGTCGCGGCGACTCTGCAGTCGCGCGGCATCGAGATGCTCGACGCGCCCGTGTCGGGGGGTGCGGCCGTGGCCGAAGCGGGCACGCTGTCCATCATGGTGGGTGGCGACGAGGCCGCCCTCGAACGCGTTCGGCCGATCCTCATGTGTTACGGGAAGACGATCGTGCACATCGGCCCGAGCGGCGCGGGCCAGGTAGCGAAGGCCTGCAACCAGATCTGCACCATCGTCAACACGCTTGGCGCGGCCGAGGCGATGCTGCTGGCCGAGCGTGCCGGCGTGGATCCGGCAAAGGTGAAAGACGTGCTCATGACCGGTTTCGGGGCGAGCCGGATGCTCGACGTCCAGGCCCCGAAGATGATCGCCCGTGACTTCGAAGCCAGGGTCGAGTCCCGCCTTCATCACAAGGACATTCAGATCGTGCTCGACATGGCGCGGGCGCTTGGCCTCGACCTGCCAGGAAGCGCCGCCGCCGCACGCGTGATTGCCGCGCTTCAGGCACGCGGTGGCGCCACGCGCGACACGGCCGCCGTGTTCGAGGTCCTGGCCAATCCGTAGAGCCGTCGATGTTCATCCCACCACAGGGCTTCAGGCATGCGACGGCGCTGCTTCTGACCCAGGGCTGCCGTGCCATCCCCCCGGGAGCATCGCCCGATTCGGTGTCGTCTGCGCTCGCGGCGCTTGCGCACGATCTCGTCGCGCTCGCCGACGACATGCGTGCCGTGCCCGAGTCGGCCGAGTGGCTGCTCGTCGAGTACGCGCGCATCGTCGAGCAGTTGCCGCATACATTCGATCGCGCCGCCGCACAGGCGAACGCTTCCGCAATCCTGGCGCGCGTGGCTGCGCGCCGCCCGGTCGTCGAATCGCGCGATCTGTTCCTGGTGTACGTGCCGGAAGATCGGCTGCCGGTCGCCGCCCCGCTCGGGGTCGAACTGACCAAACGTCGCGTGTCGGTGGCACTCGACTACGAGATCGTAACGGGCCCGCAATTGTCCGCGGCACTCGAGCACGGGCTCGAGCATCACCGGGCCGGGGTTGTGCTGCGCACCCGCGCGTTCGAACGGGTTCAATGGGGATTCGAGGTGCAGGAATCGGATCGGTTGCGGGTCATCAGCGCCTGTGACGCCGCGGTCGCGGCCGCAGATCTCGCGGAATGGATGCGTCGACTGCCTCCGCCTGCAGTTTCTCCTGGCTGGACTCAAACGCGGCGAATCGTGCATGTACATCACGCTCTCGGAAACAGCCGGCGAACTTCGCGCCAACGCCCGTTCTCACGGCTGGGACCTGTCGGGCATTCACATCCACGAGGTACAACCCGCCGAGAACCTGCGGCCCGAGGAGCAGTACACCCTCTTTCATCCATCCGAAATCGAGCTCGGCGACCTGTCGCGCAGCATGTTTGAGACGGTCGAGGCCGTCAAGCCGGCTCGAGCCGTCATCGACTCGGTGTCCGACATGCGCCTCCTCGCGCGAGACTCCCTGCGGTATCGCCGGCAGATTCTGGCGCTCAAGCAGTTCTTCTCCGGCCGGGGCTGCACGCTGCTGCTGCTCAACGAGAACGGCGGGGGCGACACCAATCCGCACATCCAGAGCCTTTCGCACGGTGTCATCCGCCTCGAGCAGACGATTCTCGACTTCGGGCTCGTTCGCCGGCGCCTGGAAGATCTCCAAGCTGCGTGGTGTGTCGTACGTCGGCGGATTCCACGACTTCAAGATTGAGACTGGCGGTATTCGTGTGTTTCCGCGGCTCGAGAACCGCCGGGTGGCCCGCGCGCTGCCGAAAGAGACGCTCAAGAGCGGACTCCCGCAGATCGATGCGCTCCTCGACGATGGCGTGCCGATGGGCACGTGCACGCTGATCCTCGGCCCCTCCGGCGTCGGCAAGTCCACGCTCGGCGCGCAATACCTGTGTTCGGCGGCCGGAAGGGGCATTCACACGGCAGCGTTTCTTTTCGACGAGCAGCGCGTGACGTTCGTCAACCGCGGCGATGCCCTGGGCATGCACACGTCGAAGTTCGTCAAGAACAACGTCCTGAAGATTGCCAAGGTGGAGCCGGGATCGCTGTCTCCGGGCGAATTCAGCCACTCCGTGCGCAAGGCCGTCGAAGACGACAAGGTGCGGGTCGTGCTGATCGACAGCCTCACCGGCTATCTGACGGCCATCCCGGAAGCGTCGGCCGCCGTCGTGCGGCTCCACGAGCTGACGTCCTATCTGGCCAGCTGCGGCGTCGCCACCATCCTCACCGTGGCACAGCAGGGCATGCTGGGTCAGAACATGTCATCGCCGATTGATGTCAGCTATATCGCCGACACCATGTTCATGATGCGTTTCTTCGAAGCCAGGGGCCGGGTACGAAAGGCTCTGTCGGTTCTCAAGAAACGTACGGGCCTTCACGAGACCACGATTCGCGAGATTGGCGTCAAGCGCAACGCGCTGGCGGTCGGCGACCCGCTCGTGGAATTCAGGGGCGTTCTTACCGGAGTTCCGGAATATCGCGGCGCGCCGCTCAACGAGAAGGGCCGCGGCCGGAAGCGGGCATGAGCGTCGAGGGCATCGACCCATCGCTCGACGAGCGAATCCTCATCTTCGCTCCCGTAGGCAAGGATGCGCTCCTGGCGCTCGACGTGCTGCAGCGGACCGAGCTGCGTGGCTGCGTCTGCACGACGTCGCACACGCTGTGCCTCGAGTTCTGCCGCGGTGCGGCCGTCATCATGCTCACCGAGGAAGCGCTCGAGGACCCTGAAATCGGCGAGCTCATGGAGTGCCTTCGCACGCAGCCCGCGTGGTCCGATGTTCCGATCCTCGTCTTCGCCGATACCGAGCGATCGGAAGTGTATCTGCGGACGCTCCGCCTGCTCGAAGGGTTGCGCAACGTCGTGCTGCTCGAGCGGCCGATCCGGCTCGGTGCGGCGCTCAGCCTCATCCGCAGCGCGATGCGCGGCCGTCAGCGGCAGTACGAGCTTCGCGATCTGCTTCGAGCGCTGGCCGATGCGCGCGAAGACGCCGAGATGGCCAATCGTCTCAAGGACGAGTTCCTGGCGACGCTCTCGCACGAGCTGCGAACGCCGCTGAACGCCATCCTCGGCTGGACGACGATGCTGCGCGACGGGCACGTGCGGCCGCGACAGGTTCCGCGCGCGCTCGACACGATTCACCGCAACGCCACGGCGCAGATGCAGATCGTCAACGACAGCAGCCCGAATTGCGAGGGGCCGTGGTGCTGCCAGGCGAGCGCCCGGGCGCGCGAACGCTCGATCTGGAAGGTGTGCACGTCCTGATCGTGGACGATGACGGCGACGCGCGCGAGCTCGTCCGTGCCATGCTGGCGATCACCGGCGCCCGTATCAGCGAGGCAGACTCGGCTCGCAACGCGCTGCGCCTCTTCGCCGAAGACCGGCCCGACATCGTCCTCGCCGACGTGGCCATGCCGGGACAGGATGGGTACTCGATGATGCGCGCCCTGCGAGGCCTTCCCGGCCTGGACGGCGCGCAGGTTCGCGCTGTGGCGATCTCCGCCTACGCCCGTCGCGAGGACAAACAGCGCGCGTTGAAGTCGGGCTTCAACGATCACGTCGGAAAGCCGGTGCAGATCGACGAACTGTTCGACGCGCTGGAGCGGATCTGGCTGCAGGGCCCTCCTGCCCTGCTGAACGACACGGAACCGGGCGCCAAAGTACACTGAGCCGTCATGGCTCGGTTCAAGATGTTCATCGAATATGCGGGCACGCGCTACAGCGGCTGGCAGATCCAGAAAAATGCGCGCACCGTTCAAGGCGAGTTGACGAGGGTGATTCAGGACGTGTCCGGCCAGCGCCAGTTCGAGCTGTACGGGTCGGGGCGAACCGATGCCGGCGTGCACGCGCTGGAACAGGTGGCGCACCTCGACATCATCACCGCCCTGCCGCCGGACACGCTGAGGCGCCGCATCAACGACGCGCTGCCCAGCGATATTCACGTGCTGAAGATCGAGATGGTCCAGCGGAGATTCCACGCCCGCCACGACGCGGTCGCGCGCAGCTATCTCTATCAGATCTCGCGCCGGCGCACGGCGTTCGCCAAACACTTCGTCTGGTGGGTGCGCGACGATCTCGATCTGAACAGGATGCGGCAGACCGCCGAGCGGTTTGCCGGCCTGAAGGATTTCCGATCGTTTACCGACGACAGCGCCGACGAGAAGTCGACGGTGGTGGCCATCGAGCGGATTGAGATGGCGGAAGACGGCGACCTGGTGGTCGTACGCGTCGAGGGCTCCCACTTTTTGTGGAAGATGGTCCGCCGCATGGTGGGCGTCATGGTGGATGTCGGTCTGGGCGGCACCACGATCGAACAGGCGGCGTCGTTTCTCAGTGTCGAGTCGGGAGTCCCGGCGAAACTGACGGCGCCGGCCTCTGGACTGTTTCTCGAGCGCGTGTACTATCGGGGCGAGACCCGGCGGCCGCCGCTCGCGGGTTGCATCGACGTGAAGTTTCCACGGTGAACGCGATGACCGAGCGCCTCATCAGATGCCCGTCGTGCGGGACCACCAACCGGCTTCCTCCTCCTCAGACCGGACGCAAGGCGGTGTGCGGCAAGTGCAAAACGCCGCTCTCGGAACCGGCCGGTCCCGTGCACGTCACGGACGAGACGTTCGCGTCGGAGGTTGATCGGAGTACAGCGCCCGTGCTGCTGGACCTGTGGGCCGACTGGTGCGGGCCGTGCCACATGCTGGCGCCGACGATCGATCAGCTTTCGGTCGAGATGGCGGGACGCGTGAAAGTGGCGAAGCTGAACATCGACGAGAATCCGCAGACCGCGAACCGCTTCGGCGTGCGCAGTATTCCAACCCTGCTGGTGTTGAAAGGCGGTCAGGTGGTCGATCGGCTGGTTGGCGTGCAACCGAAAGATGAAATCGTTCGCCGGTTGGAGAAAGCGCTGGGGCCCGGCTAAAGCCGGGCCCTACTTTTGCAGAAACTCCGCCCACTTCTCGACCAGCGCGGCGTGCGGACCTTTGGCGGCCGCATACGCTTTCGAGTAGAGAGCCGCCTGCTTTTTGTCCTCCTCAGCTGACTTCAAGGTCTTGCCTTCGACGTGCACCTGATACAGCGCATACATGGCGACGAGCAGCGCGTCCGGGTCTGACGGATTTCGTTCCAGGTACGGCACGATCGTCGGATACGCCTGCTCGTGCAGACCGAGGTAGGACTGCGCGATCGCGAGATTGCGACGCACCTCGTCATTCTGCGGCTCGCGGCCGAGCACCTCGCGAAGCGGCTCGACGGCATCGGCGGGCCGTCCCAACCTCAGCCAGCCGTCGGCGAGCACGGCCTGCAGGGCTGGAAGCGAAAGCTTTGCCGCCCGTGCCCGTTCCCACTGCGACACGGCCTCCTTGTCGCGACCGGCCGCGGCATAACAGGCCCCGAGATAGAACGACGCAAGCGGTGCGTCAGGGGCGTTGCGCATGGCGACCCCGAACTGGTTCGCGGCCTGATCCAGCTGCCCCTTCATGAGCAGCTCGAGCCCGCGCAGGAGCGAGCCGGCGGCCTGATCCCCGGCATCGAGCGCCATCATCGCGGTGCCATCCAGTTTTCCCGTGCGCGCACGCGCGGTGGCTGTCTTGGCCGCCGGGTGGTTCTTGTCGATGACCTCCAGGGTGGCGCGCATCATATCGGGCGTCAGGACGTCGTCTTTCCTGAAGATCGACGGCCGCGCGCCGACCACGATCCCGGTCATCACCGCCGAAGGCGGATCACCGGCACCCGGCGCACCTGGCGCACCCGTCGCACCTGTCGCACTCGTCGTACCGACCTTTCGCGCCCGGCACGATATCGAAGGGCCGCGAAAGTTTTCCGACGTTCTTCCCGCCCTTCGAGAACAGTGCCCGCGCGATATACCGGCCTGGCGGCAGCGCACCGACGCGCACCACCGACACCGCCTGTCTCATCGTTTTGTCCGGCCGCTCGCGGAATTCGGCCTCGCTCTTCTGAAGCGTCGGACCGTCGGCCGTATCGGCGACCTCGAACACCACCTTCGTGTCGTCGAGCGTGCCCGGCTGGTTGGTGTAGACCTCGGTGTAGGTGGCGAGCAGCCCGTCGGTGACCTTCAACACCACCGGTGCGCGCAGGTCGCTGTCGGTTCCCTGCCGCACCGAGTTGAGGATGAGGTCGCCGATCGCGAACTCGTGGTTCGTCATCCCGAAGGCGGTGACCTCGCGTTCCACGCTGCCCGACTTGCCGGCGAGGTCGACGCCCGCGAGCCTTACCCGGTACACGCCCGGGTCCACGGCGACGGCCAGCTCGTAGCGAATCGGCAGCGTGGTATTGGCGGAATAGATTTTCCGCTCCTGACCGCCGAGGACCGCCTTGCCGAGATTGTCGAAGACGGCAAATCCAATGGCGAGATCGAGCTCCTTGGCCATCGACTCCGGATCGATCTCGGCCGCCAGGATCAGCTTCACCTTGCCCGGTTCCGCGTCGCGGAACGTGTAGGTGGAGAACCGCATCGGCAGCTCGGTGTTCGCCGACGGCGATCGCAGCACGCGCCCCATGACGACGTCGCGCGACCAGTTGTCGGACGTGCGCACGGCGTACTGCACCTGACGCCTCGCCCGTACCTGGACACCCTGGCGCCCCACCGTCACGCGAATCTGGTGCACCTTGCCGTCGCGGTCCCGCTCGGTCGGCTCGACGCCCAGCATGTAATGCGACGAAATCTCGCTCTTGAGCCGCTCGAAGATGTACTGCGGGTTCGCCACCACACGGAACAGCGATCCCCGGGAGCGCCCCGCGAACGTTTCGAGCCCGGCCTCGCGGAGGTCGCGATCCTGCGACACGGTTTCGGAGATGCGCGACTTCCGACGCGGAGCCGATCGCGGTCGCGAACATCAGCACGTTCACGTTCACCCGCGCCTCGGCCGCAAGGGTCGCGAGTGCGGTCGCCTCCGCCTGCGATCCTTCGATCATGAGCCCCTGCGAGAGGACGATCATCGACTTGGTGCCCTCGACATCGCGAAGGCTGCGCAGGAGCGAGGCATATCCCGCCACCGACTGCGCCGTCAACTGACGGAGGTGGTTCGACAGCGTCAAGGCTTCCTGCTCGACGTCGCGATCGCAGGGCGACATCGTGTTCGGATCGGTGTCGCCGCAGGTCCGGAAGAGCAGCCGCTGCGTGACGATCGGGTTCGACCGGTTCTCGAAGGTGATCGCCTCGTAGTCGCTGATGTTGAAGCGCGAGATCATCCGGTCGTCCGCGCCGGACACGCGCGTGATGGCCTCGAGGATCTGCTGCCTGTTGGTCGTGAAATCGACGTACGGACCCGGCGGCGGGATCGTCACGAGCGACAGGCGGTCGTCACGCGGAATGCCGTTGACGAACTCCTTCAGCGCCGAGATGGCGCCGCGCAGCGTTTGCGTATCGATGTTGTTGCGATCGACGACCAGCATGATGAGCCGGCCCGGTCGGCGATCGGTGTTGTTGGACACGTACGGATCGCGCTCGGGTGGGTGTGGGTGCCCCCGGCGCCGCGGTGTCGGAGATGAACTCCGCGCTCACGACGCGGCGCGGCTGCCCGTCGATGGTCACGGTGAACTCCGGCACGCGGAGATCGCGCACCGGCATGCCCTTGCCATCGACGACCGTGACGTCGACTTCCATGACCTCGACGCCGGATCGGAAGACCGGCGCCTGGGGTGCTTGCGCGTATAGCCAGCATGTGCCGCCGGCTCCGACGCCGTAGAGCACGACGAGCACCGAGAGGATGGCGCGCATGGGCGATCTCCTTGCGGAAAATCGCATTGTAATGCAGTACGCTCTGAAGCATGACCCAGCATTTTTCGTCGAGCGCTGCGGCCCGGTTTCTCAGATATGTCACCTTCGACACACAGTCGGATGAGCGCTCCGAGACCTATCCCAGCACCTCGAAGCAACTGACGCTGCTCAACCGCCTGGTCGACGAGTTGAAGGAGATGGGCATCGCCGACGCGTCCATCGATCGATACGGCTACGTGATGGCGACCATTCCCGCGACCGCCGGCAAGGACGCGGTACCGGCGATCGGGTTTGTCGCGCACGTCGACACGTCGCCCGACGTGAGCGGCGCCAACGTGCGGCCGATCGTCCACCGGAACTACGACGGGCGCGACCTCGTCCTGCCTGACGACCCGGCGATGGTGCTGCGACAGGCCGACAATCCGGAATTGAAGGATCAGCACGGCCACGACATCATCACCGCCTCCGGCCTCACCCTCCTCGGGTCGGACGACAAGTCGGGTGTCGCCGAAATCATGGCGGCGGCCGAATATCTCACGACGCATCCCGAGATGCCGCATGGACCGGTGAAGATCGGCTTCACGCCTGACGAGGAAATCGGCCGCGGCACGCAGTATTTCGACGTCAATCGTTTCGGCGCACGGTTCGCCTATACGCTCGACGGTCCTCTACGGGGCGATCTCGAGATTGAGAATTTTTCCGCCGACGCGATGGCGATGACCTTCAAGGGATTCAACGCGCATCCCGGATACGCGAAAGGCCGAATGGTGAGCTCGATCAAGCTGGCCTCGGAGTTCGTGCACCGTCTGCCGCGCCACGGGCTTTCGCCCGAAACCACAGACGGGTATGAAGGGTACGTGCATCCTCACATGATCGAGGGAGGTGTCGAGCGATCGGTCGTCAAGCTGCTGCTGCGCGATTTCACGACGAAGGGACTCGACGACAAAGCGGGGATGCTCAAGGACCTGGCCGAGGAAATCGTGCGTCCCTTTCCTGCCGCCTCGGTCGACGTCGAGCGGCACGAATCGTATCGCAACATGAAAGAAGTGCTCGATCGGTATCCCGAAGTCGTCGAGCACGCGAAGATCGCGATGAAACGAGCCGGGCTGACGCCGCGATTCCGTCAGATTCGCGGCGGGACCGACGGCGCGCGGCTCTCGTTCATGGGTCTCCCGACTCCCAATCTGTTTGCCGGGGAACACAACATCCATTCGCGGCTGGAATGGACGTCTGTCCAGGATATGGACAAGGCGGTCGAGGTGATTATCGAAATCTGTCGCAGTTGGGCCGGCGCATAGGTGGGGTTGAAGCCCTGTGCCGGATCAGCTTTTGCAGACGCCAGCAGCGAGACGACCTGCAGGGAGTTCTGATACTCTCGCCATCGAGGTATGACTGATTTGCGAAGGATTTCGTGACCGAGCCGTGTGCCATCAGGCTGGATCATGGCGTCATCGGCAACGGCCGCGTTCTGGCGCTGGTCGCCCCGAGCACCCACATCGACTGGTTATGCATGCCGCGGTTCGACAGCGCCTCGGTGTTCGGCAGGATCCTCGACATCGAAAAGGGCGGTACGTTCGCCCTGCTCCCCGATTGCCCCGACATCCAGACGCACATGGAATACATCGTCAACACGAACGTGTTGCGCACGTCGGTGACGTGTGCCGACGGACGATTCGATGTCTACGACTACGCCCCGAGGATTCCGGCCGGTCTCGACGTCGAAGCCCCGATCGAAATCCAGCGCCTGGTGGTGCCGCGCGAAGGCGCCGCGCGCACGCGCGTGCTCTTCGATCCGAAGCCCAACTACGCCGCCGACCAGAACCCGAAGATCGTCGCCATTTCCGAAGGCCTGCAGATCGGCGACGGGGCGTCGGCCATCTACCTGCGCACGAACGCGCCGCTTCCCTATCTCGAGAGCGGCCAGCCGATTCGCATCGACGAGCCGTTCTATTTCGCGGTCAGTTACGGCAAACCGTCGGACACCGACTCGGTGGCGTCCGCGCAGCGCATCCGCGACCTGACGATTTCGGGATGGCGCGCGTGGGCGAAGTCGTGCGCGCTTCCGTCGTTCGCGAGCCTGCCGGTGCTGCGATCGGCGCTGTGCCTGAAGCTGCACGCGTACACGGGCACGGGCGCCATCATCGCCGCGGCGACCACGAGCATTCCCGAATCGCTCGGCTCCGAACGGACCTGGGATTATCGCTACTGCTGGCTTCGCGACGCGGCGTTTGTCGTCGAGGCGCTCCGGCGGGTCGGGCATCTTGCCGAAGGCGAAGCGTTCGTGTCGTTTCTCCGGGACGTCGCCGAGGCCGGACCGCTGCAGCCGCTGTACGGCATCGGCGGCGAGCGCGAGCTCGTGGAGCAGCACCTCGATCATCTCGAGGGGTTCTGCGGCGCCAGGCCGGTTCGCATCGGCAACGCGGCATACACGCAGCGTCAGCACGATCTGATGGGCGAGATGATTCTCTGCCTCGACACGATCAGCTCGGATCCGCGGGTCGTCATCGACGAGACCGAGCCGATTCTCCGGCTGGTCGAGCGGTTCGTCGGCGAGGCGATGACGGCCGTCGAATCGGACGACACCGGATTGTGGGAGTACCGCACGTTCCCGAACCGCTACACGTTCTCGCACGTGCTGTGCTGGGTGGCGGCCAGCCGGGGCGCCCGGCTCGTCCGGCGCCTGGGCCGGCATACCCTCGCCACGGAGTGGGAGGCGTGGGCCGACAAGTACCGCCAGGAAATCCTCGATCGTGCGTATAACCCCGAAGTCGGGTACTTTACCCAGGTGCTCGACGGGCGGCTGCCCGACGCGTCAAACCTGCTACTGCCGACGCTCGGCATCATCGATCCTCGCGATCAGCGGTTTGTCTCGACGCTCGAAGCCTACGAGCGGCTGCTCGTCGAAGACGGCCTCATGCTTCGGTATCGCCACAAGGATGACTTCGGCGACACGACCAGCGCCTTTTCCATCTGCTCGTTCTGGTGGGCGGAAGCACTCGCCATGGTCGGCCGCCTCGAAGACGCGTGCGCGTTGTTCGAGCGGCTGCTGACCCATGCCAATGGCGTCGGGTTGTTTTCGGAAGACATCGAGCCGAGAACCGGTATGCTGCTCGGCAATTTTCCGCAGGCCTACACGCACGTGGGGTTGATCAACACGGCGGTGACCATCAGCGAGCTGATCGACGCCAGAGAGATGAGGTTCCGTGCGTGGAGTTGAGCGCGCCATCGCGGCCTGGCAATCGAGGCCCCACGATGCGCGCCCAATCATTTTGATGGACTTCGACGGCACCCTGGCGGAGTTCCAGATCGACCCCGATGCGGTCCTGCTGACGCCGGCGCGTCAGATTCTGCTGCACACGCTGAGCGAGCGCGCCGATCTGTCCGCGGGCATCGTGAGCGGCCGCCGCATCAGCGACCTGCGCCTTCGCGTGCCGGCGGATCCGTCCTTTTTCTTCGCGGGTCTCCACGGCCTCGAGATTGAGGGGCCCGGTCTGCGATTCGCGCACAACGCGGCTTCGATCGCGGCCCCGGCGGTGAACCTGCTCGCGAAGGATCTCCGCAGGGCCGTCAGGCCGCTCCCGGGCGTGTTCGTCGAAGACAAGACCTATTCGGTCGTCCTGCACACGCGCGGTGCGTCGAAAGCCGACCGCCTGCATGCGACGACCCGCTTCAACGCCCTGGCCGCGCCGTTTCTGAGCGAGGGCACGCTGCGGCTGCAACCGGGCGACAACATCCTCGAACTGCTGCCGAACGTGGACTGGGCCAAGGGGGATGCGGTCAGCGCCATCATGCGCCACGTCGAGGTTGAAACGCGCGAGGTGGTGTGGCCGGTCTACATCGGGGACGATGCCACCGACGAGGACGCGTTCGAGCAAATCGGCAGCAACGGACTGACGGTGGCCGTCGGCCGCCGCCCGAACGGCGCGGCCTTTCAGGTCGACGGTCCGCCCGCGGTGGAATGTCTGCTGAAGTCGATCCTGGCGACGGAGTAGGTGGTAGCTGGTAGCTGGTAGGAGAAGGCTACATGCTGTGCCCGCCTGCTACGAGCTACTAGCTACCGCCTACCACCTCTCGGCGCGAACTATATCAGCATCGAGGCTTTCTCGCGCGCGCCGATTTCGCGGTGCTGAACGACACATAGAGCGCCTCGAACATGCCGATGCCCAGATCGAGCAGCCTCGCATCGTCCGGGGTCGACGCGCGCAGCCCCTCGACCAGGTGTGCGACCGTTGGGGCATGCGGCGACTTGTACCGCTCTTCCTTCAAGTCGATGTCGTGGACGATCTCGCCAATCCGTTTCACGGCGCTCTCCCGGATTCCAAAGCGCTCCTGGAGCACCTCGAACGTGCACAGATCGCCTTCGTGCCTGAAACCGGCCGCGTGGTACATGTCGAACGCGACGGCGTCGGGATATCGCTCTGGTGAGGCCGAGAAGACGAACTTCGCGTCGCGATCGATGAAACGGCGGATGAGCCACGCCGACGAAAACCGATCGACGCCGGGCCGCGGACGCGTCACCCAGACACGCCCCTTGTAGTCGTCGGGATCGAGGCGGTCCGGCGCCGGCTGGGCCCGGCTTTTCGCCGACGGCCGGTACTCCGAGAGCAGTTCTTTCAACGCCGACTCGACCTCGCGCGCGCCGTCGGCCGCGAACATGTCGCGCCGCACGGCATGCTCGAAGCGCTCCTGAAACGCGCGCAGCGCCTGGAGACCCTGTTCGCCCGACGTCCTGGCATCTTGACGGAGCCGTGGTCGCATCATCTTGAGCTCCTTCCTCAACCGGCCGAACTCTGCCGCGCTGGCCGACTGGAACTGGCCGACGATCTGGCGCTCGTCCACGTCGCTCATCGACGGCACGTCGAAGATCGCCGCCTGGCCACCCAGCCCGATGACTTCGCCCCGAAGCCACTCGAAGTCTTCGCGCGCCTGGGCCGACTCGGGCAGCACGTGGACGGCGTTCTTGAGCGCGACGGCGCCGACCTGCTGAAGTCGGCGCCAGATCTTCACGCGCGCGTTGGACGGGTGCGCGGGAAGCTGGTGGACGAAGACCATCCAGCGGTAGGCCACCCCGTGGAGTGTAACACGTGTTACACAGCGGCCGCACGATTCGCCCGAACCCTACGCTATGCTTTACACACGCATGAATCTTCGGGGTGTCTTCGTTCTCGGCGCGATCCTGGCGTTCATCGTCCTGCCCAACCTCATCGATTTCCTGATGGAGTGGCTCTGGTTCGGGGCCGTGGGCTACCGGGGCGTGTACCTGACCAGCCTCCGCGCCCAGGCCTCGCTGGGGACGTTCATCCTCGGGTTTGCCTTTACCGTGCTGTACGGGAACCTGTGGGTCGCCGTCTCGTCTATCGCCAGCCCCTACATCGTCATCGGCACGCGGCGCCGCCGGCACGGTTCAACCGGCCATGGTGCGTCGCGAGGCAGATCCGCCGGGTCGTCGGCGTCGGCTCGCTCGTCGTGTCGCTGATGATCAGCCTGGCGGGCAGCAGTGAATGGATGCGCTGGCTGCAGTTCCGCCACGCGGTGCCCTTCGGCATCGCCGACCCGATTCTCGGCTACGACGTCGGCTTTTACATTTTCCGGCTGCCGCTGTTCGACCTCGCTCAACAAGTCGCCATCGCGGTCGTCATCGTGGCGCTGCTCGGCTCCGCGGCTGCCTACGTGCTCGCCGGCGCGCTCAACTTCACCAAGCGCGGCGGCGTCTCGGTGGCGGGCAAAGCGCGGCTGCACCTGTCGCTGCTCCTGTCCGCGATCTTCCTGTTGTTCGCCGTGAATGCGTACCTGGACGTGCCCCATCTGCTGACCGACGTCCAGACACCCGGCATCGTGCCAGGCGCGTCCTACACCGACGTCGTGGCGCGGATTCCGGCGCTGCGCGCGCTGATGGTCGTGGCCCTCCTGTGTGCCGCACTCTCGGCCTTTCACGCGTTCTCGTCGGTCATCTGGCCGATCCCGCTCGCCATCGGTCTGTACCTCGTGACCTCTGTCGGCGGCTCGATGTACGCGGCGGCGATTCAGCGGTTCGTCGTCACGCCCAACGAACAGGCCGCCGAGATGCCGTACATCGGCCACAACATCACCGCGACGCGGCAGGCGTTCAATCTGGCCGACATCCGCACGCGCAATGTCTCGGGCGACGCCGAGCTGACGCGGGAAGACATCGTCCGCAACCTCGACACGATCAAGAACGTGCGCCTCTGGGACCACCAGCCGCTGCTCGACACGTTCGGCCAGATTCAGGAATTGCGCACGTACTACGACTTCGCATCGGTCGACAACGACCGCTACGTGATTAACGGCGAACTGCGTCAGGTGATGCTCTCGGCGCGCGAGTTGAACTCGGAGTCGCTGCCCAACCGCACGTGGATCAACGAGCACCTGACGTTCACGCACGGCTACGGCATCACGCTGGGGCCGGTCAACGAGGTGACGTCGGAGGGGCTGCCGATCCTGTTCGTCAAGGACATCCCGACGCAGTCGTCGGTGCCCAGCGACATCGACGTGAAGGAGCCGAGCATCTACTTCGGCGAGCTGACCAACAATTACGTGGTCGTCAACACACAGGCGAGCGAATTTCACTACTCGCGGGGCGAGTCCAACGTCACCACCATCTACAAGGGCGCCGACGGCGTGCGCGTGGGCGGCCTGGCCCGGCGGCTGCTCTTCAGCCTGGGCTTCCAGTCGCTGCAGATTCTCTTCAGCAACGACATTACGGCCGACAGCCGCGTCCTGTACCACCGCAACATCACGGATCGCGTCACGACGATCGCACCGTTCCTTCGATACGACGAGGATCCCTATCTGGTGGCCGTCGAACGGGCGGCTTGTACTGGATCCGCGATGCCTACACGACGACGAGCCGCTATCCGTACGCCGCGGCTTCGCCCATTGGCCTCAACTACATCCGCAACTCCGTCAAAGTCATCACCGACGCCTACAACGGGACGACCGAATTCTTCGTCGCCGACCCGCGCGATCCGCTGGCGCAGACACTGGCGCACGCGTACCCGGGGCTGCTCAAGCCGCTCGACGCCATGCCGGCCGCGCTCCGCCAGCACCTCCGGTATCCCGAAACGATCTTCGCGCTGCAGGCGGCGATGTTCGCCACCTACCACATGACGAACCCGGGCGTCTTCTACAACAAGGAAGACCAGTGGGAGATTCCGGCCATCGACATCGACGGCAATCCTCAACTGATGCAGCCGTACTACACGGTGATGCGGCTGCCGGGCGAAGCGCGCGCCGAGTTCATCCAGATGCTGCCGTTCACTCCCTCGCGCAAGGACAACCTTGCGGCGTGGATGGTGGCGCGATCGGATCCGGATCGGTACGGGCAGCTCGAAGTCTTCGAATTTCCCCGCCAGACGGTCGTCTACGGGCCGCGGCAGATCATCGCGCGCATCAACCAGGACCAGATCATCTCGCCGCAGATCACGTTGTGGAACCAGCAGGGCTCGCAGGTGATTCAGGGCACGCTGCTCGTCATTCCGATCGAGGAAGCGCTGCTCTACGTGCGCCCGTTGTACCTGCGCGCATCGGGCGGGCGGATTCCCGAGCTCAACCGCGTGATCGTGGCCTACAAAGATCAGATCGTGATGGCCGAAACGCTCGACACCGCACTCGACCGCATCTTCTCGACCGGAACCGGTGGCCGCCGTCCGATCGTGACGACGTCATCCGGCGCACCTGCGAGCGCCGGCGAACCGGGCCGAGGCGCCGGCTGTCAATCGCGTCGATCCCGCGTTCGCTCGAACAGGCCCGGGGACTCTACGAGAACGCGATGAAGGCGCAGCGCGAAGGAAACTGGGCGTTGTACGGAGAAGAAATCAAGCGGCTGGGCGAGCTGCTCAAAGGACCGTCGAAATGAGCGAACAGACGATTACTCAGGGAACAGAAAGCGCGGCGTCGATTCTCTGGCACAACTGGCAGCAGCGCACGCGAATCGATGAGCTGCCGATGGCGTGCCGCCCGATCGATCGGGCGGCCGGATACCGGGCTCAACAAGAGCTCGTCAAGACCTCCGGACAGTCTGTCGTCGGCTGGAAGATTGCCGCCACCAGCGCCGCGGGCCAGAAGCACATCGGCGTGGACGGTCCGCTTGCCGGCCCCCTGCTTGCGAACCGCGTGCTCGGCAACGGCGCGACCGTGCCGCTGGACGGCAACATCATGCTGGTCGCCGAGGCGGAGTTCGCGTTCATGTTCGCGCGGGCGTTGCCAAGCGCGCGCGGGCGCCTACACGCAGGCGGAAGTGCTCGCCGCAGTCGATTCGCTGCACCCGTCGATCGAAGTGCCCGACTCACGGTACAACGACTTTGCCCATGTCGGCGCACCGCAGCTGATTGCCGACACGGCCTGCGCGTGCTGGTTCGTGCTCGGCCCGGCCACCGCGGCCGACTGGCGCGCGCGCGATCTCGTGACGCACGCCGTCACGGCCTACCGCAACGGCGAGCCCGCCGGAACCGGCAGCGGCGCCAACGTCCTCGGCGATCCTCGCGTCGCGCTGACGTGGCTGGTCAACGAGCTCAACACGTTCGGCGACGGCATCGCCGCCGGGCAGTTCGTGACGACCGGCACCTGCGTCATCCCGGTGGCGATCAAGCCGGGCGATCGCTTCCGTGCGGATTTCGGGGAGCTCGGAGCGGTCGAGGTCGCGCTGGCCTGACCACGAAGACACGACCACGATGACACAACCACGAAGACACGAAGACACGACCACGAAGACACGAAGACACGAAGACGAAGACACGAAGACGAAGATAGCGCAAGGCTGAAGACAACGGTAGCGCAGGGCTTTAGCCCTGCCCTGCTGGCGATCTTCCCGTTCTATCTAGATTGAAAAAGCCTCGGCCAGTCTGCCAGCGACAACGTCGGGGCTCAGGGAGCTCGGCGCGGGCGTGTCGCCGCGCATGACGGACAGGACGACCGGATAGCCCCTCATGACCGCCGGCGAGAGCAGGGAGAGCACCGGTTCGATTCGCCAGGCCACGTCGTTGAGCTCGCGAGCCTGAAGATCGCGCACGGCCGCAGTCAGCGGTGCGAATGAGAGCTTGTACCCGTTCGAGTCGCCCTTGAGATCCAGTCCCGGTGCCCGCCACGAATCGGGCGTCTCCGCCCACAGGTACGACGGATACCACAGGTCGTAGTACCAGCCGTCGGCGGATTCGACCGACGTCAACTGCACCTTCTCCCGATCCCATCGCGCCCGCGCCTGCGGCCAGAACAGCACCTCGTCCGAGATCGCGGCGTTGAACGTCGGCACGCGCAGGGCGGCCTCGATGTTGTCCTTGCAGAGGTCCGCGGGCAGTCCGTAATGAACGAAACGATCGTGATACTCGCGTCGCGTCACGGTGCCCTGCACGATCAGATCGACCGACCGCTTCAATGGCGCGAGGCTCTTCTCGATGTCCGGATCGGAAAAGCCGCGCTCGATGACGCCGTCCACATGCCTCAGGCATCTCTCGTAGATGAACTGTGGGTCCGCGCCTGCGTCTGTCAGCGCATCAACCTGCTTCGTGAGGCTCTGAAAGAGCACCTGCGACTCGGTGTCGCCCCATCCCCAGAAATCGCCCATACCGGCCGCCGCGACGATGGCCGAACGATGCGCCAGCGCCGTGGCTGGATGGAGAAGCGTGAAGACCGAGAGGATGCCGTCGACGTCGGCGTGATTGTTGACGACGAGATCGTAGTCCGTGAGTGTCGCCGCGACGAAGTTCATGCAGATCTCGGTCGAGGTGTCTGCCTTGAACCGTGGCGGCGTGCGGTTCGGGATCCAGTGGCTCAGCTCGACGTCGGTGCCTTCGCGAAAGCCCGATTCCGACGTGCCATCCGCGAACACCGTGCGGCGGCTTTCGGGCCGCTCGAGTAACTTCGTCCCTTCGACGTGGAATCGTAGGGTCGTGTTCATAACGCTACGTTGCTTCGACGCAGAGACGCAAGGACGCAAAGTCAGACTGAAGCTACTGAACAACGTCAGCGGGCCGACGGACGCCCACGGCCGCACCACCGCGACGCGGATCCGCCATCCCGATGAAGCTTCCATCAGGCAAGATCATGATCGACTGAGTGTCGCCCTGATACCCAGTCCGCTCCTGAATCGCGTGACCGATCGACTTCAATGCCGAGACCACGTCAGGGTTCAGCCCATCACGCTCGAAGTACAGCACGTCAGGCAAATGCTGATGATGCAGTCGAGGAGCTGCCGTCGCGCGGGCGAGGTCCATCTCGAAATCCACGAGGTTCGAAATTAACTGGGCTACCGTGGTGATGATGGTTGGTCCTCCGGGCGAACCAGTCACGAGCTCGACTCCACGATCCTGACCCAACATGATCGTCGGTGTCATGGCGGACAACATGCGCTTCCTGGGTGCGATCGCATTGACCGCACCTTGAATCAGCCCGAACTGGTTTGGAGCGCCAGGCTTGGCCGCAAAGTCGTCCATTTCGTTGTTGAGCAGGAATCCTGCCCCTCCAACGGTGACGAGGTTTCCGTACAGACTATTGATGGTCGTGGTTACCGCCACGGCCGTGCCGGCTCTGTCGACGACTGAATAGTGAGTCGTATGTTGCCCCCCTCGAGCTGCGACACCGCCGGTCCCCTCCTGCATTTCGCCAAGGCCCGGATGCGTTTCAAGAGATGGCGTGGCACGATCTCTTCGGATGAGCGCCCGTCGTTCAGCGGCGTAGGCATCAGCCGCCATCCTGGCAACAGGTTGCGCAATGAAGTCGGGATCGCCCAAGTACGCATTTCGATCGACGAAAGCCAGTTTCACCGCTTCGGTCCATAGATGCGCGTGATCCGCGGACATGTGCCCAAGAGACTTCAGATCAAAGCCTTCGAGGATGTTCAGAATCTCCGCGAGTGTGGCTCCACCTGACGACGGTGGGGGCATCGAGACGATGGTGTGCCCCCGATAGTCAAACGTGACTGGATCCCGCCAGACTGCTTCGTACTGGCGAAGGTCCTCTCGCGTGATCAGGCCTCCCCCGCGCCGCATCTCTGCCTCGATGAGGTCGGCGGTGCGCCCCAGATAGAATCCATCCCTGCCGCTACTGCTGATTCTGCCGAGCGTTGCCGCCAGATCCAGCTGGGCCAACCGATCGCCGACACCGGGCGCCCGGCCGTTCACGAGGAAGGCGGCAGCCGTTGACGGAAATCGCCCAAGGTCTCGCTCGTGGGTTCGGAGCGACTCAGCAAGCCGCTCGTGAACGACGAGGCCTTCGGCAAGGTTGATGGCTGGCTGGAGGAGCGAGGCCCACGGTAGCGAGCCGAATCGCTGATGGACCTGCCACATGCCGGCCACCGAACCTGGCACACCCGAGGCCAGATGACCGACCCGTGATTTGTCCGTAAGGTTGCCGCGGTCGTCAAGGAACATCGTGGCAGTCGACGCAAGCGGTGCCGTCTCGCGAAAATCAAGGGCGGCCACAGCACCACCGCTCGAACGCAGAACCAAGAACCCTCCGCCACCAATATTCCCGGCTTCGGGGTTCACGGCTGCGAGAGCAAAATGCGTTGCAACCGCGGCATCAACGGCATTGCCACCGCGTCGTAATATCTCCGCGCCAATCTCGCTGGCGACGCGGTCCGTTGACGAAACCATCCCGTCAGCGCCGAAGACCGGCACCGCGCGCCCCGCAGACCAAGGCCATTCGCGACGTTGCCCGCTCGTTCGTATCGAGCCGGCAAGCAGCACTCCTATGCCGAGAGCCAATGCCAGACGTCGCAAACGGCCGCCTCTCATTGCATCACCTCGTCCACAGAGTATTTGTATCGTGTCTTCGCCTTCGCGTGGTTTTAGTCGTCGTCTCGTCGTGTCGTCGTGGTTGGTCTTCGTGCCTTCGTGGTTTGGTCTTCGTGGTTGGGTC
>CAWGDY010000018.1:0-41422 GCA_963821395.1 Vicinamibacterales bacterium | reverse complement strand
GCGGGCCTTGGCGCCGCACAGCGATGCGTCTTCCAATCGCTCCTCGGGCGGCAAAGATCGTACGAAGTCGGTGTAACGCGGGTAGCGATCGACGCCGTCGCTGGGTGCGATGATGAGGGCTTCGTCTGCCAGAAAAGTCAGCTTGTAGCTCGTCCAATACTCCGCGTAGCCGCCGCAGATTCCGTTCCGAGTGAGGCACTCGATGAGCGCCGTCGACTGGACATCGGGCTGAAGCCTCCGGTACCAGACCACCTGCTGCCATCCGTGCACCAGGACGATCGAGGCGACGATGACGCCGGCGATCGTACGACCGCTTCGTCGGAATCGAATGGAATTCTCCCGCTGATGAGAAAGGGCAGGCGAGCGGCTACCGCAAGAGCCGCCAGCGCGAACATCGGCCGCAGTGACAGAAGGGGTCGGGAGGGGTTTTCGTCCACTAACCCCAGAAAACCCCTCCCGACCCCTTCCTCGCTTCCTCAGGTCCGCTCTGGTTGTGGCAGCGCCGCGTAGGGCAGCGTCACCAGCGTGAGAAACAACATCAGGAATTCCGAGTCGCCGAAGTTGTACTCCGCCATGCCGGCCCCGAGCATCGCCACGATGCAGCCGAGGCCCGTCGCCGCGAGGAAGCGCGTGTCGGGTCCGCCGCCGCTCGCCTGATCCACGCGAGCTGTGGCGAGACCCGCCGTAGCCTCGGCGAAGGCGGGAATCTTCAACCGCTTCACCATGTCGATGACGAGCACGACAATCATCCACAGCCACGCGGCCAGGGCGGGCAGGCCCCGCTCGGCCGCGATCTGCATCGGCACGTTGTGCAGGTGCGGATTCACGTGGTTCGGCTCGCTCGGATCGAGAAAATCACGATAGCGATCGCCGACGCGCGCCGGTCCGACGCCGGCGAGCGGGTTCGCCTCGACCATGCGGGTGCCGACCTTCAGCATCGTGACGCGATCGGCGCGGGTCGGATCGCGCGCGTCGAACATCGACATGAAGCGGTTGGTCACCTGCGGGGGCGCGAGCACGAAGAACAGCGCGGCCAGGACCGGCATCACGGCCATCAGCCGCAGATCCTTCAGGAGCAGCAGGAACGCGATGCCCGCACAGGCGCCGACCAGCGCGCTTCGCGTGAACGTCAGGCCCAGGATGACGAGCAGCGCCGGCATCATGAGCAATGGCCACAGGCGATCCTTCGTGAACAGGATGCGCGCCGCCGCCGCCGCACGTCACCAGCATCAGCACGCCCGAGTAGGTCATGTAGTGGCCGAGCGCGCCCTGGGGGCGCCGCCCGAGATTGTCGTACTGCAGCACGCCGAACTGGAAAATTCCGAACAGCGCGCTCACCGCGCCGACCGTGATAATCGCCTGCACGACGAACGGGGCCTTGGTGCCGCGCGCGAACTCGTAGACCATCGGGACCACGAGAAACAGCACCAGCTGTTTCGAGTCGACGAAGCTGGCGTTGGGATCGTCGGAGAACGCCGCCGAGACGAGCGTCAGGGTCGCATACGCGGCCAGTGGATAGAAGAACGACGGCACCTCGATGCGCCTGGCCGACACGACGCGCGCGAGCCACATCAGCAGCGCGAGACCGAGAAGGATGTTGGCCGCGGCGATCGAGAATTGCAGCGCCGACACGAACCCGATGAGGGCCATGTACCCGATGCGCTCGACCCAGTCAGATTTCATCGCAGTCCTTTAACAAGAGATAAGAAGATCAGGAGGCCTCCTGTTCTACGTGATGTCGGCCTGCTCGGCGAGCGCGGCAACCGATCCGGCCGAGATCCTCGTCAAACATCTGAAGTCGCCTGGTTCGCACCGGCGCTGGTTGCACGGCCGGCACGGCAGCCCGTCGACCTCGGCAGCGGCGCTGATGAAGCGCGCGCTTCGATAGGGCTGCGATCGCACCGGCAGCGTCGGCCCATACAATCCCACAACCGGCACCCCGGTGGTACCGGCAATATGCATCGGCCCGCTGTCGCCGCCAACATAGAGCGCGGCGCGCCCGATCAGGGCATGCAGCTGCGGCAGGTCGAATTCGCCGCACTCGACGACGGCCAGGCGCTCGCGATCCCCGAGATTCGCGCGCGCCTCGCGCGCAATCGCCGACGCGGCGTCGGCGTCGGACGGGCCCGAGGTGAGCACGATGCGCCGTTGGGGATCGGCCGAGGCCAGCCGGCAGATGAGATCGACGAACGATTCCTTCGGCCAGCGTCGAAACGGATTTCCCGCGCTGACGTGCACGATGACGAGGGGATTCGTCTCGCCGATGCCGGCCTCGGCGAGCCGTCGTGCGACCACGTCAGCCGCGGCCGGATTCTCGGGCATCTCGGTCGCATCGGTTTCCGGATCGGGTGGCGCGATGCCAAGCGGCCGCAGCACGTCGAACTGGCTGACGACCGAGTGGCGCGGGCGAAGCGCGCGGGGTCGCGGCACTCTGGTCGTGTACATCCAGCCGCGGCCGAGGACTTCGTAGCCGATGCGTGTGGGCGCGCCGCTCAGCCAGGTGAGCAGCGACGCGCGCGGTCCGCCGTGAAAGTCGATGGCCAGATCGTAACGGGTGCGCCGCAGGCGTCTGACGAGCGCGAGATCGGCGCGCAGGCGCCCGGGGGCATGCGGGCCGCAGACGACAATCACCTCGTCGAGATGCGGATTGCCACGCACCACCGGGGCGGCGTCTTCTTCCACGATGTAAGTGAGGCGGGCGGCAGGGTAGTGGCGCCGGATGGCCCGGATGGCGGGCGTCGTGAACACAACGTCCCCGATCAACCTGAGCCGGACTAACAAGATGTTCAATCGGACCTATTTCTCGATCGTCGCCTCGTCGATGAGCATGACGGGAATGTCATCCTTGATGGGGTAGACGCGATGACACGTATTGCACTTCAGCCCCTTGCCGTCCTTCACGAGCACGACGGGTGTCTTGCAGTTCGGACAGGCCAGAATTTCGAGCAATTCGGCGTCGATGGCCATCGATGCGTTCCTCCATGAGGGATGTCCAAAAACTATAACAGAAAGGGTACAATCAAACCTCGCATGCGGAAAGCCGTGGCATTTGCGATCGTGTTGTCGGCCGTTGGCGGGTCCGCGTACGCGCAGACCAGACCATCGCCGGCCGACGCGGGCGGCGGAGCCTATTACGAGTTCATGATGGGCCTGCACTTCGAAAGCCAGGGCGACAGCACGAACGCCCTTGCCGCCTATCAACGCGCCGAGCGTCTCGATCCGGCGTCGGCGGAAATTCCGGCCGCGCTGGCCGAGTTGTACGCGCGGCTGAACCGTCCGGCCGATGCCGTCGCCGCCGGCGAGCGCGCCATCAAGGCGAATCCGCAGAATCCCGAAGCCAACTGGATACTCGGCAGCCTCTACTCGCGCATGGCCGAAATGCCGACGACGCGCGACACCGACCGCCGGACGTACTCGCAGCGCGCCGTGGAAAACCTCGAAAAGGCGAACCGCAACGCGCACCCCGGCGTACCCATGATGCTGGGACGGCTGTACCTCAACGACAACCAGTACGACAAGGCGATTGCCCTGCTGGTTCCATTCGTGACCGAACAGCCCGACCAGGTCGAGGCCGTGGCGCTGTTGGCCGAGGCGTACCAGGCGACCGATCGCGACGCGGACGCCATCGCGCTGCTCGAAAAGTCGGTCGTCGATTCGCCGGAGCTCTACAGCACGCTCGGCGAGGTGTATCAGGACCAGGGCCGCTGGAGCGATGCTGCCAAGGCCTATGAGGGCGCCGTGCAGGAGCGCCCGCAATTTCTTCCGCTGCGCACGCAATGGGCCACGGCGCTCTTGAACTCGGGCGACGCCCAGCGTGCGCGCGAAGTGCTCGAAGAAGGATCGGCCGGCAATTCGCGCAGCACGCGCGCGCTGTACCTGTTATCCGAAGCGCAGCGGCGGACGCGCGATTTTGCCGCCGCGGAAGTGACCGCGCGGCGGTTGATTGCGCTCGACACGCGCGCCCTTGGCGGCCCGCGCCAGCTCGCGCAGATCTTCCGCGACCAGAACGAGCATCAGAAAATCGTCGCCCTGCTCGAGCCCATCGTGACACCGCGGCTCAAGGCGGCCGATGCCGCCGACCTGACGAGCGAGACGTTCCGGGGCTTGTACTTCGATCTGGCGGCGGCGTACGAATCGCTGCGGCAGTTCGACAAGGCCCTCGGGCTGCTCAGGCAGGCGCGCACGCTGTCGCCGACCGATCCGCTCGTCGAAATCCGGCTCGCCCGTTCGCTCGAAGACGGTGGCAAAGGCGACGATGCCATCAAGTCGCTTCAGGCGGCGGTCACCAAGTTTCCCAAGGAGCCGATGGTCAAGCTTCAGCTGGCTTCCACGCTGGAGCGCGGGAAGAAATACAACGATGCCGAGAACGTGTTCCGGCAGATGATCGCGGAAGATCCGAAGAATTCCGACGCGCTGAACTCTCTCGGATACATGCTGGCCGAGCGCGGACAGAAACTGGACGAAGCGATCGCGTTCGTGGAGCGCGCGCTCGTCATCGAGCCCGGCAACGGCGCCTATCTCGACAGCCTCGGCTGGGCCTACTACAAGCAGAATCGTCTCGAACAGGCGGAGCCGCCGCTGAGAGAAGCGGCGAAGCAGCTGCCCACGGTCTCTGTCATCCAGGAACACCTTGGCGATGTGCTCAACAAGCGCGGTCTCTATCAGGAAGCGATCGACGCCTGGCAAAGGGCGATCGACGGCGATGGCGACGATGTCTCGCGCTCCGCGCTCGACGACAAAATCAAAGCGGCGCGTCAGCGGCTTGGCAGGCAGAAGTAGCCTCGCCTTCTCCATCCTCCTTCTCACGACGTTTCTGACCGCCTGTGGGCCGCGTCCTCTCGCGTTGCCCAGCGGCACCAGCACCCCGGTCGCTGATTTCTCCTCCACATATGCGGCGGCGCGTTCAGCGTGCGAGGGCGTGCGCACCATGCAGGCCGAGCTCGGTCTGTCGGGTCGCGCCGCGGGCCAGCGCATGCGGGGCCGGGTGTTGAGCGGCCTCGTACCCGGGGCATTGCGGCTGGAAGGGGTTGCACCGTTCGGGACGCCCGTATTCATTCTCGTGGCCGATGGATCGCGCGGCACGTTGCTGTTGTCTCGCGATCGGCGGGTCGTGCGCGATGCGGACGTCGCGGACATTCTCGACGCGCTCATCGGATTGCGGCTGGGTCCCGACGATTTGCGGGCGGTGTTGAGCGGCTGTGTGAAGGCAGCCGCCGAGCCGGCGTCGGCTCGTGCGTACGGATCCGATTGGATGGCGGTCGAGTTGTCGTCCGGAGGCACGGTCTATCTGAACCGCTCGGCGGGCGCCTGGCGCATCGTCGCGGGACGGTATGGCGGGCTCGAGGTGGACTACCAGGAGTTCGCCGGCGACCGTCCGTCGCGCATCGTGCTGCGGGGGACCGATCTCAATCTCGGGCTGGCGCTGAGCCAGGTCGAAGTCAACGGCGAGCTGCCGCGCGACCAGCTCATCGCGGTGAAGATACCCGACGGGGTTGCGCCACTGTCGATCGAGGAGTTGCGCAAGGCCGGCCCACTGGGCCAGGTGAACGCCGCACACGATGCGATCTGTCACGATCCGTGCATTCGCCAAAATCAATTTGTCGCTCCGCGTCGGCGACGTGCGGGCGGACGGGTATCACCCGGTTCAGACGCTGCTCCAGGGCATCGATCTCTTCGACACCGTCAGGATCGTCCGGCGTCCGGGGCCGTTCGAGATTCGATGCGAGACGAAAGGCGTTCCGCTCGATCGCACGAACCTCGTCTGGAAAGCGGCGGACGTGCTTTGGCAGACCACGGGTCGTGCCGGCGAGCCGCGCGACGTGCTGGTGACCCTCCGAAAGGGCATTCCGATGCAGGCGGGGCTTGGCGGTGGCAGCAGCGACGCCGCGGCCGCGCTGCACGGGTTGGGCCGCATCTGGCAGCGGCGTGTGCCTGATAGCGCGCTGCATGCGATGGCCGCCCAGCTCGGCTCGGACGTGCCGTACTTTCTGGTTGGGGGCACGGCGCTCGGTCTCGGCCGTGGCGAAGAGGTCTACCCGCTCGAAGACCTTCCGCGCCTGTGGGTCGTGCTGGCCCTGCCGCCGTTTGGCGTCTCAACCAAGGACGCCTACGCCTGGCTGGATGAGTCTCGAAAAAGGGGTCGGGAGGGGTTTTCGGAGAATCACTTCGAAAACCCCTCCCGACCCCTGTTCCCCCTTTCCCGCACGTCGAGCTCGTCAACGATCTCGAAGCGCCGGTCGTGGCCCGCCATCCTGTCATCGGATCGTTGAAAGAAAAGCTGGCGAAGAGTGGGGCCCTGGTGGCCGCGATGTCGGGCAGCGGCTCGGCGGTGTTTGGCGTCTTCCGGTCGGCTGCGGGGGCGGCGAAGGGGGCGCGCGCGTTGACGTCGACGGGCGTGCGCGTGCTGACCGCCAGATTGCTGCCACGCCAAAGTCGTCGGAACTTGCCCGGCGCTCGGGGAATCGTCTAAAATCTTCGTTTGCGCTGCGGTGGTCGAGCCACGCCTAGGCAAGCTCTCAGCGATAAGCCATCAGCTCTCAGACTCGGGGACGGGTTTTCTGATAGCCTCTGACGGCTAATCGCTGGCAGCTGAAGGCGTTGTTGGGGCGTGGCCAAGCGGTAAGGCGCGGGACTTTGGATCCCGTATTCGGTGGTTCGAATCCACCCGCCCCAGCCAACCTTCGCTCACGCGAGTCTGACCGTGAGCTTCGGCCAGGCAGGCCGGGCGAAGGGTGTCTCGCCGTAGCACGCAACGCGTGCGGAGGCGGACCAGTGCCCCCGGGGTTCCCAGACGCGGTATGCGCGTTGGGGTGGACATGACGCATAGACCTGCAGGGTACGGTGAGCTGAAGTTGTTTTCGGGAAGCGCCCATCCCGAGCTGGCGCGCGAGATCGCGCACCATCTTGGCCTGCCCATGGGGCAGTGCCGGCTGCGGCGGTTCCCGGACACGGAAGTCAGCTTCCAGATCGACGAGAACATCCGCGGGACCGATGTGTTCATCCTGCAACCGACGTGCGCGCCGGTTGACGAGCACATCATGGAGATGCTGATCATGATCGACGCGTTCCGTCGATCGTCAGCCGCGCGGATTACGGCCGTGATTCCGTACTACGGGTACGCACGGCAGGATCGGAAGGACAAGCCGCGGGTGCCGATTTCGGCCAAGCTCGTGGCGAACATCCTGAGCGCGTCGGGCGTCGATCGCGTGCTCACGATGGATCTGCACAAGGCGCAGATTCAGGGTTTCTTCGATATTCCGGTCGATCACCTGTTTGCGGCGCCGGTGATCCTCGATTTTCTGGCGCGTCAGAATTTTCCGGATCTGACGATCGTGGCGCCCGATGCCGGCGGCGCCGAACGCGCGCGCGCCTACGCGAAGCGCCTCGACGGAGAGCTGGCGGTGATCGACAAGCGCCGCAGCGATGACGGGTCGGCGGAAGTGATGAACGTGGTCGGCGACGTGGCCGGCCGGACGTGCGTCATCCAGGACGACATCATCGACACGGCGGGCACCATCGTGAAGGCGGCCAACGCGCTGAAAGACAACGGCGCGGCCCGCGTGTTTGCCTGCGCCGTGCACGGCGTGCTGTCGGGCCCGGCGCTCGAGCGCATCGACAAGGCGCCGATCGAGAAGTTGATCGTGACCAATACGATCCCGCTCAACGGCGAGAGCGGCAGGCACAGCAAGATCCTGTCGCTGTCGGTCGCCAAGCTGTTGAGCCAGGCGATTCGGAGTATTCACGATGAGTCGTCGGTCTCTTCGCTCTTCGTGTAGGATTGAATTGGGATTAGGGATTGGGGATTGGGGATTAGGACGTTCCGATTCCTGCCCCAATGTGGCACTAAGTAGTCAGGCGTCGCAAAGCGCCGCCGAGTCCCGAGCGAAGTCGAGGGACGAAGGCACAGGTCGCGGGGGTGGGGCCCCGCGACAAACTGAAGAAGGAAGAAGACACGCACCATGGCAGCAGTACTGGACGCAGTTGAACGCAGTTCGAGGGGCAAGAACGAAGCGCGGCGGTTGCGCGCGGGCGGCCAGATTCCCGCCGTCTTTTACGGCGAGAAAGAGGCCGGCAAGGCGATCGCGGTCGATCCGAAGGGTCTGGCCCGCATTCTGCGCACCGAGCAGGGCGCAAACACGCTGATCTCGTTGAACCTGCCTGGCGGCGGCACCGCCCAGGTGCTGGTGAGGGAATACCAGCTCGACCCGGTTACGCACGAGCTCCTGCACGCCGACTTCTATCGGGTTGCGATGGACAAGCTGATTCGCGTCCAGGTGACCGTCGTCGCGCACGGCGAGCCGAAGGGCGTCAAGCAGCAGGGCGGCGTGCTCGATATCGTCCATCGGCAGGTCGAAATCGAGTGCCTCCCCGCCGACATTCCGAATAACATCGTCGTGGACGTCAGCGAGCTGATGGTCGGCCAGAGCATCCGCGTGAAGGACGTGGCGACCAACCCGAAGTGGAAGTCGCTCAGCGATCCCGAAATGATGATTCTCCACGTCATCATTCCGAAGGTGGAAGAGACGCCGGCTCCGGCCGACGCCGCGGCGGCGGGTGCGACGGCGACGCCGGCCGAGCCCGAGGTCATCAAGAAGGGCAAGAAGGACGAAGAGACTGCCGAAGCAGCGCCGGCTCCGGCTGCCGGTAAGAAAGACAAGAAGTAGATCCCAGGGACTAGGGATTGGGGATTAGGGATTAGGAAGTCAGGGATTGGCCTTGAAGCTGATTGTGGGTCTTGGCAATCCCGGCCGCGACTACGAACACACGCGGCACAACGTCGGATTTCAAGTGGCCGAAGAGCTGGCCCGCCGCTATCGCGTCACCTTGAAGAACTACGCGAAGTGGAAAGCCAGGGCCGTGAAGATTCCCGATATCGGCGACGGCGTGCTCGTGGCCGAGCCGACGACCTTCATGAACCTGAGCGGGTGGGCGGTCCGCGAGATCGCGTCGTTTCACAAGCTCGCGACGTCGGACCTGCTCATCGTCTACGACGATGCGGACCTGCCGTTGGGGCGGTTGCGGCTTCGAGCGAACGGATCGGCGGGCGGGCACAACGGGTTGAAGTCGATCATCCAGGAGCTCGGCACGATCGAGTTTCCGCGGTTGCGGATCGGCGTCGGACGGCAGGCGGGCGAGCTGAAGAACCACGTGCTCGGCCGCTTCGATCCGGACGAGAAGCCGCAGATCGACGAGGCGGTGAAACGAGCGGCGGACGCGGCCGAGATGTTCGCGAGAGAGAACATCGTGGCGGCGATGAATCAGTACAACGCGGCACCGTCGGCCGCGGAGACCGAAGAAGATCAGGCATAACGCCTGACACGGCGGGTCCGCAGGACCCGCCCTACGTAGGCCGGGTCTTGTCCGCCTGCGCGCGGAGCGCTTCGGCGAGACCTCGCCGTAGCCTTTGGCGAAGGCGGGCTTTTGAGACCCGGCGAACCTTGTCACCGAGCGCGGTGACCTCCCTCCGGGGAGTCCAGAAGGAGATAGCAGTGAGTCAGAAACGACAGTACGAGCTCGTCTACGTCGTGTCGTCCGACGCGACCGATCAGCAAATCGCTGATCTCCACACACAGGTTGAAGAGATCGTGGCCCGCTACTCGGGCACGCTCGAGCGCACCGACAACTGGGGCCGGCGCAAGCTGGCCTACGAGATCGGCCCGCACAAGGAAGGGACGTACGTCCTCGAAGTGATTACGGGGTCGGGCGAGCTGATGAAGGAGATCGATCGCCGCCTGCGCGTGAGCGATCAGGTCATCCGCCACCTGACGGTCCGGGTGGACGAGGAGAACCGCATCATCGAGCGCACGCGCACGCACCGCAAGGAAGAGTCGCAGCGCCGCCGCGTGGCCCGTGGCCTGCCGCCCGAACGGCAGCCCGGCGAAGGGCCGCAGCGGCAGGAAGACGATGACGACCGCTTCGGCGGGGATGCGGACGAAGCAATCTGAAATAGTCGGTTCGTAAAGTTCGTAAAAGTTCGTCGGTTCGTAAAGTTCGTGAAGTTCGTAGGTTCGCCGGGTTCGAACGTTCATTGCGCGCGACGATGCGGAGCGCGCCGAACTCCACGAACTGACGAACTTACGAACTGACGAACTTCACGAACTTAACCTAACTGAAAGGTATTCAAATGCGTGAAGGACGAGGACGCTCATCGGAAGGCCGCGGCGGTCGGGCCGGCGACAAGAAGGACGACAAGAAGCGCACGCTGTTCCGGCGGCGCAAGGTCTGCAAGTTCTGCGCGGACAAGATCGACGACATCAACTACAAGGACGTGAAGCTGCTGGGACCGTTCGTGCCCGAGCGCGGCAAGATTCTGCCGCGTCGGATTTCGGGCACTTGCGCGACGCACCAGCGCAAGTTGCAGACGGCCATCAAGCGCGCGCGTCAGCTGGCGTTGATTCCGTACGTAACTGAATAGGTTCAGGCTTCGGACTTCAGGCTGCAGGCCCATCGGGCGTGACCTGGATCACGCCCGGAGCCAGCAGCCCGTGGCCGGAAGTCAGTGAGAGGCACATATGGAAGTCATTCTTCGAGATCACGTCGAGAACGTCGGGAAGCGCGGCGAAGTGGTGAAGGTCGCCGACGGCTACGCGCGCAACTATCTGCTGCCGCGCAAGCTGGCGCTCCTCGCCACGCCGGGCAACCTCAAGCAGGTCGAGCGCGAGCGCGTGAAGCTCGACGCCGTGGAAGCGGAAGAGAAGGGCGCCGCGGACGCGATCGCGGCGAAGATGGCCGGCCTCGAGGTCGTCATCTCGCGCAAGGTCGGGGAAACCGAGGCGCTGTACGGCTCGGTCACCTCGGCCGACATCGCCGACGCGCTGGCCGCGAAGGGCTTCGACGTGGACAAGCGCAAGATCGGTCTGCGCGAGCCGATCAAGAAGCTGGGCTCGCAGACGGTTCCGGTGAAGCTGCACCGCGAGGTCGTCGTGCAGGTGCCGGTGAAGGTCGTCGCCGAAGGCAAACCTGAAGTGACACCGGCGGCGCTGAAAGCCGCGAGCGAGACAGAAACCGCGAAAGAGTAAACGCATTTCGGGCCTCTGGCGATCGGCCGCGAGTTCGGTCGTACGCCTGAGGCCCCGTTCTCCTAGACCGCTCCAATCCAATCTGGTACGCTTCGCTCAGTTCGTTCACCATGCCCGAAGCCGTCGCTGTCGATCGCACGCTGCCGCACAACCTCGAAGCAGAACGCTCCGTCCTCGGCGCCATCCTGATCCATAACGACGCGTTCAATTCGGCCGCGGAAGTGCTGACGCCGCGCGATTTCTACCGCGACGCGCATCGGCGGATCTTCGACAAGATGATCATGTTGAGCGAGCGGGGCAACGCGATCGACTTCATCACGCTCAAGGAAGAGCTGTCGCGCGCGGGCGAGCTCGAGGAGATCGGCGGCCCGGCGTACATCGCCGCCCTGGTCGACGGCCTGCCGCACGCGACCAACATCGAGTACTACGCGCGCATCGTGCGCGAGAAGTCGACGCTGCGCAATCTCATCGTCGCCTCCAACAAGATCCTGACGACGGCCTACGAGGCCGAGCAGGAGCCCAACCAGATTCTCGACGAAGCCGAGCAGGCCATCTTCGCGATTGCCGAAGATCGCGTGCGGGCCGGGTTCACGTCGATGCGCCAGCTGGCGCACGCCAGCTTCGCGGCCATCGAGCGCGCGCACGAGCGCAAGCAGCTCATCACCGGCGTGCCGTCGGGCTTTTCCGAGCTCGACGAGCTGACCGCCGGGTTCCAGGCCGGCGATCTCGTCATCATCGCGGCGCGCCCGTCGGTCGGCAAGACCGCGCTCGTCCTGAACATCGCGCAGCACGTCGGGACGAAGCACGCCCGCACGGTGGGCATCTTCAGCCTGGAAATGTCCAAGGAGCAGTTGTTCCTGCGCATGCTCACGTCGGAGGCGCGCATCGACAGCCACCGGCTGCGCACGGGCTTCCTGGTCGAGAGCGACTGGGGACGCCTGTCGCACGCGCTCGGCACGCTGAGCGAGGCCAGGATTTTCATCGACGACACGCCGGGCATCGGCGTGCTCGAGATGCGCGCGAAATCGCGGAGGCTCATGGCCGAGCACGGCCTGGACGTGCTCATCATCGACTACATTCAGCTCATGCAGGGACGCGGCCGCTTCGAGAACCGCACGCTCGAGCTGGCGGCGATCTCGCGCTCGCTGAAGATGCTGGCCAAAGAGCTCAACGTCCCGGTCATCATCCTGTCGCAGCTGAGCCGTGCCCCGGAATCGCGATCCGATCACCGGCCCATGCTCTCGGACCTGCGCGAGTCGGGCGCGCTCGAACAGGACGCGGACGTCGTCATGCTCCTGTTCCGGCCGGACCAGTATCCGGACGTCAAGCCCGAAGACGAGAACATCGCCGAGATCAACCTCGCCAAGCAGCGCAACGGCCCCACGGGCCTGGTGCGCCTCGCCTTCCTGAAGTCCGAAACGCGCTTCGGGAATCTCGAACAGAGTCGATGACCAGGCAGATCGTCGAGCGCTTCAAGATCCGGAGCGTCAGCGACCGCCTCCGCCTGGCGCTGTACGGGAACCAGGCTTCGGCGAGCCTCGCCGAAGCGATGCGAAGGCGGGACGGCTGCGCGTGGGCGGGGCCCCACGCGGACTAAATAATGTCGGCACGCTGCACGTTCGCGCACGTCGATCTTGCGGCACTGCAATCCAACTTCCGCGCGATCGCGGAATTTCTCGCCACCAACACCGATACAGGCCACACCCGGCATCATCGCGGTGGTGAAGGCGAATGCCTACGGCCATGGCGCGCCGGCGGTGGGCCTGGCGCTCCAGGAAGCGGGCGCGACGATCCTGGCGTGCGCCGACATCGAGGAAGGCATCGTGCTGCGCAAGGCGGGCGTCACCGCCGAGATTCTCGTCTTCGGCGCGCTGAGCGTCAGCGACGTGGAGGGCATCTTCGAGCACAAGCTGACGCCGACCCTCTCGACGCCGGGCGCCGGACGATCGCTGCAGGCCGCCGCGGCCAAACATGGTGCGCGGCTTCGGTGTCATCTGAAGATCGACACCGGCATGAACCGGCTCGGCCTGCGCCACGACAACCTCGAGTTCACGCTGCCCGAGCTCGTCGCGAGCCCGAATCTCGAGATTGTCGCGGTGTACACGCACTTCGCCACGGCCGACGACCCGGAGCTGCCGCTCTTTCAGACGCAGCGCGAGCGATTCGAGCAGGCGCTGGCCCGCCTGCCGCAGCTCGGCGTTCGCCCCCGGTGGCGGCATGCCGCCAACAGCGCCGCGACGCTTCGCGACTCGCGCGTCTGGTACGACCTCGTGCGCCCGGGACTGATGATGTACGGCGTCGTTCCGCCCCCGCTCGCCTCGACGATTCCGCTGAAACCGGTGATGTCGCTCCGCAGCCGCGTGGTGGCGGTCAAGGGCGTGCGCGTTGGCGAAACCGTTGGATACGGCGCGACGTGGACGGTTCCACATCCGGGGCGCATCGCGGTCGTGCCGGCCGGTTATGCGGATGGCCTCGACCGTCGCATGTCGGGCCGCTCGTCCGTGCTCATTCGCGGCAAGCGCGCGCCCATCGTCGGCGCGATCAACATGGACATGATGACCGTCGACGTGTCGGACATCACCGTCGACACCGGGGATGAAGTGGTGATCATCGGCGCGCAGGGCGACGATCGCGTCGACGCGCGCGAAATCGCCGCTGCCATCGGCACCAACCCTTATGAAGTCCTCTGCCGTGTCGGCACGCGCATCGAGCGAATCTACCAGCTCGGAATCACCGTTAGGTTACACTCGGTGTATGCAGCAACTTCGAAGCACATCGCCGCCGGGCCACGCAACGAAGCCGATGTCATTGCGGCTCGGCGCCGTAGGTCCCAGACATTCGCTGCAGTCGACCAAGGATGCATGCGCGCGCGGCTTAGGCGCGGGCCAAAGCCGCAGTGGAGATGGAGGCTCGCACGACAGAGACGCCTCCGCCGGCGCCCGCACCCGCGCCAAAGCCACAGACAGCTCAGCCCTGGAAAGTCACGACCTCGCGCGGCTTCGCTGGCGCGCGCTCGCGGATCGCCGCGCAAGGTCGGAGCGCAGCTGCAGAAATGCGGTGATACACGAGCGCTCGGCTTCGAGGACGTTTTCGACAGCCTCGCGTGGACGCCTGACCAATCGAGACGTCGATCGCTTTCCGGATGACACGCTGTTCGATCGCCTTGCGCGTACGGTTTGTCAGGCCGGATGCCTGCCGCGCAAGGAGTTGTACGAAGCGTGGGAGATGGCGCGGCGGGTGCGGCGGCGTTTCCGCGGTGGACGCGTGATTGACCTGGGCGGCGGTGCACGGACTGCTCGCGCAGATCATGCTGCTGCTCGACGACTCGTCGCCTGATGCGCTCGTGATCGACAAGACGTTGCCGGCCTCGAGCGCGAAGCTGCACGACGTGCTGGTCGGGCCTGGCCGAGGCTGTCGGGACGCGTCGCCTTTGTCGCCGGCACGATCGAAGACGTCGACATTCTCCACACCGACATCGTCGTGTCGAGTCACGCGTGCGGATCGTTGACCGATCGCGTGCTCGAGCGCGCCGCCGCCGCGCGTGCGCGCGTCGCCGTCCTGCCGTGCTGCCACGATCTCGATTCGGGTGATACGGCGGACTGTCCGGCTGGGTCGACGGCCCGGTCGCGATCGATATCGTGCGCGCGGTGCACCTGCAGCAGCAGGGCTATCGCATCTGGACGCAGACGATTCCCGCCGGCATTACACCGAAGAACCGCCTGCTGCTGGGCGCTCCTGCTAGCGGTAGGTGGTAGCTGGTAGGTGGTAGCTGGTAGGTGGTTCGTGAGTTCGTAGCGTGTCCGGCTTTAGCCGGACCTCGGGATACCAGATACGCAACCTAATCTGCGGATCGCACGTATTGCAAAGTGTGATGAAATTCCTGCTGTGGTGCGTTCTGTTCGTGCTCTGCTGGCCGCTGGCGCTCCTGGCGCTTCTGGTCTATCCGATCGTGTGGGTGCTCCTTATCCCGTTTCGGATAGTGGGCTTTGCGGTTGACGGCGTGCTCGGGCTTCTCCGCGGCCTCTTCATGCTGCCGGCAAGGCTTCTGGGCGGTCCGCGCGCGGTGTAGCCGCGGGGCCGGGCACCGCACAGTCGCGCAACTAAAGTTGCGCCCTACCAGGGCCATGCTGATGCTGCCAATCCGCAATCCCCAATCGCCAATCCCTAATCCCCAATCCCTAATCCCTAGTCAAAAGACGATGTAACATCGTCGTCGTGAAGTCTCGAAAACCGTCTACGTCTGCCAGGAGTGCGGCGGCCAGCAGCCGAAGTGGGTCGGCCGCTGTCCTGATTGCGACGCCTGGAACACGCTCGTCGAAGAGCAGCCCGCGCCGCAGTCGGCGCCCGTCGCGGCGAATCACCGCTACAGCCTGGTGTCCGGAGGCGCGTCTGCCAAGCTCTACAGCGAGATTCAGACCTCCGACGCGCCGCGCATCCCGTCCGGCGTTGGCGAATTCGATCGCGTGCTGGGCGGCGGCATCGTGCCCGGCGCGCTCGTGCTGCTCGGCGGCGAGCCCGGCATTGGCAAATCCACGCTGCTGCTGCAGGTCGCGGCGCACGTCGCGCGCACGGTCGGTCCCGTTCTCTACAGCTCCGGCGAGGAATCCGAGCACCAGATAAAGCTGCGTGGCGAGCGGCTGGGCGTCGATCGCTCGCCGTTGTATCTCCTGGCCGAGACGTGCCTGGAGCGCATCCTCGAAGAGATCGAGCGGCTGAAGCCATCGCTCGTCATCGTCGATTCCATTCAAACCATTTTTTCCGCGCGATTTCAGTCGGCGCCCGGCAGCATCGGCCAGGTACGCGAGGTCGCGACGCACCTGCTCTTCGCGGCCAAGGGCCGGAACGTCCCGATCGTGCTCGTCGGACACGTCACCAAGGACGGCAATCTGGCCGGTCCGAAGGCGCTCGAGCACGTCGTCGACACGGTTCTCTATTTCGAGGGAGAGCGGCATCACGCGCACCGCGTGGTGCGCGCGTTCAAGAACAGGTTCGGGGCGGCCAGCGAGCTCGGCGTGTTCGAGATGACGGGGTCGGGCCTCCGCGAGATTCCGAATCCTTCTCAACTGTTCCTCGCCGAGCGATCGATTGGCAAGCCCGGCTCGGCCGTCTTGTGCTGCATCGAGGGCTCGCGTCCGATACTGGTGGAAGTGCAGGCGCTCGTGACGAGCAGCACGTTCGGGAACGCGCGTCGTATGGCGAGCGGCATCGATCAGCAACGCCTGTCGTTGTTGCTCGCGGTCATGGAAAAGCGCGCCGGCCTCAACCTGCTTGGCGACGACGTCTACGTCAACGTCGCCGGCGGAATGACCGTGGACGAACCGGCGGCCGATCTCGGCGTCGTGGCCGCCGTCGCCTCGAGCGTGCAGAACCGTGCAGTGGGGACGAGCACGGCGGTCTTCGGCGAGGTAGGGTTAGGGGGGGAGATTCGGGCCATCATGCAGGCCTCGCTTCGCCTGCGAGAGGCGGCAAGGATGGGATTCGAGCGTTGTATCGTGCCGCTGGCCAACGCCGACATTCCCCGGTCGGAGCGGCCGGCGAATTGCGAGATCGTGGGCGTCAGGACAGTGGACGAGGCTTTACAGGCGCTACTACAATGACCTGCCTATGAACTGGGGTGCCCTGGCGCGTATCGCGTTCGTGGCGGTCATCGCGTACTGCGCGGTCGCACTCCATCCTCTCGAGCTGGGACTGCCCGCCAACGCGGTCTTCGGCGTCGTCATCGCCGGCCTGATCATTTTTCTCGAGGATCGTCTTCGACAGACGCCGCTCGCGAACGTCGTCGGCGCGATCATCGGCGGCGCCATCGGGTTGCTGCTCGCGCGCCTGATCGGGACCGCGCACTTCTGGGCCAACGCCGACAACCTCGGCGTCATCTTTTTTCATACGCTCATCCTGCTCGCGCTGCCGTACCTCGGCCTCGTGCTTGGCGCGAAGTCGGGCGAGTGGCTCGAGCCGGAGCGGCTCATCAGCCTGTTCCGGCCGCGCGCGCAGACCCAGCGCCGGTACCGGATTCTCGACACCAGCGTCATCATCGACGGCCGCATCGCCGACATCTGCGAAACGGGATTCGTGGACGGCACGCTCGTCGTGCCGCAGTTCGTCCTCAAAGAGCTGCAGCAGATCGCCGATTCGGCGGATTCGCTTCGCCGCAACCGCGGGCGCCGCGGGCTCGACATCCTTCAGCGCATCCAGAAGATGTCCGGCCTCGACGTGGTGATCTCGGATGCCGACTTTCCAGACCTGAAAGAAGTCGATCTGAAGCTCATCGAGCTCGCGCGCTCGCTGCAGGGCAAGATCGTGACCAACGACTTCAACCTGAACAAGGTGGCGCAGCTGCGCGGCGTCGATGTGCTGAACATCAACGAGCTCGCCAACTCGCTGAAGCCGGTCGTCCTGCCTGGCGAGACCATGAAGGTGTTCATCCTGAAGGAAGGCAAGGAGTACAACCAGGGCGTCGCCTATCTGGACGACGGCACCATGGTGGTGGTCGACAACGCGCGGTCGATGATCGGCAAGACGATCGACGTGGTCGTCACCAGCGTGCTCCAGACGACCGCCGGCAAGATGATCTTCGGCCGCTTCATCGATGCGAACGCGCAACCGACGCCAATCGATCGCGACAGCGGCCGGCGAGCACGGACTCAGTGAATCCTGCATTGGTAGATTGGCGGATTGAAGATTGATAGATTGTTGGCAGATGGTGGATTGTCAGATTGCAGATTGACAACTCACGAGTCTGGCACGGCACTTCACCGTCCGTCAATTAATCATGCAATCTTCCCTCTTCAATCTGCCAACATTCTCCCAATCTTCCAATCTGCCAATCTACCAATGAAGTGTCCGCCCTTCCATTGGTGGCGGACGGTCTTTTTCCTCATCCCGGCCATCTCCGTCTACACCATCGTGCTCGGCACGCTGTCGATTCTGTCGACGTTCGTCGACAGGAAAGGTCACCGGGCGCACTGGTGCGCGCGGGCGTGGTCGTGGCTGATTCTGGCGACGACCGGCGTGGACGTGGCCGTGACGGGACTCGATCGCGTGACGCCGGGCGAGACGTACATGTTCGTGTCCAATCACCAGAGCATCTACGACATCCCGGTGATCTTCGCCTCGCTGCCGTTTCAGCTCCGCATCATCGCGAAGGAATCGCTGGGACGGTTTCCGTTCCTCGGGTGGCACCTCATCCGCGCGGGTCATCTGCTGGTCGACCGCAGCAATCCCGATCGGGCCGGCATCCTGAATCGCTGGCGGCGCCTCGTCGCCGATCGCGTCTCGCTGATTATTTTTCCTGAAGGCACGAGGAGTGCGGACGGCCACGTGGATCGCTTCAAGGGCGGCAGTTTTCTGCTGGCGCTCGAGGCCGGCCTGACGATCGTGCCGCTGTCGGTGTCGGGGACCATTCACGTGATGAAGAAGAACCGCCTCATGACGTGTCCGGGCCAGGTGACGCTCGAAGTGCACCAGCCGATTCCGACGCCGAAGATCGATGCGCCGACCACGGCCGACGCGCGCCAGCTTGCGGCTCGAATCGAAGAGATCGTCCGGGCCGGCGTAAATGAGTCGCAAGGCGAAAGTCGGGAGTCGAGAGTCGCAAGTCGGGAGCCGCAAGTCGGGAGCCGAAAGTCAGTACGTAGTGTCCGGCTTTAGCCGGACCTCTGCCATACTCTTCGCATGTTCCTGACGCGCGTCGAGCTGACCAACGTCCGCTGCATCAAGTCGCTCGTGCTGCCGCTGGAGACCTCGCCCGGCATCACGCGCAGGTGGACGCTGCTGCTCGGCGAGAACGGTGTCGGCAAGAGCACGCTGATGCGATCGATCGGGCTCGTGCTGGCGGGCAGCTCGGCCCTGGCGGAGCTGATTGGCGACCCCGACAGCTGGATCCGTGCCGGCGAACAGGAGTGCACGATCAGCGCGGACCTGGTGACTGCCGAAGGCGAAAAGCGGCACGTCAGCCTCAGGATTACGCGTGGCGGCACCATTAAAGAGGTCTACGAGAACAACAAAGACACGCTCGACATGCTCGATCGCGCGCTCGCCCGCGCGTCGCGCAACTATCTCGTCATCGCCTACGGCGCATCCCGTCGCCTGAGCAGCACGAAGCTGTCGACGCAGCCCGTGACGTCGCGCTTCCAGCATCCACGCGCCAACAACGTGGCCACGCTGTTCTCGCCCGACGCGATGCTGAACCCGCTCGAGACGTGGGCGATCGATCTTCACTACCGGCTCCAGGACGAAGGCCTGCGCATCGTCGACGAGGCGATGAAGAAGCTGCTTCCCGGCATGACGTTCAAGGGCATCGATCGGGAGCGGCGCGATCTCGTGTTCGACACGGTCGACGGGGAGGTGCCGCTCGCGTATCTGAGCGACGGCTACCAGAACATGGCCGCGTGGTGCGGCGATCTGCTGTTCCGCGTCACCAACACGTTCGACGACTACAAGGATCCGCTGTCGGCGCGAGGCGTGCTGATCGTTGACGAGATCGATCTGCACCTGCATCCGGTGTGGCAGCGGCAGCTGAGGAATTTTCTCAGCGACATGTTTCCGAACTTCCAGTTCATTCTGACGACGCATTCGCCGCTCACTGCCCAGCAGGCCGGCGCCGGCGAGCTGTTTCTGATGAGGCGGCCCACGCCCTCCGATCCGCCGGTGCTCGAAGCCAGCCCCATCGAGCCGCGGACGATGCTCGTGCATCAGCTGCTCATGAGCCCCGCCTTCGGCATCGGCACACCGGACTCGGTGGCGGTCGAGACGATGAAAAAAGACTACGTGCGCCTGAGCGGTATCAAGAACCGGAGCGCCGACGATCAGGCGCGGTTCGAGCAGCTCGAGGAGGCGCTGAAGGATCTGCCGGACTGGAATGTCGTGCCCGAGCGCGACGCCAGGCGCAATGAGCTGCTCGCCGACATCAAGGCCGCGCTCGACAAGCAGGGACGATGACCAGGCTCGAGCGCGTGCGCACGGCCGCGGCCATCCCCGCGGCGTTTCGCGGGCCGGGCCGCAAGGACAAGTCCCTCGACCTGATCAACGGGAAAGTGGCCGGCACGCTGGAATTCAAGCAGTCGGTCTGGAAGGCCGCCAAGCCGCAGCTGAAAATCGAGAGCGGCGGCAGGTGCGCGTACTGCGAGTCGCCGACCGACACCGTCGCGCATGGCGATGTCGAGCACTTCCGGCCGAAGAGCGTGTACTGGTGGCTGGCGTACTGCTACGACAACTACGTCTATGCCTGCCAGATCTGCAATCAGGTCTTCAAGGGCGATTCATTTCCCGTTCATGCCTCGACGGGTGCGTGGAAAGGCCCGGCGCTGCCCGTACCCGCGACGCCTGCGGCGATCGATGCGCTCGCCGGCATTCTGACGCCCGACGCGCTCGACCTTACCGCCGGCCATCCGCTGGCCGATTTCATCGTGGCGGCGGCCAAGGAAAAGGCGGGCCTGGTCGATCCGTACGTCAACGACCCCGATCCGCTCTTCAAGTGGATTGCGAACGACACGCTGAAAACGGTGGAAGTGGCGGCCGCGTCGAACAAGGTCGCGGCCAAGCGCGCGTTTGCCGCGGTGAACCAGTTCTACGGGCTCAATCGCGAGGAACTGAAGCGCATCCGGTGGAAAACCTTCGACGATCTCGTCGTGTTCCGGGACTCGCTGAACGCGTTCGTGGCGCTTGGGGTCCAGCCGGCGTTGCAGGCCACCATTCGCAGCCACATCAAGGACATGACGAAGCCCGACGCGCCGTACGCGGGCATGGTGCGGTACTTCGTGAAAGAGTTTCAGATCAACGTGTGATTGGTCGGGGGTTCTATGGCAGGGCTAAAGCCCTGCGCCACCACCGATCACCAATTACCAATCACCAGCTACCAGCTACCAGCTACCGACTACCAGCTACACGCTGAGATGTGCGTGCACGAGGTCGTCGGTCAGCTCGCCAATCGAGCCTCCCGCTATGCAGCGCCCTTTTTCCAGAATGCGAAATTCGCTGGCCACGCGCCGCGCGAACGGAAGCTTCTGCTCCACGAGCAGCCGCGCGGCCTCCTCGATGCCGAGGGCGATCGCCGCTGCCGCGTCCTTGTATCTGCCCACGCGCGAGAGGATGAACGCCCGCAACGACTGCGTCGGCGGCGTTTCGGCGAGCGATTCGTCATAGCGTCCAAGCACCGCCAGGCTCCAGGCACGCCCGTCGTGGGCTCCATGAAATGTCGGATCGATCGTCAGCGCGCGGGAATAGTACTCGAGGGCTTTGTCGGCGGAGCCGTTCATCAAGTGGGCCTCGGCCAGGCTGTCATACGGGTTCGGTTCGCGCGGCGCAAGCTCGACGTAAACCTCGAACTCGCGAATGGCCTCGGCGTATCGTCCGACATCGAGCAGCCCGTAGCCGTAGACGTTGCGCATGTTGCCCGAGTTTGGCAGCGCGGATACGCCGGAGGAGAGCAGTGCCAGCAATTTCTGAGGGTTGCCAGGCCTGCCGGGCCTTGACCGGTACAGCTGCGAAGCAAAGGTATAACCTTGTTCGACCCCGGGAAATTTCCCGATGACAACCGCGCGTGCGCCCGCTCGTCGAGCCACGTCTGCCGCCTGGCTCTTGTCGAGCAACCCGAGGCTGGTGCCGCCACGCTGCCTGAGCACGTCATTCAGACGCTCGGTGCCAACGATGTCCAGGCCGCGCGTCTGGGCCAGGCCGGTCAGCAACATGCTGGGCACGCCGTTCGACATCCACTCTCCGTCCGGATCCTGCGCGCCGACACGATCGAACGGCATCACAGCGATAGAGGGGCGGCCCTCCATCGCAGCGGGCGCCGGCACGCTTACGGGCCGGACCATTCGCCACGTCAACCCTGCCGCGGCCACGAGCCCAATCAACAGCGCAGCGACGGCCAGACGCGCGCGGCCGCCGCGAATCGCTCCCGCCGGTGCCGATTGCACCGTTTCGAGCGCCGACCGAACCTCGCCCGTCTGCTGATACCGTTCGCGCGGATCTTTCGCCAGACATCGTTGAATGATCGTTTGCAAAGCGGGCGGGACTCGAGGTGGCATCGACGCCGGCGGCTCGTGCAGAATCGCGGCGACCAGCTCGAATTCAGTGGCGCCGGTAAACGGGCGCTCGCCAGTGGACATCTCGTACAGCAGCACGCCGAGGGCCCAGATGTCACTGCGCTGGTCCGGTGGTTCGCCGCGAAGCACATCGGGGGCCATGCAGAACAGGGTACCGGCCACTAGGCCCGCAGCCGTCATTGAGGGTTGCGGCTTGGAGAGATCCTTCAGGCTCTGTGGGGAGAAGCTGCGTGCGAGTCCGAAGTCGAGCACCTTCGTCCGGCCTTCGGGCGTCACGACGATGTTGGCGGCCTTCAGATCGCGGTGGGTAACGCCGCGAAGGTGCGCGTGCGCCAGCGCATCGGCGATCTGGACTCCATATCGGAGCAGCGTTTCCATGGGGAGCCCGCCCGGAGGGATGAGATCGGCAAGCTGCGTGCCTTCGACGTACTCCATCACGATGTACGGCTGCCCGTCGGCGTCGCCGATTTCGTGGATGGTGCAGATATGAGGATGGTTCAGCTGCGACGCGTGTTGCGCCTCGCGCAGCAGTCGTGCGTGCGCGTCGGGGTCTGAGCCGCTGGCGATCTTCAGCGCCACGGCGCGTCCAAGCTCGAGGTCGCGTGCGGCGTAGACCTCGCCCATTCCGCCGACGCCAATGAGCCGGCCGACCTCGTAGCGCCCGAGTGTTCTGCCGCTCAAGGTTGCGGCGGCGGGTGGGTGTTCGATGAAGCCTGCCGTCCGGGCGTGCGCGGAAAGCAAACGTTCAACCTCAGCCCGAAGCGCGGGATCGCCCCGACACGCGGCGTCGAGAAATGCGGATCGCTGCGGCACGTCGCGCTCGAGCACGGCGTGGAACAGCTCCTTGAGGCGCGCCCACCGTTCGGCGTCCATCATGTCGTCAGGAGGATACCGCCATACTCCCTCGCCTCTCATATAATTCCCGTGTGTACGTGTCGGCCATTCTCGCCGCCGCGGGCCGCGGAACGCGGCTTGGCGCGGCGATGCCCAAGCAGATGATCGCGCTCGGCGATCGCACCATTCTCGAGCGCAGCTTCGCGCTCGTGGACGGCCACGACCGGATTGACGAGATCGTGATTGCGCTGCCGCCCGATCTGGCGCAGTCGCCGCCGCCGTACCTGATCTCGTCGAAAAAACCGGTGCGCATCGTCAACGGCGGCGACCGGCGGCAGGATTCGGTCGCGAACGCGTTCGCCCAGGTTTCGAAGAGCGCGACCGTGATCGTCATCCACGACGCGGCGAGGCCGTTCGCGACGGCCGATCTGTTCTCCCGGGTCATCGACGCGGCGGCCAGAGGGGGCGCCGCGATTGCCGCCGTGCAGGCCAGCGACACCGTGAAGGAGGCCACCGCCGCGCCCGGCGTCAGGATCGTCGCGCGCACGATGGCGCGCGAATCGATGTATCTCGCGCAGACGCCGCAGGCCTTCAGCCGCGAGGTCCTGGAAGAGGCCATCCACCTCGGGCACGAAGCGCTGACGATGGCGACGGACGAGGCGTCACTGGCCGAGCAGGCGGGGCACTCGGTGGCGCTTGTCGACGGCGAATCGACCAATATCAAGATCACGACGGAGCACGACCTGAACGTGTCAAAAGCCCTTCTAGGGATTAGGGATTGGGGATTAGGGATTAGTCCCCGAGTGGGGACTGGCTATGATTTGCACAGGCTCGAGGCCGGGAAGCCGCTCATTATTGGTGGCGTCCGGATTCCGCACGACACTGGGCTGGCCGGGCCATTCCGATGCCGACGTCCTGTGTCATGCGGTGACAGACGCGATACTCGGCGCCGCCGGCGCGGGCGACATCGGTCAGCACTTTCCCGATACCGACCCGAAATGGAAAGGCGCCGACAGCATCGAGCTGCTGAAAGGCGCCATGGCGATCGTGCGCGCGGCGGGATATTCCGTGTCGAACGTCGATGCCGTCATCATCGCGGAGCGCCCGAAGCTGGCACCGCATGTCCCGGCCATGCGCGCGAATCTCGCGCAGGCGCTCGGGATCGAAACCTCCGCCGTGAGCGTCAAAGGAAAGACAAACGAAAAAGTCGACGCCCTTGGCCGCAACGAAGCGATCGCGGTGCACGCGGTAGCTTTACTGTCGCGTGCCTAACGGCGGCCGGCTTGAGGCTTCAGACTCCAGGCCCGAAGCCAGAAGCCAGCAGCCAGAAGTCCGGAGCCCCATGCGCGTCAGATTCGCCCCCAGCCCGACGGGCCACCTTCACGTCGGCAACGTCCGCACGGCACTGTTCAACTGGCTGCTGGCGCGCGGACAGCAGGGGACCTTCATCCTGCGTATCGAAGACACCGACGTCGAGCGATCGACCGTCGAGTCCGACGCGGCCATCCTGGAAGATCTGCGCTGGCTGGGTCTCGACTGGGACGAAGGGCCCGAAGTGGGCGGCCCGGTGGGTCCGTATCGATCGTCGGAGCGGCTCGGCCAGTATCAGTCGCGCGCGAACGTGCTGCTGGCCGAGGGGAAGGCGTACTACTGTTTCTGCACGCCCGAACAGCTCGAGGCCGAGCGCAAGGAAGCTCTCGCGAAGAACCTTCCCGCGAAGTACTCGGGGCGCTGCGCGCAGATCGATCCCGCACAGGCCCAGGCACGCGTCGAGCGGGGAGAGCCGGCGGCGGTCCGCTTCCGGACGCCCGGGAATCGCGACATCGTGTTCGTGGATCTCGTCCGCGGCGAAATCCGCTTCCACACCGACGTCATCGGCGATCAGGTGCTCCAGCGCTCGGACGGGCATCCCGCCTACAACTTCGCGGTGGTCGTCGACGATGGGCTGATGGGCGTGACGCACGTCGTGCGCGGCGAAGACCACATCTCGAACACGCCGCGCCAGATCCTCATCTACGAGGCACTGGGGTTGACGGCGCCGGCCTTCGGCCACGTCGCGATGGTGCTCGGTCCCGACCACACCAAGTTGTCGAAGCGGCACGGTGCCGTGTCGGTCGATGAGTTCCGCGAGAAGGGCTACCTGCCCGAGGCGCTGCTCAACTACCTGGCGCTCTTGAGCTGGTCGCCTGGCGAAGGCCAGGAGCTGGTGCCGCTCGCCGAAATGGCGAAGCGGTTTTCGCTGAGCGATGTCGGGCACAGCGCGAGCGTCTTCGACGAGGAGAAGCTCGCCTGGGTAAACCGGCACTACCTGAAAGAGGCCGATCCGGGGCGCCTGGTGCGATTGGCGTTGCCCTATCTCGAGCGTGCCGGCTACGTCACGTCGCGGCTGCGCCCGGAGGGTCTTCAGTATCTCGCGAGTCTCGTGCCCATCTTCAATGTCTCCGTGGATCGCCTCGATCAAGTGCCGCAGCGTTTGCGCCAGCTCTTCGAGTTTTCCGCGTCCTCGGCGCTGGCCGACAGCACGATCCGATCGGAAGCGAGCGACGGCGCCGCGCGGCAGGTCATCGGCGCGCTGGCCGACGAGCTGGATGCCTCGCCGCGTCTCGCCGACAGACAGACATTTCGCGGCCTCGCCGATCGGGTGAAACAGAAAACCGGTCTGAAGGGACGCGCGCTGTTCCATCCGATTCGCATTGCCCTGACCGGCGCGGGCGACGGTCCCGAGCTCGATCTGCTCGTGCCGGCGATGGAACATGGCGCCGAGATCGAAACGTCTATCGGGATCGCGCGCATCATGGGCGCGCGCGAGCGCGCGCGCGAGTTCATGCTCGCCCTGCAGTCATGCTGATTTACGGCATCAACGCGGTGACCGAGGCGCTGAAGGCCGGGCGCGTCGTCTCGCTGCGCGTCGGGCGCCGGAGCGATCGACGTCTGGAGCACCTGTTGACCTGGCCGGCCAGTCGAGCGTCCCCATCCGTCGCGTGCCGGACGAAGAGCTCGATCGGGATGCGCGCGGGTCGTCGCACCAGGGTGTCGTGGCCGACCTCGCCGACCGCGACACCTACGGCCTCGACGACCTCATCGGCGATGCGCGCGCCGCGCCGCCGGCGCTCATCGTCGTGCTCGACGGCATCGAAGATCCGCACAACTTCGGCGCGATTCTTCGCAGCGTCGACGCGGTGGCCGCCCACGGTATCGTGCGGCAGACGCGGCATTCGGCGCCGCTGAGCGCGGCGACGACCAAGGCGTCGGCGGGGGCGATCGCGCACGTCAAGATCGCCGATGTCGTCAACGTCGCCCGGGCCCTTGAAGAGTTGAAGGAGGCCGGCATCTGGACGGTAGGCCTGGCGGGCGACGCGCCTGAAACGTACGATAAGATCGATTTGAAGCTCCCCACCGCGATAGTGCTCGGCGCGGAAGGAACCGGGCTCCGCCGTCTCGTCCGCGAGCGCTGCGACTTCCTGGCACGAATCCCCATGCTCGGCCACGTGGACAGCCTGAATGTCTCGGTGGCGGCGGGAGTCGTCTTGTTCGAGGCCCGGCGGCAGAGAACCTAGGCCCGAAGGCAAAGAACCTGAGTAAGGACGCCTTGCATTCTCTGGCACACCTTGTGCTAAACTCAGCTTTTTGTCTGGCTGGCGTAGCTCAGCCCGGTAGAGCAGCTGATTTGTAATCAGCCGGTCGGGGGTTCAAATCCCTTCGCCAGCTCCATAACCGGGGCTCCCAACGCGGCGGCTGCGATGGGGTGGATTTAGCTTGACGCGGCCGACCAGCGGCCTCACGACAGGCAGCAACAGCGGGGTGCAGTAACCGGTCTGCAGGATAAGCAGCAAAGATCAGCCTACAGCGTTCAACTATCAGCTTTCAGAGATGATGTCTCGGTCCACGTGCGACCAGCTGACAACTGAGAGCTGGCAGCTGAGAAGCTTGGGAAATTGGGGAGGTGGCAGAGCGGTCAATCGCAGCAGGCTGTAAACCTGCCGCCTTCGGGCTACGGAGGTTCGAACCCTCCCCTCCCCACCAACCTTCGCCCGCCGTAGCTTTCAGCGGAGGCGGGCTTCGGTTGGCAAGCCAACCGTCATGGGTTAGGCGGCGAGCCGAGGAGTTGAGCGCACGCGGGCTTGCCCGCCGTAGCGCCGAGTGATTGCGCGACAGCGGGTTTACCCGCCGTAGCGCGGAGCGAGGTGAGAAGCGCGTAGGCGGGAGTAACTCAGTGGTAGAGTCACAGCCTTCCAAGCTGTTGGTCGCGGGTTCGATCCCCGTCTCCCGCTCCATCCGTCGTCGCGCATCGAACATTTGCGCTTTGGCGAGATGGCAAGCCACTGAGGTAGGGCGACGTCGATCAGGTTGAAGAACTGAGCGCGAGGGGCCTGCCGCGACGAAGCTCGCGGGTGGCCAGCGAGCGAAGTCGGGCCGATGTAGCTCAGTTGGCAGAGCGCGTCCTTGGTAAGGACGAGGTCACCAGTTCAATCCTGGTCATCGGCTCCATCCTTCGCTCCGCCGAAGTCTGGTCTGATGAAGCCAGACGAAGGCGAGCTTCGGATGGCAAGCCAGCCCAGCGAAGGATGTCCACCGTAGCGCCGAAGGCGCGAAGGTGGACCGATAGATTTGAATCGCGTCGGCGGCGGGCAGTCCTCGACGCGGTAGGTATAACGAAGGCGATAGCAGACATCAGCAACGGAGAGACGCAGGCATGTCGAAAGAAAAATTTGATCGTTCAAAGCCACACGTCAACGTCGGCACCATCGGTCACATCGACCATGGCAAGACCACCCTCACCGCGGCGCTGACCAAGGTCTCGGCCGACAAGGGCTGGGCCACCAAGTTCGTTTCGTACGACCAGGTCGCGAAAGCGTCCGAGTCGCAGGGGCGCCGCGATGCGACGAAGATTTTGACGATCGCGACGAGCCACGTCGAGTATTCGACGTCCAACCGGCACTACGCGCACGTCGACTGCCCGGGGCATGCCGACTACATCAAGAACATGATCACGGGCGCCGCGCAGATGGACGGCGCGATCCTGGTCGTGTCGGCCACCGACGGTCCGATGCCGCAGACCCGCGAGCACGTGCTGCTCGCGCGCCAGGTGAACGTGCCGTATCTCGTGGTCGCGCTCAACAAGGTGGACGCGGTTGACGATCCCGAGCTGCTCGACCTCGTCGAGCTCGAAGTGCGCGAGCTCCTGAAGACGTATCAATTCCCGGGCGACGATCTCCCCGTCGTTCGCCTGTCGGCGCTCAAGGCATTGAACGGTGAGCCGGGCGGCGCCGAAGGCGTCCTCAAGCTCATGGAAGCGCTCGACACCTACATCCCGATGCCGCAGCGCGAAGTCGACAAGCCGTTCCTGATGCCGATCGAAGACGTGTTCTCGATCTCGGGCCGCGGCACCGTCGTCACGGGCCGCATCGAGCGCGGCACGGTGAAGGTGGGCGAGGAAGTCGAAATCATCGGCTTCGGTCCGACCAAGAAGAAGATCGTCACCGGCGTCGAGATGTTCCGCAAGCTGCTCGACTCGGGCGTGGCTGGCGACAACGTCGGCGTCCTGCTGCGCAGCACGGAAAAAGAAGAAGTCGAGCGCGGACAGGTGCTGGCCAAGGGCGGCTCGATCACGCCGCACACGAAGTTCAAGGCGACGGTGTACGTCCTGTCGAAGGAAGAAGGTGGACGCCACACGCCGTTCTTCAACGGGTATCGCCCGCAGTTCTACATCCGCACGACCGACGTGACCGGCTCGCTGCATCTGCCGGAAGGCGTCGAGATGGTGATGCCGGGTGACAACACGGACATCATGGGCGAGCTGATTACGCCGGTCGCCATCGAGAAGGGCTCGCGCTTCGCGATCCGCGAAGGCGGCCGCACGGTGGGCGCCGGCACGATTACGGAGATTCTGGCGTAATGCGCGACATCATTTCTTTGGCGTGCACCGAGTGCAAGCGCCGGAACTACAGCACGACGAAGAACCGGAAGAAATCGTCCGAGCGCCTCGAGATGAGCAAGTACTGCCGGTACTGCCGGAAGCACACGGGGCACAAGGAGACGAAGTAGGAGAGTCGAAAGGCGCAAGTCACATGGTAAGGCGCAAGGCGACGTGACGCCGCCCTGCGACTTCCGACTTTCGACCTGCGACTTGCGACCGTAAAGGCCAGTAGCTCAATTGGTAGAGCACCGGTCTCCAAAACCGGGGGCTGGGGGTTCGAGACCCTCCTGGCCTGCCATCCGCCGCCGCGCGCGGGAATACAGCGCGCTCTGGCGCGATGTCGCGCCGAAGCTGCGATGAACGCTGGTGCAGCGAAGGCGGACAGCCTTCGGGCGGACTGAGAACTGAAGACTGAGAACTGACGACTGACTAATGTCTAACGTGGTCACTGAAAACCTGGAAGGCGCACGGGAGAACGTCGGCGGGTGGTGGAATCGCGCCCGTGGCTTCCTGACCGAAGTCCGCAACGAACTGAAGAAGGTGACGTGGCCTCTGCGGAAAGAGGTCTACGCCGCGACCATCGTGGTCATCGTCTTCTCGTTCATCCTTGGCACGTTTCTCTGGGTTGTCGACCTGATTCTGGAGCGCGGCGTGTTCGCGCTGTTCCAGAGGTTTCGCTAAGTGAGTGTAATGACAGACGTATCGACCAAGCAGTGGTACATCGTCCATACCTACTCTGGCTTCGAGAAGAAGGTGGCCGAGTCGCTCGGACAGCGCGTGCAGGCGTACGGGCTGCAGGATGAAATCGGCGAGATTCTGATCCCGACCGAGGACGTCGTCGAGATGCGCGCCGGGCGGAAGGTCGTGACGCCGAAGCGGTTTTTCCCGGGCTACATCCTTGTCGAGATGAACATGTCCGACAACGCGTGGCACGTGGTGAAGAACACGCCGAAGGTCACCGGCTTCGTGGGCGCCGGCGTCAAGCCGACGCCGCTCAGCAAGGACGAGGTCGAACAGATTCTCGACCAGGTGCGCACGGCGGCGGAGAAGCCGAAGCCGAAGTACATGTTCGAGAAGGGCGAGCAGGTGCGGATCAACGAAGGTCCGTTCACCAGCTTCAACGGCGTGGTCGACGAGGTGAACCTCGACAAGAACACGCTGAAGGTGATGGTGACGATCTTCGGCCGCTCGACACCGGTCGAGCTCGACTTTTTGCAGGTGGAAAAGATCTGATTCGACGCAGAGACGCAAAGACGCAGAGAACTTTCTTCTTAGAAAGAGAAATTACTCTGCGGCTCTGCGCCTCTGCGTCAGGACTGAAAGTCTTATGGCGAAGAAAGTACAGGCAATGGTGAAGCTCCAGATTGCCGCGGGCAAGGCGACGCCCGCGCCGCCGGTCGGGACCGCGCTCGGTCCGCACGGCGTCAACATCATGGACTTCTGCAAGAACTTCAACTCGAAAACGGCCGGCCAGGAAGGCTTGATCATCCCGGCCGTCGTGACGATCTATGCCGATCGGTCGTACTCGTTCATCACGAAGACGCCGCCGGCCTCGATTCTGCTCAAGCGCGCGGCGAATATCGCCAAGGGATCGGCCGAGCCCAACAAGACCAAGGTCGGCACCGTGACCGCGAAGCAGGTCGAGGAGATCGCCAAGATCAAGCTGCCCGATCTGAACGCCGAGTCGCTCGAAGCGGCCATCAAGACGGTCGCCGGCACGGCGCGTTCGATGGGCTTGGATGTGATCCAGTAGGGATTAGTGATTGGGGATTAGGGATTAGGAAAGACAAGACCCCCTGACGTCCTCGCACTAGGCAGATTGTTGTCGCAAGGAAAGCCGAGCGCCGAAGGCGCGAAGGCACAGGTCGCGGGGGTGGGGCCCCGCGACAGATAAACAAAGTGGGAGGGCCGATTGGCCCGTTTGCACCACAGGAGGCAATAAGTGGGTAAGAAGTTCGAAGCCGCCAAGAAGCAGGTTCCTGAGCATCCGCTCAGTATTGAGGACGCAATCCCTCTGCTGCAGAAAGTCAAATTCGCCAAGTTCGATGAAACCGTCGAGCTGACCTGCCGCCTCGGCGTCGATCCGAAGCATGCCGACCAGATGGTCCGCGGCACCGTCGTATTGCCGCACGGCCTCGGCAAGAGCAAGAAAGTGCTCGTGATTGCCGGCGGCGAGAAGCAGAAGGAAGCGCAGGACGCCGGCGCCGACCACGTGGCCGGCGAGGACGTCGTCGAGAAGATCAACGGCGGCTGGATGGATTTCGACGCCGTCGTCGCGACGCCCGACATGATGCGCGCCGTCGGCCGGCTCGGCAAGGTGCTCGGCCCGCGCGGGCTGATGCCGAATCCGAAGACCGGCACCGTGACGTTCGAGATTGCGAACGCCGTCAAGGAAATCAAGGCCGGCAAGGTGGAGTTCCGCGTCGACAAGACCGGCATCATCCACGCGCCGGTGGGCAAGACCTCGTTTGCGGCCGAGTCGCTCATCGCCAATACGCACGCGCTGGTCGACAGCATCGTCAAGGCGAAGCCGGCGGCGGCGAAAGGCAAGTACCTCAAGAGCGTCACGTTGTCGTCGACGATGGGACCCGGCATCCGCATCGATACGGTGCATCACGACGTGGTGGTGAAGCACTAATGGCAGTCACAAGAGCGGAAAAACAAGAAGAGCTGTCGCAGCTCGCAGGCGCCTTCAAAGGCACCGACAGCGCGATTGTCGTCGATTACCGCGGCCTGAACGTGCCGCAGGTCACCGACCTGCGCCGCGAGCTGCGGAAGGCCAAAGCGACCTACAAGGTCGTCAAAAACACGATCGCCCGGCGCGCCATCAAGGGGACGGCGTTCGAGGGGCTCACCGAGCACTTCAAGGGCACGACGGCCATCGCCTACACGGCGACCGATCCCGTCCTGCTCGCCAAGACCCTGACGACGTTCCAGAAGACGGCACCGTCCTTGAAGATCAAGGCGGCGGTCGTGCAGGGACGCACGATCAAGGCAGCCGAGGTGACCGACCTCGCGTCGCTGCCGGGCAGGCCCGAACTCTACGCGAAGCTGCTGTTCCTGCTGAGCGCCCCGATGGTGCAGCTGGTCAGCGTGCTGAACGCCGCGCCACGGGATTTCGTGAGCGTGCTGTCGCAATACGAGAAGAAGAAGGCCGAGGCTGGCGCCAGCTAGGGGTCAATGACTGGGGATTGGGGATTAGGGATTAGGGATTAGGCATAGAAGTACAAAGACCCCCTGAAGTCCTCGCACTAAGCAGATTCTTGTCGCAGACAAACGCCGAGCCGCCGAAGGCGGCGAAGGCACAGGTCGCGGGGGTGGGGCCCCGCGACATTTGAAAAAAGATATTCGCCAAGCCGTCTTAATAAGGAGCAAATAGCAATGGCCGAATTGAATCAGCAGCAGGTAATCGACTACATCAAGGGCATCAGCGTGCTCGAGCTGTCGCAGCTCGTGAAGGCGCTCGAGTCCGAGCTCGGTGTCTCGGCGGCGGCGGCGATGCCAATGGCCATGCCGGCGGCCGGTGGTGGCGGCGCGGCGGCGGCACCTGCTGAAGAGAAGACGGATTTCAACGTGTCCCTCGTGAGCTTCCCGGCCGACAAGAAGATCAACATCATCAAGGTCGTCCGCGAAGTGACCAGCCTCGGCCTCAAGGAAGCGAAAGACCTCGTCGAGTCGGTGCCCAAGCCGATCAAGGAGGGTGTGAACAAGGACGAGGCAGAAGCGATCCGGAAGAAATTCGACGAAGTCGGCGCGAAGGTCGAGATCAAGTAGCTCGCTTCGCCGTTCAGACTCCAGACTCCGGGCTCCGGAACGGAGTCGGGAGGGGCTTCCACACGAGATCCGTGGAAGCCCCTCCCGACTCCATCTCGGGCCTGGAGCCCGTCTTTTTTCTCGTACTTAGGCATGGGTCGATGGCTCGCCTTGAATGGCCTTGAAGCCGGAAGCCCGTAGCCAGGAGTCCATAGATGTACAGCCTTCCGAAGAACGTCTACCGCGAGCGGATCGACTTTTCGAAGATCAAGACAACGGTTCCGATTCCGAACCTGATCGAGATTCAGAAGAAATCGTACGAGCGCTTCCTGCAGATGAACCGGCTCGCCTCGGAGCGCGAGGACGCGGGCCTGCAGTCGGTGTTCAAGTCGGTGTTTCCGATCAGCGACTTCCGCGAGAACTCGTCGCTCGAGTTCATCGAGTACTCCATCGGCAACTGGGAGTGCAAGTGCGGCAAGCTGCAGGGGCTGCACCACCTGCGCAAGCCCTGCGCCGGCTGCGGCAACGTGCTGATCGCCGATCCGTACGGCGATCGCGAAGTGCTGTGCGCGCGCTGCGGGCGCCCGAACATCGTCGAGGGTGACGTCTGCGACATCTGCGGCAACACCGTCGCGCTGAAGCTGAAGTACGACGTCGACGAATGCCAGGAACGCGGCATGACGTTCGCGGTGCCGCTGAAGGTCACCATCCGGCTCGTGGTCTGGAACAAGGATCCCGAGACCGGCGCGAAGACCATCCGCGACATCAAGGAGCAGGAGGTCTACTTCGGCGACATCCCGCTGATGACCGAGAACGGCACGTTCATCATCAACGGCACCGAGCGCGTCATCGTGTCGCAGCTCCACCGCTCGCCGGGCGCGTTCTTCCACTCCGAAGACAAGACGCTGTTTGTCGCGCAGATCATCCCGTACCGCGGCTCGTGGGTCGAGTTCGAGTACGACGCGAAGAACCTGCTGTATGTCCGCATCGATCGGAAGCGGAAGTTCCTCGCCAGCGTGTTCCTGCGCGCGCTCGGCCTGCGCGGGCACGACGAGATCATCCGCAGCTTCTACGCCGTCGAGAAGATCTACATGCGGAAGGACTCGAAGTTCTGGGCCGTCAGCGACAGCCTCGTCGGGCTGCGCGCGGCCAAGGACATCAGCGTTCCGAAGTCCGACATCACGATCCAGGCGGGCAAGAAGATCACGGCGTCGGCCATCGCGGCGCTGCGCAAGGCCAACGTCGAGGCGATCGAGATTTCGGACGCCGAGCTCGAGGGCGCCTTTGCGGCGGCGGACATCGTCAACCCGGCGACCGGCGAGGTCATCCTCGAGGCCAACGAGGAAATCACGCCGCGCGTCATCTCGATGGCGCAGGAGAACAGCATCGATCGCATCGAGGTGTTCTTCCCGGAAAAAGACGACGTCGGGCCGATCATCTCCGCGACGCTGAAGAAGGATCCGATCCACACGCACGAAGAGTCGCTCATCGAGATCTACCGCCGTCTGCGCCCGGGCGATCCCCCGACGCTCGACAGCTCGCGGTCGCTCTTCGAGAACATGTTCTTCAACCCGCAGAAGTACGACTTCTCGCGCGTCGGCCGGCTGAAGCTGAACACCAAGCTCGGCCTCAACACGCCGCTCGACGAGAAGATCCTGCACCCGCAGGACTTCTACGAGGTCATCAAGTACCTGCTGAAGCTGCGCAAGAACCCGGTGAACGTCGACGACATCGATCACCTGGGCAACCGGCGCGTGCGCTCGGTCGGCGAGCTGCTCGAGAACCAGTTCCGCATCGGGCTCGTGCGTATGGAGCGCGCGATCAAGGAAAAGATGTCGGTCTACCAGGAAATGGCGACCGCCATGCCGCACGACCTGATCAACGCGAAGCCGGTCATGGCCGCGATTCGCGAGTTCTTCGGGTCGTCGCAGCTGTCGCAGTTCATGGACCAGACCAACCCGCTGTCGGAAATCACGCACAAGCGGCGTCTCTCGGCCCTCGGCCCCGGCGGTCTCTCACGCGAGCGCGCCGGGTTCGAAGTCCGCGACGTCCATCCGACGCACTACGGGCGCATCTGCCCGATTGAGACGCCGGAAGGTCCGAACATCGGCCTCATCTCGTCGCTCTCGTGCTACGCGCGCATCAACGAGTTCGGGTTCATCGAGTCGCCGTACCGCAAGGTGAAGGAAGGCCGCGTGGCCGACTTCGTCCTCGTCACCAACGGCGGCGGCACGAAGTTCAAGACCGGCGAGATCGTCGAGGTGAACGAGGTCCTCGAGGAGAACGCCGCGTCGAAGGGCCGGAAGAAGCGCGCGGCCGAGTTCGAGCCGCACTCCTTCTATCTGTCGGCGTGGGAAGAAGACCAGTACATCATCGCGCAGGCCAACGCCGAGCTCGATCCGAACGGGCGGTTCGTCGGCGATCGCATCAACTGCCGCCAGGCGGGCAACTTCATCCTGGCGCAGCGCGACAGCGTGCAGTTCATCGACGTGTCGCCGAAGCAGCTCGTCTCGGTCGCGGCGTCGCTGATTCCGTTCCTCGAGAACGACGACGCGAACCGCGCGCTGATGGGATCGAACATGCAGCGCCAGGCGGTGCCGCTGTTGAGGGCGCGGGCGCCGTTCGTCGGCACGGGCATGGAGCACATCACCGCGCGCGATTCGGGCGCGGTCGTCGTCGCTCGCCGTGCGGGCACGATCGACTTCGTCGACTCGCTCCGCATCGTCGTGCGCGTCGAAGGCGAGAGCGAAGATCCGGCGGTCAGCAAGGAGATGGGCGCCGACATCTACAACCTGACGAAGTTCAAGCGCTCGAACCAGAACACGTGCATCAGCCAGAAGCCGATCGTGCGCGTCGGGCAGAAGGTGCACAAGGGCCAGGTCATGGCCGACGGTCCGTGCACGGAGCTGGGCGAGCTCGCGCTCGGGCCGCAACGTGCTCGTCGCGTTCATGCCGTGGCGCGGCTACAACTTCGAAGACGCGATTCTCGTCTCGGAGCGGATGGTGAAGGACGACTACTACACCTCCATCCACATCGAGGAGTTCGAAATCGAGGCGCGCGACACCAAGCTCGGGCCCGAGGAAATCACGCGGGACATCCCGAACGTGTCGGAGACGTTCCTGCGCGATCTCGACGAGAGCGGCATCATCCGCATCGGCGCGTATGTGAAGCCGGGCGACATTCTGGTGGGCAAGGTGACGCCGAAAGGCGAGACGCAGCTGACGCCGGAAGAAAAGCTGCTCCGTGCCATCTTCGGCGAGAAGGCCGGCGACGTGCGCGATGCGTCCCTCATCTGCCCGCCGGGCATCGAGGGCATCATCGTCGGCGTGAAGATCTTCTCGCGCAAGGGCATCGAGAAGGACGATCGAGCCAAGGCCATCGAGGCCGAAGAGCTCGAGATGATGGAGAAGAACCTGCAGGACGAGATCCGCATCCTTCACGACGAGGTGAAGAAGCGCGTCGTGCAGATGCTGAACAACCAGACGCTGCGCAGCGACCTGTTCGACGAGTACGGCCGCGAGCGCATGTTCAAGAAGGGCACGGTCCTGACCCCGGAGATTCTGCAGGACATGCCCTACGACGCGATGGTGCGCCTGAAGATTCAGGCGGACGATCCGCGGCTGGAAGACGACCTCCGCGCGCTCGAAGAGAGAACCGAGCGGCAGGTGGAAGTCATCCGTCAGCTCTTCGAAGAGAAGAAGGAGAAGATTCGCCGCGGCGACGAGCTGCCTCCGGGCGTCATCAAGCTCGTCAAGGTGTACGTGGCGATGAAGCGCAAGCTGTCGGTCGGCGACAAGATGGCCGGCCGCCACGGCAACAAGGGCGTCATCGCGCGCATCCTTCCCGAGGAAGACATGCCGCATCTGCCGGACGGCACGCCGGTGGAGATCGTGCTGAATCCGCTCGGCGTTCCGTCGCGTATGAACGTCGGCCAGATTCTCGAGACGCACCTCGGCTGGGCCGCGCACGCGCTGGGCCTCTACTTCGCCACGCCCGTCTTCGACGGCGCGACGGAGAAGGAGATCAAGAGCTGGCTCGATCAGGCGGGCTTGCCGAAGAGCGGCAAGACGAACCTCTTCGACGGCATGACGGGCATGTCGTTCGAGCAGGACGTCACCGTCGGCTACATCTACATGCTCAAGCTGTCGCACCTGGTCGACGACAAGATTCACGCGCGTTCGATCGGGCCGTACTCGCTCATCACCCAGCAGCCGCTGGGTGGCAAGGCGCAGTTCGGCGGCCAGCGGTTCGGAGAAATGGAGGTCTGGGCGCTCGAGGCATACGGCTCGGCGCACATCCTTCAGGAGTTGCTCACGGCCAAGTCGGACGACGTGACCGGACGAGCGAAGATTTACGAGGCCATCGTGAAAGGCGATGCGTCGTTCACGGCCGGGCTGCCTGAATCGTTCAACGTCCTCATCCGCGAGCTCCAGTCGCTGTGCCTGGACGTGGAGCTGTTGAAGACCAAGAAGAAAACCGCCGAACCGGTCGCTGCGCTACCCGCACCGGCACTGGAAGAGGTGTAGAAGATGAGACCAAGTTTTCACGATAGGGGTTCGCTGACATCCGACTTCGACGCGATTCGTATCTCGCTGGCGTCGCCGGAGAAGATCATGTCGTGGTCGCACGGCGAGGTGACCAAGCCGGAGACGATCAACTACCGCACGTTCAAGCCCGAACGCGACGGCCTGTTCTGCGCGAAGATCTTCGGGCCGATCACCGACTGGGAGTGCCTGTGCGGCAAGTACAAGCGCATGAAGCACCGCGGCGTGATTTGCGACAAGTGCGGTGTCGAAGTGACGCAGGCCAAGGTGCGCCGCGAGCGCCTCGGCCACATCACGCTCGCCACGCCCGTCAGCCACGTGTGGTTCTTCAAGGGGCTGCCGAGCCGCATCGGCCACCTGCTCGACATCTCGCTGCGCGAGCTCGAGCGCGTGCTCTACTTCGAGGCCTACGTCGTCGTCGATCCGCTCGACAGCGACCTGAACCAGAACCAGCTGCTGTCGGAAGAGCAGTACCGCAAGGCGCGCGAAGAGTGGGGACACAAGTTCCGCGCGCAGATGGGCGCCGAAGCGATCAAGGAGCTGCTCAAGCGCGTCAACGTCGAGAAGCTCGCCGAAGAGCTGCGCACGAAGATGCGGTCCGAACCCTCGGCGCAGAAGAAGCTGAAGTACGCCAAGCGCCTGAAGGTGGTTGACTCGTTCCGCAAGTCGACGAACCACCCGGAGTGGATGATTCTCGACGTGATTCCGGTGATTCCGCCGGAACTGCGCCCGCTCGTGCCACTCGACGGCGGCCGGTTCGCGACCTCGGACCTCAACGATCTCTATCGCCGCGTCATCAACCGCAACAACCGGTTGAAGAAGCTCATCGAGTTGAAGGCGCCAGACGTCATCATCCGCAACGAGAAGCGCATGCTTCAGGAAGCGGTCGACGCGCTGTTCGACAACGGCCGCCGCGGCCGTGTGCTGCGCGGGGCGAACAACCGTCCGCTGAAGTCGCTGTCCGATACGCTGAAAGGCAAGCAGGGGCGGTTCCGCCAGAACCTGCTCGGCAAGCGCGTCGACTACTCGGGCCGGTCGGTCATCGTCGTGGGGCCCGAGCTCAAGCTGCACCAGTGCGGGCTGCCGAAGAAGATGGCGCTCGAGCTGTTCAAGCCGTTCATCTACAACAAGCTCGAAGAGCGCGGGCTGGTGGCGACCATCAAGCAGGCCAAGGAGATGGTCGAGCAGCAGAAGCCGGAAGTGTGGGACATCCTTGAAGAGGTCATCAAGGAACACCCGGTCCTGCTGAACCGCGCGCCGACGCTGCATCGGCTGGGCATCCAGGCGTTCGAGCCGGTGCTGGTCGAAGGCAAGGCGATCAGGATCCATCCGCTCGTCTGCACCGCGTTCAACGCGGACTTCGACGGCGACCAGATGGCGGTGCACATTCCGCTGTCGCCCGAGGCGCAGATCGAGGCCTCGGTGCTGATGCTCTCGTCGAACAACATCCTCTCGCCGTCCAACGGCGCGCCGATCGCGGTGCCGTCGCAGGACATCGTGCTCGGGTGCTACTACCTGACCAAGGCGAAGCCCGGCGCGAAAGGCGAGGGACGCGCGTTCGGCAACACCGACGACGTGATCATCGCGCTCGAAGCGGGCGAGCTGGAGACGCTGTCGCCGATCCGGCTGCGCTACACGGGCGAGCTGCAGGACATGACGACGGCCCGCGACGACCAGGCAGTCATTCATGCAGAAGTCCAGACCGTCACCAACAAGATCATCAACACGACCGTCGGCCGCGTCATCCTGAACGACGCGATTCCGGGCGGCATGCCGTTCGTCAACGGCCTGCTGAAGAAGAAGGGGCTGCAGCAGCTGGTGCAGTCGTGCTACCTCCGCTACGGTCTCGAAAAGACCGTCGAGATGCTCGACAGTCTGAAGCAGCTCGGCTTCACGTATGCGACCCGATCGGGTCTGTCGATCGGTATCGACGACCTCATCATCCCGGCCGAGAAGCCGGCACTCGTGAAGGGTGCGCGCGACGAGGTCATCAAGGTCGAACAGCAGTACCTGGAAGGCGCGATCACCAACGGCGAGCGCTACAACAAGGTCATCGCGATCTGGTCGGACGTCACGGAAAAGATCGCCGACGAGATGTTCCAGGAAATGCAGGAGACCGAGCAGGCGGGGCGCAACTTCAACCCCGTTTACATCATGGCCGACTCGGGCGCCCGCGGTTCCAAACAGCAGATTCGTCAGCTGGCCGGCATGCGCGGATTGATGGCCAAGCCGTCGGGCGAAATCATCGAGACGCCGATTACGTCGAACTTCCGGGAAGGGCTGACCGTTCTGCAGTACTTCATCTCGACCCACGGCGCCCGTAAGGGTCTGGCCGATACGGCGTTGAAGACGGCCGACTCGGGATACCTCACGCGCCGGCTCGTCGATGTGGCGCAGGACGTCATCATCTCGGAGCCGGACTGCGGCACCCTCGACGGCATCGAGGCGCGGGCGATTATCGAGAGCGGCGAGGTCATCGAGCCTCTGCGCGATCGCATCATCGGCCGCGTGACGCTCGAGAAGCTCGTCGATCCGTTCACCGGCGACACGATCATCGAGTCGAACCAGGAGATCGACGAAGATCTGGCGTCGGCCATTCAGGACGCCGGCATCGAGAAGGTGAAGATGCGCTCGGTGCTGACGTGCGCGTCGCGCCGGGGCGTGTGTGCGAAGTGCTACGGGCGCGATCTCGCGACCGGCCAGCTGGTCGAGCTCGGGTCGGCCGTCGGCGTCATCGCCGCGCAGTCGATCGGCGAGCCCGGCACGCAGCTGACGATGCGGACGTTCCACATCGGCGGAACGGCGTCGCGCGTCTCCGAGCAGTCGACCCTGGAAGCCAAGAACGGGGGCACGGTCCGCTTCCAGGGCATCCAGGCGGTCGAGGCGAAGGACGCCAGCCTGGTGGTGATGAACCGCAACGGCTCGCTGGTCATCCAGGATCAGAAGGGCCGCGACCGCGAGCGCTATCCGATCGTCTACGGCGCGAAGCTGCGCGTGCACGAAGGCGAGCACGTGGAGCCGGGCAAGGTACTCGTCGAGTGGGACCCGTACACGTTCTCGATCCTCACCGAAGAGCCGGGCCAGGTGCGCTTCAAGGACATCCTCGAGGGCATGACGGTGCACGAGGAAGTCGACGAAGTCACCGGTCTCTCGCGGTTGATCATCATCGACTCGCCGGACGAGAAGAAGCAGCCGGCGATCGAGATCCGTGCGGTCGACTCGCAGGGCCATCCGACGTCGAAGGTGACGCGGAAGTACCACATGCCATCGCATTCGCACTTGATGGTGAGCGACGGCGAGACGGTGTTCGCAGGCGACGTGCTGGCGAAGATTCCGCGCGAAACGACCAAGACGAAGGACATCACGGGCGGTCTCCCGCGCGTGGTCGAGCTGTTCGAAGCGCGCAAGCCGCGCGAGACGGCCGTCATCTCGGAAATCGACGGTATCGTCAAGCACGGCGCGGTGGTGAAGGGTCAGCGCAAGATCATGATCGTTCCCGACGAGCCGGGCGCCGAGCCGCGCGAATATTCACTGCCGCGAGGCGTGCACGTAAACGTCCAGGAAGGCGAGCGCGTCCGCGCGGGCGAGCCGCTGATGGACGGCCCGAGCAATCCGCACGACATCCTGAACGTCCTTGGCGAGAAGGAACTGCAGAAGTACCTCGTCAATGAAATCCAGGAGGTCTACCGGCTGCAGGGCGTGAACATCAACGACAAGCACATCGAGGTCATCTCGCGCCAGATGATGCGGTGGGTGAAGATCGAGGACGTCGGCGACACGGAGTTCCTGATCGACGAGCAGGTGGACAAGTTCCGCTTCCTCGAAGAGAACGAGCGCGTGCTGTCGGCCAGCGGACGCCCGGCGACCGGCCGGCCGCTGCTCCTCGGCATCACGAAGGCGTCGCTCTCGACCGATTCGTTCATCTCGGCCGCGTCGTTCCAGGAAACGACGCGCGTGCTCACCGAGGCGTCGATCTCGGGCCGCATCGATTACCTGCGCGGCCTGAAGGAAAACGTCACGATGGGCCGGCTGATTCCGGCGGGCACGGGCTTCGAGTTCTACCGCGGCGTGAGGATCCCCGCGGACGAGCCGCCGCCGCCGCCGGCGCCGCCGCAGCCGACCGAAGAGGACATGGAGCTCGATCGCGAGATGGAATACCTCATCGAGCCGGAAGAAGCGCTGGGTGGGGGCGGAACCATAGAGTAGGCGGAACTGTCGCGGCGAATTTGAGTTCCGCCCCATAGGCAATCATCCAGTGCGTTCGATCGTCTCGGTAAGTAGGGCGGGTCCTGATTTCTGGACCCGCCCTT
>CAWGDY010000017.1:0-46372 GCA_963821395.1 Vicinamibacterales bacterium | reverse complement strand
TCGTCCGCCACGCCGCCGACGATTCGGGAATCCATTGTCGTCACGGCGACCGGCAAGGAACTCTCCGAATCGCAGGTCGGCGCATCGATCACCGTCCTCGACAGCAGGACGATCGACGAGCGCCACGCGCTGAGCACCATCGATCTTCTTCGCACGGTGCCCGGAGTGGTGGCCCTGCGAACGGGAGGCGTCGGCAACCTGACAGCGGTCTTTGTTCGGGGCGGCGAGTCCACGTACAACAAAGTGCTGCTCGACGGCATCCCGCTCAACGAACCCGGCGGCTCGTTCAACTTCGCCACGCTCGCGCCCGAGAACATCGAGCGCGTGGAAGTGCTCCGCGGAGCGCACTCGGCGCTGTTCGGCTCTGACGCCATGGCCAGCGTCATCCAGATCTTCTCCGTGCGTCCCGAGGCCGGACGGCCTCGGCTGAACGTGACCGCCGACGCGGGCAACTACGACACCGCCCACCTCGCGGCGGGCGTCGGCGGGCGGTCCGGCGTCATGGAGTACTCGATGTTCGGCTCGTACCTGCACACCGACAATCAGGAGCCGAACAACGAGCACGAAGGCTCGACGGTATCCGGCACAGCGACGCGCTGGATGAAATCGGGTGGGTCCGTGCGGTTCTTCGGGGGCGGCGAGTTCGGCGAGACCGGCACGCCCGGCCCGACCGCCTTCGGCCGGCCCGACATGGATGCGCACTTCACGCATGACGATGGCCGGTTTCTGGGCGGCTGGAATCAGCCTCTCGGCTCGCGGGTGACGCAGCAGACGAGCTATTCGTACGTGATTACGAACTACCGCTCGACCAACCTGATTGCCGATCCGCCCTACACGGCGCGATTCGGCGATCTCGTCGCGGCGTTTCCCTCGTCAGATTTTCTGTACGACTCCGAAACGAACCTCGATCGCCACCACTTCGAATATCGCGCCGATGCCGACCTCGGGCGGAGCCAGACGATCACGGCCGCCTTCGCCTACGACGGCGAGCGCGCCGTGCTGACCAATCACCTGTCGACGGCCGAACCGCAGCGGCCCAAACGCGACAACACCGGCACGACCGTGCAATATCAGGCGCACGCGTCGCGGGCGTCGATCATCGCCGGCATCCGATTCGAGAACAACGGGAGCTTCGGCTTTTACGCGGCACCGCGCCTGGCCGTGTCGCTGCTGGCCTCGTCGGGCAACGGCGACGTGGGCGCCACACGCATTCGCGCCAGCGTCGGACGCGGCATCAAGGAGCCGCTCTTCATCCAGTCGTACAGCCCGAATCCGGGTTTTCTCGGCAACCCCGATCTCAAGCCGGAACGGTCGCGAGGATTCGACTTCGGCGTCGAGCAGCGCCTGGCGCGCGATCGGGTGAGCCTGGAAGCGATCTACTTCGCCAACTACTTCGACGATCTCATCAGCCTCGGGCCGTCCGACGCGAACTTCAACGCGACCTACGAAAACATCGGCGAGACGCGCGCGTCGGGCCTCGAGCTGGCCGGCACGGCGCTCGTCGGCGGCGCGGTGCGCGTTCACGGCGCGTACACGTACCTCGACTCGAAGGTGATTCGCAGCATCAGCAGCAGCCCCATCTTCGCGCCAGGACAGCCGTTGTACCGCAGGCCCGGTCACTCGGGGTCGGTGGGCGTGTCGTACTCGCGCGATCGCGTCAGCTTCGCGCTGGGCGGCGTGTTCGTCGGATCCCGCGCCGACAGCGACTTCAACTTCCCGACCGTGTCGTCCAACGAGGGCTACGCAACCTGGAACGCCAGCGGCGAGGTCCGCATCGCGGCGCGCACGTCGGGCTTCGTGACGTTCGACAACCTGGCCGATCGCGAGTACATGGAGCCCCTGGGATATCCGGGGCTCGGCCGCACGGTGCGGGCCGGCATCCGAACGAGGTTCTAAATGGGACGTCCAGTCGCGGCGATCTCGTGGAGCGGAGGCAAGGACTCGTGCGCGGCGTATCAGCGCGCACGAAACACCTTCGACATCGTGACCGCGATCACGATGTTCAACGAGGACGGCTCGCGAAGCCGGTCTCATGGCCTCCGCCCGGAGATCGTCGCGGCGCAGGTCGAGCGCATGGGTCTGTCGAGTATCACGGGACGATGCTCGTGGGACTCATACAGCGAGACGTTCGACCGGGCGCTCGCCGAGGCTGCCGCCCTCGGGGTGACGCACGTCGTCTTTGGCGACATCCTGTTCGATCAGCATCGCGAATGGGCCGAGCGTATGAGCCGCGGCCGCGGACTCGAAGCGGTCGAGCCGCTCTGGAAGCAGTCCACCACCGATCTCTACCGGGATTTCGTCGCGTCGGGTGCGCGGGCCCGCATCGTGACCGTGCGCGCGAGCAAGCTGGACGAGTCGTATCTGGGCCGCGATCTGGCCGAGGATCTCCTCGACGATTTCATCGGACGGGATGTCGATCCGTGCGGCGAGCGCGGCGAGTACCACACGGTCGTCACGGCGTCGGCGGCGTTCTCGCGCCCGTTGCGCCTTCGCGCGCTCGGACGCGTGGCCCACAGCGGATGTGTGGCCGAAGATCTGGTGCTGGATGAGTGATCCAGCCTGACGGTCGAGAGCGCGTCGTTCGCATACGACGCAAAGGCCCTCGTCTTGAGCGATGTCACCGCGTCTGTTTCCCGCGGTGCGCTGGTCGGCATCCTCGGGCCGAACGGATCGGGCAAGACCACGCTGCTGCGCCTGCTGGCGGGCCTCGTTTCACCGCTGGAAGGCCGCGTGCTGCTCGACGGCACCGACATGCGCACGCTGCGGCGCCGCGACCTGTCGACGCGGATGGCCCTGGTACCGCAGGAAACCCAGCTGGCCTTCGAATACACGGTCCTGGAAATGGCTGTGATGGGCCGCTATCCGCATCTCGGAGCATTCGAAATCGAAGGCCCTGACGAAATCGAGGTCGCGCAGAGACGCGCTGCGCCAGACGGGAACGCTCCACCTGGAATCGCGATGGTTCAACACGCTGTCTGGCGGCGAGAAGCAGCGGGTGGTCATCGCGAGCGCGCTGGCGCAACTGGAAAAACGGCTCCGGGAGCCTTTTTCGGATCGCTCAGGCGAAAAGGGCTCCCGGAGCCGTTTTTCCGAGATCCTCCTGCTCGACGAGCCGACCGCGTCGCTGGACCTCGCCTATCAGCTCGAGATCCGCTCCGTGCTCGCCAGGCTCAACGAGAGCCGCGGCCTGACCGTCATCGTATCGACCCACGACTTGAATTTCGCGGCAGGACTGTGCCGCGAGCTGATCCTGCTGGATCGAGGACGGGTGCTCGCCGCCGGGCCGACCGACTCGATGCTCGACGGCACGCTGATACGAAAGCTGTACGGCGTCGAGGTCGATATCACCACCAATCCCAGAACGGGGCGGCCGACGGTCGTCCCCGTCGCGCGCGCGCCCGACGCACATCTGTCATGACCATCGGCCGAAAGATTGCGGCGACCTACCTGGTCTTCGGACTGGGCGCGGTCGTCACCTGTCTTCTGGCCCCGCTCGTCGGATCCACGACAATCGATTTCCGGCGCGTGTTCGACGCCTCCGTTCCATTCGCGGAGAACGCCGACGCGCAGATCTTCTTCGTCGCGCGCCTGCCGCGCGTGCTCGCCGGAGCCCTGGTCGGCTCCGCGCTGGCCGCCTCTGGCGTCGTGCTGCAGGCGCTGCTCAGAAATCCGCTCGCGACGCCGTTCACCCTGGGCGTGTCTGCCGGCGCGGCGCTGGGCGCGATGCTGGCGCTCACGCTGGAGCTCTCGTCCGGCATCGCCGGGTTCTCGGCGGTTCCGATCGCGAGCTTTGCCGGTTCGCTCGGCGCGGTGGCAATCGTCTATTCGCTGGCGCGCGTGCGGCATCGCGGGCTGTCGACCAACGTCCTGCTGCTCGCCGGCGTCACGTTGAATTCGTTTTTCTCGGCCTTGATTCTGTTCGTGCAGTTCCTCGTCGGACTTCACGCAGACGTTCCGCACGGTACGCTGGCTCATGGGCGATCTCGACGTCAGCAGCTACGCGCCGCTCGTCGCCGCCGCTCCGCCCATCGCGTTGTCGTTCGGTGCCTTTGCCATGCTGCCGCGATCGATGAACCTGTTGTCCATCAGCGACGAAAGCGCCGCGAGCCGTGGCGTCGACGTGCATCGCACGCAGCGCCTGGCATTCTTGAGCGCGTCGCTGGCAACGGGCGCTGCTGTTTCACTGGGCGGCCCGGTGGGATTCATCGGCATCGTCGTTCCGCATCTCGTCCGGTTGTTGGTGGGAGCCGATCACCGCCTGGTGCTGCCGGCCTCGGCCTTTGGTGGCGCCGCCTTTCTGGTCGCGTGCGACACTGTGTCTCGTACCGCGCTGGCACCGCTCGAGGTACCGGTAGGAGTTGTCACCGCTCTCATCGGCGGGCCGTTTTTTCTATGGCTGCTCATAAGACACCGCTGATTGCGTCCGTCGCTGTTGCCGCGTGCCTTGTGGCGCGCGCTGCAGCTGGGCCCACGGTCCACTCGCGCCACGCTCAGCGCAGACTCGCCCTCAGCGCATCATTTCGATTGTGCCGTCGGTCACGGAAATGCTGTTCGCCATGGGCGCGGGGCCGCGCGTGGTGGGCGTCGGCAACTTCGATACCTATCCACCCGAAGCGCTGACGCGTCCCAAGGTCGGCGGCCTGATCGATCCCGACATCGAGCGCATCATCGCCCTGAAGCCGGATCTGGTGGTCGTGTACGGCACGCAGTCGGACCTTCGAACGCAGATGGAGCGCGCGCACATTCCGGTATTCCTCTACCAGCATGCCGGCCTCGCCGACATCACGGCCACGATTCGCGAGCTCGGCTCGCGCGCGGGCAACGTCAAGGAAAGCGCGGAGCTCGCGAACCAGATCGAGGCGGAGATTGCGGAGGTACGAAAGCGCGTCGCCGGCCGTCCACCTCCTCGAACGCTGCTCGTGTTCGGACGCGATGCCGAGACGCTGCGCGGCATCTACGCGAGCGGCGGCATCGGCTTTCTTCATGACATGCTCGAGGCCGCCGGCGGGGTCAACGTGTTCGCGGACGTGAAGCGGCAGAGCATTCAAGCGACGAGCGAGCTGGCGGTGGCGCGCGCGCCGGAGGTAATTGTGGAGATCGGTGTCGACACGGCCAGCTCCAAGGCGCGGAACCTTGACGCCTGGAATGCGCTTGCCGTCCATTCCCGCCGTCCGCAACAAGCGGATCTATCAGCTGAGAGGCGACGGCATGATGAACCCGGGCCCGCGCATATCGGCGTCCGTGCGCCGTTTAGCCGAAGTCCTTCACCCTGAAGCCTTTAAATGAGGGTCAGACCCCGGCAGGGCACCCCAATGAAGATTCTGGTTTCGTGGAGCTCGGGGAAGGACAGCGCGTGGATGCTGCACGTGCTGAAGCAGGACGCGGCAGTCGAGATCGGCGGATTGCTGACGACGATGAACGAAGAGTTCGATCGCGTGGCGATGCACGCCGTAAGAAGGCGCCTGGTCGAAGCGCAGGCTGAAGCTGCCGACAGTGCCGTTACGGACGGTGCCGCTGCCGTGGCCGTGCACCAACGACGAGTATGAATCCCGCATGCGCGCGGCCGTCTCGCAGGCGGTTTCGGAAGGGTTCACGCATGTCGCATTCGGCGATCTCTTTCTCGAAGACGTCCGGAAGTACCGTGAGGACCGGCTCGCCGGCACCGGCCTGACACCGCTCTTTCCGATCTGGGGCATCCCGACCGATCAACTGGCGACGCAAATGGTCGAGTCCGGGCTTCGCTCGGTCCTCACCTGCATCAACCCGAAGCACCTCGATCGATCGTTCGCGGGCCGGCAGTTCGATCGCTCGCTGCTCGCCGACCTGCCGGCAGGCGTCGACAAATGCGGCGAGCGTGGCGAATTCCACTCGTTTGCATGGGATGGGCCCATGTTCAACCACCCGGTGACCATCAGCGTCGGCGAGGTCGTCGATCGCGATGGTTTCGTCTTTGCCGACCTATCCTGAGCGCATCGTCTGCCTGACGGAAGAAACGACCGGATGTATCCTGAATGAGCGTCGATGGTTGACCTGCTCATCTGCGCGGCGACGGAGCTCGAGTCGGCGCTCCTGCAGAAGCGATTCGACGGCGAGCGCTCTTCGGTGGCGCTCGTGCGGACGGGCGTCGGCGCCGTCAACGCCGCTCATGCCGTCACGCTCTTCCTTTCGAAGACGGGCGCGCGCGAAATCGTGGTGTGCGGCGTCGGAGGCGCCTATCCTTCATCCGGGCTTGCGGTGGGCGATGTCGTCTGTGCCGAAACGGAATGCTACGGCGATCTCGGGGCCACATCGCCAACGGGATTCCTCGATATGAAAGCCCTCGGATTCCCGGTTGTCGACGCGCCAGTCCCGCTCTTCAACGAGCTGCCGATGCAGGTATTCCCGACTTCACGACGGGCCCGTTTCGTCACCATGACCTCGTGCACGGGCACCGACAGGGATGCTCGCGCCATCGAAGCCAGAACCGGCGGCGCGGTTGAAAGCATGGAGGGCGCGGCCATCGCCCACGTGGCGCACCTGCACGGCGTTCGCGTCGGCGAAGTGCGGGGCATCAGCAACATCGTGACCGATCGCGACACGCGCGCCTGGCGCTTGAAAGAAGCAGCGGCGGCGGCACAGGAGGCCCTCATCACGTGGATCGCGAGCCGCTGAACTTCGCCTTCTCTTCCTGCCCGAACGATACGTTCGCGTTCTACGCGCTCGTGCACGGGCTCGTGCCGGGGCCTCGCGTGCATCCTCATATCGACGACGTGGAAGCACTCAACGCGCGGGCGGAAAAGGGTGACGCGGAGATCACGAAAATCTCGATCGCCGCCTACGAACGCGTCCGCGATCGGTACGCACTCCTGCGCGCCGGTGGTGCGGCCGGATTCGGTGTCGGGCCTATCGTCGTCGCACGGGGGCAGCGAACCGTGGGCGGCCGCGTGGCTATTCCCGGCGAGCGCACGACAGCCGCACTGCTCCTACATCTGCTGGGCCGTTTCGAAACGGTCGCGATGCGGTTCGATCAGATCGAGGAGGCGGTGATGCGCGGCGACGTGGACTGCGGCGTGCTGATCCACGAAGGCCGGTTCACATATCAGGCCAAAGGGCTCGCGCTTGTCGCCGATCTGGGCGCGGTGTGGGAAGAACGCATGAAGTGCCCGCTTCCGCTCGCGGCCATTGCGATTCGCCGCGATCTGGTAGACGCCTGGGCGACCCGAGGTGGACCGGGCGCTTCGAGCCAGCGTCGAACACGCGTTTGCGCAACCTAAGCGCCAGCCGCGAGTACGTCGCCACGCATGCGCAGGAAATGGATCCGTCGGTGGTGGCCAAGCACATCGCGCTGTACGTCAACGACTACACGCTGGCGCTCGACGAGCACGCCGTCGGCGTGCTGCTCGACTGGTCCCGGCAACAAGCTGGCGGCTCTATCCAACGGAAGCACGCGGCCAGTCTTCGTTTGATCACGGTTACGATCACAGAAGATCAAAAGATCAGAAGACTCTTTTGATCAGAAAAAAGACCTCTTGATCTTCTGATCTTCTGTCCAGGACCGGCTCACACGTCGTCGTCTTCAGCCACCGCGTACGCGCTGGGCACACGTTTGAAGACGATGGTGAGCCCGAAGCCGACCAGCACGATCGAGGCGACGACACCTAAATAGATTCCCGGTCCGACAACCGCGGCGGGCGGCTCGACGGCCGGCACGTTTTCCACGATCGCGCGAGCCTGGGCCTGCGCCCACATCGAATTGCGCACCGCGCGGGCCATCCATTGATAGCCGAGAAACAGAATCGCGAATGACATCAGGCCGACGAGCAGCAACGGATGCCGTGAATTCTTGCGCGTCCAGATACTGAGGCCGGCCAGAAGGACGGCCAGTCCGCCGAGTCCGACCACCCACCATCCGGCGGTGTCGGGAACACCACCGAGCGGCACGTCCCCAACGGTCATCCACGGCAGAAAGGCGCTGACGATCAGCAGCACGCCCGCGGCTGCCGGAATGTAATACGCGCGCATCAGGAAAAATCCGAGTCTAGCACTGTCCTCTCAAGTGACGCACCGCGTCGCCGACCACGCCGGCGGCCCGGTCGATCTCCGCCTCGGTGTTGAATCGATGCAGACCGAACCGGATGGACGCGCGCGCCTCCTCGTCGGTCAGACCGATCGCGCGCAGCACGTGCGACGGTTCGGCGCTGGCCGTCGCGCACGCGGCGCCGGAGGAAACGGCGACGTCGCCCGCGATCGCCTTCAACAGCGTTTCGCCGTGCACGCCATCCACGCGGATGTTCAGGTTGTTGGCCAGACGGGGCTGGAGCGCGCCGTTGACATGAATACGGTCGATCTTTGCCGAAAGGCCCGACCACAGGCGATCGCGGAGCGTCTGGAGCCGGCACGACTCGGCTGTCGAGCTGCTCGAGACAGAGCGACGCACGCCGCGCCAAACCCGACGATGGCCGGCACGTTGAGCGTGCCCGAACGATAGCCGCGCTCGTGCCCGCCGCCATCGATGAGCGGCTCGAGATCGATCGCCGGTTGCCGCCTGGCGATATACAGCGCGCCCACTCCCTTGGGGCCGTACAACTTGTGCGCGCTCAGTGAAAGCAGGTCGATGCCGATCTCTTTGACATTCATGCGCACCAGGCCGGCGGACTGCACGGCATCGCAATGGAACAGCGCGCCGTGCTCGTGCGCGACGGCGGCAATCTCGCCGAGCGGATGGAGGACGCCGATCTCGTTGTTCGCCGACATGGTGCTGACGAGAAGCGTGCCGTCGGTGACGGCCGCACGCAGACGCTCGAGATCGAGCCGGCCGTCGCGATCGACATCCAGATACGTCACGCGGAATCCCTCGCGCTCGAGCGTACGGGAGGGATCGAGAACGGCGCGATGCTCCGTACAGATCGTCACAATGTGCCTGCGGCTGTCCGGCGCCGCGGCCGCCGCGCCTTTAATCGCAAGGTTGTTCGATTCGGTCGCACCGCTCGTGAACACGACGTCGCGAAAGCGCGCACCAATGAGCGCGCCCACCTGTTCGCGCGCCTGCTCGACGGCCTTCCCCGCCTTCCACCCGAACGGGTGATTCCGGCTCGACGCATTGCCGAAGTGCTCCGTGAAGAACGGGAGCATGGCATCGACCACACGCGGGTCGACCGGAGTCGTGGCGTGGGCGTCGAGGTAGATGGGGTTCATGGAGTCGACAGGCGACAGTCTACAGTCGGTAGGCGACAGTCTGCAGTCGGTGGCGATCGGTCAGTCGCGAGACTGACAACTGAAAACTGAGAACTGAAAACTAGAAGCGGTGCTGGACGGCGGCCGGACGGGAGATCGAAATCAGAACGGGCTCGGTGGCTTCGGTGGCGAGCTCGGTAATCGAGCAGGTCTGCAGCGCCACCAGGATCCGCTCCTTGATCTTCCACAGCGGATCGCGGACGCTGCACTTCGAATACTGGTCGCAGTTCTCTTCCTCGGTCGAACAGGCCGTGACGGTCAACGGGCCGTCAACCGCCTGGATGACGTCGGCCACCGAGATATCGGCGGGCGGACGGCTCAGGTGGTAGCCGCCGCGGGTGCCCTGATGCGAGGCGAGCAGACCTTCCCGCGCCAGCCGCTGCAGCACCTTGGCCATCAGCTCGACCGGAATGTCGTACTGCTCGGCGATTTCGCGCGCGCTCGCGGCCGTCTGGTCGGGCCGCAGCGCGAGATGCTTCATCGCGATCAGCGCGTAGTCCGCTTTCTTCGACAACCTCAGCATTGTGTAAATTATTGGTAGGGCTCAACTTAAGTTGAGCCCCATAGCCAGTGTACGACTGTCTGGGACAGGGGTCAATACTTCGGCACCGACGGGTCGATCTTGTCCGACCAGTCGAGGATCCCGCCCTTCAGGTTCTTTACATTTTTGTAACCCTGCTGCCGCAGGAACGCCGCCGCGCTTCGCGCTCCGCCCGCCCATCTTGCAGTGGACCACGATTTCCTTGTCGCGGGGAATCTCGCTCACCCGCTGCGGCACTTCGCCGAGCGGAATCAGGGTCGAGCCGGGGATACGGCCGATCTGGAACTCGTTCGGCTCGCGCACGTCGAGCAGGAAGAAGTCTTCCTTCGCGTCGATCCTGCGCTTCAGCTCCCTGACGTCGGTTTCCGTCTCGTTGCTGCTGGCAGTATTCACCGTCACCTCCGGCGCCGCCGGCGCCACACCGCAGAACTGTTCGTAATCGATGAGCGCGGTCACCGTCGGATGGGTGCCGCACACCGGGCAGTCCGGATCTCTCTTGAGCTTGAGCTCGCGGAACTTCATCCGGAGCGCGTCGTAAATCAGGAACCGGCCGATGAGCGGCTCGCCGATCCCCGTGATCAGCTTGATCGCTTCGGTGGCCTGAATCGTGCCGATGACGCCGGGCAGCACGCCGAGCACGCCACCTTCGGCACAGCTCGGCACGAGTCCAGGCGGCGGCGGTTCCGGATAGAGGCAGCGATAGCAGGGCCCGTCCTTGGTCGCGAACACCGAGGCCTGTCCTTCGAACCGGAAGATGCTGCCGTACGCGTTCGGCTTCCCCAGAAGCACGCACGCGTCGTTGGTGAGATAGCGCGTCGGAAAATTGTCCGTCCCGTCGAGGATGACGTCGTACGGCCGGAACAGATCGAGCGCGTTCTTGGACGAGAGCGCCGTCTCGTAGGTCTCGATCGAGACGTGCGGGTTGAGCGCGAGCAGCCGATCCTTGGCCGACGCGAGCTTCGATCGTCCGACGTCGGGCGTGCTGTGAATCACCTGCCGCTGCAGGTTGCTGAAATCCACGACGTCGAAATCGACGATGCCGATGCGGCCGACGCCGGCCGCGGCCAGATACAACGCCGCCGGCGAGCCCAGTCCGCCCGCGCCGATGCAGAGCACGCTGCCGGCCTTGAGCTTCTCCTGCCCGTCGACACCAACCTCCGGCATGATGAGGTGCCGGCTGTAGCGTTTTACTTCGTCATTGGTCAGAGACATAGGTGATATCCGAATCTAAAAACTAAAATCTAGAATCTAGAATCTAGAATCTAGAATCTGAAAAATGCTTCTGGTTCTTGGATTTCAGATTCTAGATTTTAGATTTTAGTTTCTAGTTTTCAGTTTCCGTTCCGCCTGCAACAGACGGAATGATGCTAATCGTGTCTCCGGGCTTCACGGCCGTTTTCTCTTTTTCCAGATAGCGGATGTCTTCGTCGTTCAGATAGACGTTGACGAAGCTCCGAAGCTTGCCCTGCTCGTTGTACAGGTGCGGCTTCAGCCCTTCGTACTTCGTCGTCAGGTTGACGAGCAGCTCGCCGATCGTGCCGCCATCGACTTCGACGGCATCCTGCTTCCCGGTGAACGGACGGAGTGGAGTCGGAATCAGAATCTTGTTCGCCATAAGTGTCTCGCTGTGGGCTCAACTGAAGTTGAGCCCTACCGTTAAGTAGTTGAGCCTGAATCCTCACACCTGAAGCTGCGCTTCATGGAACTGCGAGCGATCGTCGGCCAGCAACCAGACCGTCATCTTCTCCGGCTGGGCTTGTTGAATCGACACGATCACGTACCAGAAGAACGGAAACGCGTGGTCAAGATCGTACTGCGAAGGACGCGCGGGATGATCGGGATGAGAGTGGTAGAACCCCAGCAGCTCCTGCCCGAGCCGGGTCGCCTCCTGTTCCACGAATTTGTAGTCCGACGGCCTGATCAGGAACCTCCGCCTCGCCCCTTCTTCGGTCGTGTTCGGCAGCGGCGACACATGCTGAACGACGCCGTCGGCGCCAATCAGCGCGCCGCAGCACTCGTTCGGGTACGTCTCCACGCCGTGCCGCCGGATGGCGTCCGCAATGCCAGGCATGAGCCTCAATGATTCAGACATGAAATCGGGGCCGCGGGATCCCTACGCGGGCACGTTCCAGAACCGCTCGGACATGTATTTGTCGGCGCTGTCGGGAAAAATCGTCACGATCACGGCATTCCGGACGTCTCTGGCCACCTTCAGCGCGCCCGCCAGCGCGGCGCCGCCGGAAATGCCCACCAGAAGGCCTTCTTCCCTCGCCAGGCGGCGCACCATGGTATACGCGTCCTCGGTGGCCACGCGCATGTCCTCGTCGGCCAAAGAAGGGTCGTAAATGCCCGGCACGATGGCCGTCTCCATGTGCTTCAGCCCTTCGAGGCCGTGCAGCGGCGAGTCGGGTTGAAAGGAAATCAGCTTGATCGACGGATTGGCTTCCCGCAGACGCCGGCCCGTGCCCATGAACGTGCCGCTCGTGCCGAGCCCCGCCACGAAGTGCGTGATACGGCGGTCGGTCTGCGCGAGAATCTCGGGCGCGGTCGTCTCGTAGTGAGCCCGCCAGTTTGCGTCGTTGTTGTACTGATCGGGATAGAAATACTGTTCGGGATCGGCCGCCACCTGCTTGCGCGCTTCGCGGATCGCGCCGTCGGAGCCATCCATCGGATCGGTGAAAATCAGCTCGGCCCCGTAGGCGTCGAGCAGCCGCTTGCGCTCCACGGTGACGTTCGAGGGCACGCACAGCTTGACGGGAAAACCCTTGGCGGCGCCGATCATCGCGTAGGCAATTCCGGTGTTGCCCGAGGTCGCGTCGAGCAGGATCTTGCCCGGACGGAGCGCGCCCGATTTCAGACCCTCGCGCACCATGTTGCTGGCCGGACGATCTTTCACCGACCCGCCCGGGTTGAACCACTCGGCTTTGCCGTACAACTCCACCCCGTTGAGGCCGGCCTCGAATTTTCGAAGCCTGATCAACGGAGTGTTGCCGATCAGGTCGAGCACCGATTCCGCCCGCCTCGGCCCGCTGTCTGTCGTCTGCACGCCCATGCGAATACAACCGATTATAGTCGGAGCCGGACGGATCCCGGTGCGCTTCCTCGATCTTGTGATCGGACTACAGCCCATCAGGGTCTCGGACATCGGCGGTGGCGGATAGCTCTTTTTCGAGCTCCGCGCCGATCTTCGATCGATCGCCGACGGCGACGACGACGAACTTCTCCGGCACGAGGTACTTCCGGGCGACGTCCTGCACGGCCTGGGCATCGACCACCGAAATCTGCTCGGAGAAATTCGAGTAGTAGTTCAGCGGCAACCCGTGCGTGAAGAGCGTCGAGAGGCTGCCGACCGTGCGATCGTTGGTCTCGAACAGGGCCGGCAGCTGCAGCGTGATGGCGTCTTTCGCGAGCGTCAGCTCCTCGGGCGTCACCCGCGTGTCGATGATCTTCCTGAGCTCGATCATGATCTCGTGCACGGCCGGCGCGGTGACGTCGGTGCGCACGCCGCTGTTGACCGAGAACGGACCGCCGCTGCGCCAGAACACGAACTGCGAGTTCGCGCCGTAGGTGTACCCGTGCTCCTCGCGGAGATTCATGTTGATGCGGCTGGAGAACATCCCGCCGAGAATCGTGTTCATGACGCGCACCGGCACGTAGTCGGGGCTGTTGCGCGGCACGCCGAATGTCGACACGCGCAACTGCGTCTGCGGCGAGCCCGGCCGATCGACGATGACCAGGCGCGGCGCAGAGGTCGACGGCGTGCCGAGCTTCGCGGGCGACGCCGTGCCTTTCGGCCAGCTCCCGAACGACGCTTCCGCCAGCTTGCGCACCTCGGCCAGCGTGACGGCGCCGGTGACGACGAGCGCGGCATTACCAGGCACGAAATTCTGACGCCAGAACGCCTGCAGATCGTCGCGGGTCAGCTGCTTGTTCGACTCGACCGTGCCGGTCTCGCTGAAGCCGTACTGGTGCGTGCCGTAGAGCGTGCGGCCGGCCACGTTCGTGGCGATCTGAACCGGATTGGCGCGCTGCTCGACGAGATCGGCCAGCCGTCGCGCACGCACGCGCTCGACCTCCTCCGCGGGGAAGCTCGGCCGAAGCGCCACGTCTGCGAGAAGCGAAAGCGCCGCCGGGAAGTTCCTGCTGAGACTGCCGGTCGAGATCGTCGACGCGTCGCGAGACGTGCCCGTGTTGAGCGACGCGCCAATCTGCGCGATTTCGTCGGCGAGCTGCGGGGCCGAGCGGGTGGCCGTTCCCTGATCGAGCAGCGCGGCCGTGAAGCTGGCAAGGCCCGGCTTCTCGATCGGATTCGCGTCGCTGCCGCTGCGAACCACGAGGCTCGCCGAGACGACGGGCACGCCGCCGGTCTGTGGCAGGGCGATCACCGTCAGCCCGTTCGGCAACTGAAACGACTGCGGCACGGGCACGCGCACCGCGCGCGCGGCGGACGCGCCGGGCTGTTTCTCGCGCCACGGCTCGTCGGCGTTGATCGAGACCGGCTGTCCTCCACTGGCGGCCTGAGCGGCCGCCTTGGGCACTTCGGGCGCGAGCACCTGTTTTCCGGGCACGCCCTGCACGACCACGCGGGCGTTCGTGCGGAGATACTGCTGCGCGAACTGCCGCGCGCTCTCGGGCGTCACGCGCCGCCGGCGCGCCACGTCCTGGGCGAGGTAGTCGGGCGTGCCGAGGTAATGGTTGTACAGGTTCAGCTGATCGGCCACGCCGCCGAATCCGCCGACGAGCTGAAGGCCGCTGAAGATCTGCGTCTCGAGGACGTTGCGCACCCGCTCGATCTCGGCGCCGGTCGGTCCCTTCGCGCGCATGGCGTCGAGCTCTTCGTTGATGGCCGCCTCGAGCTCCTGGAGCGTGTGATTGGGCCGCGCGGTCGCCTCGATGGCGAAGACCGATCCGAGCACCATCGACTGCTGATACGCGGTGACGCTCTGCGCGATCTGCTTCTCGTAGACGAGCTTCTTGTACAGCCGGCTCGAGCGTCCCTGGCCCAGCACGCCGCTGACGATGTCGGCGTCGGCGTCGCCGTCCTTGAAGAACGGCGGCGTCAGCCATGCCATGTAGATGCGCGGCAGCTCGACGCGATCTTCCACCACCATCCGCTTTTCCGCGGCGATCGGCGGCGTGTCGACTTTCACGGGCGGAACCGCCGGTCCACGTTTCAGCGTGCCGAAATACTTCTCGACGAGCTTCTTGGTCGCCGCCTTGTCGATGTCGCCGGCGATCGCAATCGTGGCGTTGTTCGGCGCGTAGTACTGGCGGAAAAACTGCTGGACGTCTTCCAGCTTCACGGCCTGAATGTCTTCGTGCGATCCGATGACGACGCCGTGATACGGATGTCCCTTCGGGAAGATCGCCTGATACATCGCCTCTTCGACCATCCCGTACGGCCGGTTCTCGGTGCTCTGACGCCGCTCGTTGCGGACGACGTCCTGCTGATTCGACAGCTTGGCCTGGTCGACCTTCTCGAGCAGATAGCCCATGCGATCGGACTCGAGCCAGAGCGCCAGCTCGAGCTGGTTCGACGGCATCGTCTCGAAGTAGTTGGTGCGATCGAAGTTCGTGGTGCCGTTCACGCCGCTGGCGCCGGCTCCCGAGAGCAGCCTGAAGTGCGCATCGTTTTCGATGTGCTTCGAGCCCTGGAACATCATGTGCTCGAACAGGTGCGCAAACCCCGTACGACCCGCCGCCTCGTGCGCGGGGCCCACGTGGTACCACACGTCGATCCCCACAAGCGGCACGCGATGGTCCTCGGACAGGATGACCTCGAGCCCGTTCGCGAGCGTGTATTTTTCGATGTCGAGCTTCGGCACATCGCTCGCCGGCGCCTGCGCGCCAAGCGAGACGACCGTCAAGATCAGCGAGGAGCAGCGTCGCTGATTTCTTCATGATGTCGTTTCCTACGTTTTACTTTCCACTTTCTACTTTCTACTTTCTATTTCTTATTCTCCAGACTGGCCCACAGGTACCAGGACGCCACGGTGCGGTACGGACGCCATCGCTCGGCAATCGCGTGCAACCGTTTGACGTTCGGCGTGCCGCGAAGGTTGTAAGTCTTTTGCATCGCCTTCACGATACCAAGATCGCCGACCGGAAAGACATCGGGGCGCGTCAGGCGGAAGATGAGCAGCATCTCGACCGTCCAGCGCCCAATTCCTTTGATTTTCGTGAGTTCCGCCACGATCTCGTCGTCGCTCATGTCCGAGAGCGCCTGCGTGTTTATTGAGCCGTCGAGCATCTTCCGGCTCAGATCCCGCATGTAGGCTAATTTCTGACGGCTGAGTCCGGCCCCGCGAAGCGCATCATCCGGCAAAGACATGAGCGCTTCGGGCGTTGGCCCACCGTCCGGCAGGAGCGCGCGGACCCGGCCGTAGATCGTCGCGGCCGCGCGTGTCGACAACTGCTGCGAGACGATCGCTTCGACGAGACCGCAGAAGATGTCGCCTTCACGGGTCTTGAGCGCGCAGGCGCCGTACTTCTTGATGATGGGCGCCAGGACCGGATCGCGCCGCATCAGCGTGCGCCTCGCGCGCGCCAGCTCGTCGGCGGTCATCGCGCGAAAAGGGGGTCCGGGAGGGGTTTTCGTCGCCGAATCCCGAGAAAACCCCTCCCGACCCCGTTTCGTCGTCCGCCATCAGCGGATCGACACGGTCAGCGTGACCCGCGCGTGAATCTCGATCGTCGAGGGCTCGACCGGCGTCGTGCAGGTTGCCAGCGACGATGGCTTCCGCCATCCGCATCATCGGCCGTGGAGGCTGCGAAGGGCACACCGTCTTCCTCGACGCGGACGACGCGATCGATGGTGGCGCCGGCGCCGGCGGCCGCCGCATCGGCGCGCGCACGCGCATCGGCGACCGCCTGTCGCAGCGCGGTCGCGCTCGAGCGCGGCGCGATCGCGCACGTCGAAGCGAATCCCGGCAATCGTGGTCGCGCCACCGGCCGCCGCGGCGTCGATGACGGTGCCGACGCGATCGATCTCGTCGAGCCGCACCTCGACCGTGTTGCGCGCGACAAAATTGCGGAACGTCTGCCGGCCGTTCGCGTAATCGAACTCCGGGCTGCAGGTCGTAGCCGATCGTCCGAATCGCATCCTTCGGCACGCCGGCCTGCTCGATCTTCTGCAGCACCGCCGTCATCGCCGCGGCGTTCTGCTTCTGCGCGTCGGCCGAGACGCGCGAGCGCGACTCGGCGGCAATCGTCACGAACGCACGATCCGGCCTGGCCGTGACGATGGCCTGCCCGCGCGTGACGATGGTTGGCTGAGACGGAGGCGCGGGAGGCGCCTGTGCAAAGGCCGGCGCGGTTGCCGCGAGCAGAGATGCCGCCACGAACATGGACTTCATCTGCCCAGTTTACCCTTGGGCGGATAGGAAACTGGAATCTAGAAACTAAAATCTAGAAACTAGAATCTTCTGGAGGATCTCTTCCTAGATTCTAGATTCTAGTTTTTAGATTCTAGATTCTAGATTCCCAGGCTACTTTATCGAGAACGCAATTCGGAAGCCGATGCTGTAGGAATAGCTGTCGGGCGGAATCTTGTGACGGTAGGCGCAGCGCAGGTAGCGGCCGTCGGCGTTCACCCACGCGCCGCCTCGAACGACGCGCATGAGGCCGTTCTCGGGACCCTGCGGGTTCAGGTACTGCGCGCGCTCGTAGTAGTTGGGCGAGTACCAATCGGTCACCCACTCCCACACATTACCCGCCATGTCGTGCAGGTTGTACCCGTTGACCGGATAGCTGCCGACGGTCGCCGTACCGCGGTCGGCCTTCACGCCCGTCTGCGGGAGGAAATGCGCGGACGCCGGGTCGAGCGTGTCGCCCCAGGGATAGCGCTTGCCGTCGAGACCGCCGCGCGCGGCGCGCTCCCACTCGGCCTCGGTCGGCAGCCGGACCGGCTTGCCGGTTTTGCTCGCCAGCCAGGCGCAATACGCCGTGGCGTCGTCAAATCCCACGAGCGTCACGGGGTGGCGCTCGCGCCCCTCGGGCGGCGTGCCGTTGTTCCAGAAATAGGCCGCGGCGAGCGCGCGAAAATCGGCCTCGGACTGCCCCGACACCATCATCGGCAGCGTGCGAATCGCGGGGGACGGATGGTGCGTGTCGCGGACGAACTGGGCATACTCGGCGTTGGTCACCGGACACACGCCGATCGCGAACTCGTCGATGTACGCCCGGTGGCGCGGGCGCTCGTCGTCTTCACCGTCGTCGGCGCCCATGACGAACTCTCCCGCCGCAATGCGCGACACGCGCAGCAGCGGATCGTCAGCCATTTCTTCTGAGTAGAATGTGCATACCAATCATGACGCCGAAGCCGCTCGCTATCGAGACCTCCGAACTTCGAAAGCGCGTTCGCGCGCTCATCGACAACCGCCGCAAGCAGGCCGCAGACCGCCGGGTGAAGCTGGACGAAGCGGCGGCGGCGTACCGCGCGCTGCTGGAATCGACGGCCACACCGCTCGTGCAGATGCTGGTCAACACGCTCCGCGCCGAGGGCTACAGCTTCACCGTCTTCACGCCCAACGGCGGCCTGCGCATGGCACCCTCGAGATCGGCCGACGACTTCATCGAGTTCGCGCTCGAGACGTCCCAGGGCGACCCGTTCGTCGCCCTGCGCGTCAACCGCACCCGCGGCCGGCGCGTCATCCAGCACGAGCGGCCGGTGAAGGATCGAACGCCGGTGGACGCGCTGAGCGAGGAGGATGTCCTGCAGGCGCTGCTCGACGAGCTCGGCCCGTTCGTCGAACGTTAGGAGCAACCTCGCGAATCTTCGAATTCGCGCCTCACGCCAGCCGCTCGACAAACGACGTATCGATCCCCTGACGCTTGAGCAGCGCCAGGAATCCCTGATGGTCGGCGGCGCGCCTGTACGCCTCGCGCGAATCGACCACGCCGCCCTGGACGAACGCCGCCAGCACATCGTTCAGCGCCACCATCCCGTGCTTCCGCCCGCTGTCGATCGCCATCGGCAGCTGCGACGTCTTGCCTTCGGCGATCACGTTCGAGACCGCGCGCGTGTTGAGCAGCACCTCGCGGGCGGCGACGCGGCCGCCACCGGGCTTCCGTAACAGCACCTGCGCCACGATGCCGCGGAGATTCTCCGCGAGCCCCATCTGCACCTTCTGACGCCGCTCGGGCGGCGTCTCGTCGATGATGCGATCGACGGCGTCGGTCGCCGTGTGAGCGGTGATCGCGCCGATGACGAGATGGCCCGACTGCGCGGCCTCGAGCGCCAGCGTGACGATTTCCGGCGATCCGAAGTCTTCGATGACGAGCACGTCGGGGTTTTCGCGCAGGGCCGAGCGCGCCACCAGCAGCAGCTCGTTGCGGTCGCCACGCACTTCGCGCTGGCTCACGAGCGAGGTGCGGTTCTCGTGCACGAACTTGATCTGATTCTCGATCGTGATGACGTGATCGCTGCGCGTGCGGTTGATCAGATCGACGAACGCCGCGATCGAGCGTGGACTTGCCGCTCGATCGCGGACCGGTGACGAGCAGCGAGCCCTTCCGCCTCCGCGCACAGCCCCTGGATCTCGCGCGACAGGCCCAGCTGCTCGGCCGAGATCGCCAGCGCGGGAATCATGCGGAAGATGCCGCCGGCGCCGCGATGATCGCGGAACGTCATGCAGCGGATGCGGCCGACGTCGGGAACGTCGCAAATCCATTCGGTGCCCGCCTGGCTGCGCAGGGCTTCGCGATTCCGCTCCGGGATGATGTCGAGGATCAACGCCTCGACGTCGGGCTCGCCGAGCGCGGCCTCGCCGTCGATAGGTCGAATCTCGCCGTCGACGCGAATCGACGGGCGCGCCTGCGACATCAGGTACAGCGTCGACGCACCGCGCGCGGCAGCGATGCGAAGCAGACGATCGATGCCCGGCGAGTCGGGCGGTGAAAATCGCGCGGGCTGATCGACGCGCACAAACGGGCGCGACAGCGGCAGCACGACGGCTGGACGAGGCTCGGGTTCGTAGACCTCGGTCCTCGGCACGCTCGCCGGCGGTGGTACTTCCACCGGACCGGTCTGGCGCTTCGACTCGACGGGAACCGGCGCCGGTTCCGGGAGCGATGCCGCGATCTCTGGTACCGGTTCAGGCGTCGGATCCGGCGCGACAATCGCAGCCGGTGCCGGTTCGACCACGGCCGCGGGCTCGAGTGGTTCAACAACCGCCGGGGTGTGGCTCAACAACCGCCGCGGGAGGCGTCGGCTCGGCAACAGGTACGATCATCGACGCGAAATCCGCGTCCAGCGAGATCTCGTGGACTTCTGAGGCTTCGTCGAATGCGGATACGGGTTCCGGTTCCTGTTCCGGTTCCGGTTCGGGTTCCAGTTCTACGTTCGGTTCAAGTTCAAGGTTCGGTTCCAGTTCTACGGTCTGGTTCCAGTTCAGGGTTCGGTTCCAGTTCTACGTTCAGTTCCAGTTCCCGTTCCAGCTCCGGTTCCAACTCCGATTCCTGCTGCGGTTCCAATTCGGGTTCCGCCTGCGGAACGACCAGAGTCGCATCCAGGCTGGCGGCCTCGACCTCGAGAGCTTCGGTGGCGACCTCGAGATCCTCGCTGGTGAGCTCGATGTTCCACGTCTCGGTCTCGGTCTCGGTCTCGGTCTCGGTTCTCGACCTCGGGTTCGGCCTCGGCCTGCGCCTCGAGCGCGAGCTCGGGTTGGGGCTCGCGCCTCGTCTCTGGTTCTGCTTCCTCGACGTCTTCGATTGATGGCGTATCGATTTGCGAACTGAGCTCGAACGCGGGCTCCGGCTCGGCGGGCTCCTGGTGATCCTGTGCCGCGACATCCGCCGGCATCGTGGCCTCTGCCGGTGCCGCCACCTCGATCGGTGTGACGACGTCCTGCGGAGGAGCCACCTCGGCCGGCGCGACGGGCGGGGCCGGTGCGGGCATTGCCGCGATGAGCGGTGCCGCCGCGACGACGACTTTCGGCACCTTGGGCGCGCGATGCCGGCGTATCTCAATCCAGATGTCATCGCCGCCACGGGCCGCGATCACGGTAAACCGTTCGGCCCTGGCGAAGCTCGGAGGGGCAAGCTCCTGCTGTACGGCGCCAATGTCGACCAGCGTGTGTTGCGCGTCGGCGGGCAGCAGTTCCTTGAGCATGCCCCGCATGGCGTCGAGGGTGAGCGCGCGCGACGCCAGCTCGCTCTGGCCGGTCGGCGCGACGACATAGGGGCGCTCGCCGGCGTGGAGGACGAGGGCGTCTCCGTCGGCGCGGACGATGGCGGTCAACAACGAGGTTACAAGCGACACAAATCTCTCACACCAGGTACCTGGATCTCTCAGTTTTTCGGTCGCTTAGCCGACTCACTTTATTGCGAATATCACGCCATGTTGCACCGGCAGGAAGTCCAGGAGCTGATCGATCGCAAACCCCAACGGCTCGATTTCCCGCCGGATTTCCTCAAAGCTCATCTTGTGGAGGGGCGAGGCCGGCGCAATCTTGCTCTCCTTTGCATACTCGAGAATCATCACCCGCCCGCCGGGTTTCAGTGCCCGGCGGATAGCCAGCATCGTTTCCTGGGGCTCGGCGAACTCGTGATACGCATAGGCCAGGAAGGCCAAATCGATGGATCGCTCGGATAGCCGGGGGCTCTTGTCGGTCGCGAGCACGTACTCGACGTTGGTCAATTTGTGCACTTCGACCGTCTTTCTGGTCTCGTCCAGCATGCTCTGCTGGACGTCCACGGCGTACACCTTCCCTTGCGGCCCGACCTTCTCGGCCAGCCGCCACGTGAAATACCCGGTGCCCGAGCCGATATCGGCGACCGATGCGCCGGGCTGGATGTGCAGGGCCCCGATGAGCTCGTCCGGCCGATCGTCCTTGTCCCGGTCGGCCCGGTTGAAGAAGGGCACGTTCTCGGTCGTGGGCGCCACCTCGCGTTCGGACGTGCCCGGCTCGAGCGTCCACATCTTTCGCAACGTGCGCAGATAGGCGACGAGGTGATCGACCTCGGCCGGCGAGAGCTCCTTGCCGAACGCGGGCATCAGCGAGCGGGGCTCCCGTCGCAGATCCTTCAAATCGTCCTTGCGGAACGACCGGAGCTCTCCCTGCGTATCGCGGAGCTGGATGGAAAAGTCGTCCTCGTTCAGCGCGAGGCCCTCGAACTTTTTACCGTCCCTGGTTTCCACGACCAACGTAAAATAGCGCCGGGAAATCTGGTCGGCTGGATCGACGAGCGAGCGCTTGAGGGATTCCGGCGTTCGAAGAATCCCAATCCAGCTCAGGTCGGGACCCAGGCTGCCGCCGGTGTCGTTCACCGCGTGGCACTTCAGACAGCGCCCTTTGCCTTCGAAGAGACTCTTGCCGGCTGCCGCATCGCCGGCCCCTTGGGCGGACAGGGCCTGGACGGCGACCGTCAGCAGATATGCGAGGCTGACGGCGGCGGTTTTCGAGGCAGAGCGCATGAGACGTCATCGTACTTCATAAGAAGGCCCGTATGTCTCCAACAACTTCGCTCGTGAGACGGTGGACGCGCGCAACGATCATCAATGTGGGCGTCTGCCTGGGGATTGCGTGCTCGGCATCGGCACTTCTGCTCGCGGGGCAGAACCCCACGCTTCAAGGTCATCCCGACGACTATCCGCGTGCCGACATCGAATACGGCGCGCGTCTATACACAGCACAGTGCTCGGCGTGTCATGGCGACAGCGGCGACGGCGTGGCAGGCGTCGACCTCAAGAGCGGCAAGTTCCGCAACGCGGCCAGCGACCTGCAGTTGCGCACCGTCATCACGACCGGGTTCCCGAACGCCGGCATGCCGGCCTTCAAGTTCGACCCCACCGAGCTGACCGGCATCGTCGCGTATCTGCGGAACATGAACACGTTCGACGCCGGCTCGACCAAGCATGGCGACGCGGCGAGCGGACGGACGGTGTTCGAAGGCAAGGGCGCGTGTCTGAGCTGTCATCGCGTCAACAACGTCGGCAGCCGGAAGGCGCCCGATTTGTCGGACGTCGGCGCGAACCGCAGCGCAGGATCGCTCGAGCGATCGCTCAAGAACCCGACCAGCCAGATGATGCCGATCAACCGGCCCGTTCACGCGGTCACGCGCGACGGACGCGTCGTCAACGGCCGGCGCTTGAACGAAGATACCTACACCGTTCAGCTGACCGACGAAGAAGGTCGTCTGTTCTCGCTGACCAAGTCCGAACTTCGCGAATACACCATATCCACGAAGTCGACGATGCCGTCTTATGAGAAGGAGTTGTCGCCGGCAGAATTGGCCGATGTCGTCACCTACCTCCTCACGTTGAAAGGTCAGTGACGGCCCTTTATTTCGATTCGTAGATCCGCAGCAGCTCGATCAGCTTGTACCCCTTGGTCTGGTACGGCGGGATGACGCGCTCGGTCCGCAGGTACTGGATCATGCCTTCGTCTGCATAATCCGGGGGCCCGATTCCTTCTGATTCTTCCAGGAGCTTCACGAGGCCGTCGAAGGTCATCGCCTTGACCGATACGCGCCGCGTGGTCCTGAACGTGCCGAGCAGCTTCGCCGGCTCGTCACGCTGGACGGTGGCGAACGTCACGAAGATCTCGTTGGCGACGAAGTTGTAGTCGGCCTCGGACCGCGTCGACGGCGCGTCCTCGACCTTCAGCGCCGCGACCTCTTCGACGCCGCGCAGCCGGTCGAGCACGTGCTGCGTGAATGCGCCTTCGCCCGACCACCCTCCGCTCTCAACCGGCATGCAGGATCCCCGCGATGTCGGCCGGAGTATCCACCAGCGCCTCGTCGCCGCGCAATTGGTCGGCGGGGAGATCGGCGAAACCGAAGCCGTAGCGTGCGAGGCAAATGCGCACACCTGCATTGCGCGATGTCTGGAGATCGACGATGGAATCGCCGATGAGCGTGGTCTCGGCCGGGCCGCTCGATGCCTGATTCATGAGGAAGATCAGCGCGTCGGGCGCGGGCTTGCGCGGCCACGGGCCATCGCCGCCCACGACCCACCGGAAGTACGGAGCAAGATCGAACAGATCGAGGATCTTTCTGGTCTGCTCGAGCGGCTTGTTGGTCAGGAGCGCCATCGCCACCTGATGCGATTGCAACTGGTCCAGCAGGCCGGGGATGCCGTCGTAGGGACGGGTGTGGACGGTCAGCCGCCGGTCGTAGGCGGCGACGAAACGCGGAAGCGCGTCTTCCAATGACGTCTCCACGCCCGCGGCCGAGATGACGCGCCTGACGAGTGTGCCCACACCGCACCCAATCATGCTGACGATGGCGTCGTCCGGAAGCCGCGCGGCGCCATAGCCCGCCAGCATTTCGTTGGCGCTGTCGGCGAGATCGCGGCGCGAGTCGATGAGCGTGCCGTCAAGATCGAAGACGGCCAGCTCGGCTCAAGCGCCGGCCCCGGACCCGGCGTAGGTGGCAAACGACGTCGGCGTTTCCCACACCGTGACACGCACGACGGGAAAGCCCTGCGAATGCGTGTAGTCGTAGAGCAGTTTGGCGATATGCTCCACCGTGGGATTGCTGTCGACGACAAACACCGGCTCGCCCAGCCGCTGCAGCGGCTCAACCAGCGGGTCGTCGTGTCGCAGGATCATCTTGTGGTCGAGCTCGCGATCGACCCATCCCTTGACGATCCGCTTGATGTCCGAGAAATCGCACACCATGTTGCGGTTGTCGAGCGACCCGCTGCGGACTTCGATCTCGGCGACGGCGTTGTGGCCGTGCGGGTGCTTGCAGATGCCGTCGTAGTCGAGCAGGCGATGGCCGTAGCAGAACTCAATTTTCTTGGTGACTGAATACATGTCGGTTCCGAGTCTCGTCATGCTGTCCGGCGGCCTCGACAGCGCGGTGCTCGCCGCCCAGGAAGCCCGGACATATATTGTCCATCCAGTTTATGTCGCCGGAGGGCTGGCGTGGGAACAAGGTGAGCAGGACATCATCCGCCGCCTGTTGAGCGTGCCCCCGCTCAGCAACGGATCGAACCCGGTCATGCCGCTGGTCCGCCTCGAGTTCAGCCTGCGCGATGTCTATCCCCCGACCCACTGGGCGCTGAAGGGCACGCCGCCGGCCTACGACACGCCCGACGAGGACGTCTATCTGCACGGCCGCAATATCGCGCTCCTCTCGAAGGCCGCGGTGTATGCCGCCAGCCGGAAGATCGCCCGGATTGTCGTGGCGCCGCTCGCCGGCAATCCGTTTCCCGATGCGACGCCGCAGTTTTTCGCGGCGCTGAACGAGGCGTTCTCGCTCGGCCTCGCCGCGCCGATGGCGATCAGCGCGCCGTTCTCACGTCTGCACAAGGAGGACGTCGTGAAAATCGGCGCCGGGCTCGGCGTCCCGTTCGAGCTCACGCTCTCCTGTATGAATCCGTCGGGCACGACACACTGCGGGCTCTGCAGCAAGTGCCGCGAGCGGAGAGATGCCTTTCACGCCGCGGGTGTCAACGACCCGACGACGTACGCGAACGTCAGCCCGAGGTAGGCAGACGATGACGCAGAGCACGCAGAGTTTTCTTGAAGAAAAGAAAAGGAGTTCTTTGCGTCTCGGCGCCTCTGCGTCGAGCTCTTTGAGAATCTCTTACGGAAGCTGGGATCCGAAGTGCGCGAAGCGGGCGGCTCCCATCGGGGCCGCGTCGTCGCCGAGCGGGGAAACCTCGATGCGCGCGTGTTCCATGATGCGCGGGGGCATACGGCGGGCGCACTCCTGACGAATCGGCTCGAGCAGCAGATCGCCCGACGACTGAAGAATGCCGCCGAGCAGAATCACTTCCGGATCGATGACCGCGGCGATGTTCGAGACGGCCATCGCCAGGTACTTCACCGTGTCGCGGATGACCGACACCGACACGCCGTCGTTCTCGCGCGCCCCGTTCAGAATCATCTCGAGCGTAATGGCGTTGAAATCGCCGCCCGCCGCATCGACGACGCGGGAACGGTCTCCGGATTTGACGCGCCAGACCAGGCGCCGCACGATGCCCGACGCCCCCCCTTCGGCTTCCAGGCATCCCATGCGGCGGTAGTCGTCGCGCTCGACGGGATTGAGCGCCAGCCACTGGACCGAGCTCGCCAGGCCGTGCGCCCCGGCAAGCAGCACGCCGTTGGACACGATGCCGGCCGAGATGCAGGGCCCGAGTGAGAAGGCGATCAGGTCGCGCGCCTGTTTTCCCGCGCCGTACCAGACTTCGGCGAGCGCCGACGCGTTGCCGGTGCTGAGCGTCCGAACCGGCACCGCTTTTCCAACCGCCCCTGAAAGAAACGACCAGTCCGAAGGCCAGTCCTTGGAATCGGGATTCGGAAACGACACGCCAATCGCCGACGGCCCGCCATTGCGGCTTGCCGCGAGGGCCTCGCGTGCCACGGCGACAACGGCATCGGCGGTGGCGGGCGCGTTCGATTCCGCCCGGGCGCGAACCGTCCCGTCGGTATCCATCAGGACACCTCGCGCTTGGCCGCTGTCGACGTTGATTCCGAGGATCACGATGACTCCGTCTCGCCTTGCCAGTCCGTGTGCACGAGCAGCTTGCGCCCGGCGAGCGGCGTGCGGAAGGCGTCCGCACCCGATCTCTTATCGGACGATCGCCCGAACAGCACACGATCGACCTGTTTGAGGAGACGCTCGAACTGTTGCCTCGTCGGGCGCGCTCAGAACCAGCACGCCGCAGCCTTCGGCGGGAGGGAACCTGGCATCATCCAGATAGTCGCGATCGAGCGTCAGCAGCGTGCGGCGGAGTTGTGCGGCGAGGCGAAAGTGCTCGATGTCGGACGCACGACGCAACCGCGGCTCCTCGAGCACGAAGAGCGCGTCCCAGCCCAGCCGTTCGCGCATGAAACGAATGAGCCCTGCCGGGAGGTTGGCGTCGCAGTAGACACGTGGCGCGTCGGTCAGGTCTTCGGCGAACGGTCCAAGCTCCGACGCTAGTGTGCCCATTGGAAGGGGTCCGGCTGAAGCCGGACACTACGTACTCTACTGACTCCTCAGACCCCCAGGACTCTTCAGACTCTTAGACTCCTCGGACTCTTCAGACTCCCAAGACTCTTCTGGACTCTTAAGACTCCGCGACTCTCCGTCAGGCTTTTTGCTCGACTTTCCGCGCCGCCGTGGCCTGCCGCTTCAAGTCGGCCAGAAGCGCGTCGCGCTTGTGCACGAGCTCTTTCCGCGGCCGCTGGCCGTTCTTCGATCCGATCGCGTATTCGCAGAACAAGGGAAAGGCGATCGTCGAATCGCAGTACGCCACAACCGTATCGGGCAGGACACCGGGATTCACCTTGCCCCAGCTGACGGCCTCGGCCGGCGTGGCGCCGGACAGGCCGCCCCACACCACCTGGTCGGCCGTGATCTGAATGAAGTAGTCGTTGCCGCCCTTCTGAATGCCGTACACCTCCCACAAGGTGGGCTGCCCCTGCAGGTAGAAATTCTTCGGCGACCCGCCGCCCAGAATCACGCAGCCGTTCCGCTTGCCGGCCAGGATGATCGCGCACACCTCGTTGACGTCGCGGTTCGGATCGACCATCAACGAGCTGCCGTTCAACAGCGCGTGATAGGCAAGGTTCATCCCGATCGAGCTGTCGCCCGGCGACGACGTATAGATTGGTACGCCGACTTTGGCCGCGCACGCCACGACCGAATGCTCCTCGCATCCCGGATAGCGCTTCAACAGGTCGAGACCCATGCGATAGTGAAGCTCGGAGGTCGTCGTCGGGCCTTCCAGCCCGGACCGGACAAGGAAATCGCGGATGTAGGCGTCGGTTTCGAGCAGCACCGTCGCGGGGAACAGCACGTCGTAGATGCGGATGATGCCTTGCTCGTACAGCTCGACATCGTCCACGAACGGCGAGCCGCGATGAAGCGTGAAATTCAGCGCATGGTGCAGATCGTGATACAGGTTGGCGCCGGTGCTGATGATGAAATCGACCAGCCCGCGGTCCATCATTTCCACGACGCATCCGCCGATGCCCGCCGGGGTCATCGCGCCCGCGATAGTGAGCCCGACGGTGGTGTCTTCGCCGGGATCGAGCATCTTGTCCGAGAAAATGCGGCAGGCTTCAGAGAGCCGGGCGGCGTTGAAGGCTTGAAATCCCTCATCGATCAGATGACGGACTTCCTGGCTTCCCCGGGGACGATAGAAGCCAATCGGCTTTCCCGAGAGCGCGCCTTTCGAGGACGGAGCGCCTGGATGACGGTACGGCATAGATTCGTAATCTTACATCCGTCCTGCTTTTCCGGACCCGCCGGTCTTGACAAGACGAACGGTGCGGAACAAGGTAAGCGTCACTGCCGTGAATGATCCGACCCTGATCGCGAACGAGATTCCTGCCTGGCTGCAATTTGCCGCCGCGGCCCTGGTGACGTTCACGCTCGTCATGCTGTTCGTCATCTGGAAGAAAGGGCGGCCGTTCGCCCCGGGCGATGTCTTCCGCGCGAGCCGCATGAGCTCGGGCAATCGCATCTTTCCGACGCAGGTGCTGATCTCGCCGACGAGCGTGGTGCACTACACGCCGCAGTGGGTCGGGCGCCTCGAGCACTCGATGCACATGGCGCACGTCGCTTCGGTACGCATCGACACCAACCTGATGTTCTCGGACGTGTATATTGAAACGACAGGCGGCGCGAGTCCCATCAGCTGCCACGGTCATCGGAAATCCGACGCGGTCCGCATGAAAGAGCTCATCGAGAAGTATCAAACCGACTACTACAGAGCGAAACCGTCCGCTTCTAATTGAGCCGTCGTTCGATCAGGTAATCTGCCAATCTGCGAATCTGCGAATTTCGTAATCGCTCGCGATTGCCCCCTGTGGTTCCTCAGAGCAGCGTCCGATAATGACACTGGTAAACATTTGTGGACGATCTGACCTTTACTGCCCGTCGTGCGACCGCCGCCAAGCCCGAGACTGAGAGCGATCTCGATACGCGGTTTCGGAACCTGGTCCAGAGCCCGCTGCGTGCGGGCATTCTCCGCTACCTGAGCGCGCGGCCGGAAGAAAGCTTCGACGCCGATCAGCTGATGCAGACGTTCGGCCGCCTGCGGCTCGACGTCGAGAACTGCATCCGCGAGCTGGTGGCGTTCGGCGTCGCGCGCGGGCTGCCAGGCACGCCGGTGCGCTACACCGCCGCGCGGCCGGACAACCCGGGTATCGAGAAGCTGCTCGACAAGTTCCTCGAACGCCGCGCCACGATCAGCACCGAAGACCAGTCGCCGTCGGTCCAGCGCTTCCGCGAGATGATCGGCCGCGACGAGAAGATGCTCATCGTCTTCGAGTGGATCCGCACGGCCGCCAAGTCGGATATTTCGGTCCTCATCCTCGGACCGACCGGCTCGGGCAAAGAGCTCGTGGCCAGGATGATTCACGAGCTCAGCCGCCGTCAGACGGCGAAATTCCAGGCCGTCAACTGCGCCGCGCTGCCGGATACCCTTTTCGAATCGGAAATCTTCGGCTACGAAAAAGGCGCGTTCACCGGCGCGCACGACAGGAAGCCGGGACGCCTCGAGCTGGCCAACGAGGGCACGCTCTTCCTCGACGAAATCGGCGACCTGTCGATCGTGGCCCAGGCCAAGCTGCTGCGCGTGCTCGAAGAGCGGCGGTTCGAACGCCTGGGGGGCAACAAATCGATCCACGTCGATTTCCGCCTGATTTCTGCGACCAACCGGCCCCTCGATCAGTTCGTGCGCGACGGCCGGTTCCGCGAAGACCTCTATTACCGCGTCAACGCGTTCTCCATCCGCCTGCCGTCGCTTCGCGAGCGCCAGGTGGACATTCCCGTTCTGGCAAACCGGTTCCTCGCGCGCTACTGCGCGGCCAACGGCATGCCGCTCGACGCCAAGTCGTTCGCGCGTGAGGCGATAGAGCTGCTGACCGCGTATCACTGGCCCGGCAACATCCGCGAGCTCGAGAGCACCGTGTCGCGCGCGGCATTGTCGGCGCCGGGGCGCGCGATTCGCGCCGCCGACATCGAGTTCCTGCACGCCAGCGAGCCGCCCGCGGAAGAGAGCGGCGAACGTATGCCCTCGCTCCGCGAGGCCGAGCGCGCGCATATCGTGCGCATCCTCGACGCCTGCAGCTGGAACAAGAAAGAAGCGGCCCGCATCCTCGAGATCAGCCGCGGCACGCTCTATCGCAAGATCCTCGAGTTCGGGCTCGAGCCCCAGGCCCATGGGGCCCAGGCGCGAAGCCGACCACGGCGCGTCACCGCCAGCTAACGAAACCCCTCGAATAGTCCGACAAGACGGCTAGAGCGACTGGCCGTCTTGAAACGGCACAAGGCCAGGACCTAGGCTATCTGCCTTAACTGCTAGCAGATACGCCGATTTTTGAAATGCATGTGCCAGATTCGCGCATGTGGGCCCTGCCCGAGCTGTTCAGGATGTCGTCGATGTTTTCTCGTAGGTAGTTCACAGAAATAGACTTACGGCCGGCGTCCGCGGAAGTCCCATCGGGCTAACGTTTTGCAGGGTGGGGCACAGATTCAGGCAATGAAGCAGCTCCCAATTGCGGCGCGGATTTACGTCAGCGGGGTGATCGCGGGCGGGGCCTTGCTCCTGGCGGCCTTTTTCCCGACGCACGGCTTCCTGCATCCGCAGTGGTTCGTCACCCTGCTGCTCCTGTCGTCGATTACCTCCGCCTTCAAGGTCAACCTGCCGCTCGCGCGCAGCGGCTCGACGATGTCGGTGTCCTACGCCGTCGACTTCCTCTCGCTCATCCTGCTCGGCCCGGCCCAGACGATGATCGTCGGCGCGCTCAGCGCGTGGAGCCAGTGCACGTTCCGGATGACGACGAAGAACCCGCCATACCGGACGTTCTTCAGCATGTCGAGCCTGGTGATCAGCGTCCAGGCGGCCGGTTGGGCGTTCCAGGCATTGGGCGGCATTCCGGGTCTCGCCTCGATGTCGCTCGGCGCGATGGCCAAGCCGCTGCTCGGCGCGGCCGGCGCCTACTTCTTCTGCAACACGATTCTGATCGCGTCGGCCATTGCGCTGTCGACACACCAGTCGCTCTTCAAGGTATGGAACGAGAACTTCCTCTGGAGCGCGCCCAGCTATTTCGTGGGCGCCGTGGCGGCCGCTGGCGTGTCGATTGTCATCGGCGGAACGACGAACTACTACATTGCGCTGCTTGCGGCGCCGCCGCTCTACCTGACGTACCGCAGCTACAAGATCTACCTCGGCCGCATCGAGGACGAGCAGCGGCACGTGCAGGAAGTATCGGACCTGCACCTGGCGACGATCGAGGCGCTGGCGCTCGCGATTGACGCGAAGGATCGCACGGGCAAGTCGCACATCCGGCGCGTCCAGGTCTTCGCGGCCGGTCTCGCGAAGTCGATCGGCATGTCGGAAAACGAGATTCAGGGCGTGAAGACAGCGGCCCTGCTGCACGACATCGGCAAGCTGGCCGTCCCCGAGCACATTCTCTCGAAGCCGGGGCCGCTCACGCAGGAAGAGTTCCAGAAGATCCGCATCCACCCGCAGGTCGGCGCCGAAATCATCGCCGGCGTGCCGTTCCCCTATCCTGTCGCGCCGCTGATTCTGAGCCACCACGAGCGGTGGGACGGCAAGGGGTACCCGGCGGGCATGAAGGGCGACGAGATCCCGGCCGGCGCGCGCATCCTGGCGGTGGTGGATTACTTCGACGCGCTGACGTCGGAACGCCCCTATCACAAGGCGATGAGCGACGAAGGTGCCGTCGGGCTGCTCCGGCAGGAAGCCGGCAAGGCGCTCGATCCGAATCTCGTGCAGATTTTCGTCGAGAACCTCGACAAGCTGCGCGCCGAAGCCGAGACGACCACCGATTCGGTGCGCACGCTCGCGCTGCCAACCGGGACGAGCGAAAAAGGCCGCCCCGCGGTGGGCCTGCTGCCCGAGCCGTCGAACAAGACGGTCTTCGACGACATCGCGCTCGCCCATCGCGAGATTTACGCGCTGTACGAAATCGCCCAGGCGATGGGCACGAGCCTCGGCGTCGCCGACACGATGGCGCTCATCTCGTCGAAGTTGAGCAACCTCGTCCCGTTCTCGTGCTGCGCGCTGTTCCTGTACAACGAAGAGCTCGAAACGCTGCGCTGCCGGTTCGCGACCGGCATCGACGCCGAGGTGATTCAGCAGATTTCCGTGAAGAGCGGCCTCGGCCTGACAGGCTGGGTGGCCCGCAACCGCCGCACGCTGGTCAACGCGCGCCCGAGCGCCGACCTCGAAGCGGCCGGCATCCCGGGCACCACGTCGCTGCAGTCGGCGCTGGTCTGCCCGCTGGTCTTCAACGAGCGCTTTATCGGAACCCTGTCGGTGTACCACATCGACGCGGGCTGCTATACCGACGACCATCGCCGGCTGCTCGATCGCGTCTGCGAGCAGGCCGCGGCGGTCATCTACAACTCGATCGTCTTCGAGCAGACCCAGGAAGATTCGCTGACCGATCCGCTGACCGGGCTGCCGAATACCCGGTTCATGTTCATGCACCTCACGCGCGAGCTCGCGCGCGCCGAGCGGCTGAAGTCGGAAGTCTCGCTGCTCGTCATGGACCTCGACCACTTCAAGGAAATCAACGACAACCACGGCCATCACGTGGGAGACCGTGCGCTGCGCGAAGTGGCGGGCGTCCTTCGCGCCGCGATCAGGCCGTACGACATCTGCGTCCGCTACGCCGGCGACGAGTTCATCGTCGTGCTGTCGGGCTGCGGCGCCGACGAAGCCGAGCGGAAGCGCATGGAGTTGCAGACCGCCATCGACGAGGTCGTGTTCGAGGCGCGCCCGGGCAAGCGCCTGCAGCTCGGCATCAGCATCGGGGCGGCGATTTTCCCGCACGACGGCAATACCTACGAGACGCTGCTGGCCACGGCCGACAGCCGGATGTATCGCGACAAGCAGAAGCGCAAGCGCACGCTCGTCGTCAAGCCGGGGATGGAACCGCTGACGCCGTCGCGGCGCGAGCCGGTGCAACAGATTACCGATTCAGAGCTTCAGCGGGCGGCGTCGGGCGTTCTCTAACGCATCGGAGCCCATCGACAATCGACGACTGCCGATCGGCGATGCGATTCACTCCGGCTCGATCCAGTCCGGCCGGCGCCCTCCAAGCCCCGTCAAGAGGAACGCCACGCCGGTGGCGCCAACCACCAGGCCCAGCCCATCTGTCACCGGAGTCTCCCAGGGAAGGTCCTGAACGAGCAGCCACGCAGCAGGGACGGTCATGATCAGGCCAAGCGTGATCGCGGCCGGCCGTTTGAGCACGAACCGCAGGAGCGTGCCGCGAAGACGTTTCAGATACATGAATCTCGAATCTATGAACGAGAATCTAGAGATCTGGACTCTAGATTCTAGTGATTTTAGATTCTAGATTTTAGATTCTAGTTTCCAGTCTCCGATTCCGATGCCCACCTTCCCCATTCGCGATGCCGTCCAGGCGACGCCGCGCGCGCACATCATCAGGCTCGACCTTCAGGGAGGCTCGTTTCCGTATCAGGCTGGACAGGCGGCATATCTGCGGCCGCACGGCGCCGAAAAGAGGCGGCCGTATTCGATCGCATCGGCGCCGGAAGAGACCGAGCGGAACGGCCTGATCGAGTTCCTCGTTCAGACGGGCACCGACGGCTCGTCCGGACTGACTTTAGACCTCATCGAGCCGGGCACGCCCGTGACCGTCGACGGCCCGCTGGGGTCGTTCACGTTTCCGGCCCATCCGCGCGAAGAACGTTTTGTCTTCATCGCGGGGGGTACCGGCATCGCGCCGCTGCGATCGATGCTGTGGCATACGCTGCTCGCCGAACGGCACGGCAAGATGGGGTTGATCTACAGCGTGCGATCGCCCGAAGAGTTCGCCTACATGCAGGAATTCCAGCGGCTCGAAGACGAAGGACGCATCGACTTCCGCCACACCGTGACGCGTACGGCGTCGAAAGACTGGCCTGGCCGGCAGGGGCGCATCGACTCGGCGTGTCTGGAAGGGCTCATCGCCCCGGGTGACACGTTGTGCTTTCTCTGCGGGCCGCCGGCGCTCGTGGGAGAGATTCCGCCGCAGCTCAGACAGCTGGGCGTCAGGGATGATCAGATACGGCTGGAACAATGGGCGTGAGCGTGTCATGGCAGATTGCAAATGGCAGATGGCAAGGTTCGACTTGAACACGTGCCATTTGCCATGTGCCATCTGCCATTGGAAGGCGTCTTCAGAATCCCATGACGCTAAACCCTGCATCGACCATCATCACTTCCGCCGTGACGCCCCGGCCTGAGGGGCTCAGGAGGAACATCGCGGCGTCGGCGACTTCGCTCGTCTCCGTGTTCTTCCGGAGCGGCGAGTGCTCGCGGTAGTGGCCCAGGATGCTCGAGAAGCCCGAGATGCCCATGGCCGCGAGCGTCTTGATGGGCCCTGCCGAAATCGCGTTGACGCGGATGTTGTCGGGCCCGAGCTCGGCGGCCAGGTACCGCACCGAGGATTCGAGCGCCGCCTTCGCCACGCCCATCACGTTGTAGTTCTTGAACACCCGCTCGCTCCCGAGATAGGTGAGCGTCAGCATGCTGCCGCCGCCCCGCTTCTGCATCAGCGGGCGCACTTCGCGCGCGAGCGCGATGAACGAGTACGCGCTCACGTCGAGGGCGACGCGAAACCCTTCGCGCGAGGTCTGCGAGAACGGCGCGGCGAGGTCTTCCGGCTTCGCGAACGCCGCGCCGTGCACGAGCATGTCGAGCCCGCCGAGCTCTTTGTCGAGCGAGGCGCCCAACGCGGCTATCTGCTCGTCGCTCGTGACGTCGCACCCGAGAATCAACGGGTTGTCGAGGGTGGCTCCCAGCTCGCGCACGTTCTCTTCGAGTCGCGCGCTGGGATAGGTCAGCACGATGCGCGCGCCGGCATTGGCCAGCGCTTGCGTAATAGCCCACGAAATCGACCGCTTGTTCGCGACTCCGACGACGAGCGCGTGCTTTCCCGAAAGATCAGGCATCTCTGTAGTCTTCAGTTTTCAGTTGTCAGTCTTCAGATTTTAGATTCTAGATTTTAGATTCTAGATTCAGGCTACCGTGACCGCTTCTTCGGCCCGGAATGCTGGCCGTGCTGGCGCGAACGCATCAGCCCGCCGCCGCCCTGCCCCTGCGGCCGGCCGCCCTGGCGTCCCTGGTGGCCGCCCGATGGGCCACGCGAATTGCCGCCGCCTGCCCGCCGCCCTTGGCAAACCGGCCGGGGCGCGAGTTGTTCTGGAATCGGCCGCGGTTCTTGGCGGCCTGCCGGATTGTGAACTCCGGCACAGGCCTGGCCACCGGCTCGCGTTCGATGCGCGGGAGTTGCGCACGGATCAACGGCCTGTGCAGGCGGACTTCTTCGGGGGTGCTCTCCGCGGGCGCGTTCCCGTTGTCCTGGTGAACGGGTAGGTCTTCGGTCGCGTCCGCGCTCAGAGAGTTCGGCGGCGCTTCCGGTGGTTCTTCGGACTCAGGATGCGTGACGAGAATGCCCTGCGGCGGCGCGTCGTGCTTTACCGACTCGAGCACTTCGTCGTAGGCCGCTTCCACCGACGTTTTCTTCTTGCGCAGCCGCGGCGCTTTGCCGCCCTTGTAGGGATGCTCGGTGTCGCACGTCGTGCAGCGGGTCAAACGAATGTCGTCGCCGACCATCGCCACGATCGTGTGGTTCGCGAGACGGCGCTCGCGCGGGCAATAGTCATCGAGAATGTCACCAAGCCGTAGCTGACGCTGTTGCATGAATCTCCCGAAACAAACCTTTTAGGTCGGGAATCTTTAGCGGGACCGTCAGTCTACTACGTCGGCCTGACGGCCCGCAACCACCCATTCACTTCGGCCAGCGCAGCCGAAACGGCTTGCGGCTGAGTAGATTGCGGGGTTTTCCGTGCGAGAACGGACGCCTCCGGCGTCACGACCGTGCGCACCGATTCATCGAAAAGCGGGCTGTAGCGCTGCCATTCGGACAGGCTGAGCGCACCGAAATCGCGCCCCTCCGCCAGGAGCCGGCGCACCATCCCGCCGACGACCTCATGGGCCTCGCGAAACGGCATCCCCTTGCCGACCAGAAAATCGGCGACGTCGGTCGCGAGCAGCAGTCCAGAGGCCGCCAGCGCGGTTTTGCGCGGAAAGACCTCGAGCCCCTCGACGACACCCACGAGCGTGGCCAGCGCGCCGGCCACGTTGTCTTCGGCATCGAAGACCGCTTCCTTGTCTTCCTGCAGATCCTTGTTATAGCCGCTCGGCAGCCCTTTCATCGTCGCCATCCAGCCGGCGAGATGGCCGATGAGCCGCCCGGCCTTGCCGCGGATGAGCTCGAGCGGATCCGGATTCTTCTTCTGCGGCATCATGCTGCTGCCCGTGCTCGAGGCGTCCGAGAGCTGGAAGAACCCGTGTTCTTCGTCGCAGAAGATGATCAGATCCTCGGAGAGCCTGCTCAAATGCACCATCGTCATCGTGCACGCGTGCAGGAATCCGGCTACGAAATCGCGATCGGACGACGCGTCGATGCTGTTGGCGACCACGCGCGAAAACCCGAGCCGCGACGCGAGCATGGCGGTGTCCACCGCGTAGTTGGTGCCGGCGACGGCGCCGGAACCCAGCGGCATCGCGTCGGCCTCGCGCGACGCCCAGCCGAAACGGTCGTGGTCGCGGCGCAGCGCGGCGACGTGCGACAGAAAGAAGTGGGACACCAGCACCGGCATCGCGCGCCTGAGGTGCGTGTAGGACGGCATCACCGCCTGTCCAGCCGATTCGGCCTGGCCGGCAAGCTTTGCCACCACGTCCGCAATCTGTCTCTGCAGCAACGGAATCCGGCGCCTCAGGTACAGGCGCAGATCGAGCGACACCTGTTCGTTGCGCGATCGTCCGGTGTGGAGGCGCTTCCCCAGATCGCCGATGCGCTCGACGAGCTGCCGCTCCACGAACGCATGGACATCCTCGTCGGGACCGTCGAGAAATGCGGGCTCGCGCCGGCCGCGCTCGAGGATTTCGGTGAGGGCGGCCGAAACCTGGCTCGGCTTCGGCCCTGGTGAACACGCCCACCTTGGTGAGCCCCTCGACCCATGCGAGGCTGCCGGTGACGTCGTCCTCGAAGAGGCGCTTGTCGAAACGAAATGACGAGCCGAACTGAAAGGCGGTGGGATCGGGCTCGCTGTCGAACCGTCCGGACCAGAGATTTGGCATCGGGCTACTTTGACGCGGGAGCGGCCTGGCGCCGGGCGCTCTTGGCCGCCGTTTCTACAGGCAGACCCCAGATTTTGATGAAGCCTTCCGCGGCCGTGTGGTCGAAGGTATTTCCTTCCTCATACGTCGCGAGCCCCTGATCGTAGAGCGCGAACGGCGACTTCCGCCCCACCACGCGGCAGTCGCCCTTGAACAGCTTCAGCCGGATCGTGCCGCTCACCTTCTGCTGAATGCTCTGCATGAACGCGTCGATGGCCGTCGCGCGTCGCCGAGAACCACAAGCCGTTGTAGACGATGTCGGCGTATTCCTGCGAGAGGCGCTGCTTCAGACGCTGAAGGTCCTTCGGCGTGACGAGCCCCTCCATCTCGCGATGTGCCGCGTGGAGCAACAGCGCGGCCGGCGCCTCGTAGATCTCGCGCGACTTGATGCCGACGACACGATTCTCGACCATGTCGATACGGCCCACCCCATGCACGCCCGCGATGGTCTCGAGCGACCCGATGAGCTCGACGAGCGACATTTCTACGCCGTTCACCGCCGTCGGTACCCCGCTCTGCCACTCGATCTGCACGTAGGCCGGCACGTCTGGCGCGGACGCCGGCGACTTCGTCAGCGTGTAGATGTCGTCGGGGGGCTCGTTCCACGGGTCCTCGAGCACGCCGCACTCGATCGAGCGGCCCCAGAGGTTCTGGTCGGTGCTGTAAGGGCTCTCACTCGTGGCCGATACCGCGACGCGCCGGACGCGCGCGTATTCAATCTCTTCCGCCCGCGTCATGTCCCACTCGCGAGCGGGAGCGACGACGGTCATGCGCGGATCGATGGCCCTGGCCGACACGTCGATGCGCACCTGGTCGTTGCCCTTGCCGGTGCAGCCATGGGCAATGGCCGACGCGTTTTCCATCTGGGCGATCTCGACGAGCTTCTTCGCAATCAGCGGCCGGCCCAGCGCGGTGGCCAGCGGATACCGTTCTTCGTACAGCGCGTCGGCCTGGAGCGCCGGCAGGATGTAGTCGCGCGCGAACTCCTCGCGGACGTCCAGCACGTGGCAGCGGCTCGCCCCGGCGGCCATCGCCCGCTCGCGAATCTGGTTCAACTCGCCCCCCTGACCCAGATCGAGCGTGACGGCGATCACTTCGGCGCCATGCTTCTCCTTCAGCCAGGGAATCGCCACGGACGTGTCGAGCCCGCCGGAATACGCGAGAACGATTCTTGTCATCTTTTCTTTAGGAGCTCGGCGCTGTCACTGACAGTGACAGTGACTCACGCAAACTGCGACCAGGCCTCCAGCTGCTTCGCCAGCGCCTTCGCATGGCGGGCGTCCTGCGAGATGACCAGGATCGTGTCGTCGCCCGCCAGCGTGCCGACGACGTCTTCCAGCTTCGCGCGGTCGATGGCCAGCGCGAGCGGCTGGGCCAGGCCCGGCCCGGTGCGCACCACGATGAGCTGCTGGACGCAGGCGACGGCGCTGGCGTATTCGGCCATCGCCTTCTGCAGGGCCACGCCGGCGCCCGGCGGCACCTGCGGCTCGGCGCCCTGCTGCTGGTAGGCGCCGTCCGCCGACCGTTTGACGAGGCCGAGGTCGCGGATGTCGCGCGACAGCGTGGCCTGCGTCACGTCGTATCCCTGCGCCTTCAGCCGCGTGCGCAGCTGTTCCTGGCTGTGGATCTGCTCGTTCGCGATGAGCTGCAGGACGGCCGCCTGCCGGCGTGCTTTCATAACCATACAGAGCTGCGAATTATCATACACATTTCTTGGGCGATATGCTGTATATTTATGCTTTGCAATGGATACTTCCTCACTGACCGAACGCATGGCCGCGCCGGCCGGCGCGGGCGACGCCGTCAGAATCGGCATCGCGGGCGCGAGCGGATTCGCCGGCCAGGAACTGCTGCGGCTGCTCGCCGGCCATCCCCGCGTGCGGGTCACGTCGGCCATGTCCTCGTCTCCGGATGGGCCGCCGCGCACGCTGCCCGCGCTCGCGAAAATCTGGGACGGCGTCATCGAGCCGTTCTCGGCCGAAAGGCTGGCCGGAAGCGCCGACGTCGTGTTCCTGGCGTTGCCCGAAGAAGCCGCGGCCAACATCGCGCCGGCGCTCGTCGATCGCGGCGTGCGCGTCATCGACCTGTCCGGGGCGTTCCGCCTGCGCGATGCGGCCGCGCGGGAGAAGTGGTATCCCGCCACGAAGCTGGGGTCGCTCGAGCCCGTGTACGGGCTCACCGAGCGCAACTACGACGCCATCCGGCGTGCACGGCTGCTGACCAACCCCGGGTGCTATCCGACGGCGGCGCTGCTTGCTCTCGAGCCGCTCGCCGAAGCCGGACTCCTGGCCGGCGAGGTCGTCATCGATGCCAAATCGGGCATCTCGGGCGCGGGCAAGAAGCCCAGCGAGCGCACGCACTTCTCCGAGAATCACGGCAGCGTGTCGGCCTACGGTCTCTTCGGCCACCGGCATCAGCCCGAAATCGAGCAGGAGCTCGGCACGGCGGTGACGTTCGTGCCGCACCTGGTCCCGCTCGATCGCGGCATTCTCGAGACGATTTACGCGAAGCTCCAGCCGGGCACGACATCGGCGGCAGGTGGCGGCCGTCATGAGCAGCGGCGTACCGCGCGGCACCGTTCGTCCGGATTACGGGCGAGACGCTGCCGGAAATCAAGCACGTCGCCTATACCAATTTCTGTGACATCGGGTGGCGGGTGGACGCCAGCGGCGGCCGCATCGTGCTCGTGGCCGTCATCGACAACCTCGTGAAAGGCGCCGCCGGGCAGGCGATTCAGAACCTGAACGTGATGCTCGGCTTCGACGAGCGCACCGGGTTGCTGCCCGTATGAACACCGGTCGTGCTGAAGTTCGGCGGCGAGTTGCTGGAGGACCCCGCGCGCGTGGCGGCCCTCGCATCGACCATCAGCCGGCTCAGTCGCACGACGCCGCTGGTCATCGTGCATGGCGGCGGCCGCGAGATCGATGCGTCGCTGGCAAAATGGGCATCGAGAAGCGGCAGGTCGACGGGCTGCGCATCACCGACGAGCCGACGCTCGACGTCGTCGTCAGCGTGCTGGCGGGCCTCGTGAATACCAGGCTCGTGGCGGCGCTGGGAGCGGCCGGTGTTCCTGCGGTGGGCCTCACGGGCGCCGACGCCGGTGTCGGCCGGGTCAAAGCCGCGCCCCCGCACGTCTCCACCAACGGGGTCACGGTCGATCTTGGACGCGTGGGCGAGCCGACGGGCAAGGAGAAACCCGCGCTGCTGACCGATCTGTGCCGGAAGGGCTACGTCCCGGTGGTATCGAGCATCGGGGCGTCCCGCGAGGGCGAGCTGTTCAACGTCAACGCCGACACGCTGGCGGCGCACCTGGCCGGGCGTCTGAAGTCGCCGCGGCTGATCATCGCGGGCGCGACCGCCGGCGTGCTCGAGCGCGACGGCTCGACCATCGCCGAGCATGTCATTCGAGGACGTCGACGCGCTCATCGCCGGCGGTGGGGCCACGGCGGGGATGATCGCCAAGCTGACGGCCTGCCGCAGCGCGATCGACGGCGGCGCCCGCGAAGTATTCGTCGCCGACGGCAAGGATCTGGCCGGGCTCGCGGTGCTCGCGCGTCACGGACGCGCGGCGGGCGCCGGCAAAAGCACGCGGATCACCAAAGGTACGACGGCATCAGCGCCGACAACTCAGGAAAAGGGCATCATGACGAGTCAGGTTCGCGAGCTCGAATCGAAACACATCGTTCAGACCTACCGCCGCACGCCGATCGTGCTGGTGCGCGGCAAGGGCGTTCGCGTGTTCGACGAGGAAGGGCGCGAATACCTCGACCTGCTCGCGGGGATCGGCGTCGGCGCGCTCGGCCACGGCCACGAGGGCCTGGCGGCGGCCATCGCCGAGCAGGCGCGCGAGATGATCCACTGCTCGAATCTGTTCTTTCATCCGCTTCAGGGCCAGGTTGCCGAGCGCCTCGCCAGGCTGTCGGGGCTGTCGCGCGCGTTCTTCTGCAACAGCGGCGCGGAAGCGGTCGAGGCCTGCCTGAAGTTCGCGCGGCGCTACTGGTACACGAAAGGTGTGAAGGACCGCACGGAAATCATCGCCATGGAAGGCGACTTCCACGGCCGGACGATGCGGCGCGCTTGTCGATGACGTGGGACGAGCACTATCGCACGCCGTTCGCGCCGCTGCTGCCGAACATCCGGTTCGTGCCGGTGAACAATCCGGCGGCGCTGCGGCGCCGCGGTGTCGGAGAAAACCGCGGCCATCATCCTCGAGCCGATTCAGGGCGAAGGCGGCGTCCGGCCGCTCACACAGGAATTCGCCGATGCCGTCAACGACGTGTGCAGGCAGACCGGCACGCTCGCTGATCGCCGACGAAGTGCAGTGCGGCCTCGGCCGCACGGGACAGCCGTTCTACTTTCAGAAGCTCGGCATGAGCCCCGATCTGGTCTCGGTCGGCAAGGCGCTGGCCGGCGGCGTGCCGATGGGCGCGGCGCTCGTGAAAGAAGAGGTCGCGGGCGCGCTCGTCGTTCGGAGACCACGGCAGCACGTTCGGCGGAAACCTGCTGGCCTGCCGTGCGGCGCTCGTCTGTCTCGACGCAGCTGACCGCCGGCTTGATGGAGCACGTGAAGAAAGCCGGGCGCGCACCTCGAAGCGCAGCTGCGCGCGCTGCAGCAGAAGCATCCCGCGATTGTCGACGTTCGAGGCGCGGGCCTCATGTGGGGCCTCGAGCTGAACATGGACGCCACGCAGGTGCACGAAGCCGCCATCCGGCAAGGCGTGCTGGTGAATCGCACGGCGGGCAAGGTCATCCGGTTGCTGCCTCCGCTCATCATCACGGAGGCCGAGCTGGATCGAGCGCTCGGGTTGCTCGATGCCGCATTCAGCGAAGTCCTCGCAGGAGTCACGACATGAAGAAGTCCGTCCGGCGTCGCCCTCCCGTGCTGCGGACCGCGGTCCGGAGCGATGCCAAGCGGATTCACGACCTGATCGAGCGCAATCAGCAGGATGGACAGCTCCTGCCCCGCCAGCTGAGCGAGCTCGAGGCGCGCATCGATCGCTTCGTCGTCGGCGTCGACGGCCGTGGCGCGATCATCGCGTGCGGCGAGCTGGCGCCGCTGAGCCCGTCGCTCGCCGAAATCCGATCGCTCGTCGTCAGCGAGACGCGGCGCGGCGAGGGCCTCGGCCGGCGTATCGTCGACGAGCTGCGGTCGCGCGCGCTTAGCCGTGGCTACGACGACCTCTGTGTCTTCGCCCATCAGCCGGCGTATTTCGCGCACATGGGCTTCTCGATTGTTCCGCACACCTGGCTGCCGGAAAAGATCCTGGCCGACTGCCGGACCTGCCCGCTGTTCCGGAAGTGCGAACAATTCGCGATGGTGATGGACCTCGACGTCACACCCGAGATCCAGCCCACCGCTCACTCCATGTCTAACGCAGCCACCAGGACCGACATCAGAATCCAGAAGATCGACGGCGGCGTCACGGCTCCGGCGGGCTTCAAGGCCGCCGGCGTGTACGCCGGCATCAAGCCCACGACGCACGCCTGGCCGCTCGACGTCATGCTGATGACAGCCGACCGTCCCGTCAGCGCGGCCGCGGTCTTCACCACCAACAAGACGCATGCGGCGCCGGTCGTGGTGTCGCGCGAGAACCTCGAGCGTATCGGAGGGCACGCGCCCGCGCGATCGTCTGCAACAGCGGCTGCGCCAACGCCTGCACGGGCGACGCCGGCATGGCTGTGGCGCGATCGACCGTCGAGTTCGTCGCGCGCCAGTTGGGATGCCGGCCCGAGGAAGTGCTCGTGGCGTCGACGGGCGTCATCGGCGTCGATCTCGATCTCGACAAGGTCAAGAATGGCGTCATCGAAGGCATTGGCCGCGCTGACGCAGCGACGGACACCACGACGCGACGCTGGCCATCATGACGACCGATCCGTTCCCGAAGGAAACGGCGGTCCGCGTCGAGACGGCGGCCGGCACGTTTCATGTCGGGCGGCATGACGAAGGGCTCCGGCATGATCGAGCCGATGATGGCGACGATGCTGGCGTTCCTGACGTGCGACGCGCAGGTGGAGCCCGCGTTGTTGAAGCGGGCGCTCACGGCCGTCCGCGGGACACCTTCAACGCCATCACGGTCGACGGCGAGTGTTCGACCAACGACACCGTGTTCGCGCTGGCCAACGGCGACAGCGGCGTGGTGATCGACGAATCGCTCCTATCCAGCGCTCGAGGCCGGCTTACGGGCCGTCTCGCGGGAGCTGGCGCTCGGCATCGTCCGCGGCGGCGAAGGCGCCACCAAGCTCGTGAGCAGTCCGCGTGACGGGCGCGCGCGAATGGGCGCACGCCGAGCGCGCGGCGCGCACGATCGCGAATTCCCTGCTGGTGAAGACGGCCGTCCACGGCGGCGATCCGAACTGGGGCCGGCTGGTCGCGGCCGCCGGCCGCTCGGGCGTGCCGTTCGATCTGTCGCGCGCGGCCGTTCACATCGGCGGCATCGTGCTGTTCGAGAACGGTCAGCCGCACGACGCGAACGCCGAGCGGGCCGCCGCCCACCTGTCCGGCAAGGAGATCGACATCGAGGTCGACCTCGGTACCGGCGGGGCGGAACAGGCCACCATCTGGACCTGCGACTTGAGCGCCGAGTACGTCAGAATCAACGCGGACTACCGAACGTAGGCCCGGCTTCAGCCGGGCCATTTAGACGCATGCCATCATCCGTTCGCACAAAGGATTTCGTCTCCGTGCTCGACTTCGAGCCCGCCGAGCTCGAGGCCTGCCTGTCGCTGGCCGCGCGCGTGAAGCGCGAGCGCGCGCTGGGCAGGAAGGCGCCGACGTCGAACGCGCTCGGCGGCGCGCACGTGGCGCTGCTCTTCGACAAGCCGTCGCTGCGCACGATCTCCACCTTCGAAATCGCCGTGCGCGAGCTCGGCGGCAACGTCATCACGCCGTTTCCGGTCGTCGCGCTCAGCGAGCGCGAGCCGGCGATCGACGTCGCGCGCAACCTCGAGCGCTGGGTCAAGTGCGTGGTGATGCGAACCTTCCCCCATTCGACGCTGCTCGAGTTCGCCAAGCGGCGCCACGCCTGCACGTCATCAACGCGCTGAGCGACAGGAGCATCCCTGCCAGGCGCTCGCCGATCTCCAGACGCTGCAAGACGTGTGGGGGAATGGGCCGGCCGCACGTCGCGTTCGTCGGCGACGGCAACAACGTCGCGACGTCGCTGGCGCAGGGCGCGGTGATGCTCGGAACGACCGTGCACATCGCCTCGCCGGACGGTTACGAGCTGCCGGCAGCGGTCGTCGAGCAGGCGATGCGGGTGGCGCGTCACGGCGCCGAGATCCGGCTGTTCCGCGATCCGGTCGAAGCGGTGAAGGGCGCCGACGCGGTGTACACCGACGTGTGGACGTCGATGGGACAGGAAGCCGAGACCGCCGAACGGAAGCGGCGTTCGCCGGCTACCAGGTGACCCCGCCGCTGATGCGCGCCGCTCGCGACCGGGCGGTCTTCCTGCACTGCCTGCCGGCGCATCGCGACGAAGAGGTCGCGACTGAGGTGTTCGAATCGCCGGCGTCGGTCGTCTTCGATCAGGCCGAGAACCGGCTGCACACGCAGAAGGCGCTGCTGCTGACGCTGATGGCAACCACGCGTCCAGTGCCTGAACGCACGCGTCGTCATGGCTGCCCCTGGACTCGGCACTACGACCCGACGTTCCTCCGAGTCTCGCGCCGTATCCCGCAAAAACGCTCGTCGACTACCTGCGCGAGAACGCGGCGGCGAGCCCTCGGCGCCGCGATCCTCTTCAAGGGCAACCGAATCTCGCACGCGGAGCTCGACCGGCTGAGCGATCGGTTCGCCACGTCGCTCGTGGAAGCCGGCGTGGGGAGGGCGATCGCGTAGCGCTGCTGCTGCCGAATTGTCCGCAGTTCCTCATCGCCGAGATTGGGGCGTGGAAGGCCGGCGCGACCGTGCTGCCGCTCAACCCTCTCTACACCGGCGCCGAACTGCGCGAGCCTCTCAGGCGGCCGGCGTCGAGGTGGTCGTCACGCTGACGCCGTTCTACGACCGGCTGAAGGACATTCAGCGCGACACGCCGGTCCGGCGCATCATCGCGACCAGCATCAAGGAATACCTGCCGCCGCTCCTTCGCGTGCTCTTCACGCTGTTCAAGGAAAAGAAGGACGGCCATCGGATCGAGCTGGAGCCCGGCGACGCGTGGTTTCAGGACTGTCGTGCAGGCGCGCCGGCGGCGCATCGCGGCTTCAGCCGCCGCCCGACCCGGACGATCCGGCGATCATGCTGATGAGCGGTGGCACGACCGGCACGCCGAAGGCCGTCGTCGGCCTGCACCGCTGTCTCGTGGCGGCCGGGCTGCAGCTGAATGTGTGGCTGCATCCGCCGAACACGCGCCGAAGGACATCGCGCTGGTGCCGCTGCCGCTTGTTTCACGTGTACGCGTGCGTCGGCGTTCAGAGCCACGCGATCGTCAGCCGCACGCCGATGGCGCTGGTTCCGAATCCGCGCGACATCGACGACCTGCTCAAGACGATCGAGACGCGTGCGCCCGACGCTCTTCAGCGCCGTGCCGGCGCTGTTCATCGCGCTGCTGAACCACCCGAAGGTCAGGAGCCAGTCGATCGACTTCAGCTCGATCCGCGCCTGCTTTTCCGGCGCCGCGCCGCTGATGGCGGCCACCAAGACGCAGTTCGAAGCGCTCACCGGCGGACGCATCGTCGAAGGCTACTCGCTGACCGAAGCGATGATGGCGTGCGTCGTCAATCCGCTGAACGGCATCAACAAGGTCGGCTCGGTCGGCGTGCCGCTTCCCGACGTCGAGGTGGCGATCGTCGATGCCGAGTCGGGCAGAAACGTGCTGCCGAACGGCGAGACCGGCGAGATCATTCTGCGCGCGCCGCAGTTGATGGCCGGCTACTGGAACAACCCGCACGAGACCGCGCGCGCGCTCGCGGCACACGGCCACGCGGCGGCCCGTGGCTGCACACCGGCGACCTCGGCTATCTCGACGACGACTCGTTCCTCTTCATCGTCGATCGCCAGAAGGACCTGATCAAGACGAGCGGCTATCAGGTGTGGCCGCGCGAAGTCGAAGAGGTGCTCGCGGCTCACCCGGGCGTGCTGGACGTCGGCGTCGCCGGCGTTCCCGACGCGGTCAAAGGCGAGGTCGTGAAAGCGTGGGTGGTCGTGCGGGACGGCACACGCCAACGGTCGACGAGCTTCGCGCCTACTGCCGGCAGACGCTGGCGCCGTACAAGGTGCCGGCGCACGTCGAGTTTCGGGAGACCCTGCCGAAGACGATGGCGGGCAAAGTGCTGCGAAGGGCGCTGGTGGAAACAAATAATAAGAGGGATCAGTGATTAGGGATCGGGGATCGGGGGAGGGGGGATGTGGTTGGTTTCTCGAAGCGTATTGTCTCGCGATTCCGCTCCTCAGGCGAGCATTCCGAGACCCCGACGGAAGCCGACCAGAGGAACCGAGATGCAGGTGTTCGGGAGCCTGATGGGATCGGGCGCCAGCGGTGGAGCAGTTGCCGTGCGCCGAGCCGGACCAGCAG
>CAWGDY010000016.1:0-88337 GCA_963821395.1 Vicinamibacterales bacterium | reverse complement strand
GCGCTCAGCGAGATCATGCGGCGAACCAAGCTGACGCAGGAGAGGTGCTGCGCTACAACCCCGCCTTGCGCACGCAGGTGCCGGCGCGCGCGACGCTGTACCTGCCGCTCACGTGAAGGAGTTCGGCGCCAACGTGACGTTCTGGCATCTTCCGGCCAATGCGTCGTTCGCGGCGGCGCTGAACGACTTCGTCCGACTGGATGTGGGCGAGGAGCAGTGGGACAATCGCGCGTTCGAGCCCGTCCTGCGCGGGTTCCAGACGTTTCGCCGAAACGAAGACCGAGGAAGGGGACGTGATGGCGACCGTGCTGGCCTACGCCATCGACGAGACCTACGCGAGCAATCGGGGCGCGATCCTCGCCGAGTTCCGCACGAGCGACAAGATTCAGGGCCTCTTCGAGCGAGCGCTGGCCGAGCGCCAGGCCGCGTGTACCGCCCAGATGGCCCGTGTTGCGAAGCCCGCCGCGGGATCGGACGTCAGCGGCGGTCTTCCTGATACGGCTCGTGCAGCTTGCACCGGCGCGATGCGACGGACGGATGCGCAGATTGATCGTCTCCGACGAAAATCGAGAAGCCCATCGCAAAGTAGATGTAGCCCTTCGGAATGTGGAAGCCGACGCCGTCGCTCACCAGCGCCAGGCCGATCATCAGCAGAAACGAGAGCGCCAGCACCTTCACGGTGGGGTGGCGCATGACGAAGTCGCCGATCGCCTTGGCCGAGAACATCATGATGCCGACGGCGACGACGACCGCGGTGATCATGATGGCGAGGTCGTTGGCCATGCCGACGGCGGTGATGACCGAGTCGAGCGAGAAGATGATGTCGAGCAGCATGATCTGGACGATGACGGCGCCGAACGACGGCGCGACCCTGGCGCTGCCGTGTCCCTCCTCGCCTTCGAGCTTGTCGTGGATCTCGACCGTGGCTTTCCAGAACAGGAACAGACCGCCGCCGATGAGGATGAGGTCGCGTCCCGAGAAGCCGTGGCCGAACGCCGTGAAGAGCGGCTGCGGTGAGCGCGCATGATCCAGGTCAGGGAGAGGAGCAGCAGGATGCGCATGCCCATCGCGCCGGCGAGGCCGAGGGTGCGCGCACGGGCCTGCTGGTCTGTGCCGGCAGCTTGCCGACGAGGATCGAGATGAAGATGACGTTGTCGACGCCGAGCACGACCTCGAGAAAGGTGAGGGTGGCAAGGGCAATCAGTCCGTCGGCGGTGAGAAAGGCGTCCATGCCCACAGATTCTAGCAATTGGAACGACTACGCAGCAGCTTCCAGTTCATATAAGGGCCGATGTTTCGGGTTACGCACGGATATCCAACACGAAAAGTAACTGGGCTTGCGTTTTCATAAGAATGAAGGGCGAGCATTGTCGAATCAGCCGCAGAGAGCATCGAAGAGTGTTCATCAAGTTTTCAGGATACTCGAGCTTTCTAAGCGTTCACCTGGGTCTGTTCGCGTAGGTCCGCACTTATTTTGCAGGGTTCCGTAGCCCCATGAGGCGAGTAGTGACTATGGGTTGGACGCATCCCAAGGCGGACACGCTTTAGATACAGTCCCTTGCGCGAAATGCCGAGTGCCCTTGCGGCAGGGTCCACGCGCCATGAGCTTCTGGAAAGGGCGTAGCGCAACATCGAGCGCTCTAGCAGGGTGCTGAAAAAGTGACTTCAAAGGGATCGACATGCTGATCCCGGCGTACTACGATGCTCCCGACCATCTGGAAGGGAGCGTGCCGATGCGAGGCGATGATCCGCGTCACGACGGGATGTTCAGTTACATCACCCCGGAAGCCCGCGTGCGACCGGATCATCCGCTGCGGCCGATTCGCCGGATGACCGATGCGGCGCTGGCGCGATTGTCGTCCCGCTTCGATCGGTTGTACTCGACGACGGGTCGGCCATCGATTCCGCCGGAGAAGCTGCTGCGCGCGCTGCTGCTGCAGATGCTGTACAGCATCCGCAGCGAGCGGCTCCTGATGGAGGAGCTCGATTACAACATTCTGTATCGCTGGTTCGTCGGGCTGAGTCTCGACGATGCGGTGTGGGACGCGACGACGTTTACGAAGAATCGCGACCGGCTGCTCGACGGCGACGTCGCCGACGCGTTCTTCACGGAGGTGCTGGCCGCGATCAAGGCCGACGGCCTGCTCTCCGACGAGCACTTCACGGTCGACGGCACGCTCCTCGAAGCGTGGGCGAGTCACAAGAGCTTCAAACCGAAGGGCGGCGCGGGCCGGCCGCCCGATGATCCGAAGAATCCGACCGTGAATTTCCATGGGGAGACGCGGCGGAACGACACGCACCAGTCGACGACGGATCCCGACGCGCGGCTCTACAAGAAAGCCGTCGGCCGCGAAGCCAAACTCGGCTATCTCGCGCATCTGCTGACCGAGAATCGCCACGGATTGATCATCGACACGGCGGTCACGGCGGCCAGCGGCACGGCCGAACGCGATGCGGCGATTGCCATGCTCGGCGAGCTGCCGCTGACGACGCGGCGCCTCACGGTGGCCGCCGACAAAGCGTACGACACGCGCGCCTGGGTCGCCGCCGTCCGACGGATGCGCATCACGCCGCACGTGGCCCAGAACGAATTCGGGTACGGCGGCAGCGCGATCGACGCGCGCACGACCCGACACGCCGGGCTATCGGCTCAGTCATCGCAAGCGGAAGCTCATTGAGCAAGCGTTCGGCTGGCTGAAGACCGTCGCGCTGTTCCGCAAACTGCGCCACCGCGGCGGACGCCTCGTCGATTGGCTGTTTAGCTTCGGCGCCGCCGCGTACAACCTGGTGCGCTGGCGCAATCTCGTCGCGCAACACGCCTGACGGCGGCGAGACGACCGATGGATCCGAATCATCGCGATGACCGCATCACCATCAACGACACAAGGAAATCAGGTGCTGAACCTTCGTTTTTCAGCACCCTGCTAGGTGTTCGACTGCCGCTTCGATTGGTTGATTGAGTGACACTCTTATCTCGTCGTGACCTGTGTGGTCAACGTTAGAGTGTTTGTTGTCTGATAGGATTTCGGGAGACAGCTGTCTCGGGTAAATGACGGATTGTTCGTCCGCCAATGCCACCAATCGGCGAAGTTCGTTGGCCAGTTGTCTGACGTTGCCCGGCCAACGGTAGAAAAGCAGACACTCCGCAGTCTGGTCAGCAAGCGACACACCGCGTTTCAGATACTCCTCGCTGTATTTTCTCAGGAAGTATTTCGCAAGTGGCAGTATTTCTTCCCGTCGCTCTCTCAGTGGAGGAATCCTGAAGCGGATGACGTTGAGTCTGTAGAAAAGGTCTTCGCGGAAGGTTCCTCGATTAACGCCATCTTCCAGATTGGAATTGCTTGCGGCGATGACACGAACATTTACCTTCGCGATTCGCACTTCTCCAAGTGGTTGTACCTCGCCAGATTCCAGGAAACGTAACAATTTCGGCTGGATGTCCGTTGAAAGTTCGCCGATCTCATCGAGAAAGAGTGTGCCGCCCTCCGCAGCTCGTATTATGCCGTCAAAATTTTCTTGGGCCCCGGAGAACGCTCCTCGGCGATGACCAAAAAGCTGGCTTTCAGCTAAGTCGCGCGGGACTGCAGCGCAATTGAAAGGCGCAAAGACCCTGTCGCGGCGTTCCGAAAGTGCATGCAACTCTCTTGCAAGAATTTCCTTGCCGGTGCCAGTCTCGCCAGTTATTAGGACGGTAACGTTGCTCGGAGCAATCTTTCGAATCACTGCAAGAATGTCCTGCATCAGCGTTGAAACAAAGACAGGATCCTTAGACTGAACGTCGCTGACCGGCCAAGGTTCAGCGTGTTCTTCCAGTCTGCGCCCCATGGATTGCACGGCAACAACCGCGTCTAGAATGCGACAGACATGGACACACGCGACTTTTGACGCGAGGTCGTTCTTTGGCACAGCGATAAGCGAGAGTTCATTTCGCCCTGTTGATCCCAATCTCACGCGAATGACATTTGGGTCTTCAATATGAACGGCCAAATTGCAGTCAGGCCCCTTCATGTTTGGTTGGCGGTCATTGCTTTCCGTCGTCACTACAGATAGTTGCTGGGCACAGTCCAACTGCCGAAAGAGTTGCAAGGCTTCTTGCGAAAGGAGTCCTGGATTGCCTCGAAAATCAAGTAGCGACTTTATCTGGCCTAAAACGTCCGCTCTTACTTCAGCATGAGCTTGAAGCGGCGCACGAGCTGAGGATGACTTCACTTGTTTCAGCTCTGTAACCGCGATAGCTGAGGCCGTCGTTTGATGTAGATGCCTGAAGATTCTGTTCGCGCGCTCGAGGTGCCATTCCGCGAGGAGTCCGTGGCCGCGCCGTGCAAGCGCCTTACCAAGCGTCACCTCCAGCTGAGCGAGCACTTCCGGAGATTGGCCGTCAGAAGAAACATAGGCTTGGCTAAGAAGAGTCTCGGCTGCACGAATGTTGTTGGTAGTAAGCAACAGCTCCGCATGGAGGCCGCTCAGCGCAAGACGCAATACGGGGTGGAACTTTTCGAGATTGTGCTGAATCGACGCCATGAAGGCATGCGCCTCAGCCGTTCTACTCTGGGCGATCAGAAGTTGGAGTTGTGTGCGAAAACTCCACGATTGATAGTAACCGGGCTTAGTGGCTCGCCCGATTTCGATTCGACTGATCTCGTGCAGGTACTGTTCACATTTATGAAAGTTGTTCTGTGCGAGTTCTAGTTGTGCGAGGCCATCAAGAATGGCCACCTCATTTGCGCCACCGCCATGCCAGGAAGCGAGTGCATCGCGAAATAGTCTTTCGGCTTCAGCAAAATCCCCTGATGCCATCTGTAGGTGAGCCAGATTCGTGCACGCTGCCATTCTTGTGGCTGCATGACCAGAATGAGTGGAAAGGTCTAGCGCTTCTGATGCGAACGCAAAGGCAGCGGTAACATCTGATCGCAGATACGCGAGGCAGCAGTCATCGATGGCGGCGCTTCCTTCCAGCCAAACGTTATTGTGCCGACGCAGAATTGCGCGGCCCATCTGGATGTGTTTATCCGCAGTCGCGAGTAGGCCGCGTTTGCTCTCAAACTCGGCAACCCAAAGGTGTAGCGCTGCCAAAACAATTGGATCTGCTAAGTTCGTGACCCTTCGACGTATTTCCGGAAGCATGGCAATGGCAGCTTCAGCGCCGTCCATCTCTCCGGTGACCATCATCAGTCGCAGCGAAGTCCAGCACTGCAATGCGGCGCTTTGAGCCGCTTCCGCAAAACGGCATGCCCTCTCTAAGTGGGCAACTGCTTCACGGAGTTGTCCTCGGTCTCGACATATGCTGGCAAGGACAATATGGCATTGCGCCAGTGTTGACGGTTTGATTCCGCGAGTCTTGGATGTTTCTATCGCAAGACTCTCCGCAGCTTGAATGTCCCCAGTGAGCTGCAGCGCTTCAGCCATGAGGACGCAGCACGACTCACGATTCCGAGGCTCAAAGTGCCCTTCTAATTTGCGGAGTTCAAGAAGGGCGTCACGGAATCGACCGGCTTTCATCGATTCATTGGCCGGCCCAAGATCGGATATTGCTAGATGCTTCGTAAAGAAGTATCCCCTATCGTAAAGAGACTATCTGAGTCGACAAGAACATCGGCGAGCTTGGTTGATAGGGCGCGACTGACAGATTCCGCATGCGCTATTTCCTTGTCGCTGAATGGACGCTCTGACAACCGGTAAATCGAAAGAACCCCGAACAATATCGTTCCAGAAACGATTGGGGTGCACAGAGCTTTCTTAAGGGACAGTTCCATAAGAGGCTGTCGTGAAGGTCTAAACCAGGATCTGAGTTGGCCACTGTTTCCTGGTTGGCAGCAACCCAGCCAGAGAGTCGCCGAGCAAAGGGTATCCGCAGCGTGCCTGCTAACTCAACAGTGGTTCCGACATGTAAACCGATACCAACTCTTTGGATTTTGGCTGGTAGTGAAACACCACATACACCGATTGTGGGATTGAGCGTTCGATACTGGTCGAGATATTCGTTGCGGCCAGTTGAAGGGCGGAGACAATCTCAGCGTGGGTCTGTTGTTCGATATTGACAGGCCCCGAAGCGCATGTTTGCGTTGCCTCTCGATCACTTGCGCAGTAAAGCGTTCACGTTTCCAATCTTCATCAGAGTCAATAATCTCGTCGACGAATCTCAGGAATGTGTCAACAATCAGCGGATCGTACATCTGGCCTCGCCTCTGAACGAGGATATCGAGTGCCTCAGATTGCGTCATTCTCTGGCGATAAGGTCGGTCTGATGTTAAAGCATCAAAGCAATCAACAACCGCAAGCAATCGCGCGCCTATCGGAATCTCAACTCCAGCAAGTCCGTCCGGATAACCGCTCCCATCCCAATTTTCGTGATGATGCCGAACAATTGGAACAACAGGGTAAGGAAATTCAGTCGTAGAAAGAATGTCAGCACCCAAGGCTGCATGGGTGCGCATTTGCTCAAGCTCGTCCGAGTTGAGCGCGCCAGGTTTGTTAAGAATGTGCTCGGGTACTCCAAGTTTTCCAATATCGTGCAGCAGAGCCGCCGCTTCAATGGCACGGATCAAAGGGGTGTCATCGATTCCAAGTGCTTTCGCCAATGACACAGCGTGGGTCTGGACTCGCCTGATGTGCCCATGTGTTGTTTGATCTTTGGCATCGACGGCCATAGCCAGTGTTTCGATCGTCGACATATGCATTTGATTCAGATGCTCAACGTGTTTGTTGGCGTCATCGATTCGACCCATCGATGATTTGAATGTCAGGTACGTGATGACGAGAAGCGGCAGGATGACACTGACGGCGGTCACATTAAGTGTCGTTGAATTTTGAACAATTAGAAGCGCTGCCGATGCCCCCCCTAGATAGTTCAATGCGATCCACAAGAAATGCTCTCGGAGTATCGCGACCGCGCGGTCACCAGACTGCAAGCTAATAGCGACCGCCGTGAGTGAGGTGTTTAGAAGTAAGTAGCTCAGACTGAGAACAAGGGCTGGGAGAAGTAGAGATGTAGCATCGCGCGGAGTCGAATGAAGGGGCTCTCCAACAATAAGGAAGAACAAGGTCGAAGCCAGCCAAATCGAGAGCGTTGGTTCAGCCGTATTGAAAAGTAGCTTGAGTGGGCTCCCGACGATTCTGCCAGCCGGACATTATTAGCGCATCGAGCGCGACCGTCACAGTTGCGGCGGCGGTGCCAAATAACAAGACACTGGCGAAAACAAATGTTTCGGAGACGGAGATACGAACAGGAGCACCGGGAACTTTGACAGCTAGAAAGAAGCTCAGTAGCGTCAATGATGCAAGCAGCATCCATTCATTGGGAATGGGTTCTCTGTACAACGTGTACAGAGATGACGCGAGCGCCGCTGTCCCGGCGACAACTATCGCGCTGACAAAAATCCGAGTTTTGAAGTTTCCTTGTGATCTGTCGGGCATAGGGACCCGATCATTCCGAAAACATTTAAGGTCGCCGCCATTTGGCGGCTGTTTTGTGGACAGCTACCTCCCCATGTATCGGTCAGTCTGATGATGAAAATTAGTGAACGATGCCAATCGATCTAGCCACCCCAGATGAGATGGTCACCCCAGATGAGATGGTCGCCCCAGATGAGATGGTCACCCCAGATGAGATGGTCGCCCCAGATGAGGTGGTCGCCCCAGATGAGATGGTCACCCCAGATGAGATGGTCACCCCAGATGAGATGGTCACCCCAGATGAGATGGTCGCCCCAGATTGATCGTCCGTTCCCGCAAGATTTACGTGAGTCGACACGTCGCGAGTAGCGGCGCGATGCTCGCTCGTTGATGGAAGCGAAGGCTGGTCATCATCCCCGACGACTCGACGCTCTCTCCCTCAATCGTCGTGCTCTGCGGGCTCGGCCCCGTCAACGCCACGCCTATCGCCGCTGCCGCGTTCAGACTGCCCGCGCCCGCGCCCACCAGGCCGACCTCGGGCATGAACGTCGCCGACGACTGCAGCGTCATCTTCACCTGCGCCGGCGTCAGCCCCTTGTTCGCCTCGAGCACCAGCGCCACCACACCGCTCACCACGCCCGTCGACATGCTCGTCCCGCTGAGCGCCGCATACGCGTCGGCGCCCGACCCCGACGCGTGCAGCGCCGGATGATCGGCCACGATCGTCGCGCCCCGCGCTTCGGCCGACACAATCTTGTTCCCCGGCGCCACGAGATCCGGCTTGATGAGCCCGTCCACCAGCGTCGGCCCCTTCGAGCTGTAGGTCGTCAGCTCATCATCCGAGCGGCGTGCCGTGCCCTTCGTGTTCGACGCGCCCACCGTAATCACATACGGATCGATGCCCGGCGACTCGATGAGGCCGTGGACGCTGCGCCCCTCGGCATCCTTGCCACGATTGCCCGCCGCCGCCACGACGACGATGCCCGCGTGCACGGCGCGTTCGACCGCTTCGCACATCGGGTCGTCCTTGTAGGACTGCTCGGCCGGCCCGCCCAGCGAGATGTTGATGACGCGGATGTTGAAGCGGCGCCGGTTGGCGATCGCCCACTCGATGGCGTCGACCACGTCGCTGGCCTTGCCGGTGCCGTCGGCGCCGATGACGCGCAGGCTGATGAGATGCGCACCGGGCGCGACGCCGCGGAAGGGTGTTTGAAACGTTGAATCCTGGGGATACGGCGAGCTGCCCGCGATGATGGCGCCGATGTGCGTGCCGTGGCCGTAGGGGTCTTCGTTAGCAGGCCCCTCCGCCTCGGCACGTGGCATCGCCGACGAAGTCTTTCGCAAAGACGACGCGGCCGGCGAGAGAACGGTGGCCGGTCCAGACGCCCGAGTCGATGAGCGCGACGCCGATGCCCGCGCCCGTGTACGGTGAAAGGCCCGCCAGCCCGGCCTGCACCTGGTCGGCGCCGATGGCCGCGTTCGACACCGACATGAACGACGTCACCTCGACGTCGCGCGACAGGTGATCGACGTTCGCGCTCAGCGCGCCGATGCCGGCCGCATCCCCCTGCAGCACGGCGCCTTCCGCCAGCCGTTTTTTGATGCGCAGCCCGTGACGCGCCGCCACCGCGTTCACTTCGTCGGGCGATCCGTGCACGATGACGTCGATCGGCTGCGTCGAGCTCGACGCCACGTACGCGCGCAGGCTTTCCGGCAGCCGGGCCTGCGCCCACAAGGGTGCGGCGGTCAGCCACACCAGCGCGAAAGCAAAAAAGGGCTTCGAACCCCACACCGACTTCTGCCTCAGCGCCATGTGCGCTCCTCTCCGAACGGACGAACGTTACGACTCGCGAGTCCCCGAGTCGGTGCCGGCTTTGGTGATGACAAACGGACCCGACTGGGTATCCGGTGTACCCGCCGGCTCCGCGGTGACGGCCGACCACACAGGCCTGCGGCTTTCGTCGAGCGACGACAGCAGCACGCGCTGGGATCCGCCGATGGTGCGAATCGTCTGCAGCTTGCCGTCGCGGATGCGGTTGTAGATGGTCCGCCGCGACACGTGCAGCAGGGCTGCGGCCTGATCGATGGTGACGCTTCGCCCAAGGTGCTGTTCGAACATCTGGTTCAACCCTTCCTGTCTTGTGCTGGGGGGCACCCGCCATCGCATTCCTCGCTTCGACGGCACTGCCGTCGGGGCGCTAGAGTGCGACAAAGCGGTTAATTCGCGTTTTCCGTTGGCGAACCTCGTGCCACCCGCGCCGGGAATTCCCGGCTCAACCGGTGACGCGAGCTAACTCGTTGCGGCGTAGAAAGTTGGTGCGGTACGATGCTGATGAAGGGCCGGGCGGGAAATGACCGGACGATTAGCTAATCCATTGGCCGATTTTGGTATGGCACTAAAAAACCACGACCAGCGGTGGGGAATGCGTCCTCGCCGGAGGTTCTGCGACAATTTTGCGTGCAATTTTGAAGGTGCCGGCGCGCGCGTCGTGGCGGCCAATCCATTGGCCAGTGAGGCGAAATTTGGCTAGGCCCGCCGGCCCGTCCCGCCGCGTGTATGCCGCGTTCGGCATCGCCGCCGTGGTTGGCGTGGCGGTCTTCCTCGATCTGGTGGCTCACCGCCGAATCCCGTCGTCAGGAAAGCGAGCGCGCTGCCGACGCGAAGGCTGCGGTGGAAAAGCCCGGCGCCGAAGCGCTCGTCGAGGCCGGCCTGCCGCGAGGTGGCACGCTGACGGGATCGACCGGCACGGCCGCGCTCTCTGCCGAGCGCCTGACCGGTGCGACGCTGGTGCGCGTGAACCGCGGAACCGACGGCGTCGAGCCGTGGCTGGCAGAGTCGTGGACGACCTCGCCCGACAACCTCACCTACACCCTCAAGCTTCGCCAGGGGGTCGTCTCGTCCGACGGGACGCCGCTGACCGCCGAGCTGGCCCTCGCGGCGCTGGCCGCGGTGAAGGCCGCGGGCCATCCGCTCGCGCTTCGCGCGGTCGATCCGCTGACGCTTGAAATCAGGTTTCTGCAACCGTTCGCGCCTGGTTTGCGCGTGCTCGATCGCGTGCCGCTCGCCGGCTTCGGGCCGTTTGTCGAAAAAGGCAAGGGTGCGTTCGCGCGCAACCCGCAGTACTGGCACAAAGCGCCGGACGGATCGCCGCTGCCGCGCCTGGATGAAATCGTGCTCGCGAGCGGGCGTCCCGGCGAGCACGATTTCAGCGAGCTGCCGATTCTCGCGGAAGACTTCGAGGCGCTGAAGAAGATCGAGCAAAGCGGAAAGGCGCGCCTGTTCAATCTCGGCCCCGGGCTCGATGCCGACGCGCTCTGGTTTGCGCCCGCCGGCGCGGCTGCGCCGCTTCGGCGCGGCAAGGCCGCGAAGCGGATGAGCCGTGGCTGACGGACGAACGATTCAGACTGGCCGTGTCCACCGCGATCGATCGCCGCGAGTACTGCAAGCAGGTCTTCTACGGCGCCTGCGATCCGATCGCCGGCCCGGTGACGCCCGCCAACGCCTCGTGGTTCAACCCCGATCTGCCGCTGCGCCGGGCCGATGCGCAGCTGGCGCGCGCGATGCTCGCCGAGCTGGGGCTTCGCGATCGCACCGGAGACGGCATGCTGAACGATGCGGCTCGCCGGCCCGTGCGCTTCTCGCTCGCTCATCCGCAACGACGTGCCGTCTTCGGCGCGCGCCGCCACCTTCATCGCCAACACGCTGAAGGGCATCGGCGTCCTCGTCGACATCACTCCGGTGTCCGCCGAGTGTGCTCGCGGCCCGGCGGCAGAAGGGGAACTACGACGCCATCTACGATCGCATCGAGATGGACGACACCGACCCGGCCATGAACCTGGACTTCTGGCTCAGCTCGGGCACGGCGCATGTGTGGTACGGCGCGCGTTCCGGGTCGCCGGCCGACTGGGAGCGCCAGCTCGATCAATTAATAATGAAGAACGTGTCGACGTTCGATCGCATCGAGCGGTTGCAGGCCTTCGTCGACGTGCAGAAGCTCTACCATCAGCACATGCCGGCCATCTTCTTCGGTGCGCCGCACGTGCGCATCATGACGAGCATGCGGACGCTGAACGCGACCCCGTCGCCGCTGCGGCCCCACCTCTTATGGAATGCCGAAGCGCTCGCCGCGCTGAAGTGAAGGCTAACGTGTCCCGATGCTGTTCAGCAGGAAGGCCATCATGGCGCCCATCGCGGCAACCTGGCCGACCCAGAACAGAAACGACCACTTCAACAGATGGGCGTGCGACTGTGCAAGCCCAACCGCGGTCTCCCTTCGAACGTTGGCAAACTCCGCAGCCATTTCGCCCCGGACGCCGGCAAACTGCGTGGCCATCTCGCTTCGGACGGCGGCAAATTCCTTTGCCATGTCGACTCGGACGGCGGCAAACTCCTTCGCCATGTCGATGCGCAGCGCGCCAATCTCCTCGACAAGCCGTCGCTCGAATCGCTCTCCGGCTACGGCGAGCACGTCGTCCTTCCATTGACGGCCTGCGTTGTTGACCACCATCTGAAGCTCCGCCATGCCGTCATCGCCAAGCTTCTCCCTGAGCGCACGAACCGCTGACATTGCAGTGACACCTTTCCGACCCGACGACGACGATGCCATCGTCTGGAAATCGTCGTCAAGAAGAAAGGCATGCCAGAATGATGAGTAATTCGGGCTGGTACATGGGTTGCACAATGCCCGGTCGGCCCGGTAAATCGTCCTCGGCAGAGGGCAAAACTGAGAGCTGACTAACCGAATGAGACTTCTCCTCGCCCTTATCGCCACGGTTCTGCTGTCGGCGTGCGCCACCAATCCGGTGACCGGCAAGCGCGAGATCTCCTTCATGAGCGAGGAGAAGGAGATCAGCCTCGGCCGCCAGCTCGACGCGCAGGTGCGCCAGGAGATGGGCCTGTACGAAAATGAAGACCTGCAGCGATACGTGCAGGAGCTCGGCATGCGGCTCGCGCAGCGCTCCGAGCGGCCGAATCTTCCGTGGAGCTTTGCGATTGTCGATTCGCCGGCGGTCAACGCCTTCGCGCTGCCTGGCGGGTTCATCTATGTCACGCGCGGCATCCTCCCGTATCTGGACAACGAAGCGCAGCTGGTCGGGGTCCTCGGACACGAAATCGGTCACGTGACGGCGCGCCATTCGGCGGCGCAGTACACGCGCGGCATGGGCACGTCGCTTGGCGTGCTCGTCGGCAGCATCTTCGTTCCGGAGATCGCGCCGTTTGCCGATCTCGCCGAAGTCGGCGCCGGCATGGTGTTCATGAAATTCGGTCGCGACGACGAGCTGCAGGCCGATGCGCTGGGCGCGCAGTACACCGCGCAGGGCGGGTGGGATCCGGAGCAGGTGCCCGCATTCCTCATGACGCTCGCGCGGATTTCCGAGGCGAGCGATCGCAACGGCGTGCCCAACTGGCTCTCCACGCACCCGCAGCCGGAGAACCGCGTGCAGCGCGTCGCCCAGACCGTCAGCAAAGTCAGGGCGGGTGGGCCGGATGGTAACTGGAACATCGATCGCGACGGCTATCTCGCGCGCATCGACGGCATGATCTTCGGGGACGATCCGGAAGAAGGCGTCGTGCGCGGCAATCTGTTCCTGCACGGGCCGATGCGGTTCTCGCTGGTGTTTCCCGAAGGCTGGGAGATTACGAACACCGCCGAGCAGGTGGTCGCGCAGGAGCCGGGCAACAAGGTGTACATGCTGATGCGCACGATCGAGCCGGCGCGCGCGCGTTCGCTCGAGGAGGCCGCGCAGCAGCACATGCGCGGGTCGGGCTACAAGGCCACGAACCTGACCAGAACCACGATCGACGGGATGGACGCGGTCGTCGGGACGTATGAAGGCAACGCGTCGGGCATCGGCAAGGTCACCTCGCGCGGCGCCCACTTCGTGATGGGCCGCAACACGTATTTCATCGGCGGCATCGCGCCCCCCGACGCCTACGCGCGCGTCGAGGGCGACTTCGAGCAGACGATTCAGTCGTTCCGTCAGTTGAGCGCGGCCGAGGCCGACGCCATCCAGCCGAACCTGATCGATCTCTACACGGCACGTGCGGGCGATACCTGGCAGTCGATCGCGCAGCGCGCGGGGAAGGGCCTCGTGAAGGCGTCCACGCTTGCGATCATGAACGATCATGCCATCGACGATCAGCCGAAAGCGGGAGAGCGGTTGAAGATCGTCGTCGCCGGCTAGCGAGCGTACGTAGGCCGGTCAGCCGGACCGCCTCACAGCCTCACGCCCAGCAGCACCGAAAACGCATTTGTCTTCACCGGCGCGGGATCCGGTTCGACCGCGACGTTGGAGAGGCCGCGCGTCAGGCGTGCATCCACCATCCATCGTTTGTGCTGCAGGCCGCCACCGAAGATGAGCAGGAAATTCCCTCCCTTGACCTGCTCCTCGAGATCGATGTGCCGCCCGGGGTCGGCGACCTGGCGAATTTCGGCGCTGCGCTTGAACGCGAACGAGGGCCCGAAAATCAGATAGAGCGACGTGCGCTCGTTCGTCTGTTTCGACAGCCGGGCCAGCAGCGGGAACTCGAGGTAGCGAATCAGAATCACCCTGTCGGCCGGCGCCTCCTGCTGGCCCGATGACGTGTTGACGGGCGGCGCGTCCTTGTCGCGAATCCGGTGTCCCTTCGCGGCAAAGAGCAGCTCGGGCTGGATCGTCAGCGGCCCCCCGAAGCCGATCGTCATGAACCCGCCGAAATTCATCGTCGGTTCGACGGCCACGGGGATGTCGTCGGGCGAGAACGTCTGCACGCTCGTCAGCGACGTGAACGACGGACCGAATCGCACGCCGTACTGGATCGTTCGCGTCGAGGAGGTCTGAGCAGCAGCCGGGGCCGTCTGGGCGGGCGCCGGGGCCGGTGGTGGTGTCTGAGGCGGTTCCTGAGCTCGAACCCGGGCGGTACTGATGAAAATCAACAGCGCAGCACAGGCGCTGAACCGAAGTCGCGTCATCTTGTTCCGCGATCTTACAACGCGGAGACGTATAATCCGCCACCTCATGCATCGAGTCTTCGCCAGGCTGTTGTTCGTTTGCGTGCTGCCGCTCCTCGTCGTCACCGCACCCGCGGCCCAGCAGCGCTCCATCGACGACTTCTTCCGCCAGTTCAGCGACGGGTGGGTGCGGCTGAATCCGAATCTCGCGGTGTTCACGCGCTACTTCACGGGCGAGGAACAGAATCGCCTGGAACAGCAGATGACGTCGTACTCGGCCGCCGCCGAACGTCAGCGGCTCGAGTACCTGAGGAAGGGGCTCGCAGAGCTGGGAAGCTTCGACCGCGCGCGCCTGACCGATGCCGAGCGGCTTTCGGCCGACCTGCTGCGCTATCAAGTGCAGCAATATCTCGACGGAGAGAAGTTCGACGACTACGAGTTTCCGCTCGATCAGTTCAACGGCGCCAACATCAACCTGGTGAACGCGCTGTCGGTGCAGCACGCCATCCGCACGCCTCGGGACGCCTCGAATTACGTCGTCCGGCTTGGACAGGTCGCCCCGCGGATGGCGGAAGCACTGGTCGAGGCACGAGCGCGGGCGGCGAAGGATCTCATCCCGCCGCGCTTCATCCTGAACCTGACGATTACCCAGATGCGTCGATTCGTCGAGACGCCGGTCGCGCAGAATCCGCTCGTCACGTCGCTGGGCGAGGGTGTCTCGGGTATCAAAGAGCTTGCACCGGCGGAGCGCGCGGCGTTCGTTTCGAAAGCCGAACGCATCGTCTCCGATGCCGTGTATCCGGAATGGAAGACCGCGATTGCCTTCCTCGAGTCGCTCGTGCCGCGCTCGGCCGATAACGCCGGGCTCTGGCGGTTCGAAGGTGGCGCGGTGGCGTACGCGCACTTCCTGAAGGGATATACGACGACGAGCCTGACGCCGGACGAGATCCACGAGATCGGACTCGGTCAGGTGGAACGGCTCGAGCGCGAGATGGACGGCGTGTTCCGGAAGCTTGGACGCGCGAATGGAACGGTGAAGGAACGCATCGAGCAGCTCAGGAAGGACCAGAGTTATCCGCTGACCGAGGACGGCCGCAAGCAGATCATGGCCGATACCGACGCGCTGATTCGCGAAGCCGAGCGGCGCTCGTCGCTGCAGTTCGACATGCGGCCGAAGGGCCCAGTGATTGCGCAGCCCTATCCTCGCTTCAGAGAGGCCAATGCCGCCGCGTCGTACACGGCGCCTCCCGCCGACGGCTCGCGCCCCGCCATTTTTCAGATTCCGCTGCGGCCCGACCGCATGACGAGATTCGGTTTGCGCACGCTCGTGCATCACGAAACGGTGCCCGGCCATCATTTCCAGATCGCGCTGATGGTCGAGGACCAGTCGCTGCCGAGGTTCAGGCAACTCCGATTGTTTGGAGGCATCTCGGCGATTACCGAAGGGTGGGCGCTGTACTCCGAGCGGCTGGCCGCCGAATCGGGTTGGTACGCCGACGATCCGGAGGGGCTGCTCGGGCAGATGGACGCCGAGCTCTTCCGCGCCCGGCGTCTTGTGGTCGATACGGGCCTGCACGCGAAGCGCTGGACGCGCGAGCAGGCGATCGCGTACGGCATATCGGCCAGCGAGGTCGAACGCTACGTCGTGTTCCCGGGTCAGGCGTGCTCGTACATGATCGGTCAGCTGAAGATCCTCGAGTTGCGCGATCGCGCAAAGGCGCGGCTGAACGACAAGTTCTCGGAGCGGGCGTTCCACAACGTCGTGCTCAAGGTCGGCGCGGTGCCGCTGGAAATGCTCGAACTGGAAGTGGAGCGGTACATTCGCTAAGCACGGATTCGGGATTGGCCGATTAGGATTGACAGGAGGTGACAAGTGTGCGCGTCGAATCTTCACGTGCTGCTCGCTTCGCGCGTCCGTTTCTCGGCGCCGTGTCGCCGGTGCTCGCGCAACAGCGCGCCGGTGGTCCGAACGTCCTCCTCATCATGGCCGACGATCTGAACGACGACATGGGGACCTTCGGCCATTTCATGGTGAAGACGCCGAATCTCGATCGGCTCGCCAAACGCGCGGTGCGCTTCGATCGCGCGTACACCCAGTTTCCGCTCTGTAGTCCCAGCCGCGTCTCGTTCCTGACCGGCCTGCGGCCCGACACGACGAAGATTTACGAGCTGCAGACCGACTTCCGCACGATTCTGCCCGACGTGCAGACGCTGCCGCAGATGTTCAAGCGCAACGGCTATCTCTCGGCGCGCGTCGGCAAGATCTTTCACTACGGGAATCCAGGACAGATCGGCACGAGCGGCCTGGACGACCCGGCCTCGTGGGATCTCGTCGTCAATCCGCGCGGCATCGACAAGGACGAAGAGACGGTGCTGACGAACCTGACGCCGGCGCGCCAGCTCGGCAGCGCGCTCGCCTACTATGCCTCGCCCGCGCCCGACGAGCAGCATACGGATGGCAAGGTGGCCGCGGAAACGATCGCGCTCCTCGAGAAGAACAAGGATCGGCCGTTCTTCATCGGCGCCGGCTTCTACCGTCCGCATTGCCCGTTCATCGCGCCGAAGAAGTACTTCGATATGTATCCGCTCAATCGCATCGAGGCTCCGCCGGCCGCGCAAGGTTCGCTGCAGCCGCCGGCCGCGTGGTTTACGGTTCCGCCGAACTGGGGAGTCGGCGAAGAGGGACAGCGCCAGACCATCCAGGCGTATTACGCATCGATCGCGTTCCTCGACGCCAACATCGGCCGCCTGCTCGACGCGCTCGACCGGTTGAAGCTGACCGACAACACCATCATCGTCTTCATGAGCGACCACGGCTACCATCTGGGCGAGCGCGGTCAGTGGATGAAGCAGACGCTCTTCGAGCGCTCGGCGCGGGCGCCGCTGATGATCGCGGGTCCGGGCGTGACCGCCGGAGGCCGTACCACGAGACGGCTTGTCGAGTTCGTCGACATCTACCCCACGCTTGCGGACCTTTCCGGATTGCCTGCACCTGCCGGACTGCACGGGCGATCGCTGAAGCCGTTGCTCAACAACCCGCAGACGGCGTGGGATCATCCCGCGCTGACGCAGGTGCGGAGAGGCACCGATGCGACGTTCATGGGCTACAGCGTCCGGACCGACAAGTGGCGGTACACCGAGTGGGATGACGGCAAGCGCGGAGTGGAGTTGTATGACGAAACCGCTGATCCCGGCGAGTTGCAGAACCTCGCTTCGGATCCGAAGCACAAAACCACCGTCACCCAGATGCAGCAGCTGCTCCGGCGCATGCAAGCGAGCGGGAGACGATGATGTGCCGCGCAGTTTTCACCGGTGCGTTGTTTGCGGCAGTGTGCACTGGTGCCCGAGCCTATCGGTGGCACAGGGCTTTAGCCCTGTCGCAGGTTCGCGACCCAACATCGTCTGGATCTCGAACGAAGACATGAGCCCGCACCTCGGCGTCTACGGCGACGCGCTCGCACGCACGCCGGTGCTGGATCGATTGGCCAAAGAATCCATCCGCTACACACGCGCCTTCACCACGGCGCCCGTCTGCGCGCCGAGCCGCGCGGCCATCATCACGGGGATGTATCAAAACGCGATTGGCGCGCAGCACATGCGGACCACCGAGGATCGCGTGCCCGAGTTGCCGGGACCGTATCTCGCGGTGCCGCCGTTTTACGTGAAGGCGTTTCCGGAGTACCTGCGCGCGGCCGGCTACTACACCAGCAACCGGGAGAAAACGGACTACCAGTTCGGCGAGCCCTTCACGATCTGGGACGACCGGGGACCAGACGCGCACTGGCGCCGGCGGCCCGACAAGAGCCAGCCGTTCTTCTCGGTGTTCAACCTCATGGTGACGCACGAGAGCCAGATTTTTCCGTCCAGCCCCGCGCGCAAGGGCAAACCGCTCGTCACCGATCCAGCGAAAGTGCCGGTGCCTCCGTACTATCCCGACACGCCGCTCGTCCGTCAGGAGCTGGCGCGGATGTACGACAACATCGCCGACATGGATCGTCAGGCCGGCGAGATTCTCGAACGAGCTCCAGGCAGACGGACTGGCCGACAACACGATCGTCTTCTACTGGAGCGACCACGGCGACGGCGTGCCGCGCGCGAAGCGCTCGCTGTACGACTCGGGCCTGCACGTCCCGCTCATGATCCGATGGCCGAAGATGGACCCCGCCATTGCCAACAGCGTCAACGATCAGCTCGTGAGCATGATCGATCTCGCTCCGACCGTCCTGGCGATGGCCGGCGTGGAGGTGCCCGCACATCTGCAGGGACGAGTGCTCGTGGGACCGAAGGCCGCGCTGCCGCCCGGCTTCGTCTTCGCCGCGCGCGATCGCATGGACACCGAGTACGACATGATGCGCTCGGCGCGCGATCGGCAGTTCCTGTATATCCGCAATTTCAATCCCGACCTGCCGTACGCCGGGCACATCACGTACCGGAACCAGAGCGACATCATGCAGGAGTGGTTCAGGCTGCAGGCCGAACGTACGCTGAGTGGACCGGCCGCTCTCTGGATGCGGACGCACCGGCCGGCCGAAGAGCTGTACGACACGCAGGCCGATCCGTATCAGATCCGGAATCTCTCGGACGAGACCAGACATCGAGAGACGCTCGAGCGGATGCGCAAGGCGGTGACCGACTGGATGGCGCGCATCAACGATCAGGGGCTCGTCAACGAGCCGGAGATGATTCAGCGCATGTGGCCGGGCGGCATCCAGCCCGAGACGGCGCAGCCCTACATCGTGCTTCGGCGGACGCCGGATGTTCAGTCACGCCAGCCGACGATGAGCGTAAAGGGGCCAACGGAGGTCGTCATCTACGTACCCACTCAGGGCGCGTCGATCGGCTACACGACGGAAGACGGTCCGTCGGCGAAGTGGCGGCTCTACACCGGTCCAATTCTCGTCAACGCCCCGATGACGCTGCGCGCGAAGGCCATTCGCTACGGGTACAAGGAGAGCGCCGAAGCGCGGACGACGTTTGCCAGGGAGTAAATCCGCCTCACGTTACGCGAAACACTCGTCGACGCTCACCGACAGATCCGGCAGGACGCGAGAGCGTATTGGTTGATCGCCGCTGAATGACCCGGTGCCGTCGCCTTCACAGTCGATGACGTCGATGCGTCGCGTCGCCGCATGCACGAGCCAGCATTCCCGTACGCCGTACTTCCGATACCAGGCCAGTTTGAGGGTGCGGTCGCGATGCTCGGTGCTCGGCGACGCCACCTCGACGACAAGATCGGGCGCACCCCACACATGATTCCTGATGATGCTGGTGCGCGAGCTGGAGATGAACAGCAGGTCGGGCTGCACGATGAGGCCGGCTTCCTCGTCGAGCACGACATCCATCGGTGAAACGCAGACATCGCCGAGACGCCGCTCTTCGACGTGGGCACTCAGCAGACGGAACAGCCGTCCCACAACGGTCTGGTGTCCGTAGTAGGGCGTCGGCGGTTCCCGAACGAAGCCGTACACAAGTTCGGCCGGCCGGTTCGATTCGTCCCTGTTGAAATATTCGGTGGTCGTGATGGGCTTCTCCATATCGACGACGATGCCATCGTCGGGGACGGTGGTCAAGGGAGAATCTCGACGCAGAGACGCCGAGACGCAAGCTGTATCAGTTGGAGGGAACGCGTTGATTGAGCTCTCTGTGCTCCATCTAGCCCGTGCGGCTTGACTGACGACGGTATACTCGAAAAACGAGCCGCCGGGGGGCGCATGCCGGAAGAGTCGAGGCTCGATCTGCTGGAAGGGCGTGTGGAAGAGCAGTCCAGGAACTGGGACAGGTTGTACGGCGAGATCGGCCGACTGGATCAGAAAATCGATCTCGTCGGCGCCGCGCTGACGCGTCGCATCGACGCCGTCCAGCAGCAGCTCGATACCAAAATCGATGGAGTTGAACGGACGCTCGACGCGAAGTTGAACGGGCTGAGTGACAAGATCGATCGCCACTTCATGTGGCTCGTCGGCATCCAGATAGCCGCGCTCGTTGCCATCGTCGGCGCGCTGTTCCGGCGCTGATCTCCAATCGCACATCAGATGCCTCTCATCCTGAACAACGCGCTGCCGCTCCACTGGGCCGTCGGTGGGGCGGGCATCGCGGCCGTCACGCTGTGCCTGCTGTTTGTCGCGAACCGGCGACTCGGCATCTCGGCTGGATTCGAGGACGTGTGCGCGCTCGTGCTGCAGCAGCCGTACTTTGCCCGCGGCAGCCTGCGCGCGGCGCGGCAATGGCGCCTGCCGTTTGTGGCCGGCCTCGTGCTCGGCGGATTTCTTTCGGCGGTGTCGAGCGGCGGCTGGCAGCCCACGTGGTCGCTCGGCGTGTTCGATCAGGTCATCGGCCTTGGCCCGCTGGGAAAACTGGCCTGGATGTTCGTGGGCGGGCTCTTCATCGGGTTCGGCACGCGGCTCGCCGGCGGATGCACGAGCGGCCACGGCATTTTCGGCATGTCGAATCTCGAGCTGCCGAGCCTCGTCACGACGATGAGCTTCATGGCTGGCGGGGTCGTGACGACGCAGCTGATGTACCGGGTGGTGTTCAACTGATGATGCTGCTGTACACCCTGCTGGGGACGGTCTTCGGTTTTGTCCTGAGCCGATCTGGCGCGAGCGACTACAACTACATTCAGCGCATGTTCCTGTTCGAGGATTTCCATATGTACGGGCTCATCGGGAGCGCCATCGCCGTCACGGCGCCTGCGCTCTGGTTGCTGCGGCGCAGTGGGCGCACGACTTCGGGCCGATCGCTTCAGGACGCAACCAGACCCCGCCACCATGGCCACGTGGCGGGCGGGTTGCTGTTTGGTGTGGGGTGGTCGATCGCAGGCATGTGTCCTGGGCCTATTTTCGTCAACATCGGCGAAGGAAAAATCTACGCCGTCGCGGCACTCGCGGGAGCGCTGGTGGGAACGGGATTCTTCGGCGCGATCTACACGCGGCTGCAGGCGCCGCTGCGACTGCCGCCGCTCGCCGTTGGGACAGGCGAGGGCTAGCGACGCATTGTTAGAGTTTCTGCGAGATCGAGGTGCGGTTTGTGCGAAGCACCGGGCCGACCTACCCAGGTTCGGCGCGTTTTGCCTGCTCTGCGTGGCATGCTGCGTGCTCTGGGTTGTTCATGCGGCTTGACAGACGACGCTATACTCGGAAAACGAGAGCCGCGGGAGTTACGTCATGAACGATTCCCGGCTCGGCTATCTCGAGGCCAGCGTGGAGCAGCAGAACGCCAATTTCGATCGGTTGTATCAGCAGACCGTGCGCATCGATCAGGAGATGCGCAGCCTGGGCCTGCGCCTCGATACAAAGATCGACGACGGGCTGGCGCGGCTGGATCAGAAGATCGACAACCTCGATCACAAGTTCGACCGGAAGTTCGATGATCTGCGAATTGAGCTCTCGAAGCACTTCCGCTGGACAGTCGGCCTGATGGTGACCACGATGGGGCTGATGGTGACCCTCATCGGCCTGGTGGCAGGTTTGCTCACGAGGGCACTTCGCTGATTCGACCATTCACAGCCGCGTGTCCCGCGCGCGATTACACCTCGCCCACTCCACCGCTGCCAATCTACCAATGCCCGCGTCAGCACAGAGCTCGCCCATACGCCCGCGCCGATGAGCGCGACGATCTCGTAGGCGCCGAGTTTGCTGCCCGGACTCAGTGACATGCGCGTTCAGACCTAATCCCGATTCACCAATCCCTAATCCCGAAGAGGTACACGCTGCTTGAGCTCCTCGAGCCAATTGATCACGACATGAATTGGCGGGGCATTTTGAGAAGCGCCCATCGCGTCGCCCGGGTCGATCGGGCCGACGATGCGCCCGTCGGGCGCCATGTCGACGGGCCGAGGATTGGTCCCGCCGCCAAACACCATCGTGCCCCGTGGCCACAATGATGGCTTTCCAACCGTGAATGCAGGCGTGAAGGACAGGCTCACCACCTCTGAAACCCCGGCGGTCACGTCGTAGGTCAGTTCGCGTCCATTCGGCGACCACATCGCATAATGCCCACCCGACTTGGAGATTTGATATTTGGCGCCGGTGGCTGGTATGGGTTGCACGAAGATTTGATTGATGCCCGTCTCCAGCGAGGTGTAAGCAACCCAATGTCCGTCTGGCCTGTTCGGGCGACATATACGCAGCGGTGCCGAGGATGACACCGGCCTGCGTGGCCATCATGCTCAACGTCGGCGAATGGGAAAGGCCGCCCGGGGGCGCGCCTACGGGACTCGTGTCCATCGCCTTCGCCAGGCCGAAGTCGAGGACCTTGACCTTGTCGTCTGTCGTGATCTTGATGTTCGCGGGTTTCAGATCGCGATGAATGACGCCTCGCTCGTGCGCCGCCTCGAGGGCTTCGGAAATCTGCACGGCGATGCCGAGCGCTGCCTTCACCGGAATCGGGCCGCGCTGAATGCGGTCGGCCAGGGTTTCCCCCTCGACCAGCTCGAGGACGATCGCGCTCGCCTGTCCTGAGCCTGTCGCAGGATCCGATTGCTCGAACCCATAGACGGCGCCGATGTTCGGGTGGTTGAGCGTGGCGAGCAGCTCGGCTTCGCGTTGAAAGCGTACGAGGCGATCGGGATCGGCGGCGAATGCGTCCGGCAGAACCTTGATAGCCACCTCGCGCTTCAGCCGCGTGTCCTTGGCGCGATACACCTCGCCCATGCCGCCGGCCCCGAGCAGCGAGACGATTTCGTAGGACCCGAGACGCGTGCCAGTGTTGAGAGCCACTTATTTGGCGGGGACGCGCTGGGTCAACACTTCAGACCAACCGACGACCAGATTCAACTGGGTGACGCCCTGGTCTTGATCTCCCCTGACCATCAGAAACCGGCCGGAGCGCGATACGGTGAATCTCGCTTCGTAAGGCCAAGGAAAGAGCCGACGTGGAGGAGAAACAGTGAGCCTCTCTGTTCCCTCGACTGATACTGCCATGATGTGCTCGTCAGCCTGATAGAAGACTTCACGCCCGTCATACGACCATCGGGGCTGGGTTCCACCGTTCGCTGATAACTGTGTGCGCTCCCCGGATGCGCCGTATCTCTTGACGTAGATCTCGGGGCGTCCGGACTCGTTTGATTGATAGAGAATCCACCGGCCGTCAGGTGAAAACGACCCAGAGGTCTCATCAAAGGGCGTGTTGAAGAGTTGAACCGCACGACGATCCCCGTCAAGCGGCAATGTCCACAGATCGTTGAACCCCTGTCCGACGCCGCGCTGAAAGAGCAGCGTTCGTCCATCAGGTGACCATGAGTGTGGAAAATTGCCGGGGGCATCCCCCTTGATCAGAACCTCTTCATCGCCACTTCCATCCGCACGTTTCATGGAGATCTGTCGGTTGTTGACTGAATACGCCAACTTGTCACCATCCGGCGTCCAGATGGGGTTGGCGGCTGTTGTGATATTGAACGTCAAGCGCGTCAAGGCGCCCCGGACGAGATCGAACACCCAAATATTCCGCCCACGCTCATCGAGCGTGAGCGCGACTCGCGTCTCGTCGGGAGAGAGCGCGATATTGCTGACGATCACCTTTCGCAGTTCAGGAACGTCGGTCGCGGAACCGCGGCGATCAACCCAGGCGAGGGTCTGCATAGGCTGTTCGTCGTCGACCGGAACATAAACAAGAGTTCCATCCCGAGAGATGTCGAATTGCGCGACCCCATTTGCCTGCGCGTGAATCGTTCCTTCCCCAAGCTCGATGGCCGCTCCAGTCGCATAGGGCCATCTCGACTCGATTGGCATGGCCACCAGCGTGCCGTTACGAGCGACGATGAGGTGGCCCGTGCTCAGCATTCTGGGTCGTGTGCCGCCAGACGCGATCGTTCTTTCTTCGCCGGTCTCGAGCGATTTGGCGACGATTCGGCTCTGAGTGAATTGCGCCACCTCTGCGTCCACGAACAGGAGGGATTTATCGTCGGGCATCAGCGTTGGCCAACGGTGAAGACGGTCGCGCGAGTCGCCCTTTACGGTTGTAAAGGGCTCAGCCCGGCCGCCATTGGCGCTGACGCGAAACAACGACGACTGTCCGCTCGAGGCAAAAATAATGAAGTCGTTCGCTGCCCAGGCGCCTCCATGGCCGAGTCCTGACGCCAGGCAAATGTCTACAGGGGTGCTTCCGTCAAACCTCACCTTCTTGAGTTTTCCTTCGGCAAAGAACGCGATCCATTCGCCATCGGGAGCAAAAAATGGCGATGATGCTCCTTCGGTGCCGCGCAGAACAACAGCTTTGAACTGATCGAGGTCCCGGAGGTAGAGCCGGCCGGACGAAGGAGAACCGCCGCGGAATACGATTCGCCTGCCGTTCGGCGAGATTGCGATCGCGGCAATCGACGGAGCCAGTGGAGCCGATGCAGAAATCGCCAGTGACGTTCTCATCAGCCGCTGGGGCTGGTTGCCTCGCATCGCCAGGAATACGATTCCAGCGCCGAGAACGGCCGCGCCCATGATGGCTGCGGCCATCATGGCAGATCGCCGGGCTGGCCCGGGCTGAGGAACCGCCGATCGGGCTGGCCCTTCCTCGAGTTCCAATCTGGCAATGCCGATGTGAGGCAGGCGCTTTTGGGTGTCGCGCTGCAGGCAGCGTTCGAGCAGCTTGCGTACGGCCGGCGGCGTCTCGGCCGGAATCGCGGCCCAGTTCGGCTCGCCCTTCAGCACGGCCGCAATCGCGTCGGACGCCGTGTCGGTCTCTCCAAAGACAGGCGTGCCAGACAGCATTTCGAACAGGACGCACCCGAACGACCAGATATCTGTTTTCCGATCGAGGGGCTTTCCACGCGCCTGTTCCGGGCTCATGTAGGCCGCAGTCCCGAGAATGATCCCGGCGTGGGTATACATTGCTGGAGAGGTGATGGTGGGTGAGAGCGACAGGTTCGAAGCCCGAAGCCCGGAGTCTGACGCCTGACTCGCCTTCGCCAATCCGAAATCGAGGACCTTCACTTTGCCGTCATTGGTTATCTTGACGTTTGCCGGCTTCAGGTCGCGATGAATGATTCCGCGGTCGTGTGCCGCCTCGAGCGCTTCGGCGATTTGTCTTGCAATCGACAGGGCTTCGTCGAGAGGCATCGGCCCGTGTGCGACGCGATCGGCCAAGGTGGGCCCGTCAACCAACTCGAGGATGAGAGCACCCTCTTCGACGCCGTGAATCTGGGCGATGTTCGGGTGGTTGAGGGTGGCGAGCAGCTCGGCTTCACGCTGAAAACGTGCGAGCCGATCGGGATCGGTGACGAACGCATCAGGCAGGACCTTGATCGCGACCTCGCGCTTCAGCCGCGTGTCGCGCGCACGATACACCTCGCCCATGCCGCCTGCGCCAATAAGCGCGACGATTTCGTAGGCGCCGAGCCGGGAACCGGGCTCGAGACTCAATGGTTGTCGAAGTGAGAAGAGGCGACTGGGCCGGCATTATATGAGAGGTCAGCCGGGACTGGAATGCCGCGGGCCGCACCCGGCCGCGCTATGATTCCCTCATGGCGCCTCTCATCACCGCGCTGCCCGGCGGCGAGTTGATTGCGCGCGGTCTCGCCGATCGCGCCAGCGGCATCTCGTCGCTCGAGGCGTTGCTCGTCTCGATCGGGGCCCCGCGCCTCGAACGGTTGGGGTTCGAGGTCCGCAACCCGATTCCCGCCGCCGAGCGCCGGCTGTACGACCTGCTGCACGCTGATGACCCCGATGCCGCGCACGGCCGCTACAACGCGCTGATTCGCCGGTTGGTCAGCTTCGAGCGCGCGGCTGCATGCGCCAGGTAGCCGACGTCGATCGCATTCGCCGCTTCATGCAGGTGTTCGGCGCGGCCGCCGATGTTGCGACTCGTGTCTACTTCACCGGTGGTGCAACGGCGGTGCTCCTGGGATGGCGCACCAGCACGATCGATGTGGACATCAAGGTTGAGCCGGACACCGACGCGTTGTTTCGCGCCATCCCTCGCATCAAGGAATCTCTTGAACTGAACGTCGAGCTCGCTTCGCCGGTCGATTTCATTCCAGTCCGGCCGGGATGGCAGGATCGCAGTCCGTTCATCGCGCAGGAAGGGTTGGCGAGCTTTCACCATTTCGATCCTTATGCGCAGGCGTTGGCGAAAGTGGAACGGGGCCATTCTCAGGATCTGGCGGACGTGCGCGAGATGCTGTCGCGAGGTCTGATCGATTCGGCGGGAGCGTGGCAGTATTTTGCGGGCATCGAGCCCCAGCTGTATCGATACCCAGCGGTCGATCCCCTGTCGTTTCGACGTTCGGTTGAAGAAGCGTTCGGTCCGCCGCCCTGACGCATCTCACTGTCGACTGCCGACTGGAGACTAGCGACTGCGAACGCCGCGGCCGGCCCCCTCGCGGAGGCCAGCCCACGGACCTCGAACTGGAGTTTGCGCTAGCCGTTATGCACGGGCGTGCGCGGCGTGCAGCTCGGCCACAACCGCCGCGCTGTCGAAATATTCCTGGAACGCGACGACCTTCCCATCTCTCAGCGTGAACGAGTGCACCCACACCGTGTCGAGCACCTTGCCGGTTGCCCGGACGGCGGCCGTCTCGTCGCCAAACACGATCACCCGGTCCCCCTGCGCGATGAACTCCCTGGGCTCGAAGCGCTGGATCTCGAAGAGTTCGTTGACCGTGCCAAAAAACTCACCGACCGCCTGGCGGCCGGTGCGGCGTCCGCTCGTCTTCAGTTCCGGCGGCCCCGGCGTGACCCACTCGATCTGTTCGTCGAACAGACTCAGCAACGTTTCAATGTCGCCATGGCCGAATGCGTCGTAGCCGCGCCGGATGATCTCGAGATTCTGTTGTTCGCTCATCGTGCCTTCCTCCGATATGAGAAGTGAACCCGCGGAAATACGGAGAGTGGAAGTCGGAGAGCCTACAACTCCGATGAGCGCAAGGCAAGAAAGATCGGCGGGGATGCGCGCCACGGGTTCCGGCGCAACTGAAGTTGCGCCCTACATTACCGCGAACGTTACGGCGAGGGCCATCCCGACGCCGGCAGTCCAGGCGTCACCTTCAACGCGTTTTCGAAATACAGCTTCCGGAGCACGGCGTCAGGGAGAGCCATGCCGTACAGCTTCCAGAACGCGTGATAGTCGCGGTAGTAGTCGAAATATTCATCGGCGGTCTCGAACACACGCCAGTAGTACGGAAACTCCTCGGGGGCGTAGGTGTCCTTGCCGAACAGCACGCGATTCTGATACTTCGTGAAAAACGCCGCGGCCGCTCTGGGCTGACGGCCGAAGTCATACAGGACGGCGGCCACCTCGAGATACACGTTCGGCAGCCTGTCGACGAGCGCGGCCGCGCGCTTGAGGTCGTGGCCGTGATAGGCGAAGTGCGCCGCGATGAACCTGGTCTTCGGATGCCTCGCGAACATGCGATCGCGCTCGGCGATGAGCTGCTCGAACTTCACCTGGCTGGGGCCGTAGTTGCGGCGGCTCGGAAACAGCGCGAGCTCGAGCCATCGCTCGTTCGTGTAGTCGGGCGGTTCGAAAAAGGCGGGCGGCTCGCCGGTATGGATCAAGACGGGCACATTCAGCCGGCCCGCGGCGGCCCACACGGGATCCAGCTCCGGATCGTCGATCGCAATCCGCGATCCGTCCGCCTTCCGCGTCGTCATCCCCAGGTCTTTGAAAATCTTCAATCCGATGGCGCCGTTCCTGATGTCTTGTTCGAGCTGTGCCGCGGCTTTGGCGCCCCAGCCCGCCGCAAACCCCGCAAAGTTGAGGTTGGCGAACACGGTGAAGCGATCGCGATACGGGCTCTTCCGAATCGCATCGACGTTTTGCCTGAGGCGCTCGCCGCTGCCGCCGCTCAGGTTGTTGAGGACGCGAAGGTTCAGCGCGTCCATTTCGCGAACCAGGCGCGCCATGTTCTCGGGAGTGGCCGGCTGATGGCTGTGGATGTCGACGACAGGGAACTTCGCCCTGGGCACCGGATGCTCGTCGACGACGAGCGTTGATTTGGGCCGGTAGTCAACGATGCTGGGCGGAGGCGTGTCGGGCGCCTCACAGCGCCCGATGCGCACCTCGGTTTGCCCCGGCGGGCACTCGCCCGCGCGTGCCGCCGTTCTGGGTGAGGCCGGACCGGGGGCACGCTGGGCGACGAGCAGCACAGAAGCCGCAAGCAGGGTCGAACTCGTCACGATCGAGATGCCTTGGCGCATGGGCAGGAATTCTACGCAACCCCGTCACTTTTCCGGCGAAAAAGCCGCTAATACCGTGAATTTGGGATTGGGAATTCCACAGCGGGGGGTTACGATAAAAGCATCTCGAAAAGGAAGGAGCCGAATGCCGAACTCTGGGGAGGGTTGGGTCTTACGTATCGCAGTGGCCGCAGCGCTGGCCGCGAGCGTCGTCAGTACGCCTGATGCCCAGCAGAAATCCGATCCGGCAGCGGCTGCGTCGGAGCCGGCGTATCGCGCCGTCGTCAAAACCTACTGCCTGTCGTGCCACAACAGCAAGTCGAAGGCCGGCGGCCTCGAGCTCGAGACGATCAACGCGCAGCCGCCCGGCGATCACGCTGAGGCGTGGGAAAAGGTTGTTCGCAAGCTTCGCGCGCGCCAGATGCCGCCAGTCGGCGCACGACGGCCCGACGAAGCCGCCTACACCGCCTCGCTGGCCGCGCTCGAAGCGTCGCTCGATCGCGTGGCTACCGCCACGCCCCATCCGGGCCGGACCGACACGTTTCGCCGGCTGAACCGCACCGAATACCACAACGCCATTCGCGATCTGCTGGCGCTCGACATCGACGTCGCGGCGCTGCTGCCGAGCGATTCGGCGAGCTTCGGTTTCGACAACATCACGGTCGGCAACCTGTCGCCGACGCTGCTCGAGAGTTACGTGACGGCGGCCGAGAAGATCAGCCGGCTCGCTGTGGGGCGGCCGAGCCTGTCGATGGGCGGGTCGACCGTGAGAATCAAGCCCGACATCACGCAGGAGAATCATCTCGACGGATTGCCGATCGGCACGCGCGGCGGCGCGCTGATCTCTCACGAGTTCCCGCTGAACGGCGAATACGAGATCTCGATTCGGCTTTCGCGCGACCGCAACGAGCACATCGAAGGCCTGCTCGAGGCGCACGAGATCGAACTGCTGCTCGACGACCAGCGGCTGCGCCTCTTTACCATCGAACCGCTGAAGCTCGAGCAACAGCAATCCGCGTCGGACGCGCCGTCGCACGCCAATCTCGACAACCATTTGAAGATCCGTGTGCCGGTCACGGCAGGACCGCACAAGTTGGCCGTCGCCTTTCCGAAGAAACCGTTTCTCCTGCTCGAGACCGCACGTCAGCCGTACGAGGCACACTTCAACTACTACCGGCACCCGCGGCTGCAGCCCGCGGTGTACGAGATCTCGGTTGTGGGTCCCTACAACTCGGCCGGCGCCGGCGACACGCCGAGCCGCCGCCGCGTGCTGGTGTGTCAGCCGGCATCAAACGAAAACGCGTGCGCGAAGAAGATTTTGTCGACGCTGATGCGGCGGGCGTATCGGCGCCCCGTCAGCGACGCCGATTTGAGGAAACCGTTCGAGTTGTATCAGAGTGCCCGGGCCGAGGAAGGATTCGATGCCGGGATCGAACTGGGGCTGTCCGCGATCCTGTCGAGCCCCGAGTTCCTGTTCCGGATCGAGCGCGATCCCGCCTCCGCCGCTAACGCGGCTACGGCGGGCAAGCCCGTTTCTTCCGCGCTGGCGCCGCTACGGCGGGCAAGCCCGCGGGCGCCTACAACATCAGCGATCTCGAGCTGGCGTCGCGCCTCTCCTTTTTCTTATGGAGCAGCATTCCCGACGACGAGCTGCTCGACGTCGCGGCGCGTGGGGATCTCGACAAGCCGGCCGTGCTCGAGCGCCAGGTGAAGCGGATGCTGGCCGATCCGAAATCCGAAAACCTGGTGACCAACTTCGCGTCGCAGTGGTTGCACTTGCGCAATCTCGACACGATTACCCCGGACATGCGGCTGTTCCCCGATTTCGACGACAACCTGCGTCAGGCATTCCGTCAGGAAACGGAAATGCTCGTGGAAAGCGTCATCGCCGAGAACCGCAGCGTGCTCGACTTGTTGACGGCCAATTACACGTTCCTGAACGAGCGCCTGGCGAAGCACTACGGGATTCCGAACATTTATGGAAGCCGCTTCCGCCAGGTCACGTTCGAGGACACGCCTGCCTCGCCGAAGCCCGTCGATGACATCGGGCAAAGGCGGGGTGGACTGCTGCGTCAGGGCAGCATCCTGCTCGTCACGTCGTATCCCACACGCACGTCGCCCGTGATTCGCGGCAAGTGGATTCTCGAGAACGTCATGGGCGTGCCGCCGCCCCCGCCGCCGGCAAGCGTGCCGCCGCTGGACAATGTGAAGAACGTCAGGAAGAACGCACCGGTCCGCGAGCGCCTGGCCGAGCACCGGAAAAACCCCACGTGCGCGGCGTGTCATCGTCTGACCGATCCGGTCGGATTCGCGCTCGAGAACTACGATGCCGTCGGCCGGTGGCGAACGCTGGATGGCGGCGAGCCGATTGACGCGTCGGGGACGCTCTTCAACGGCACCGAGCTCAACGGCGTCGCCGGGCTTCAGAAGGCGATTCTCGATCGTCCCGAATTGTTCGTCTCGACGCTCACCGAGAAACTGCTCACCTTCGCGACCGGGCGAGGCGTGGCGTATTACGACGGGCCGGCCGTTCGCAAGATCGTCCGCGATACGAGCGCAGAGAACTACCGCTTCTCGTCGATCGTCATGGGTATCGTCACAAGCGTGCCCTTCCGTATGAGGACCTCATCATGATCATTTTCAAGAAGGCGCTGCCACGGCGTACGTTCCTGCGGGGTGTCGGCGCAACCGTCGCGCTGCCGCTCCTCGACGCGATGATTCCCTCGATGACCGCGTATGCGCAGACGCCGGCCAAGGCCGTCAAGCGGCTGGGATTCGTCTACATCCCGATGGGATCCGACATCGCCAGGTGGACGCCACCGGGAGAGAGCGGCGCGTTGACCGAACTGTCGGTCACGCTCAGCCCGCTGGCGCCGGTGATGAAGCATCTGACCGTGCTCAGCAACATGGAGCTGAGGAACGCGTATCCGGGGACGCACGCCACGTCGAATGCCGCATTTCTGAGCGCGGCGAAGGCCAAGTGGACCGAAAGCAGCGACTACTTCCTCGGCACGACCGTCGACCAGATTGCCGCCCAGCAGATGGGGCAGGAAACACAACTGCCGTCGCTCGAGCTGGCGATGGATCTGATGGAAGTGGTCGGCCAGTGCGACAACGGCTATGCCTGCGTCTACCAGAACAACCTGTCGTGGTCGTCGCCGACGACGCCGTTGCCGTCGGAGGCTCATCCGCGCGTGGTGTTCGAGCGGCTGTTCGGCGAGGGCGGCAACACCGCGCAGCGGCGTGCGGCGCTTGGCAAAAGAGCGAGCCTCCTCGACTGGGTCCGCGAAGACATCTCCCGTCTCCAGAGAGAGCTCGGCGCGTCCGATCGCACCAAGGTGAACGAGTACCTCGACACCGTGCGCGAGGTGGAGCGCCGTATTCAGAAGGCCGAAGCGCAGACGCACGAGAATCTGCTCCCCGACCTGGATCGCCCCGTCGGCGTTCCCGCCGCGTACGAGGACCACGCGAAGCTGATGTTCGATCTGCAGGTGCTGGCGCTCCAGGGCGATATCACGCGCGTCATCACGTTCCAGCTGGCGCGGGAAACCAGCAACCGGAGCTATCCGGAGATTGGCGTGCCCGATCCGCACCACCCGACGTCGCATCACGGCGGCGATCCCGAGAAGGTGGCAAAGATCGCGAAGATCAACCAGTTCCACGTGTCGCTGTTCGCGTATTTCCTCGAGAAGCTGAACTCGATTCGCGAAGCCGACGGCACGCTGCTCGACAACTCGCTCTATCTGTATGGCAGCGGCATGGGCAACCCGAACGTGCACAGCCACATCGATCTGCCGATTGTGGTCGCCGGCGGGGCGGCGGGCAAGGTGAAGGGCGGACGGCACATCAGGTACGCCGAGCCGTCGCCGCTCGCGAACCTGCATCTGACGATGCTCGACGCGGTGGGTGTGCGGCTCGACTCGTTCCAGGACAGCACGGGGAAGATCGACACGTTGTACAGCCCGGTCCTTTAATGAGGTGCGCATGATGCGCTCACATGTTCGTGCGATGTTGTGCGTTAGTCGTCGCGGCGCGGGCAGGCCTGAAGGCCTGCGCCACCGTGATCGCGTTGTTCGCGACTGTTGCGACGGTCTCGGCCGCCACCGATGCGCCGCTGGCCGAAGCCGTGCAGCGGATGGATCAAGCGGCCATTCGCACGCTGCTCGCGAAGCGGATCGACGTCAACGTGGCGCAACCGGATGGCACGACGGCACTGCACTGGGCGACCTACAACGACAACGTCGAGCTCGTCGGCCGCCTGCTTGCGGCCGGCGCGAATGCGCTCGCCGCGAATCGCTACGGCGTCACGCCGCTTTCGCTCGCGTGCGTCAACGGCAACGCCGCGATCATCACGCGATTCCTCGATGCCGGTGCCGATGCGAACGCCACGCTCCCGGGCGGCGAGACGATGCTGATGACGGCCGCGCGGACGGGGAAGGTCGATGCCGTGCGCGTGCTGCTGACGCGCGGCGCCAACGTTCACACGAAAGAGCCTCGACGTGGCCAGGACGCGCTCATGTGGGCAACCGCTGAAGGGCACGTCCAGGTGATCGAAGCGCTCATCGAGGCGGGTGCCGATTTCCGCACGCCCCTCGATTCGGGCTTCACGCCGCTTCTGTTCGCGGTGCGCCAGGGCCGCATTCCCGCGGTGAAAGCGCTGCTGAAGGCAGGCGCCGACGTCAACGAAGTCGTCAAGGTGAAGGCCAATCCGAAACTGCCGGAAGGTGAGCGCTCGTTGCGCTCGGGCACGACGCCGCTGCACCTGGCGGTCGCCAACGGACACCTGGAGCTCGCTGCAGAGCTGCTGGAGGCGGGCGCGGATCCCAATTCCGCCGTGCAGGGCTTTGCGCCGCTCCACATGCTCGGCGTACATCCGAAAGCCGGCTATCGGCGACAGCGATCCCGGTCCGGACATTTCGGGGAACCTGTCGACCCTTGAGTTTGCCAGACGGCTCGTGGCCAAAGGCGCAGACATCAACGCGCGCATGACGAGGCGGGCGAACCTGACGAACACTCGTTTCTACGAGATTGGCGCCACGGCGTATCTGCTCGCCGCGATGACGGCCGATGCCGACTACATGAAGGCGCTGGTCGCCCTTGGTGCCGATCCGAAGCTGACCAACGACGAGGGCAGCACGGCGCTGATGACCGCGGCTGGTCTCGGCACGCGGTCTCCCGGGCGAAGACGCAGGGACCGAAGAGGAAGTGATCGAAGCCATGCAAGTGGCGCTCGATCATGGCGCCGACATCAACGCGGTGGACAAGAACGGCGAAACGGCGATGCACGGCGCGGCCTACAAGAACCTTCCCGAAGCGGTGAAGTTCCTCGCGAGCAAGGGCGCCCGGATAGACATCTGGAACACGCGGAACGAGCACGGCTGGACGCCGCTGACGATTGCGCGCGGCTACCGGTTCGGCAACTTCAAGCCGTCGGCGGTCACGGTAGCGGCGCTCGAGCAGGTGATGCTGTCGGCCGGTGTCATCCCTCCCTCCGAGAAGGAGGAGAACGCGAAGGGCTTCGACATTTACGCGGTCCCGACCAAACCGGTACCACCGCGTCCGGCGACGCAGAAATAGTCGCGCTTGTACGCGGGCGAACACACGTTCGCCCGCATTCGGCGCCACGTCCTACCGCTTACTTCCCAATTTGTTGATGTAGCTCTCGCTTTTTCTCCGCAACCACACTAGACTGCGGGAGCCGCACGAAATTTTCACTTGATCGGAAACTCTTTGGGGGGTGCCATGACGACTCTTCCGAGACGCCTCTTCCTTTCTCTCGTTCTCGCAGTTTCACTCTTTTCAATCAACTCGCGCGCGCAGGTGCTCGAGGCGACGCTCTACGGCATCGTGCAGGATTCGTCGGGCGCGATTCTTCCTGGCGTCACCGTGACGGTCACCCATCAGGGCACGACTCTGACGAGAGAAACCGTCTCGGACGCACGCGGCGAATTTGCGCTGCCCGCGCTCCCGCCCGGTCCATACATGGTCAAGATCGAGCTTTCGGGATTCAAGACGTATGAGAGCAAGGGATTGACGCTGAGCGCCGGTCAGACGGTGCGGCAGACATTCGCGCTCGAAGTGGGGACGGTGGCCGAGACGGTCACCGTGGCCGGTGAGGCGTCCCTCATTCAGACGGCCTCGACCGCGCAGGTCCAGACGATGGGCGAGGAGGTGACCGAGATCCCGGTCTCGCGGCGGAATCTGCAGAACGTCGTCCTGCTGGGCTCGGGTATCAGCTCCGGCGATAACGCCGTCGGCGGCGGACGGGCGTTCCGCGTCAACGGCGTCGGCGACGGCGGCAGCGCCATCACGGTGGACGGCAGCAGCGCCCAGACGAACCCGGAAAATCGCGGCTTCGGCAACTACGGCGGCCAGAACCAGATCGAGATCCTGAGCGTCGAGGCGGTTGCCGAGGTGCAGGTGGCCAAGGGCGTCCTGCCGGCGGAGTACGGCGGCTCGATCGGCGGTCAGGTCAACATGATCACGCGTTCGGGGACCAACCAGTTCCACGGATCGCTGTTCGAGAACTTCCAGAGCGACGCGTTCTCGTCGCGCGATCCATTTCTGCCGCCGACGACGGCCAAGCCCGAGATCAGCTTCAACCAGTTCGGCGGATCGATGGGCGGGCCCATCCTGCAGAACCGCGTCTTGTTCTTCACCAGCTACGAGGGCTATCGCGAGGAGTCGGGCGTGACGGTGCAGGGGAACGTGGCCACGCAGGCCACGCGCGATCGCATGCTGGCCTCGCTGCCCTATGCCGAGACCAAGATGATTCTCGACAACATGCCGCTGCCGAATGTCCCGATCGACGCCGTCATCGGCCGGTACACGGATGCCAGGACGCTCACCCGCCGCGACAACACGTTCCTGGGCAAAGTGGACTTCGAGGCTGGCACGGGCAGATTGTCGGTGACCGCATCGCGGATGCGGCCGTACGCCAGGGTTCCGCGAATCCAGATCGACAACGATCAGCAGTACACGAACGGCTCGAAGCGCCTCTCGACCAACTACGTGCTGACGCGCAGTTCGTGGGTCTCCGAAAGCCGGTTCGGCTGGAACCGGAATACGCTCGATCGCTTCGACTCGTTCTGGCTCGCGGAATCGCCCACCCGGGGGAAGCAGGAGGACCTCTATAACGTTCGCAAGCGGATCTCGACGTTCAGTATCACCGGCGGGTTCGCGAGCGGAGACACGGAAATCCTTGCCCTGACCTACGACGCGTACAACCTCGACCAGAAGATCACGCGCGTGTCGGGCGCCCACACGATGAAGGTCGGGTTCCGCTGGGCGCGCGAGATCGGCTTCAAGTCGAATCCGCAAACGAACCGGTTCACCTACGCCAGCGTCGACGACCTGCTGGCAAACAAGGCGAGCGACTTCCTGCTCGCGATGGGCAACCCGCCGCATCGTGCGTGGGTCGACCAGTTCGGCGGGTTCCTCCAGGACGACTGGCGCGTGAACGACAAGTTCGTGCTCAACCTGGGTTTGCGCTACGACTACTATCCGGGGTTCGGCTACACGTCCAAAGATCCGAACGATCCCGCGGAGGTTAACAATCTCGAAAATCCCACTGACCTCCACAAGATGGATTTCGGTGCGCCGCGGCCGCTGGACAAGCCCATCGACGACGACAAGGTGAACTTCGCCCCCCGTGCCGGATTTGCCTGGACGGTCGATCAGGCGGGCAGGACTGTCGTCCGCGGTGGCATCGGCGTATTCACCACCGGCCACATCATGGCGTTGTTCCAGAACGCGGTCGCACGGCCCTTGACGCCGATCCGCCAGGGCTGGAACCGCACGGAGCAGGAGGCACGCGGCATCACCTGGCCCAACACCTACCCGGAAGACGCCGAGAAGATCACGATCACCGACTCGGGCGGCAAGAAGAACCTGTACTACATGTTCCAGACCGACATGAAGAGTCCCGAAACCGTGCAGGTGACCTTCGACGTCCAGCGGCAAGTCGGCAGGCTGGCGTCGGTCTCGGCTGGTTACGTCCACACCAGCGGGAAGAACCTGCCGATTCTCTTGAACTTTGCCAACGCCTACGATCGCGTGACGGGCGCCCGGCCCAGGACGGGATTCAACCCCGGAGGCTGGTACGTCACCAGCGGGCAGACGATGGTCTACAACGCGTTTGAAGGGAACGGAACACTGAGGCGGTACCATCACCTCGATCTGGCGATGCACTACACGTTGTCGAAGGGCTGGTCGGAACAGGGCGCCAACCTGATCGGCAACTTCAACAGCTCGATTGGTGACACCACCTACAACAACACGCAGGACTTCTTCGATCCGTTCCTCGACGTCGATTACTCGCCGTTGATCGGCGAGGTCCGCCATCGCGTGACCGGCACGGCCGTGTACGACATCCCGTGGCTGGCCGACCGCAAGGACGTGATGGGAAGCGTGCTCGGCGGATGGCAGCTTGCGAGCGTGCTCAACTTCCGATCGGGTGAGCCGCTGCGGATTACCCAGGGGTCGGGCATTGCGAACAGCCGGCCCGATTACAACGGCGGCAACCAGATATTCGACGACTGGCGCGATACGCTGCAGTACCTCGATCGCAATGCGTACACGCGGGTTCCGACGTCCCCGACCACGGCGGCGACGATTCGGCCGGGTAACCAGAACTCCTCTCAAGTGAGAGGGCCCGGGCGCCGGCGCGTGGACCTGACGGTTGCCAAGCAGTTCGCGCTCAAGGGCACCACGCAGCTGCAGGTTCGCTTCGAGTCGTTCAACGTGTTCAACTGGCGGCAGTACAACAACCCGGTGACCAACGTCGTCGCGGGCAATTTCGGCCAGATCACCAGCGTGGCGTCGACGAGAACCGGGTCAGATCGGACTGCGACTGACCTTCTGATCGTCGATCGTTCAGGTCAGTCATCGCGGGGTGCGGCGTCAGTCGTGCCCCGCGCGGCCTCATCCACACCATATTGAAGTATGGTGTCGATGCTGGTATTCTGGACGGGCGATGAAATCCGCCCGCAAAGTCACCGTCGAGTTGCCGGCCGATCTGCTCCGGCGCGCGCAGAAATCGTCCGGTGATGGCGTCACGGCGACCATCCGGAAGGGACTCGAGCTCGTCGCCGCCGGCGAGGCGTATCGCGATCTCAGAAAGCTGAAGGGCAAGGTCTCGTTTTCCATCGATCTGGAGTCGCTGCGCGACGACGGCCATGATCGCCGCTGATTCCAGCTCGCTCATCGCCTATCTTTCAGGTGCGGCCGGCGCGGACGTCGATGCTGTCGATCGGGCGCTCGGCGACGCGCAGCTCTGCCTGCCGCCCGTGGTGCTGACGGAACTGCTCAGCGATTCGAAACTGCCGAAACCGGTCCGGTCGCTGCTGACGCGCGTTCCCCTGATAGAGCCGACGGCGGGTTTCTGGGAGCGCGCCGGCGATTTGAGAGCACGAGTGATGGCGCGGAAGCGTCGTGCCCGCCTGGCCGACACGCTGATCGCGCAGAGCTGCCTCGATGGCGACCTCGTGCTCATCACGCGCGACCGGGATTTTGATGCCTACGCGGACATCGCCAGGCTCAAGATCCTGGGCACGTAATGCGCGTCCCTGAACGGGACGCCCGGTCCCGCAGTTCATCTTGACTCTGATCCCCCTTCAAGCGCACGCTACGGGCTCGCCGACCATCGACATCATCTTATAAGCCGGAGGCTGCCATGAGGAACCTGAGAACGGCCGTGCTGTGTGCTCTCGTCTGTTCCGTCGTCGTCATCGCCTGGCCCATGAGGGCGCAGGCGCCGCAGGGGAAACGCATCAACCGGGTCGTCGAGCTGCTCGCCGCCGATCAGCCCGTCTATTACACGGGATCGCATTCGGGCACATCCGGCACGTTCGAGCAGGGCAAGGCCGACGCGCAGACGTATGCCGACTACCTCAGCTATGACATGGAGCATGCGCCGTTCGATGTCAAAGGCCTTGCGGAATACATGAAAGGCCTCGCCGCCGGCGGTCCGACCAAGAGCGGTCATCGTACGCCGGCCGTCATCGTCAACGTGCCGGTGAATGGCACCGATGAAGCGACCGTTCGCGCCAATGCCTGGATGTTTCATCAAGTGCTCGCGACCGGCGTGCACGGCATTCTGCTGTGCCATGCCGATACGCCCGCCGCGGTTCGGGCGTTCGTCGAAGCCGTCCGGCTTCCCATTCACAAACAAGGGGTGGGCAAGGGGTTGAGCGAGGGCCGGCGCGGAGCGCACGGATCGCCGACGGCCGCTCCAATCTGGGGCATCACGGCCGAGGAATACAACCAGAAGGCGGATGTGTGGCCGCTCAACCCCAACGGCGAGCTCGTGCTCGGGCTGAAGCTCGAAGACAAGTACGCCCTCGCGAACGCCGAAGCCAACCTCGAGACACCAGGTATCGCCTTCGCGGAATGGGGACCGGGTGATATGTCGCTGTCGCTCGGGGTTACGGGGCCCAAGGCGCAGCAGGCGCCGGAGATGCGCGCCGCGCGCAACCGGGTCTTCGCCGCGACGAAATCACACAAGATCTTCTTTCTCGAATCGATGAACCCGGACAACATCATGGCGGAGATCAAAGAAGGCGTGCGCGTGGGGCCGGCGAGCCCGGAGGCCGTGGAGATCGGCCGCAAGTTCACCAAGCGGCAGATGCCGTGGTAGCGATTTGATAGCTGGTGGCCAGTAGCCAGTAGCCAATGGCCGTTTAGTTCGGGGCGCGCCCGATCAATGGGCGCGCCCTCGATCGTGCCGATGTCCATTCACCGTATAATCCCTCCGCTCTTCAAACAATGTCGCTCGCGCCCGGCGTTCGTCTCGGGCCGTATGAAATCCTCGCCGCCATCGGCGCCGGTGGCATGGGCGAGGTGTATCGCGCGCGCGATACGCGGCTGAACCGCGACGTCGCGATCAAGATTCTTCCCGATGTCTTCGCGGCCGATGCCGATCGCGTCGCGCGGTTCCAGCGCGAGGCGCAGGTGCTCGCGTCGCTCAATCATCCGAACATCGCGCACATTCACGGGCTGGAAGAAACGGGAACCAGCAAGGCGCTCGTGCTGGAGCTGGTCGATGGCCCGACGCTCGCGGACCTGATCGCGAAAGGGCGCGATTCCTGTCGACGAAGCATTGCCGATCGCGCGGCAGATTGCCGAGGCGCTCGAGGCCGCGCACGAGCACGGCATCGTGCATCGCGACCTGAAGCCGGCCAACATCAAGCTGACATCCGACGGCACCGTCAAGATTCTCGACTTCGGGCTCGCGAAGGCGGCTCGAGCCGCCTGCATCGGGTGCCATGCTCTCGATGTCGCCGACGATTACGTCGCCCGCGTTGATGACCGGCGGTGGCGTGATTCTCGGGACCGCGGCGTACATGAGCCCGGAGCAGGCGAGAGGCAAGACGGTCGACAAGCGGACCGACATCTGGGCATTCGGCTGCGTGTTGTTCGAGCTGTTGTCGGGCACCCAGGCATTCGCCGGCGAGACGGTGTCGGACACGGTCGCGGCCGTGCTGACGCGCGACCCGGACTGGACGAAGCTTCCACCGCAGACATCTGAGTCTTTGCACAAGATCCTCCGGCGTTGCCTGGACAAAAATCCGAAGCGCCGGATGCGTGACGCGGGCGACCTCCAAATCGAGCTCGAGGATTCTCCGGAAGCGCCGGGACCTCGGACCACGGAAGTCCCGGTACCCGAACCTGTGCGTCGTCGTCCGATCGCGCGGGCTGCGATCTGGGCGATAACCCTTCTTGGTATCTCGGCGATGGCCTTCATGGCCGGGACGAGGCGCGCAGCGCCGGGCAGTCCGTTCCCGACATCATGGCAGGGCGAAATGCTCGGCGGCCCGACGATTTCCCTGGGGCCGAGCATATCTCCGGACGGTGCGACGCTGGCATTCGAGGCCATCGTCGATGGACAGAGCCAGGTCGCCGTGATGAAGCCGCAGTCGGGAAACTGGACCGTCCTCACTCGCAACACGAATCGAGGCAGTGCCGGACATGTGCGCTGGTCGCGAGACGGGACCAAGTTGTACTTCAATCGCTTTCTGAATGTTCCACTCGGTGTCTACACCGTGCCGGTGCTCGGGGGCGAAGAACAGTTGGTGTTGGAGAACGCGATGGGGCCCGAGCCGCTTCCGGATGGAAGCCTCATCGTGACTCGGATCAACGAAAGTCGTCAGCGACAGCTCTACAGGTACTGGCCCGAAACGCAGCGGCTCGTGGCACTGCCCGCACTGGTGGGGTTGACGTTTGAAACCGCCCCGGTTAGCGCGTTTCGCGACGGGCGCGAGGTTGTGTTCGTGGGACGTCCTCTGGACGCATCGAACGCCCAAGGCGATCACCTGTACGTTGTGGATGTCGACCGCGGGACAACCCGAGCCATCGCTGAACGCTTCCGGTTCGAACCGCGATGGGCGAACTATCCTCTTGCCGTCACTCCCGATGGCAAGTGGATCGTCTTCAGAATTCAGGCCGGCAGCCTGGATATCGTGATGGCGGCCCCTCGTGACATTTCTTCACCTGTGGTGTCGCTCTTGACCACGACGCAGAAGATTTCGGCGATTGACGTCGGCGGAGATGGAACCATCTACCTGGATCAGTGGACTCGTCCTGCCGAAGTGCAGCGGTTTCGTCTGCCTTCGCAGGATGTGGAACGAATCGCCATGCCCCCCACGTTCGTCACCGCTGCGGCAGCGCAAGCGTTGCCGTTGCCTGACGCACGCCTCGTCATTCACACCGCTGTGCTTGGCCGAAGTCAGCTCATGGTAAAAGCGGCCGAAGGGGAACTCACGCCTTTCGTGCCGACGGAGGAAGAAACCAGCGGCCCGATGTCGCTCGTCGGTCGCAGCCTGGCCGCGTTCGTTGTAGGGAGTGGTTCGGCGCGCTCGATTGCGCTGGCGTCGCTGATCGATGGCCGTATCCTCCGCCGGATCGTGCCGGTTGGCTCCGATACTATCGCCTCATTGTCCGGTTCGACCGATGGACAGCATCTCTACTTCGTCCGTGCAGGGGAAGTATGGGTGGTGTCGATCAATGGCGGCGAACCGCGCAAGCTCCGGCCTGGCGACTCGGCTGCTGTAGATCCGAGCAACGGGTCAATCGTGATCCTGATGAACGACAAGGACGGAGTCCGACTCGAACGTTTAACGCTGACCGGAGAGAAGTCTGATATTCCGCTCGCCAAAGGCACGCTTTTGTTCGGCCAGTTGGCCGGAAACGCGATCGACCAGCGCGGACGAATTGCCGTTCGGGTCGTCGTTCCGCACTCGTGGTACTGGGGTGGGGGCGTCCTCGATCCGAAGACGGGCGAGGTCCAGTTGCTGGCCGGAAGCCACCAGACTGACATGAGTTTTCCCGGGTGGGACAGCGAAGGCAGGCTTGTGACGCCGGCGATTTTCATGCGCTCGAATATCTGGCGTTTCTCGCCGCAGTCGGCCCGATAGGGTGGACCCGCAGGGAGCAGACCGTATGAGCTTCACACGCATAGCATTCCTCGCCGCATGTGCCGCGCTGCTATCCGTGCCGGCCGTGGCGCAGGACAAACCGATCGCCATTCGCGCCGGCACGGTCATCGACGGTTCGGGCAAGGTGCTCCGCGATGCCACGGTTGTCGTGAGCGGACGCCAGATCGTCCGCGTCGAGGAGCGCTCCGCCGAAAAGCCTGACTACGACCTCGGCCGGCTGACCCTCCTTCCGGGATTGATCGATACGCACACCCACATCGAGACGCACTTCGGACGCGACGGCCGCGCCGTGAACGACGGCGAGAGCGAGGCCGATCGCGCCTTGTATGCGTTGGAGAACGCGTACGCCACGCTGATGGCCGGCTTCACGACGATTCAGAGCATCGGCGCGCCGATCGATCGTGAACTGCGCGCGGCAATCGAGCGTGGAGCTCCAGGTCCACGCCTGTTGACCTCTTTGTCATCCCTCAACGAGCAGTCCGGTACCCCCGAGGCGATCCGGCAGCAGGTTCGAAAAATGGTGGCCGACGGCTGCCGACCTGATCAAGTTATTCGCCTCGAAGAGCATCCGTGAAGGCGGTGCCCAGACGATGAGTGACGCCCAGGTGGCCGCAGCCTGCGAGGAAGCGCGAACGCTGGGGAAGAGAACGTGGGTGCACGCGCATGCCCCCAGCGCGATCGCGGCCGCGGTCCGGGGCGGTTGCACGGCGGTGACCCACGGGTTTCAAGCGACCGAGGCCGAGCTGCAATTGATGGCCGGGCGGGGCACCTACTTCGAGCCGAACATCGGCGTCGTCATGCAGAACTACCTGCGTAACAAGCCGAAGTTCTTCGGCATCGGCAACTTCGACGAAGCCGGGTTCAAGTTCATGGAGACGGCGATTCCGCCGAACATCGCGATGTTCAAGAAGGCCATCAAGCAAAGCGGGCTGAAGATTCTGATGGGCACCGACGCCGGTGCCGGCGCGCACGGGCGGAATGCCGACGAAATCATCACCCGCGTTCGAGAGGGCGGTCAGTCACCGATGGAAGCTCTCACGTCGGCGACGTCGCTCAACGCACAGGCGCTCGGGCTGGGCGATCGCATCGGCGCGATTCGGCCCCGGATGGAAGCAGACCTGGTCGCTGTCGAGGGCGATCCGCTGCGGGATATCACGGCACTGAGTCGAGTGGTGTTCGTGATGAAAGGCGGCAGGATCTACCGGAACACGGTTTCCAGCGTTCCAAAGTAGGCGACGCGGCGACCCTCCAGAATCTGACACCATCGAAATCGTCAGGTGCTGCGTCAGACGGAGGTGGGTGTCGGGCGCGAATCGACTGATTCGATGCTGAGGCTGAAGACTGGGGACGTGACGAGCGCCTCGCCGTTGATGTTGAACTCGACGCGCAGGCCGACGTAGATCCCGTATTGCTTGAGGAATCCTCCGCCGAGCGAGCTGCCCGTCAGCCTGGCTTCCGTAAATTCCTGGAAAAACTGTCCCCCGCGCACCAGGACCTCGCCGGTCGCGCCGCTGCGGACAAATATTTCGTACGCGTGCTGGTGTGTTCGCAAAACGATCCGCTGCATGGGTGGAAGGTTTTGTATTTGGACACCCTCCGAACGCTGCCAGTCGCGTTCGACCCAGTTGGAGAGGACCGATGTCGAGGGATACAGCATCGTCGGTTTGCTCACGCCAGCACTGCAGTGCAAATATGAGGCCGTACCGAAATATTTCATTCGGCATTTCTGGGCCCGCATATAATCCGCCGATCCCGTACTGGTATGACCCGTCAAGAGGCTCAGGTCTTCTTCGATCGCCGCATCGACGCCTGGCGCGAGCGTGATATCGATACGCTCGTCGAGGGTTATGCCGAGGACGGCGTGCTGGAAAGCCCGATCGCCGGCAAGGCGACCGGCCGGGGCGCCATCGAGGCGGTGCATCGCGGCTTCGTCATGAGCTTTCCGGATTTCACGGTTGATAATAAGGGCCTGGTCATCGAGGACAGCTGCGTGGTGCAGCTCGTCACCTTCTCCGGGACGAACACCGGCGGTTTCATGGGCGTGCCGGCGACCGGGAAGCGGTTTACGTTTCCGGCTGCGCTCATCTGTACGCATGCGCGACGGCCGGATCGCGCACGAACGGCGCGTATACGACTTCACGGGATTCCTGATGGAGATTGGCGTGCTGAAGGCGAAGTCTGTGTGACCATGGCGGAAACCCCCGTCGTCCGAACGGCGCGCCTTCAAGTGAACGATCCGCTCGGTCCGCGGGTCGTCCTCATCGACAAGCCGGTGTTCCGCATCGGCCGGAAGAGCGAGAGCGATCTTCGCTCGGTCGGCACCGACGTGTCGCGCGAGCACGCCGAGATCGTGCGCCTCGACGACGGCCGGTTCCTGTTGAAGGACCGGGGATCGCGCTGCGGCACGTTCGTGAACGACGAGCAGGTGACCGAGCGGCCGCTGCGCCACAAGGACAAGATCCGGCTTGGTCGCAGCGGCAGCGCCGAAATGGTGTTTCTCGCCGATGACGGGACCACCGACTCGCGGTTGAGCCATGCGTCGGGCCTCGTCGATCTTCGCCCGCTCACCACGCTGCTCGACCGGCTGCGCGGGCTCGGCTCCTCGCGCGTGCTCGACGAAGTGCTGGTGCTGGTGATGGACTCGGCCATCGACGCGACCGGCGCCGAGCGCGGGTTCATCATGCTCGCGAATGCGAAAGGGGAGCTCGAGTTCACCATCGCCCGCGCGCGCGGCAAGGTGACCCTTTCGGGAAAATCGTTCGAGACCAGCCAGAAGATTCCGCAGGAGGTGTTCGCCACCGGCCAGGAGCGGATCGTGGCCGACTTGCGGGACGCGGATCTGGCAGGCCAGCATCTCGGCACAGTGGCGCTCGGCATTCGCCACGTCCTGTGCACGCCGCTGCGAGTCGTCCGCTACGTGGAACGAACGGCCACCGAAGCCGATCAACGTCCGATCGGCGTGCTGTATCTCGACAGCCGCGAAAAGGGCCAGTTGATGTCCCCGGCGGCGCGGAGCGCGCTCGAATCGGTCGCGGGCGAAGCTGCCTCGGCGATCGAGAGCGCCCGGCTGTACCGCGAGGCCACCGAGAAGGCGCGAATCGAACGCGAGCTTCAGCTTGCCGCCGAAATCCAGCGGGCGCTGCTGCCCGACCCCCTGCAGTCGGGCCCGCACTTCGACGTGGCCGCCGCCTCGATCCCGTGCCGATCGATCGGCGGAGACTTCTTCGACTATTTCAACCTTGCGGGCGACCAGTTCGCGTTCACGCTCGGCGACGTGGCGGGCAAGGGACCGCCCGCCGCGCTGTTGACCGCGATGATCCAGGGGGCGTTCGCCGCGCAGGTGACGTCGACCGACTCGCCCGCCGCGCTCATGGCGCACATCAACCGCACGCTGATCCGTCGTGCGATCCAGTCGCGCTTCGTCACGGTGATGTACGGCGTTCTCGCGCCCGACGGGCGTCTCACCTACAGCAACGCGGGCCACAATCCCCCGATGCTGGTCGGGAAAAGCGGCGTGCGCCGGCTCGAGACGGGCGGGTTGATTCTGGGATTGTTTCCCCACGCGACCTATGAAGAGGAAGCGCTTCAGCTCGAAGACGGAGACACGCTCGTCGTCTTCAGCGACGGCGTGACCGAGGCGCTGAATGCCGCGGGCGACGAGTTCGGCGAAGAGCGGTTGCTGCCGTGCATCGAAGCACATCGCGGCAGCACGCCCGAGGTGCTGCTCGACCGCATTCTTGCGACCGTGAGGACGTTTGCGGCGAGCGCAGCCCAGAACGACGACGTGACTGCGCTCGTCCTCAGGTATAAAAAGCGTTAGCTGAAAGCCTTCAGCGCGTCCTGCTCGGAGTCGAACGTGTCGAAGACGGTGAGCAGCTTTGTGATGGTCAGGAGATCGGTGAGACGCTTCGTGAGGTTCACCAGCTTCATACTGCCGCCGGCGCGAGCCGCCGTGGTATATGCGCTCACGAGCTCGCCGAGACCGGCGCTGTCGACGTGCGTCACGTTGGCCAGGTTGACGAGGATGTTCTTGTGTCCCTGGTGCACGAGGCTGTGTATCTTGTCCTTGAACACCAGATCACCCTGCGTAAAGGTGATCTGGCCCGAGAGATCGAGGACTATGACGTTACCGGCCTCGCGTTCGGCGATCTGCATATGACGCTCCTTGGGGCTGGGAAACGGGACGTGTTAGGTGCGGCGGGATACTAGTGCAAGCCGTGGATGGGTGCAATAGGCGTGAGGTTGGGTGCGATAGGTGCGACGGGTGCGGTGGGTGCGATGGGCTTGTCCGCCGTAGCGATGTGCGAAGCAGGCGCGAAGGCGGATGCGACGTGAACGCCTGGAAAGGAGCCCGATATGACTGTCGAATCGGTGCTGACACGCGATGAAGTGACAGAGTTGTTCGAGCGGCGCCAGGAAGCGTTCGACAATCTCGATGCGGATGCGCTGCTGGGCGACTATGCCGACGACTGTGTCGTCGAGAGCCGTGTCGCAGGCACGCTGCGTGGGACGGCGGCCGTCGATCGCGCCCGGCGCGCGTGGTTCGAGGCGTTTCCCGACCTCAAGTACCGCACCGATCGGCTCATCATCGACGGTACCCACGTCGTTCAACTGCTCACGCTGGAAGGCACCGACATCGGTGGGTTCATGGGGCTCGAGCCGTCGGGCAGAAGCTTCATGGCGCCGGCGGTGTTCGTCTACGAGTTTCGCGACCGCAAGATCGTGTACGAGACCCGCATCTACGATTTCACCGGCGTGCTGGTGCAGATCGGATTGTTGAAGGCCAAGCCCGCCTAATTGCGTGCGTTGGGTGCGATAGGTGCGATGGGTGCGACGGGTGCGTTAGGTGCGGCTTGCCCGCCGAAGCGATCGGAACGCGGGCGAATCCATGTGGCGCAGGGCTTCAGCCCTGCCGGGCGGCGGTCATGACGACGACCTATCTTCCAACCGTGTGCGACCTCGACGCCTGGAGCGGCCGGCCGTGGGCCGGCGGCGTGCAACTGGGAGAACTGCGAGCGCTCGAGACGCTCGAAGTGCGTACGAAGAACTCGCTGTATGAGATTACGGTGATGGATCCGCAGCGCGGCGACGTGCTCGTCCGCGGCGGGACGTTCTTCCCGGTTTACACGAAGGTCCACCTGGCCGGTGCGTCGCTCGCCGGAAGCTTTCTGAAGCTGTTTGGTATCTACGTGGGCTTCAGCATCGAGTTCGCGACCGGCGCCGAAACGATTGTCACGACCCGCGTCCGTCAGATCGACATCGTGCCTTCGCGCCTGCACGCCTGAGGCAGGCGCCCTCAGCCCTTAGCCTTTAGCCCTAATCCCTAATCACGAATCCCCAATCCCTAATCCCAAGTCCCTAGTCCCTAGCCCGGTTTGGTCACCATCGGCACGAACCGCACCGCAATTGTGCGCGTCTCTCCGTCCCGCCCTGACCGGCTGATGACGACGATTTCCTGATAGTCGGTGCCGACGGGAACGACCATGATGCCGCCCACCGCCAGCTGATCGACGAGCGCTTTCGGAATCGTCGGGGGCGCCGCCGTCACGATGATGCGATCGAACGGCGCGCGATCGGGCCATCCGAGATAGCCGTTTCCGGTCCGGACGTCCACGTTGCGATAGCCGGCGTCCGTCAACGCGCGCCGCGCCCCCTCGGCGAGCTCCGGCACGATCTCGATGCTGTAGACGTGCTTCGCAATTTCCGCGAGCACGGCCGCCTGATAGCCCGAGCCCGTGCCGATCTCGAGCACGCGGTGCGCGGGCTCGAGCTGCAGCACGTCGGTCATGTAGCCCACGATGTACGGCTGTGAAATGGTCTGTCCGCGTCCGATCGGCAGCGGCCGATCCTCGTACACGTACGGCCGCAGGGACTCCGGTACGAAGAGATGCCGGGGCACGCGCGCCATCGCCTGCAGCACGGCCTCGCTCCGCACCTCACGTGCACGGATTTGCGTGTCCACCATCTGCTGACGCAGCGCCCGCCAGTTGTCCGCCTGTGCGTATGTGAGCATCCCGGCGAACATCACGAGCACGACGACTATAATCATGTTCATGCGACTTGTCGGCCGCGTGGTGGCGGCGATCGCGGCATTCGGGTTCGGCTATCTTGCGTTTCTGTATCTCACGCTACCCGATGTGCGGCTTCTGCGCACCGAGAATCCCAAATCGACGGCCTTCATGTATCTGCGCGTCCGGGAAGCCAGGGCCGAAGGACGCGATGGGCGGTTCGAGCATCGACCCGTGCCGTACAGCCGCATTTCGCCGCATCTCAAGCGCGCGGTGCTCGTCGCCGAGGACGCCGGCTTCTGGGGCCACGAGGGCATCGACCTGGAGGAAATCAAGAAGTCGCTCGAGGCCGACTGGGAGCGCGGGTCGCTGATGCGCGGCGCGAGCACCATCACGCAGCAGCTCGCGAAGAATTTGTATCTGTCGCCGTCGCGCATCCCCACGCGCAAGCTCACCGAGCTGTACATCACGCGCCGCCTCGAGCACGAGCTGAGCAAGACGCGCATCTTCGACCTCTACCTGAACAACATCGAGTGGGGCGATGGCATCTGGGGCGCGGAAGCCGCTGCGCAGGCCTACTTCAACATCCCGGCGTCCGCGGTCAGCCCCGATCAGGCCGCGCTCATGGCGGGGGCCATCATCAACCCGCGCGTGCTGAACATCGCGAAGCCGAACGGGCGGCTTCGCGCGCGTCAGCGCCTCATTCGTGCACGGATGGGATACGTCACGCCGCCGCCGATCGTGGCTGTCCCGCCGCCTGCCGACACGTCCCGCGCCGGTGCAGTCAGGGCCCGAAGAATCCGAAGCCGAGCCGACGCCGCCACCGGAAGCCACGGAACCTGAACCGCAGCCGGAACCATCGGCGACGCCACCGGTGGCGGAACCCAGCCCTGAATCTAAAAACTAGAATCTAAAATCTAGAATCTGAGTTTCCTAATGAAGATTCTAGTTTCTAGATTCACCTAGCCCGGATACGGCCCGTTGATGTACTGCTGGAGCTGCTGAATCATCTCGCCCTGCACCGTGATGACCGACCTCACCAGGTCGCCGATCGACACGATCCCGACGATGGACGTGCCTTCGATGACCGGAAGGTGGCGGATGCGCTTGTCGGTCATCGTGCGCATACATTCTTCGACGGTATGACCGGGCGTGACGGTGGTGACCGGGCACGTCATGATGTCGGCCACCATGGTGTCTTTCGACGACCGCGACTGCAGGACCACCTTTCGGGCGTAGTCCCGCTCGGAGAGGATTCCCACCAGCATGCCGTCGGAGACGACCAGGAGCGCGCCCACCGAATTCTCGGCCATCAAGGCGATGGCCTCGTACACGGAGGCGAGGGGCGAGATGGTGAGGACTTTGCGATCCTTCCGGCGCAGAACGGAACTGACGGTGTCAGGTAACATGCACACCTCCGTCGTGGGTTTTCGAAGAGTCGGTAATTATACGCCCAAACCCATTCCAGGGATAGGATTACGGATTATCCACGGGCGAGCGCCTAGGCGGATTTATCGAAGCGAGATCGCCGGAAGTCGCTTCAAGGGTCTGGTTCACGGGATCGATGGTGATGCCCGCCGACTCCAGCTGCGTGACGCCGAGAATCGGTTCGGCGTCTTCGGGTCCGAAGATGATGCGTCCGGCTGTGGGTTCGCCGAGAAACTCGATGTGAGCGAGTCCGAAGGGGTACTCAACGTAGGTGCCGTCGGCGAGTTGGTATCGGCGGGTTCCTACCGAACGGATACCTGCGGCGGCGAGTGCGGAGGCCGGTGCCATCGAATCGGTGGCCCCTGTGTCGACCAGAAACGATGCTTCGTACTCCCGCTCGGCGTCATGAGCGGCCGTTACGCGCACAGTGACATACATCAGGCCCATTCTACTCTTCCGTGCGGTTTCTATGCCGTGCGAAAAGATGAACAAATGCCCGATGACCGTTTCAGATGACGCAGAATCTACACAGGCGTCCACGTGCTCGGTTTGCAGAATCCTCTATAGGTGGCAGGTCCCGAGCCTTATAATTCGCGCCGACTCCAGCCATGTCCTTGACGCCCGGCGCCCGCCTCGGCGTGTATGTCGAGCCGATGCCTGATGGGCGAGGTTCTCGGCCAACGTGGCGTCTGGAATTCCATCCGCCATCACCATCCTCCTCGACTGGTCTGGAGCCCGATCGCGATGACGCGCCGCATAACGGCGTTGGTATTTGCGGCCTGTCTGGTCCCCGAAGTCGTCCTCGCGCAGCCGGTCACTCGACGCGCGTTCGTCGACGCCACGCATGCGTCTGGCGGCGCGGTGCTCGACCTGAAACCCGCGGATTTTCGCGTCACTGAAGCCGGCGAGGTACGTGAGGTGTCGTCGGCGACGCTCACCCGCCGGCCGTTGCGCATCGTGTTGCTGGTCGACACCAGCGAGGCCATCCGCCAGCCGATCGGTCAGATTCGCACGGCGATCGCGACCTTCATCGAAGCCCTCGACGCCGGGCACGAGATGATGTTCGTGACCTCCGGCACGCCCCAGGTGCGCGTGCAGCCGACGACAGACCGCGCGGCCATGATCAAGGTCGCCAGGAAGCTCTTCGGCACGGGCGCGAACACGATGTACCGCACCGTCGACGAAATGTTCCATCGCTTCGGTCAGACCACGGGGCATCGTCCGGTGTTCGTGGTCGTCACCGCCGAGGGATTCGAGTCGACGGAGAACATCAACCCGCAGGAAATCAAACACATCTCCGATCACTTCATCTCGCGCGGCGGAACCCTGCACAGCATCAGGCTGATCGTGCCGCTGACGGGTCAGACGTCCCGTGGCGGCGCTCTGACCGAGCTTCCGGTCACGCAGATGGTCGCCCGCGACAGCGGCGGGGCCTACACGGACACCTCTCCGAACGGACTGCTGGACGTCCTGCAGCGGCTGGCGGGTGTCATCAACGACTCGCACGCGTCGGCGGCGATGGTCTATCAGGTCGAGTACACCGGCGCGCAGATCAAGGGTAGAAAGCCGGCGGTCCCCGACGTTAAAGTCGATCGCGAAGGTATCCAGCTGAAGGTTTTCGCTTCGCCATGAGGAAAGCACACCTTCTCGCGACGCTCGCGCTGGCTGTCGGCGTCGAGATGCCCGGCTCGGCGCAGACAAACACCGGCGAGATTGCGGGCATCGTGCGCGACGCGCAGGGGCTCGTGCTGCCCGGTGTCACCGTCGTCGCCGAACACGTCGCGACCGGAGGAAAAACCGCGCGAACGACGGACGAGCGCGGGCGCTATTTTCATCCCTACCTGCGCGTCGGCCCGTATGTCGTCACGGCCGAGCTGCAGGGATTCCGGCGCGGCGTTCGGGATGGCGTGGTCCTGCAGGTGGGCCAGGTCGTGAGCCTTGATTTCACGCTCGAAGTGGGCGGCATGACCGAGGAAATCAGGGTCACCGCCGAGGTGCCGCAGCTTCAGACCGCCAACGCGGAAATCAGCAATATCGTCGACAACCGCCGGATGGTGGAAATGCCGATGAACGGGCGCAATTTCATTACGCTCGCGCAGTTGAGCTCCGATGTGGTCCTTCCTCCAGGCGGCACGAGAGGCGATGCGCTGCAGCAGGCCGGTCCGCTGCCGAACGTTGGCGGACAGCGATCGGGTCACAACATCTACCTGCTCGACGGCGTGAAGGTGACCGACGAGCTGTTCAACAACCTCGTGATCAATCCATCGGTGGATTCCATCGAGGAGTTCAAGATTCAGAAATCGCAGTATCCGGCCGAGTTCGGCGGCAAGGCGTCGGCGCTCATCAACGTGGCCACGCGGGCGGGTTCAAACGTGTTTCGTGGCTCCCTGTTCGAGTTCGTCCGCCACGACAAGCTGGACGCGCACAATCACTTCGACATCAAGGACGAGCCGGTGCCGCCGCTGCGCCAGAATCAGTTCGGCGGGACGTTGGGCGGTCCGCTGGCCCGCAATCGGAGTTTCTTCTTCGCCAGCTACGAAGGGCAGCGGATGCGCCGGTCGCAGTCGCGGACGTTTTCGGTGCCGACGCTCGACGAGCGAAACGGAAACCTGTCGGGGCTCGGCCCGATCTGCGATCCCGCGTTCGGTGGATGCACGCCGTTTCCCGGCAACCAGATTCCGGCCGCGCGCCTCGATCCGCTGGCGGTCGCGTTCCTTCAACACGTGCCGCTGCCGACGTCGGATGCGCCGGTTCAGAACCTGACGTCGGTGCAGCAGCTCCGGAGAAACGCCAATCAGGTGAGCGTCCGGATCGATCAACGGCTGATGGCGAGCGATCAGCTGTCGGGACGATTCAGCACGTTCGACGCGAACGAGTTCCAGCCGTTCGGCACGAGCGCGCTGCAGGAGACGCTGGTACCCGGGTTCGGGCGCTTCGTCGACACGAAGGCGCGTAATCTCGGCATCGGCCACACGCGTCCCTTCGGCACGACGATGATGCACGAAATCAGGTTCGGCTGGATGCGGGTGTCGGGCGGGCAGACGAGCGAAAACCGCGGCGTCGATTTCGCGTCGCAGGTGGGGCTTCGCGGTGTGACGGGCGATCCGCGCGACGTCGGATACCCGCAGATTTCGACGCGCAGCCAGTTCAGCACATTCGGCGATCCCACGAGTTTCGTGCGGAGGAACAACGAGCATTTTGAGCTCTATGACAGCCTGCTCGTCGATCGCGGCGCCCATCGTCTGAAGTTCGGCGGGTACTTCTACCACCTGAATCTCCGCCCCGAGCAGCCGGACAACGCGCGCGGCGTCTTCACCTACAGCGGTCAGTTCAGCGGCAATGCGTTCGCCGACTTTCTCCTCGGCTATCCGACAACCGCCGTGTCGGGAATCGGACGGGGCGACGAAGATGGCGTCACGAACTGGTGGCACCTGTACGCGCAGGACGACTGGCAGGTGCGGTCGAATCTGACGGTGAATCTCGGGTTGCGCTACGAGCACAACCAGCACATGCGCGATTCACGCAATCACCTGTCGTCGGTCGACTACCAGACGCCTGGCGGCCGGTTTGTGATCGCGAGCGACGAAGACGGCCGCATCAGCCCCGATGCCGCCGATCTGCTGCCGCTGATTCCGATTCCGTACGTGACATCGGACGCGGCAGACTGGGAACGCGGGCTGCTGAGCCCGAGCCTCGTACGGCTGGCGCCGCGCACGGGCTTCGCATTGTCCCTGGACGACGATCGCGCCGTCGTGCGCGGAGGCTACGGGATTTTCCTCAATCAGTGGGCCTACAGCGTGCAGACGGCGTTTGCGCGCAACCTGCCGTTCTTCTACACGAAACAGGTCGACGTGCCGACGACGCAACGAGTCCCCGTGTTCCAGACGCGCAACATCCTCGAAAGCGATCCGACGGGTGTGGTCGCGCCGACGATCATGGATCACGCCTACGCCGTGGAATACACGCAGACCTGGAGCGGCGGGCTGCAATACCAGGTGTTCCCCGGGTCGGTCGCCGAAGTGTCGTACATGGGGTCGTGGACGCTCGGCGCGGACAATGCGACGGTGCACAACGTGCCCGAGCCGGGCTCCGGTTCGATTCAGCTCCGTCGCGCCATTCCACAGCTCGGCCCGATACGCTCGATCAGGTTCGACGGCAAGTCGATTTACCACGGGCTTACCTTCAAGCTGGATCGGCGGCTGCGCAACAACTACTCGTACACGCTCAGCTACACGCTGTCGACCTCGAAAGACGATGCGTCGAGTCCGGGCGCGACAGAAGCGGAGACGAACGTCCCGCAGAACGTGCGCAACATTTTCGGCGAGGGTGGCGAGTGGGCGCACTCGAGCTTCGATCACCGCCACCTGTTCGTGGCGAGCGCAACCTGGGACGTGTTCGACGACTGGCGCGTCAGCGGGGCATTTCTCGTGCAGTCCGGGGCGCCTTTCACGGTCAATCTGGGCGTCGATCAGGCCAACATCGGGGCGGGACCGGCACAGCGGCCGGACCAGTCGCGCGATCCGAATCTTCCCGGCGGCGAACGGACGCCGGAGCGATGGTTCGACACCGGGGCGTTTTCGCTCCCGGCGCTGTTTGCCTTCGGGAGCGCGCCGCGCAACAGCGTGCTCGGGCCCGGCTACACGAGCCTCGATCTCTCGCTCGCGCGGCTCTGGAGGCTGGGCAGCTCACGTCAGCTCGAGCTGCGCTGGGAGGTCTTCAACGCGCTGAACGCGTCGAACTTCGATATCCCTAATCGGACATTCGGCACGGCCAACTTCGGCCGTATCTTCAGCGCCAGGAGCCCGCGCGAGATGCAGCTCGGCATCCGGCTGAGCTTTTGAACCGGCGATTCGGCAGCGGCATATAATTGCGCCAAATAGGAGCCCTATGCGAATGACGTCTTCTCGCCTGTTGCGTGACCTCGCCGTGGTGTGTATGTGCCTGACCGCCGGCGTCGGCGTCCATGGCCAGACCGGCGCCCTGAAGGGCGAATGGCCTGCGTACGGCGGCGACACCGGACACACGCGCTATGCGGCGCTCGATCAGATCAACGCCGCCAACTTCTCCAAGCTGACCATCGCGTGGCGGTTCAAGACCGATCATCTCGGGCCCCGTCCCGAATTCATGTTCGAGTCGACACCGGTGATGGCCAACGGCGTGCTGTATTCGACCGCCGGCAGCCGGCGCGCCGTCGTGGCGCTCGATCCGGAAACCGGTGAAGAGTTGTGGATGCACAGCGAGCGCGAAGGCGCGCGTGGGTCGGCCGGGCCGCGGCAGCTTTCGGGCCGCGGTCTGGCCTACTGGACCGACGGCAAAGAGGAACGCATCCTCTATGTCACGCCCGGCTACCGTCTCGTCGCGCTGAACGCGAAGACCGGCGTGCGCGTGCCGGGGTTCGGCGATGACGGTATCGTCGATCTCAAGCAGAACAACGATCAGCAGATCGATCCCCTGTCGACCGAGATCGGCCTGCACTCCACACCAATGGTGGCGGGCAATGTCGTGATCGTGGGCGCCGCGCACCGCTCGGGCGGTGTGCCCACCGGCAAGACCAACGTGAAGGGGTACATCCGCGGCTTCGATGTGCGCACGGGTAAGCGTCTCTGGATCTTTCACACGATTCCGTCGCCGGGTGAATTCGGCAACGAGACGTGGTTGAAGGACTCGTGGTCGTACACGGGCAACACGGGCGCGTGGGGACAGATCAGCATCGATCCCGAGCTGCAAATCGCCTATCTGCCGGTCGAGAGCGCGACCGGTGATTACTTCGGCGCCGACCGGCCCGGCAACAACCTGTTCGCCGAAAGTCTCGTCGCGGTGGATCTCCAGACGGGCAAACGCAAGTGGCATTACCAGCTCGTGCATCACGGCATCTGGGATCACGACATCCCGTGCGCGCCGATCCTCGTCGACATCAAGCGCGACGGGAAAGTCATCAAGGCCGTGGCGCAGCCAACCAAGCAGGCGTTCCTGTACGTCTTCGATCGCGTGACGGGGCAGCCGTTGTGGCCGATCGAAGAGCGCCCGGTTCCGAAAGGTGACGTGCCGGGCGAGTACTACTCGCCGACGCAGCCCTTCCCGCTCAACGGGCGCGGACAGCCGTTCAACTACGACCGGCAGGGCTTCGTGGCGGACGATCTCATCGACTTCACGCCCGAGCTTCGTGCCGAAGGCGTGAAGGTCGTGTCGCGATACAGGATTGGGCCCGTCTTCACACCCCCAGTGGTGAGCAAGGCCGAGGGCCCGCTGGCCACGCTGGTGCTGGCATCGGCTGGTGGCGGCACGAACTGGCCGGGCGGCTCGTACGATCCCGAGACCAACATTCTTTATGTGAATTCGCAGAAATCGTTGAGCCAGCTCGGGCTCGTCCCGCCCCGCGATCCGTCGAAGAACGATCTCGCGTACGTCGTCGGCAACGCGCTGACCGGCGCACGGACGACGGGCGGTACCGGATCGGCCGCCGGCGGTGAGAGAGCGCTCGCGCCCGGCACGACCGCGGCCGCTGCGGCAGCCGCGCCTGCAGGAGAGGGCGGCGGCGCATCTCTCACCGTGCAAGGTCTTCCCATCATGAAGCCGCCGTACGGCCAGCTGACGGCGATCGATCTCGGCAAGGGAGAGATTCTCTGGCAGGTTCCGCACGGTGAAACGCCGGACGCCATCAAGAATCACCCGATGCTGAAGGGCCTGAATATTCCACGCACGGGACGTCCTGGCGTTGTCGGATCGATGACGACGAAGACGCTGGTTGTTTCCGGAGAGGCAGGATTCGGTCCGACCACCACCGGCGCGCGCGGCGCGATGCTGCGGGCGTATGACAAGGCGACCGGCAAGGAAGTCGGCGCGGTCTACATGCCGGCGCCGCAAACGGGATCGCCGATGACCTACATGCTGAACGGCCGTCAGTACATCGTCGTCGCCGTCAGCGGGGCAGGGTATTCGGGCGAGCTGATTGCGTTTCGGCTGCCTTCTCGTGATTAGGGAAAATACTAGGGATTAGGGATTGGGGATTAGGGATTAGACGGCCGATTCTCGAATTTCTAATCCCTAATCCCCAATCCCCAATCCCTGGTCTCTTCGCACCGGGGTGTTACCATATATGGTAACCATATGCAGAAGACCACCGTCTATCTCGATGCGGCCGATTACCGCTCGCTGAAGCAGATCGGTGCGAAGACCGGCCGTCCGCCCGCCGAGCTCGTGCGAGAGGCGGTCGCGGAGTACGCGGCGCGCTACGGGAAGCGGCGAGTTGCGAAGAGCGTGGGCGCGTTCTCGAGCGGACGCGCCGATCTGAGCGAGCGGGCCGAAGCGCTGCTGAAAGGGATGGGCCGACGGCGGTGATCGTCGCCGATACCGGCGCGATTCTGGCCCTGCTCGACAGAAGCGATCGACACCACACCGCGGTCCGCGAGCTGTACGAAGAACGGCCGGACGCGTGGCTCCTGCCCTGGGCGATCCTGCCCGAAATCGACTATCTCCTGGCCTCCGAACTTGGCGCTCGCGCGCAGGAGGCCTTCCTGGCCGATCTGGCCGACGGTTCCTTCGCCGTCGAACACGGCACACATGAGGATCTCGTCCGTGCGCAGGCGATCGGCCGCCAATACCGGTCGCTCCGTCTCGGGCTGGTCGATGCCGTCGTCATTGCGGTGGCCGAGCGGGTTGGCGCCGATGCGATTGCGACCCTCGATTTGCGGCACTTCGGTGCAGTGAAGATCGACGGGGCGCCGCGCTTGTTGCCGCGCGATGCGAGGTGATCACGGTCCGGCTGAAGCCGGACACTACGTACTTCGCACTGCCTTTACGCTATTTTGATCCCCACCGCGCGCGGGCGGGGCAGGATGCAGCGCCGTTGATGGCGGCACAACCCCCTGCATCCGGATGTAGGTCGTGATCGTCCCGTAGTCTTCGGCCGAGTGCACAACGCCGTAAATGAACGCGTGCGCGCGTGGGGCCGACACCTGCCCGCTCGACGAGCCGCCGAGTGACGGGGCCATTTCCATCAGCCATTCGTCGGACGCTGCCGCGAGCACGCGATCGCAATACGCGATCGATTCCTTGAGCGCGGCGATGATGGCGGGTTTCGACGTCGTGGCGCCCAGGTTCGGCGGCGCCTGCTTCTGAACGCCGGGCGGCAGCCCTGCCTGGTGGCAGAACGAATAGTGCGCGCCGGTCGCGTGGTTGATCTGCTCGCCGAAGGTCCGCACCTCGGGAGTCGGCCGGAACGTGAAGGTCGTCTCCGGCATCATCTCCGCGGCCATCACGAGGTAGTTCGTGAACACGTTGAACGACCGCTGAATGCTCCCGCCGAGCGGCCGATTCGCAAACGTCTCGAGCCGCCGCTTTTCCTTCGCGGCCGATTCGTCGAACTTCGCGGCCAGCGCTTCGCTGTGCGCGATCTGTTCGGGCGTCAGGGCCGGTGCGACCGGCCCTTTTATCTGCGCGGCGGCTGGCGCGGCGAACAGCAGCACGACGAAAACGATCGGGTTGATGCGCATCATGGGCTGAATGGTAACACCCGGCATGGTGAAGATTCAGTTATTGGCCGTGGCCGAGGCGATGCGGCGGGCGCCGATGTAGCGCGATCCCCAATAGGTGGAACTGAGAGCTTCCACCCGCACGACGCCGGTCGAGTTCGGCGCGTGGACGAAGCTGTCGCCGCCGATGGCAATCGCGACGTGCGACGCGCCGTCGCCTCGTCCCTTCGTGTTGAAGAAAATCAGGTCGCCCGGCTCGATGTCCGACGGCTTGACCTTGTCGCCGAACTCCCACTGTTCTTCGACGACCCGCGGCACTGCGATGCCGTACTGGGCGAACACGTACTGGACGAGACCGCTGCAGTCGAAGCCGGTCGGATCGGTGCCGCCGAGCCGGTAGGGGACGCCGCGGAAGCCCATGGCAAAGTCGGCGACGGCACGTCGGTCATAGCGGTGGCCGAGGAGATCTGGTGAACCCAGGCCGGCGCCGGGATCTACGCACCCCCCGCACCCGTCGCACCCCCACCTGGATCATTCGTCGCCACGGTCGGCGCGCCCGGAAACGGGCGGGGGACGCCGCCGCTGGTGGCACAGGCCGCCGATCCGACGGCCAGCGCGGCCATCATTGTTAATGACGGCATTAAGGCGAGGCCAGGCCCGAGGCGGTGAGCCGGAAAATGCATCGGTGAGAATTATCGGCGTTGACGCGACGGAAGTACAGTCCCCACAGTAACTTGACAGGCCTGCGGTTTGCCAGCGAAAATCTTTCTACGTCCCATGGAGCAGACCCTGCTTCTCAACGCGACGTACGAGCCACTGAAGGTCGTCAACTGGCAAAAGGCTATCACTCTGCTTTGCCAGGGGAAGGTGGAGGTGATCTCGGTCTACGACCGGGAGATTAGGGCAGTGTCCTTCAGCATCAAGCTGCCTTCCGTCATCCGCCTCCTTCGCTACATCAAGATCAAAAGACGCTTCGATTACGTTCCATTTTCGAGGGCGAACATCTACGCGCGCGACAACCACGCGTGCCAGTACTGCGGCGACGCGTTTTCGACGAGCGAGCTCACGTTCGACCATGTCGTGCCGGTGGCGCAGGGCGGCCGGAAGGACTGGGAGAACATCGTGACCTGCTGCGTCACCTGCAACCGCCGGAAAGGCGGGCGCACGCCGGCCGAAGCGGGCATGCACCTCGTGAAGTATCCCAAGCGTCCCGAGTCGGTGCCGGCCATTCGCATTACGATCGGCTTACGCAACGCGCCCGACAGCTGGCGCGATTTCCTGTACTGGAACGCAGAGCTCGACGAATCCTGACGGTTTGACGCGACTCACCTCGATACAACCTCACTGGGCCGTGGAAGGTGGCCGTGTCGCCATCCACGGGTCCGGGTTTCTGGTCGATCGTCCCCACCTGCCGGACGTCACCATCGGCGAAGCGCAGGCGCGCCCCGTCTACGCGTCGTCTTCCAGCATCTCGGTCATCGTGCCGGCGGGTCTTGACGGCGGCCAGACGTCCGTCCGCGTGGCCGACGTGCCGGGCGAAACGGCGCTGCTCGAAGTCGGCATTCCCTTCGCAACAGGCCTGCATCAGGTTGACAACCCGGTGTTCGATCGGGAGGGCAATCTGTACGTCACCTACAGCGGCACGCGGGGACAGGAGGTGCCCGTCTCGATCTTCCGCGTCGGTCCGAACGGACGCCGCGAGTCGTACGTCTCGGGCATCGTGAACCCGACGTCGATGACCTTCGATGCCGCGGGCCAGTTGTACGTGTCGAGCCGGTTCGAAGGATCGGTCTATCGCGTGTTTCCCAACGGCACGCACGAGCCGTATGCCAGCGATCTCGGCATCGCGTGCGGTCTCGCGTTCGATCGGAACGGTGTGCTGTATGTCGGCGATCGATCGGGGACGGTCTTCGCGGTGCAGCCCGACCGCACCGTCAACGCGATCGCCACGCTGCCGCCGAGCGTGGCGGCATTCCACCTTTCGGTCGGGCCCGACGACTGCGTCTACGTGTCGGCGCCGACGCTGGGTCCGTACGACTACGTCTACCGATTGGATCCGGCCACGGGCGCCATCGACAAGGTCTCATCGCGATTCGGCCGCCCCCAGGGCATTGCGTTCGACTCGCAGGGTGCGCTCTACGTCGTCGAGGCGCTGGCGGGATCGAACGGCTTGTATCGCGTACGGCCGGATGGCACCACGGAGCTGGTCGTGGCAGGGCAGTCGCTCGTGGGTGTGGCGTTCGATCCCAAGGGCGGTCTGGTGGTGACCTCGAACGACACGGCTTACCGATTGAATGTACCGATAAGACCGCTTGGTGTGAAACTGATCATTCGCAAGAGATTCGAGGAGTCGGGAGATGGTTTTCTGAAGAACGAATCCTTCTAATCCCCTAGTCTCTTGTTAAGCTCTCAATTCGGACTTAGCAGTACCCCGCTGTACTGCATCTCTTCCCAGGTCTGGTCGCCCCACAACACTTCTTTGGACGGGTCGGGGTTCGCTTTGTTGGCGGGCGAGTTGTCGTACCACGCCGTCGAGACGATCTTCGCGCCCTTCGGCACCTGCAGCGGCTGCGCGAACATGTAGTAGGTCTGCCAGTTGAAATCGTATCGGGGCACCGACAGGATCGCGCGCGTTTCTCCGCTCCGGCAGCACCAGCTTGTAATCCCACTTCTTGCCGCGCAGGTGCGTGTGCGGGAAGATGCCCCACACGGTGGCATTGTTGACGAACTCGAGATCGGTCGTCACGGCCACGTCGGCGGCGCCGGGCGGCAATTTCAACGTCCCGTTGAAGAAGTGCTGCGCGCGCAGCTCGCGCGAGGGCGGTTCTTTCGCAAACGTAATCCCCACCTTCGTGCGATCCGATCCCGCCTTACCGATGGCGGTGTAGTGCATCTGGAGCTCGAGCATGCCGCCGGCCTCGAGGCGAAAGGACGTGCCTTCGGGCGCGGCTTGCGGATTGGTCCCCGGCGCGTAGGTCGCAATCAAGCGTTGAGGCATGTCCTTCAAGTCGGTCCGCTGCGGCCGCTGGCCGGCATGTCGCGACTCTGGCGTCTGCATGTCCTTCGCATTGGGCCTGGCCAGCTGAACGCGGGCAGCTTCGGGCCTGCCCCGGTAGTACACAAGGACGTGGTGCACCAGCGCGCGATTGCCAGGCCTCACTTCGATCGACTTCACCCACTTCGACTCGGTAAAGTTCGTCGGCACGTAAAAGTACTCGTACTCCACGGTGCCCGACGCGGGAACGGGATAATCCTCGAGCATCTCGAGGACGACGTCGGGTTTGCCCAGAACCCATCCCTCGGCGAAGGTCGGCGCGGGTGGCAAATCGTTCTCATCACCCTTCGGCGCACCCTCCGCCGCCCATGCCATCAACGTTTTCCGTTCGGCGTCGGTCAGGACTCGTTCGTTGTGAAACGTGCCGGCGGGCGCATCCGCGTGCCACGGCGGCATGGTGCCGCTTGAAATGACTTTGAGGATGGACTTGGCCCAGGGCCGCGCCTGTTCGTAGGTCATCAGCGACATCGGCGCGATTTCACCCGGGCGATGGCAGCTGACGCACTGCTTGAAGAGGATTGGGGCGACGTCCCTGGTGAACGTCGGTGTGTTGGCCACCGGCTGTTGCGCACGCGTGGGAACAGCCGCGCGCGTGCCAATCAGAACGGTCACGTATGACTAAAAGGATGACGGTGTTGCGCATCGGGCGATCTTAGAGCGTTCTTCTTAATCTGCCAATCTACCAATCTGCCAATCTGCGAATCTGCGAATTCGCGACCTCCCCTACTCGTACCTGAACGCCACCATGGGGTCGACTTTCGTCGCCCGGCGTGCCGGCAGAAAGCCCGCCACCGCCGACACCAGGGCCATCACGCCGATGGCGGTGGCCATCGTGGCCGTGTCGGTGGGTTGCACACCAAACAACTGAGACGCAATCAATCTGCCCGCGCCCAGGGCGATGGCGATGCCAATCACGATGCCGCCGGCCACCAGGAGCATCGACTCGCCGACGACCAGGCCCAGCACGGCGTTGCGCTCGGCGCCCATCGCCATCCGGATGCCGATCTCCCGCGTCCTGCGCGAGACGTTGTACGACATCAACCCGAACAGGCCGATCGCGGCGACGAACACCGCGATGCCGCCGAAGAGCGCGTACGCCTGCGCAAGCACGCGTTCCTGTGCATAACGGCGCTCGATCTGGGAGACCTGCGTTTCGATTGTGACAATCGGCACGCTCGGATTGACGGCAGCTCATCGTTTCGCGCACCGCGCTCATGACGAGTGCATGGATCGACGGCGGTGCGGACCGTGAAAACGTAGGGTCGTCGGCTCGGTCTGGAGGTACGGACACGTATAAGCGTCGGAGGTGCGGGCCGCGGAGACTGTTGTAGCGCACGTCGCGCAGCACACCGACGATCTCGAAGTTGCCGGGATTCTCGTGTGACCTATCCGAAGCGGCGGCCGATCGGATCTCTCATCGGAAAGAACTTTCGCGCGGCGGCTTCGTTGATGATGGCCACCGCGGGCGCGCGCTGGTTGTCGCGGTCGGTGAACCCGCGCCCGCGACGAGGGATATGCCCATCGTCTCGAAGTAATTCGGCGCCGACGATGACGCGGTTGATGTCGTCGCGCTCGGCCGCATATGCGGCTGCCCGTCCGGGATACGTCCGCCCTTGAACGAAGATGCCCCGCCGTTGACGCATCCCGACAGCAGTGTTGGAAAGCGACAAGGTCGCCTCTTCACGCCCGCGACCTTCCGCAGCCGGTCCATGCCATCCTGCAGGAACTGGAATTTGCGCTCGTCGCTCAAGCCGGCGCCTTCGGCGTCGACGCGCACGAAGAGAAGGTTCTCGGCGGTCGAAGCCCACGTCGACGCGCCTCAGGTTGTCGAGGGTATGGAGAAACAGTCCCGCGCCGACGAGCAGCACGACCGAGATCGAGACCTGCACGATCAGGAGCGCCCTGGACAAGATCGTGTTCGATGCGGCGACGCTCCTGCTGTTTTCCTTGAGCGCCACGCCGACGTCCATCTTCGTCGCCCGCAATGCCGGGGCGATGCCGAACACGATTCCCGCGAAGCACGGTGCGTTGCCGCCGTGAACGTCAGAATGCGCCAGTCCGCGGGCTCGGCTGTGCCGACCGGCGCCGGCAGGAGCGATTGACCCCAGCGCGCCATCATCGAGTCCGAGCGCACCACCCAGCCCGGCGAGCAGCAGGCTTTCGGTCAGCAACTGCCTGATCAGCCGCCACCGCGTCGCGCCCATCGAGAACCTGACCGAGATCTCTCGCTGGCGCGTGGCGCACGTGAGAGAAGCAGATTCGCGACGTTGGCGCAGACGAGAACGAGCACGAGCGTGACGACGACGCCGAGAATGCCGAGCGCATCGCACCTGCTGCTGCGTCGTTGTCATAGGTCCCGTGGCTCGCCGAGTCGACGAGCAGGTGAGGAACCGCCGTGCGGTTCCGGTTCATTCGATCGGTCCCGCTCCTCTTCGGACTGCGACGCCAGAAACCCGTCGCATCCCGCACGCGCCTGACGCTGGAAGACCGGCGGCAAGGTTGCCGTGAACCTGCTCGGGCGTGATGCCCGGCTTGAGCCGCCCGGTCACCTGTACCCACCACGTCGTCGGACGTCGTTCAGGCGCGGCTCGTCACCGCTCATCTGGTCTTCGAGTCTCAGCGGCATCGTCAAGGCGGGTGCCTGGGCGGTGACACGCTGCGTGCCGGTGAACGACGCGGGCGTCACTCCGACGATGGTGACGGGCAACGTTGTTGATCCGGATCGACCTTCCCGAGCACGCCCGGATCGGCCGAGAAGCGCGATCGCCAGAATTGATCGCGCAACACGGCCACAGCCGGCGATGCCGGGTTGTCGTCATCCGGGAGCGAGAGTGCGACCGATCCGCGGGGTGACGCCGAGCAGGGCGTGATAGTTGCCCGTCGCCATCAGCGTGCTCGCTGTTTCCGCCCGTCCGTCGATGGTGACCGTGTGACGCCGCTCGGCCGCGTGGCCGCGAGATCGGTCATCGTCTGATTGGCCGATCGCAGGTCCAGGAACATCGGATACGAGAACGTCGCACGCACCTGCCCGCCGTCGGCGCCCGGCGCACTGGTTCCCGTAGTCGCTCGAGTCGTTGTGCATGTCGTTCTTGCCGCCCCACTCGGAGGCGGACCAACGAATCGGGATCCTGGACCGGCAGTTTCGCAGCAGCAGACCGTTGACGGCCGTGAACACCGCGGCGTTGGCGCCGATGCCAACGGCCAGCGACAACACGACGACGACAGTCCACCCCTTGGCCTGCGTCAGCACGCGGATGGCGTGGCGGAGGTCTTTCAGCATGCCGTGGCCATTATCAAGCCGCATGCCCGACTCGGCGAGCCCAATTGGCGGAATTCAGGGCCTGAATTCGCGAAGAGCGTCCGAAGTTGGGACGAACGCCTCGCTTGCGGGACTCTGTTAAACTCGCGAATGACCCAGCTGCAGGAGGATGCATGTCCGTCTTGAAGGGGGCAATCCCGTGCCTCCTGCTGAGCACGATTGTCGTCGCGCAAACCCCTGAGCGTACGTTCCCGCCGAGCGTGGCCACGCGGGTCGTCATCGAAACGAAGCTCGACGAGCTGACACGGCAAATCGATGCGCTGTCGGTCAGGAAGACCGATCCGGCGCTCGTGGCCGATGTCGCCATCTATCAGAAGGCCGCGCAATTCATCCTGAGATATCCAGAAGAGTTCTTCACCGCCGCGTACGTGCCCGAGACCATCCGCGCCCTCGACACGGGCATCGCGCGCGCGAAAGAGCTCGAAGCCGGCACGGCGTCGTGGGCGAAGAAGGCCGGTCACCTGGTGCGCGGCTACACGTCGCGCGTCGATGGCAGCGTGCAGCCGTATGGCCTGACCATTCCCGGGTCCTACGATGGCTCCAGGCCGATGCGCCTGGACGTCTGGCTGCACGGGACGCAACTGCAGCTCAACGAAGTGCGGTTCATCACGCAGCAGGAAGCGCCGCACGAGACCTCGCAGATCGCCGCGGACGATTACATCCAGCTCGAACCGCTGGGACGCATGAACCTGTCGTATCGCTATGCCGGTGAAACCGATGTGTTCGAGGCGATCGAGTCGGTGCGGGCCCGTTACAACATCGATCCAAAGCGCATCGTCATTCGCGGTCACTCCATGGGCGGCCAGGGTGCATGGCATCTCGGGCTGCAGCACACGGGCAGGTGGGGAGCGGTCGAGTCGAGCGCCGGATACGTCAGGACGTACACCCAGGCCAAACGCGTGATCAAACTCCCGCTGCCCGCGTATCAGGTTCCGGGGCTCACTATCTACGACGTCGATCAGTACGCGCTGAATGCGTTCAACGTGCCGACGGTCGCCTACATCGGCGAGACCGATGGCAATGCGGGCGCGTACGAGATGCGTGATGCCTGGATCAAGGAAGGATTCCGCTTCACGCAGGAGACCCAGTATCGCTGGACGACACGCGATCTGCGCGCGTTGTTTCTCGTCGGGCCCAAAACAGGGCATTCGTGGCATCCCCAGAGCAAGGCCGAGTCGGAAGCCTTCATCCGCAGAGCCCTTCAGGACGCGGACAAAGTGCCCAATCGCGTCCGCTGCGTCACCTTCACCGCTCGTTTCAACGAGTGTCACTGGCTCTCGATCGGCGGCCTCGACGAGCACTACGTGCGGGCCGAGGTCGATGCGGCGCGGACCGACGATCTGAAGTCGTACACGGTGACGACGACGAACGTGAACCGTCTGTCGTTCACTGCGGCTGCCGCCAGCTACACGATTGACGGGCAGGAGCTGAAGGCCGGCGCGAACCCGACGTTCGACAAGAGGAACGGCAAGTGGACGATCGCGCGCGGGCGTCCGGCGGGTCTGAGGAAGACCCACGGCCTGCAGGGGCCGATCGACGATGCGTTCATGGAAGGGTTCCTGGCGGTGCGGGGCACCGGGCAACCGTGGAACGCCGCCGTCCAGGCCTACGCGCGAGGCAAGCTCGACACGCTCTCGCGCGAGTTCGCCAAGTGGGTGCGCGGTGACATTCGCGTGAAAGACGACTCCGCGGTCACGCCGGCCGACATCGCCAGGTACAACCTGATCCTGTTTGGCGACCCCGGCAGCAACGGGCTGATCGCGAAAGTCATGGCGTCGCTGCCGGTGCAGTGGACGCAGAGCGAAATCACGGTCGGCTCGCAGAAGTTTCCCTCTGCCGGCCGGGCGCTCGTGCTGATCTATCCGAACCCCCTCAACCCCGAGCGCTACGTCGTCATCAACAGCGGCCACACGTTCACCGTCGATCGCATCGCGGCCGAAACCGAATCGATGTTCTTCCCGCGGCTGGGCGACTACGCGGTGGTGTCGGCAAACGGCGATGTGGCACTCTCGGGATTCTTCGACGAGAGCTGGAAGCTGAAGTAGATCAAACGTGAGATTCGTCGTCTTGTCCATGCTCGGGGCCGCGCTCGCCTGCGCGCCACGGCCGGCGCCGGCCGTCGCGCCCCGCATCACCCCCGAACAGCTCGCGACTCGACTTGCCGAGGCCGATCGGCTGGCCTCGCGCGGCTGCTACTTGTGCCTCAAAGAGGCCGCGGCCGCGTATGCCTCGCTGCTGGAGCTTTCAGACGATCACGTCCTCGCGCGAAAAGCGCTCGAGAACAACCTGATGATCGTCGTGCGCGAGGTTGAGCTCCGCCTGCCTGATTCCGGCGCGCGTGAAGCCGCCGAACAGCTTCAGGCCAAAGTGCCGTCGAGCTACGCGTTGTATTTCGAGGCGCTCGATGCGCTGCGCCGTGCGCCCGAAGCCGCGCAATACGTGCGGGGAGATCAACTCTACGTGCCGCCGGAACAGCGCGAGGTTCGCACGAAGCTCGCCGCGGAGCTCGAACAGGAATGGCCCGCCAGCGCGATGAAAGCGTACTTCTACCTGGCCATGGCGCTGAACGCCGGAAGGGTCGCCGAGCTCAAGCCGCAGCTCGAGGGAATCCTCAGCACGTTTTCAGACGATCTCTCGCTGAAGTACCGCACGCTGGCCTTCCTGCCGCTGTTCTCGATGGCGGCGTCGCGCGATCTCATCGGTCAGGAGACGGGCTTCGGCGAAGTGCATTTCCTGGTCGGCCAGCGGTCGGTCATGAACGGCGATCTCGCCGGCGCGTACCGCGAGCTCGCGCGCGCGCACGAACTGCTGCCCGACAGCGCCTCGATTTCTCTCGTGCGGGCCAACATCCTGATGTCGTACGCGCGCTATGCCGATGCGCTGGCGGGATTCGACGGCGTCCTGGCCGCCGGCCCGGACGATGCCGCCCTGCTCGGCAAGGCGAGGGCGCTCAGCTATCTGAAGCGTCACGACGAGGCGATTGCCGTGCTCGACGAGCTGTTGACCGATTTGCGGAGCAGTCCGGGCGAGAAGTACTACTGGCGCGCGTGGAACCGCCTGCAGAAGAAGGAGTCGCAACCCGCCTACGACGATGCGACGGCCGCGCTGAAGGCGATGAGAAACAATCAGGTGTACAACCTCGCCGGCATGGCCGCGTTCAACGTGAACCACCTCGTGGAGGCGCGCGACTACTTCGACAACGCGCTCCAGATGGACCGCGCCGACTGCGATTCGCAGCGCTACCTCGCGCAGATCGACTCGTTCGAGCGAAGCTGGAAATCCGCCGCCAGCCGGTTTTCCCAGGCAGCTGCCTGCTACGACGGCGCGATCGTGCGAATGCGCGGCGAGCTGGCCAGGTACGAAGATGACATCACCGGCCTCTCCAATGGCCTCATCGAGACCAAACGCGCCGAAATCAAGGACGCGGAAGCGCTGCGTGCGAACGCTGCCAGCAACGCCGCGGTGGCCACGAAGAATGCGGGGCTGACCAAAGTAGCACCGAATCCTGCTACAATTGAGAGTTTCAGGTCCCCCAAATACAGCACACAGATGGGTCAGGGCTGGATAGCAGTACGCGGCGCCCGCGTTCACAACCTTCGCGACATCGACGTCGACATTCCGCGCGACAAGCTGACGGTCATCACGGGGTTGTCGGGGTCGGGCAAGTCGTCGCTCGCCTTCGACACGATTTACGCCGAAGGACAGCGCCGCTACGTCGAGTCGCTGTCGGCCTATGCCCGGCAGTTTCTCGAGCAGATGGAGAAACCGGACGTCGATCTCATCGACGGCCTGTCTCCCGCCATCTCGATCGAACAGAAGACGACGGCGTCGAATCCGCGGTCGACCGTCGGCACCGTCACCGAAATCTACGATTACCTGCGGCTCCTCTTCGCCAACATCGGCGTCCCGCACTGTCCCCAGTGCGGGCGCGAGATTTCCGCCCAGTCGCTCGAGCGCATCATGGACATGGTGATGCTGTATCCACAGGATGCGCGCATCAACGTGCTGGCGCCGATCGTCCGCGGCCGCAAGGGGGAGTTCAAGAAGGAGCTGGCCGAGCTGAAGAAGAAGGGGTTCAGCAAGGCCCGCATCGATACCGTCTTCCGCTCGCTCGACGAAGACATCAAGCTCGATCGCCGCCGCAATCACTCCATCGACATCGTCGTCGATCGTCTGATCGTCAAATCCGGCATCGAGCGCCGCCTGGCCGAATCCATCGAGATCGCGCTGAACCTCGCGGACGACATCGTCGTCATCAACACACTGGATGGCGGCGACCGGCTGTTCTCGCGCCGGCTGGCCTGCATCGAGTGCGGGATCAGCATGCCCGAGATGACGCCGCGCGCCTTTTCCTTCAACTCGCCGCACGGCGCGTGCGCCGAGTGCCAGGGCCTGGGGGCGATGCACGATTTCGATCCGAACCGCATCGTGCCCGACCAGACCAAATCGCTCCTCGACGGCGCCATCGTGCCCTGGGTGAAGGGCGACCGCAAACTGGTGCGCGAGGCGATCGCCGGGCTGGGCAAGAACCTCGGGTTCGATCCCGCCACGCCGTTCACGAATCTGCCGAAGAAAGTCCGCGACCAGATTCTCTACGGCGGAAACGGAAAAGGATTCGAAGGCATCATCCCGAATCTCCGCCGGCGCTTCGACGAAGCGTCGTGGACCGAGCAGGACGATCTCGACGTGTATCGCTCGCTGCGTCCGTGCCCGGTGTGCCACGGCGAGCGTTTGAAGCCTCAGAGCCTCGCCGTGAAAGTGAAGGGCCGCACGATTGCCGGCTACGTGAACCTGCCGATCAGCGAAGCGTACGACGTCTTCAACAAGCTGGACCTGAGCGAACGCGAAAATCTCATCGCCGGACGTGTCCTGAAGGAGATTCAGGATCGTCTGCGGTTCCTCTTTGACGTCGGTGTCGGCTACCTCACGCTGGGGCGGAGCGCGACGACGTTGTCGGGGGGTGAGGGGCAGCGTATCCGCCTGGCGACGCAGATTGGCGCAAACCTGACCGGCGTGCTCTACGTGCTGGATGAACCGTCGATCGGGTTGCACCAGCGCGACAATCGCGCGCTGCTCGGCACGCTGCACCACCTGCGCGATCTTGGCAACACCATCATCGTCGTCGAGCACGACGAAGAGACGATCCGGGTCGCAGACTACCTGATCGATCTCGGACCCGGCGCGGGCGAACACGGCGGCAAGGTGATCTTTCAGGGGACACCCGAAGAACTTGCTGTCAGGGCAGATGGCAGATGGCAGAGGGCAGAGGGCATGAGGGAAACAGACACGACTCGCTGACGGGGCAGTACTTGCGCGGCGAAAAGATGATTGCCATGCCCGCGTCGCGCCGTCCGGCTGCCAGAGGCGAGCTCGTCATTCGCGGCGCCCGCGAGAACAACCTGAAGAACATCGACGTGCGGATTCCGCTCGGCGCGCTCGTGGCCGTGACCGGCGTCAGCGGTTCGGGCAAGTCGACGCTCGTGAACGACATCCTCTATCGCTCGCTTGCGCGCGAGCTGTATCGCGCCGGCGACGAGCCGGGCCGGCACGACGCCATCGAGGGCATCCAGCAGGTCGACAAAGTGATCGAGATCGATCAATCGCCGATCGGACGCACACCCCGCTCGAATCCGGCAACGTATACCGGTCTCTTCACGTTCATTCGCGAGCTCTTCGCCTGGATCCCCGAAGCCAAGGCTCGAGGCTTCCGGCCGGGGCGGTTCTCGTTCAACGTCAAGGGCGGCCGTTGTGAAGGCTGCCAGGGCGACGGCGTCATTGCCATCGAAATGCATTTCCTGCCCGATGTCTACGTCACGTGCGAGCAGTGCAAGGGCCGGCGATACAATCGCGAGACGCTGGAGATCCAATACCGTGGAAAATCGATCGCCGATGTTCTCGATCTGACGGTCGATCAGGCGCTGCCGCTCCTGGAAAATTTTCCTCCCATCGCGAACAAATTACGCACCCTGCAGAGCGTCGGTCTGGGCTACGTCGAGCTCGGGCAGTCGGCGACGACGCTGAGCGGTGGAGAGGCGCAGCGGGTGAAGCTCGCCAAGGAGCTTTCGCGCCGCGGCACCGGCCGAACGCTGTATATCCTTGATGAGCCGACGACCGGGCTGCATTTCGCAGATACCCATAAGCTGCTCGATGTGCTGAACAAGCTGGTGGATCAGGGCAATACCGTCGTGGTCATCGAGCACAATCTCGACATCATCAAATCGGCCGATTACATCATTGACCTCGGACCCGAGGGCGGGGCGGGCGGAGGACGAATAATCGCCCAGGGAACACCTGAAGAGGTGGCGAAGGTCGCCGAATCGGCGACCGGGGAGTTCCTAAGACCGTTACTGACGTCAGTTTTATGACGGTCTGTGGTAAGATTGCCACACCCTTACGGCCGGGTTGTGTGGCCCTCGTACCACAAGACGCCTTCGGGCCATACCGGAATTGAAATCGGTCTTTTCCTGTAAATATCAATCAGATAGCAACTTAGCGTCACAGGGTCGTGATACGCGGAGACAGGCACCGGAATTGCTCTAGGACGGCCGGCGCATAGCGCTCTAACAGCCTGCTCCTCAACGATTAAATGGACTCTCAGCGCACACTCAAGCGACCCGTCTCCTGTGCCGGCATCGGACTTCACTCCGGCAAGAAGGTCACGCTGTCTCTCAAGCCGGCACCAGCCGATCACGGGATTCGTTTCCGCCGGTCCGACCTGGGCGGTCTCGAGATTCCAGCCGTCGTCGGTCACCTCGGCGGGATTCAGTACGCCACGGGCTTGTCGCTGAAAGACGGGTCGGTCGAGACGGTGGAGCACCTTCTTGGGGCGCTCGTCAGTCTTGGCGTCGACAACGTCACCGTCGATCTCAACCATCCTGAAGTGCCGATCATGGACGGCAGCGCCGCGCCGTTCATTTACCTGATTCACGAGGCGGGCTTGAAGCGGCTGGCCGCGCCGAAGCGGTTCCTGAAAGTCGTCCGTCCGATCGCGTTGTCGCGCGGCGACAAGCGCATCGCGCTCTATCCGTCGGATCACTTCAAGGTGACCTACAGCATCAGCTTCGATCACCCGATGCTGCGTCATCAGACGCGGACGATGCAGATTACCGAGGAGTCGTTCATCGAGGAAATCGCGCCGGCGCGCACGTTCGGCTTCCTGAAGGAAGTCGAGATGCTGCGGCAGAACGGCCTGGCGCTGGGCGGCTCGCTCGAGAACGCGATCGTGCTGGGCGAAACGGGCGCGTTGAACGCGCTGCGCTTCGAAGACGAGTTCGTGCGCCACAAAATCCTTGACGTGATCGGCGACATGGCGCTCGTCGGCTATCCAATAATTGGACATCTCGTCGCGCACCGCGGCGGCCACGCCCTGCACACGGCGTTTGCCGCGAAGCTGCTCGAGGAAACCGACGCGTGGCGGCTGGTCGAAGGCCAGTTCGACCCGGCAGGTGTCGGCTCCGCGGTTACCATCCCCGTCAAGAGCGCGCCGCGCCTCGCGAATTAGACCACATCGTCGTGGCGCAGCCGGCTTTGAGCCCCTGCCTCGAACCGCCCGGAGCAAATTCCACAAACCGGTATCAAAGTTGGTAAGGTCCCGCGCGTAATTCCCCCCTCACGCCGGGCCGATAGATCCACTGCGCTGCGATTTCCCTTCTGCGGAACTGAAGTTCCGCCCTACATCAGTGCGATAGAAGGACGGCCATGACGCTCCACCCTTTCAGGCTCGCGATTCTCCTGGTACTGCTCTCGTCGATTTCAGCCGCCGCTCAGCAGCCCACAGGCAATCTCACCGTGGTCAGCAGCGGTCCCACGGGAGAAGCCGACAGCCTCGAGCAGGTGAACGAGATCCGGATCGTGTTTTCCGAGCCGATGGTTGCGCTCGGCCGAATCCCGCAGCCCGTCACTGCACCGTTTGTCACCATTGCGCCGGCGATTCCGGGAGGCACGTTCCGCTGGTCGGGCACCACGATCCTCATTTACACGCCCGATCCCAAACGAAAACTGCCGTTTGCCACGCGATACACCGTCACGGTGAACACGTCGGCGGCGGCCACCAGTGGCCGGCGGCTCGCCGCGCCGTACACGTTTACGTTTACGACGCCCACCGTCAAACTGCGCGCCGCCCAGCCGCTCCGCAGAAACGGCCGGTACGACGGCCCTATGCTGGTGGCGTTCCGCTTCAACCAGCCGGTCGCGCCTGCAGAGGTGCTGTCGCATCTCGCGCTGAACTTCGAACCGCACGACTGGGACAGGCCCCAACTGAGCGACGCCGGACGGGCACGCTTGCGAACGAACAACCCGCAGGCGGTCGCGCGGTTCGATGCGAAGGTGGCCGCCGCGGCGAGCGCCGCCGCGTCGACCGCGTCCCTTACATTCGCGCTCGCACAAGACTGGGACAAGAAACGCTTTCCACCCGCGGCCGACCTCGTCGTCGTGGAAATCACGAGTCCTGTGCCGACCGAAAGCTGGATCAGGGCGCGCATCGACACGCAGTTGCGAGGCGTGGAGGGCCCGGCGCTTCCGAGCAAGCCGCAGACCATTCGCATCGAGGCCGAGGAGACCTTCTTTGTCGACAGGGTTCCAGTGCCGCAGCGAATGCGATCCTTCCAATTGGAACCCCGTGCGGCTGCGAGGCGGCGGCGTCGATTTCGAGCACTTTCAGGCGGCGCTCTCGGTTCGCGACGTCACGGATGCCGGCAGCCAGCCGCTCCTGAAGCCGTCGCGGCAGGCGAACAAAGAAACGTGGCAGTACGATTTTCCGTCGGATATTTCCCTCGAAGATGCGGGCTTCGCTCGCCAGCCGCCGGCTCGTACCTACGTTGTGCGGCTCGATGCCAGCCTGCAATCCGCGCGGGATGGACAGACGCTCGGCTACGACTGGACCGACATCGTCGAGAACTGGCACGAGTCGGCGTTCACCAGCTTTGGCGACGGTCATGGCGTGTGGGAGTCGACGTCCGGCCAGGTCGTGCCCTTCTTTACGCGCAATTTTCTCGACGTTACGCAATGGGCGCAGCCGGTCAGCCGCGGCGATCTGATGGGGACCATTTCGGCGATCGATCCCCGGTTCAGCGATCTCCCGTCTGGTGACGGCGTCAACCGGACGCTCCGCACGAAAACGGACGCGATCCAGTCGGCCGGCATCGATCTCTCCCGCGCGCTCGGGCCCGCCGGCCGGGGCATCGTGTGGCTGGGCGTGCACGAAGGCAACCCGATCGACAAGTCGCGAAGGCGAACGAGACAACCCGATCGGTCGACGATCGTGCAGGTGACGAACCTCGGCGTGAACGTCAAATACAGTCCGCAGAACACGCTGGCCTTCGTCACGCGTCTCGATAACGGCGAGCCCGTGCCGGGCGCGCGCGTGTCGCTCATCAGGCGTGACGGTGCCGTCGCATGGGAAAGCACCACCGGAGCCGACGGTGCGGCGATCGGTGGAGCGGCACCGCGGCTCGGGCGTGACTGGTGCGAGCCGGCCCTCGACTTCATCGTCGTGGCCGAGAAGGACGGCGACCTCGCCTACGCGGGCAATTCGTGGCACGAGGGCATCGCGCCGTGGGACTTCGGTACCTATCCGAACCCGGTTGAAGCCGACCCGCTGTTGCGCGGATCGGTCTTCACCGATCGCGGCGTGTACCGGCTTGGCGAAGAAATTCACTTCAAGGCGATTCTCAGATCGGATACGCCGACAGGCATCAGGCTTCTGCCCGCCGGCACGGCGGTCGACGTCAGCGTTCGCGACAGTCAGAACAAAGAGGTCGATAAACGCACGATCAAAGTGGGCGAATGGAGCAGTTCGGAATGGACGCTCAAGTTGCCTGGCGATGGAGCACTGGGGACCTATCGCATCAGGGCATCGTGGGGCGGTGCGAAGCCGAAGCCCGAGAAGCCCGGCGATGACGACGAAGAGATGGAGCCGGCAGTCGCCGGAACGTTCCTCGTCGCGGCGTACCGGCGCCCGGATTTCCGCGTCGATGCAACGCTCGGCAGCGACTCGGACGTGGCCGGCGCCAGGCTGACGGGCGTCGTGACCGCGAAATACCTGTTCGGCGCATCGATGGGGAAGCGGCCCATCAGTTGGAAGGCCACGCGCGAGGCGATCTGCAATCCTCCGGACGCTATCCGCGAGCACTTTCCTGATTCGCGTTTCGTGTTCGCGGGTGATTGCGCCAGGAGGATGGGGCCCGAGGACGTCGGAGCCGACGAGAACGTGCTTGGGGCGAACGGTCAGTTCACCATGAACTTCGACACGTCCGCCGATCTGGGACGTCCATACCGGTATGTGTTCGAGGGCGACGTCGAGGACGTCTCTCGTCAGCGCATCGCCGGCCGCGCCAGCTTCGTCGTCCATCCCGCCCCCTGGTATGTCGGCGTGATGGTGCCGTCGTACTTCATCGATCAGAAGACCGGTCTCAGCACGGCTGTCGTGGCGGTGTCCAACGAGGGCAAGGTGGCTGCCGGCGTACCCGTGGAACTTTCGATCAAGCAGATTCAGTGGCACAGCGTCAGGCGTGCCGAAGGGAACGGCTTCTACACCTGGGACACCACGCGCGAGGAAACGCCGGTCGGCACCTGGAACGTGACGTCGGGTGCGGAGCCGGTTCCGCTGCAGATTCCGTTTTCGAGCGGAGGATATTTCGAGCTGACGGCGGTGGCGCGCGACCAGGCGGGCCATGTGACTCGAACGTTGACGAGCTTCTACGTGCTCGGCGAGGGATACACGGCGTGGGAGCGGTTCGACCATAACCGCATCACGCTCGTGCCCGAGCGCAACACGTACCGGCCCGGCGACTCGGCGCGAATCATGATCCAGTCGCCGTGGGAACGCGCCACGGCGCTCGTCACCACCGAGCGCGAAGGCGTACGCACACATCGGCAGTTCGCGCTGACGTCCTCTCAGGAGTACGTGACGGTTCCCATCACCGAAGACGACATCCCGAACATGTACGTGTCGGTGCTGCTCGTCAAAGGCCGGACGAAAGACGACACGCCAGACGACGGCAGCGATCCGGGGAAGCCATCGTTCCGTCTTGGTTACGTCGAGCTCAAGGTGGACGATGGCGCGAAGCGCCTGTCGCTGTCGGTGAACGCGGATAAAGAAGAGTACCGGCCCGCCAACACCGCGGCCGTCAAAGTGCAGGTCAAGGACTTCCGCGGTGCGGCCGCATCGAGCGAGGTCACCTTGTGGGCGGTCGACTACGGCGTGCTCTCGCTTACGGCATTCAAGACACCCGACGTGCTTCGCTCGGTCTACCTCGAAAAGGCGCTGCAAGTGGTGAACGTCGACAATCGCCAGCGGCTCATCAGCCGCCGCGCCGTGATCCCGAAAGGTGAAGATGAGGGTGGCGGCGGCGGAGCCGAGAGCGGCGCCGACGGATCGACGCGAAAGGATTTTCGCGTCCTCGCCTTCTGGCTCGGGTCGGTCACGACCGATGCCAGCGGAGTGGCCAGCATCGACGTCAAGCTGCCCGAGTCGTTGACGACCTACAGGATCATGGCGGTGGCCGCGGACAAGGCCTCGCGCTTTGGCGCGGCCGACAGCGAGATCCGCATCAACAAGCCGGTCACGCTGAAGCCGGCGTTTCCGCGCTTCATGGCTGTGGGAGACACGTCGCACTTCGGTTCGGTCGTCACCAGTCAATTGAAAGAGGCGGGCACCGCGATCGTCACGATGCGGAGCCTCGACCCCGCGATCCTCGAGATCAAAGGGAACGGCAGGCAGGTCGTGCAGGTGGCGGGCAATGGTTCGATCGAGGTCAGGTTCGACACCGTGGCGAAGGCGATTGGTGCGGCGCGCGTGCAGATGACCGCCCGGCTTGGCGAAGAAAGCGATGCCTTCGAGGACGTGATTCCCGTGGAGGTGCTCGTCTCGCCGGAAACCGTCGCGGCCTACGGCGAGGCGCAGCCCAACGCGAAAGAAACCATCGTGATGCCCGCCGGTGTCGTTCCCGGTTTTGGCGGGCTGAACGTCCAGGTGTCTTCCACGGCGCTCGTCGGGCTCGGCGAGGGCGCTCGGTATCTCGTCGAGTATCCCTATGGTTGCGCGGAGCAACAGGGATCGCGCGCGCTTGCCATGTTGCTCGCGTCGGATCTCGGCGAGGCGTTCAAGCTGCCGGGCATCGACGCGTCAGACCTGCGCCGCGTCTCGCAGGAAACCATCACAGGTTTGCGCAAGTTCCAGTGCGCGAACGGCGGGTTCACCTACTGGGCCGGCGACTGCCGGTTCACGTCGGCGTATCTCACGGCGTACCTGTTACACGTCTTCCATCAGGCGGCAGCCTTGAAGTACGACGTCGACAAGGAGATGCTGCAGCAGGCGTATACGTATCTCGAGAAAGAGCTGAACCAGACGCCACCGGCCGACGATGGATGGTGGCCCGCATATACGGCGTGGCAGACGTTCGCGGTGAAAGTCCTGGTCGAGGGCGGACGAAATCAGGACTCGCACATCAACCGCCTGTACACGCGCCTCGATCGCATGCCGGTGTTCGCGATGGCCTATCTCCTCGACGCGCTCGCGGCGAAGGGCGAGACCGGCCGGCGGCCGGAAGAGCTGCAGCGCCGAATCGCGAACGCCATTCTTCCCGAGGCCGGCAGCGCCCACGTCGAGGAGCTGAGCGATCCGTATCTGCTCTGGTTCTGGAATTCGAACGTCAACTCGACGGCCATCGTCCTTCGATCGTTGATGCGCGGATCGAGCGCGGATCAACTGGTTCGCCCGATCGTGCGCTGGCTGCTCGCGGCGCGCAAGAACGGCCGATGGAACAACACGCAGGAAAACGCGCGCGTGATGGAAGCGCTCGTGGCCTATTACCGGAAGTACGAGACCGATGTGCCCGACTTCCGCGCCGTCGTGAAGTTCTCGAACGACGAGCTCGTGCGCAGCCGGTTCGAGGGCCGTTCGGCCGAGGCGGTTACCCAGGACGTGCCGATGGCGACGCTCGCCGCCAGGACGTCACCTGGTTCGAAGCGCGAGCTGACGTTCACCCGGGAGGGGACGGGAACGCTCTTTTATGTGGCGCGTCTGAGGTACGCCTCGAATGAGCTCTACCAGCAAGGGCTCGACAGCGGGTTCAACGTCGAGCGCCGGTACGAACCGTATCGGGAAAACGGTCCGGCCGCGTCGCCCGCGTTGTCGTACAAGGCGGGAGACCTCGTCAAGGTCACCCTCTCGTTCAACCTGACGAAAGAACGGCGATATGTGGCGGTGACCGATCCGCTTCCCGCCGGCTTCGAGCCGGTGGAATCGTGGTTCGCGACGACGGCCGCGGCCCTGAAGGGCGAGCAGCAAGAGCTCGAACGTCAAGGCGACTGGCAAAGCTGGTGGATGCACGGCGGATTCGACCACGTCGAACGCCACGACGATCGCATCCAGCTTTTCGCCACACGGCTCGACGTGGGACGCCACGAATTTTCCTACATCGTGCGCGCGACGACGGCCGGGACGTTCCGGACGGCTCCGGCCCACGCGGAAGAAATGTACGAGCCTGAAGTGTTCGGCCGCACGGAAACGGCCGTGATCGAGGTCCAGCGGTGACGCGACGGCTTTCGCCGCGCATCAGACGGGCGATCATCGGAGCGGGTGTCGCTGCTCTTGCAGCCGTGGTGTGGTTGCGATTCGGCCCGCTCCCCGCCGATCTCCTCGATCCGGGTGAGCACCAATCGACGACCGTGCTCGATCGGAACGGAGCGGTGCTGTACGAATCGCGGTCGGAGGACGGTACGCGCGGCGTCTGGCTCGACGGCCGCGCGCTTCCACCGAATCTCGTGTCGGCAACGATTGCAGCGGAGGACCGCCGCTTCTACCGCCATATCGGTCTCGATCCCCTGGCCATTCTGCGAGCGGCGTGGCGGAACCTGCGTGAAGGCGCCATTGTCGAGGGTGGTTCCACGATCAGCCAGCAGGTGGCCAAGCTGCTCGTCGCGCGAGCCAATACCGGCGCCGGTCGCGCGCGCGGCTGGTCTGCCAAGATTCGCGAGGCCATCGTCGCGTTTCGCCTCGAGCATCGCTTCACCAAACAGGAGATCCTCGCGCTCTATCTCAATCTCGCGCCATACGGCAATCAGATCCAGGGCGCAGAACGCGCGAGCCACGCCTACTTCGGAACGTCCGCGAGCATGCTGACACCGGCGCAGGCGGCGTTCATCGCCGGACTGCCGCAGCGCCCCTCGCGGTTCAATCCGTTTCGCAACACGGCCGCCGCACTGAGCCGGCAGCGACGCGTCATCGACGACATGGCGGCGCTTGGCCTGTTGAGTCCCGTGCTGGCCGCAGAGGCGCGAGCCGAGCGGTTGACGTTCCAGCACGACGCATCGACGTGGGTCGCGCCGCACTTCGTCGAAATGGTGCTGGCGAGCTACAAGGACGCGCGGCCCCATCGCATCGAAACGACCCTCGACGCCGGTCTGCAGCGCGACGTGCAGGGCATCATTCGCAGTCAGCGTCCCACGCTCGACCAGCATCGCGCGCGGAACGTGGCCGTCGTCGTCCTGAAGAACGATACGGGCGAGTGGCTGGCCTGGGAAGGATCGGGCGACTACTTCGACGCCGCGCATGGCGGCACGATCAACGGCCCGCTCGCGCTGCGGCAGCCGGGGTCGGCGCTGAAGCCGTTTACCTACGCGCTGGCGTTCGAGGAAGGCTGGAGCCCGGCATCGGTCGTCGCCGATGTGCCCTCTCACTTTCCGACCGCGGAACCCGGCATCGTCTACAGCCCGCGGAACTACGACGGGCGATTTCGAGGGCCGCTGCTCGTGCGCCGTGCGCTCGCCGGCTCGGAAAACGTGCCCGCGGTGGCCGTGGCGGCCGAGATTGGCGTTCCCAAGCTCGTGCGTTTCCTGCGCAGCGCGGGGCTGACGTCGTTCGACAAGACGCCCTCCTACTACGGTCTCGGCATGACGCTCGGGAATGCGGAAGTGCAGCTGGCCGAACTGGTCGGCGCGTACGCGACGTTCGCGCGAGGCGGCGTGCGCGTCGAGCCGGTGGCGATTCCCGACAACCGTCGCGCGGCGGTCAGGTTGATTTCGCCGAGGACGGCGTTCTGGATCACCGATATTCTCTCGGACGCCGACGCACGCGAGTACATCTTCGGGCGTGGTGGAAGCCTCGACTTTCCATTCCCCGTTGCCGCAAAAACAGGCACGTCCGAGGGCTACCACGACAACTGGGCGATCGGTTACACGCGTGATGTCACGGTTGGTGTGTGGGTCGGCAACTTCGATCGCTCGCCCTTGACCAACTCGTCCGGCGTCACCGGCGCCGGGCCCATTTTTCACGGGGTGATGCTGGCGGCACAGAAGCGCGTGGCAGGGGCAACAGATGTGATGGACGAGCCGCTGGCCGTGCCGACGGGCGATGTCACGCGGACATCAATCTGCGCGCTCTCCGGCATGCGCGCCGGCGAGTCGTGCCCGGCGCGAGTCGGCGAGTGGCTGCCGGCCGGCGCCGCCGATCTTCCGTGCAGCTGGCACCATGCCAGTGAAGACGGCGTCATCGTGGTCTGGCCGCCGGAGTACCGGCAGTGGGCGCAAGCGGATGGTCGATCGGCGATCGTCGATCGGCGATCGGCGATCGGCGATGGTTCACTGTCTGGCGTCCATGGTCCAGCGTCAAACATCCGTTATCTAGACGATCGACGATCGACGATGGACAATCGACGATCGACGGTCCTTTCGATCTCGAATCCGCCCGAGGGGGCGACCTACCTGATCGATCCCACGCTGCGATCGTCCTATCAGACGCTGGCATTTCGCGTCTCCGCCGATCGCGCCGCCGGCCGCATCGAATGGACGGTGAACGGGCGCACGGTGGGGACATCGGACTCGGACAAACCCCTCCAATGGCCGCTGTCGCCCGGCACTCACCGAATCGTCGCCGCTGACGATCGGGGCCGCAGTGCGGAAACGACCATTCTCGTCAGGTGAGATCAGTCTCGCCAGATGAGATCCAGAAAAATGGTCTGTATCAAGTTGTATCAGAGCCCTACCGCCTTTCCAGAGAACGACTTACACTGCTCTTTCTAATCCAATCGATTCAGTAGTCCCCGGTGGTTCGGGCCAGCGTCCAGCACTTATTTCTCTTCAGGAGGACGGATGAGCACGATGCACGCGTCACTCAGGGTTCGAGGCTGCGCAATCACGCTCGTCACGATTGCGGCGATCTTGTTCTCCGTATCCAGCCTCCGCACAAACGCTCTACGGCACGCTTGTCGGGAACGTCACCGACGAGACAGGTCTGGCGGTACCCGGCGCCACCGTGAAGGTGACGCACACCGAAACCGGCCAGACGCGTGAAGGCACGACGAACGCGACGGGCGGCTACAACTTTCCCAACATTCCCACCGGCACGTATCAGGTGGATGTCACGCTCACCGGCTTCCAGTCCGCCACCTCCCGCGGTATCGGCGTGACGCAGAACAGCCAGGTGCGCGTCGACGTGCGGTTGACCGTGGGTGCGCTGCAGGAGACGGTTCTCGTCTCGGGGACGGCGGCGGTCCTCCAGACCGAGAGCGCGGCCGTGCAGATGCAGACGACGAGCGAGCAGATCGTCAATCTGCCGACGGCCGGCCGGTCGTATCAGAGCTTCATCGGCCTGATGCCCGGCGTGGCTGCGCCGTACATGATTCAGGCGGGCGGCATCAACAACCCGGCGCGCTCGATGGGTGTGTCGATCAACGGGCAGCCGCCGAACAACACGCTCTTCAGAATCGACGGCGCGGCGGTGACCAATCAGTGGTATCCGGACATCCAGTCCTACAGCCCCGCCCTCGAGGCGGTGGAAACGGTCAGCGTCGTCACCAACAGCTTCGACGCCGATCAGGGCATGGCGGGCGGAGCGGCGGTGAACGTGCAGGTGAAGAGCGGCACGAACAGCGTGAGCGGCTCGCTGTTCGAATACCTGACGATCTTCGGCGCTCAAGAACCGGCCGTACTTCCTCCCGGCGGGCACCGACAAGGGCGATGACAACAAGAACATCTTCGGCGGCACGATCGGCGGGCCGATCGTGCGGAACAAGCTGTTCTACTTTGTCAGCATCGAGAGCGAAGTGCGACGTGTCAAGGAAGGCACGGTGCAGCTTGCCGAAGGTGAGGTGTCGACGGGCACGACCGGCCTGAACACGCTGGCACCGGCGGACCTGCGGGCCGGCCAGTTCGGCAACACGAATACGGTTATCTACGATCCGTCGACAGGTGCGAATGGCGTCGGGCGCGTCCCGTTTGCGTTCGCCAACTGCGGGCTGACCTCTGTTAACGATCCACGGTTCGCGAGCTGCAACTACATCCCGGAAAACCGGATCAATTCGATCTCGCGCAGCCTGCTCGCCGGGCTCGTGCTGCCGACGGCGCCGGGGTATACCGACAACTACTACGCGCGCGACAACTTCGAGTCGACGCTGCACAAGATCGACACGAAGCTGACGTGGACGCCCGGCAACCGGCTGAACCTGAACAACCGCGTCAGCTGGCTCACGAGCCGGCAGAACAGCCACGGGATCTTTCCGTCGCTCGACGGCGCCGAATACAATCCGCAGAGCATCGGCCGACTCTGGCAGGCCAACATCACGAGCGGATCGGTGCTTGCCACATCCATCCTGTCGCAGTCGTTCGTCGTCGATGGCGTCTTCGGCTACACGCCGTATCACAGCTGGGTCGGACCTGAGGGACCGGAAGACGAATGCTGGGGCGACCACTTCAAGATTCTCAACGCCTGCCAGCCTCCGCGATCGCGCGACCGCGCGACGCCGATGTTCAATATGGGCCCCTGGGCGCTGGTGACGCCGAGCCAGATGCGCGACTACGCCGACAACCAGATGCAGTTCAGCGCTAACGCCGGCTGGACCAAGGGCACGCACAACGTGAAGTTCGGCTTCGACGCGCAGCACAACTACCTGAATCACTACGAAACGGCCGTTCCCGTCTTCACGTTCAACGGCGGAGCGACCGCGCTGAGCGGAGGCACGGCGCCGAACAGCTTCAATCAGTTCGCCGACTTCCTCCTCGGCCTGCCGCAGTCGCGCAACGCCCAGGTGATGACGCCCCTGCTCGACACCGACGGCGCGAAAGGGGCGGAGTGGCCGGCGACGGTGCGCGGCTGGGCGTCGGGTGCTGTACCTGCGCGACCAGTGGCAGATCACGCCCAAGATGACGGCGTCGGTCGGTATCCGGTGGGAGTATTACCCGTTCCCCACGCGCACCGATCGCGGGCTCGAGATGTTCGACTTCACCTCGAATCTGCTCCAGGTCTGCGGCATCGGCGCCGCGAACCCGCAGGTGTGCGACATCAAAGTCCAGAAGGATCTCTTCACGCCGCGGCTCGGCTGGGCGTATCGGCCGACCGATGACACGGTCATTCGCGTCGGGTTTCTCCCGCAACCCGCAAAGCGACAACGCGGTTACCCGCGTGGGCGGCATCGCGCAGGCGTTTCCGCAGATCATTCAGATCACCGAGTCGGGACCCAATACCTTCACACCGGTCGGCTCGGTGACGACCGGCGTGCCGCTCGTGCCGCCGCTGGATCTGTCGCCGGGCGTCGTGCGCCTGCCGGCGGGTGCGGGCGTGACGACGCTCGAAGGAGAGTTCATCCGCGGCACGATCACGTCGTGGAACGTCAGTGCGCAGAAGCTCTTCCCGCATTCACTCAGCGTGACGGTGGGCTACGTCGCAAACCGTCAGAACGATCAGACACGTCAGGTGAACCTCAACTACGGTCAGATCGGCGGTGGCGCCGCGAGCCAGCCGTTCAACCAGCCCAACCTCACCAACGGTCTGCGCACGACGGCCGCGATGAACGTGTTCAGGCCGTGGGGCAAGATCACCTACGACTCGCTGCAGCTCAGCGTCACGCGCCGGATGATCGCGGGCTTCCAGTTCACGTCGGCGTACACCTACTCGAAGGCGACCGACTGGTGGGCGGGCAACATCGCGATTCCGGAGTTCTACGACCTGAACAAAGCCGTGCAGGGCGGCGGTACATTCCAGGCCGCGCGCAACGGCACGAGCACGCCGCACAAGGTTGACGCCTCGGTGATCTATCAGCTGCCGTTCGGCCCCGGTCGGGCGCACCTCAACTCGGGTGGCGCACTGGCGGCGATCGCAAGAGACTGGCAGGTGAGCTCCACGTTCAGCGCGTATGACGGTACGCCGTTCACCATCACGTCGGCGACCACGTCGCTGAACGCTCCAGGGAATCCGCAGCTGGCCGATCAGGTGAAGGACAACGTCGAAATTTTCGGCGACGTGGGTGCGCAGACGCCGTACTTCGACGTCCTCGCATTCAAGTCGGTGACGGACGTGCGGTTCGGCAATGCCGCGTTCAACAGCCTGCGCGGGCCAGGGGTGCTGAACTTCGATCTGAGCCTGAGCCGCACGCTGGCCCTCGGCGCGGCCAAGACGCTGCAGCTCAAGTTCGATGTCTACAACCTGTTCAACAGGCCAACGTTCGCGAGTCCGAGCGGGACGAACGTATCGAACCTGCAGCTCAATCCGGATGGATCGGTGCGCAATCTGAACGGCTTCGGCGTCATCAACTCGACGCAGAGCTCCGGACGTGAATATTCGGAACGCTACATCCGTCTCGGCCTGCGCATGGGGTTCTAGAGGACTGAGCGATTAGGGCTGAGGGCTTAGGGGACGGTGACGCTGCTTTAGTCTGCGCCTTGAAATGGTGCGAATGAAAGCAACCTGGATTCTCGTCGTGAGCGCCGCGATCGCGAGCGGTGTCTTCACCGGCTCGACGCTTCGCGGGCAGTCGGCATCGCCGGCTGCCGGTGAATTCGAGCAGGACGTGCTGCCCGTGCTGTCGCGGAACTGCATCCGGTGTCACAACGACCGGCTGCAGACGGGCAAACTGAGCCTCGAGGCGTTCCGCGACGGCGCAGCCGCGCGTCAGCGGGCCGACGTCTGGCAGAAGGTGCTCGACAAGATGACGGCCGGCCGATGCCGCCGCGCCCGTGACGCCGTTGCCTCCAGGAGACGTCGCGGCGGTCATCGGCGTGGATTCGCACGGCTGCCCGGCATTGCCGGCAGGCCGCCGCGGACGGCATCGGCGGCCAGATCCGGGGCGCGTGACCGCGCGCCGGCTGAACCGCGTCGAATACAACAACACGATTCGCGATCTGCTCGGCGTCACGCTTCGCCCGGCCGACGAGTTTCCCGATCGACGACTCGGGCTACGGCTTCGACAACATCGGCGACGTGCTGTCGCTCTCGCCGATGCTGATGGAGAAGTACATCAGCACGGCGCGGGTCGGTCGCTCGAGCCGCGGTCTTCGGCGAGACGCTATCCGGACAAACCAGGACAGCTCGTCGTCCTCACGCCGAAGAAGATGCAGGACGACATGCACGCGAAGGGCAACGAGACGCCGTACTCGATGCGCGGCGCGCTCTACGCGACGTATCACTTCCCGGTCGACGGCGAGTACGAGTTCCGGTGGCGCTACGGCAACTTCCGCGGCCGCGGAAAGCCGGTCGGTCCCGGCCGGCCGTTCGCCAGCGCCGAGGCGGCGCCCGCGGAGCCGCTGCCGTCGGCGGACGTCGTGCAGCCCGACAGCCCGAAGCCGGCCGGCGGCCGCGCGCGGCCGCGGGCCGGGCCGGCCCGCGACGGCCGCCCACCGACGAAGAGCGGAAAGCGCGGGAGGAGAAGCTTCGCGCAGGCCGTTTCCGCCGATGCTGATGACGTTCAGCATCGACGGCACGCAGGCTGCGCAGCGACTACGTCGAAGGCGACGGCAACTACAACTACTCGCACGGCGACAACGTCGTGCGCGTGAAGGTGACGGCCGGCGATCACGCGCTGCGCGTGTCGTGGCCGGAACTGGCGAACCATCCGAACCCGTGCAAGCTGATCAACGCCGACGGCCGCGCAGGAGCTCTTCGTCGACTACATCGACGTCCTCGGGCCCGTTCAACCCGTCGACGGCGCCGCCGCCGGCTTCAAGAAGATCTTCATCTGCGGCGACACCGGGCAGTACTCGCCGGCGTGCGCGCGCAGATCGTCGACGAACCTGGTGACGCGCGCCTACCGGCGGCCGGCGACGCCGGAGGAAGTGCGGCGGCTGCTGACGCTCGTCGAACGCAGTCCGCAAAGCAGGACTCCGTCGAAGAAGGCGTGCGCGTGGCGATCGAGGCCGTGCTGATGTCGCCGAATTTCCTGTTCCGCATCGAGCGGGAGCCTGATGCAGGCGCAACAGCGAACGGGCCTGCCCGCCGAAGCGGCGAAGCCGCGAAGGCGGGTATCGCGCTCAACGACTACGAGCTGGCGTCACGGCTGTCGTACTTCCTCTGGAGCAGCATGCCGGACGACGAGCTGTTCCGGCTGGCGGAAGCAGAAGCGGCTGCACGACCCGGAGGTGCTCGACGCGCAGGTGCGGCGGATGCTGCAGGATCCGAAGGCCGTCGTCGCTCGTCGACGAACTTCGGCGAGCAGTGGCTGAACCTGCGGCTGATGGATCGCAAGAAGCCCGATGCGGAGAAGTTCCGCACGGTCGACGACGAGCTGCTCGACGCGATGCGGCAGGAGACGCTGCTGTTCGTCGGCGCCGTCATGCGCGAAGACCGCAGCATCCTCGATTTCATCGACGGCCACTTCACGTTCGTCAACGGACCGCTGGCGCGCTACTACGGCATCGCGGGCGTCGACGGCGAGGAGTTCCAGCGCGTCGAGCTCGACGGCGACGCAGCGCAGCGGCATCGTGACGCAGGCCTCGATCCTGACGATCTCGTCGTACGCGACGCGCACCTCGCCGGTGCTGCGCGGCAAGTGGGTGCTCGACAACCTGCTTGGCGCGCCGCCGCCGCCGCCGCCCGACGGCATTCCGGCGCTCGTGGAGAAGGATCTCGGCACGGCGGCGTCGATGCGCCAGCGGCTGCGAGCAGCATCGCGCCAATCCGAGTTGCGCGGCTCTGCCACAATCGATGGATCCGATCGGCTTCGGCCTCGAGAACTACGACGCGGCCGGCGCGTGGCGCGACGAAGGACGGCAACTTCGACATCGACACGTCCGGCACGCTGCCCGACGGCCGGTACGTTCGCCGGCGCCGAGGGCCTGAAGCAGATTCTGCGCGCGGACGGCGGCGATCTTCGCCCGAACACTTCACCGAGAAGCTGATGACCTACGCGCTCGGCCGCGGCCTCGAGCGCGGTCGGACCGCCCGGTCGTCGATCAGATCACCCGCGACGCTGGCGCGCGACAACTACAAGTTTTCCGCCGCTGGTGGACAGGCATCGTCGAACAGCCGGCCGTTTCAGATGCGGCAAGCGCTCGATGAATGTCGGTGGACGTACCTCAAGGGAGCGATTGGAGATGAAACACTTGTCGCGGCGACCGTGCTGCGCGGCCTGGGCGCCGCCGTCGCGCTGCCGTTTCTCGATGCGATGTACCCGGCGTTCGCGGCGCAGGCGGTCAAGAAGGCGCTGCGCCGCAACCGCATGGCGTTCCTCTACGTGCCGAACGGCATCGTGATGGAGGACTGGACGCCGCCGGGGCGGCGTGGGCGCGACGCCGCTCGGCGAGCTGCCGCGCATCTCGCGCGCGCTGGCGCCGTATCGCAACGACATCGCTGATGCTGACGCGGGCTGACCTCGAACGGCGGCCGCGAGCACTGGCGATGGCCCCGGCGACCACGGGCGCGCGGGCGCGGCGTACCTCACCGGCGTGCATCCGCAAAGACCTACGGCAAGGACATCAAGACCGGCATCTCGATGGACCAGATCGCCGCGCGGCACCTCGAAGGCCAGACGCGGTTCGCGTCGCTCGAGCTCGGGTGCGAAGAGGGCATTCAGGGCGGCAACTGCGACAACGGCTACAGCTGCGCCTACAGCAACAGCCTGTCGTGGCGCACCGAGACCACGCCGAATCCGCCGGAAATCCGGCCGCGCGCGGTGTTCGAGCGGATGTTCGGCGCGGCGGACGACGAGAAGGATCCGGCGCGCCGCCAGCGGATGGGCACGCTATCGGCAAGAGCATTCTCGACGTCGTGCTCGGCGACGCGCAGAGCCTCAAGACGCACGCTCGGCGGCGACGATCGGCGGAAGCTCGACGAATACCTGTTCGCCGTTCGCGACATCGAGAAGCGGATTCAGAGCGCCGAGCGCGGCAACGTCGACGCGCGTGCCCGTCGACGCGCCGTCGGCAAGCGTGCCCGACGACTTCGCCGAGCACTCGCGCCTGATGTCTCGATCTGCTGACGCTGGCGTTCCAGACCGACATGACGCGCGTCATCACCGTGCTGCTCGGCATCGAGCAGAGCCCGCGGAACTACCCGGAGATCGGCATCACCGAAGGCCATCACGGCCTGACGCACCACCAGGGCGACAAGGAAAAGATCGAGAAGGTGACGCAGATCAACGAGTTCCACATCAAGCAGTTCACCTATCTGCTCGACAAGCTGAAGGCGATCCGCGACGGCGACGGCACGCTGCTCGACCACTCGATGATCGTCTACGGCAGCGGCCTGGCCGACGGCAACGCGCATCAGCACAACAACCTGCCGACGGTGCTCGCCGGCCGCGGCGGCGGCACGCTGCGCCCGGGCCGCCACGTCCGCTACGCGGACGAGACGCCGATCACCAACCTCTTCTTGTCGATGCTCGATCGGATGGGCGTGCCGGTCGACACGTTGGGCGACAGCACCGGCCGGCTCGAAGGGCTGTCGGACCTCGGGTGACAGGCCGGGCAGCTCTCCCGCGGCCGCCTATGGCGCCTTGACGAAGAATGTTCGTCCCCTTTGACGCGTTCGACACGCTCGGGATTGAGCGGCGCCGCTGCCGCCCGTCTGATAGCCGTGTTCCACGGCGAGGTTGAAGTCGACCGTCATCTCGGTGCCCGAGGCGCTCAGACTCCGGGTCTCCTGAACGGTGATTGGCCGATTGTTGATATCGATGACGAGAGTGGTAATCAGCCGCCGGCCGTCCCATTTGAACAGGCCGACACGCTCCTGAGAGCCGGCGGGCTTCGGCCGACTGCAGGGACCCTACGAGCTCGGTGCTGCCATCGCGCGTGGTCTTCCATGCGCACTTCGCCGGGACTCTGACGGATGGCGACCGTGACGGATTTGATGGGAGTGCCCTGGGCAGCCTCTTCGCTCCGCGCGAGATCGATGTTCCAGGTGCCGGAAAATCGGGACGGCTTGCGCGCCCAGACCGGCCGAGCCCAGACTCACGATGCAGATCGTCGACAGCAGGAGCTTCATACTGACC
>CAWGDY010000015.1:0-23901 GCA_963821395.1 Vicinamibacterales bacterium | reverse complement strand
CGAGGGCAACAAGTACTACGCCGCGAGCGGCGAAACGATAGTATGTGCCATTGAATTCGGCCGGACTCAGCGGGCCCAGTGCCTGCTGGGATACGGCAATGCGACCCAGCCCGGCTCGCCGCACCTCGAAGACCAGCTGCCGTTGATGGTGCAGAAGAAGCTGTTGCCGGTGCGCCGCGACAAAAGAGAGATTGAAGGCGGCGTCGAATTGCGCGAACGTGTAGGCGGGCCGTGAGGTACGGAGGAGCCAGGTGAAGCGAACGATCGCACTTGCATGCGTATTTGTGGCGGGGTTGGTGATGGTCCGGCTGAAGCCGGACACGACGTACGCGCAGGGCGCCCCGTACGATCTCATCATCCGCAACGGGCGGATTATCGACGGCACCGGGAGCCCGTGGTACCGCGGCGATGTCGCCGTGCGCGGCGATACCATCGCCGAGGTCGCGTACTCGATTTCAGAGCCCGCGACGCGCGTGATCGACGCGGGCGGCCAGATCGTTTCGCCCGGCTTCATCGACATGCACAACCACGGCCGTGAAAACATCTTCAAGGTTCCGACGGCCGACAACTACATCAGACAGGGCGTCACGACCATCATCGAGGGACCCGACGGCGGATCCGTCGTGCCGCTCGGGCCGTTTTTCGACAAGCTCGAAGCGCTGCAGAAATCGATCAACATCGGTTCGTTCGTCGGCCAGGGCTCGGTGCGCGAGGCGGTCCTCGGACGCGCGAACCGCCGGCCGACGCCCGCCGAGCTCGACAAGATGCGCGGCCTGGTCGAGGAAGGGATGAAAGCCGGCGCCTTCGGCATGAGCACGGGACTGTTCTACGTTCCCGGCGCCTTTACGCCCGTCGAGGAAGTGATCGAGCTCGCCAAGGTTGCGGCCAAATACGGCGGCATCCACATTTCTCACATGCGCGACGAGGCCTTCGGCGTCATCGACAGCGTGAAAGAGACCATCCGCATCGGCGAGGAAGGCGGCCTGCCGACGCAGATCACGCACCACAAGATCGTGGGACCGGCCAACTATGGCAAGAGCGTCGAGACGCTGAAGCTGCTCGAGGCCGCGCGCGCGCGCGGCGTCGACACGACAAGCGATCAATATCCGTACACCGCTTCGAGCAACGCGTTTGTGGCATCGATGGTGCCGCAGTGGGCGCAGGAAGGCGGGCGCGAGCAGATGCTCGCGCGCCTCAAGAATCCCTCGTCGCGCAAGGAAATCGCGGCCGAGACGGTTCGGATCATCAAGGAAGAGCGCGGCGGCGGCGATCCCAAGAACGTCTTCCTCGCGCAGTGTGATTTCGATCCCGCGATGGCGGGCAAGAACCTGGCGGACGTGGCGAAGATGCGCGGCCTCGAGCCGACCATCGAGAACGGGGCCGAAGCCGCGCTGTGGATCGTCGAACAGGGCAACTGCCAGGGCGTGTTTCACGCCATGGCGGAGCAGGACCTCGAGCGCATCATGCGGCATCCGGCGACCATGGTGGCGTCCGACGGCTGGGTGCAGGTGTTCAACGAGGGCGTGCCGCATCCGAGAAGCTACGGCACGTTCGCGCGCGTCCTTGGCGTCTACGTGCGCGAGCGCAACGTCATCACGCTCGAAGACGCGATCAGGAAGATGACGTCGTTTCCGGCCCAGCGCATTCGAGTGAACGATCGCGGTATCCTGCGTCCGGGCATGAAAGCCGACATCGTCGTCTTCGACCCGGCGCGTGTCCGCGACATGGCGACGTTCGAGAAGCCGCATCAATATGCCGAAGGGTTTTCGTCGGTGATCGTCAACGGGCAGCTGGCCTTCGACGGCAAGGCGATGACGCCGGCGCGGCCGGGTAAGGTCATTCGGAGACGGTGAAATTCGCAGATTGGTAGATTGGTAGATTGGAAGATTTCGGTTCAGGAGGGGCTATGAAGAGGTTGCATCTGGCGTGGGTATTCGTCGCCATGGTTGGCATCGTGCTGCTCCTGGCTTCTCGCAGTCCGATGAGCGCCCAGCAGGGCGCGGCCATTCCCGTGGACAACAACGATCTCGGAGGCACGGTGACCGGGCCGAAGGGCCCCGAGGCCGGCGTCTGGGTCATCGCGGAGACCAACGATCTGCCGACGAAGTTCGCGAAGATCGTCGTGACCGACGATCGAGGGCGGTATCTCATTCCCGACATGCCCAAGGCGAACTACAACGTGTGGGTGCGGGGCTACGGGCTGGTTGATTCGCCGAAAACACAATCGGTGCCCGGCAAGATCATGGACCTGAAAGCGGTGGCGGCGCCGAACCCTCACGCCGCCGCGCAGTACTACCCGGCCGGCTACTGGCTGTCGCTCATGAAGGTACCCGACAAGAGCGAGTTCCCGGGCACTGGCGAGAACGGCAATGGCATCGCGACGGGCATGCTGAACCAGGCGATGTGGTTGCGGAGCCTGAAGTCGGGTGGCTGCACGGCCTGCCACGGGTTCGGTGCGAAGGCCATGAGGGAGATTCCGAAAGTGCTCGGCACGTTCCCGAACTCGGCAGCGGCGTGGGAACGCCGCGTGCAGTCCGGACAGGCCGGAGGTGGGATGAGCGCCGGTCTCAATGCGTTCGGCCGGCGCCGCGTGCTCGAGATGTTCGGCGACTGGACCGATCGCATCGCCGCGGGCGAAGTGCCTCCGGCGCCGCCGCGTCCCCGCGGCATCGAGCGCAACATCGTCATCACGCAGTGGGACTGGGCCGATCCGAAGTCGTACCTGCACGATTCGGTGTCGACCGATCGCCGCAATCCGCGGCTGAATCCGTACGGCTCGCTCTATGGCTCGCTCGAGCTGAGCTCGGACTACGTGCCGGTGCTGGATCCGGTGAAGAACACGGTCAGCCGGGTTCCGTTGACCGTGCGCGATCCGAACACGCCGCCGACCAGCCCGAAGATGCCGGCGAGCTCGCCCTACTGGGGCGACGAAGTGATCTGGACGAGCAAGAACAACGTGCACAACCCGATGCTCGACGAGAAGAACCGGCTGTGGCTGACCTCGGCCGTCACGCCGTTCGATAATCCGGCGTTCTGCAAGCAGGGGTCGACGCATCCTTCCGCGAAGGTGTATCCGCTCGACAGCGCGAGCCGGCATCTGCAGATGTACGACCCGCAGACCAAGAAGCTGACGCACATCAGAACGTGCTACGCCACGCATCATCTGATGTTTGCCGAAGACGCGAATCGCACGCTGTGGACGAGCGGCGGCGGTCCCGTGATCGGCTGGCTCGACACGAAGAAGTTCGACGAGACCGGCGACGAGGTGGCGTCGCAGGGGTGGACGCCGCTGATTGTCGACACCAACGGCAACGGCCGGCGTGATGCCTGGACCGAGCCGAACCAGCCGGCCGATCCGACGAAGGATCGCCGCATCAACTCGCCGTTCTATGCGGCGTCGCCCGCCGCCGACGGATCGATCTGGGGCACGGCGCTCAGTTTCCCTGGTGCGATCATGCGCGTCGTGCCGGGATCGAATCCTTCCGAAACGGCGCTGACCGAAATCTACGAGCTGCCCGCGGTCACCGATCCGAAGGCCGACGTGCGCGGCTTCTCGCCGCGCGGCGGCGACGTGGATCGCAACGGCGTGTTCTGGGCGGCGCTCTCCAGCGGACACATGGCGAGCTTCGATCGCCGCAAGTGCAAGGCGCCGCTGAACGGTCCGAAAGCCACCGGCCAGCACTGCCCGGAAGGCTGGACGTTCTACGCCGAACCGCTGCCGCAGTTCAAGGGCGTCACCGACGACGGCAGCGTCGAAGGGAGCTATTACACCTGGGTCGATCAGTTCAACACGTCGGGTTTTGGCGCGAACACGCCCATCAACACCGGCAACCAGTCCGAGGGTCTTCTCGCACTGAACAACGGCAACTGGGTCGTGATGCGCGTGCCGTATCCGCTGGGCTTCTACACCAAGTGGATGGACGGACGCATTGACGACGAGAAGGCCGGATGGAAGGGGCGAGGGCTCTGGGCGACCATCAGCACGCGCGCGCCGTTCCACATGGAGACAGGGAAGGGCACGACGAGCAAGGTGATGCACTTCCAGGTCCGGCCCGATCCGCTGGCGAAGTAGGCCAAAGATGAACAGGAGACTAGGAGATTAGGAGAATTCTTTTGAAAAGAATTCTCTTAGTCTCTTAATCTCTTGTAAAACGTGGTTACGATTCGAGACGCCCGCATCGAGGATGCCGAAGACATGGTGGGCATCCTGAATCCGATCATCGCGGCGAGGATCTACACGGCCCTCGATACCCAGTTTTCCGTTGACCAGCAGCGCGAGTTCATCCGCACGTTTCCGCAACGCGGGATCTTTCTCGTGGCTGTCGACGCAGGCTCGAACCGTGTCGTCGGCCTGCAGGACGTCTCGCCGTTCGGCGATTTCACGCCCGCCTTCGATCATGTCGGCGTCATCGGCACGTTCGTCGACCTGAGCCGCCGCCGCCAGGGCATCGCATCGCGGCTTTTCGCGGCGACCTTCGATGCCGCGCCGAAGAAGGGCTACGAGAAGTTCTTCACCTACGTCCGGGCCGATAACACGGCGGCGCTCCAGACCTACCTCCGCCAGGGCTTCCGCGTCGTCGGGACAGCCGAGCGTCACGCGAAAATCGACGGCCGGTATGTCGATGAAATCCTGATAGAGAAGCTGTTCCTAGACCACCAGTTCTGGCCGACCAGCGTTTCCGCCGAGGCGCGCACGCTTACGAACGCGTCGTCGCGTTCGACGCGAACGCGTATCCTGCCAAGCGGCGACACGATTCCAGTCCCACCTGACTTGCTCGAGACGACCCGCCGGAGCGGCGTCACGGCTCTCAAGTGGACGCTCGGCGGCGTCGATGCCGAGCTGGAAGCCACCCTCGCGGATATCGCGTTCATCCAGCGCATGATCGACGGCCCAGCGCCGACGTGTGTCATGCTGGTGCGCGTGGCCTTGGCCTTCGAACGGGCCCGGCGGGCTTGTCGGTACTGCCAAGCCGTGCGTCGAGATCCAGTCGTCCGTGCGTGAGAATGTCAATGCAGAGTCGCCACTGAACGAACAGCACGAGCGCGGCAACGTGCTAACGGCGTCCATCGCCGTCGGGCGACGGCATCGCCCCCGAGGCTAACAGCACGATCGAGCAGAAGCGCCATGCCGGCATAGAGTGCCGGGACGATCCAAATCGAAAATCTCTGGTGCAATGGAACGACGGCCGCGAATGCGAAGGCCGACAGCGAAACCCCCGCGAGCACGAGGCCCAGGGGACGCTTGACGCTCAATACCCAGCCGCAGATTGCCGATGTCCAGAAGATTGCCCACAACGTCGTGCCACCCGGATTGAGGGCCAGAGGCTCGAGACGTTCGAGGAACCACTGAATCGTGCCGCTCAGCCCCAGGGATGGCGGAAGCAGTTCCGTGTTCCACATCGATCGCAGGTACGTGCTGTTGCGGGTATGGCGGAGGGAGATGACGTAGTTCAGACCAAACGAGGCAAGCCACATCAATCCGCCGAGTGAGGTCCATGCGGCGGCGCGTCGCACCGTCGCGCCGCCAGGCGGCCACCAACAGCACGATCGCGCAGACGGGAGTCACGAACAACGCACCGTTCGAAACCCAAATGCCGGCGAGGGCTGCAATCCACCACAGCCACACACGTCGCGCCCGGTCCGCCGGGTGGTCGGCTTCAATCGCCCAGACCGCGAGAGCCGGGAGCAGCAATCCGAAGAAGACGTCGGCCGTGTAGTGCTTGACCTCGAAACGGTAGTGCGACGAGTAACGGGCTGATCCAGCACAGAAGCACAAACACGACGCCTGCAATGTGCCCCATCCACCGTCGGCCGACCCATGCGGCAACGCCGATCGTCGCGATCCCGAAGAGCAGCGGCACGGCCCGCAATGACAGTTCCCCGGTTCCCAGGACTGTCATGGCTGTGCGTTCAAGAACCAGCCAGCCGAACGGCGCGCTCTGTCCCAGCCAGAGGGGGCCGCCCAGATCTCCCATCGAGCGGTCACGAAAATTGAGCGCGATCATTTCCTCGTCGACCCATAGCGGGAGCGCGCCACTCCACTGATAGATATCGATGCCGATAACGACAATGGCTATCGCGACGGGGGATGTGGCGACGCGAACGACGCGCCATGCGAGCGCCCGCCACGCGTGCGTCGATGCATACCAACGCCGCCAGAGCGACCATTCACTGCGGAAAGCGTCGGGCCCATCGGGTAAGAACGTGAGCAGCCACATCAGCATCGCCAGGACCAGCGAAATCACCGCAGCATTGCGGGGGCGGCGAGATGCGATTCGAAGTCCTCCGAGCTCGACAGAAAATCCGCCGGTGAGCCACAGGAAGGTGGTCCAGATTGTGGCCAGAGCGCAGAGCGCGCCAAGAATCCGATAGAGATAAGCCAGACGCTTGCCGTGAAGACCACGCGTGAGCAAAGCAGCACGAGTCTCCACGACAAAAGCCCTGCCGGCCTGCGATCTCGACTTTCGACTACAATGTCCACGCCATGCGACTGGTGGCACTGGCTGGTCATCGGCCTCATCCTCGTCGCCCTCGAAATGGCGGCGTCGGGCGGGTTCTACGTCATTTTCTTCGGCATCGCCGCTCTGGCGATTGCCGGTCTCCACGTCCTCGACTGGGCCGGGCCCGATGTGGGTGCAGCTGGTGCTGTTCTCGACGATATCGGTCGCATCCCTGCTGTTCTTCCGCGGCCCGCTCCTGAGATGGATGATGCTCGACCAGCCCGGCAAGGACGTCGACTCCATGGTGGGAGACATTGCCACGCCCCTCGAGGACATCCCCGCCGGCGCGGTCGGCAAGGCCGAGCTGCGGGGCACGGTCTGGTCGGCGCGCAATCAGGATGCGGCGACCCTTGCGCGCGGGCAGCGGTGCAAGGTCGTCGAGGTTGACCGTCTCATGATTTTCCTCAAACCAGAAAGCGAGCGCTCATGACCGGTGGTCTTCTTGCGTTGCTCATTCTCACGTTCCTCGTGCTCGTCATCATTGCGAAGACGGCCATTGTCGTCCCGCAGCAGAGCGCGTACGTCGTCGAGCGGCTGGGACGTTTCTCCGCGATTCTCAACGCCGGCTTCCACGTGCTGCTGCCGTTTGTCGACGTGATCCGCTACCGCCATTCGCTCAAGGAAATCGCCGTCGACATCCCGGCGCAGGTCTGCATCACACGCGACAACGTGCAGGTCGGCGTCGACGGGGTCCTCTACCTGAAGGTGCTGAACCCGGAGCGCGCCTCATACGGCATCTCGGACTACATGTTCGCGATCAGCCAGCTCGCGCAGACGACGCTGCGCAGCGAGGTCGGCAAGATCGACCTCGACCGCACGTTCGAGGAGCGCACGAACATCAACACGCAGGTGGTCAGCGAGCTCGACAAGGCATCCGAAGCGTGGGGCGTGAAAGTGCTTCGCTACGAAATCAAGAACATCACGCCGCCGTCGGATATCCTCGCGGCGATGGAGAAGCAGATGCGCGCCGAGCGGGAGAAGCGCGCGGTGATTCTCACCTCCGAAGGCACGCGCGATGCGGCGATCAATACGGCGGAGGGCGTGAAGCAGGAAGTGATCAAGGCGTCGGAGGCCCGCAGGCTGCAGCAGATTAACGAAGCCGAAGGGCAGGCCGCGGCGATTACGTCGGTCGCCACCGCGACGGCCGCGGGCATCCGCAGCGTGGCCGAGGCGATCAGGCTTCCCGGAGGTCAGGAAGCCGTTCAGCTTCGTGTGGCCGAGCAGTACATCGGCCAGTTCGGCGAGATTGCCAAAAAGGGCAACACCATCGTGCTGCCGGCCAACGTCGCGGACGTCGGATCGATGATCGCGCTCGCCATGAAAATGACGGGACGGAGTCCGGAGAGTCCCAAGTCCGTAAGAAGTCAGAGATGAAAGTCAGAGTCGTCTTGATTCTGCTGGCGGCTGTGTTCGTGTCGTTGAGCGCTGAAGAGCGCATCGACCTCGACGTCTACGGCAGGATTCGACAGGAAGCGACGACGCACTCGCAGATTCTCCGGACGACGCACGTGCTGACCGATCGATACGGGCCGCGTCTCACTGGATCGCCGAATCTGAAGGCGGCGGGAGAGTGGGCCGTCGCGCAGCTTGAATCATGGGGGCTGCAGAACGGCCGGATGGAGCCCTGGAACTGGAGCTATCCGGGCTGGCTCAACGAGCGGTTGTCGGCGCACATCATTTCACCCGTCAAAGATCATCTCGTGGCCGAAGCGCTGGCCTGGACGCCGGGCACCGATGGCCCCGTCAAAGGCACGGCGGTCCAGATCACCCTTCCAACCCGTCCGACGAAAGAAGAGCTCACCAGACACCTCGAAGGTCTGCGCAACACCGTCCGAGGACGGATCGTGCTGGTCGGTCCGCATCAGGTTGTACGCGTCACGTTCAACGACATGGACGAGCGCCTCGATGACAGCGAAGTGATTCAGCGGCTCAACGCGCCAGCCCGTGGCGGCGGACCTGGCCGGCAGAACGCTCCCCAGAATGCGCAGCCGGCGCGCGGGCCGATGGCGCCGCTGACCAACGCCCAGATCACCGCGCAGGTGTACGAGTTCCTGCAATCGAGCGGCGCGCTCGTGCGCGTGAACGATGCGGGCCGCGATCACGGGATGATCCGCGCCTTCGCGAACAACACCTACGATACCGGCAAGGCGATCCCGACCGTCGTGCTGCGCAACGAGGACTACGGCCGCATCTCGCGGCTGCTTGCCGACAAGCAGAACGTCGAGCTCGAATTCGACATCGTGAATCGCACGTATCCCGAAGGACGCACGAGCTACAACGCGATTGCGGAAATTCCCGGCACGACCGACGAAGTCGTGATGCTGGGCGGACACCTCGACTCGTGGCACGCCGCAACCGGCGCCACCGACAACGCCGTCGGATGCGCGGTCGTCATGGAAGCCGCACGCATCCTGACGGCGATCGGCGTCAAGCCGCGGCGGACGATTCGCGTCGCCTTGTGGAGCGGCGAAGAGCAGGGCCTGCGCGGGTCGCGCGCGTACGTCCGCGAGCACTTCGGTTCGTTCGAAGAGCCGAAAGAGGCGTTCAGCAAGTTCGGCGGCTATGTCAACCTCGACGACGGGACCGGCCGGCCGCGCTACATGAGCGTGTTCGGCCCGGAGTCCGCGGCGGCCGTGCTGCGCGAGACGCTCGCACCGTTGAAGGACCTCGGGATGCTCGGCGCGAACACCATCGTCCGTCGCCAGGGCTTCAGCAGCGATTACGGCGCGTTCAACGAAGCCGGGCTCCCGGGTATTTTCATCGGGCAGGATCCGATCGAGTACAACAACTACACGTGGCACAGCAATCTCGACACCTACGAACGCATCGTGGAAGAAGACGTGATGAAGTCGGCGATCGTGATCGCCGCGACCGTCTACCATCTCGCCACCCGCGATGAGCTGCTGCCGAGGCTTTCGAAGGGCGACATGCCGAAACGCGCGAACACGCGATGAGCTCCGGCGTGCGGCAGCTCGTCGCGATCATCGATCAGGCCTACAACAAACCTTCCTGGCACGGCACGAACCTTCGTGGCGCCGTCCGGCGCGTCACCGCCAGGCAGGCCGCGTGGCGGCCGTCTCCACGCCGGCACAACATCTGGGAGCTGGTCGTCCATGCCGCGTACTGGAAGTACGCCGCGACGAGGCGCTTCACGGACGCCGCGCGGGGATCGTTTGCGCACAAGGGATCGAACTGGTTCCGGCGGCCGATCGACGCCGCGCACGCCGGCGACAAGGCATGGCGGGCCGATCTCGAACTGCTCGACGAGATGCACGCAAGGCTGCGGGTCGCCGTGATGCGGCTGTCGCCGCGCGATCTCGCACGCACACCGGCTGGCCGGAAAGTCAGCAACTTCGCCCTCCTTTCCGGCGTGGCGGCGCACGACCTCTATCACGCCGGCCAGATTCAGTTGTTGAAGCGGCTCGGGTCGCTTTAGCGGTAAACTAGGCCAGTTTTCCGCATTCATTCAAGAGGTAGCGACATGAGAACACGTGTTTGCGCCGTGATCTTTTTCTTCGCCATGGCGGCCGGTGCCGTCAACTTTGCTCAACAGGGTGGGCGGGGCGGCCCAGGAGGCGCGCCACAGCAACCGCCGCCGGTACCCTCCGTATCGAAGAGGCCCAACGGTGGCGGTCTTGCGACGATTCGGATGGGTGCCCCCGATAACAGCATGTGGTTCGGCTGGCGTGTGGCCATGCCCACCGCGGCGGTGAAAGGGATGACGTTCTCCGACGCGCTCGCGAAGGCAGACGTGATCCCCTTCTCCTCTGTTGAAGCCTCGAGCACCCAGATCACCAGCTTCGAAGTGCCGAAGCCGCTCGACCAGCGCCTTCAAGCAAACGAGCGTGCCGCGGTCGTCTATCGTCTTCGCGAGCTTGCCGAGTCGATCGCGGCGTATCGTGTCGACAGCATCGGGACCGATTCCGCCATGCGGCGGCGGGTGTTCGAGTTCGCCAGGTCGATCAACGTGCCGCTCCTCATCACGAGCGCAGATTCAGCGAATCTCGCCGAGCTCGACAAGCTTGCGCAGGAGTTCGAGATCAACGTCGCGCTCGAGAGCAAGGGCGATCCGAAGACGGTGATGGCCGCGCTCGACGGCCGCAGCAAACGACTGGGCGTCAGCGCGCATCTCGGCGGATGGGCACAGGCCGGCATCAAAGCCGTGAATGGCCTTGCGCTCGTCAAGGACAGGCTGCTGCACGTGACGGCCTCCGATCGGAGCGCGCCTGGCGCGCGAGGCCGCGTGGTGCCGCTGGGCGAGGGTGCGGCGGGAGTCGCCGATTTCTTTCTGGCGGCCTACGAGGGGGGCATCACGTCGCTGACCGTCACCGTGGAGTCGACCGGTGCGACCGAAGCCGACATGATGAAGAACGTCAACGCGTTCGAACGCGTGATGTGGCCGGCGATGTCGGCACGCGTCAACGCCATGCTGAAAACTCCCGCCGGCCAGATTCGCGGCGGCGATCGCCTCGACGCGGCGATGCGCGCGGAGATCGACGCGGCGATTCCCCGCCAGGCGCCGGCGAAGCCGGCGAAACCGCGCAAGCTGCTCGTCACCGATATCCAGATGTACTCCGGTCACAGCACGATTCCGCACGGCAACTACATGATCGAGCTGATGGCGAAGTACACCGGCGCGTTCGACGCGACCTTCAGCAACGATCCGGCGATGCTGAAATATCCGAAGATCAAGGAGTTCGACGCCGTCTTCTTCAACAACGTGTGCGGGATGGTGCACAACGATCCCGAGGTCCGCGAAAGCCTGTTGCGCTACATTCGCGAAGGCGGGGGCCTTGGCGGCAACCACGCCGTGACCTACGCCAATCTGAACTGGCCGGAATTTGCCGACATGATGGGCGGCTGGGCGGGGCAGCACCGTGTCGAGGAGCAGGTCCTCAAGATCGAAGACCCGACGAGCCCGCTCATGAAGCCGTTCGGCAGCGAGCCGTTTACGCACACCGACGAGTTCTATATCTTCCCGCCCTACTCGCCGTACTCGCGGGAGAAGCAGCACGTGCTGATGAGCATCGACGTCGAAAAATCAGATCGCGGATTTGGCGGGCGTTTCAGCGAGCTGAGCACACGCCCCGATCAGGACTACGGGGTCGCGTGGGTAAAGGGGTACGGAAAAGGGCGCACGTACTTCACGCCGCTGGGGCACACGACGATCATGTACACGGACAAGCGCTGGACGGGCCACCTGCTGGCCGCGATTCAGTACATCCTCGGCGATTTGCCAACGGATGAGACACCGAGCGCGAAGGCGAGGAAGACGAACTGAATTGGCAGATTGGCAGATTGGCAGATTGGGAGATTACGGGACGCTCATGACAAAACAACTCATCGTGTTTATGCTGTTCGTGACGGCAGCAGTCGCCCGCGTTCGCGCAATCGTGGGCGCCGCCGACCGACGCCCAGCGCTGTCCGTCGAAGTGGGGCGCGAACGACCAGCGCGGGTCGGGGAATCACATGAAGCCCGAGAGCGTGCTGCGGGCGGTCAAGCTCATCCGTACCGGTGAGGTCATCGAGCTGGGACGCGTGCTCAGGACCGACATGCCGTTTTCGGTCGGCCGCCGGTTCGAGATGCACACCAAGCGGACGACCATGAACACCGGTTCGAACCGGCGCGGCAGCAACGAAGAGATCATGTTCACCGAGATGGGGCAGGTCGGCACGCAGTTCGACGGCTTCACGCACCAGACGATCGGCGACAGCCTCTACAACTGCGTGAAGGTGGACGATGTGGCGACGCGCGGCGGGTTTACGAAGCTGGGCATCGAGAACGTCGGGTCGCTCATCACGCGCGGCGTGCTCATCGACGTGGCGGCGCTGAAGGGCGTCGAGATGCTGCCCGCGACCTATCCCATCACCGTGGCCGATCTGCAGGCCGCGCTGCAGCGCCAGAAGATCGCGCTGCAGCCGGGCGATGCGGTCATCGTCAATAGCGGCTGGGGCCGGTTGTGGGACACCGACGGGGAGCGCTACCTCAAGACGAATCCGGGACTCACGACGGCGGCCGCGGAGTGGCTGGCCAAACAGGATCCCATGCTCATCGGCATGGACAACGGGCCGGTGAGCGTCACGCCCGACCCCGATCCGAATCTGAACAACCCGGTGCATCAGATCGCGCTCGTCGTGCATGGCATTCATCTGCTCGAGAACCTGAAGCTCGACGAGCTGGCCGGCAAGCAGGTGTACGAGTTCGCGTTCGTCATGCAGCCGCTCAAGATCAAAGGAGCGACGGGATCGACCGTGGCGCCGATCGCGATCAGGTGACATACACAGGCTGCCGGCTCCGAGCTGCTGGCCTCAGGCCAGAAGCCGGAAGTCCGCAGTCAAGAGGGTTGCTATGAATGTTCGAACCACGCTTCCGCTCGCCCTGGCGATTGCGGCTCAGATAACCGTCACCCCGCACATCACGCACGCTTCGCGGCCAGAGCGGGCCCAGGCTCTACACGGCCTGGAGCCAGCCGGGCGGCAGCATCGAAGGGGCGCAGTACTCCGCGCTCAAGCAGATCGATAAGACGAACGTCCATCAGCTCGAGCTGCAATGGTTCTTTCCCGCGCCTGGTCCCATCGGCCGGTTCGCCTTCAGCCCGCTCGTCGTCGACAACGTGATGTACGTCGTCGGCAAGGACAGTGCGGTCTTCGCCCTCGACGCCGTGACGGGGAAGGAAATCTGGCGGTTCGATACCGAAGGGACGCCGACCAACCGGGGCTTCAACTACTGGGAAAACAACGATCGTTCCGATCGCCGCCTCATCTTCGCGTCGCGCAGCTACCTTCAGGAGATCGATGCGCGAACGCGGGAAGCCGATCGCGAGCTTTGGCACCAACGGCCTCGTGAACCTGCGCGAGGGCCTCGGCCGCACCCCGCTGCCCACGGGTGGAGCGCAATCGGGATCGCCCGGTCAGGTCTGGGGCAATCTGCTCGTGCTCGGTTCGGCTCCCGGAGAGGGCTACAACTCACCGCCCGGCGACATCCGGGCGTTCGACGTGCAGACCGGCAAGCTGGTGTGGACGTTCCACACGATTCCCCGGCCCGGCGAGTTCGGCTACGACACGTGGCCGCCCGACGCGTGGAAGACGGCCGGCGGCGCCAACACCTGGGCCGAGTTCGCCGATCGACGAGAAACGCGGCATCGGGTATTTCCCAACGGGATCGCCGACGTTCGATCTGTGGGGCGGCGATCGAAAAGGCAACAACCTCTTCGGCAACACCCTCCTCGCCCTCGATCTGCGCACGGGCAAGCGTCTCTGGCACTATCAGGCGCTTCATCACGATCTGTGGGACTACGATCTGGTGACCGGACCGAAGCTGCTGACGGTGAAGCTGAACGGGAAGCCGGTGGACATCGTCGCGCAGGCGACGAAGTACGGCCTGCTGTTCGTGTTCGATCGCGTCACCGGCAAGCCGATCTGGCCCATCGAAGAACGGCCCGTCCCGCAGAGCGACGTGCCCGGCGAGCAGTCGTCGCCGACCCAGCCCTTTCCGACCCGGCCCGCGCCGTTCGCCCGGCTGAAGTTCACCGAAGCGGATGTGAACCCGTACCTCGACGCCGACGAGCGTCAGCGGATTCTCGAGATCGTGCGCACGTCGCGCAATGAAGGGATCTTCACGCCGCTCAGCATCACGCGGCGTCAGATTTCAGTGCCCGGCGAGCTCGGCGGCGCCAACTGGGGCGGGGCTGCCGCGGATCCCGAAACCGGGATGCTGTACGTGCGCTCGGCCGATCAGCCCGCCCTGCACGAGCCGATGACGCTCGTGGAAGACAGCGAAGCCGTCAGCCGGATGGCCCCGCAGCCACGCTACACGGGGCGTCTCGGATCGATGTTCTTCGCGTCGAACGGCCTGAACGCGATGAGCCCGCCCTGGGCGCAGATTACCGCGTACGATTTGAACAGCGGCGCGATCAAGTGGCAGGCGCCGTTCGGCGTCGTGCCGTCGCTCGCCGCGAAAGGCATCACGAACACCGGGAACAACTATCGCGCGCACAGGAACGGACCTGTCGTCACGGCGGGCGGATTGATTTTCATCGCGCACTTCGCCGATCGCACCGTTCGCGCCTACGACAAAGACAACGGGAAGATTCTCTGGGAAAAGAAGATGCCCCCCAACTTCGCGGGCATCCCCTCCGTGTACGAGGTCAACGGACGGCAGTTCGTCGCCTTCTACGGCAGCAGCTTCGAGACCCCGGCCGACGGCAACATCGCGTGGGAAGCGGGGGAGCCCGGGTCGCAGGGGTATTATGTCTTCGCACTGGGAGAAAGTGAGAAAGTGAAAAAGTGAAAAGTGGAAAGTAAGGAAAGGCGGCCATGACTTTCAAACTTCCTTTTTACTTTTCACTTTTCACTTTCTACTTTCTCTGCGCGTCTGGCGCGAGCGCGCAGACCACCGACTGGCCCCAGTTCCGCGGTCCGGACGGGCAGGGGCACTCGACGGAAACCAACCTGCCGCTCGAGTGGAGCGAGACGAAGAACGTGGCCTGGAAGACCGCCATCCGCGGCCGCGGATGGTCGTCGCCGGTCGTGGCCGACGGCCGTGTCTGGGTGACGACGTCTGTCGAGCAGGCGCGCAGTGCGTCGCTGCGCGCGCTGGCGTTCGATGTCGAAAGCGGCCGCGAGATCGTCAACGTCGAGGTGTTCCGGCTGTCGAATGCCACGCTGAAGAATCCCAAGAACAGCAACGCGTCTCCCACTCCGATCGTCGAAGGCAACCGCGTCTACCTCCACTTCGGCGCCGATGGCACCGCGGCGATCGATGCCGCGACGGGAGCGGTCGTCTGGAAGGCGCAGTTTCCCTATGAGTCGCAGCACGGCGCCGGCGGGTCGCCGGCGCTGTACAAGGATCTGCTGATCTTCAGCGGCGACGGTCACTACGAAGCCTGGGTCGTCGCGCTCGACAAGAACACCGGCAAGGTGCGGTGGAAAACAGAGCGCCGGAAGCCCTTCGCACAGGCCTACACGACGCCGCTCGTGATTTCCGTCGGCGGGCGCGATCAGGTGGTCAGCGTCGGCGCGTTCCGGGCGGAGGCCTACAATCCCGAGACCGGCAAGGAAATCTGGTACGTCCGCTACGAGGACGGATTTTCGAATGTCCCACGGCCGGTGTTCGGGCACGGCCTCGTGTACATTACGACCGGATTTTTCGAGCCCGCGGTCCTGGCGGTCCGGGCCGATGGCACGGGCGACGTCACGTCGACGCACAAGGCCTGGTCGATCTCGCGCGGCGCCCCCTTCACCCCCTCGCCCATTCTCGTCGGCGACGAGCTCTACATCGTCAGCGATCTCGGCATCCTCTCGTGCGTCGATGCGAAGACGGGCAAGGTGCTCTGGCAGCAACGGCTGGGGGGCAATCATTCGGCGTCACCGATTTTCGCCGACGGCCGTCTTTACTTTCTCAGTGAAGAGGGCGTGGCCACCGTGATTGCGCCGGGAAAGACGTTCCAGAAGCTTGCCGTCAACGAGCTCGACGGCGCCACGCTCGCCTCGATGGCCGTCGCGCGCGGCTCCTTCTTCATCCGCAGCCTCACGCATCTCTACAGAATCGCGAACAAGTTAGTCGTCGCGTTTTGGGCGTGCGCGCAAGTGTGGCGTGTCGCACGACACCTGCCTGTTGCGGTGTCGGTCACGGTCGACAGCCCGGAAAAACAACGCGTCGGCGTTATCGGTCAATATCATGGCGCGGCCGACCAGGGTTGGTCGTCCGCGGAGGTGGCCGCCGCCGTTGTTTTTGAACTGACGCGGTCGGGCTGTGACCTATCGACCGACATCGCAACACGCAGGTGTCGCGCTCCACCTGCCAGCCTTTCGCGCTGCGGACGGGGCGTTGGCTTCGGCAAACCATAGAAGTCGGCGTGACTGCGTCAGTGGACAAATCACGGAGCCGGCCACCTCCGCGAGCGCCATCCCTGGCGCGAGCGCCATGACATTGAACAAAAGAAGTCGGCGACGTGATTTGCCACGCCGAACTTCGTGTTTGCGGAAGCCGACGCCCCGTCCGTAGCGCGTCGGTTGTGGCGACGATGCTGCACGGCTGCATCTATCGCAGTAGAATGCGCCACAGAATGATGTGGAGGCTTGCCATGACGCGCCTGTTGACGATTGGTGTGCTCGCGTTGATGCCCGTGCAGGTGTTCGCCCAGGCGGCCCCGCCGCCGACCCCGTCCGATGTCAAGCCGGGCAGCATCACCTGTGAGGACGTGCCGTATCCGTATCCGGTGTCCTATCTGCCGATGACGCTGTACGGGCAGGACATCCGGATGGCCTACATGGACGTCCCCGCGCAGGGCCAGCCGAACGGCAAGACGGTCGTGCTCTTCCACGGGATGAATTTCGCCGGCTTCTACTGGGGCGGACCGATCGACGCGTTGCGGAAAGAAGGCTTTCGCGTGGTCGTGCCCGATCAGATCGGCTTCGGCCGGTCGTCCAAGCCGATCATTCCTTACAACTTCCACGACATGGCGCGGAACACGTCCCTGCTCCTGCAGCACCTCAAGATCGACAAGGTGTTCATCGTCGGTCACTCGATGGGCGGCATGCTGGCGGCGCGATTCGCGACGCAGTATCCCGACGTGGCCGAACGCGTCGTCATCTACAACCCGATTGGCCTCCTCGATCCGCGCTACGAGCGCCCGTGGGGCAGCATCGACGAAGCGTACAAGCGGAATCTGAGTACCACCTACCAGCAGATTCACGCGGGCATCTTCCGCTACTTCTCGCACAACCCGGCGGCGTGGAAGCCGGAGTTCGACAAGTATCCGCGCATCCGTTACGCCTGGACGCTGAGCGCCGACTGGCCGCGCTACGCCATGGTGCAGGCGCTGCTCGGGCAGATGACGTATCTCGACCCCGTCATCAACGACTGGGCGCACATCAAGGCGCCCACGCTCGCGTTCGGAGGGGCCGAAGACAGCCTCGCCGGACCGGCGAGCGTCTTTCAGGAGCGGATGAAGTTCATCGCAGACACGATTCCCAACGGCAAGGGCAAGCTGCATCTGATCCCGGGACTGGGACACGTCCCACACTTCGAGGCGCCGGAGAAAACATATCCGCCGCTCATCGCATTTCTCAAGGAAGGGTTGACGGCGAAATGAATCTCACGAATGCAACGGCGCTCATCACCGGCGGCTCGAGCGGCATCGGGCTCGCCATCGCGCAAACGCTGGCCGAGGCCGGATCGCGCGTCGCGATTACGGGCCGCGACGAAGGCCGGCTGAAAGAGGCGGCGAAGACCGTTTCGGCGCACGCGATCAAGGCCGACGTCGGGAGCGAGGAAGACGTCAAGCGCACCTACCGCGAGTTCTTCGACAAGTTCGGCCACCTCGACATCCTGGTCAACAGCGCCGGCTTCGGCGTGCGCCGGCAGCTCGTCGACATGGATCTGGCGAAGTTCGAGGCCATCTTCCGGACCAATGTGACGGGCACCATGCTGATGTCGCGCGAAGCGGCGAAGCACTTCATCGAGCGCAAGCGCGGCAACATCGTCAATCTCGCGTCGACGGCCGCGCTCCGTGGCGCGGCCAACGGCACGGCCTACTACGGCAGCAAGTTCGCGGTCCGCGGCATGACCGAATGCTGGCGCGCGGAGCTGCGGCAGCACAACGTCCGCGTGTTCCTCGTCAATCCGAGCGAAGTGCTGACCAGCTTCGCCGCCAACGCCGGCTTCAGTCAGGACGACAACAACCCGACGAAGCTGCTGTCGGAAGACATCGCGCATGCGGTGAAGGCGGCGCTCGAAATGAACGACCGCGGGTTTACCGTCGAATTCACGGTCTTTGCCACCAATCCCAAAGACTAGCGTCGTTGAGCATTCACGAAGCACATTGAGGCGTGGTGTGACGCTCAGGCCGCGGCGGGTGCTCGAGACGGCCGTGTATTGCGACGATCTCTCGCGCACGACCGGTTTCTACCGCGACCTGCTTGCGACAGACCCCATGCTTTCGGTCGAGCGGGTGGTGGCGTTCGATGCGGGAGAGGGAACGGTGCTGCTCCTCTTCCAGCGGGGCGCGTCGGATCACGCGTTCCACACGTCTGGTGGCGTCGTGCCCGGGCATACGAGCACGGGGCCCGCGCACATTGCGTTTGCGATCGACAAGGCAGACGTGCCCACATGGCTCGCAAGGCTGGAGACGCTGCACATCGCCATCGAGAGCCGCGTGGACTGGCCGCGCGGCGGGCACAGCATCTACTTTCGCGATCCCGACGGACGCTCGGTCGAGCTGGCCACGCCCGGCACGTGGGCGAGCTACTGACGGACTCGATCTCGGTTCGCACGTTCCTGTGCTGAGATCTCGTCGCACATTGGGATCGCAGCCGGCCGGCCGATATAATCGGCCACAGACAAGGAGACTCCCGTGTTAATCAGCCCCAAGCTCGCGAAAGCGTTCAACGAACAAATCGGTCACGAATTCGGTGCCAGCCTGCAATACCTTGCCATCGCGGCGCATTTCTATCAGCGCTCGCTGACGCTCATGGCGAAGCTGTTCGGCGACCAGGCCGAGGAAGAGAAGCAGCACGCGATGAAGTTCGTCAAGTACCTGCAGGACACCAGCGGCGGCCTGAAGATTCCGTCGATCCCCGCGCCCACGCCCACGTTCGCTTCGGCCGAAGAGGCCGTGCAGGCCGCGTTGAACTGGGAGAGGGACGTCACAAAGCAGATCACGTCGCTGATGGATCTGGCCATCAAGGAGAACGATTACCTCGCGCAGAGCTTTCTGCAGTGGTTCATCGACGAGCAGCTCGAGGAAGTCGTCAAGATGGAGCGCATCCTGAGCGTCGTCAAGCAGTCCGGCGAGAAGAACCTGCTGATGGTCGAGGCCTACCTCATCCACATCGAGAAAGCGAATTGATCGAGCGGCACTACCTCGACGATTGCCTTGTCCAGCTGCGCAAGCTCAAGACGCAGGTGGACACGGCCATCGCGCAGATCGACGATCGGCAATTCTTCGCCGCGCTCGACCCCGAGGCCAACAGCATCGCGCTCCTGATGAAGCACATCTCGGGCAATATCCGTTCGCGCTCGACCGACTTCCTGACGACCGACGGCGAAAAGCCGAATCGGAATCGAGACGGCGAATTCGAGCTCGGCGGCGACGACACGCGCGCGGCCATCCAGTCGCGATGGGAGGAGAGCTGGCGGCTGTTGTTCGAGACGATTGGCTCGCTTCAGCCCGGGGATCTCGAGAAGACCGTCACGATTCGGGGAGAAGCCCACACGGTCGTGCAGGCGTTGAACCGCCAGGTGTCGCACTATTCCGCCCACACAGGCCAGATCGTGCTGCTCGCCAAGCACTTCGCGGGGGCGCGCTGGCAGACGCTGAGTATTCCGAAGAGAAGACGTGGTTCCTGGTTCCTGGTTCGCTAGTTCCGAGGTTCGCTTCGTGGGCCTGTGGTAGCTGGCTGAGACGGTCATCCGATTTTCATAGAAGGACGCGCGTACGGGAACCTGCGGCAGCCAGCAGCTACGAACCGGGAACGCCCGGAACAGGAATCTGGAACCCGAGGGCCGCGGCTATCCTTCAACACCCCGCATCCGGCTGAGGTGCATCTCCAGCTCTTTCAGCCGTTGCTGCTCCTCCTTCAGCCGCGCGATCTCGGCCTTGCGCATGCGGTCGAATCCACCACCGAGAATGAACTGCACCACCTGATGCAGCTCGCCGCGATCGAGGAACGTGCCGTGGCCGCCGCACGTGTCGACGATCGCGCCCGAGAGGCGGCCGAAATTCTGGCGGTTCATCATCTTGCCGCACTGGGGACAGGGCCGGTACCGGATGCGATCGGCTGGCGACGGCACGTGAACGGCGGCCTTGCGCGGTTCGACGCTCTTCTGCACCATGATCGCCTGCTGCTCGCGCTGCGCGCACAGGCGGTCGAAGCTGGCGGCCTCGATCCACGTGCCGTCGCAGCTCGCGCACTCGAGCAGATCGACGTCGCCCACGCGGATCCAGTGCATGTCCCCCCGGCACGCCGGGCATTTGGTCGAGTGTGGCCGGGTCTCTTCGGATCGGCTGCGTGCCGAGCCGCACGACGGACAGAACGCCGCCCCCTGGAAGAGCAGGTTCAGGCACACCGGGCACCCGATGGCCGCGAGACGCGACTGGCAGTACGCGCACCGGCCGGCGTCGGGCGCGGCCGGCGCGCCGCAACTCGGACACCGGAGGGTCGCCACACTGGTCTGCACGATCTGTGTATCGGCGTGTTGGCCTGAGGCCGATAACAGAGGGCATGGGATTGATGGATTTCATCAAGGGCGAGCTCATCGAGATCGTGGAGTGGACCGACGACTACGAGAGACACGCTCACGCACCGGTTTCCCGACGCGGACAAGGCCATCAAGAACGGCGCGCAGCTCATCGTGCGCGAATCGCAGTGCGCCCAGTTCGTCTACCTGGGCCAGTTCGGCGATGCGTTCGGGCCGGGCAAGCACACGCTGACGACCGACAACATCCCGGTGCTCACGAGGCTCCGGTCGTGGAAGTACGGGTTCGACTCGCCGTTCAAGGCCGATGTGTACTTTTTGAACACGAGGCTCTTCACCGGGAACAAGTGGGGCACGACCAATCCCGTGATGATGCCCGACGAAGACCTCGGCGTGGTCCGCGTCAGGGCGTTCGGCACCTACGATTTCAAGATCGTCGACGTCAGGACGTTCCTTCGCGAGGTCGCCGGATCGGATCACGATTTCACCGTCGACGAGTTCATCGACGTCATGCGCTCGCGCATGGTCAGCGCGTTCAGCGATGCGGTGGCCGCCGCCAGAATTCCCGTGCTGCAGATTGCCAGCCGCTACCGCGAAATCGGAGAGGCGCTGCTGCCCGTCATCAATCCCGCGATTCGCGAGAAGTACGGCCTGCAGATTTCCAGCTTCGTCGTCGAGAACGTCTCGGTGCCCGCGGAAGTCGAACAGGCGCTCGACAAGCGTTCGAGCATGGCCGCGGTGGGCAACCTCAACGATTACGTGAAATACCAGATGGCTCAGGGCATGGAGAAGGGCGGCAGTACCGCCGGCGTCGCCACCGAGCTGGCGGTGGGCCTGTCGATGGCCCAGCAGATCATCCAGGCCCAGGGCGCTCTGGCCTCGACCGATCTCATGTCTCCCGCCGACGTCGCCCGCCGCCTGAACGTGAACGAGCCCGACGTCATTGCGCTGATCGAATCGGGCGAGCTGGCGGCCAAGAAAATCGGCTCGACCTATCGGGTCAGGCGTTCGGAGCTCGAGGCCTACCTGAGCCGATAGACGCGAAGTAACGTTTACTTCTGGTATCTCGGTTCAACGTTGTTACCAATTCGGTAATTGAGAACATTTGCCAGCTGTGACGCGAACTCCAACGCGCTTTGATATTGAGTGGTCGTGAAAGCAAAACCGTCGAGTCCCTCGACACTTGCGAGATATTCAATTCGCATGTAGTCACCACTTGTATTCCAGCGAGATGAGATGGTGATGGTCCCATTGGCTGGCAGCGCTGCAGCTTCCTCACTGCGCAAAGAAAACAACCGTATCGATTTCTTCGCTCGATCGTTTGGGCGATCGAATGATTTCTCTGCAATCACAAATCCCAAAAGTATCGCAACACCAGCCAAAATGGGACAGAACACAATCGCTCAACAAGCCAATGAGTTTCCCTTCCGATCCAAGTCCCCGGAAACCAAGGTAAAGAGCGGGTATTCCAAATACAGCTGCTACCGCCATCCTGCTACCGGTCACCCGCGAGGTCACAAAGAAAGCACCGGGGCCTTTCAGGGCTGCATCGCAGGTCGCAAATCTATATCTGCGTCCAGCAACTCTGCTCTAAAACGAGAGATGAAGTTCTTCAGGCTCCATTTCATTGCGAGCTAAACCGGGGACAAGCTGCGAAGCTCCGGAGTTTACAGGGCTTCGTCAGCTTCATCCCTTGGTTCGGTGGCTCCGATTCCGTTGCCGCTCTCGAACGCGAGGCACGATAATAGCGCCCAAGACTCGCGATCTCTCGCAAGGGGGCACAAATGGGATTGGTCTTGGCCGGGGGAGTCTTGGTCGTTGCCTCGGCAGCCGGAGTGCAGGCAGCCCAGCCCAAGCCGAGCGCCTGCGACGCGATGGTTGGTGTCTGGGAGTATCTGCCACCCTCCGCGCCGGGGCATGCTGTTATCGGCAAGGTTGAATCCAAGTACGTAGGAGTGTTCTACAACACTGTCCCCGCATCAGATGCGCCGAGGACGGCACCGTCCACTGCCGCAGAGAAGGCCATCCTCTACTCGCACGGCGGAGCAGGCGCATGGGAGTACACATGCGAGGCATCGGCCGGCAAGCTGCGGCTCAAGGTCCGTTGGTTGTTCAGCTCGTACTCGCCGGAATTGGTCGGGTCGGAGGCCACCATCGAAGTTGAGCCAGACGGCAACACCGCCAAGTGGTGGTCGATCGGACCCAATGGCGAGCGCGGAGCAATGGGCGCAGGCCGACTACTGAAGTAGGAGCTTCGCGTTACTTCGGCGGTGCAATTCCTGGTTGTTTGGATCTCTCGAAGAACTCTCGTTGCAGCTGCGGCGCAACAGTGTCCACCTTGATGGCCTTTATCGCTTGGGCAATGCGGGCCGAGGTCACGCTGAACACCGCGTCGCCCCTGGCGGCCGTTGCGCCAGACGCATCGCCTTGATAGTGATTCGGGAAGTGCGCGTACCACGAAATCGCCACGTCTACTCCGTCAGGCAACGTGAGCCGCTTTTGGTCGGCTCCAGATTCGACACCGGCTCGTTCTGGATGCGCCAAGCCTGGACTCGCAGACATGACCCGTGAGGTCTCATTTTCTCCAGCGTGCCCATCCACGCCCGGACGAGAGGGATTGGTTGCCGCCGGCGGGTTCGGACCAAGGGCAGAACCGCTCACCGTGTAGACAACGTACTCCTTCGGCGAATCTAACTGCGACTGCAGAAAGTGTTGAAGTAGCACGATGTTACCGCCGTGTCCGTTGACGATCACGACCTTACGGCAGCCGTTGCGCGCCATCTCGGCCACCGTTTCCTGCAGCAGCTGCAGCTGGAGCCCGGTGCTGTATGCAATCGTTCCGGGCTGATGTCGAGCCTCAGCAATCTGGCCGAAGTAGTACTCCGGGAATATGAGGACATATTCAAGCTTTGCGGCGAGCGCCGTGGTTTGCCTCACGTTGATGAGATCGGTTCCGAGTGGCCCAGATGGTCCGTGCTTTTCGACGATCCCGAATGGCAAGGCACAGGTGTAGCTTGCTGCGCCTAAGGCCCGCTGGAAGTCGTCCGCGGTCAACTCGGCCCAATTCGCTGAAAGGCTTTGAGCGACTGTCGGATTCCACACACCTGATGCCATCAAGACAGCAATTACGAGGCGCTTCATATTCTCAAATCTCCATCCAACGGGCTAACGTGCCGCATCAGCCGCGGCGCTCTCGATCCC
>CAWGDY010000014.1:0-129166 GCA_963821395.1 Vicinamibacterales bacterium | reverse complement strand
GGAAGAGATTGAGCATTCTCGTCGCGCGTGGGACCTACACCTTCATGTACGTGGACGCCTGGAATCTGGTTGACGGCAAGCTCGTGAAGGCGTGGCGATGGTTCGGTGACGAGACCGATCCGCCCGTGCGCGGACAGGGCGCGCACGGCATGCACATCTACGATTTCGATGGCGATGGGCGCGAAGAAATCGCGCTCGGTTCGGTCATGGTGGATGACAACGGAAAGACGCTGTGGACGAACCGTCTGGGCCATCCCGACGTGTTCTACGTCGCCGACATCGTTCCAGAAAGGCCTGGCCTCGAGATCGCGTACGGTTACGAGGATCGCCAGCCGGTAGATGGCATCCAGGTGGCCGACGCGCGGACGGGCACGATGATCTGGGGACACCCGGATCCGACGGTGCACATCCACGACTGGGGGATGTTTGCCGATATCGACGCGTCGAATCCGGGGTACGAGTTCTACGCGGCTGAACAGAAGAGGGAGCTCGGGCAGTTTCTGTATTCGGCAAGAGATGGCAAGCTTCTGTCGAAGGACGACCTCGGGTCGATCACGCTCAATCCGGTGTACTGGCTCGACGGGGCGCAGAAGGTGTACAACATCTTCAGCTATCGCGGCGACACGACGACGTTGCACAAGTATAAAAGCGCTGAACCCGTGGACACGCTCGAGGGGCGTATCGTCGCGATTGCCGACGTCGTCGGCGACTGGCGCGAGGAGTTAATCCTCACGAAAGATGGCGAGCTGCGGATCGCGACGACGACCATACCGTCTACGAGCCGGCATGTGACGCTGATGCAGGATGCCCTCTACCGCAACGATGTCGCCCATGCATCGATGGGATATTTCTATCCGCCCAACACCAGTGCTCCGCTGTTCCCTGAAGTCTTCAAACGATGAAAGCCTCTGGTGCGCTCCGATTGACGCTCTGCGGCCTCCTGGCCGGCGTGTTCTCGTCCGCGCCGCTCGCGCTCGAGCGCAAGGACGTCACGTTCAAGATCTTTCAGTTCCCGGCCAACCAGATCCCGCGCATCGACGGCAAGACCGACGACTGGGCGAGCGTGCCCGCCAGCTATGCCATCGGCATGGATCAGCTCATGGACACCGAGCAGGGCCACGGGATGAACCACGACTCAAAGAACCTCGACGTGACGGTGAAGGTCGGGTGGGTGAGCGGGCTCAACCGGCTGTACTTCCTCTACGAGGGATTCGACAACTACTGGGACTTCGCCGGTTCAGGCCTGCACAACGACATCTTCGAGGTGGTGGTCGACGGCGATCTGTCCGGCGGTCCGCTGATCGACATCTACCATCGAGACGTCTGGACGCCGGAAGCCGTCGGACCGCGTTCCGAGCTCGATCCGCGGGTGCCGCGCGCGGACGCGCATTTCGGCTACCACGGCGTGCACGCGCAGAACTACCACATCTTCACGCCGCCCGGCGACAAGGACTGGACCATGGCGTGGGGCTGCGCGCAGTACACGAAAGAGCTGCCCTACGCCAACGCGGCCTACGGGTACGACTTCAAGCCTGGCCAGGCCGGCAAGCTCGTTCTGGAATTCTGGATCACGCCGTTCGACTATGCCGGCTGCGACGGTCCGCAGCGCGCCAGTCGAGTCGCAGTTGTCCGAGAACAAGCTGATCGGCTTGTCCTGGTGCCTCATCGACTACGACGACGTGAATGCGAAGGGACGCGTGGGCTTCTGGAACCTCTCCCACAAGCAGACGTTCTTCGGCAACGCCGACCAGCTCGTCGGGTTCCGGCTGATGCCCCTCGAGCCGCCGCCGGCGCAGGAACTGCGCGCGAAGTGGACGCACACCGTCGTCGACATGAGCCGGCGCCTCGTCGCCTTCAAGGACGAGTCTCTGGGCGCCGTCACGTCGTGGAAGTGGGATTTCGGCGACGGCAGCGGGTCCACCGAACAACATCCTCAGCACGCCTACTCGCGCGGCGGCGATTTCGTCGTGACGCTGGAAGTCTCCGGGCCGCAGGGGACGTCGCGCTTTCAACGTGTGTGGGACGTCTCGCTGCGCTGAGCGGTAGGAGCCATCTTTTTCAGCCTCTCCATCGGTCGCATCAGAGAGTAGCCGCGTTTCTTCAGATCGGCCCAGACATCACCCACCCTGGCAACGCGCTCTGGCATGTTCCGCAGCGTGAACGTCGCAGGTGCCACGTGGCCGCCCGCCACTTCCTCCCAGGTGCACGGCGCAGACACCGGCGCCCCTCGCTTTGCGCGCACGGTGTAGGCCGCGGCGAACGTCGCGCTGTACTCGTTCCTGCCGGTGTCGACGTAGATCCGTCCGCGGCGATCGACCTTGGCGAACTCCTGCGTCAGGTGATCCGGTGCGTGGCTGACGAACACTCTTCCCACCGTATGGGCAAATCGTGCGACCTGGCCCATCTCTGTCTTTCCATCGAGCGGAACGACGATGTGATAGCCCTTCGACCCCGAGGTCTTGACCCAGGACGGCAGCTTGAGCGCGGCGAGCAGATCGCGCAGGCCGGTTGCCGCGGCGCGAAGCTCGTCCAGATCCTCCCTGGACGGATCGAGATCGAAGACGCAGATGTCGGGGTAATAGAGACGGGGAACCCGCGACGTCCAGACGTGCTGCGTAATCGTGTTCTGATTGGTGACCCACAAGAGCGATCGCAAGTCCGTCACGACCGGATGATGGACGACGCCATCCTTCTTCGGGACTTCGACGCGCTTCAACCAGTCGGGAAACCCCTTCGAGACGTCCTTCTGCCAGAATCCCTTTTTGCCGATGCCGGCCGGGTATCGCTCCATCGTGATCGGACGTCCACGCAGATGGGGCAGCAGGACGGGCGCCATCGCCTCGTAGTAGGCCGCGAGATCGCCCTTGGTGATGCCGTCATCGGGGAAGAGGACCTTCTCGGGGTGGGAGATCACGGGCTGCTCGCGCACGACAGAGGCCACGAAATTGATTTAAGCACGAGAATCCAAGCACACGAAAATACAAACAAGAGGTCAGGAGATCAGGAGAGCCCGCGCATTCGCTTCGGGCTGCGTTCTCGGTAAACCCTGCGGCGTATGAGGACTTAACGATCTGCCGTTGAACGGCGGCTTTTCAGCGGCTCGCTCCACTTCAACGACGCGATCCGATCCGTCCGAACAGTTGCCTTTACCCGAGACGCGAGCTCAATCGCCGATAGAGTTCCACTGATGCGTCGATCTCCGACTTTCGAATGGAGACGCTCTCGACGTTGATGCCGATTGGCAAGTGCTTTTCGCGCGCGTAGTCCTGCACGTCGGTGAATACGCTCTCGCACAGGTCGATAGAGCGCTCCAGCGTGTCGGCAGAATGGCGCAGCTCGTTCTCCAGCCATCGTGGGAACGAGATGCCGAGCCACTTCATGAATTCGAGCGTGCGCACCGAGCCGCACGGCGAGAATGTGAGCACTACTGGGGCGGGGGAGCGGCCGCACGCCTGCAATGACAGTGCGTAGTCGGAGAGCAATGACTTTGTAGAAGCGGCATCGTACACCGATTGCGTGATGAAGAAGCGGCAGCCCGAGTCCTGCTTGGCCATCATCCGCTCGTGCTCATCCTCTTTCGCGACGTGCCTCTCCGCTATGGCGATTCCGCCGAGGACCAGGTTGGGAGCAGCGCGCGCGAGCGCATACGCCTCGGCCAGTGGCAACCCCGGGCCGCCCGACCGACCACGTGGTGCGCCGACGAAGACGCTGAGGCGTCGGCCAGCCGCTGTCCGCACCATGTCGATCCAACCAGAGAACACTTCGCGCTGATGCGCGCCCACGCACCGGTACACGATCTTCGGGATCGCGAGCTCGGCAAGCGCGTCGTACGCGTAAACCTCAGGGTCGACGGTTGGTAAGAACGGGAACGGGCGTGCTTGGCCTCTGCGTCCCGGCTCGTCCTGGATGTCATAGACGACCAAGCCTTCAGGCGCGAGCACCTGAAGTCGGGCTACCTGTTGAGCCGCGATCTCTTGCAGCCGCTCGGGGGCCGACGCTAGCTTCGGCGGCGCGATTCCGTAGAGACGAATCCCGGTGAGTCCACGGTCCAATTTTTCGAAAAGCGCATTCAACGGGACGCCTGTAGCATTGAGATTGTAAGGAGTCGCGCTAAGAGCATTGACATCAGTGGATGGCTCTTCTGATCTCATCTTCTCCGTGCCTTCGTGCCGTGTTGAGACTGCTCCGTGTCCTCCCGCACGACCCCGCGGGGGTCTTTATCGACGCGCACGCCGAGCAGCCGCGGATGCCGCAGTTTGCCGTGGACCGTCCACTCGATGAAGCCGACCTGCACCACGATTTCCGGGCGTACCCAGTGGGCACGCACCCTGGGCAGCCCCGAGGCTTTCGTAAACGGAGATCCGGGCTGTTCGATCGTATCGAGGCGGGCCCGCAGGTCGACGAGCAGCCTGGTGTCGAAGCCGGTGCCGAGCTTCCCCGCGTAGACGAAGTCGCTGCCCTCGTAGTATCCGACGAGCAGGGCCCCGAGGCCCACCCGTGCCCCTTGCGGATCGGTGAAGCCGCCGACGACCAGTTCCTGCGAGGCCTCGCACTTCATCTTGAGCCAGTGCTTCGAGCGCCGGTGCTCGTACGGCGAGCCGCGCCGCTTGGCGATGACCCCTTCCCATCCCTCGCGGGCGGCACGTTCCCAGGGGTGCTCGTCTTCGACGAGCGCCACACGCGCCAGGGGCGGTGTGAACGGCAGCGTCTCGAGCAGCGCGCGGCGGTCTTCGATCGGCAGCGACGTGACCGCCTGCCCGTTCAGCCACAGGATGTCGAATACGTGATAGCCGCTGCGGCCGTCCCATGTGACCTCTCCGTCCAGGATGATCTCGTTCGCCGGAAGGCGTGCGACCGCGCCGGCCACCTCGGGCAGGTGCTGCGGCAGACGGTTCCGCGAGAACAACCCGATTTCATCGCCATTTTTGTAGGCGACGAGCCGGATGCCGTCGAACTTGCGCTCGAACAGCCAGTCCCCGCCTCCGAAACGCTCCTGTGTCAGCGTCGCCGCCATCGGCTCGAGCCACTGAGGCATGGTCTTTACCTGCATTGAGAGATTGGGAGATGGAGAGATTGGTAGATTGTTGTCAGATTGAAGATTGTCGATGGGCAGATTTGTCGAGCATCTGAATCAACCAATCATCAATCGTCAATCTAGCAACATTCTGCCAATCTCCCCATCTCCCAATCTACCAATTGTCCCACCCTCTCGACCGAAGCCTTTGACACGCCCGGCGGTTTCACTCCACCATAGGCCATGATCTGGAGCGAATCCTGACCACCAATCCCATTCTCGATTTCGATATCGACAAGTCCGCCATCAACTACGTGGGACACGGCCTTCAGCGGCCAGAGTGCATTCTGGCCGAGCCCGACGGCACGTTGTGGTCGGCCGACGCGCGGGGCGGGGTGGTGCGCATTTCCGCCGACGGCTCGCAGCAGATCATCACGCAACGGAGCTCGGCGGAGTTCCAGAACGCCCACAGCGAAGCCAAGCGGTACCTGGAGGGCACGCTCCCGAACGGGCTCGCATTCGCCCGGAACGGCGATTTCCTGATTTCGAATTTCGGCACCGATTGCCTGGAGCTGATGTCGCGCGACGGCTCGTCGCGCGTGCTCGCCGACACGATCGACGGCCAGCCGATCGGCAAGGTGAACTTCGTGCTGCGCGACTCGCGCGATCGGATCTGGATCACCGTTTCGACGCGGATCAAGAACTGGATGCATGCCCTGCGTCCCGACCTCGACGACGGCTATCTGGCCCGGTTCGACAACGGACGCTTCACCATCGTCGCGGACGGCTTTCATTTCACGAACGAGATTCGCTTCGACGCCAAGGAAGAGTTCCTGTACGTCGTCGAGACGACGGGCGGGTGCATCACGCGATTGCGCATCGACGACTGCGGCAAGGCGATCGGGCGGGAGGTCTTCGGCCCGCGTTCCCTGGGAACCGGCGCCTGGCCCGACGGCATCGCCTTCGACAGCGCGGGCAACTTGTGGGGCACGCTCGTGTATTCGGACAAGCTCTTCGTGCTGACGCCGCAGGGCGATCTGCGCGTGTTGCTCGACGAAGGCGATCCGGTCAAGGTGGGCGCGCTCGAGCAGGCGTTCCGCGCGAACCGGGTGACCGAAGACGTGTTGTTCGCGACCGGGCGGGGCCTCGCGCCGTGGATGGCCAGCGTGACCTTCGGCGGACCCGATCTGCAGACGGTCTACATCGGGTCGTTGAAGGGCCACCGGATTCCCTGCTTCCGCGCTCCCGTTCCGGGCTTGCCGATGGTACACTGGCGCGACCGCTCTCCCGTTGACACCGTGGGCCAATCCTTTTAGACTCCCTTTCGCTTCATTAAAATCGATTATCGATAATGTCCAACGGCGCGGGCGCGAACGGTGGAGCCCGATCCGACAGGAGATGCGCATGAAGATGGATCGACGGGCGTTTTCGCGCACCCTTGCGCTCGCCGCGGCAGGTGCCACGCTTCCCGCTTACGCACAGCAGAAACTGAACATCCGGATCGGCCACACCGGCATCACCTGGCCCTGGGGCAATCCGCCCGGCGGGGGACCGATGCGGCTCGCCGACCCGCCCGCGATCGATCAGATCGCGAAGGATGTCGCGAGCCAGGGGTTCTACGGGCTCGAGCTCTTCGGCTGGCAGATTGAGGGCATGGAGGCGCACGGCGGGGTCGGCGCGCTCGTCGAAAAGTACAAGCTCCCGTTGATTTCGAGCTACGGCGGCCCGAACCTGACGGATCCGGCGCAGCGCAAGCCGTCGCTCGAGCGAACGGTCGCCACCGCGAAGCTCGTCAAGAAGTACGGCGGCAAGGTCATCGTCTTTGGGCCGAACGGTGTTCCGCGCGACAAGTTCAACTTTGCCGAGTACAAGGCCGGCATCATCGAGGCGCTGAACGAGGGCGCGAAAGCGGTGGCCGACCTCGGCCTGACGCCGGTCCTGCACCAGCACACGGGCACGTGCATCGAGACGCGCGAAGAGACCTATGCCGTCATGGAGGCCGTCGACACGCGGTATCTCAAGTTCGGTCCCGACATCGGCCAGTTGCAGAAAGGCGGATCCGATCCGGTGCAGGTGGTCAAGGACTTCCTCCCCATCATCCATCACCTTCATTTGAAGGACTTCGTGGGCGGACAGCCATTTCTGGGATACTGCCCGCTCGGCCAGGGCAAGGTGAACCTGCCCGCGATTCTGGCGATGATGAACGGCAGGCAGATGGACGGCATGGTGATGGTGGAGCTCGACAGCAGCCCCGACATGCCGATTCCCGCCCTCGAGTGCGCGAGGATTGCGCGCGGGTACCTCATGAAGCAGGGCGTGACGCTGAGGGCGTGATGAAGACGCGACACAAGAAACCTCGATTCGAGCGGCGTGTGCTTCGCGACGAGATTCGCGAGCAGTTGATCGAGCAGATCCTCAACGGCACCCTCGCGCCAGGCGAACGCATCGTCGAGATGCGCATCGCCCAGCAGTTCGGCGTCAGCCAGGCGCCAGTGCGCGAGGCGCTGCGCGACCTCGACCTGCTGGGTTTTGTGGCCAGCTCGCCGTTTCGCGGCGCGATCGTCCGGCAGATTTCGGCCGAGGAGCTGCTGCAGCTTTATCCCATCCGTGCGGTCCTCGAGGGATTGGCCGCGCGCCACGCCGCCACGCGCATCGATCCGCCAACCCTCAAGAAGATCGAAGGCCTGCTCGCGACGATGCGCACGGCGGCCGCGCGGGGCGACAACCGCCGGGCCGTTGAAGCCGATTTCGCGTTTCACCTCACGATCGTCGAGGCGTCGGGCAACCGCATCCTTCAGCAGATCTGGGATCGCATGCGCCTCGCTACCACGACCTTTCTGACGGTCACGAAGTCGCACCATTCGCTTCGCGAGATTGTCGAGCGGCATGCCGCCGTGGTGGATGCGTTGAGGACACGCGATCCCGAGGCCGCCGAACGCGCCCTGCGCGTGCACATCGAGGAGCCCGGACAGTGGCTTCGCACGGCGCTCGAACAGGAAGCCGCGGAAGTCGAAGAACAGAAGGTGGGCCGCAAGCCCCGAGCCGCCAGGCGCCGTTGAAACAGGAGATGCTCATGATGTCCCGCACCGGATCATTTTTCACGGCGCTCGTCCTCGGCGTCGCCCTGCTGGCGTCGGTGACCCAGGGCGCGTCGAAGAATTTCGTGCCCGACACCGTGTTCTCGGGTTCGAGCCTCAACGGCTGGAGCCCGATCGGGAAGGCGCGCTGGCGCGCGGAGAATGGCGAGATCGTGGGATCGGCCGACGGGGCCGGTGGATGGCTGGTGTCGGACAAGCCCTATCAGGACGTTGCCGTGTTTGCGTCGTTCAAATGCGCGGCCGGATGCCAGACCGGCGTGCTGTTGCGCGCCGAGAAGACCGGCGACGGGGGCCTGAAAGGCGTCTTCGTGTCGCTGAACGAAGGCGACCTCGCGACATATCGCGTGACGCTCGATGCGCAGGGCATCGAGAAGTCGAAAGAGCGCCTCAGGTCGCCTGCGGGAGGACAGCTTCGCGTGGCGCCGCCGCCTCCAGATCCGGCTCCGAATGCGCCCGCACGCGCGGGAGGACCGCCCCAGATCCCGCAAATGCCCGGCGGGATTCCATCGCCCATTCCGCGTCCGACGACCGGCCTGCGCGCGGGCGACTGGAACACCGTCGAGCTCGTGCTCGACGCCAACATTCTGCGCACGTTTCTCAACGACGCCGCCGGCGTCGGCGACTCGGTGGCCGAGCCCGAGTACGGCTCGTACGGTCCATTTGCGCTGTATGTCGGCGGGACGGGCGAGGTGCGTTTCAAGGACGTTTCGACCAAGGATCTCCAGCCGAGGGTGGCAGAACCCGAAAAGGTGTCGACCCGATTCCGGATGCAGACAGTGAACGAGTTCTACTACTCGTGGGGTCCGGCGGTGGCCGATTTCAATCGTGACGGCACGCCCGATATCGTCGCCGGCCCGTATTACTACCTCGGTCCCGATTACAACGCGGCACGCGAGATCTACGTCGGTGGCACGATCGATCCCGGCACGCAGTACTTCAACGGCCTGCAGTACGCGTATGACTTCACCGGTGACGGGTGGCCCGACGTCCTGAACTCCGTGTTCCAGCGCCAAGCGATTCTATACGTGAATCCGAAGGGGCAGTCGCGCCGCTGGGAAATGTACGCGGTCACCGACCGGATGTCGTGCGAGTTCATGCTGCTCAAAGACGTCGATGCCGATGGCGTGCCTGAATTCCTCTTCAAGGACAGCGAGAACCGCTTCGTGTACGCGAAGCCGGATCGCGCGAACCCTACGGGCATGTGGATCAAGCACTACATCAGTGAGCCCGGCCCGTGGGCGAATCATGGCATGGGCGTCGGCGATGTCAACGGCGACGGGCGTGCTGATTTCCTGAACGCGTTCGGCTGGTGGGAGCAGCCGGCGGCTGGGCCATCGTCGATGGTCAATGGGCGATCGTCTGGAGAGTCCGCGAGCGGGAGTACCTGGACTTATCATCCCGAGGCGTTTGGCCGCTGGACGCGGTCGAGCCCGGGCGGCGCCGAGATGGCCGTGTACGACGTCAACGGCGACGGCCTGAACGACGTGGTGACCTCGCTCCAGGCGCACGGGTGGGGCCTCTCGTGGTTCGAACAGAAGAAAGCCGCCGACGGGAAGCGGTCGTTCGTGGAGCATCCGATCATGACGGATTTCTCCACCAAGAATGCCGGCGGCGTGACGTTCTCCGAGCTGCACGGTGCGACGTACGCCGATGTTGACGGAGACGGGTTGCAGGATTTCATCACCGGCAAGCGGTTCTGGTCGCACCTGGACACGTTCATCGATCCCGATCCCCATGGGGCGCCCGTGCTCTACGTGTATCGCACGGTTCGTAACCCGAAGGCTCCGGGCGGCGCCGAGTTCGTTCCCGAGTTAATCCACAACCGATCCGGCGTGGGCTCGCACCTGTCGGTGGTCGATCTCAACAAGGACGGCAACGCCGAGATCATCACGTCGACCAAGCGTGGCACGTTCATCTTCTGGAACAACTGGAAAGCCGCGAAACAATGATTTGCCATCCGCCATTTGCCATCTGCCATTTGCCATCTGCCATGTCTGCCAGACGATTGCTCGTGGTCGTTCTCGCCGGCCTTGCTGCCACCGCCGTCGGCGTCGCGCAGACGCCCAAGCCCGACAAAGACTGGGCGTCGCACGGCTACGATGCGGGGGCGCAGCGTTACTCGCCGCTCAAGCAGATCAACACCGCAAACGTGTCGAACCTGCAGCTGGTCTGGAGCTACGACACGCCCGCGGCCGTTCCGCCTTCGCCGATTCGTGGCGGTGGAGCTGCCGCGGACGCCGAAGAGGGAGGCGCCGGGGCGCCGGCCCGCGGCAGGGCGAATGCGCCCGCCGGGGCGCCATCGCGGCCCGCGCCGAGACAGTCGGCGTCGACGCCGCTCGTGGTTAACGGCGTGATGTACATGGCGACCCCCTACAACCGGGTGGTCGCGCTCGACGCCGATACGGGGAAGGAAATCTGGGTCAAGGACATCGGCAACACCCCGTCGATTCGAGGGCTCGCGTACTGGCCCGGGACCGGCGCGATTCCCGCTCAGCTCGTCTTCGGCACGTCTGATTCGGCCTCGCTGCTGATCTCGCTGAACGCGAAAACCGGAGAATTCACGCCGACTTTCGGACAGGGAGGGAAGGTCGATCTGCGCCAGGGCGTCGGCGAGAAGTTTCCGAAGCTGCGCGTCGCGTTGTCGTCGCCACCGGCCATTTACAAGAACCTCGCGATTACCGGGAATCACTCGCAGGAGAGTCCAAGCCTCGGGCCGTCCGGCGACATCCGCGCGTGGGATCTGCGGACGGGGAAGCTTGTGTGGACATTCCACACGATTCCGAGGCCGGGCGAGCCGAACCACGAGGTCTGGAAAAACGATCAGTGGGTCGATCGCGCGGGCGCGAATACCTGGGGCTTCATCACGATCGACGAGGCGCGTGGCATCGCGTATGTCCCGACCGGGACGCCCGCGACCGATTTTTACGGCGGCGATCGCCTCGGCTCGAACCTCTACGGTTCGTCCCTGCTGGCGCTGGACGCCGCAACCGGCAAGTTGAAGTGGTACTTCCAGACCACGCACCACGACAACTGGGACTACGACCTGTCGGCGCCTCCGGCGCTGATCGACGTCAAGCGCGACGGACGGACGATTCCCGCCGTGGCGCAGTACACCAAGCAGGGCCTGCTGTTCATCTTCGATCGCGTCACAGGCAAGCCGATCTTCGGCGTCGAGGAGCGCCCCGTCGTCTCCGATAACCCGATTCCGGGAGACGAGTACTCGCCGACCCAGCCGTTTCCCGTCAAGCCGCAGCCACTCGCGCGCATGACGTTTTCGCCGAAGGACATTGCGACCGTTACGCCTCAGCACGAGGCGTATTGCAAAGGCCTGCTCGAGCTCGAAGGCGGCGTGCTGACCGGCGGTCCGTACGCGCAATACGGGCCGAAACTGAGCGTCATCTTCCCGGGATGGACGGGAGGCGGCAACTGGAACGGGTCGGCGTTCAATCCCGACCTCGGCCTGCTCTTCACCCCGACGCAGGACGTCGGCATGCTCAACAAGATGGTGAAGAGCACGACAGGCGAGAACATGTGGGCGCGCCGCGGTCCAGAGAACGCGCCGCAGATGCTCGGCACGAATTTCTGGGACGGCACCAAGAGCTGGCCGTGCCAGCAGCCGCCCTGGGGCGAGCTCGTGGCCGTCAACGTCAACACCGGCGACATTGCCTGGCGAGTACCGCTCGGATCGTACGAAGAGCTCGACGCGCTGGGCGTGCCGGCGACCGGGACGCTGAATCGCGGCGGCCCGATTGCCACGGCCGGTGGCCTCGTGTTCATCGCGGCCTCGCAGGATGCCCGCTTCCGTGCGTTCGACGCGCGAACCGGCAAGATGTTGTGGGTGGCCGATCTCACGGAAAACGGCCGCGCCGTGCCGATCACGTATCTGGGGAAGAAGGGCAGACAGTACGTGGCCATCATGGCGGGCGGTGGCCGGCCAGTGGCCAGAAGATTCGAGGAGAGCCGCATCGGCGGCCGCCTGCACGTGTACGCATTGCCGGAGTCCCGGTAGTCCGTGTAGGGCGGGACTTCAGTCCCGCCGTATACATCCGTAGGGCGGGACTTCAGTCCCGCCGCATACATCCGTAGGGCGGGACTTCAGTCCCGCCGCCACATCAGGAAGCGAGGAGTCGCGAGATGAAATCGTACCTTTATGGTTTGACGATGTTTCTCGGCGTTGTGCTGACCGTGCACCTTGCGATGAACGGCAAGGTGGGCGCGGTGATCAACAATCCTCGCGTGGGCAACGCGCTCTTCTGGTGCATCGGCGCGCTCACGGCGATCCTCATCGGATCGAGCGGCTGGCAGTCGGGCGCCCTGAGCGGCCTGCGCCAGGTGAATCCGCTTCTGCTCACGGCTGGCGCGATGGGGGCGTCGCTCGTCTTCGGCATCGCCTGGCTCATTCCGCAAATCGGCGCCGGCCCGATGACCATGATGCTGCTGGGCGGGCAAATTCTCAGCGGCATGGCGCTGTCGCACTTCGGCTGGCTGGGGTCTCCGGTGCAGCCGATCTCCTTGACCAACATGGTGGGTGCCGCGGTCATGGTCGGCGGGATTTTCCTGGCGACACGTGGATGATCGAAGACACTGGCTGCTGATTCTGATTGCGGTTGCCGCGGTCTCGGTCGTCGGGTGGATGTACGCACGCCGGACAATTCAACAAGGTGAAAAGCCGTCGCCCGGCGCCTCCAATAGTGGAGCGCCGGCCTCATCCGTTGGCTACGCCGATCCCGCCGTTTGCGCGACCTGCCACGGTCAGATTGCCGAAACATTTGCCCGTACCGGAATGGGGCGATCGTTTTCGCGGGTGCGCCCCGGACAGACCCTCGGCGATGTCACCAGCGCCAACCGCCTGCACCACAAAGCCTCGGATCGCTTCTACACGATGGTCGAGCGCGGCGGCGCCTTCTACCAGAGACGGCATCAAGCCGGCTTCGATGGCCAGGAAACGAACGTCGTCGAGATCCAGGCCGACTATGTGATCGGCTCGGGCAATCACGCGCGCACGTTCCTGCACCGCAGTCCCGACGGCCGGCTGCTTCAACTGCCGGTGAGCTGGTACGCCGAGCGCGGCGGCTACTGGGCGATGAGCCCCGGCTACGATCGTCCTGCGCACCTGGACTTCCGTCGCGTCATCGATACCGGATGTATGTCCTGCCATAACGGCTATCCACGCGCGCCCGTCGAAGACGACGGGGCCGGGCCGAAGTTCGAGCAGCCTGCCGCGCCGAAGCCCGGCTCGAATGGAGCGGGCGAAGGCGGGCTGCCCGAGGGTATCGATTGCCAGCGGTGTCACGGGCCCGGCCAGGCGCACGTGGACGCGAGCAAGGCGAACGCGCTCGACGCAGCCCGGCGCGCGATCGTGAACCCGGCAAAGCTCGACCGGGAACAGCAGCTCGAAACGTGCATGCAATGTCACCTCGAGCCCACGAGCACGCCGCTGCCGTTTCAGATACGCCGGTACGAACATCAGCCGTTCGCGTTTTCACCAGGCCAATCGCTCGCGGATTTCTTCATCTACTTCGATCATGCGCCGGGGAGCGGGCGCGACGACAAGTTCGAAATCGCGGGTGGCGCGTATCGTTTGTTCAAGTCCGCCTGCTTCCAGCGCAGTCAGATGACCTGCCAGACCTGCCACGATCCGCACGATATCCCGCGCGGCGACACGGCCGTGCGGCAGTACGTGACCGCGTGTCAGAGCTGCCACGAGAACGTGCACGCGAAGGGCGTACCGCGCGTGCAGGGCGTCTCCGGCGCCCGCGCGACGTGCCTCGATTGCCATATGCCGAAGCGGCGTACTGAAGATGCCGTGCACGTCGTCATGACCGATCACTTCATTCAGCGCCGCCGGGCGGCGCGCGATCTTCTCGCGGAGATTCCGGAAACGGACGAGCTGAGACAAGGCAGCTACCGCGGCGAGGTCGCGCTCTACTATCCGAAGGCGCTGCCACCCACGGCTGAGAACGAGCTGTATCTCGCGATGGCTCAGGTGCAGCAAGGTTCGAATCTGACCGACGGCATTCAGCGTCTCGAACAGGCGATCGAAAAGCACGAGCCTCGCCGGCCTGACTTCTATTACGAGCTCGCCCGTGCGTACTCGAAGACAGCGAACTATCAAGCCGCCATCCGCTGGTCAGATGAGGCGCTTCGACATGACGCCTCGTTCGTGCCGGCACTCAAGGAACTGGGCGGGGCCGCCACCGCGGCTGGTGACATGGCTCGAGCCGCTCAGGCGCTGGAACACGCTGTCTCAATTCGTCCCAAAGACGCGACGGCGCTGGCCGATCTCGGCAACGTATACTTGCGTCAACAAAGAGCAGATGAGGCGGTGACGTCGATCGAACGTGCGCTTGCGCTCGATCCAGATTTGCCGCTGGCGAACAACACGTTGGGCCTGGCGTCGCTGAGGAAGGGACTCGACGATGCCGGCGAGCGGCATCTGCGCGCGGCGATCCGCGCGCAGCCCGATCTCGCCGAAGCGCACAACAACCTTGGCAACCTGCTGGCGTCACGCAAGGTGTACGGCGAGGCCGGACATCACTTCGAGCGGGCGATCCAGAGTGATCCGACCTACGTCGAGGCGCGGCACAGCTACGGACTCGTGCTTGCCCTCTCGCGCTCGTATCAAAAAGCCGTAGCAGAACTCCAAAAAGTCGTAGAACTCGCGCCGAAATTGGATCAGGCGCACGTCGATCTCGCGGATGTGCTGGCGGCAATGGGGCGAACGGGTGAAGCGGCGCGCGAATACGGGATTGCGGCGAAGGGCAACGACGCCGCCGCGCGTCAAGCCGCGCTCGAAGGACTGCGCTCGCTCGAGCGATAGAGCAGAGAAAGAGGCGTGAAGACGTCGCAAAGCTCTTGACAAAGTCAGAACGGTAATCGATTATCGATTGCTCAACGCGGCTATTTTCCATACGTCGGCAGCAATGCAACCAGGAGGTTACATGTTCAACCGCCATTCGGCGTGGACTCGGGCGGCGCTAATGTTTGTTTCTCTCATGGTTGCCGTCCCGGCCATGAGCCAGACCTTCTACGGGTCGCTGGTGACCGTCGTCAGCGACGCGCAAGGTGGAGTGATTCCAGGCGCGACGGTCATCCTCGTCAACACCGCGACCAACGAACGGCGCGAGCTCGTGAGCGCTGAAGATGGGACTGCACGCTTCCTGAATCTCGTGCCCTCGACTTACCGGCTCGAAGTCGAGCTGACCGGATTCCAGCGCTCCGTGCACGATGGGATCGCGGTGAACGTCAACACGGCGCCTCGCATCGAGGTGAGGCTGGAGCTCGGCAACCTGTCCGAGACGATTACGGTGGCCGGTGAAGCGGCGGTGCTGCAGACCGAAAACGCGTCGGTCGGCATTGTGATGGAGAGCAGCCGCATACGGCAGTTGTCGCTGAACGGCGGCAACGTGCTCAACCTGATTACGCTGGCGCCTTCCGTCGTGCCGCAAGGCGGCAGCGAAGGGAGCCTGACGGGCAAGAACGTGTTCGCGGCTGGCAACTACCAGATCGGCGGCGGCACGGCGAACCAGAGCGCGTCCTACTTCGACGGCATCCCGGTGCAGGATTCGGCCTACGGCAACATCGTCGTGCTGACGCCGAGTCCGGAGGCGGTCGAAGAGTTCCGCGTGCAGACCAACAACAGCAGCGCCGAGTTCGGCCGCTTCGTTGGCGGCGTTGTGAACATCGCGTCGCGGTCGGGCACGAACCAGTATCACGGCTCGCTCTTCGAACAACACCGCAACAAGGCGCTCAACTCGAACACGTTCTTCGGCGAGCGCGCCGGCCTCGACAAGCCGCCGTTCGTGCAGAACAACTTCGGCGGGTCGATGGGCGGTCCGGTGCTCAGGAACAAGCTGTTTTTCTTCGGCAGTTACGAAGGCTACCGCAACCGCGAAGGTGTGTTGTTCCGGCGCACGGTGCCGACCGCCGCGATGAAGACCGGTGACTTCTCCGACTATCGCGGCAGTGGTCAGACGGTTGTGCCGATTTACGATCCGTGGACGCAGTGCGGCATCACCAACCCCGGCACGGGGGTCTTCAACGGCGTCTGCGGCGCCCCCGGCGTGCCCAATCGCCAGCAGTTTCCCGGCAACATCATTCCGGCGAATCGCATCAGCCCGATTGCAAAGAAATTTCTGCAATGGCCGATCTACGCCGAACCCACCGTGGCCGGCCGCTGGACCACAAACAACTTCGAGAAGAACGCCTCGATCGGCGGCGACAACAACCAGGTCAACGTTCGTGCCGACTACAACATGAGCCAGAACAACCGCATCATCGGGCGGTACACGCGATTCGACTCGACCAACCTTCCGGTGGACGTGTACGGCAACGGCCAGACGAACGGCGATCCGTACTCGCCCGAGCACTTCATTACGACGCAGGTGATGGTGGCCGACACGTACAGCTTCAACTCGTCGACGGTGCTGGACGTGCGGTTTGGAATGATGCGGTGGGACTACGATCGCACCCCGGGCAACCTGGGGACGGACCCGGTGGCGACGTTCGGTCTTCCCGTGGTGCCTTACGGCCAGATTCCCGAACGCAGCGACGGAGTCCCGCCAAGCATTCCAAACATCGGTGCCGGCTCGAACCAGGTCATCGGCACCGGTCTCATCTACGCGGACGACTATACGTATTCGCTCACGCCGACGCTCACCAAAATCATGGGCGCTCACACCGTGAAGGCGGGCGCGAACATCCTGAACGGCGAGGTCAACTACTTTCAGAACAACAACGTGGGCGGCACGTTCACGTTCGCCAACAACCCGACGGCGCTCGACGGCACAGCCCCCGGCGCAACGGGCGATCCGTTCGCGTCGTTTCTGATCGGTCAGCCCACAGGCGGGACGTACCAGTCATCGAACTTCAACTATGGTCGCTCCAAGTACCAGGCGTACTTTGTCGAGGATTCCTGGCAGGTGAACTCGCGGTTGACCGTGAACCTCGGATTGCGCATGGAGAAGCCCGGTGCGTACTTCGAGACGGGCGACAGCCTCGTGACCTTCAACCCCGACTTGGCCAACCCGCTTCTGGCCGGGAAGACCAACCCGGAAACGGGAAAGCCGTACCTCGGTGCGTACGAGTTAGTGGCGAGCTCTGGGCAACCGGAGCGCACGCTGAGGAAGAACCCCCTGCAGTTTGCGCCGCGTGTCGGCGTGGCGTATCGCATTACGGACAATACGGTCCTGCGCGCCGGCGGCGGGACGTTCTACCTGGCCTCGACAGCACGATTTCAAGATGGGCCGACGGGCAACCCCGTGAACATCAGAACGAACAACATCGCGACCAGCGTTGACAACAACCGCACGTTCTTCACCGACATGAGCAATCCGTTCCCGACCGGCGTCGACAACTACCCGGGCCGCGACCCCAGCTTCCAGCAGGTGCTGCTTGGAGGCACCGGCAACCAGTACTACCGCGATGAGGAGGGGTATCCCGGACGTTCGCAGCAGTTCAACGTGGCCCTGCAGCATCAGTTCGCGAATCAATTGTCGGTCGAGGTCGCGTACCTGGGCCTGCGCGGCAGCCACCTCCCCGCTAGCCTGAACCAGAATCAGCTGGGGCTGGATCACATCAATCGCGCGGCGAACGACACGTCCATCTGCAGCTTGACGGGCAACGTCGTCATTCCGCAGGGGCAGCCTGGTTACACATCGTCGCAGCGCGACACGTGTTACGGGGCGTATCTGCGGCAGACCGTGCCGAATCCGTTCCTGGGGATCGTTCGCGAGGGCGCGCTGTCTACGGCCACCGTTCAGCGCAATCTTCTGCTGGTCAACTTCCCGCAGTACACATCGGCGAGCGAGCCTGGATATTTCGGCGAAAGCAGCTACAACGCCCTGCAACTCCGGGCGGACAAGCGCTTCGGCGCCGGCAGCGTTATCAGCGCGAACTACACATTCTCCAGGAATTACGGCAATGTGGAGACGGTGACCGGCTGGCTCGAATCGGGGGCCGGGAATCCGGCCGCCGGCTACCAGACCAACAATCTGGAGAACGAATTCGCCCTGAGCAGCTTCGATGTCCCGCACAGGTTCGTCTTCAACTACGTGTTGGACCTGCCGTTCGGCGCCGGCCGCCGGTACGGAGGAGGGGCGACCGGTTTCAGCAACACGCTCATCAGCGGGTGGACGCTGAGCGGCTTCACCACGTTGCAGGCAGGATATCCTCTCGCATTTACGGCAACCCCTAATTTGATCGGCTCGGGTTACGGACTGCGCCCGAACGTCGATCCGAACTGCGACAAGCAAGTGTCCGGCTCCGCAGTCGATCGTCTGAATGGCTGGTTCAACACCAGTTGCTTCAGCGTGCCGAATGCGGCGTTCGTCGCCGCTAATCCATCCACGGATGCATCGGTGCGGTGGGACCTTGGCAACGCGGAGCGGACCGACCCCGACCTGCGCGCGCACGGTGTCAACAACTGGAACATGGCCATCTCGAAGACGACGCGCATCGGCGACAGAATGAACCTGATGCTGCGTCTCGAAGCGTTCAATCTGTTCAATCGCGTGCAGTTCGGCCCGCCGAACACGCAGGCGTCGACGGCGGCCACCAGTATTTTCGGCCAGGTCACCTCACAGGCCAACCAGCCACGGTTGATGCAGCTGGGGCTTCGGTTGACGTTCTAAGCTAGATGGTGGTTGGTAGTTGGTAGCTGGCAGGTTGTAGGTGGTAGGGCGCAATTCGTAGGGCGCAACTTAAGTTGCGCTCTACAGTTGCGCCCTACTTTTTTTGTCCGCCAGAATCATCGCGCTGCCTTTTTCCGCGATCATGTAAACCGGCGCGTTCGTGTTGCCGGACGTAATCCTCGGCATGATCGACGCGTCGACCACCCGCAAGTCCTGAATCCCTCTTACTCGAAGGCGATCGTCCACAACGGCCATCGCATCGTCTCCCATCTTGCAGGTGCCGACCGGATGGAAGATGGTCGTGCCCAGTTCGCCGGCCCCTCGCGCGAGGTCGTCGTCGGTCTGGTAGCCGGGGCCCGGACGAAACTCGTTGGGCTCGAATCTCGCGAGCGCTTTGGCGGCCATGATGCGGCGCGTATATCGCATCGCATCGACGGCGATCGCGCGATCTTCGAGCGCGCGAAGGTAATTCAACTTGATCTCGGGATAGGCCGCCGGATCCGGCGACACGATGCGCACCCATCCACGCGACAGAGGGCGGAGATTGCACACACTCGGAGTAATCGCGGGAAACGTGTGGAGTGGATCGCCGAACTTGTCGAGCGAGAGCGGCTGGACGTGCCATTCGATGTTCGCCGTCGGTTGTGCCGCGTCGCTCCTGGCAAAGGCGCCCAGCTGGGAAGGGGGCATCGTCAGCGGGCCCGTCTTGAACAGCGCGTACTCGGCCGCCATCGCGACCTTCCCGAACACGCTGTTGACCCGCTCGTTCAACGTGACCGTGTTCTTCACTTTGTACTGCATGCGGATCTGAAGGTGATCGTGAAGGTTCTCGCCAACGCCGGCGAGATGGCGAATTGGCTCGATGCCGCGCGCCGAGAGCATGGCGGCGGGTCCCACGCCGGAGAGCTGAAGGAGTTGCGGCGATCCGATACTGCCGGCCGCCAGGATGGTTTCCCTTCGCGCCTCGGCGAACGTGCGGCCGTCGCGCTCGTGCACGAACTCGACTCCCTCGCTCCGCAGCATGCCGTTGCGGCGGCCGATTCGCATGCGTTCGACGAGCGCGTTGGTGATGACGGTGAGATTCGGCCGTGACAGCACCGGCCGCAGAAACGCCTTCGTGGCGCTCCACCGCACGCCTCGCCGCTGATTCATCTGGAAGTACGCGCTGCCGAAGTTGTCGCCGCGGTTGAACTCGGGGATCTTGGGTATCCCGCATTCTTCCGCCGCGTCGCGCCAGGCTTCCAGGATTTCCCAGCGCACGCGGCTCTCTTCGACGCGCAGCTCGCCGCCGGCGCCGTGCATCTCGTCCGCGCCATGCTGATAGTCCTCCACCTTGCGGAAGAGCGGCAGCACGTCGTTCCACGACCAGCCCGCGTTGCCGAGCGAGGCCCAGTAGTCGTAGTCGCTCTGCTGTCCCCGCATGTAGATCATCGCGTTGATCGACGAGCATCCGCCCAAAACGCGGCCGCGCGCGTAGTGGATCGACCGGCCCGCGAGATGCTCATCGGGCTGCGTCTTGTAGCACCAGTCGGTCCGGGGATTCGCGATGGTGTAGAGGTAGCCGACGGGGATGTCGATCCAGAACCAGTCGTCCTTGCCGCCGGCCTCGACGAGCAGCACCGTCGTGTCCGGATCGGCCGACAGCCGGTTTGCGAGCACACAACCGGCGCTGCCGGCTCCGATGATGATGTAGTCCCAGGTACCAGTGGATGAGCGCACGAGGGGCAATCAGCAGGGATAGATCGGCAGATCGGAGGATTAAGATTGTTGTGGGATCGAAGATTGACGAGGGTGCGATTAGACGCACGATGACGGACTCTGCCCGTCGACAATCTTCAATCCACCAACATTCCGCCAATCTACCCATTTGCCAATCTGCCAATGGTGAACTCCCTCCCGCTACGGTAACGACAACGCCACGAGCTCCGCGGGGAAATTCGCCGTGCCGACGGCCACGACGATGAATTGCTTGCCGTTGACCATGTAGGTCATCGGATTCCCGCAGGTGCTGGCCGGCAGTTCCATCTCGTGCACGACCGCGCCCGTCGCCTTGTCGTACGCGTAGAACATCGGACCGCCGCCAGCGCCGCCGCGGAACAATCCGCAGCCCTGTCCCGCGAAGGCCAGCGTCTTGGTGACGACGAGGCCGCCTTCGTCGGCGCGCCCGGTCCTCGGAATCGTCAGCCCCTTCAGCGCCGGATGCGTCTTGATCCATTCGTAGGTGTCGCCGTTGGCGACCTGCCACACGATGTCTCCAGTGTTCATGTTGTAGGCCGTGATACGCCCGTACGGCGGTTTGACGAGCGGCAGTCCCTGCGGGCCCATGCCCCACGGACCGCGGCTGGCCCCCGGACCGAGCACCGGGGGCGGTCCACCTCGTCCGCGCCCGCCTCCGGCACGGCCGGCTTCCGGATCGATCGGCGCCCCGCCTCCGCGCGGGCCGGCGGCCGTCCCGCCAGGTCCCGCCGGCGGCGCGCCGCGTCCGCCGCCGCCACCGCCGCCGATGTAGTTCATATCGGACCGGTCGGCGCCGGGTTGAAGCGCGTTGACAGTCATGTTGGTAACCGAAGGCACGTACAACATATGTGTCTCGGGATCCCATGCCGCACCCTGCCAGAGTGCCGCGCCCTGCGCCGCGGGAATCTGCAGCGTGCCGCGCAGGCCGTTGGTGCCTGCGACGATCGGCGGCGTGAAGAGCGGGCCGATCTTGTACTCCTTCAGCATCGCGCGCGCTTCGGCGTTCAGCTCGGGCGTGAAGTCGATCAGATCTGCTTCCGAGATACCCTGGCGATCGTAAGGCGCGGGCTTGGTGGGGTGCGGCTGCGTCGGCGAATACCACTCGCCGGGCGCCGTTCCGGCTTCGACCTTGCGCTCCTCGAGCGGCCACACGGGCGTGCCGTTGACGCGATCGAACGCGAACAGATATCCCCACTTCGTCGTTTGCGCGACGGCCCTGATCGGCTTGCCGCTGACAGTGATGTTGATGAGCGTGGGCGGTGATGCCAGGTCGTAGTCCCAGATGTCGTGATGCACGAGCTGCTGATGCCAGACGCGCTTGCCGGTCCTCGCATCGACGCACACGAGGCTGCCCGCGAACAGGTTGTTGCCCGGCCTGTGCCCGCCGTAGAAGTCGCCGGTCGCCGATTCGACCGGCAGGTACACGTACCCGAGCTCTTCGTCGGCGGTGAACGGCGACCACACGCTGGTGTTGCCGGTGTAGGCCCACGAGTCGTTCAGCCACGTGTCGTTGCCGAACTCACCCGGCTGCGGAATCGTGTGGAACGTCCACAGCCGCTTGCCCGTGCGCACGTCGAAGCCGCGAATGTAGCCCTTGGTGTTTTCCTTCGATCGCGGCGCGGTGCCGCCGACCATCGCCGCGCCGATGACGATGACGTTCCGGACGACGACCGCGGGCGACGTCGAGCTGATGACGCCGTCGGCGGGCGGCGCCTGATCGAAATCCTGATACAGATCGATGACACCGTTTTTGCCAAACGCCGGATCGGGCAGGCCGGTCTTCGCGTCGATCGACACCATCTGGTACCCGCGCGTGAGGAGGATGATGCGGGCCTGCTTGCCGTCGGTCCAGTACTCGACGCCGCGCGTAAGGCTGCGGGGCGCGCGCTCGCCGCGCTGTCCTTCGTCGAGTCGATAGCTCCAGAGCGTTTCGCCAGTGGCCGCGTCGATCGCGACGACGTTGGGGCGATAGCCGGCGGTGGCGTACAGGACGCCGCCGACCATGAGCGGCGTGCCCTCCATGTGGTTCTGCGGCCGCGGCCCGTAGTTCTCGCTCTTCCAGCGCCACGCGATGCGCAGGGTCTTCACGTTGTCGCGATTGATCTGATCGAGGGGCGAGTACTTGGTATTTCCAGAATCGCCGCCCCAGTGGGGCCATTCACCGTTGGTCACGCCTGTCTGGCCGGACACCATTGCCGACACAGCGAGGCAGACAGCGACGAGCGACAACGCCAAGAACCGTTTCATCATTCGACTCCTCATCGAAAGCCCTGACGCAGAGTCGCGGAGGCGCAGAGTTTCTTCCGAAAACGATTCTCTGCGTCTTTGCGTCTCTGCGTCGAGTGTCATTTGTAGCCGTGCCATAGCCAGGTCAATGCATCGGGAAGCGTCTGGTTGATCACGTTCGCGTCGGTGTGCCGTGCGCCTTCGGCGTACACGTACTTGTGGGGATAGCCCTTGGCTTTCAGCACCTGCGACATCCGCTGGTTGGCGAGTACCCAGTTGCCGTGGGTCGATTCATCCCGGTCGGCGCCGTTGTCGAGCTCGCTCACGTGAAACCAGATGCGAAGCGGTTTCCGATCGGAGTTCGGAATGAGCGTCGAGTGATATTCCCACGCGCCGAACGGATACGCCGGATTCGAGCCGCGGGCCTGATCGACGAAGGTGCCCGAGTAGCTCAGTACCCGGCGATACAGCTCCGGATGGAACCACGCCATCGTCAGCGCGCACGCCGCGCCAGAGCTGCCACCCATCGTCGCGCGGCCTTCGGGATCTTTCGTGAACTTCACTTTGTAGTCCCGCTCGATTCTCGGCAGCACTTCGGTCTCGATGAACGTCGTGTACGTGTCCGAGACCGTGTCGTACTCGAGGCCGCGCTCGCTTCCCGGGCCGTCGCCGCCGCCGTGCTGCACGAGCACGGCGAGCATGACGGGAACCTTCTTCTGGTGGATCAGGTTGTCGAGCGCGGTGGGCACCGTGTAGTGGTACTTCGGGCTGTAGCCGTCCTGCACCACGATGAACGGCGCCTCGGTGCCGGGGACGTACTGAGCGGGAATGTACACCGCGACCGGACGCTCGTAGGGCACGACGGCGCCGGGCTTGTCGCGCGAGATGCCTTTGTAGATCTTGCTGTCTTCCGACTTCATCACGAACCGGTGAATCGTGCCGCGCGGCGCGGCCGGATTCGGGATGAGATCGGGCGAGACCGGAAACGGCGGCCTGATCGTGACGTCGCTGTCGTCGAGCATGTTCGGGCGCGGCGGCGGCGTCCCCCGTCCGCGCTGAGCGGCTGGCACAACCTGGGCGCCCACGACCAACAGCAGGGTAAGACACGCGGCGTACAGCGACCTCGTCATAGTCTCCTCATCAGGAAACGGTTCCGGGATCCTTTTTCGCCTGAGCTCACTGAAAAAGGATCCCGGAACCGTTTCCTCATCGTGCCCTCATCTCGCCGTTGATCGCACGGTCACGACGGTCTGCGCCACCTGAAGGGCATCGGGGTTCGTGTTCGAGCGTTCACGCGCCTCGAGCCGCAGTACATACCGGCCCGGCGCGATGTCCTTGAGTGGCAGGCGGCCAGTGTAGCCGAAGCTCGTCCAGCGCGCACTGCCCTCGCCGTTGGCGATCACGTCGCGTGCGCTGAACGCCTCGCGTCCGTCCTCCGAGACGAGGCGAGCGGCGACGTCGATCTGCCGCGTCCCGCGTCCTGGCGTCGTGTCGTAGATTTCCGCGAGCCACGTCAGCGTGTCGCCCTGTTCGAATTCGCGCTGCGTGGTGGCGGGGGCGCCCAGCAGTTTCTCCGTAACCGCATCGCGTTGAGGCGTAAACACCGCCGCCGCCTGCGCGGACGACAGGAGCACGCCGCTCATCATCAGCGGTTTCGCGGTGAACTCGGGCACGGTGATGTCGGTGAAGACGGTGCCCGACTTCCCTGTGAGCGGATCGCGCGCCCCGACGCGCAGCTGGTACCGTCCGGGTGGCAAGGCCGTTCGCGAGTTGAGGCGGATGCCGAGCGCTTTCAGGCGCTGATACGTCTCGGGCTTGATCGCCAGATTCAGCGCCGCCCGCGTTCCCTTCTGCGGCCGTCCATCGTCGTTCAGCGCGAAGTACGACACTTCGACGGAATCGGCGAAGAGACCGTTCGGCTGCGGAGCGAACTCGAGCAGCCGGCCGTCCAGTTCGACGGTGATGGCCACGTCAGCCTGCTTGGCCGGCCCCCTGAACGGCACGGCCTGCACGGCGAGCGTCAGCCCGGACTGCTGCACGGCGTTGTTGAGTACCGCGCGCAGCTCGGGCGTCGTGTCGTTCTCGCCACCGGAGCGGCGGTCGCGCGCCCACCGGTTCAGGGCTTCGGCGCGGCGCTCTTCGCGCGTCGGTCCGCTCGACGAGGGATATCCGCGGCGTGCAAGGGCCGTCAGGCCCGGACGTTTGACCCTGACCTCGATTCGGTGGAAGCGGCCATCGCGCGGATGCTGCGGCGGTGTGTAGCCGAGCAGATAGTACCGGCTGTTCGCGTCGATGATGCGATCGTAGGCCTCGACGAACGAGTTCGTATCGACCGCCGCGAAGCCGCCCGTGCTCTCCGACAACGTGCGCAGGCTGTCCTGCGTGAGCCGCATCTCGCCGATCAGCGCCTGCGTGCCGCTGAACGGAGTGCCCACCGGTCGGGTTCGGATCGGTTCCCATGCGGTCGGGCGCACCGGCTTTCATGTTTTCCACAAAGTCGGTGGTCATGCCGATGAGGCCGCGCGGATCGAGCGCGTAGATGTTGACGTTGGCGCTGCGCGGCGGCGTTGACCGCCTCGCGTGTCGCATGTGATGATTTCGTTGCCGCTCTGCGAACTGAACGTTTCGGCCATCGGATAGTCGATGCCTTCGCTGAACCACAGCAGCGCCTTCCGGCGTCCGCGAACGCCCTCGAGGTACTCCGAGAGGCTCTCGAGCGTGTTGAGCACGCCCGTCGGCGCGCTGGCCGCGCTCGAGGTTGCTCGGGTCGAAGGACTGGTTTCGCATCATCGGATCGAGCGCTGTTCATGCCTGCCGAGATGATCGGGATCGCTGCTGCTGAGCCCTGCTCCGTGTAGTAGTCCTCGATGCGCTGCATCTCGGCCGACTGCAGACGCTGTCCGATGAAGCTGTCGACGGCGCGGAGGAGCAGCGCCGGATCGTTCGTGAATTCCTGGGCGGCATCCTTGCGTCCGCTGGTGACGACGACCGCGGCCAGATCGCGCGGCCCGAAACGCTGCTCGATGAACTCGCGCGCGTGGCGTGCGGACGATGTTCGTGCGCAGCGGCGCGACGTTCAGATCGTCGAGCACGATGATGTACACGCGTCCCGACTCCACGTCGCGATTCGACCGGACGTCGGCGGCCACGGGACGCCCGTCCGAACGTGAACGTGGATGCGTCGCTGCGACGGGCAGCTCGATCAAGCGAAAACGTCTGAATCGCCTGCGGCTTGCCATCCTCGAAGACTTCGAAATCCTCGGCGGCCAGACCACCCACGAAATTGCCCGCCGCGTCCTTCACGGTCACGTCGACGTCGACGACGTTGACGCTGACTTTGAAGGTGGGCTGCTGCGGTGGCGCCGGCTGCTGCGCGAGTGCCGGCCCAAAGGGGAACGCCATTGCGGCGGCCGCGCAGATCGCCGCGGCGAGTGCCGGGTGCAGCAGACGCGGCCAGACGGGCTTCGAGAGCAGTTTCCTGTGGTTCACGGCGGAGAGCCTATTGTCTACCGACTTCGGATTCGGCACAAACCATTGGCGGGGGTACGCAATCGTCGGCGATTCCGATAAATTGGCGGAACTGAAGTTCCGCCCTACCGACGTCACTGGGAACTTGGAACCAGAACCCGGAACCGGAACGGGAAACTGGAACCCGCAGGTCCTAGCCCGCGCTTTCGGGCGTCAGGATGTAGCCGTCGCCGTGCACGGTGCGGAGAAAGCGCGGGTTTCTGGGGTCCGACTCGATCTTCTGGCGCAGGCGCGATACCGCCCGATCGACCGAGCGCGTTGTCGTGGTGTCGAGAAAACCCCAGACCTCTTTGAAGAGCTCGTCACGGTACACCACCCGCGAACGGCGCTCGGCCAGCACGCGCAGGATCTCGAACTCGCGATGCGTCAGGTGCAGGTCGCCGCGAGAGCTGATCGCGGTACTGCTCCGGAAATCGATCGTGACCCCGCCCAGCCTGATGGCGTCGATGGTCGGCTTCACGCGGCGCAGCACGGTATTGATGCGCGCGACCAGTTCTTCCATGTCGAACGGTTTGGTCACGTAGTCGTCGGCGCCCAGGCGAAGGCCCGTCAGCTTGTCGGCCTTTTCGCCGCGTGCGGAGAGGATGATGATCGGCGTCTTTCCGCCATGCCTCAACACGCGTCCGAGCTCGAACCCGCTGATATCCGGCAGCATCACGTCCAGCAGCACCAGATCGGGGCCGAACGAACGGTAAAGGCTGAGTGCCTGGTCCCGCTGCGAGGCCCATTCCACCTCGAATCCATCGACCAGCAGGTTGTCGCGCAGGATCTGAGCCAGCGACGAGTCGTCTTCGACGATCAGGATTTTCGCGGCCATGACTTGTCAGTCATCAGTTCTCAGTTGTCAGTTCACCCACTGAGGACTGACAACTGAGAACTGAACACTATTTCGCGCCCACCCGCAGCTTGGACGCCATCGCGCACTCCGTCATCACGGTGAAGTAGCGCTGCACGCCGTCGGTCCCGACGATGAACGGATGATCTTCGCCCGGCTGACGCGGCGCCGAGAGCAGTCGCGCCTTCGTGTAGGCACCGTCGTACTCGCTGTGGTTGGAGATCGAGGACGCTGGCTCCCGCATCGGCCGCGGCCCTGGCGATCTTGCGCTGCGAGGCGATGTATTCGTCCCACCGGGCGCCGTCGGTGCCGAAGGCACCGGTCAGCGTGCCGCCGGAATAGGCGACCATCACCGTTCGCCCCTGGTTCTTCACCGGGAAGATATAGGACAGCGTGCCTGGCGTGTGGCCAGGTGTGGCGATGATTTCCACGGTGGTATCGCCCAGGGTCAGCTTCGAGCCCTCCGGCCCGACGGCCACATCGCGTGTCGGCACGCCGCCCGGGGCGGTCGCGGGGCGCTTCAAGGTGGCTTCCCAGTCGGGCGTGCCCATCACGACTTTGGCGGCGTACCGTTCCTGCAACTCCGCGGCGCCCTGGTCGTGGTCGCCATGCGCGTGGCTGATGATCACGTACTTGATGTCGGCCGGATTCAGGCCGAGCTTGGTGAATCCGTCGATGATTTCAGGCCGCGTGGCCCAGGCGAAGTTGGTGTCGATGACGATGATCCCGGCGCTGGTCTGGAGCGCCCAGGAAGAATGCTGGCGCGTTCCCAGCCAGTAGAAATTGTCGAACACCTTGATAGCGGGCGCATACCAGGTGGCCCGATCCGGCGTCTGGGGCGCGCCGCCGCCCCCGGCCGCGCCGCGCCCCGCCCCGCCGCCGCGCGGGGCGCTGGGCAGGCAGAGGTTGACGAAGGTGCCGCGGTAATCCTGTCCTGCGGCCGTCTTGGCGGTGACGATATGGGTGTCAATCTGGCTCAACGGCGCCTGCGCAAGGGCAGCGGCGCCCAGGAGCACGGCGGAAAGCACAGCAATCACGACGGGCGCGCGCTTCATCATGGTTCTCCTCGTGGAAAGACGGTACTACGAAATCCTGCAGACGGCGTGTCAGCCTCTCGACACGGGAATCAGCAACGTCGCCGTCGTGCCGATGCCGACCTCGCTCGTCATTTGTAAAGCGCCGTTGTGATCGGTGGCAATCCGGTTGACGATGGCCAGACCCAGGCCGTTGCCGTTGCCCCTCGCCGTGCGTCCGCGCACGAACCGGCGCTTGACGCGCGGCAGTTCCTCGGGCGAGATACCCGTCCCGCAATCGACGACGTCGAAACGGACGTGCCCGTTCTCGCTGGACGCCCGGATGGCCACAGACTTCGCGCTGCCCGAGTACCGGATGGCGTTGTCGATCAGGTTGTCCAGCGCCAGCACGAGGGCGGTTCGGTCTGCGCGCACGGGCGGGATATCGGCCGGTACCGTCACCTCCACGTCGAAGTCGCCGTCGGCGAGTTGCCGGCGAAACCCGTGCGTCGCTTCTTCGATGAGCACGGCGGGATCGTGCGATTCGAACGAATAGACTTCTGTGACGTCGGTCACCCTCGAGTACGCGAGCAGGTTGTTGACCAGACGAGTAAGTCTCCGCTCCTCCCGTACGAGCAGGCCCGCATATCTTTTCAGATCCTGATCCGTCTTGACCCGCCCACGCGCAATCGTTTCGCCAACCGCGCGAATGGTAGAGAGCGGCGTCTTGAGCTCGTGTGTGACGGTCGCGACGAAATCCGCGCGGACCGTGGCGACAGCAGCGCTCGCCCGCGCGGCTCGCGCCGTAGCGATGAGGCTGAGCGCCAGGAGCGCGACACCCGCGAGGACGACGAAGAGGCTCCGCTGCGCGCCGCGCGAGGCCAGGACGAATGTGGGATCGCCGGCAGCGCTGGTCGCGACCTTCCAGGATCGCTGCGTGAGATCGGGCGGGGGTTCCACCGCGACGAGCGTCGGATCGAAGAACAGAACCGGAAAGACGCGCGTGGCCACGGTTTGACGCGAGGCCGGCTCGAGCGTGCCGGCGACGCGGTGCCCTTCTTCATCGAGCACGGCAAACGAGGTGGCGCTCGAGCTCCCGGCGATTTGAGCAACCTGCCCCAGGATGTCCTTGAAATAGTGCTCGCGCGCCCATTCGAGATTGACGGCGACGCCGAACACACGATCGATCTGTTCTCTGGTCGTGCCCTCGTACGACAGCAGAGCGACGACCTGGTAGCGGACGCCTCCGATTGCCATATCGAACACCGAGTAGCGGCGGCGGGCGGCCACGTCCGACTCTACGCGCTGCCGCAGCGACGCAATCTGCGGCGGATCCCGCCGGACCTCGACAGGGTAGACGTCGGCGCGCTCGTGCGATGTCAGCCATACCGGGAGCCGATCGGTTCGCGCAAACATCACCGTTCCGCCGCTCGACGGTGTCCAGCCGAAGAAGAACTCGGGATACGGGAAGCGCGCGAAGGCGAGCGCGACGAGGTCGTTGGCTTCATAGGGAGGATCGAACGCATGACGATCCTGTTCCGGGCTGTTCAGGATCGAGGTCTGCACGCCGGTCATGTCGCGCGTGAGGGCGCGCGTGAGCAGATCGGCGGCTTCCTGTCCTCGATGATCCGCGAGCAGCGCGGCGCTCTGCTGCCACTGATCCGTTGCGCGATAGCCGAACCATGCGAGCGCGCAGAGACCGCAGCAGATAAGCACGGCGAGCCAGGTCGATGGTTCGGCCACCAGCGCGCGCGACTCGGGAATCATCGCCTCAGCTCCCGCTCGCGATAGTAGAGTGCGGCGCCCGGGTGCAGCGGCACTGGCGTCGCCGGCGCACGCTCGGGCACCATGCCTTTCAGGAACGGCAGCTCGGCTCTGAGACGCGGCAGCATCTGGAAGAGCCCGTCGGTCAGCCGGCGCACGACCGCGTCGTCGAGACCCGCACGCGCAAGCATCACGACGTCCACCGAGAGCGTGTGGATCGGCTGTTCCTGCCCTGGGTACGCGTTGGCCTCGATGATCTCCGAACGGAAGAAGGGATACGTGGTGCGCAACCTGACCATGGCCGGTCCGCGGATCTGAAGCAGCCGCGCGCCCGCCTGGGTCAGGCGCTTCGCGTCGTCGTTGGGCACGCTCGAGATCGTGAAGGCGGCATCGATGGAGTTGTCCAACAGCATCGCATTCGCCTGCGGTACGCCGGCCTCGACTTCCTGCACTTCGCCCGGCGAGAAATATCCGTCCAGCACCAGCTGGGCGATAACCGCGGCGCCACTGCCATCCGGGCCCACACTGACGCGGCGCCCCCGCAGTTCGTCCAACGAGCGGATTTGCGAGCCGGGCCCCACAAGCAGTTGCACGGCGGAGGAATTGAGGACGGCAATTCCTCGAATGTTGCGCAGCGGTTGCGCCGACGTGTGCAGCCGGCCGTTGTAGGCCATGTAGGCAATGTGGGCCTGGGCGAGCCCGATATCGACGGTGCCGTCCTGCAGCCCTTCGATGTTCTGCAGCGATCCCGACGTCTCCACAGCTTGCACCCGGACGTCGGGCATGAGCTCCCGATAACCTTTCACCAAAGCTTCGCTGAACGGCCGGAAATTGCCGGTCGCGAAGCCGGTCGATAGCCTTATCGTGATGGGTTCAGCCGTGGTGGCAGACTGGACACGACTGCATCCCACAACGCAGCCCAACAGGGCGACGAGGGTGATCGAGGGAAGGCGATGGGCCATCGGGTTCGAGGCTCTTGTGCCATTCGCAGGTGCCGGTGTCAAGGGATGAAACATTTCCTGTCGCAACTTGTCCCAATTTTCGCCCCCTTCCGCACCGTTAAAATAACCCGCTAAATCAGTCAGGTTTCAGCCTGGAGGAAATATGAGGATCGGGTGGAGAAGTCTGCTCCTTGCGGTGTTGGTGTCGGCGATGGCGTCGAACAGCGGCGCGCAGGCGCTGTATGGCTCGCTGCTCGGCAACGTGACCGACGAAACCGGGGCAGCGCTTCCCGGCGCGACGGTCACCATCACTCAGCACGAGACGAACCTCACGCGGGACGTCGTCACGGACGTATCTGGCGGCTACAACGTGCCCAACCTGCTGCCGGGCACCTATCAGGTCGACGTCAAGCTTCCCGGCTTTTCGATATTCACCACGCGCGACATCGCCGTCCGCCAGGGGCTCGACGTCCGCGTCGACGCCAAATTGAAGCTCGGCACGCTCGAAGAGTCGATCATCGTGTCGGGCGAGGCGGCCGTTCTGCAGACCGAGAGCGCCGCGGTGCAGTCGCTGACGACGAGCAGAGAGCTGGAGACGATTCCCACCAGCGGCCGCGCCTGGCAAACGACAATCGCGCTGATGCCGGGTGTCGCGCAGCCCGATTACTCTCAGTCGGGCGGCAGCAACAACCCGACCAGGGCGATGGCGATCAGCATCAACGGCCAGCCGGCGAACAACACGGTCGTCCGGCTCGACGGCGTCACGCAGATTAATCAGTTCTTCCAGCAAATCCAGGCCTACAGTCCCAGTCTCGAGGCGATCGAAACGGTCAGCGTCGTCACCAACAGCTTCGACGCCGATCAGGGGATGGCCGGCGGCGCCTCGGTGAACGTGCAGGTGAAGAGCGGCACGAACACCCTGAGTGGATCGCTGTTCGAGTACGCGCAAGACTACAAGATGAAGGCGAAGAATTACTTCCTGCCTGCCGGCGATCCGAAAGGCAGCGGCAGCGTCCACGTATTCGGCGGCACGGCCGGCGGTCCCATCGTCCGCAACAAATTCTTCTATTTCGGCAGCGTGGAGAGCACGCGCCAACGGACGACAGCTGGCACCGCGTTGTCGAACTCGGGCGCGAACGGTCTTCGCAATGTGCCGACGATGGCGATGCGCGAGGGGAATTTCTCCGGCACGAATACCGTCATTTACGATCCGCGGACTGGCAATGCGAACGGCTCAGGCCGAGTCCCGTTTGCGTTTGCAAATTGCGGCATCACGTCGACGACCGATCCGCGATTCGACTCGTGCAATTTCATCCCGGCGAACCGCATCAGCCCGGTTGCGAAGGCGGTCCTCGCCAAGCTGGTTGCACCGACACTGCCGGGATTTCAGTCCAACTACTACGCGACGAACAAGTACGACACGGACTACAGAAAGTACGACGGCAAGCTGACGTGGGTGCCGAATAACCGGATTACCGTCAACGGACGGCTCGGCTACGCGACAAGCTACGAGGACAGCGCACCAGCGCTGCCGTATGTAGATACCGATGGGACCATCAAGAACGGCCCGGAGAACCCGATTTGGCAGGGGCGCATCTGGGACTCCACGGTCCACAGTCACTCGTTGGCGATCACCAGCATCGTCTCCACTACGTTGGTCGTCGACGGCGTGTTCGGGTTTACGCGCACGGACATGCTCGCTCGCCCGCACACGGATGACTGCTGGGGAGATATGTTCGCGATCCCGAACACGTGTCAGCCGCCGTATGGCCGCAGCACGGCGTTCCCGACGATGAATGCGGGAAACAACAACTGGTCGATCTCCGGCGGCGGCGAGCCGCGCGCGTATCGCGACCCGCAATGGGGCGCGAACCTGAACGCCGGCTGGACCAAGGGGAACCACAACGTCAAGTTCGGTGGAGAGTTGAAGCGTCTGCATCAGAACCACTACGAAACCCAGTCGCCGATTTTCACGTTCAACGGCGGCCGCACCGCGCTGGGCCCGACGGGTTCGTTCAACAACTTCAACGGATTTGCGGACTTTCTCCTGGGCGAGGCGAACTCGCGCCGCTCGGAGATCATGACGCCGATGATCGGCATCGAGCAGACCGGCGACGATTTCCGGCCCGGGACGCTGCGGACATGGCAATTCGGGACGTACATCCGCGACCAGTTCGAGCTGAACAGCAAGATGACGGTGTCGGCCGGCGTGCGGTGGGAGTACTACCCGCTGTCGCAGCGGCGCGACCGCGGCCTCGAGGTGTTCGATTTCACCGCGAGACAGCTCCTCATCTGCGGCCAGGCCGGAATCCCGCAAACCTGCGGCGTCACGGTGGAAAAGAATCTCTTTACGCCCCGGCTCGGCTGGGCATATCGCCCCACCGAATCGTCGGTCCTTCGCGTCGGCTATTCGCGCAATCCGCAGAATGACACGTCGGGCAGAGAACAGATGCCGCCCTTTAACGCGTATCCGGCGACGATCATCTACACGGAGACGGCCCTCGATAATTACAACGCCATCGGTACGCTGGCGCAAGGGTTCCCGCTCGTGCCGGTCCTCGATCTGACCGTCGGGCGCCTGAACCCGGTCAACGCCGGGCTCACCACGTATCCCCTGAACGAGCAGTTCGTGCGCGGGACGATCACATCCTGGAACGTGAGCTGGCAGCAGTTGCTCCCGTACGAGCACAGCCTCACGCTGGGCTATGTCGCCAATCGCCAGAACGGCCTCACGCGCCAGGTGAACCAGAACTACGGACGGCTGGGCGGAGGAAACGCGAGCCAACCGTACTCCTCGATAACCACCAGCTCGATCAACATCCAGGGCCCTGCGGGCAAAGTGAAGTACGACTCGCTGCAGGCGAGCGTGAGCAAGCGGATGAGCAGGGGGTTGCAGTACAGCGTCGCTTATACCTACGGCAAGACGATCGACTGGTGGGCCAGTACGATCCCGCAGCCGGAGTACTGGTACCTGAATAAGGGGGAGACGGGTGTGCCGCACACGCTCAACACGTCGGTCATTTACGAGCTGCCATTCGGCAGCGGCAGGAAATTCCTGACGGAGGGCGTCGCTGTCCCAAATCTTCGGCGGATGGCAGACCAACGCGTTCTTCAGCGCGCGATCCGGAGCGCCGTTCAGCGTCACCGCCAACGCTGCGTCGCTCAATGCGGGCGTTGGCACCAACCAGCGCGCCGATCAGGTGAAAGACGACGTGGAGATCTATGGCTTTGAGAACGGCGGCGCGTTTTTCGACGTGCTGGCGTTCAAGCCGGTGACGGAGGTCCGCTTTGGCACCGCGGCGGTGAATTCGGTGCGCGGGCCCGGCTGGGCAAATCTCGACATGAGCCTCTTCCGCACCTTTGGGCTCCCGTCGAACATGAGCCTGCAGCTGAGGGTCGAGGCGCTCAACGTGACCAACACGCCCCATTTCGCGAATCCGGCGTCGAACGTCTCGAATCTCCAGTTGAACCCGGATGGGACGGTGCGGAACCTCAATGGGTTCGGTGTCATCACGTCGACGACCCGCGTGGGGCGCCAGTATGACGAGCGGGAGTGGAGGCTTGGTGCGAGATTGACGTTCTAGGGCCGGAATCGCGGGCTGTCTCAAGTTGTACCGGAGCATCCCTCCGTGCAACTCTGGGCCTTCCCGCGGCGGTTCCGTATGCGAAAATAGTGGGACCGATGGGAGTCAACATGACGCAGAGGTATTGCGCCGTTTTGTTCGTGTGTGCGGCGATCGCACTTGGTTTCGCCACACGGACCTTGAACGGCCAGGCGCAGGCGACACAGGCGCACGCGGCGGAGTTTCAGCAGGAAGTGCTGCCGGTGCTTGCGAAGAGCTGTCTGGGCTGCCATAGCGAGAAAACGCAGGCCGGGAAGCTGAACCTCGAGCCGCTACGCGATCCGGCGACCACGGCCACGCACACAGATGTCTGGCAGAAGGTGCTCGACAAGATGTCGGCCGGGGCCATGCCTCCTCCGACAGCGAAGCCGCTGGCCGACGCCGAGCGCACGGCGGTCATCGGATGGATCAAAGGCCTTCCGGGAATGACCGCCTCGACGACGCCGACCGAACCGGTCGCAGGGCGCGTGACGGCGCGCCGGCTGAATCGCGTTGAATACAACAACACGATTCGCGACCTCCTTGGCGTCGCGGCGCGCCCCGCCGATGAGTTCCCGGTCGATGACTCCGGCTACGGGTTCGACAACAACAGCGACGTCCTTTCGGTCTCTCCGCTGCTCATGGAGAAGTACATGCAGGCGGCGGAAAACATCTCGCGTCTCGCCGTGTATGGCGAGACGGTGCCGGCCAAGCCGACGCGGCTGGTGCGGATGATGAACCGGCGTTCGCAGGACGCGTACGACACGGTGGTCACGGAGGGCATTTCGGGAATCTACCTGCCGTATTCGCTGCGCGGCGCGATGTACGGCAACTACACCTTCCCTGTGGACGGTGAATACGAGTTCCGCCTGCGGATCGCGAATTTCCGCGGCGACGACGCGGATATCACCGATGAAGAACGAGCCCGCCGGGCCGAGGAGCGCCGAAAGCTCTTCGAACAGCGGCGGCTCGAGCGCGAGAAGGCCGCTGCTGCGGCGGGGACCCGGCGCTACCGCCAGGCGGCGGTGGCAGAGCGGGTGGACCGCCGCGCCGCGAGCCCACGCCAGAAGAGTTGAAGGCACGCGACGAGGCGGCGAGGAAAGCCGCACCTCCTCGCAAGCTGGTGCTGTCGGTCGACGGCGCGCCCGTCATCACGACGGTCATCGAGGGCAGCGGAGCGTTCGGATATTCGCAAGGCGAGTTCACCGCACGTGCGACGGTGAAGGCCGGCGAGCGGTTCCTGCGGGCATCGTATCCGGAGCTCGCGGACCTTGCCGATCCGCGCGAGAACATCAACCCGGATATGCGGCGCGGCCTCTTCGTCGACTACCTGGACATCGTCGGTCCGTTCAACCCGAGCACGGCGCCACCCGCGAGCTACACCAAGATCTTCATCTGCAATCAGAAGACGTCGCAGTGCGCGAAAACGATTCTGAGCAGCCTGATGGAGCGCGCGTACCGCCGCCCGGTGACCGAGGAAGAGCTGAAGTCGAAGCTCGATCTCGTCGCCCTGGCGCAGAAGGAAGGCGACACGTTCCAGGAAGGCATTCGACTGGCGCTGCAGGCGATTCTGGCGTCGCCGAATTTCCTGTTCAGGATTGAAGCGCATCCGTCGAGCGTCGAGCGTCGATCGCCGGTCGGCGAGCGTCGCCCGACTGGTGCGTCCGACGCTGGCGATGCGACCGCCAACGGCCGACGATGGCCGATCGCCGATCGACGATGGACGAGCATCCGGTCAGCGACATCGAGCTGGCGTCGCGGCTCTCGTATTTTCTCTGGGCCAGCATGCCCGATGCCGAGCTGATGCGTGTCGCCAAGTCGGGGACGCTTCGTCAGCCGGCGGTGCTCGAAGCGCAGGTCCGGCGCATGATGGCCGATCCCAAGGGCTACAACCTCGTCGAGAACTGGGCCGCGCAGTGGCTGCAGCTGCGCAACCTTGGACGGACCAAGCCCGATCCCAAGCGGTTCCCGACGGTCGACGACGAGCTGCTCGACGCGATGCGCAAAGAGACGAGCCTGTTCGTCGAGACGATCATCAAGGAAGATCGCAGCCTGCTCGATTTCATCGACGCGCCGTTCACGTTCGTCAACGGTCCGCTGGCGCGTCACTACGGCATCACGGGCGTGGACGGCGAGGCATTCCAGCGCGTCACCCTCGATGGCGAGCAGCGCAGCGGCGTCCTCACGCAGGGCGCGATTCTGACGGTGTCGTCCTATCCCACGCGCACGTCGCCGCCGGTCCGGGGCAAGTGGGTGATGGAGAACCTGCTGGGCACGCCGCCCCCGCCGCCGCCCGACAACGTGCCGTCGCTGAACGAATCGAACATCGGGACGGAAGTGTCGCTGCGCGAGCGTCTCGAGCAGCACCGCCGGGATCCGAGCTGTTCGCCCTGTCACGTGCTGATGGACCCGCTCGGGTTCGGCCTCGAGAACTACGACGCGGTAGGCGCCTGGCGCACGCATGACGGCAAGTTCCCGATTGAAACCGCCGGCACGCTGCCCGGGGGACAGACCTTCAACGGCTCGAAAGGGCTGAAGGAAATCCTCAAAGGGAAGTCCGACGCGTTCGTGCACAACGTCACCGAAAAGCTGCTGACCTACAGCCTGGGACGCGGGCTCGAACGGTTCGATCGCCCGACGGTCGAGGCGATCACCACCCAGGTGAAGGCGAACAACTACAAGTTTTCCTCGCTCGTGATGGAAGTTGTAAAAAGCAGACCATTTCAGATGCAGAGTGTGGAGGCCGCGAGACCATGAATCTGATCCTCAAGAAGCAACTTCCGAGACGGACGTTTCTGCGTGGAGTGGGCAGCCTCGTGGCCCTGCCCATGCTCGACGCCATGATGCCCGCGCTGGTCAGGGCGGCCGGCGCGAGCGCGCCGACGCGGCTGGCGATTCTGTACTTCCCGAACGGCGTCCAGATGGACACCTGGGCGATCAAGGCTGAAGCAACCGATTGCCGCGCTTCCCGAGGTGCTGCCGCGCACGCTGGCGCCGCTGACGAAGTACCGCAACGACATCACGGTGCTGAGCGGTCTCACCGTCAATGGCGGTCGCGCGCTGGGTGACGGCCCGGGCGACCACGGGCGAGCGGGCGCGAGCTATCTCACCGGCGCGCATCCCAAGAAGACCTTCGGCAAGGATCTCCAGGCCGGTGTCTCGATGGACCAGTTCGCGGCGAGCGCCATGGGCAACCAGACCCGGTACGCGTCGCTCGAACTCGGATGCGAAGAAGGCATCCAGGGCGGCAACTGCGACAACGGCTACAGCTGCGCCTACAGCAACAGCATCTCCTGGCGTACGCCGTCGACGCCGAACCCGCCCGAGATTCGTCCGCGCGCCGTCTTCGAGCGCCTGTTCGGCTCGGGCGAGATCGAGCGCGATCCCGTGAAGCGCGCGAGGAAGGAAAAGTACCAGAAGAGCGTGCTCGACTCGGTGCTGCAGGACGCCAAACGGATCGAGAACGCGGTGGGCGCCTCCGATCGCCGCAAGCTGGACGAGTATCTGTACGCGGTGCGCGACATCGAGACGCGCATCCAGAAGACCGAGTCGGAGAGCGCGCTGAATCCCGAAATGGACCGGCCGTCGCCGAGCGTTCCGGAGAACTACAACGAACATACGCGCATCATGTTCGATCTGATCGCGACCGCGTTCCAGACCGACTCGACGCGCATCATCACGTTCCTGATGGCCATCGAGCAGAGCAATCGCGCGTATCGCGAGATCGGCATCGCCGATTCCCATCACGGGCTGACGCATCACGGCGGCGACAAGGAAAAGATCGAGAAGTGCATCCTGATCAACCAGTATCAGGTGGAGCAGTTCGGGTACTTCATCGAAAAGCTGAAGGCCACCAAAGACGGCGACGGCACGCTGTTCGACCACATCATGGTCACCTACGGCAGCGGCCTGAGCCGGGATCACGATCACGACAATCTGCCGACCGTGCTGACCGGCCGCGGCAACGGGCTGTTCCATCTGGGCCGTCACGTCACCTACGCGAACGAAACGCCGCTCGCGAACCTGCACGTGGCGATGATGAACAAGATGGGCATCCCGGCGGAGACCTTCGCCGACAGCACGGGCAAGCTCGGGTATCTGTCGGATATCTAGTCGCTCGGCGGGTCCGAAGAGCATGACCCGCCGCTATGTAGTCGGGTCTTGTTCTACAGATCGGCCACGTACAACCGCGATGCTGCGTCTGAAGCTGCTGGCGATTGGTCTGACGATGACGATCGCGCTCGTTCCCTGGCAGGTACAGGGAATGGAGCGCGGCGAGATGGATCGGTTGCTGGCGATGGCGCGCGCGCAACCCGACTCACCCGACTTCCGCGCGGCACTGGTCAAGCGCCTTGGCGAGGCGCCCATCAAGAGCGGCGAAGCGTTCGATTCGAACGGCCCCGATTTCATCTGGGCCGTCGAATCCGCGTCACAGCCGTCGATGATCCTCGACGATCAGCCGGCGGGTCCCCTGCGCCAGATCGCCGGAACCAACCTCTGGTTCCACGTGGCGCAGCTTCGCGTCGGCACCTCACATCGATTCCACTACCTCGTCAACGGCGCGAAGTTCGGCGGCTCGTACGACGTGCCGGCGTACACGCCCGACTCGTACGCGCGGCCGGGTGTTCCGCAGGGGAAGATTTCCGAGAAGCTGGTTCACACGAGCAAGCTCTACGGCGGCATGGAGACCAACTACTGGATCTACGTGCCCGCGCAGTACAACCCGGCCGTTCCGGCGGCGCTGATGGTCTGGCAGGACGGCGAGCGCTACATGACGCGCAACGTCGAGGAATCGTGCCGCCTGTGCCCGAGCCTCTACCGGCTGCAGGAAGTCACCGACAATCTGATCCACGACAAGAAGATCCCGGTGATGATCCACGTCTTCGTGTCGCCCGGCACGTTGAACGGCAAGCCGCTGCGCTCGATCCTTTACGACACGGTGTCTGACAAGTACGGACAGTTTCTGCTCGAGGAACTGCTTCCCGAGGTCTACGCGAAATACAACATCCGCAAGGACGCCTACAGCCGCGCCATTCAAGGACAATCGTCCGGCGGCATCGCCGCGTTCACCGTCGCCTTCAACCATCCGGAAAGCTTCAGCCGCGTCTACACCGTCGTCGGCAGCTTCACGGCGCTCCAGTGGAAGCCCGGCGAGCTCGATGGGGGCAATATCTATCCGTTCAAGGTGCGGCGAGAGCCGAAGCGCAACCTGCGCGTGTGGATGAACGACGGATCGGAAGATCAGGAAGCCAACTCGGGAAGCTGGCCCCTCCAGAACATCCAGCTGGCGAACTCGCTGAAGCTCAAGGGCTACGATTTTCACTTCAGCTTCGGCGGCGGGTCACATCACGCCGCGCTGGCGGTATCAGAACTGCCGCAGTGCCTCACCTGGCTGTGGCGGGACTACGACCCGGCCCGGACCGAGCAAGTGTTCGAACAGAGCGCCGAGGAGCAATCGAAACCACCGTTCCGTGTCCGTATCTACAACCGTTGAAGTGCCGGAATTCACGACAATGCACGACACGTCGCCTCGGGGTTCGGGTTTTTGGATCCGAATGCGTGATATTGGATAAGAGTTTTATATAGTGATATTTAGACGCGCATTGTGAGACAAAACAATTGACAGGTTCCCTGCTCTATCCTACGCTCCACGTCTCAGGCTTATAACGATCGATCGGTCGCCGGAATGGGCGCCCTCAAAAGCACGTATGTGGGGGCACGTCGAGTTGCAAATCGACGCCAGATTCGGTTTTCAGAGGAGGCTTCCATGAAACTCTGCACCGCAGCGCGCGCCGCTCTTGTTCTCGCGCTGTTCACCCTCGTCGCGACTCCAGCGCTGGCACAGCTGCAGTCGGGCCGCATCGTCGGGACGATCCTTGACCCGCAGAAGGCCGGCATTCCCGGTGCCACCGTGACGGTGACCAACCTGGCGACCAACGTCAGCCGGAGCACGGTCACCGATGCCGAGGGCAATTACGTGGTGACGCCGCTGGATCCCGGCACGTACAACGTGACAGCCGAAGTGCCGGGCTTCCAGACGACGCGGCGCGAAGGCCTGGTCTTGACGGTAGGACAGATCGCCAGAGTCGAGCTGACGCTCAACCTGGGCTCGTTGTCCACCGAGGTGCAGGTGACGGCGGAGACGCCGCTCCTCAACACCGAGTCGGCGACCTTGAGCGAAGTCATCACCAACGAACAGATTGTCGACCTGCCGCTCAACGGCCGCGGCTTCCAGGAACTGGCGCGCCTGACGTCGGGCGTCGCGCTGCTGCCGCCAACCGGCAACACACAGCCCGTGCGGCCGGAGGTCGTGAACGGCAACGTCATCGGCGGCGTCGCCGGCTCGCAGACGCGGTTCCTGCTCGATGGCGTGGACATCACCGAAGAGCACCAGGGCGGCACCTGGATTCAGACCTCGGTCGATGCGCTCCAGGAATTCAGCGTGCAGCAGAATGCGTACTCGGCCGAATTCCACGGCGCGGGCGCCACCTTCAACGTCACGACCAAGTCGGGCGGCAACGTGTTTCGTGGCAGCGTGTTCGAGTTCATCCGCAACGACGCGCTCGACGCGAAGAACTACTTCGCCGCGAACAAGGAGAAGCTCGAGCGCAATCAGTTCGGCGGTACGCTCGGCGGTCCCGTGATGATTCCGGGCATGTACGACGGACGGAACAAGAGCTTCTTCTTCGCGAGCTACGAAGGACATCGCCGCCAGCAGGGTGTCACCGATGTCGCCATCGTGCCGTCGGCGGCGCAGCGGGCGGGCGATTTCAGCGGCCTCGCACCGATTTTCGATCCCCTGACCACCGACGACGGTCGGAACCGTTCGTGACGCGGACGCAGTTTCCGAACAACCAGATTCCCGCCAATCGCATCTCGCCGCAGGCGCAGGAGTTCATGAAGTACATCCCGCTGCCGAATGCGGCCGGCAACACGTTCACGTCGAACCCGATTACCGAGTTCACGTCCAATCAGATGACGCTGCGTTTCGACCAGGAGATCAACCAGCAGAACCGGTTCTTCACCCGTTTCAGCCGGCACGTGAACGCGGAAGACCGGCAGGGCTGGCCGACGCTGGGTGCGACCCGCCTCGAAGGTCCGGCCTACAACCTGGCGATGTCGCTGACGTCGAACATCGGATCGTCGCTCGTGCACGAAGTGCGATTCAGCCGCATGTATGGCGAGTACCGATCGACGGCGTACTTCCAGGGGCAGGGCGTCAACCTCGTACAGCAGCAGGCCGGCGTCAAGGGCCTCGAGCAGACCCAGGATCCCGACATCGCCAGCATTCCCGCATTTAACGATTTCCGGGTACACCGGCTTCTCCGGCAACGCCGGTGACGGCCGTCCGAAATGGCAGGACCGCGGCGAGTACGAGGTCACGGACAACCTGACCTGGATCAAGGGCAAGCACATCTTCAAGTTCGGCGGCCGGATGTATCACCGCAATATCCTGTTCACCGACGCGCGCAGCCACAATGGTGTGTTCGGCTTCACGGGTGTCATGACGCAGCGTCCCGGGACCTCGGCCGGCACCGGCGTGTCGTTTGCCGATTTCGTGCTCGGGTACCCGGCCAGCGTGACGCGTTCGAATCCCGCGACGTGGTGGGGCGGAACCGGGACGTACTGGCATGGCTTCTTCCAGGACGATTACCGGTTGACCAACGACCTCACGATCAACCTCGGACTGCGCTACGAGTACACGCCCTGGCTGACGCCCTATCGCAACCAGGGTGCCGTCTTCGATCCGACCCAGGCCAAATCGATCATCGTGTCGAGCGAGACCGACCAGATCGACCTCTCCGCGCAGGCACTCGCGGACGTCGGCTATCAGCTGTTCGGCGATCTGATCCAGACCAGCAGCCAGGCCGGCCTGCCGATCCAGTTGACCGAGAATGATCTCGGGCAGTGGGCGCCGCGCGTCGGGATTCGCATACCGCCTGGGCGACCGGACCGTCCTTCGCGGCGGCTACGGCGTGTTCTACGAAGCGGAGGGCACGAGCGGCCGGCTGAACTTCAACTTCCTGCCGTTCAGCATGAGCGAAACCGTCAACGCCGACGACCAATGCCGTGCCGAATCGGACGATGGAAGACTTCTTCCTTGGCGTGCCGTTCGGCTCCTCGGTCGGCAGCGTCGGCTGGAACCCGCTGACGCTCGATGCCGATTTCGGAACGGACCAGCGCTGGAATTTCGGCGTGCAGCGCGAAATCGCGAGCCGCATGAGCCTCGAAGTGAACTACGTCGGGACGAGGGGGTTGAACCAGCAGGAGGCTGAGAACATCAACATTCCGACAGCGGGTCCGGGAACGATTCAGACGCGGCGGCCGTATCCGCGCTTCGGCAACATGAGCATTCACAGCCAGGCGCGCGACACCGAGTATCACGCGCTTCAGAGCAAGCTGCAGAAGCGGACGTCGGGCGGCGTGTGGTACCTCGTGTCGTATACCTACTCGTCGACCGAGACCACCGTGCCGGCACCCGGCATCGGCGGCAACTTCACCTACGACACCGGCCCGGCCCCCTTCGACGCGACGCATCTCTTCGCGGCGAGCTTTGGCGCGGAGTTGCCGTTCGGCCGAGGCAAGCGGTACATGAGCGACGCCGGCACGCTCGCCAACGGATTCCTCGGCGGGTGGCAGGCGCAGAGCATCATCAATTTCCGCAGCGGTCTTCCGTACACGCCCACGGTGTCGCGCGATGTGGCGAACATCGGCGTGGGTGGCCAGCGTCCGAACCAGATCGGATCGGGTGAGAAGGACGACCCGACGATCACCCAGTGGTTCGATCCGACGGCCTTTGTGGTGCCGGCGGACTTCACCTACGGCAACACCGAACGTGGCGTGCTCCGCGGCGACGAGCAGTGGAACGTGGATTTCTCGATCTTCAAGCGGTTCCACGTCGCCGGCTCGAAGACGCTGGAGTTCCGCGCGGAGGCGTTCAACCTCCTCAACTCGGTCTATTTCGACCTGCCCGCCACGGCGATCGATACGGCGACAGCCGGGCGCGTGACGGCGACGTCGAATGCGGCGAGAACGCTCCAGTTCGGGTTGAAGTTCCTCTTCTAGCAGCTTGACCGGGGTCGGGAGGGGTTTTCGCTCGTTCGGGCGAAAACCCCTCCCGACCCCTTCTTGATATCATCTACACGTGAAACAAGCTGCTACGCGCCGCCCTGCACGGACTGACGTTCCGATCTCCCGCTACCGTGTACAGGTGCTGGACCGCACGATTGCGGTGCTCCAGACGGTGGCCGATTCCGAAACCGACCTCGCGGCGGCGGAAATCGCGCGACATCTCAAGCTGCACAAGAGCACGGTCCATCGTCTGCTCGTCGTGCTCGAGCACTATCGCCTGATCAAGCGGGGCCCTGACGGCACATACCGGCTCGGCACGCGCCTGATCGAGCTCGGCGAATCGGCCATCGCCAGGCTGCGGCTCAGCGATCACGCGCAGGCCTTCCTTCGCGAGCTGGCCAACCAGACCGGCGAAGGCGCGCACGTGACGATTTTGAGCGGCACCGAAATGCTGTCGATCGCGCACGTCGAGGGGCGCTGGAGCCTGCAGTCGCTGACGCGTTCCGGCCAGCGGACCAAGATTCACTGCACGGCGGCGGGCAAGGCCGTGGTCGCGTTTCTGTCCGAGGACGCGTGCAACGAGCTGATCGCCAGGCTGCCGTTCGTGCGCCACACGAGCCGCACGCTCGTGAAACCGTCGGCGTTCAGGATGGAGCTGATGCGCGTGCGGGAAGCGGGCTACGCGGTGGACGACGAAGAGTTCGAGGAGGGGCTGCGATGCGTCGGCGCCCCGGTGTTCGATCATCGCGGTCACGTCGTGGCGTCCATCAGCACGGCCGCGCCGGTGTTCAGGCTCAGGAAAGACCGGGTGCCGGAGGTGGCACGGCTGGTCATGGCGGCGGCGCGCGGCTTGTCGGAGGACCTGGGGTATCAGAATTCGCCCGATGCCAAGCGGGAACCGGTGGCGCGACCGGCGTCCGGACGCTTGAAGGGACGGCGATCGTAACGCGATTTCACAATGTGGTATTCGTTTCGCGTGCGTGAAACCGCCGGTCTATAATTAAAGGACTATGCAGCGATTGATCATCCCGGCCCTGTTCGTGCTCCTGATGGCGCTGGCAGCGACCGTGCCCCCGACGACGACGTCGGTCTCGGCCGCGCCGGCAACTGCCCCGACCTTCAACAAGGACATCCTCCCGATTCTCCAGAAGAATTGTCAGGAGTGCCACCGGCCCGGCGCCATTGCGCCGATGTCGTTCGTGAGCTTCAACGAGACGCGTCCGTACGCGAAAGCGATTGCCAAGGCCGTCGTCAACCGGACGATGCCGCCATGGTTCGCGGATCCGACGGTGGGGCACTTCGAGAACGCGAGGTTCCTCAACGCGGCGGACATCACCGCGTTCACCGAGTGGGCCGAGAAGGGCTCGCTCGAAGGTGATGCCAAAGATCGCCCGGCGCCCGTGGTCTTCAACGACGGATGGACGATTGGCAAACCGGACATCATCGTGTCGATGCCCAAGGACATCGAGATTCCCGCGACCGGCGTCCTCGATCAATCCAACGTGCTGGTCTACGCGCACTTCGAGAAGGATATGTGGGTCAAATCCGCCGAAGTGCTCCCGGGCAACGCGCGCGTCGTTCACCACATGAAGGCGTGGATTCGCCCGCCGAACTCGACGTGGATGAAGGACGCACCCGAAGGCGTGCTGTACAGCCCGCCTCGTGGAGCCGCTGGATTTGACGGCGTGGCGCCGCAGCCTCCACCGCTGTCGGCCACCGGCTACCGGCCCGTGCAGGACATTCTCGCGAAGTACAACCCGGGCGTTGCAGGACAGGAGTTCACGACCGGCAACGCGGCGAAGTTCATTGCCGCCGGGTCGGATATCGTGTTCGAAGTGCACTACACCGCGAATGGCAAGCCGGAAACCGATCGGTCGTCGGTCGGCATCGTCCTGGCCGCTGGTCCGCCGTCGCAGCGCCACCTCACGACAACGGCGATCAGCGAGCGCGACTTCGAGATACCGGCGGGCGCAGCGAACGTTGAAGTGCGTGGCGAAACGGTCGTCAACGAGCCCGCGAAACTGGTCTGGATTCAGCCGCACATGCACTATCGGGCGAAGGACTACGTGCTGACGGTCGTGTATCCGTCGGGCGAAGAGAAGACCGTCCTTCGCGTGCCGAACTACCGGTTCGACTGGCAGATCGGCTACGAGCTGGCCGAGCCGCTGGAGCTGCCGAAGGGCACGAAGTTCAAGACCGTCGCGCACTACGACAATTCGGCCGCGAACAAGTTCAACCCGGATCCGAAGGTGGACGTGAAGTACGGCGCCCAGAGCTGGGACGAGATGCACGTGACGTTTGTCGGCGTCCTGATCGACGCGAAGACGAATCCTGCGCGTACCTTCGGCGGCAGCAGCGGACGTCGTCCGGTGGCTGCCGGTCGCCGAGTAGCGAGGTCGCGGGTTTACCCAGGGCGCTCGCGGGCTGAAGAGGGCCTGCGAGCGCCTTTTTTTTGCACACTCCATCCATTGCAGGTGCGCCATGAATCGCCGAAGGTTTCTCGCTGGTCTCGTGCTGCTGTCGTCGGTCGTGGCCGGTGTCTGGATGCCGGCCTTCGCGCAGAGCGCCGAACAGGACGTGCGCAAGGCCGAGCGCGATCGCTTTGCGGCGATGCTGAAGAACGATGTGGCCGCGCTCGACAGGCTCCTCGCTCCTGAACTGATCTACACGCACGGCGACGGCCGCGTCGTCGACAAGGCGGCGTTCATCGCCGATCTCAAGACAGGCGACTTCAAGTACGTGACCATCGATGCGGTTGAGCCGACGGTGCGCGTGTTCGGCGACGCGGCGATCGTGAACGGCACGGCCGGCATGAGCGTGGTCAACAAGGGCGCCCCGGCGAAAATCAGAATCGTGTACTCCACGACGCAGGTGCGGCGAAACGGGTCGTGGCAGATGGTGTCGTGGCACGCCACGCGGCTGGCGCAGTAGGTGGTCAGAATGACGCGGTTCACGGTTCTGGGTTCTGCGGTTCTGGGGTTCTGGTTCCTGGTTCAGGGTTCGCGCGTCCTGGGACAGCAGGGTCCGCCCGCGCCCACTCGGGCGCGCACGGCCACTTACGAGCTCGCCGACGGCCGCACGATGACCGGCACGCCGCTCAACCACGATGCCGCGGATGACGTCCAGCTGCGCACGGCAGAAGGCAAAGTGCTGCTGCTCAGAAAATCGGGCGCGCGATATCGAGTCGTGACGTCGACCGTCGACTGGCCCAGCTACGACGGCAGCCCGAGCGGGAATCGGTACACCACGCTGACCCAACTGAACGCCTCGAACATCACCAGCCTGGCGCCGAAGTGGATCTACACGATTCCGACGTCGGTCCGGCTGCAAACCACGCCGGTGGTCGTGGGCGGCATCATGTATGTGACGAGCGCGAACGAATGTTATGCGCTCGATGCGGGCAACGGCCGCGAAATCTGGCGCTTTCAACGTCCCCGCACCAAAGGGCTGGTCGGGAACGCCGCCGGCGGCATCAACCGTGGGGTGGCCGTGGCCGGCGATCGCCTGTTCATGGTGACCGACCACGCACACCTGATCGCGCTCGATCGATTCAGCGGCGATCTTCTGTGGGATACCGAGATGGCCGACTGGCGGCAGAACTACAACGCCACGGCTGCGCCACTGGTGGTCGGCGATCTCGTGATTGCGGGTACGGCCGGCGGCGAGCAGGGCGTGCGCGGATTTCTGTCGGCCTACGATCAGGCAACCGGGAAGGAGCAGTGGCGATTCTGGACCGTCCCGAAGCCGGGCGAGCCGGGATCGGAAACCTGGCAGGGCAGCGGCATCGAGCATCCGGGTGGCGTGACGTGGATGACCGGCGTCTACGATCCCGATCTGCAGCTCGTCTACTGGACGACAGGCAATCCGAGTCCCGACTACAACGGCGACGATCGGCTCGGCGACAACCTGTATGCGAGCTCCGTTGTGGCGCTCGAGGCCCGCACCGGCCGGCTCAAGTGGCATTTCCAGTTCACGCCGCACAACGTCTGGGACTGGGATGCGCAGCAGCCGACCGTGCTCGTCGACACCACGTGGGAAGGCCGGCCGCGCAAGCTCATGGTGCAGGCCAGCCGCAACGGGTTCTTCTACGTTCTCGATCGGACCGACGGGAAATTCCTGCGCGCGGCGCCGTTTGTGAAAAATCTGACGTGGGCGAGCGGGATTGGACCTGATGGGCGTCCCGCCCTGGTGCCCGGCCAGGAGCCGACGGTCGAGGGCACGCGCATCTGCCCGTCGGCGCACGGAGCGGCCAACTGGTACTCAACCTCGTACAGTCCGAAGACCGGCCTCTACTACGTGCAGACGCTGGAGAACTGCAACGTCTTCGTCAAGAGCGTGAGCGAATGGGTGGCCGGGAAGTCGTACTGGGGCGGGTCGACGCGCCAGGATGCGGACGCGCCGAGCCAGAAGATTCTTCGCGCCATCGACGTGAAGACCGGGAAGGTCGCGTGGGAGCTGCCGCAGCCCGGTCCGGGCGCGGCGCGTGGCGGGACGCTCGTGACGGCGAGCGGCCTCCTGTTCTTCTGCGACGATCAGGATCGATTCGTGGCCGCCGATGCGGCGTCGGGAAAGCCATTGTGGCACTTCGGCACGAACAGCGTGTGGCGCGCGTCGCCCATGACCTACGAGTTCGACGGGCAGCAGCACGTGGCGATTTCGTCGGGATCGAACATCATTGCGTTTGGGTTGGTGAAATAGTCAGACAGGCCCTGTCGTGTCGGTAGCGCAGGGCTTCAGCCCTGCCGTCGAAGGAGCTCGCGATGAAGACGCTCTCGTTTGCAAGCGCGATTGTCATCTCTCTCTTTGGTGGTGTCGCCCTCGCTCAACGAGGAGCTCCTCCCGCCGCGCCGCCGCACACGCAACCGCTCGCGCAGCGGATTTCGCACTACGATGCCGCGAAGAACCGCAAGGCGCCTTCCGTGCATGCCGGGGCCGGCCCGATGTTCATCGGGTCGATGTTCGAGAACGAGCACACCGATACCAACCTGTGGTTTCTGCACCGGGGCAACATCCCGCCCAAGGCCGGCATTGGCGCGCATTTCCACAACAACTGCGAGGAGATGTTCATCATCCTCAACGGCGAGGCGCAGTTCACGATCGACGGCCACACGTCGGTGTTGAAGGGGCCCGCGGGTGCGCCCGTGCGGATGGGGCACTCACACGCGATTTACAACCACACGAACGAGACCGTTGAATGGATGAACATCAACGTCGCGGGCATCAAGGGCTGGTATGACGCGTTCGATCTCGGCGATTCGCGCGCGGGCGCGCCAGTCGAACCGAATCCGAATTTCATGACCCTGCGGCTCGATCGCGCCCTGCTGCGTCCGTTCAACGCCCTGCACGGCGGCAAGGGGGCGGTGCAGGCTCGCCGTGCGCTCGACGTGCAGGTCTTCCAGGGGCCGTGGGGATATGTCGATCACCTGTTGATCCCTCCCGGCGCGTCGATTGGCCCGGCGACCGATGCCGAAATTGGCGGCTTCTACTACGTGCTCGCGGGTGAGGGCACGGTGAAGGTCGGATCGGAAAGCGCGCCGATCAAGGCGCACGATGCCGTGCCGTTGAATTTCAACCAGACCAGATCGTTCGAGGCCACCGGCACCGCGCCGCTCGAGCTGATGGTGATTGGCATTGTCAAAGACGCCGCGCGACGCTTCCAAATCGTCGGGCGAAATCCTTACGTTGCCATGAAGTGATCGTTCGATGGACGATCAGCGCCCGACACCGGCGCGACTGCGATTCGCGGCGGCTCTTCGGCTTCTCTTCATCCAGTCCGCATCCCGTCGTGCGACTTTCAGCGACAGGATCAGGGCGCTCCCGGCGAGACCGCAGAAGACCAGATACAAGAGTCCGGCGGTGTAGCCGCCCGTGAGATCGGCGAGATACCCGATCAGGTACGGTCCGGCGAATCCTCCGAGGTTGCCGGTCGCATTGATCAGCGCGATGCTGGCGGCAGCGGCGGGGCCGCTCAGAAAGATCGTCGGCAGCGCCCAGAACGGCGAGGGGAACGAGTAGAGCGCCATCGTGGCCATCGAGAACGCGGCCATGGCCAGCACGAGATGATTGCCGGCGGCGATGCTGAGCGATAGAGCCAGCCCGACGAGGAACAGGGGAATGGCCGCGTGCCAGCGCCGCTCGCGGGTCTTGTCGGAATGCCACGCCGTGACGAGCATCATCGGGATGGCCGCCAGCCACGGAATGCCGGAAATCAGAATCACCTGCGTGGTGCTGAGTCCGGAAATCCGCTGCACGATCTTGGGCAGCCACGAGCTGAGCCCCACACTGTTGGTGATGTAGCAGAAACAGCAGAGGGCCAGGATGATCACCTGAGGATGCCGGAGCGCTTCGAGCGTGCTCAGCTTCTTCGCCCGGGCCTTTCGCTCCTGTTCGCGCCTGAGCTCGCCGTCGATCCACTCCCGCTCGTCCTGTGCGAGCCAGCGCGCGTCGGCGGGCCGTTCGGTCAGATAGAAATACGCGATCGCGCCAAACACGACTGTCGGCAGTCCCTCGAGAATGAGGAGCCATCGCCAGCCGTTCCAGCCGAGCCAGTCGATTCGCATCAGCGGCGCCGCAATCGCGGCGCCCACCATGTTCGACGCCGGGATGGCCGACATCAACATCGCGACCGCCTTGGCGCGATCCTCATAGCGGAACCAGTGCGTCAGGTACACGAGGACGCCCGGAAAGAACCCGGCCTGTGCGATGCCCAGAAAGAAGCGAACCCAGTAGAACTCGTTTGCCGTGTCGATCAATCCGCAAAGCGCCGCGAGTGCGCCCCACACGATCAGGCTGAGCGTGATGAAGTTACGGGCGCTCCAGAGCTCTGTCAGCAGCGTCGAGGGAATCTGCAGAAGAAAATAGCCGACGAAGAAGATGCCCGCGCCGAATCCGAAGACCGTGTTCGAGAACCCGAGGTCGCCGGTCATCTGCAGCGCGGCATACCCGACGTTGACCCGGTTCATGTAGTTGAACACGTACAGGACGAACAGGAACGGCATGAGCCGCCGGATGATGCGCCGGCGGGCACGTTCGCCGATTTCGTCGTGCGTCATGACAGCGGATTATAGGCCGGAAGGCGCAGTCTTAACTGGCAAAACCAGGTCTCACATGTCATTGTTTATGGCACCCAAGCCTGGCTCGATTCTTCGGAAGGAGGACGCATGCGACGACATGTCCCGCTCGCCCTCGGCCTTATCTGGTTCGCGGCCACATTTTCTTCGTCTTCGACAGCCCAGACACCCTCGCCGCCGTCCGGCACCACACAGGAGAAGTTGTACATCTCGCTGGAGTCCACCGATACGGTGGCCGTCGTCGACTTGAAGACGTTCAAGCACATCAAGACGCTCAAGGTCGGCAACCACCCGCACGGCCAGGCGTCGCCCGCGTCGCAGGACAAGCTGTATGTCGCCGCCGAGATCGGAGGCACCGTCACGCTGATCGATACGGTTCGTGACGAGGTGATCAAGACCTTCGACGTCGGGTTCGGCGTCGAGCCGCAGAACGGCGCGGTGACGCCCGACGGACGGTTCCTGTATCAGCCTTCCTATGCCGGCTACTGGCAGGTGTTCGACACGCAGAAGGAAACCATCATCGAATACATCCACACGCTCGGCATCGGGCACAACACGGTGATGGCGCCCGACGGACGGTTCGTGTATCTCCTGCCGATTGCCGGCGGTCCGGGGCATTTCGCGCGCGAGTCGCTCGGCCTGCCCAGAACCCAGCCCAAAGAGGTGACGGTCGTCGACGCGCGCACGCACAAGGCGGTTGGCACGATTCCCGTCGGATCGGGACCGCGGCCGGGCACGATCAGCCCCGATGGCCGGCGGCTCTACATGAACGTCGACGATCTCATGGGCTTCCTGGTCATCGATACGGCGGCGCGCAAGGTCATCTCGAAGGCGACCTTTACGCTGACGGCCGACGAGCAGGCCGTGAGGAGCCGATCGCACGGCATCGCTGTCGCGAACAACGGCCGGGAAGTGTGGAGCAACGACGTCGTCCACAACCTGACGTTCGCGTTCGACGTGACCGGCGACACACCGAAGCAGATCGCGCGCTTTGCGGTGGGTCGCCAGCCGTACTGGATTATGACGTCCAAGGACACGAAGACCGTTTACGTCAACTGTCCCAGCAGCGACGAGCTCATCGCGTTCGACGTGGATGCGAAGAAGGAAAAGGGGCGCATTCAGTTCCCGAAAGGATCGCATCCCACTCGCATGCTCACCGTTGCCGCGCCGACCGCTCCGCTGAGAACATCCCGGTGACATGAACACGCGGAGGTTCTTCATCGCGACCTGGCTCGCGCTCGCCGGTTTTGGCCGGCGGGCGCGGGCCCAGGTTGCCCGCGCTCCGATCAAGTACGCCACGCTGACGCGGCCAGTCAGCATTCCCATCCAGGACGTCGCGGCACCCTGGCGCCCCGTGACATTCGTCGCCGAAGCGATAGCTCCCGCGACGCCAACCGCACAGCCGCGAAGGGTCCTCATCAGCGGGGTGCTGTTCCGGCGTGGAAATGCAACGGCCGCGGCGGTTGATGCGCCGGTCTTGCTGGAAGAGCTGAGCGCACTCTGCGTCACCTGTCCCCACGAGCAATGTCAGGTCGATCTGGTGACCGACCAGGCCCAGCTCGGCCGGATGGTGCGCGGAACCGCTACTGCATCCCCTGTTCGAATGCGGCTGCCACCTCAGCGTGTTCGACGCGGCCGAAGACGGTGCGCGAATCTCCGGCGAAACTCCAAGAGGGCTTTACCGGTTTCGCATCGGGGCCATCAAGGGGGACACCGTCGAGATCACTGAAATTGAGGATGTGGCTCTCTACGAGGTCTAAAATGAGCGATACTCCCCGCATGCACCGGATACTTTGGCTCTGTTGCTGCGTTGTACTGCTGACCTCCGTCATGCGCGCGCAAGCTCCGCAGAATCCCGCGCTGGCGGGCAGAGAACCGCAACCTCAACAGGCGTCCATCCCCGAGGTCAATCCGTTTTCGTCGGAGGCCGATATCCGTGCGGGCGAAGTGCTGTTTCAGAAGCATTGTTCGTACTGCCACGGCTCGTTCGGCGAAGGAGGGCGCGGCGCCGATCTCACGGCGGGCGTCTACCGGCGGGGTGGACGAGACCCCGAGCTCTACGCATCGATTCGGAACGGTATTCCGGGAAGCGAAATGGCGCCCGTGCGTGTCACCGACGATGAAGTGTGGCAGATGGTGGGCTTCGTCAAACGGCTTGGATCGCAGGGACTGCTCGAGAAGGCGACGGGCGATGCGTCCGCCGGCCGGATCGTCTACGAGAAGCGGGGATGTCAAACGTGCCATCGCATCGGACGCGACGGGGGCAGCCTCGGACCGGACCTGACCGAAATCGGACGCCGGCGCGGCCTGAAGTTTCTGACCGAATCGCTCGTGACGCCCGAGACCGACATCCCGATTGCGTATCGCGGCGTGCAGGTCGTGTTGAAGTCGGGGCAGACGGTCACCGGCATCCGGCTGAATCGCGATGACCTGTCCATCCAGCTGCGCGACACGCGCGACAACCTGCGCTCGTTTCTCATGGAAAACGTGCGGGAGATTCGTTTCGACAAGCCGTCGCTGATGCCTGCCTACGCGTCGATGGACCGCAAGGATCTCGACGACGTCGTGGCGTTCTTGAATTCGCTGAAGGGGGCACAATGATTTCGACGCGAGCCGGTGCATGGACGATTGCGGCCATTCTGGTGACGGCCGCCTCCTGGACGTTGAGCGGCCAGAGCGCGCCCGTGACATCAGATCGGCTGTTGAAGGCAGAGCAGGAGCCCGGCAACTGGCTGATGTATTCCGGCAGCTACAGCGGATGGCGCTTCAGCCGCCTGAATCAGATCACGTCGCAGAACGTCAAGAACCTGCGCGTCAAGTGGTTGTTTCAGGGCCGCCACATCGAGAAGTTCGAGACGACGCCGCTGGTCGTCGACGGCATCATGTACCTGACCCGGCCCGAAAACGCCATCTACGCGCTCGACGCCGTGACCGGCCGCCAGCTCTGGATGTACGAGCATCGCAACCCGGAGCGCACGTTCAACTGCTGCGGCCGGGTGAATCGCGGCCTCGCGATACTCGGCACGACGCTGTTCATGAACACGCTCGACATGCACGTCATCGCCGTCGATGCCAAGTCCGGACGCGAGCTCTGGAAGACGCAGATGTTCGATCACACGGCGGCCGGCGGCTACGCCGCGCCCGGTGCGCCGCTCATCGTCAAGGACAAGCTGATTGTCGGCATGGCCGGCGGCGAGCGCGGTGTCAGCGGATTCCTCGATGCCTACGATCCGAAGACGGGACAACGACTCTGGCGGTTCAACACCATCCCGCAGCCCGGCGACCCGAACTTCGGCACATGGAACGGCGATTCGTGGAAGACCGGAGGCGCCTCGACGTGGAACACCGGTGCGTACGACCCCGAGACGAACACGCTGTTCTGGGGCACGAGCAACCCGTGGCCCGACTATTTCGACGACATGCGCGCCGGCGACAACCTGTATTCCTGTTCGGTGCTCGCGCTGGATCCCGATACCGGCAAGCTCAAGTGGTTCTATCAGTTCACGCCGCACGACACGCATGATTGGGACTCGACGCAGAACCCGGTTCTGGTCGATACGACGTTTCTGGGACAGCCGCGCAAGGTGCTCGCCTGGCCGAATCGCAACGGGTTCTTCTACGTGATCGATCGCACCAACGGAAAATTCCTGTCGGCCAAGGCGTTCGTGAAGCAGACGTGGAACGACGGGTTCGACTTCGAGAAGAACGGCCGGCCGATCGTCAGGCCCGGCATGGAGCCGACGCCGGAAGGCAACGACCAGGTCTGGCCGGGCATCGACGGTGGCTCGAACTGGATGGCACACAGCTACAGTCCGCTGACGAAGCTCCTCTACGTGTTCGCCCGCGAGGAACGGCGCGTCTTCACCAAGAACGAAGTGCCACATCCGACGACCGAGCCCGACGGTCCGGGACCGTCGCCGCAGCAACTGTTCAATCGGGGCCGCGGCGCCGCGCTTCGCCCCCGAGGAAAGCTGGGGCAAGGCGATTGCGATCGATCCCTCCAACGGCAACATCAAGTGGGAGCATCGCGTCGTGACGCCACCCTGGGGCGGCCTGATGAGCACGGCCGGCAACCTGGTGTTCGGCGGCACGATGGAAGGGGTCATCTTCGCGCTGGACGCGACGACCGGCGAGCGGCTCTGGACGTTTACCAGCAACGGCCCGGTGTATGGTTCCGCGATCAGCTATCTGGCAGACGGCAAGCAGTATGTCTCGATTCCGGCCGGCGACCTGCTCGTGACGCTCGGTTTGGACTGACCGCGAGCCGCACCTCGTCGAAACGGGGTCGGGAGGGGTTTTCCTTCCGATGCAGAGGAAAACCCCTCCCGACCCCTACCGCACGACCAGGGGTTTCAGCGTGGTCGGCGAGCCGTTGTTTTCGAACCAGTCGATGCCCTCGCTGACCAGATCGAACTTCAGCAGGTAGTTTCCGGGCGTCTTGGGCGCCACGATCTCGATGGGCACATCGAGCGTCGCACCGGGCTTGAGCGTTTCGGGCAGCCACGCGCGGGCGTAGTCGCGCTCGATGAGCGTGCCCGTCTCGTCGCACAGCTGCGCGCCGAGCCGGACCAGACGACGGCCGTACGAGGCTTTGGCGGGGAACGGCCGGTCGGAGACGTTCTGCACGCGCGTCTTGATCTTCAGCTTTTTCTCGGCGCGCGTTTTCAGAGGGCGCGTCGGGAAGAAGCGTTTCCTGATCTCGATCTTCGCCCTGGGCGTGGCCCCGGGAATGGCATTGCCCAGACCGGTCATGTCCCAGATTTCGTTCTTGATCGTCTCGAAGTCGGGCGTGCCGGGCAGGAAGCGGCGCGAGAACGAGCTTTCGGGATGGTCCGTGATCTCCCACGACAGGCGGTCGACGCCGATCTCCGCAGCCAGCTGACGCGCGCGATTCATCTCTCGCGTCGCTGTCGTTCCACTTGAAGAGGATGTAGCGCCAGTTCAGGTGCGGAACGTCCCGTCTCGATTTCCGCTTTTCCTCCGCCATGATCCGCAGATTGCGGATGGCGAGATCGAACTTTCCGCGCTGGCGGTACTGGACGTAGGTCTCCTGCGACGCGCCGTCGATCGAGAACGTGACTTCGTCGATGCCCGAGTGGGCGAGCCGGCGCGCCGATTCCTCGGTGAACATCAGGCCGTTCGTGCTGGTGTACAGATAGATGTGCGGAAATCGTCCCTTGATGTACTCGCACATCTCGATGGCGCGCTTGTGCAGGAAGGCCTCGCCGTAGTTGAAGAAATCGATGCGCACCAGTCCCGGCCCCGCCTCGTCCACGACATTCCGGAACAGATCGAAGTCGAGCATCCCGGCGTTGCGGGTCTTCGTGATGCCGGTTTCCGGCGCGCAGCACGCTTCGGTGCACGAGATGTTGCAGGCGGCCGTGCATTCGATGTACAGCCGGCTGGGCAGCCGTCCGACGTCGAGCGGCCGTTCTTTCGGCGCTTCGCCACGGAGCGGCAACTTCAGCGGGCAGTCACCGCAGAAGGTCGAGCCGCCGGCGTTGAGGTCGGCGCGCAGCGTGCTGATACGCGTGTCGTTCCAGATTTCGCCGATGCTGGCGATCTTCGCGTCGCCCAGGACACGCTTGCCGTACGGATCGGCGCAGCCACAGACGATGCGGCCGTCGCAGAGCATGACGAGCGTGCTCCACGGCCACGTGCATTGGAATTTCGTTGCCAGGTAGTTGAGAGACAAGGCTACTTCTTCGTCAATTTTCGCATAAGTGCCTCGGCCCGGTCGTTTTCGTATTTCACCGAGTTCAGGAACAGGCTTTCGGTGAGATAGGCGCGGCGTTCCTCGTCGGTCATCTGGTCGATCAGCTGCCTGATCTCCTGGATCATATCCTCGAACGATCGCTCGAAGTTCCGCTTCACCGTCAGCTCGCGGTACAGGGTCTCGAGGATGGCCAGGAGATCGCCGTCGAGGTTGATGCTCGCGCCCGTCGTCGTCTTTATGGTGCGCATGATCGGCCCCTCAGAAGCTCTTGACGGCCGTGGCGGCGTCGCTGTGTATTTCCATGAACTGGTTCGCGCCGGTCAGGGTGAGCATCGTCTCAACCCGGCGCTGGAGCGCCGCCAGCTTCAGCGTGGCGCCCGCGGCCGTCGCCTGGCGGTAGAGGTCCATCAGGCAGCCGATGGCGGCGCTGTCGAGGTACTCGACACCGCCGAAGTTGATGACGATCTTGCGCGACCCTTTGGTGATTTCGCCGGTCACCGCCTTCGAGAACTCCGACAACGACGGATGGATGAGCCGTGCGGGTGCGGCATTGACAACGACCACATCGCCGGATTGTTCGCTCGTGACGCTCATGCGTGCTCCTGTCAGGGGGTCAGACCCCTTTTTCCTTGCGAAGCGCTTCGATCTGTTTCGCCAGCTCCGCCCGTCCGCGGTTGATACGCGACTTCACCGTGCCTTCCGCCACGCCGAGCTGGCTGGCGATTTCCTGGTACGACAGCTCGTGGATGTCGCGCAGCAGCACGGCCGTGCGAAGCGGGGGCGACAGGCCCCTCAGCGCCTCGCGGAGCAGGGCGACGCGATCCTGCAGTTCGACCCGCGCGTGCGGGCTGGGTCCGGGCGCCTCGGCCTGGACGTCCGCCGCATTCACCTCGCGCGCGAAGATCTCGCGATCGCGCCGGCCGCTGCGGTAACGATCGATGCAGTAGTTCCGGCTCACGCTGATGAGCCAGGTCTGGAAATTCGCCCGCTGGTCGAACGTGTGGAGCGAGCGAAAGACCTTGAGGAAAATCTCCTGCGTCAGATCTTCCGCCTCTTCGTAGGTGCCGACGAAGCGGTACGCGACGTTGAAGACCTTTCGCCAGTAGGTGCGGACGATCGTTTCCCACGCGGCCTGGTCGCCGTCGCCCGCGCGCTGGATTGTCGCTTCGATGGACACCGGCGACTGAATCATAGCCTAGTGTAAGATTCCCACGTGTCAGGCTTTTTTCGCGACGCCGGGGTGCTCGTCTGTGACGGCGTGCCGCTCGACCAGATCGTGCGCGATCACGGGACGCCCCTCTACGTCTACAGCGCCGGGTCGATCCGGACCGCGTACCGCGATCTGGACGCCGCGTTCGGGTCTCATCCGCACCGCATTCATTACGCGCTGAAGGCGAACTCGTCGCTGGCGATTGTGCGCCTGCTGTGCGGAATAGGCAGCGGTGTCGACGCGAACTCGATCGGCGAGGTCGACCTCGCGCTGCGCGCCGGCTTTTCCCCGTCCGATATCGTCTTCAGCGGCGTCGGCAAGTCGCCTGACGAGATCGAGCGGGCCGTCCAGCTCGGGCTGAAGGCGATCAACGCGGAATCGGCCGGCGAGCTCGAGCGGATCGATCGCGCGGCCCAGGCGCGAGGTGTGCGTGCACGGGTCGCCGTGCGCGTGAATCCCGACATCGACGCCGGCACCCACCCTCACATTTCCACGGGCCTCCACATCAACAAGTTCGGCGTGCCCCTCGAGCAGGCCGCCGGTCTGTACCGCCGGATGTCGGAACAGCCAGGACTCCAGCCGGTCGCGATTCACGTGCATCTCGGCTCGCAGATCATCAGCACCGAGCCGATTCAGCGCGGGGCAGGCGAGGTCGTGCGGCTGGCGCGGGAGCTTCGCGACTCGGGGATTCTGCTCGAGCACATCGATGTCGGAGGCGGTCTCGGTATCTCCTACGACGGCTCGCGTGTGCCGTCGGCGGCCGAGTACGCGGCGGCGATCCTTGCCATCGTGGCACCTTCGGGTTTTTCGGTCGCGCTCGAGCCGGGCCGATACATCGTCGGCGCGTCGGCCGTGCTCGTCGGGCGTGTGGTGGACATCAAGCCCGCCGCAAGCGGCCGTCACTTCGCCGTGCTCGATGCCGGGATGACCGAGCTGATGCGTCCGGCGCTGTATGGCTCGTTCCACCGGATCGAGCCGGTGACGCCCCGCCCGGCGCGCGAGATCTGCTACGACATCGTGGGCCCGGTGTGCGAGAGCACCGACGCGCTCGGCCACGATCGCCGTTTGCCCGCGCTGGAGGTCGGCGATGCCCTGGCGATTTTCGACGCGGGCGCCTACGGATCGGCCATGTCGAACAACTACAACCGGCGGTCGCTGCCGCCGGAAGTCCTGGTGGACGACGGCAAGGTCAGGCTGATCCGCCGCCGCCAGACGATTGACGATCAGCTTTCTCTCGAGACGAACTAGCTCATAGATTTCAGATTCTAGATTTCAGATTCTAGATTTTAGATTCAGGTGTCATCCGCCATGTCCGGTATGTTGATTGCGTTCGAAGGGCTCGATCAGAGCGGCAAAGAGACGCAGGCGCAGCAATTGCGCGAGCGGTTGCGCGAGGCCGGCCGCAAGGTGCGGCTGCTTTCGTTTCCCGACTACGGGACGTCGATCGGCGAAGAGATCGCGCGCGCGCTGCAAGGCGAGCGCGAGTACGGACCCGACGTCATGCAGCTTCTGTTTGTGGCCAACCGCCACGAGCGGCGCGAGGCGATCCTCGAATGGATAGCCGGCGGACTGATTCTCCTGTGCGATCGCTATCGTGCCTCGAGCATTGCCTATGGCGAGGCGCAGGGGCTCGACGCGGCGTGGCTGGAAGACATTCAACGCTTCCTGCCGCCGGCCGACCTCACCGTCTACGTGGACATCGCGCCAGAGACCGCCGCGAAGCGGAAGGCCCACGACCGGGATCGCTACGAGCGCGACCTGGTGCTGCTCGGCCGCGTTCGAGAAAGCTATCAGCGGCAGGCCCGCCAACCGGACTGGGTGCTGATCGACGGCGAACAGACCAAAGACGCCATCGCCGAGCAGGTCTTTGCGGCAGTTTCGGCCCGGTTGACTACCCGCGACTAATAGGGACTGCGTACGCCCAGTCTCGTCGCAGCCTTCGCCAGAACACGGTCGTGGGTCCACAGCCGAGCTCCGGCCAGCAGAACGGAGCCGAGCAGGTGCGCATCAAGCCATCCAATACCCGAGGCCATGAGGCGATGGCGCTCGATGAGGAGGAGCAATTCCTCGTGCTGCATCAAAGGTGCCTCTGGCAGTGTCTGAAGCATGCGTAAGGTCGAAGCTCTCGAGGGCAGATATCCGCACGCGAGCTCACCGATGATGAACGGATGGCAGAGCGCCTCGTCGTTTTCGAGGCACTTCACGAGGGAAGCATTGCCGTGCCTGAAGTGGTCAATCCAGACCGACGAATCAGCCAGAGTCATGGATTGCGGAAGTGCGGAGGACGGCGCCGTGGTGAAGCCGCGGCCCTGGGCTCGGTTCCTCCCAATGCCATCAGTCGTTTCGCGCTCTCCCGCCTGATCAACGCCTGCAGACCGGCGTGGACGACGGCAGTTTTCTCTTTCAATCCGGTCAGCCGCATCGCTTCGGCCAACATCCGGTCGTCGATGATCAGCGTCGTCCTCATATGCATAAGTATGCCTGTTTAATACATATAACTCAAGAACGGCGGCACGCGTGGTGACTCTCGCGACGGTGAGAGCATGGACCTCTGACGCCCCTGCCGTCCTCAACACCTCTGCGCATGACTCGAGCGTCGCGCCGGTCGTGCTCACATCGTCGATGAGCAACACCTTCGTTTCCGAGATGCGTGGCCTGGAAAGCAGACCGCGACGCAGGCGGAACGCGCCAGCGACGTTTGCCCGGCGGCGATCGGCGGCCAACTCGACCTGCGCCCGTGTGTGCCGTGCGCGAATCAATGCCTCGACCACTGGCAAACCGAGATACCGGCACAGCTCCCGGGCCTGGTTGAAACCGCGTGAGTATTCCCGCCTCCAGTGGAGCGGGACCGGCACGACACAATCGGCCTCGGCCAGGAGCTCGGCACCTCGATCGCGCATCAGGACGGCAAGTGGACGTGCCAGCGACCGGCGACCACCGTACTTCAACGCGTGGATGATGTCTCTGAGCGCGCCGTCGTACTCGCCGACGGCCCGTGCGCGAGTGACGGTGGAGCGATGCCTCCCGCACAATGCGCAGAGCGACAGGGATTGGGGATTGGTGATTAGGGATTGGTGCCGTCCAGGTGTTCGGGGACTGGTGACTAGTGATTGGGCCCGGCGTGCGAGCGGGTCGCCGCATGTGTCGCACACCGGCGGAGTGATCGGCCGAACCGCCGTCCAGCAGCGTCGGCACACACATCCGGACAATGGTTCGTCCAGCACCGCCTCGCACACGGCGCAGGCTGGCGCCAGCAACGCCGCGACCGAGGCGTTCCGCACCTAGTGCAGTGATTAGGGATTGGGGACTAGGGATTGGATCCCGAAAAGGGAATAGGGACTTGGGATTCGGGATTAGAGGCTGTCACGGGTGTCACGCGTTCTGCGCCCTGACGCGCGCAAGACACATTCCTCTCCAGAGACCTCACGGGATTTGAGCTGCGGGTCGGCATCTTGCCTGAAGGAATTACTGCATGAAGGACGTCAAACAGTCGCGGGAATTGCAGGCCCGAAGCGCGCTGCGGTTCAAGACGAAAGGCCGTATCCTCTCGAGGATGGTCTATCGGCGACTCGTGACGCGGCTGGGTCACCGACAATACGATCGGCACGATCGCATATCGTCTCTGTCGCTTGATCTGGAAGATTCTGCACCAGGGTGTCTCGTACGAAGAGCGCGGACCGGCCGACGCCAAACACCGCGCGCCCGCACGCTGACACATCCCTAATCCCTCGACAAGCGCAAATCCCCAATCCCGAATCCCTAATCCCGAGGCGGAGCGTGGCGGAGCGGGCTCCGGTATCGCGATTCGATCGGCGGATCCCCAGAGACGCTCAAGTGCGTAGAACGCGCGCGAGTCGGGGCGAAGACGTGCACGATGAAATCGAAGTAGTCGAGCAGGATCCACCCGGCGCGATCGCCGCCTTCCACATGCGCCGGCTTGACGCCGGTCGAGCCGAGCGCATCCTGGATGGCGTCCGAGATGGCCTGAATCTGCCTGGTGTTGGCGCCGGTCATGATCACGAAGTAGTCCGTGAACCCGTCGGCGGGACGGAGGTCGAGCACCACGACGTCGACGGCCTTGCGATCCTGTGCGGCTTCGATGGCCCGCTGCACCTGGGCGGGGAATTTTTTCGATGAACGTTTGCGAGGTGGGGTCACATCACCGCCGCGACTGGCGCCGGCACGTACAAGCGATGCCGGTGGATATGACCGGCCACGCTCGACGGCACGAGGCCTTCAATCGGCTCGCCGGCGCCGACACGGCGTCGAACCTCGGTGGATGACACGTCCGGAGTATCCGCCTCCACCGCAAGCACGGTCGGCGCACTTGGGAGCAGGGATTGGGCCGCCTCCGCCGAAGGCTCCGGCGAGCCTCGCCGTAGCGCGCTCGAATCGCTGGCGCGGAGGCGGGGATTAGGGATGAGTTCGGAAACGCGAGGCGCACCAGGACGCGACACGACCACGAAGTTCGCGAGACCGAGGATGCGTGGATAGTCGTACCAGGTATTCACTTCGGCGAACGCGTCGCTGCCCGTAATGAAATACAAATGTGACGGCGCATATCCGTCGCGGTGGAGTGCCTCGAGCGTGAGCGCCGTATAGGACGGTCCCTCGCGCCGGAGCTCCAGATCCGACACGATCATATCGCGTTCGGCCGCGGCGAGTGCCGCCATCGCGAACCGGTGAAACACGGACGCGCGCGGCTCGATGCTGCGATGGGGCGGCGTCCGCGCGGGGAGGATCAGAATCCGATCGAGCGACAGCTCGCGCCGGGCGGCCGATGCGGCCTCGAGGTGCCCCAGGTGGATTGGATCGAACGTCCCGCCGAGTATGCCTATTCGCGGTGACGTGACCGGCATCGTCTAGTCTTCTCGGCGTGCTCCCGCACGCCGAGCAACCACCTCGGGCTCGGCCTGTGCAGGCTCGCCCTCGGCGACTGTCAGATATTTCCATGCGGTTTCCAGCAGCGTGTTCAGTCCCTCGCCGGTGACCGCTGAAATCCGATGAAAAGGCAGATTGTGCGACGTCACGTACGTGGCCAGCGCATCGACCGAAGACGGGTCGGTGACGGTGTCCATCTTCGTGGCCGCGACGATCTGGGGCTTCGAGGCGAGCTTGGCGTTGAACAGCGACAGTTCACGCCGGATCGTCTCGAAATCCTCGATCGGATCGCGGCCCGACGCGCCTGACACGTCGACGAGGTGAATGAGCACCCTCGTGCGATCGAGATGCTTCAGAAAGCGATCGCCGAGTCCGCGGCCTTCGTGCGCGCCTTCGATGAGCCCGGGGACGTCCGCGACGACGAAGCTGCGGTTGTCTCCGAGCGACACCACGCCGAGGTTCGGAATGAGCGTCGTGAACGGGTAGTCGGCAATCTTGGGCCGCGCGGCGGAAATGCGCGAGATTAGCGTCGATTTCCCGGCGTTGGGAAATCCCACGAGTCCCACGTCGGCGAGGAGCTTCAGATGGAGCTGCAGCTGCCTCGTGACCCCGGGCGTACCTTCCTCGAATCGGCGAGGGGCGCGGTTGGTCGAACTGACGAACCGCGCGTTGCCGCGTCCGCCGATGCCGCCCTGTGCGAGGAGCACCCGCTGGCCGGCATCGACGAGATCGCCGATGAGCACCGGTTCGTCACCGGGGTCCGCCGGCTTTTCGAAGATCAGCGTGCCGACCGGCACCGCCAGCTCGAGATCGTCGGCGTCGCGGCCGGTTCGATTCGACCCCTGGCCGTGACCGCCGCGTTTTGCGTGAAACTCGCGATTGAAGCGATAGGAGACGAGCGTGTTCAGGTGGGGGCTGGCGAGGGCATACACCGATCCGCCCTTGCCGCCGTCGCCGCCGTCCGGTCCGCCGCGAGGAACGAACTTCTCGCGCCGGAAGCTCATGGCGCCGGCGCCGCCGGCGCCGGCCTCTACGAGGATGTCGACTTCGTCGACGAACATCGTGGTTGCTGAGTCTAAAATCTAAAATCTACAAACTGGAATCTGGGATCCCGCAGATTCTAGATTCTAGTTTTCAGATTTCTAGATTCAGGCATCACCGAGCGGCAGCACGCTGATGCGGCGGCCACGGGCGCCGTGGTCTTCGAAGCGTACGCGACCGGCAACCTTCGCGAAGAGCGTGTCGTCTTTGCCGAGTCCGACGTTGAGGCCGGGCTGGAAACGGCGTCCGCGCTGGCGCACGAGAATCGATCCGCCGGTCACGATGTTGCCGTCGTGGCGCTTGACGCCCAGCCGCTGTGAATTGCTGTCGCGGCCGTTGCGGGAGCTGCCCTGTCCTTTTTTATGAGCCATGGGTGTTACTCGAAAGTAAAGCTAAAGTCGGAAAGCTAGAAAAGTGCAAAAGTGAAAGCTGCGACACGTGTGCTCAGCCGACGATGTCGGTAATCCGCACGCGCGTGTAGAACGCGCGGTGTCCGGCCTGCTTGCGGAAGCCCTTGCGGCGCTTCTTCTTGAAGACGCGCACCTTCGGCCCGCGCGATTCCCCATCGACGACGCCCAGGACTTTCGCGCCGCTCACAAACGGCGCCCCGGCGGTCATCTCACCGCCGTCCTTTGCCAGAAACAGCACCTGTTCGAAGGTCACTTTCTTGCCTGCCTCGGCGGCCTTCCCGTCGAGCTCGACGGTGGCGCCTGGCACGACCTTCACTTGACGACCCCCGGCTTGAATGATGGCGTACACGAACTGCCCTCCCTTAATTCGCTATCGGAACACAAAATTATATCACAGGCGTTAACCTGCTTTGTCGATAACGGTTTACGGCCTTGAATCGGGGACCTACTTGATCAGGACTCTCGAGCCCCGGACGCGCTGCGTGCTGAGCGTGCTCAGGAAACGCGGCAGGATTTCGTCCATCAGCTCGAAGTAGGACGAAAGCGCGGGCGTGTTGTCGTTCTGGTTGTAGAGCCGCTCTTCGCGCAGCGCCTCGGAATAGATCTGGGCGCCCGAACGGCCGTCGATGAAGATGAACTTCTCCTGCAGGATGAAGCCCTTGCGCTCCATGTACTCGCGCACCGGCTCGATGTAGCGGCGGCCGAGGCGGTCGAACGTTTCGCGCTCGCGCTGCACCATGCCCGACTGCGAATGCGGGATGAACAGCACGGTGCCGGTGACGATGAGCGGATTCTGATATTCCTCGCCAATCCGCTTCCAGTAGTCGGCGTCGGCGAAGATGTGTTCGTAGGGCTGCAGATCTTTTTCGTTCTTGATCGCCACCGGCTCTGTCGACTGCGCGGGCTCGGCGCTCGGTCCGGCAGCCTGGCCCTCGGGCCCGCGTCCCGCGGCGACTTCCATGAGCGGCAGCACGTCGGCGTCGATGACGCGCAGGCTCGACTTCATGCGAAGCTGGCTGCGCAACAGGCGGACGGTCTCGAGGTTGCCGTCGACATCTTCGGTGCCGCCCGAGATGAACCCGGCAATGAAGACGCGCTGGAAGGCCGACACGTCGAGCTTGGCCGCGATCGGGGTCTCGATCGGAATCTCGTAAAAGCTGGCGCAACCGGCGACGCCAGCCGCGAGCACGCAGCTAAGGAGTTTGAGACTGATTCGTCCGGTCATGGATTTCCTTGAACAGCTCGAAATTCTGCCGCACCAGCGAGTTGTTCGGTTCCAGCTTCAGCGCGCGCTCGTACGCCTCGGCGGCCTTGTCGAGCATGCCCTCGTGCTCGTAGGCGACCGCGAGATTGTTGAACCCCGCCGCATAGGTGGGATCGATCTGCGTCGCGCGCTCCCACCGGTAGATGGCTTCCTTCCACAACCCCCGCTGGGCCACAGAGATGCCGAATTCGACCTGTGCCTTGGCGTCGGCCCGCGCGTCCGCGTAGGCCACGCCGCCGAGCGAGATCAAGAGCCCGAAGATGATGAGGAAACGTCCAAGCATAAGGACAGTTCCACTATAGCAGGGAAGCCCGGCAGGGGCTTAGTATTACTTTAGGTCAGGTACCGGCTCGCGCTGCGCCAAGGAGCAGTCCGTGAGCGCCAAGATTTGTGCAATATCTACAGGCGATCTCCGTTATCCCACCGCCCTCGCCGCCATTCACGATCCGCCACCGACGCTCTGGGTTAGAGGGGGTGTCGACATTCTCCGCGCGCCGTCGGTGGCCATCGTCGGCTCCCGCCGCGCGTCGCCGTACGCCCTCGAAGTGGCGCACAGGCTGGGTGCCGATCTCGCGCGCCGCGGGGTGATCGTCGTCAGCGGCATGGCGCGCGGCGTCGATTCCGCCGCACACCGAGGTGCGCTCGACGGCGGGGGCGCGACCGTTGCGGTGTTCGGTTGCGGCGTCGACGTCATCTACCCGCCCGAACATCGCGCGCTCGCCGAGCGCATCGTCACCTGCGGAGCGCTCGTCAGCGAGTTCGATCCGGGCATGCCTCCTTTGAAATCAAACTTTCCGCAGCGGAACCGGATCATCAGCGGGCTCTCGCTGGCGGTGGTGGTCGTGGAGGCGGCAGAGCGGAGCGGTTCGCTCATCACCGCCGACTTCGCGCTCGAGCAGGGGCGCGCCGTGCTTGCAGTTCCGGGCAATGTGCTCGGAGGGCGGAACTACGGGGCGCACGCCCTCCTGCGCGATGGTGCAAAGCTCGTCGAGTGTGCGGACGATATCTTGGAGGAGATAACTCCAGGGATTGGGGATTGGGGATTAGGGATTAGTGATGCGAAAGAACCCCGACGGCCCGGTCTTGCGTCTCAGGATCCAGTTGTCCGGTCGATGGACGAGGGCGACGCCTACGATCTCGACGAGATCGCGGAACGCTCGGGCGTCGATCGTGTGAAGCTGCTGCCGCGGCTGCTCGAGTTGGAGCTCGCGGGTGCGATCGGTCGCGTGGAGGGCGGCAGATTCGTACGATTTCGTCGGCCGTGCTAAGGTATTCGAAAGGTCCCCATGGCAAAAGCGCTCGTCGTCGTTGAATCACCGGCGAAGGCTAAGACAATCAACAAGTATCTCGGACGCGAGTACAAGGTGCTGGCGTCGATGGGACACGTGCGCGATCTGCCGAAGAGCAAGCTCGGCGTCGACGTCGACGAAGGCTTCGCGCCGGTGTACGAACCGATCGCCGCTCGAAAGAAAGTGATCGCCGAGCTGAAGAGCGCGGCAAAGGACGCGACCGACATCTACATCGCCACCGACCCCGATCGCGAAGGCGAAGCCATCGGCTGGCATCTCGCCGAAGAGCTCGGCACGAAGAAGAAGAAGATCCACCGCCTCATGTTCAACGAGATCACGAAGAAGGCGGTGCAGGAAGCGATGAACCATCCGGGCCAGATCGACATGAAGATGGTCGACGCGCAGCAGGCCCGCCGCGTCCTCGATCGCCTCGTGGGCTACAAGATCAGCCCCATCCTCTGGGACAAGGTGCGCCGTGGCCTGAGCGCGGGGCGCGTCCAGTCCGTGGCGCTCAAGCTCATCTGCGATCGCGAGCAGGAGATCTCGAGATTCGTGCCGGAGGAGTACTGGCACCTGTTTGCCTCGCTCGCCGGTCCCGTTCCGCCCGAGTTCGAGGCCAAGCTGGTCAAGCACCGCGACGAGAACATCAAGATCGGCGACGAGGCGCGGTCGAAGGACGTGCTGCGCGATCTCGAAGGCGCGTCGTGGGTCGTTTCCTCGGTGGCCACCAAAGAGCGCAAGCGCAACGCCGCGCCGCCATTCATTACCAGCAAGCTGCAGCAGACCGCGCGCTACCCGGTGAAGCGCACGATGCAGATTGCCCAGCAGCTCTATGAAGGCATCGAGCTTCCGGGCCTGGGGGTCGAGGGCCCGGTCGGCCTCATTACTTATATGCGTACCGATTCGACCCGGGTGTCCGACGATGCGTTGACCGCCGTGCGGGCGCATATCGGCGAAGCCTTCGGGGCCGAGTACGTGCCCGAAAAGCCCAACGTCTTCAAGACCAAGGCCGATGCCCAGGACGCGCACGAAGCCATCCGGCCCACGTCGATGGAGTACGACCCGGAAAAAGTCAGGCCGTTCCTGACGCCGGAGCAGTACTCGATTTACCGCCTCATCTGGAACCGTTTCGTGGCGTCGCAGATGCCGCCGGCGACCTTCGACGAAACCATCGTCGACATCACAGCCGGCGAGTACGTGTTCCGCGTCAAGGGCACGGTGCCGAAGTTCCCAGGCTGGCAGGCGGCCTACGGCATGCAGACGTCCGCCGAGGACAAGCCCGAAACAGAGAAGGACAAGGACGACGACGAGAGCGCGTCGGGTGTCCTGCCTCCGCTCGCCGAAGGCGACAAGCTCGAGCTGAGGACGCTCCGTCCCGAGCAGAAGTTCACGCAGCCGCCGCCGCGATTTACCGAGGCGACGCTCGTGAAAGAGCTCGAAGAAAACGGCATCGGCCGGCCCAGCACCTACGCGTCGATCATCGGCGTGCTGCAGGACCGCGAGTACGCGAACAAGGTGGAAGGGAAGTTCAAGCCGACGGCGCTCGGCCTGATCATCACCGACCTGCTCATCAAGAGCTTCGACGACATCCTCGACGTCGAGTACACGCGCAGCCTCGAGGAAGATCTCGATCGCATCGAGCAGGGGAAAGCCGACTACAAGGGCACCCTCACCAGCTTTTACAAGAAGTTCAAGAAAGACCTCGCCAAAGCCGGCAAGGAAATGCAGAACCTCAAGGAAGGCATCAAGACCGAGGAAATCTGCGATCGTTGCGGCAAAGGCATGGTCATCAAGGTCGGCAAGTTCGGACCGTTCGTCGCCTGCAGCGGCTATCCCGACTGTACCAACACGCGCGAGCTCGAGAAGAGCGAGCCCAACGCGGACGTCGACGAAACGCAGGACGAGACGTGCGAGAACTGCGGCAAGCCGATGGTCGTCAAGCGCGGCCGGTTCGGCCAGTTCCTCGCGTGCACCGGCTATCCCGAATGCAAGACGACGAGGAAGATCATTTCGGCCGGCGGCGCGATGAAGGCCGCCAAGCCCGACCAGATTCTGGACGAGAAGTGCCCGAAGTGCCAGTCGAACCTCGTCATCAAGCAGGGGCGCTTCGGCGAGTTCACCGCGTGTACGAACTATCCCAACTGCAAGTACGTCAAGATGAAGGCCACGGGCGTTCCCTGCCCGAAGGACGCGGGCGACATCGTCGAGCGAAAGTCGCGACGCGGCAAGGTCTTCTACGGGTGCGCCAACTACCCCGACTGCGACTTCACGCTCTGGAAGAAACCGATTGCCGAAGCGTGCCCCGATTGCGGCACGCCGTTCCTGCTCGAGAAGATCACGAAGAAGGCGGGGCGGCAGCTCGTCTGCAGCAAGGACGATTGCTCGTACGTGAAGGACGCGCCGCTCGAAGAACCGGTACCTGCCTAGTCGTCAGTCATCAGTTGTCAGTTTTCAGTAAGAACCACTGACAACTGAGAACTGAAAACTGAAAACATGATTCACGTCATCGGGGGCGGGCTCGCGGGTTGTGAGGCGGCATGGCAGGCCGCGTCGCGCGGTGTGCCCGTCACCATCCACGAGATGCGGCCCGTCCGGCCCACCGAAGTCCACAAGACCGACCGGCTCGCCGAGCTCGTCTGCAGCAACTCGTTCCGGGGAGACAAGCTGGACAATGCCGTCGGGCTCCTGAAAGAGGAGATGCGCCGGCTCGACTCGCTCGTCATGCGCGCCGCCGAGCTGGCGCGCGTGCCGGCGGGCGCCGCGCTGGCCGTCGATCGCGATCTCTTCGCGCGGTCGGTGACGCAGGCTGTCCACGAGCATCCGCTCATCACGCTGTCGCGGGAGGAGGTGACGTCGATTCCCGCCGCGACGTTGGAATCACCTGTCATCATCGCGACTGGTCCGCTGACGTCGCCGGCGTTGTCGGCGGCCATCGTGAGCCTGGTCGGCAGCGAGCATCTGTATTTCTACGACGCGATCAGCCCGATCGTCCTGGCCGAGACGATCGACATGGAGAAGGTATTTCGTGCCTCACGCTGGGATCGGAGCGTTCGCTCGAAGCCAGGCGGTGCAGGGATTGGGGATTTGGGATTAGGGATTAGTCTTGACGCGCTGAGCGCGCCCAAGACGTGCGGAATTGACGATGGGGAAGGCGACTATCTGAACTGCCCGATGACGGCAGACGAGTATCGCGCGTTTTACGCGGCGCTCACGACGGCCGAATCGGCGACCGTGCACGATTTCGACAAGGAGAAATTCTTCGAAGGCTGCCTGCCCATCGAAGTGATGGCGCATCGTGGAGAAGACACGCTGCGCTTCGGGCCGATGAAGCCCGTCGGGCTCACCGACCCCCGCACCGGGCGGCAACCGTACGCCGCCGTGCAGCTGCGCCAGGACAATCTGGCCGGCGACCACTACAGCCTGGTCGGCTTTCAGACGCAGTTGAAGTGGGGAGAGCAGGCCAGGGTGCTGCACATGATTCCCGGTCTCGAGCAGGCGGAGTTCGTGCGATTCGGCATGGTGCACCGCAACACCTACATCAACGGGCCGACCGTCCTGCACGAGACGTGGCAGACGCGAAAGAACCCCTTCCTGTTTTTTGCCGGGCAGATTTCCGGCGTCGAAGGCTACGTCGAATCGGCCGCCTCTGGCCTCCTTGCCGGCTCGAACGCAGCGGCGCTGACGCGTGGTGACGTTCTGCGGGTGCCCCCGCGCACGACGGCCATCGGCGCACTCGCCTTCTACGTGTCTCACGCGAACCCGCACGACTATCAGCCGACCAACATCACCTTCGGTATCATGGAGCCGCCGGCCGCGCACATTCGCGACAAGCAGAAGCGGAAACTGGCCATTTCGGAGCGTGCCTTGGCCGACCTCGACGCGTGGAAGACGTCCTCGGTAGTGCCGAACTTCAGTTCGGCCGCGCCCGCCAGAAACGCATGAAGGACACGCTCAAAGATTTCCTTCAACATCTGCGTCGCCGCGACGTGTCGGCGCATACGCTCGCGGCGTACGAAAACGACGTGGCGACCTTCCTCGGCCACACCGCGCGCATCCGGCAGACACGCATGGACGCGCTGACGCCGTCAGACGTCGACGCGTTCGCCATTCGGGCGTTCCTCGGCGAGCTGCACAAGCAGCGCATCTCGGCCTCGTCGTCGGCGCGAAAGCTGTCGGCGATTCGGACGTTCGTGAAGTTCCTCAGGCGTGAAGACCTCATCGCGGACGATCCGGCGACGCTCGTCGCGTCGCCGAAGATCCCCGAGACGATTCCCGCTCATCTGACGGTCGGAGAAATGAACCGGCTGCTCGAGATGCCGGATTCGTCGATGCCTCTCGGACGGCGCGACCGCGCCATCCTCGAGTTGTTCTACGCATCCGGCCTTCGCCTCAGCGAGCTGGTCGGACTCGACATGGAAGACGTGAATCTCTCGGGCCGCATGGTCCGCGTGATGGGGAAGGGGCGTAAGGAGCGGCTGGTTCCCTTCAACAATACGACTGTGGAAGCCATCCGTGCGTACCTGAAGGATCGAACGGGTGCGCTGGGTGCGCGAGGTGCGGGAGGTGCGACGGGTGCGTCAGGTGCGAGAGGTGCGAAGAGAGGGCGCGGGGCGCAGGCGCCGCTCTTCCTGAACTACCGCGGCGAGCGTCTGTCGGCCCGCAGCGTGGATCGCCTGGTGCGTCGCTACGTCGCCGAGTGCGGCGCGAAGTTCGGCATCAGCCCGCACGCGCTGCGGCATTCGTTCGCCACGCACCTGCTCGCCAACGGCGCCGATCTCCGAGCGATTCAAGAGCTGCTGGGTCATGCCCGTCTCAGCACGACCCAGCGCTACACGCACGTCAATGCTCAGCAGTTGATCGACGTCTACAAGAAGTCGCACCCGCGGGCGTAGCCGCTTCGCGGTGGGCGATGGGCTACTCGGGTCTGGCCATCGCGAGCGCCTGCTCGCGGGTCAGATCCATCTGGTGCACCTGCTTGGCGTGTTCCTGCGCCTTGGCGACGAGCTTCTCGTCGTTCTCCGCCCTCACGATGTAGCCGCACGAGCAATTGATGACTTTCTGCATGACAGCTCCTTTCTACGACGTAATATAGGCGCACTCTATTTCCGGAACCTTGCGGGGAGGTTGGCAAAACCTTGGCGACCGCGCGCATCTACCTGACCGGGCGGATCTCGCTTCGAGCATGGCGACGTGCTGGTCGAGGAGCGCGACCTCGCCGGGCGCCAGGGGCGTCTCGCCTTCGCGTTTCTGACGTCGGAGCGGCACCGGCCTGTCAGCAAAGACGAATTGATCGCGCGTCGTCTGGCCCGACGCACCACCCCGCGAGCTCGAGGTTTCGCTCAGCGCCAATCTCAGCAAGCTTCGCGCGGCCCTCAAGCGCGTTGGGCTTGCGAACAGGACGCCGCCGTTGAAGTGCTCTCGGGGACGGTGCAGATGCGTCTGCCCTCCGACGTCTGGATCGATCTCGAGCACGCCGCCAACGCCGTCGACGAAGCGGAGGGCGCCCTGCGAAACGGCGAGGCGCCGCGTGCCTGGAGCCATGCCGTTGGCGCTCGTCAGCATTGCGCGACGCCCGTTCCTCGCCGGTGAAGAAGCCGTGTGGATCGAAGCTCGCCGCGTGAAGCTGCGCGTCGTCTGCTGGTGCGCGGCCTGCATATTCTGTCGAAGATCAGTGCCGCGAACGGGGAACCGGGACTGGCCGTTCAATACGCGACGGAAATTATCGAGCGCGAGCCGTTCCAGGAAACCGGATACCGGCATCTGATGCAGACGCATGCGCAGATGGGCAACCGCGGCGAAGCGTTGCGCGTCTTCGGCAAGTGCCGCGAACTGCTGCGCGACGAGCTTGGCGCGGATCCGTCGCACGAGACCGAACGAGTGTTTCTGGAGATTCTCCGAGCGGGACAATAGCGATCGAGTGGGCGATGGGCAATGGTCAGGGCGATGGGCGATAGGCGGTCGATGGTCAAAAAAAGGGCGACGGCTGATTTCAACCGTCGCCCGGGACTTGCGACTGCACTGTCGACTTTCGCCTGACGACTGTCGACTTGCGCCTCAGCGCACTAACTCGCCGCGGCGACCATCGGTCGCCGCCCGCGCGGGAACTCGATGCCGAGCGTCTTGATCTTGTAATTCATCACGCGCGGGCTGATGCCGAGCAGCTCCGCGGCGTCCTTCTGCACCCAGTTCGACATCTTCAAGGCTTCCATCAGCGCGCTCCGCTCGATTTCCTCGAGCGGCACGCCCGACGGCGGAATCTTCACGAGCGCCGATGCCTCGCGCGTGCTGGTCACACCGGCGGTCGCCGCTTCGCCCAGGCGCAGATCTTCCGACGTGATGAACTGCCCTTCGGTCATCAGAATCGCCCGCTCCACCGAGTTCTCGAGCTCGCGGATGTTGCCGGGCCAGTTGTAGCGCAGCAGCATCTTCTGCGCCTCCGGATCGATCCCGTCGATCTTCTTCTTCAGCTCGCCGGCGAACTTCTTCACGAAGAACATCGCGAGCGGGATGATGTCTTCCTTGCGCTCGCGCAGCGGCGGCATCTCCACCGAGACGACGTTCAGCCGGTAGTACAGGTCTTCGCGGAACGCTCCGGACGCCACCATCACGGATAGATCGCGGTTGGTCGCCGCGACGAGCCGCACGTCCACCTTCTGCGTGCGCGTGCCGCCGAGGCGTTCGAACTCGTGCTCCTGCAGCACGCGCAGGATCTTCGCCTGAATCGCCGCGCTCATGTCGCCGACTTCGTCGAGGAAGAGGCTGCCGCCGTCGGCCTGTTCGAAGCGGCCGATGCGCTGCCGGTCGGCGCCCGTGAACGCGCCCTTCTCGTGTCCGAACAACTCCGATTCGAGCAGCGTCTCGGGAAGCGCCGCGCAGTTCACCTTGACGAAGTTCCGCGACGCGCGCAGCGAGTTGTGATGGATCGCGCCCGCGATCAGCTCCTTGCCGGTTCCCGTCTCGCCGCGAATCAGCACGGTCGTATTGCTCTTGGCCACCTTCTTCACGACGCCGAGCACCCGCTTGAGCGGATCGCTCTGGCCGACGATGCGGTCGAAATCGTAGATGTCGTTCTGGGTATGCCGCAGGTAATCGAGCTCGTGGCGCATGCGCCGCATCTCGAGCGCCTTCTCGATCTTCACTTCCATTTCTTCGATCTCGAAGGGCTTCTGCACGTAGTCGAAGGCGCCGCTCTTCATGGCTTCCACCGCCGTGTGCACCGATCCGAAGGCGGTCATCAGGATGACGGCGGTCGAGGGATGGAGCGTCTTGGTCGTGCGCAGCACGTCGAGCCCGTCGCTGCCGCCCATCTTCAGATCGCTCAGCACGACGTCGAAATGCCCGTCGTGCAGCCGTTCGATGGCCTGGTTGCCGTTGGGAGCTTCTTCGACTTCGTGATTGGCAGCCGTCAGCGCCCGGGCGAGCCCGCGCCGGAGGGCATCGTGATCGTCAGCTATGAGAATGCGACCCATATCTTCTCCTAGTCGTCCGTGGAAGTCCGCGCCGGCACCGCAGCGCCTTGGCACGAACCAGTCGTTGGCTCCCGACACCGGGAGTGTCACCCGGAAGCACGTGCCGTGCGGCCCGCTCTGGATGTCGATGCGCCCGTCGTGCGCGTCGACGACCTTGCGGACGATCGCCAGCCCGAGCCCCGATCCCTGGGGCTTCGTCGTGAAAAACGCGTTGAAAATCCGGTCGCGCAGCTCGCGCGGCACGCCGGGACCGTCGTCGGTGACTTCGACGATGACCGACCGTGTGGCGAGCGCGTCGCCGATCGGCATGTGTCCGTCCTCCTCGAGCACGCCTTCGTGCGCGGTGATTTCCACGGTGCCCCGGCCTTCGAGCGCCTCGAACGCGTTGATCAGCAGGTTGGTGAACAACTGGCAGAGCTGATGATGGTCGCCCTGGATGGGCGGCAGCCCGCTGTCGATGTTGATCACGAGCCTGATGTGGCGGCGCGGAATCTTGGTTTCGGCCAGCGTGATCGAGGCCTGGATCACGTCGGCGAGCGCCGTGTGTTCGACCTGCAGCCGGATGGGCCGGACGAACTCGAGCGCCTCGTGCACGATCTGGTTGGCCATCTTCGCTTCGCTGATGATGTCGTTCAACAGCGACTGCGCGTCGGGCGACTCGGCCACCGCCGCCTGGCGCTTGAGGAGACCGGCCATGACCTCGATGCCCGCCAACGGGTTCTTCACTTCGTGCGCGATGGCGGCCGCCATTTCGCCGAGTGCCACGAGGCGGTCGCGCAGCCGTTCGCGTTCCTCGAGCTGCTCGACCTTGGTCAGGTCCTTGAAAAACAGCGCGACGCCGGTCGAGCGTCCGCGCTCGTCGCGCACGTGCGAGAGCGTGTACCCGATCACCTTGCCCGTCGTCTTCAGGCGCAGTTCGGCGCGATTGGGCAGGTGGCTCAGCTCGAACGCGCTGTGCAGCACCCGCACGATGTCGGGATGTTTGGCCAGCACGACCGAGAAGTGGCGCCCGACCGCGCTCTGCGACCGCTTGAGCTGGAAGATCCGCAGGGCTTCGGCGTTGATCTCCGCGACCTTCCCATCGCGCGTGATGGCCAGCACGCCGTTGCGCATGCCGGCGACGAGCCGACGGAAAAACCGGTCGGACTCGCGGCGCTGGCGCCCTTGCCCGGTTGAGGCGGTCCGCTGGCGAGGCCGCCGGCGGCTCGTTGGTGGCATCAGGGGCTCAATCGCGAACGGCAGTTTGGCGAACTGCGGGTTCTCCATGGGTTGATCAAGGCACGTGAGGGGCAAACGCCGTGCCCGGCGCGCATCGCCAAAAATGCGTCTAAACCCTTGAAATGTAAGGCTTCGCGTGCAACTTTGCGACCCGTCAATTACATTATCGTCATCTGGGGGGCGGTACTGTAACTGGAAACTGGAATCCAGAAACTAAAAACTAGAATCTGGAGTGGAATCCGAAATCTGCACAGCCCAGATTCTAGATTTCAGATTTTAGATTCTAGATCTCAGATTTCTGCAGCTCTTCCCACTGATGCATCAGGTCGCCGAGCTCCCACATGAGCGCCTGGTGGCGATCGATGACCGGCTGGGCCTGGTCGCGGTTGTCGTAGAACCCGGGAGCCGACATGGCGGCCTCGATGTCTCTCATGGCCTGCTCGCGCTCGGCGATGCGCGTCTCGAGATCGGAAATCGCGCCCTGCCGCCGTCTTCGCCGCCTGATCGCGCTTCTTCTGCTCCGACCGCGGCGCGTTTGCGCGCTTCGTGATCGGCGGCCTTGCGGCCGGGTGTCTGCTTTTGCGCAGTTCCAGGACGGCTGAAGCCGCTGCGCCTACCGTCGCTCCGGTCGTCGAACGCTTCGACGCTTCGCGCTTCGGCGACCGCTTTCCCGCCGTCGCTTCGGCGCGCCGGGCCCTTGACGAGCCCGGCGAACCTGTCGAACCCGACGAACCTCGACGAACCTCGACGAACCCTCCCTGTGCTCGTTACTCCACAAGAACTCCGTGTAGGTGCCAGGGAACACGATCGCCTCTCCGTGTCCAATCTCGATGATCTTGGTCGCCAGCTTCTCGACGAAGTAGCGATCGTGCGAGACGAACACGAGCGTGCCGCCGTAGTCGTTCAGCGCTTCGAGAAGGATATCCTTCGAGTCGAGATCGAGATGGTTGGTCGGCTCGTCCAGGAGCAGCGTGTTCGACGGCCGCAGCAGCATGCGTGCGACGGCCAGCCGCGTGCGCTCGCCGCCCGACAGCACGCCGGCCTTCTTGTAGATGTCGTCGCCGGAGAACAGGAAGCCCCCGAGAATGTTGCGGATGGCCGGCACCATGTTCATCGGCGAACCCGACACGAGGGTTTCGTACACGGTCAACTTCGGCTCCAGCCTGACCGCTTCGTCCTGCGCGAAATACTGCATGACGACCTGGTGACCGTCGCGGCGCGTGCCCTGGTCGGGCGCCTCGACGCCCGAGAGCATCCGCATCATCGTGCTCTTGCCGGCGCCGTTCGGTCCGACGAGCGCGATGCGGTCGCCGCGCTCGATGAGCAGGTTGAGCTTCGAAAAAATCACCTTCTCGCCGTACGCCTTGCGCACGTCGTGCAGCTCGACGACCGAGCGCCCGCTCTTCGCGCAGACCGGGAAGGTGAAATGAATGCGCTTGCGCTCGGGCGGCGCCTCGATGGGCACCACTTTCTCGAGCATCTTGATGCGGCTCTGCACCTGCGCGGCCTTGGTCGCCTGGTAGCGGAAGCGATCGATGAACATCTTCACGCGCGCGATCTCTTCGTCCTGCTCGTGCTTGGCCTTGCGAAGCGCGTCCATGCGCGCGTCGCGTTCGGCGATGTAATGCGTGTAGGTGCCGGGGTAGTCGGTCAGCTTGCGAAGGTTCAAGTCGGTGATGCGGGTGACGACGGCGTCGAGGAAGAACCGATCGTGCGAGACGAGAATCACTGCGTGGGGGTACGCCGAGAGGTACTCCTCGAGCCAGTTTCGCGCTTCGAGATCGAGATGGTTGGTCGGCTCGTCGAGCAGGAGCAGCGTCGGCCGGCCCAGAAGCAGCTTGGCGAGCGCGAGCCGCATCTGCCACCCGCCCGACAGCGAATCGGTCGGTTGCTCGAACGTGTCGTCGGTGAAGCCGAGACCGCGCAGAACCGTGGCGACCTTCAGGTCGATGCTGTAGCCCTCGCCGATGCGAAATCGATCCTGGAGCGCGCTGTAGCGCTCGAGCATCGCGTCGTGCTCGTCCGCGGCGACCGTCGCGTCGCCGAGACGCTCCTCGATGGCGTGCATCTCGCGCTTCACCTCGAGCAGTCCCGCGAATGCCGAGCTCGCTTCGTCGAGAATCGTACGGCCCGTGTGCGACAAGCCGTCCTGCGGCAGGTAGCCCACCGTCAACGCCGATGGCTTGACGATGCCGCCCGTGTCGGGCTCGTCGAGACCCGCCATCATCTTCAACAACGTGGTTTTGCCCGCGCCGTTCGGACCGCACAGCCCGACCCGCTCACCGTCGTCGATCTGCCAGGTGATGTCCTCGAACAGCACGCGCTCGCCGAATGATTTGCTGATGTTGGAAAGCTGTAACACTACTTAACTAGGGATTAGGGATTAGGGATTGGGGATTAGGGCTTGGGATTAGCCGGGTTCCCCAATGGCTTTCGCAGCCGCAGCCAGCACCTGCGGAACGCGAAACGGTTTCGTCAGGTAGCCAGACACGCCGAGATTCACCGCTTCGATGGCGGCGGTCTCGGTGGAATAGCCAGTGATGATAATCACCGGGAGACTGGTCTTGAGACGTTTCGCTTCGCGAATGACGCTCAGCCCGTCGATGCCCGGCATCTTCAGGTCGGCAATCAACAGGTCGTAGGGATACAGCCGCAGCCGCTCGAGCGCCGATCGCCCATCAGAGGCGGTATCGACGTCGTACTCCGCGAGCGCCAGCGTTTTCGACAGCAGGTCGCGGATGCTGGACTCGTCGTCCACGACGAGAATGCGCGGGCGGTCGGCGCCCTGGCGCGGGGCCGGTGCGGGCGTCTCGGCAGCAGCCGCCGCCGCGCGCGACCCGCCACGGGGCCGCTGGCTGTCGAGCCATGCGTCGATGTCGCGCTTGCGGAAGCGCCATTGGCGCCCGACCCGCACAGCCGGAATCTTGCCGGCCTTGATCAGCCGGTACACCGTCCGCAAATTGACCTGGAGGTACTCGAGCACCTCTTCGGTCGTCAAAAACGTCTCGTCCATTAGTTGGTCGCGGGGGCCCCTCGCCCCGCTCCTCGCCGCTTCGCTTGCGGGGCCCCACGCCCTGCGCCGCTCGCAGCGATCGTTCATCGGTGCCCCATCTCACCGCTTCGCGCGTGGCCAACATGCTAGTCGCGTTCAACGGGGAGGCGCACCGTGAACACGGCGCCGCCGTCGGGATGATTCGATGCCGTGATCTGTCCACCGTGCTCTTGAATGATGCCATAGGTTATCGCGAGTCCGAGGCCGGTGCCTTGTCCCACTTCTTTTGTCGTGTAAAACGGCTCGAACAGCCGCGGCATGGCCTCGGGCGGAATTCCCGGACCGGTATCCCGGATGCGCACCACGACCTGCCGCTGGCCGTCCTCCTCGACAAGCGCCGTGTGCGACTCGATGCGGCCGCCGCCACCGACGGCCTGCTCGGCGTTGAGCACGATGTTCAGCAGCGCCTGCTGAATCAGAAGCGGGTCGGCTTTGACCCGCGGCAACCCCTCCTCGTGGCGCCGCACGACCTCGATGCCCGCCGCGCGGAATGCCGGCGCGCGCAGCGCGAGCACCCGCGAGAGCGCCGCGTTGACGCTGGTTCGTCGCCGCACCAGCCGTCCCGAGCCCGCAAACACCAGCAGATTGCGCACGATCTTCGCCGCGCGGTCGGCTTCGCGATAAATCAACTGCATGTCGCGGCGAAGCGCTTTCGGAAACGCACCGGTCGTGCGCAGCAGCTCCAGGTGGCCGAGCACGCCTTGCAGCGGGTTGTTCAGCTCGTGCGCGATGCCGGCCACGAACTGGCCGAGCGCGGCGAGCTTCTCCGACTGCACGAGGCGGTTGCGCAATTCGGCGCGCTCGGCTTCGAGCTGCGCTTGCGGCGTGACATCGCGCGCCACCAGGACGATTCCCATCGGCTCTCGTTCTTCCCCGACGAGCGGCGTCACGGTGACATGGAAGATGCCCCGGAGCTCGCTGTCATCGACTTCGCCGTCGACCAGGCCCTCCGAATCCTTCGCGCGCGCGATCTGCTCGTTGATTTTCGCGCCGACGATGTCCGCAAGCCGGTGATCGATCAATTCCTGCTTCGGGCGTCCGATGCGATCGAGAAACGCCCGGTTCACGTGAACGAGCCGGCCTTCTTCGTCGGCCACCACGACGAAATCGGTCAGCGAGTTGAAGGTGTTCTCGAGCTCGCGCCGCGAGCGCAGCACGGCATCGAGCAGCAGGACGTTTTCGATCGCGCTCGACAGCCGGCGGCCCAGCTCGTCGGCGCGTTCGACCACCTCCATCTGCTCGCCGGGCTCGATGCGCACCTCTTCGAGCACCAGCGTGCCGAGCGCGCGCCGTTTGCCTTTCAACGGAATCGTCACCAGCGCTGTGTAACTGCCCGCGCCATCGCCGCCCCCCGGAAACAGTTCGGCCCGCTCCCCGCGCAGGGCTCGCGCCGCGGGCGAGAGCGGATCTGAGGTCGGGATTCGCCGTTCCTGCGCCATGTACACGACGTCGGACGAGGCCGACAGCACGACCATGCGCGCGCGCCTGTCGTGCAGCCACACCGACGTGCGGTCGGCACCGAACACGCGGTTGGCACCCGTGCACAGCGCCTCGAGGCCCGCCGACAGCGTCGTGCTCGAGACATCGCGGACAAACACCTGCAACAGTTCCCTCAATTGATGATGCAGATGGAACTCGCCAGCCGTCCTCGCCCGCTCGAGCGCGACCGCGAAGGCATGGCCGACGGACGCGGCCTGATCGAGCTGGTCCGCCGACAGCGGCGCCTGGCACCCGACGACCAGTACGCCGATCCGTTTCTGCACGTGTGTCAGGGGCACCAGGACGGCAGGCCCGGTGCCGAGTTCGGAAGCGCAGGAGATGACCTTTGAGATGTCGGGGACCAGATGCGGTGTTCCGTCCTGGAACAGTGCCTGGGGGACGTGCCGGACGGGCCAGGGGTCTGGCGGCAGCTGGTCCACCCCGGACGCAGACATGGCGTGCAGGGCGTCGCCGGCGCGGTTGAAGTGAAACAGAATCGAGTTTCGGCCGTCGACGGCCGAAACAGCGTGATGATGGAGCACCGGAAGCAGGTCGCCCAGCCGGTCGGTGGCCGTCAGCGACTGGAACAGGCCGGCCTCGCGTGACACGGCAGATAGTGTAATGGCTTGGCGGTATCATGGGGACACACTCCCAAACCAAGGTGCGTCTCCAAAGGATTTACAGGCCGAATCGGGGGGTGTGTCGTCTAATCCGAAGTGAACACCAAAGTCGGCTCTAAAGCATGACAGCGCTTACAGCTACAGTTCCTATGAGGCCGTGGACCGACGAGGAGCTGGTCGCGCGATCCAAGACCGGCGATATGGACAGCTTCAATCAGCTGGTGAAGCGATGGGAGCGGCCTATCTTCGCCCTGGCGTACCGGACGCTCGGTCGCGAGGAAGACGCACGCGATGTCACGCAGGAAACCTTTCTCCGCGCATTCCGCGCGTTGTCCGGCTTCAAAGGCGACGCCAAGTTTTCGTCCTGGCTCTACCGGATCGCGCTCAATCTGTGCCGCGACTGGATGCGGAAAGAACGGCGCACGCCGGTCGTCGCGGTGCCCGAGGGCGTCGATGTCGAGCAGCTGGCCGCCGACCGTGGTCCCGTCGAAACGGTTGAAGATCTGGCGGCGCGAAGCGAGCTGAGCCGCGAGGTGGCCAGGGCGATGGAGTCCCTTCCGGCGGAGCAGCGTCAAGCCATCATCCTGAAGGAATATCACGGCCTGACCTTCCAGGAAATTGCCGACCTCATGAAGTGCCCCTTGAGCACCGTGAAGACGCGCGTGTATCAAGGCCTGTCCACGTTGAGAAAACAGCTCGGGCAGCAAATGGCTCCCCGGCGTGAAAGTTGAAGTGATCGCCATGACACAGCACATTGCCGACAATCACGAAGCCCTTCTCGCTTACCTCTACGAGGAAGGCGATCCCGCCGAACGACTGGTCGTCGCGCGGCACCTGCAGGAATGCGCGTCTTGCTCGGTTGCCGTCCTCGAGTTCCAGAACGTGCGCGGCATGCTGCACGACTGGACGCCGCCGGCCACCGAGCTGGGGTTTCGGATAGTTCAGGAAAAGCCGGCCGTCCCGGTACCGCCGCGCGCGTTCTCGTTCTGGCCGCCGGCGTATGGCGGCTGGGCCCGCGCGGCGGCGGCGGTGCTCGTGTTTGCCGCCGGCATGGCGGTGTCGCAGTTCACCATGAGCTACGACGCTGGCGTGCTCATCGTGCGGCTGCGCCAGCCCGACACCGGGCCCGCGCAGAGTCCGAATCCGCGCGATAATGATTGAGCTTGCGGCAGAAAACGGCCCAGGTGTCACGACAGCTCCGGAGCGACCGCTCGACAACCGGCTGACGCCAGTGGCGACGGATACCTCGACCGAGCAGTTGCTGCAGCGCGTGCGCTCGATGATCGATCAGAGCGAGCAGCGTCAGCAGCGCGAGCTGGCGCTGCGGCTGTCCCAGCTGAACAGCGAAGTCGATGCGCAGCACCAGGCCGACCTGCTCCGCATCCAGCAGAACTTCGGTCAGCAGCAGGAAGACGTGATGAATTACCTCGTGAGAACGTCAGGGGGCGTGAAGTGAACGTGATGACCAGGGCGCTCGTGACGAGCGCCATGTGGACGGTTGCGGCCTCTGCGGCCGCGCAGAATATCGACAGGCCGACACCACCGACCGCGGCGCAGATGCAGGCGCGTCAGCAGATCGCGGCGTTCGAAGCGGCGCTCGAGAACGCGGTTCGATACGGGACGCAGATGCTCGATCAACGGCTGCAGCAGTCGAGCGCGGCCAATATGGTGATGCTGGCGGGGATGCCGAGGGCGCGCGGATTCCGGCTCGACGACTACGGCGTGATGTTCGACGTGGAATTTCCGTCGATGCGCCGCAGCATGGTGTGGAGCCTGCAGGAGCTCGAGCGGACGAACACCGCCAACGCCAACGCCGCGCTGCGCACCGCGCAGCCGGGAAGCGGCGTTCAGCCGCGCGAGATCTACCAGAGCGAGATTACGGACGCGTTGCTCAACGTCGTTCTCGACTACCCGGGCGCGCTCGGGATCGGGCCCGGCGAGTGGCTCACGGTCGCGGCGCGCGAGACCGTCGTCGATCGGCGGTTCGTCAACGGCGGCGTGATCGAGGCGCCGATGACGGTGATTCTGCGCATGAAGGGCAGCGATCTGCAGGCGTTGCGCGAGCACAAGATGTCGCGCGACGAGGTGCGCACGAAGGTGGACGTTCGGCACTACTGAGCCGGCTCCGGGCTTCGGGCTTCTGGCCTCGAACTTCAGACTTCCGGAAGCCCGAAGTCTGAAGCCGGAAGTCGGAAGTCGGTGTCGAATTAAGATATGCAGATGCGCCGGATATCGAAGGTCCTGTTTGTCGCCGTGTTCGCGTTGTCCCTGGCTGCCTGCGGGGGAGGATCGGGGCTGCCGATCAGCAAGCTCGTCCAGCCCGTCGAGGTGAAAACGGGCTGGTTTGACGCGGGGATCGAGGACGGGAAGAACAAGCTGGTCCCCACCGTCATGCTCACGCTCAAGAACGTCAGCGGCGAACAGGTGGCCAACGTGCAGCTGAACGCCGTCATCCGCCGTGTGGGCGAGACCGATGAGTGGGGCGGTGCCTACCAGAAGGTGATCGGCAACGACGGCATCGCGCCGGGCACCAGCACCAAACCTATCGTGCTCCGGTCGAACCTCGGATACACTGGCATCGAACCGCGCGTGCAGATGCTGAAGAACAGCCAGTTCGTCGATGCTCAGGTCCAGGTGTTCGCCAAGCACGGGGGCGCCCAGTGGACCAAGCTGGGTGAGTGGCAAATCGCGCGAGAGTTGCTCACTCAGTAGCGCTGCGTGCCTCCTTCGACACAAACATCTCTCGAACGCCGGCTGGGTCCGCTCGACGGCGCCGCCATCATCATTGCCAACGTCATCGGCGGCGGCATTCTGTTTACGCCGCCCGTTTGTCGCGTCGCTGACGCCGCATCCGATCTGGTTCCTCTCGACCTGGCTCGCTGGCGGCGTACTCGCATTTTTCGGCGCGATCGCGTACGCCGAGCTGGCGGCGCTGCGGCCGCGTGCGGGCGGCGAATACGTCTACCTCCGCGAGGCATACGGTCCACTGGCCGGCTTCATGACCGGCTGGACGTCTTTTGTCACGGGGTTTTCCGGTGCGATGGCCGCCAGCGCGATCTTTTTCATGGTTGTGCTCGAATCGATTCATTCCCGGCGTCGCCAATGGCGACCCGTTCCTCGTGATTCCGCTCCCGTTCCTGCCGCTGACGTTTTCGCGTCACACGCTGATGGCCATCCTGCTGGTCTGGTTGTTTGCGTTCGTGCACGTTCGCGGCGTCGGGCCCGGCCGCGTGGTGATGAACGTGCTCGCCACGCTCAAAGTGACGACGTTGCTGATCTTCATCGCGATGGGCTTTTCGATCGGGTCCGGTTCGGCGCCAATTTTCAGCAGGCGGCAGCAGGCTCGGTGTCGGCGACGAACTGGTTGCTCGCGCTCGTGCCGGTGATGTTCACCTATTCGGGATGGAACGCGGCGTCGTACATGGCCGAAGAGATTCGCGATCCCGGTCGCAATGTGCCGCTCTCGCTGCGCTGGGCACCATCGGCGTCATCGTCATCTACGCGCTGCTGAACGCGCTGTATCTCTACGCGATGCCGGTGGCCGAGCTCGCCGGCGTGAAGGGCAGCGTGTTCGATGTCATCGGCGAGCGCATCCTCGGGGCGCGCGCCGGCGAGGTGCTGGCGATTCTGGCGTTGATCAGCCTCGCGGCGGGCATCAATGCGTGGACCTTCGCGGGGCCGCGCATCTACTACGCGATGGCGCGCGACGGCGTGTTCTTTCCCGGCTGCGGCGCAGGTGCATCCGCGGTTCAAGACACCTCACGTGTCGATTGTGGCGCAGGCGTTCTGGACGAGCCTGCTCATCCTGACGGGCAGCCTCGACACGCTCTCGAACTACATCGGGTTCGCGATCACGCTCTTTGCGGGCATCGCCGTCGCGGCGGTGTTCGTGCTTGCGCGCGCGCGAGCCGCACGCGCCACGACCGTATCAAGACGCTTGGCTATCCCATCGCGCCCGCGATCTTCGTCGCTGCGAGCCTGGCGATCGTCGTGAATGCGTTCTATCGCAACCCCGGACCGTCGAGCGCTCGGCCTTCTCGTCATCGCGTCCGGCATTCCGCTGTATCTCTGGCTGACACGACGGGCTAGCTAGTGGTAGCTGGTAGCCGTAGCTGGTAGCGAGTAGCTGCCAGCCATGAACACCAACTACCACCACCACCACTACCTACTAGCTACCACCTAGTGATGTAGACTGCGGTTGAGTGATCCACGCCACGACCATTCTCGCCGTGCGTCACAAGGATCGTGCCGTGCTCGCCGGCGACGGTCAGGTGACGCTCGGCGATACGATCGTCAAACAGCGCGCCAGGAAAGTCCGGCGCTTGTACAACGACAAGATCCTCGCGGGGTTCGCGGGGTCGGCCGCCGACTCGTTCGCCTTGTTCTCGCGCTTCGAGGCGAAGCTCGAGCAGTACCGTGGCAACCTCGAGCGCTCGTCGGTGGAGCTGGCGAAAGACTGGCGCACCGATCGCGCGCTGCGCCGGCTCGAGGCGATGCTCGTCGTGCTCGACCGATCGTCGATGTTCCTGCTCTCGGGGACGGGCGACTTGATCGAGCCGGACGAAGGGGTCATCGGCATCGGCTCGGGCGGCGCCTACGCGCTCGCCGCGGCCAAGGCGCTGGTGCGCCACACCGATCTCGACGCGCGCGCCATCGCCGAGCACGCGATGAACGTGGCGGCCTCCATCTGCGTATACACCAACAGCACGCTCGCGATTGAAGAACTCTGATGGTCATCTCGCTTCCTGAGACGCTCGCGCCCCTCCTCGACTCGCTGACGCCGCGCCAGATCGTCGCCGAGCTCGACAAGTACGTCATCGGGCAGAAAGACGCCAAGCGCGCGGTGGCCATCGCGCTGCGCAACCGCATGCGCCGGCAGAAGCTCGCGCCCGAGCTCGCCGAGGACGTCGTGCCGAAGAACATCCTGATGATCGGGCCGACCGGCGTGGGCAAGACCGAGATCGCACGCCGCCTGGCCCGGCTCGCCCAGTCGCCGTTCATCAAGGTCGAGGCGTCGAAGTTCACCGAGGTCGGCTACGTCGGACGCGATGTGGAGTCGATGGTGCGCGATCTCGTCGAGCTGGCCGTCGACATGGTGCGCGAGGAACGGCTCGAGGAAATCCACGGCAAGGCCGAGCAGAACGCCGAAGAGCGCCTGCTCGATCTGCTGCTGCCGCCGCCGCGCGCCACACTGGAGCCCGAAGAGACGTCCGCGGGCCGGAGCATCGACTACATGCCCGGCGCGCCGGCGCAGGATTCGTGGAGCCAGACGCGCGAGCGATTCCGCGAGCAGCTGCACGACGGGCGCCTGGATCAGCGATCGGTGGAGATCGAAGTCCGCGAGCGGGCGTTTCCGTCGTTCGAGGTCATCACCGGCTCGTCCGATTGAAGAGATCGACATCAACATCAAGGACATGCTCCCGGGCCTCATCCAGGGCCGGACGCGCAAGCGGCGCCTGAAGGTGCCGGAGGCGTTCGACTACCTGGTGCAGGAAGAAGAAGGCAAGCTGGTCGACATGGACAGCGTGGCGCGCGTGGCGGTCGAGCGCGTCGAACAGAGCGGCATCATCTTCGTGGACGAGATCGACAAAATCGCGGGCCGCGAAGGCGGCGGGCAGAGCGGACCCGACGTGAGCCGCGAGGGCGTGCAGCGCGACATCCTGCCGATTATCGAAGGCACCACGGTGAATTCGAAGTACGGGATGGTGCGCACCGATCACATCCTCTTTATTGCGGCCGGCGCGTTCCACGTGTCGAAGCCATCCGATCTGATTCCCGAGCTGCAGGGACGCTTTCCCATCCGCGTCGAGCTCGAGCCGCTCGGCAAGGACGATTTCGTGCGCATTCTCACCGAGCCGAAGAACGCGCTCGTCAAGCAGTACATCGCGCTGATGGAAACCGAGGGGATCACGCTGCGTTTTCTCGACGACGCGATCGATCGCATCGCCGACTTCGCCACGCGTGTGAACGAGCGTACGGAAAACATCGGTGCGCGGCGCCTGCACACCGTGATGGAGCGTCTCGTCGACGAAATTTCCTTCGAAGGTCCCGATCTGCGCGATAAGATCATCACGATCGACGCGGCGTACGTCGACCGCATGCTGGCCGCGATCGTCAAGAACGAGGATCTCTCACGCTATATCCTGTGATTCGCCGAATCGGATTGTCGTTTCCGCTGCTACGGACGTTCTTTCTCCTCCTCTGCGTTCTCTGTGGTGCCTGTTCCGTCGCATGCGGCCGCAAGGGGCCGCCGCTCGCGCCGATCGTGTATCTGCCGAGGGCGGTCACCGAATTTGCCGCCAAGCGCGTGGAGAACGAGGTTGTCGTCCAGTTCACGGTCCCGACGCTGAACACCGACGGGTCGGGTCCTGCCGATCTGCGCCGGGTCGAGGTGTACGCGCACACCGGTCCGCTGCCGGCCCCCACCGATTTTCTGAAGTACGGCACGCTCGTCGCCTCGGTCGAGATTGCCGATCCCGAAAAACTCAAAGAAGAGAACACGCAGCCAGCCACCGACGAGGCGAAAGCCGACGCACCCGATGCGGCAGACGCCGCGCAACCGGCGAATGCGGGCGCGGAGGCCGGATCGAGCGACCAGGCCAGCCAGGTCGGACTGAAGATGACCGAGCAGGGCTGGCTCATCAGCGTGCGCGAACCGTTGACCGACAAGGAAAGGGAAACCGGTCCGATGCCGCCTGTGCGGGCAGCGCCCCCCGCCGCTCCCAACGCGCCGGTGGTGGAGAAGCTCGAGACGCCGGGCACGGAGAATTTCGAGCTGGCGCCGACCCGTTTTTATACGGCCGTTGGTGTCAGCCGAAGCCGCGGACGGCGCGGCCCCTACGCGGGCCCCTTGCGCGTTCCGCTCGTCGAGCCGCTGATGCCGCCCAGCGAGATTGCTGTGGGGTACACCGAAACGACGATTTCGCTGACGTGGCCGAGACAACCCGAAGACGTGGCGCTGCCACCCGCCGCAGCGGCGCCGGCTGCTGCGACGCCGACCGCAGCGACGCCGGGCGGCGCGCTGCCTGCGTCCGTCTCACCGGCTCCTTCGAGTCCTGCGTCGAGTAGTCGCACCAGTGCCGGCACCTGCCGCGGATAGCGCCACCTGTTGCGGTCCCGCCACCGGTTGCAGTCCCGCCGCCGGTTCCAGCGCCTCGGGCGCCGGCGCCAGTCGTGCCGCCTGTCGCCCTGCAGGAGACCGCCGGGACGTACGAGGTGTACGCCGATCTCGAAACCGAGGATACGCGAGATGTCGCGCCGCCTGCTCCGCCGGCGACGGCGGGTGCGAAGCCATCGCCTGCCGCCGCTGCCATTGCCGCCGCGACCAAAGCCGCTGCCGCCGGTCCCGCGCCTCGTTACGGATACAACGTCTACGACGCGTCCGCCTCTGCGCCTGCTTCGCCGATCGCTACGGCGGACAAGCCCAACGCACCTCAGCGCACCCAGACGCACCAAACGCATCCGTCCGCACCGCTCCGCAGCGCCATCGCACCTAACGCACCGCGGTCTCCGGTGTTGCCCTTGAACAAGACGCTCCTCACGGCCACGACCTTCGCCGATCCGCGAATCGAGTTCGACGTCGAGCGATGCTATGTCATCAGGCGTGTCGAGTTGTCGGGCGGCGTCGCGATCGAAGGTGTGGCGTCGGCGCCTGTTTGTGTGACACCCCGCGATACGTTTGCACCCGCCGCCCCGAAGAACGTCCAGGCGATTTCCGGTGGCGCCGGCCTGAGCCTGTTGTGGGACGCCAATACCGAGGCCGATTTCGGGGGATACCTGGTCTTGCGCGGCGAAGCGCCTGGTGACAAACTTTCCCCTCTGACCCCGTCGCCGATTACCGACACCTCGTTCAACGACACGACCGTCCGGCGCGGGCGTACCTACGTGTACGAGGTGGTCGCCGTCGACAAACAGACCCCGCGCGAACCGAAGCGCGCCTTCGAACCGGGTTGAGGAAACCATCAGGTGAGCGGGGCGAAACTGTTTCGAATCGAGCACGAGGGCCGGCCACGGTACGCGTTGGAGTCGGGAGGCGGATATCGGCTCGTTGACGGCGGCGACGGCCTGTCGGACCTGAAGGAACGCGCGGCCGCCGCGGGCGCGGCGGTGAAGCCCGCGAGGATTCTGGCGCCGGTGGCGCCGTCGAAGATCGTGGCCATCGGGCTGAACTACAAGGATCACGCGGCCGAGATGAACAAGCCGCTGCCAGCCGAGCCGCTGATGTTTCTGAAGCCGTCGACGGCCGTGATTGGCCCCGGCGATCCGATACGGATTCCGGCGGGTGTTGGCGAAGTGCATTACGAGGCCGAGCTCGGGGTCGTCATCGGGAAACAGGCGTCGCGAGTACCTGCCGATAAGGCAATGGAGCACGTGCTCGGGCTGACGTGCCTCATCGACGTCACGGCGCGCGAGCTTCAGCGGAAGGACGTTCAGTACACGCGCGCGAAGGGGTTCGACACCTTCGCCCCCATCGGGCCGTGCATCGCGATGGGGCTCGATCCGTCGGCCCTCGACGTCGAGGGTTGGCTGAACGGGCAGCGGAAACAGGCATCGAATACCCGGCAGCTGATCTTCAGCGTGGCGCAGATCGTCGCGTTTGTGTCGAACGTGATGACGCTCCTCGCGGGCGACGTGATTGCGACCGGCACGCCGTCGGGCGTGGGACCGCTGAAAGGCGGCGATACGTTCTCGGTGAAAATTGAAGGTATCGGTGAGCTGACCAATCCGGTCGACGGTGTAGCGGTGAGGCGTGAACGGCAAGTGAACGACTGAGAGGAATCCTATGAAGCTCTTCCTGGATACGGGCAACATCAAGGAAATCGAGACACTGGCGGCCATCGGCATCATCGACGGCGTCACCACCAATCCGTCGCTGATGGCCAAGGAAACCGGCGACTACCGCAAGACGATGAAGGAGATCTGCCGGATCGTGCAGGGCCCCGTCAGCGCCGAAGTGCTGTCGACCGAGTGGGAAGGCATGCTGCGCGAAGGGCGCGACCTGGCCACGATCGACGAGCACATCGTCGTGAAGGTGCCGTTCACGCGCGATGGCGTCCGCGCGTGCAAGACGCTCACGAAAGAGGGCCTCAAGGTGAACGTCACGCTCGTCTTCTCGGCGGCGCAGGCGCTGCTGGCGGCGAAGGCCGGCGCGACCATGGTGAGCCCGTTCGTCGGACGGCTGGACGATGTGGGCACGACCGGCATGAATCTCATCCAGGAGATCGTCGAGATCTACCGGAACTACCCGTTCCAGACCGAAGTGCTGGTGGCCAGCACGCGGCACCCGCTTCACATCGTCGAGGCCGCGAAGATGGGAGCCGACATCTGCACGTGTCCCGCGAAGGTGATCGATCAGCTCTTCAAGCACCCGCTGACCGACATCGGGCTCGCGAACTTCCTGAAGGACTGGGAGAAGTCGCAAGCGGCCCGCGTGTGATGACCAGGCTCGATGAGCTCGAGCGCCGGGCCGAGCTTGGAGGCGGCGACGAGCGCCTCAAGCGCCAGCGCGCGGCCGGCAAGCTGACCGCGCGCGAGCGCGTCGAGCTGTTGTTCGACTCCGGCACCTTCGAGGAGATCGACAAGCTCGTCACGCACCGCTGCCTCGATTTCGGGATGGCCGAACAGGTCATCCCGGGCGACGGCGTCATCGCCGGACACGGCCGCGTCCACGGCCGCGTGGTCTATGCGTTCGCGCAGGACTTCACCGTGTTCGGCGGATCCCTTTCCGAAACCAACGCCGCCAAGATCGTGAAGATCATGGATCTCGCGATGAAGATGGGCGCGCCCATCGTCGGGCTCAACGACTCGGGCGGCGCGCGCATCCAGGAGGGGGTGCTGTCGCTCGGCGGGTACGCGGACATCTTCCTCCGCAATACGCTGGCCTCGGGAGTGGTGCCGCAAATCTCGGCGATCATGGGCCCGTGCGCCGGCGGCGCGGTGTATTCGCCCGCGATTACCGACTTCACGATCATGGTGCGCAGCACGAGCTACATGTTCGTGACCGGTCCCGACGTCATCAAGACCGTGACGCACGAGGAGGTCTCCAAAGAAGACCTCGGCGGCGCGATGACCCACAACGAGAAGAGCGGCGTCGCGCATTTTGCGGTCGACGACGACCGTGCGTGCGTGCGGCTGATTCGCGACCTCGCTGGGATTTCTCCCGAGCAACAACCTCGATCCCGCTCCAGCGATCGAACCGTCGGACCCCGCCGATCGCGAAGACGAGGCGCTCGATCATCTGGTGCCGGCCTCGCCGAATCAGCCGTACGACATGCTCGACCTGATTCATGCGATCGCCGATGGCGGCGAGTTCCTCGAGGTCCATCAGCACTTCGCGCGCAATCTCATCGTCGGGTTCGCGCGGCTTGGCGGAAAGACGGTGGGCATCGTCGCAAACCAGCCCGCGTATCTGGCCGGCGTGCTCGACATCGACGGCTCGGTAAAGGGGGCGCGGTTCGTGCGCTTCTGCGATGCGTTCAATATTCCGCTCATCACCTTCGAGGACGTGCCCGGATTTCTCCCCGGTACGGCGCAGGAGTTCGGCGGCATCATCAAGCACGGCGCCAAGCTGCTGTACGCCTTTGCCGAGGCGACCGTGCCAAAGGTCACCGTCATTACGCGCAAAGCCTACGGCGGCGCCTACTGCGTGATGTCGAGCAAGCACCTGCGCACCGACTTCAACTACGCGTGGCCGACGGCCGAGGTCGCGGTGATGGGCCCGGAGGGTGCGGTCAACGTGCTCTACCGGAAGGAGCTCGAAAGCGCCAAGGATCCGGCGGCGGAACGGGCGAAGCGGGTCGCCGAGTTCCGGGAGAAGTTCGCCAACCCGTTCATCGCGGCGGCCAATGGCTTCGTGGACGAGGTGATTCAGCCCCGGACGACGCGCCGCAAGCTCATCATGGCCCTGGCGACACTCACCACCAAGCGAGAGAAGAACCCTCCCAAGAAACACGGGAACATCCCGCTTTAGACAGCCGGTAGCTTGTAGCTTGTAGCCGGTAGCTTGTAGCTGGTAGGGCTGGTACCCTTGGGACCGCGCCGCGACCAGCTGCCGACGACCAGCTACCGGCTACTAGCTACTAGCTAGAGCTGCGTAAGTTGCAGCAGATGATAGAATTACAGACGCGCTGCCACACGTTTTGACCACTTGAACAAGCTGCTGATCGCCAACCGCGGCGAGATCGCCGTACGAGTGATTCGGACGTGCCGCGACATGGGCCTCGGCACGGTTGCCGTCTACTCCGAATGCGATCGGAATGCGCTGCACGTACGGCTTGCCGACGAGGCCTACGCCATCGGGCCCGCTCAGGCTTCGGAGAGCTACCTGCGGATCGATCGCGTGATCGATGTGGCGCGCCGGGCCGGAGTCGACGCCGTGCATCCGGGGTACGGGTTTCTGGCCGAGAATGCGGAGTTCGCCGAAGCCTGCGCACAGGCGGGGCTGACATTCGTCGGGCCCGACCCCGCGGCGATGCGCGCGATGGGCAGCAAGACCGCGGCGCGCGAGATTGCGGTGGCGGCCGGCGTGCCGGTGGTTCCCGGCGGCGGCGATCCCGACGCGATCGGATATCCGCTCCTGGTGAAAGCCGTCGCGGGCGGCGGGGGAAAGGGCATGCGCGTCGTGCGCGCGCCCGGCGATCTCGCAGGGGCGGTTCAACTGGCGCGATCGGAAGCGTTGTCGGCCTTCGGGGACGACCGCGTGTATTTCGAGCGGTTGATCGAGAGGCCGCGGCACATCGAGGTGCAGTTGCTGGGCGACAGGCACGGCACGATCGTGCCCTTCGTCGAGCGGGAATGCTCGATTCAGCGGCGGCACCAGAAGCTGATTGAGGAAACACCATCGCCATCGGTGACGCCCGAGCTGCGCGAGCGGCTGATGTCGGCGGCCGCGGCGATTGGCAAGGCCGCGAACTACTCGAGCGCCGGCACGATTGAGTTTCTCGTGGACGCCGGCGGCAACTTTTTCTTTCTCGAGATGAACACGCGGCTGCAAGTCGAGCACCCGATCACCGAAGCGGTCACGGGCGTCGATTTCGTGCGGGCGCAAATCGAGATTGCCAGCGGAGCCCGGCTTGAAGCGGCAATCGGGCTTGACGCGACACCGGTAGGGCTCGACTCGACACAGGTAGGGCTCGACTTTAGTCGAGCCTTCACCCGCGCAAATGGCCACGCGATCGAAGTGCGCGTCTATGCGGAAAACCCGGAAGCGGGATTCCTGCCGTCACCGGGCTTGATCACGCATCTGCGCGCCCCATCGGGGCCGGGGATTCGCGACGACAGCGGTGCCTATGAGGGCTGGACCGTGCCGACCGCGTACGACCCGCTGGTCTCGAAGGTCATCGCGTGGGACTCCGACCGGCCGGGAGCCATCCGGCGCATGGTTCGCGCATTGAACGAGTACGACCTGCGGGGCATCAGCACGACCATTGGATTCTGCCGCGATCTTGTCGGATCGCCTGAATTTGCCGCGCGCTGAGTTCGATACAACGTATGTCGATCGGCTGCTCGCCGGGACCGGCCGGGACGGGGCGGGTGCTGATGACATGGCGGAGATCGCCGCTATTGCAGCCGCCTTGTGGGCCGAGAAAAAGGGGCCGGGGAAAGCGCGCCAGGCGCCGTTGTCAGGCCGTGACTCTCTCTGGGCGGAACGTGGCCGTCTCGAGTCGCTCAGATGACCGTTGACGTCAGCGTGGACGGCCACCCATGGAAGGTCGCTATCGAACCGGCGGAGCGGCCGGGGCAGTTTGCCGTGACGGTCAAAGGGAAGCGGCGGGTGATCGACGCCTCCTGGATCGATGCCGATACCCTGTCGCTGCTGGATGGTGCCCTCGTCCATGAGATACGCCTCGACCGCCGCGAGAACGGTGCGGTCGGCGTAGAAATCGGCGGGCGGGTGTACGAGGCGGTCGCGTCCAGGCGAGACGGGAGAGGCTTTCCGGACGCCTTTGTCGGGAAACCCCTGGCGACCGCCTGCGAAAAAGGCTCCCGGAGCTGTTTCCATCAAGGGCGCCGATGCCGGGCCGGGTCGTGCGTGTCCTTGTGGCGGTGGGCGATCGCGTGACCGCGCGGCAGGGAGTCGTCGTGGTCGAAGCCATGAAAATGGAGAACGAGCTCCGGGCGCCCGGAGACGGCATCGTCAAGGAAGTGGCGGCGAGGCCAGGCGCGGTCGTCGAGAGCGGGGCAGTTCTGGTGGTGATAGGGAGAGTGAAGGAATAGGAACGGAGTGCCGCTCAGGTTCAAGCGCTTCGAGCGCATCAGATCGCACCTCGCGTTCCGCTTTACGCGGTTCGGTGTCGCCGCGCTGGCGGTGACGCTCGCGGTGGCGATCGTGTCGACGCTGACCATCGATCTCGGTCCAGGGCTGCGCGCCCTCGCCGAGCGCGAAGGGTCGAAGCGCGTCGGCCGGGCGATGCGCATCGGCCGGCTCGGCGTCCGTCTGTTCACCGGCAAGTTCGTGCTCGAAGACTTCTCCATCGACGGGCTGAAGCCGGAAGACCGACCGTTCATCACCGCAAAGCGCATCGACATCTCGCTCGCGTGGGACGCCATGCTCCATCGCGAGGTGCTGCTCGACTCGATCGAGATGACCGACTGGCACATGGTCATCGAGCAGTGGGCAGGCGGCGTCCACAGCTTTCCCGAAGTTCAACATGGGCGGCGGCAACGGTCCCAAGCGCTTCGTCACGACGATGCAGTACGTGCGGACGCGGAACGGCGACGGTGACGTTCGAGGATCACGGCGCGCCGTGGGGCGCCGTCGCGCGCAATCTCGACATCACGGTCACGAAGTTCGCCGGCTATCGCGGCGAGGCGACATTCCACGGCGGCACGGTCTGGATCCAGAACTACGTGCCGATGGCGATGGCGATGAAGGCCGTGTTCAGCGTCGACGGCGGCAACATCCACTTCGAGCGGATGGACCTGACCACCGACGGTGCCGCAGTCGATCATTACCGGCGATGCCGACATTCCCCACTGGCCGGAGATGAAATACCAGGTGAAGTCGACGGTCGACTTCAAGCGCATGCGCGAGCTCTTCTTCGCGAAAGAGAACTACACCCTCTCCGGCGAAGGACGATTCGACGGCGTGTTCCATCTCTTCAAAGGCGGGCGTGCGCTGACCGGCACCTTCGAGAGCGAGGTCGCAGGCCTTCAGATCGGTGAGCTCGACTACCGATTTCCCAATCTGAAAGGCCAGCTCGGCTGGTTTCCCGATCGATTCGAGGTCACCGATACCACCACCGACTTCTACGGCGGCGTCGCGGACCTGGAGTACTCGATACTCTCGTCCGGGAAACCGGGTCAGCCGTCCAATGCAAGGTTCGACGCCGCCTGGGAAGACGTCGATCTGGCCGCGTTCAGCGACTTCCTGAAGATGTCGGGGCTGCGCCTGGCCGGCCGATGGAGCGGACGCAATCTGCTCGAATGGCCGCTCGGCCATTTTCGTGAGCGATCCGGAGATGGCCGTTTCGAGGTCGTTCCGCCAGCGGGTGTGGACGTGCTGGCCGGCACGCGGGCAAGCGATTTTGCGAGCGGCCCCGATGCGGGCGGCTTTCACCCGGGCCTCGGTCACCTGCCGATTGCCGGCCACGTGACGTATCAGTACGACGGCGATGGGTGTGGCCTTTTCCGACGGCCGCTTCTCGACTCCCGCGACCGACGTCACGTTCAGCGGCCGGACCGCATGGGGCGACAACTCCAACATCCCGTTCCATGTCACGAGCGCCGACCTGCAGGAAAGCGATCGCGTGCTGGCCGGCATGATGACGGCGTTCGGTGCGCCCACCAACCCCATTACCGTTGGGGGCTCTGCCGAGTTCTCCGGCGTGATGACCGAGGCGATCGGCCGTCCGCGTGTCGAAGGGCATTTCGTCGCGCAGGATATGCGCGCGTTCGACGTCACCTGGGGCCGCGGCGAAGCCGGCCTCGTCATCCAGAATTCCTACGTCGACGTCACCGGCGGTCGCATGCAGAAAGACGGCGGCGAGATCGCCGTCAACGGCCGCTTCTCGCTGGGATTCCCCAGGCGCGACAAGGGCGAGGAAATCAACGGCCGCATCCACGTCGGGAATTGGACCGCCGTCGATTTCAAGCACGCGTTCGACATCGACGACTACGATGTCGAAGGCATCGTCTCGGGCGAGTATCACTTGTACGGCCCGTACCAGGGGCCGTATGGCTTCGGCACGCCTCACCATCGACAAGGGCATCGCGTATGGAGAGCCGTTCGACACCGCATCGGGATCCCTGCGATTCGAAGGCAACGGCGTGCGCATCGACGGCATCGAGATGCGCAAGAGCGGCGGGACGGCGGAAGGTGCGGCGTTCGTCGGGTGGAACGGCACCTACTCGTTCAACGCGACCGGACGGCGCATCCCGATGGAGAGCGTCAAGGCGACCGCATACCCACAGGCGAAGCTGACCGGATTCCTCGAGTTCAATGCCGATGGCACCGGCACGTTCGACGTGCCCCGCTACCAGTTCCGCGGGCGCATCCGCGACCTCTTCGTCGCGGACGAGGGTGTCGGCGAGGTGACGGGACGGCTCGACATTCGTGGCGACGCGATGACGGTCGAGCTCGAGGCGGCCTCGCCGCGTCTCGCGGTGTCGGGGACCGGACGCATCGACCTGACCGAGGCGCAGGACGCCGACATCACGCTGCGGTTCACCGACACGTCGCTCGATCCGTATGCGCGCGCGGTCGAGCCGCGCATCTCGCCGTTCACGACGGCGGTCGGCAGCGGCACGCTGCGCATCATCGGACAGCTGGCCAATCGCGACAGGCTCGTCGTCGACATGATGTTCGACCAGCTCCAGGTGCGGGCGTTCGACTATCCGCTGCGAAACGCCAAGCCGATCCACGTGCTGATGAGCAACAACGTCGCGCGGATCGACGACATGCGCTTCATCGGCGACGGCACCGAGCTGGATGTCACCGGCACGATGGACATGAACGCGCGCCGCGTGGCCGGACTCGCGCGCGGCCGCGCCAATCTGGGCCTGCTGCAGGGGTTCTACCGGAACATCCGCAGCTCGGGCAACGCCGAGCTGACCGCGCAGGTCAGCGGCTCGCTCGATGCGCCGGTCATCCTGGGCCGCGCGACGATCGAGAACGGACGGCTGCGGTACTTCTCGCTGCCGCACTCGCTGGAGCAGGTGAACGGCACCATCCTGTTCGACTCGCGGAACATCCGGCTCGACGGCCTGACGGCGCGCGTGGCCGACGGCCAGGTGAACTTCGACGGCCGCATCGGCCTCGAGGGCTACGCGCCGGCCGACCTCGCGCTGACGGCGAGCGGCCGCAGCATGCGCCTGCGCTATCCCGAAGGCGTGCGCTCGGAAATCGACGCGGATCTGTCGCTGACCGGACGCGTGACGGCGCCGGTGCTCGCCGGGCTCGGTGATGGTGCAGAGCGCGCTCTGGACGACGAGGTTCGACACCGGCGGCAACCTGTTCGACTTCGGCGGGGGATCGGGCGGCGGGACCCTGGTCGTGGCGGGCGCGGCGTCGACGAGCAACATTCCGCCCGTGCGTCTGGACGTCCGGGTCATCGCGCCCGGGACGCTGCGCATCGAGAACAGCAACGCGCACGATTGTGTCGAGCGCCGACCTGCAGTTCCGCGGCACCTACGAAAGGCCGATCGTCTTCGGACGCGCGGAGATCTCGCGCGGCGAGTTCATCTTCGAGGGGCGCCGATACCTCGTGACACGCGGCACGATCGACTTCACGAATCCGTTGCGCATGGAGCCGATGTTCGACATCGCCGCCGAGACCCAGGTTCGCGTACCCGGGCAGACCTATCGCGTCACGCTGAGCGCATCGGGCACGATGCAGCGGCTGCGGCCCGTGTTCATGTCGGATCCTCCGCTGCCGCCCATCGAAGTGGCGTCGTTGCTGCTCGGCACGGCGACAGGGCAGGATGCCGATCTGCGCGCGCTGCAGACGTCCAGACCGTACCGAACAGCAGCTCGTGCAGGCGCGCGTGGCGCGGATGCTCGTGAACCCGATCTCGGGGCAGATCGGCGAAGTCGTGGAATCGACGTTCGGCGTCGACACGTTCCAGCTCACCCCGATTCTGTCGGATACGACACAGCAGTCGACGCGGTTCAACCCGTCGGCGCGCCTGACCATCGGCAAGCGCATCTCCAACCGCGCCTACCTGACGTTTTCGCGCAGCCTCAGCTCGACGAGCGATCAAATCGTTCTCCTCGAATACGATCAGACCGATCGCCTCTCCTGGATCCTGACCCGGAACGAAGACGAGAGCTATTCGCTGGACATTCGTGTAAGGAAAGAATTTTGAGGTGCGTACTCCTTCTTGTTCTGCTCGCCATCGGCCGCACGTCCGAGGCGGCGGTCACCGATTACATCGGCAAGACCGTCGTCGAAATCCGGCTGCAGGCCAACGGCGTCGACATGCGCGATCCGTCGCTCCTCGAGATTATCGAAACGCGACACCGGTTCGCCGCTCGCCATGATCGACGTGCGCGAAAGCATGGCGCACCTGTTCGGGCTGGGACTGTATCAGGACGTGCAGGTGGACGCGTCGCTTCGCGACACGGGCGTCGTGCTGACCTACAACCTCATTCCGGCACAACGCTTCCGCAGGATTGCTTTTTCGGGGCAGCTCGGCGTTCCGGAAGCCGAACTGCGCCGTGTCGTCCTGGAACGCCATGGCTCGTCGCTTTCCCTTGCGCGGGCGAACCAGGTGACGTCCACGCTTCAGACCGTGTATCGCCAGCGGGGCTATCCGAAGGCCGAGATCACCATCAGTGCCGGTCCCACGCGCGATCCATCGAACGCGACGATGGTCATTGCCATCCGACCCGGTGCGCGGGCGCGTATCGCGGAGATCGACGTGCAGGGCTCGCTGCGTGGATCGCAGGCGCAACTGCTGGGCGCGCTCGATCTGCGTGTCGGCGATGGCTACGACGGCGTGGAGCTCGATGAGCGCCTCAGCAGATATGCCGGCGAGCTGCGCGCGGAGGGGTATTACGAGGCCCGTGTGACGCAGATCGCGCGCTTCGTAGACGGAGATACCGCCGTTCACCTGACCTTGAGCGTGGAGCCAGGACCGCACGTCGAGATCGATTTTCAGGGAGATCCGCTGAGCGCGAGCGAACGGAACCAGCTCGTGCCGATCGCCCGGGAGCATTCGGTCGACGAAGATCTGCTCGAGGACTCGAAGTTCGGCATCGAGCGCCACTTCCGCGAGCGTGGGTTCTGCAACCCGCGGGCCGACTACCAGCGCGCCGAAGCAGAAGGGGTGCTGCGCGTCACGTTCACCGTGACCCGCGGACCGCAGTGCATCGTCGAGCAGGCCGAAGTGACGGGCAACACGTCGATCACGTCGGCAGAGCTGGCGCCGCTTCTCGTGACGAAGAGCGGACTGGCGTTCAGCGACTCGATTGCCGGCGCCGATGCGTCACGAATTCAGGGCTACTACCGCCAGCGCGGGTTCGCGGGAGTGAAAGTGACGTCGCAGCTCGAACGGCGCGAGCCGAAGGCCGGCAGCGAGTACGTGCGCGTGCGCTTCGTCATCGCCGAAGGCGTGCGCTCGATGGTCGATTCGGTTCGTTCCAGGGCAACACCGCCATCGCCGACGAGACGCTTCGCAAGGCCGTGACGTCGTCGCCGGGCCAGCCCTATTTCGAGCCGCAGATCTCGGCGGACGCCGACAAGATCGGCGTGCTTGTACCTCAATAGCGGGTATCCGGAAGTGACGGTGCAGCCCGCGCCGAAAGGCATCGGCGATGGATCGAAGGTCGAGCTGCACTTCGATATTCACGAAGGCCCGCAGATCCTGATCGATCATGTGCTCATCGTCGGCAATCAACGTACCAGCCGCGAGACGATTCTCCGCGAAGTGCAGCTGAAGAGCGGGCAGCCGCTCTCGCAGGAGCAGGAAGACGAGACGCGCACGAGGCTCACCACGCTCGGTCTCTTCCGGCGCGTCGATATTTCCTATCTTCAGCTTCCCGGCGAAACAAACCTCCGGGACGTCGTCATCACCGTTGACGAGGCCCCGGTGACGACCATCTCGTACGGCGGCGGCATCGAAGGTGGCCGCCGGCTCGTCCGATCGGTGGCGGGTGGCGATGCCGTCGAGGAATTCCAGGTCGCGCCGCGCGGGTTCTTCCAGGTGAACCGGCGCAACCTGTTCGGCAAGGACCGATCGATCGGCCTGTTCACGAGCGTCAGCTTTCGTAAGACCGGCCTCAGCGACCTGGAAAGCCAGGCCCCAGTTCCGGTCGACGACGGGGGATACGGGTTCAACGAATATCTGGCGCGGCTGACCTTCGGCGAGCGAAGCATCTTCAATACCGCGGCCGACTTCACCTTTACCGCGGCCGTCGAGCAGGGCGTGCGATCGAGCTTCGACTTCAACCGCCGTGGCGCCAACGCGATCTTCACGCGGCGGGTGACGCCGGCGGTCCTGGTGATCGGCCACTACGGTCTCGATCACACGAAGCTCGTCAACATCAAGTCGGACTTCGACCGCGCAGCCGATCATCGACCGGTTGTTCCCGCAGGTGCGCCTGTCGAGCGTGGCAGGGTCGGTGATTCGGGACACGCGGAGAGATCCTGTCGAGCCCGATTCGCGGCACGCTCACCGGCGCGGACGCCGAACTGGCGGCGCGCGCGCTTGGATCGCAGGTCGGTTTCTTCAAGACGTTTCTGCAGGCATTCAGCTACCGGCGGCTGCCGAGCGCACGCTCGACCGTTCTCGCCTTCGGCGCCCGCGTCGGGCTGGCGACGGGTTTTGCGAGAACCGTCAACCGCGAGGGACAGGAAATCACGGTCGAAGACATCCCGGCGAGCGAACGGTTCTATGCCGGCGGCGAAAATACGGTTCGCGGCTTTGCGCTCGACCGGCTCGGCACGCCCGAGACCATCGACCAGGATGGCTTTCCGAAAGGCGGCCACGGGCTCATCGTGCTGAACGCAGAAGCACGCATTCCTGTTCGCGGCGGGCTGGGTGCGGTGGCGTTTCTCGATGGCGGCAACGTGTTTGCGAACGTGGACGACATGGATCTCGCGGAGTTGCGGGGCTCGGTCGGGTTCGGCCTGCGGTATCGCTCGCCCGTCGGTCCGATTCGCGTGGACCTGGGATTCAAGCTCGATCGCAGGTTGCTGCCGAACGGAGACCGGGAGCCATTGACCGCGCTCCACATTTCGCTGGGGCAGGCCTTCTGATGGATACACGTCATGGCAGAAGGCAAATGGCAGATGGCATGGATGTGAAACCAAAGAGCCGTTCGCGTCACGCGTGGCGGGCGACGATCAGCGTATTCGTGTGGCTCTTCTGCCCTCAGCCCTCAGCCCTCAGCCCTTTCATCGTCAGTGCCAAGGCCGAGATTATCGAGAAGGTGCTCGCCATCATGCCCGGCCAGATCATCACGCTATCGGATCTGGAAGCCGCACTCGATCTGGGCCTTGTGGAGGCACCGGCCGGCAGCGACCGCCTGACCGGCGGCCTGACTCTGCTTATCGATCGCCTGTTGATGCTGAACGAAGTTCGCCGCGTGGTGCCGCCGGAACCGACGGCTGCGGCGATCGACGCGCGGATTGCGCGCATGCGCGCGCGATTCGGATCGGCGGCCGAGTTCTCGCGCGTGCTCGCGGCCAGAGGCGTGGACGAGGCCGTGCTCAGAATCTACGCGGCCGATGACCTGCGGCTTGCGTCCTATCTCGACGAACGGTTCTCCGCGGCCTCACAGCCGACCGACGAAGAGGTGCGGCAAAGCGGCGAGGCAGCCAGGCCGAGGCTCGCTGCCGAGCGGCGTCAGACGCTCGTCGGTGCCTGGATCGCCGACCTGCGGCGGCGCGCCGACGTCACGATCTTGCAGTAGCGAGAAACACGAATATCTCGGCGGCGTTGAAGCCCGAGTGACTCACGACGGGCGCGATGATGCTGCGCCGCATGAGATAGACCGCTCCCCAGAACGCGCCGAGTATCGTCGTCGCCAGCACGGCATCCCATCCCTGCAGGCTGTGGCCGAAGCCGAACACCAGGCTGTAGAGCACCAACCCGACACGCCCGCCACCGAGATACTGCTCGAAGCGATGAAGGATGAACGCGCGCTGGATCTCCTCGCGCAGGCCGCCGCTGATCGTCGCGACGATGGCGAGGATGAGCGCTTGCATCGGCGTCTGAATCAGTTGCTGCAGCGGGTTCTCTTTCACGTTGTGAAGCGCGGGAAAGAGCACCCGGGCGGCCGACAGCACCGCGACGGCGAGGGCGAACACGACGACGGTGAGCCCGATGCCGAGCCTGAACTCGGGGCCCACCGGTCGCCGTCCCATGAACACGTCCCTGGGGCGCTCTCCCTGGCGGCTCAGCAGCCAGAAAATCAGGGCGATGAGCACGGTCGCGTCGAGGAGCAGAAGCGTCGCGATGTAGCCGAACGAGAGCTCGCCGTTGGTGAGCGGCGTGAATCCCGCGAACGCGAACATGTACGCGATCGCGAACTGCGAGGGAATGCCGGAGCACAGGGCAATCTCGAAGAGCGCCGTCGCGCGAGCCGTCGCGGCCGCGTTTGATGTGGGCTCGGGCAGGGGTTGGTCCGTGGCAGCGTCCAGGTCTTTGATTTTACTGGGAATCTCAAGAAAACGAGTTGAGTCGGCATAGTGCTCGACATGACGGAGAGTGGATATATTGCGTTCGACCTAAAACTAAAGCACAATATATGGTAGTTTTGAGGCTTGACATCCTACAGAGTCGAGCGCATATTTGACCGCCTGAACGCGAGCAGATAGGCGCGGGGCCTCCCCCAAGGTTTCTCGCAAAGAACGTCGCGTCGGCATCACAGGTCAGCATCATTTAGCGAATACAAACCCCAAGGCGAAGGTTCGCTCTGGCCGCGCATTTTTCAAATTTTTGGGCAGGTTCTGGCGTTTCGGAACGGGACGCCGGAAATCGGAGGGTGAGAATGGAACGAGGCGAGGCTCACGACATCACAGGCTCTGAGCAGCCAACCGCGCAAGAAGCAGACAGCCGGGCGCAGGACACGGCATCGAATGGCGAGCCTCGGTCGGCTCAGTCACCGGGGCTGGAGTTCCCGCGCTTCTTCACGCTACCCAACGTCGATCCGTTCGACGAGGTCACCTGGGAGCGGCGGTCGGCCGTCATCGGCAACGAGCGCGGCGAGGTGGTGTTCGAGCAGCGCGACGTCGAGATGCCATCGTTCTGGTCGCAGCAGGCGACCAACATCGTCGTCTCGAAGTACTTCCGCGGGCAGATCGGAACGGCGCAGCGCGAGCACAGCGTGAAGCAGCTCATCGGCCGTGTCGTGGACACGATTACCGAATGGGGCCGCCACGACCGCTACTTCGCGAGCGACGCCGATCTCGAGAGCTTCAGCGCGGAGCTGAAGCACCTGCTCGTCTACCAGAAGGCCGCATTCAACAGCCCGGTGTGGTTCAACTGCGGATTCGAGAAGAGCCCGCAGTGCTCGGCCTGTTTCATCAACTCGGTGCAGGACACGATGGACTCGATCCTGACGCTCGCCCGCACCGAAGGCATGCTCTTCAAGTTCGGATCGGGCACGGGGTCGAACCTGTCGGCGATTCGATCGTCCAAGGAAGTGCTGGCGGGCGGGGGCACGGCGTCGGGGCCGGTGTCGTTCATGAAGGGGTACGACGCGTTTGCGGGCGTCATCAAGTCGGGCGGGAAGACGCGGCGTGCCGCGAAGATGGTGATCCTCAACGTCGATCACCCCGACATCGTCGAGTTCATCAACTGCAAGGTGGAAGAAGAGAAGAAGGCGTGGGCGCTCATCGACGCCGGCTACGACGGCTCGTTCACGGGCCCGGCCTACTCGTCGGTGTTCTTCCAGAATTCGAACAACAGCGTGCGGGTGACCGACGAGTTCATGCGCGCGGTGCTCGACGATGGGAACTGGTCGACCAGGGCGGTGACGAGCGGCGAGGTGATGGAGACCTACAAGGCCCGCGACCTGATGAAGCTGATCGCCGAAGGCACCTATGTGTGCGGCGACCCCGGCATGCAGTTCGACACGACGGTCAACGAGTGGCATCCGTGCCCGAACACGGCCCGCATTAACGCGTCCAATCCCTGCTCGGAATACATGTTCCTGGACGACTCGGCGTGCAACCTGGCGTCGATCAACCTCATGAAGTTCGTGCGGTCCGACGGCGAGTTCGATTTCGTGGCCTACAAGGCCGCGTGCCGCACGCTCATCACGGCGCAGGAGATTCTCGTCGACAACGCGAGCTATCCGACGCCGGCGATCGCGAAGAACAGCCACGCCTACCGGCCGCTCGGCCTCGGCTATGCGAACCTGGGCGCGCTGCTCATGTCGCGCGGCCTGCCCTACGACAGCGACGGCGGACGCGATTACGCCGCGGCGCTGACAGCCATCATGACGGGCGAGGCGTACGCGCAGTCGGCGCGCATCGCGCGCGACAACGGCGGCCCGTTTGCCGGGTACGAGACCAACAGGGAGCCGTTCCTGCGCGTCATGCGCAAGCATCGCGATGCGGTGAAGGGCATCAACGTGAAGAACGTGCCGATCGAGCTGTACAACGCGTCGCGGCAGGCGTGGGACGAGGCGGTGCGCCTGGGCGAGCTGTACGGCTATCGCAACGGCCAGGCGACCGTGCTGGCGCCGACGGGCACGATCGGCTTCATGATGGACTGCGACACCACGGGCGTCGAGCCCGACATCGCGCTCGTGAAATACAAGAAGCTCGTGGGCGGCGGGTTGATGAAGATCGTCAACCAGACCGTGCCGATGGCGCTCGCCAAGCTCGGCTACAACGAGCAGGAAATCAAGGCGATCGTCGAGTACATCGATCAGAACGAGACGATCGAAGGCGCGCCGGCGCTCAGAGACGAGCACCTCGCCGTGTTCGATTGCGCGTTCAAGGCGCGCAAGGGCCAGCGGTCGATTCACTATCTCGGACACATCAAGATGATGGGCGCGACACAGCCCTTCATTTCGGGCGCGATCTCGAAGACGGTGAACGTGCCGAAAGAAGCGACGGTCGAAGAGATCATGGAGGCGTACATCGAGTCGTGGAGGCTCGGTGCGAAGGCCATCTCGATCTACCGCGACGGCAGCAAGCGCACGCAGCCGCTGAACACGTCGAAAGACAAGGACAAGACGCAGGCTCCGCTGGACGATGTCGAGAAGGTCGTGCGAAGCATGGCGCAGCCGGTCCGCCGCCGTCTGCCCGACGAGCGTCAGTCGATTACCCACAAGTTCGACATCGCCGGCCACGAGGGCTACATCACGGTCGGCCTCTTCGAGGATGGGCAGCCCGGCGAGCTGTTCCTCGTGATGGCGAAGGAGGGGTCGACGATCTCGGGCTTCGCGGATGCCTTCGCGCAGGCCATCTCGTACGCGCTGCAGTACGGCGTGCCCCTTCAGGTGCTCGTGGACAAGTTCAGCCACGCGCGCTTCGAGCCGTCGGGCATGACGCGGAACCCGGACATCCGCTTCGCCAAGTCGATCGTGGATTACATCTTCCGGTGGCTGGCGACGAAGTTCCTCTCGCAGGAAGCGCAGTATCACGCGGGCGTGAACAACAGGGAAGATCGGCGGACCGAGGAGCGTCCGGCGGCCGGTGCGGCACGGGATCGGCACCAGCGGCTGTCCACAGGCGGTGGCACAGCCTTCCAAGGCTGTCTCGGAGCCGAAAAAATCAACGAGCAACCCGACGACCTACGCCGCTGCGGCGATTCAGAACCAGGAAGACGCGCCGCCGTGCAGCACGTGCGGGTCGATCATGGTGAGGAGCGGCAGCTGCTACAAGTGCGCGAACTGCGGATCGACGAGCGGGTGCGCGTAATGTGAGGCAGCGACGCAAAGGCGCAGAGAAGAGAAACACCGGTAGCGCAGCCCTTCAGGGCTGCCGACCCGATGAGTGCAAAGGCCGGCGCGACAGCGCCGGCCTTTTTCGTGTGTCGCCAGATTCTCCATTAACCCCACGGAGCAGCGGTGAAGCAGAAAACGCGTCGGATCGTGACGTCATTGGCGGTGATCGCTGGCGGAGTGGCTGCGGCCTATGGCCTGGGGTTGTTTCCTGGGCGTGCGACGAGAGCGCGGCAGGTCCGCGAGGCGCTTCTCGAAGAGCTCCAAACGGTCACGCTGAAGAACTGCACCCTGAAACGTTACGGCGGCGCAAACGACGGTGGGTATCTGATGTGCGAGAACCTGACCGGCGGCGTGCACGCCGCGTTCTCGTACGGGATCGATACCGACGACAACTGGGGATGCGACGTCTCCAGGCAGCTTGCCGTGCCGATCCATCAGTACGACTGCTTCACGCCACATCGTCCGACGTGTGATGGCGGACGATTCGTGTTTCACGACGAATGCGTCGGAGCCAAAGCAGAAACGGTCGACGGACATCGGTTCGACACGATCGCCTCCCAGATCGCGCGACACGGCGATTCGAACGGGGTATGGCTGGTCAAGATCGACATTGAAGGGGCCGAGTGGGATTCGTTGATGGCGACCCCGGATGTCGTGCTCGACAGGATCGTGCAGATGCCGATGGAGCTTCACGGGACCGACCAACGCAAGTTCCTCGAGGTCGTGCGTCGCCTGCGTCGCCAGTTCTACCTCGTCAACCTGCACTTCAATAATTTTTCGTGCTCGGCGGAAGCCGCGCCCCTGCCCGGGCTGGCGTACCAGGTACTGTGGGTGAACAAGCGCATCGGTGAGCTCGACCCGAACGGGGCGTCACCTGCGCCGATGAGCCGGTTCAACGCGCCGGACGGACCGAATCATCCCGACTGCCAGCTGTCACAGAACGCGGCACAATAGCGCGGTGCGCATCGACGCAGAGCCGGCGAGAAACGAATCCTGTTATACTCCCGCGCGAATATGAAACGACATCTCTGGCTGATCGCTGGCCTCGTGGCAGTTGCAGCCTTCTCGAATGTGCATCCTCACGTCCGCGCAGCCCAGGCGCCAGCCGCGCCCGACCCGGCCGACCTCGCGGAAGGCATGCGGCTCTATCAGCAGAAAGGCGACTGCCGTGCGTGTCACGGCTGGGCAGCGGATGGCGTCAAGGGCGACAACCAGATGCCGGATGGTCCGAGCCTGCGAGACAAGAAGTACACGCGCCAGTTGCTCGTGCTCACCATCAAGTGCGGGCGGCCGAACACGCAGATGCCCGCGTTCGACAAGTTTGCCTACACCGACGGCCGCTGCTTCATGATGACGCAGGCCGATCTGGCGAAGAACGCGCAGCAGATGCCGGACCCCCCCTCCACGCTGCAGCCGCGCGAGATTGACCTCATCGCCGACTTCCTGATGGCCAAGGTCGTCGGCCAGGGACCGATGGACCACACCAAGTGCGTCGAGTTCTGGGGCAGCGAGGTCGAGGTCTGCAAGAGCCTGAAGAAGTAGTCTGACTGAGAAACCGAACGATCCGTCCAGCTTCTGAACACACCCGGAAAAACCTACTAGGCATTGTGTATGGGCGGCGTGAAGAGCGCCCGTTTTTCGCTGCTGTACGGGGAGATCCGTATTGGCGTACTTCCTGCTGTGCTGATCCGAAATCGCACACTTCAACAAGGAGGAGATTCACATGCGATATGCGTTCGCGCTCACGTTTGCTGCACTCTGTACGATAGCGGTCGCTGCCCAGACACCCGCGCCACAGGGCGACAAGCCGGCCGCGCCGGCTCCTGCCGCGCCGGCACCTGCTGCCCAGGCGTCCTCGGCGGGCAAGGTCACCTATACCGGCTGTCTCAAGCCGGGCACGGCCGCCGACAGCTGGACGCTCGAGAACGCAGAGGTCGCGTCGGCTGCCGGCAAATCAACCGCGACTTCGGGTTCGGCGTCGAAGATGACGATCGGGCTGTCGGCGAAGCCGACCGAGAATCTGAAGCCCCACGCGAATCACAAGATCGAAGTCACGGGTACGGTGAGCAAGACCGGCGGAGCTTCGTCTTCGTCGACCACGCCAGGCCAGACGCTGGCGGTGGAATCGTTCAAGATGGTGGCCGCGACCTGCCCGTAAGATAAGTTCGATCGACCGCTGTTTCGACGCAGAGGCGCGAAGACGCAGAGAGAGGACTTTCTTCAAGAAACGAAAATCTCTGCGACTCTGCGTCCCTGCGTCAAAACGGAAATCGTGGGTCGGACCACGCAATTGTCAGCCAGACCACGAAATTCGTAGCCGCCAGCCTGCCATCACACAAAATCAGCCCGAAAACGCGCGGTCTGACTCTTGCTCCCTGCCGGGCGTCATGATGCACCTGATTCGTCCGGCATTGCGGCGGTGCGGCATTACGGTGTCGCCCGCGTCCGTGATTTGTTCCGAGCATCTGAAAACGATCACCATCGACGTCGACGGACGGGCTCGCGTGGACGTGCGCGAGACGCTCGTGTTCCTGCATCAACCGAAGGCGGGCGATTTGTACGACTCCTGCTCGATTGATGCGAAAGCCCCGCTCACGACGTTCATTCGCCAGTCTCCCGACGCGGTCGATACGGGACAGCGGCTGAGCGGCAAAGACACTGTGGTCGTCGACTGGAAGCCGAAGGGGGCCGTCGTGCCCTACGCGCTCTACGATCACCAGTACAGCTGGTATCCGGAAGGGTCGCACACGCAGCCGGCGCTTTGCGCCGAGTACCATTGCGAGAAGCGGACGGGGAACTTCGTGTTCGAGATGATCACGCCGCAGGGCTTCGAGGTGGCGGTGTCATTCCCCCGGCCGGGCTGGCTGCACACGAGATCCGAGCGTACGCTGATCAAGTACGCCCTCAAGCAGCTCGAAGCCGGCGGAGAGCAGCCCGTCATTTCGGAGAACGGCCAGCGCGCGCAGTGGAAGATCGTGGGTCCCAAGCTGGGAAGCCGTCACGTCTGCGTCGTCTTTCATCGCCATGGTGTAGCGCTGTGGCAGGACGATCTGAAGAAGGGCACGCTCAGGTACAAGATCAACCAGCTGATGGGCCGACTGGCGCCAACCTAGACAAGCCTCAACGCAAAGACGCCAAGGCCCAAGACATGTAGTACGTAGTGTCCGGCTTTAGCCGGACCTTCACGCGGTCCGCCTGAAGGCGGACACTACGTACAATCGGAAAACACTCTGCGTTGAGACAGTGACTAGTTCAGCGCGAACACGAACATGTAGCTCGAGTTCTCGAGCTTGTCGTACTTCACCGGATGCAGGTGCCTGCCGCCGGCCTGCACGGCCAGATACTGCTTCGGTCCGATCGAGTAGGTGACCGGCGCGCCCTTCAGCGGCGTGCCGACGTTGAAGCGCCAGAGCTCTTCGAGCGTTTCGTCGTTGTACGCCACGATCCACCCATCCTGGAGCGCCGTGAACACGAGGCCGCCCGCCGTGGCCAGCGTGCCGGAACGGATTTCGATATCCGTCACCGCCTTCGCGATCACCTTCTGGTTCACCGTGTCGAACGCCGTAATCGAGCCGTAATACAAATCGCTCGTATACGTGCGCTTGGTGGTGTTCTTGTCGTCGATGCCCCCCGCGGGTGACAGGAACGCCACGGTGTGGCCGTTCTGCGAATAGCACCCTTCGGTGCCGACTCCGTACGCGATCTTCTTCACCGGGTTGTACGACGTGGGCTGGTGCGCGATGCCGCCGTGCCAGGTGGGGCATGTGCGTTTCATCGGATCGCCCCGCAGCGCGCGCGCCTCGGGGTTGTACACCTGCACGTCGAGCTTGGGGTTGTACTCGACCGGCTTGCCGGTTTCGGGGTCGAGGCCCTTGGTCCAGTTCAGGTCGTTCACATACTGCGAGCCCTTGATGAAGCGTCCGTTCGTCCGATCGAGCGAGTAGTAGAAGCCGTTTCTTCCGAAGTGGCCGACGACTTTGCGGCTGACCTTGTCGATGATCGTGTCGTACAACATGTGGACGCCGACCTCGTCGTAGTCCCACGAGTCGTTCGGTGTGTACTGGAAATACCAGGCCAGCTTGCCGGTATCGATGTTCAGGGCGACGACGGAGTTGGTGTAGAGGTTGTCGCCCGGGCGCGCCTGCGGATCGTAGGACGGAACCGGATTGCCGGTGCCCCAGATCGTCAGCCGTGTCGCCGGATCGTACGAGCCCGTCTGCCAGATGCCGCCGCCACCGGTTTTCCAGGCGTTGGTCTTGTCCTTCCACGTCTCGCTGCCGGGATCGCCCGGCTTCGGGATCACGTACCAGCGCCACAACTCGTTGCCGGTGCGCGCGTCGAGGGCCCCAATCCAGCCGCGGGTTTTTCCATCGCCGGCGCCGTTGACGATAATCACCTTGCCTTCGGCCGTGATGGGCGCCGTGAAGAACTTTTCGCGGCTGCCGAACTCGTTGGCGACGGCGACCTTCTTGTCCCAGACGATCTCGCCGTTCGCGCGATTGACGCCAATCACGCGCCCGTCGGGCAGGTTCGCGATGACCAGGTCTTCCCACAGCGCGATACCGCGCGTGCGGGGGATGTTGCCTTGGTGCGCGACACCCGGATCGGTCACCCAGACGAGCTCGCCCTTGTTGGGCGCTCTCGCATCGATCTTGTACAGCGTGCCCCAGCCATCGGTCGTATACATGAATCCGTTGTCGATGAGAGGATTGACTTCGTTTTCGGGGCCGTTCTGCCCGACGTCCTGCATGCCGCCGAGCGCCAGCGCCCAGACCATCCGCAGGTCTTTCACGTTCTCGCGGCTGATCTGCGTCAGCTTCGAATATCGCGTCGACGAGTAGTCGCCGTTCATGATGAGCCAGTTCTGGGGCTCGTTCTGGGCATTCATCAGGCGGTCTCTGTTGACCGTCATCGAATACTGGCCTGTCAACGTGGCCATGGCCGCGATCACGATGACGCTCGCCAACGCCACGGCAATTCCGGGGCCCCTCCGCACGCCTGGTTGCATGGAACTCTCCTTGAATGGGATCGCGCGATACTAAGCCTCCGGAAGAGGTTAGGCAATACCAAAGGATTCCCAACGGCATGAGCACGTCGATCGAGGCGTTCAGAGGGTTTTACGCACGCCGCATTGCGGCGATGGCGGGGACGCCGGCCGTCGAAGACCGCCTCGTGCGGGCGTTCGAGGCGGTGCCGCGCGAGCAGTTTCTCGAAAAGGGCCCGTGGAACGTGTTCACGGGTCCGGGCTACATCAAGACGCCTACCGACGACCCGGCGTTCCTCTACCAGGACATCGTCGTGGCGCTGTCGGGAGAAGGCCCCCTGAACAACGGACAGCCGAGCCTGCACGCGATGTGCCTTGGCAACGTCAACCCAACGCCCGGCGAGACCGTGCTGCACATCGGCGCCGGCAGCGGCTATTACACCGCCATTCTCGCCATGCTCGTCGGCCCGACGGGCACGGTGGTCGCCTACGAAATCCAGAAATCGCTGGCCGAGTGGGCGGCTGGCAATCTTGCGGCGTACTCGAACGTGACGGTGCGCAACCGGTCGGGCTCGACTGGCCCGCTGCCGTATGCCGATGTCGTGTACGTCAGCGCGGGAGCCACCGCGCCGCTCGGGATCTGGCTCGACGCGCTCCACATGGGCGGGCGGCTGATGTTTCCGCTGACGGCGGCCGACGGCGTCGGCGCGATGCTGCTCCTCACGCGAAAATCAGCCGACCGTTTTGGCGCGGCGTTCGTCTTGCCCGCGATGTTCATTCCGTGCAGCGGCGCCCGCGACGAAGCGACCGCCCAGAGGTTGAGCGAGGCGTTCCGGCGCGGCGGCACGGAAGCGGTGAGCTCGCTCTATCGCACGAAGCCGGTGGACGACAGCTGCTGGTTTGCGGGAGACGGGTGGTGGCTGTCGACCTTTTAGGCAAACCTCAGCTTCGCGCGGAATTCCCGCATCAGCAGCGTCACGTTCATGCTGAGCTGGAGTAGCGTCGCCCCGACGGAGAGCCACCAGATCCATCGCAGCTCGAATCCCGCCCTCCGGGCGAGCAGCACCGCCGGAATCGCGACGATGATGATGCGCGTGATGGATGCGATGAGCGGTGGAATCGTATTGCCCATCGCCTGGAACATGCTGCCGTTCACGAAGATGATGCCGGACGCGACCAGGCTCCACGAAATGATCACGAGGTACTCGGCGCCGACGGCAATGACGGTCGGATCTGCGGAAAAGAACCGGATCATCGCCCCTGGCACGATCTGACACGCCAGCGTGACCAGCAGCTGTAAGCAAACCGCCATCAGCGCGGCCCTCCGGAACGTCTCGCGCACGCGCTCCGCTTTGTGCGCGCCGAAATTCTGTCCGGCGACCGGAGCGACGGCGAAGCCGAGCGCGACGACCGGCATGAAGCTCGCCTGAACGATCCGCTGGCCGATCCCGAACCCCGCCTGGGCCGCGGCGCCGAACGGCCGGCTGATTGTGTAGACGAGGAACAGGTACACGGCCACCAGGCCGAACTCGACGCCGGCAGGCAACCCGATTTTCAGAATCCGGCCCCACATGTCGCCGTGCGGTGTGAGCTGGATGTGCAGCTTCAAGTACGAGTTCACTTCGAAGAAAAAGATCGCGAGCCAGATGGTGCCAACGGTGATGGCCACGAGCGACGCGAGCCCGGCGCCGGCCACGCCCATCGGACGGCCCGTGAGCCAGCCAAACATGAGGGCCGGTGCGAGCACGATGTTGATGAGCACCGTCGCGGTCTGCACGATCATGCCCGGTCTGAAGTTGCCCGTTCCCCGAAGCGCGGCACCCATGACGACCATCGGGAACTGAAGCGCCATGGCCGGAATGAACCAGGAGAGATACTCGATGGCTCTTGTACCGCTGACCGGGTCGGGGCTCAGCGTATTCACGTACGCGTCGCGCAGCGCCGTCACGACGATCAGGAACACCACGCCGATGAAGGCGGCGAGCAACAGCGATTGCGTCAACACCAACTGTGCGTGCTCTCGCTCCTTGCGCCCGGCGGCGTGCGAAATGAGGGTCGTGGTGCCGACGGCGAGCATCTGCGTGATGGCGAGCACGACGAACGTCAGATTGCCTGCGATGCCGACACCGGCGATGGCTTCCTTGCCGAGACGGCCCACGAAGTACAGATCGACCAGAAAGTAGAGCGTCTGGAACACCATCGTGACCAGCATGAAGCTGGTGGTCTTGAGCAGATGGCGGTTGATGGACCCCGTCGTGAGGTCTTCCATGCGCGGACGATGGTATCAGAGTGGGCGATGGGCGATGGGCAATGGTCTTGGGGCGATGGGCAAACGTTTTTTCCTCGCCCTCGTGGAGCCTTTTGCGTAAGAATTCCCGCTTCGCCACAGGAGGGATAACCCGTGACAATCCCCGTCAAGATGACCGTCAACGGCCGTGTTTACCAGCGCGATGTCGAGCCTCGGTTGCTGCTCGCACATTTCCTCCGGGAAACCATCGGCCTCACCGGAACAAAAGTCGGCTGCGATACAAGCCAGTGCGGCTCGTGCACCGTGCTCGAGAACGGCATTGCTACCAAATCGTGCACGCGGCTGGCCGTGCAGGCCGACGGCTCCACGATTACCACCATCGAGGGGCTCGCCGCCAACGGCAAGCTCGATCAGGTGCAGGAATCGTTCTGGAACAAGCACGGCCTGCAGTGCGGGTTCTGCACGCCCGGCATGATCATGGCGAGCGTCGATTTCCTGAACAAGAACCCCAAGCCGACGCCTGAAGAGGTACGGCATGGGCTGGAAGGCAACCTGTGCCGCTGCACGGGCTACCAGAACATCGTCCGCGCCGTGTGCGACGCGGCCGCAGCGGGGAGGCCGCGATCATGAGCGCCAAGGTTTTCGGCTCGGGCATCCGCCGCCGTGAAGACCCGCGGCTGATCACCGGCACCGCCACCTACACGGAAGATGTCGTGCTTCCAGACATGGCCTATATGGCCCTTCTGCGCAGCCCGCATGCGCATGCGCGCGTCCGTTCGATCGACACGTCGCGCGCGAAACAGGCACCCGGCGTGCTCGCCGTGTTCACGGCCGCCGACACCGAGGCGGCGCTGAAGCCGATGCCCTGCGCGTGGCTGTTGCCGAATGCCGACCTGAAGGTCGCCACGTATCCACAACTGGCCAAAGGCACGGTCCGGTACGTTGGCGACTGCGTGGCCGTCGTCGTGGCCGAAAGCCGGTACCAAGCCCAGGATGCGCTGGAGCTCATCGACGTTGACTACGATCCACTGCCTGTGACCGTCGATCCACAGAAGGCGCTGGCCAAGGGCGCTCCGCAACTACACGCCGACATTGCGGGCAATCAGGCGTTCCACTGGACCGTCGCCGGCGGCGATCTCGACGCGGCGTTTGCGAAGGCGGACGTCGTCGTCAAGGACCGCATCATCCAGCAACGGCTCATTCCAACCGCGATGGAGACGCGAGGATGCGTGGCGAAATGGACAGCGGCCACCGGTGAGCTGACGCTCTGGAACACCACGCAGAATCCCCACATCGTCCGGTTTCTCTCGTCGCTCGTCACCGGTATCCCGGAGGACAAGCTTCGCGTGATCGCGCCGGAAGTCGGCGGCGGATTCGGAAGCAAGATTCCGACGATCCCTGGCGACTTTCTGACGGCATTCTGCGCGATCAAGCTCGGGCGGCCGGTCAAGTGGTCCGAGACGCGCAGCGAGAACTATCAGGGCACCACCCACGGCCGCGATCACATCCAGGACGTCGAGCTTGCCGCCACGCGCGACGGCAAGATCCTCGGGCTGCGCTGCACCGTGTGGGCCGGCATGGGCGCGTATCTGTCGACGGCTGCGCCGGGCATCCCGACCATCCTTCACGGACTGATGTTGTCGGGCCCGTACGCGGTGCCGGCATTGAAGGAAGACGTCTACGGCGTCTACACCAACACGACGCCGGTCGAGGCGTATCGCGGCGCCGGCCGTCCCGAGGCGACGTTCATGCTCGAGCGCATGATGGACAAGCTCTCGGACGCGTTGAAGATCGATCCGGTGGAAATCCGGAAGCGGAATCTTCTGCCGCCGTTCGAAGACGGTTGCAACGTCGTAACCGGACTCACCTACGACAGCGGCAACTACCAGGCGGCTCTCGACAAGGCGCTGAACCACGTCAAGTACAACGACCTGCGTGCCGAGCAGGCGAAGCAGCGGAAACAACCGAACGGCAAGTACCTCGGGATCGGTGTCTGCACGTACGTGGAAATCTGCGGCCTCGGACCTTCGCAGGTCGCCGGTGCGATCGGCTTCCAGGGCGGCCTCTGGGAAAGCGCGATCGTCCGTTTTCACCCGAGCGGCAAGGTGAACGTGTTCATCGGCGCCTCGCCCCACGGTCAGGGTGAAGAGACGACATTCGCGCAGATCGTGTCGAGCGAGCTTGGCGTCGATGTCAACGACGTCAAGGTCATTCACGGCGATACCGACAGCACGCCGATGGGCTGGGGAACGTACGGCAGCCGCACGACGGCCGTCGGGGGGGCCGCGCTGGCGGTGGCCACACGCAAGATCAAGGAAAAAGCCAAGCTCCTTGCGGCACATCTCATCGAGGCGGCGCCCGAGGACATCGAATACGAAGACGGAAAATTCTTCGTCAAAGGCGCGCCGAGCCGATCGAAGACCATCCAGGACATCGCGCTGATGGCCAACGTTGCCTGGAATATGCCGGCCGGCATGGAGGCGGGACTCGAGGCGACGAGCTTCTACGATCCGCCCAACTTCGTCTATCCGTTCGGTGCGCACGTGGCGGTTGTCGAGGTCGATCGCGAAACCGGCAAAGTCGACGTCAAGCGCTACGTTGCCGTCGACGATTGCGGTCCACAGATCAACCCGGTCATCGTCGAAGGGCAGGTGCAGGGTGGGGTGGTGCAGGGCATCGGACAGGCCCTGTGGGAAGGTGCGGTGTACGACGACGGCGGACAGCTCGTCACGGGATCGCTCCTCGACTACGCCATTCCCCGTGCCGACGTGTTGCCCGATATCGAGGTGCTCTCGACCGTCACGCGATCGCCGCATCATCCGCTGGGCGTGAAGGGCATCGGCGAAGCAGGCACGATTGCCTCGACGGCTGCGGTGTACAACGCCGTCATCGACGCGCTCGAGCCCTTTGGCGTCGACAACCTCACGATGCCCCTGACGCCGGAACGTGTCTGGCGCGCGATGAACAAATAGGAGCCTGTCATGTTCGCACCGTCATTCGACTATTACCGCGCCGGCGCCGTTCGTGAGGCGCTGGCGCTCATGCAACAGCACCCGGGCGCGAAGTTCCTGGCCGGCGGCCACAGCCTGATCCCGCTCCTCAAGCTCCGGCTGACCGCTCCGACGGCGCTCATCGACATCGGGCGCATTCCCGAGCTGAAGGGCATCGCGTCCGCCGGCGGCACCATCCGCATCGGCGCGCTGACGACGCACGCGGAGCTCGCAACCTCTCCGGTGCTGACAGCTGAATGCCCGATGTTGTGCGATGCCGCCGGGCACATCGGAGACGCGCAGGTGCGTAATTGCGGCACGATTGGCGGCAATGTCGCACACGCGGATCCCGCGTCCGATCTGCCCACGGTGCTCGTCGCTCTGGATGCCCGCTTCGTCGTTGCGAGCTCGAAGGGCGAACGAACCGTAACCGCGAGCGAGTTCTTTCAGGGCATGATGACGACGGCCCTCGACGCCAGCGAGATTCTCACGGCCATCGAGGTGCCGTCGAAGAAAACAGGGCAGGGCATGGCGTACATCAAGTTCTCGCACCCGGCGTCGCGCTATGCCGTCATTGGCGCCGCGGCCGTCGTGACGATGAAAGGCGGTTCGTGCGAGGCCGCGCAGGTGGCGATCGGCGGACTTGTGCCGGTGCCCGCGCGGCTGCGCGACGTCGAGGCCGCGCTCAAGGGGGCGCGCCCGTCCGAAGACGTCACGGCCAAGGCTGCCGCTGCGGCCACGAAACAACTGGGGGGAGACATTCTCGGAGACGTCTTCGCGTCGGCTGAGTACCGCAAGGCGATCGCCCCCGTTTACGTAAAGCGCGCGCTGGCTGCGGCGTTCCAGCGGGCGTCGTAGCGTGAGCCTCCCGGCGTCGGTCGACGAGCTCGAGCGGCTGCTGGCCGGCCAGGGTTATGTGGCCGATCGCAGCCTCGTGATGGCGGTCTACCTCGCGTTGAAGCTCAAGCGGCCGTTGTTTCTCGAAGGCGAAGCCGGCGTGGGCAAGACCGAAATCGCGAAAGCCCTGGCGGCGGCGCTCGAAACCGACCTCATCCGCCTCCAGTGTTACGAGGGGCTCGACGTCAGCCACGCCCTGTACGAGTGGAACTACCCTCGGCAGCTCCTCGAGATCCGCCTCCTCGAGGCCAGCCACGAGCTGGATTGCATTCGGGCCACCGAGCAGCTGTTCACCGAACCCTTTCTCATCAAGCGGCCGTTGCTGCGCGCCCTTCAGCACGAGCACGGCCGGGTTCCCGTGCTCCTCATCGACGAGCTCGATCGCGCCGACGAGGAGTTCGAGGGGTTTCTCCTCGAGCTGCTCTCCGATTACCAGGTGACGATTCCCGAACTCGGCCCCGTTCGCGCCTCCGAACCACCGGTCGTCGTCCTCACGTCGAACAGGACACGCGAGATTCACGACGCGTTGAAGCGCCGCTGTCTCTATTTCTGGATCGAGTATCCCGATTTCGACAAGGAGCTTCGCATCATCACCAGCCGCATGCCCGATGCCCCGCGGCGTCTTGCCGAGCAGGTGACGGCATTCGTGCAGGAGCTTCGCGGCGCCGATCTGCACAAGCTGGCTGGCGTCTCGGAGACGCTGGACTGGGTTGCGGCGCTCGTCGCGCTCGAACAGGATCAGCTCGATGAGGCGACCGTCGAGCACACCCTCGGCGTGCTGCTGAAGGATCACGACGACATCGAGTCATTACGGGGCGAGCGGCTTGCGGCGCTGGTGAAAGACGCCCGTGCCCGCGCCATGGCGCTCCGGTAGGCAGATACCACCAGTCGTGCCTGAAAGCCTGTTAGCGAACCTCCTGATGTTCGCCCGGACGTTGCGTGGCGCCGGCGTTGCCGTGCGCGCTGGTGGCGTCCCTGATGCCATTCGCGCCCTCGAGGACGTCGGCATCTCGAGCCGCCGCGATGTGCACGACGCGCTTCGGGCCGTGCTTGTTTCGCGCCATGAAGATCTGGCGTTGTTCGATCGGCTCTTCGAGCGATTCTGGCGCGTCTGGAGAGAGCCTTCGGACCGTCAGATGCCGCAGCCCATGGGCATTCCCAAGCGCGCCCGGGCGACTGTGAAGATGCTGGCTCCAGGGGCATCCCCGTCGGAGCCGGAAGCGAGCGACACGGGCAAGAACGACGAGCCTGTCACGTTGCAGAGCTACAGCGCGGAGGAAGTCTGGCGGCGTAAAGACTTCGCCACCTTCACCGCGGCCGATTTCGCCCGTGCCCGGGACGCCATCACGAAGCTCACCTGGAACCCCGGAGTACGCCTCACGCGGCGATGGAGCGCCGGCGGCCGCGGCGCGGTCGATCTGCGCCGGGTGCTTCGCGTCAACCTGAAGCACGGCGGCGAGCTGATCGCCGTCCCTCATCGCAGGCGCCGGATTGCGCCGCGCCCGCTGATTCTCATCTGCGACGTCAGCGGCTCGATGGAGCCTTACACGCGCATGCTCCTGCTGTTTGCGCATGCGCTGGCGGGGGGCCATCGCCGAATCGAGGTCTTCGTGTTTTCGACCCAGCTGACGAGGGTGACGCGCCAGTTCGCCGGCGTGAGGCCCGACGCGGCACTCCTGCGTGTGCGCGACGCGGTCCGGGACTGGTCGGGAGGGACGAGGATGGGCGCGGCTCTCCATCGCTTCAACACTCATTGGGCGCGTCGCGTTCTGCGACGAGGGCCGGTGGCGCTCCTCATTTCCGATGGATGGGATCTCGGAGATCCGGACGTGCTCGGGCGCGAAGTGGCCCGCCTTCAACGCAGCGTTCATCGCCTCATCTGGCTGAATCCGCTGATCGGGTCGCCGGGCTACGAGCCGCTGACCCGCGGCACTCGTGCGGCCCTGCCGTTCGTGGACGACTTCCTGTCGGTGCGCGACATGTCGAGCCTCGAATCGCTCGCGCGCCATCTCAATACCCTGGAATAAACAGGAGATTAAGAGTCCTCCTAATCTCCTAGTCTCCTGTAAAAGAACCATGGAAGCCCGAAGACTCACGTGGACGCTCTCGGTGGCGCATGCGCTCAGCTCGACGGCATTCCTCGCCTCGTCGACGGTCACATCGATTGTCGGCGCCGACCTGAGCGGCCGCCCATCGTGGGCCGGTGTGCCGTCTGCCGTGTATCTGGTCGGCGTGGCCGCCGCGTCGCTGCTCCTGGGATATGCGATGGATCGATTTGGCCGGCGACGGGCGCTCTCGACCGGTTATGCGATTGGCACCGTGGGCGCCGCGATCGCGGCCTGGGCGATCGGGGCGCGCAGCTTTCCCGGCTTCGTCGGCGGACTCGCATTGATGGGTCCGGCGAGCGCCGCCGCCGGCCTGTCGCGCTTCGTTGCCGCCGAAATGCACCCGGAAGCGCAACGGGGAAGAGCCATCGCCATCGTCGTGGTTGGCGGAACCGCGGGCACGCTCATCTGGCCATCGCTGTCCCTGTTGCTTGGACCGAGGCTGGCGCGGCTGAATGTGAGCGACCTGGTCTGGCCGTTTGCCGTCTGCATGGTGCTGCTGGCATGTGCGGCGATCGTCATCGCGACGCTGCTCCGGCCCGACCCGCGCGAGATTGCCCGCGCGCTCGCCGGAGGCAATGCGCGGGCAGTGCCGCTCGCGCAAGGTTCCGCGCCGCTCTCGCACGTGCTTCGGCGTCCCGGCGCGCGCGTCGCGATTCTATCGATGGTTGCCGGCCACGCCGTCATGGTGATGGTCATGGTCATCACGTCGCTGCACATGCGGAATCACAACCATGCGGTGACGGCGATCTCGCTGACGACGTCACTTCACGTGCTCGGCATGTTCGCGTTCTCGATTCTGTCTGGAAGGCTGGTGGATCGCGTTGGCCGTGCTCCCGTCATCATGACCGGGGCGATCGTTCTGGCCCTGGCGTGTCTTGTCGCCCCGCTGTCGCCGGCCTTCGTGCCGATTACGTTCGGCCTGTTCCTGCTCGGGCTCGGATGGAATTTCTGCTTTGTCGGGGGCTCGTCGCTTCTTGCCGATCAGCTCTCGCCCGACGAGCGGGCGCGCACCCAGGGATTCAACGATTTGCTGATGGGACTAGTGGCGGCTTCGGGAAGCTTCCTCAGCGGCCACGTCTTCGCGGCCGTTGGCTACGGCACAATGGGGCTCATTTCTGCCGTGCTGGCCCTTGCGCCGTTCGGACTGGCGTTGTGGTGGCAGGCAACGGGGTCGCGGCAGCGCGCAGCCGCGGCATAGTTTACCGGTCCGTGCGCGGCCCGACCTGCGGAGTTGCTGACGTTACGCGATCGCGGTCGTGACCATCGCAAACGGCGCGATGGCTACGGCGAGCGTCACCAGACGAGTGCGGAAGCGTTTCATCTGTTCAGCCATGATCTTGATCCTTTGGAAATGGTGGTCTGACGAACTTCCAAAGGAGCAACGGAGGTGCCACGTCCTGCGGCCTGCACCGTTGTAGCTCACGCCCCGATAACGTGTTGACCCGGAACCCTTTTGCCGTGCTCGATCGTGGTCCATGCGCAGGCGTGCGCGGAATGGCAGGGATGGAGCGACGGGAACTGTAATCGGGAACACGAATTTCGCGCCCGCCGGTTCAGCCGTTCGAGACAGACTTCTCTTCGCCGAACATGTCGGGATAGTGCAAGGCGCCACACGATGGGCAGACGCCATGGCTGAACTCGGCTTCCGAGCGTCTCGAGATGAACGACTCGAGGTGCTCCCAGTCGCCCCGCTCGTTTCGGATGCTCTTGCAGAAGGAGCAAATCGCAAGCAGGCCTTCGAGCACCCTGACCTGCTGGCTGAGCTCGCGCTCGTAGTCGGCCAATCGCGCGAACCAGAGCGCGAACAGCAGCACCATGCTGCCCCTGAAAAGCGTGGCCAGTATCGAAGGGCTGACGTCGGGGTAGGGTTGCGACGAGACGAGCGTCAGGATTCTCGCGAGCGGTACGGCGATACCCAGTCCGATGGCTGCACGCTTTCCCGAGTACCAGGCGGCCAGCACGACCGGCACCGCGTAGAGCACGGGAAATGTGGCGTGAGGACCGGTCGCGTGGTCCACCCAGACCAGCAGCGCGCCGAGGGCGATCCACCAGCCCGGATGAATGCGGCCGGGCGGCAGCAGCCACCAGGGACGAACATTCATCATTCTCAATGAAGTATAGCCCCGACCGCCACGGTCGCGGTTCACAGACGCACGGCCCATTGATTCGTGAGTTAGACGCTAGTGGCGCGGTGTGAGGATGTAGCGCAGGTCGCGAAGCTCGCGGTTCAATCGGGCGTGACGCTGACGCCACAGCTCGAACCGTCCTGCGATGCAATCGAGCAGTTGCGCCTTGCCTGCCGCTTCCTCGCGAGCTGCGGCACGCCGATAGAAGTCGGCGCCCATCTGGGCGTACCAGCGGATATTGTGCCGGCGGCGCATTTGTTCTTCGAAAAATCCGGCCAGCAGCAGACACTGCGCGCCGGCGGCTTCCATGTGCGCGCTGTTCCGGAACGGGCCGCGGCGCGCGATGAAACGGTCGTAAATGGCGCTCAGGTCGGCCGGTGGCGACAGCTCGTCTTCGGCGTCGATCGACACCTGGGCGTAGTGCGCGAGCACGCTGGCGTTGTACAGAAGTTCCTGTTCGTCGGTCGCGCTCTCGGATACATCGCGGAGCCCGACGACGAAGAACTCCAGTGTGGCCAGATGGTCGCTGCCGAGAAGTTCCTGAAACAGCCCCATTTAAACCAGATATCGGGCAACAAGCTGCCCCGCGTTAATTGCTCTATGCCAATTTCGTACCTCTGTTACGATCATGAGCACCCATGCGCAAATACTTGCTTGTCCTGATATCTGTCTCATTTTGGTGGTCAATTACGCATGCGCAGACCCCCGTGGAGGTCGCTGGCCCGCCAGCACCGCGGCTCGTGCTCGTGATATCCATCGATCAGATGCGGTTCGACTATCTCGACCGGTTCAATCCCCTCTATAAGGGAGGGCTGCGGCAGCTCATCGACAAGGCGGGCATTTTCACGAACGCCAACTATCGGCATGCCTCAACCGAAACGGGGCCCGGGCACTCGGTGTTGCTCACCGGCTCGCATCCGAACCACTCGGGCATCGTCGCGAACGACTGGTGGGATCCATTTCTGAAGAGGGTCGTCAACGTCATCGACGATCCGGTGCAGCGCACCATCGGCGGCGAGGGACGCGCGTCCTCCCCGGCGAACCTCCTCACGTTTACGGTTGGCGACGCGCTCAAGGCGAAATCGCCGCGGTCTCACGTGGTCGGCATCGGGCTGAAGGATCGTTCGGCAATCCTCATGGGCGGGCACCGTGCAGATGCGGCGTACTGGTTCGAGAACGCCGGTGGCAACTTCATCTCGAGCACATTCTACATGGACGCCGCACCGGCGTGGCTCACCGAGTTCAACCGCAAGCGCAGCGTCGACCGGTTCGCGGCGAAGGGATGGAATCGTCTCATCGACGATGTGGCACTCTACGAGAAGTACGCGGGCCCGGACGCCATTGAAGGCGAGCGCGACCGCAAAGACATCGCGTTCCCGCATACGTTCAAAGGCGTGCCGCCTCAGGAGGAGTACTACCTCGAGTTGCGCCGGTCACCGTTCGCCGACGATATCGTGCTCGACTTCTCACTCGAAGCGATGAAGCACCACGAGCTGGGCAAGGATGCCGATACAGATATTCTGGCGATCGGATTTGCCGCGACCGATGGCATCGGTCATAACTGGGGCCCCGACAGCCAGGAGCTGATGGACCAGATGCTCCGTCTCGATGGCGTGCTGGGCCGGCTGTTCGCACACGTCGATTCGACGGTGGGTCTGGCGAACACCCTCATCGTGTTGTCGGCCGATCACGGGGCACGTCCGCTCGTCGAGCTCTCGGCCGACAAGGGGCTGCCCGCCAAGAGGGTGCCGCCGAAGGTGCTGGAGAGCGCCGTGAGGACCGCGCTCGACAAGCAATATCCCGGCGTGAAGAACCTGATCAGCCACTTCGCGACAGACGTTTACTTGAACGAAGAGGCGGTGCGCCAGAACAAGCTCGACTGGAAAGAGGTCGAGAAGACGGCCATCGACGGCCTCATGTCTACGGGCCTGGTCGAGCACGTGTACACGCACGACGATCTCCGAAGCCTCGCGCCGTCTTCGGATCCGGACCTGGAGCTGTTCCAGAATGCGTTTTACGCTCCGCGCAGCCCGCATCTGAACGTTCAGCTCAAGCGGTACGTCTACGTAAACTCCGCGCTCGGCGGCACCGGCCACGGCAGCGTGTACGACTTCGATCGCCACGTGCCCGTCGTCTTCATGGGCCGCGGGATTACACCCGGGCGCTACGCGGACGCGAGCGGTCCGGAAGACGTCGCGCCCACGCTCGCCCGTATTCTCGGTCTGGAGTTTCCGCGCGAGCCAGACAGCCGCGTGCTCGTGGAGATGCTGTCGGCAGCCCAGAGCGCTCCGAGCCGGACGACGAGCTCACATCCCTAGCGCGGTTTCGATTTCTGTGTAGTACGTACAATCCGAAAACGCTTTAGGGTTCACGCAGTCGTCCCCCAGCTGTCGCGCAGACCACAGGTCGGCTTCCTGCTAAGATGCGGAGATGCGCCGGGAGTCGGTCACCATCGGCCACAAATCCATCAGTTACCTCGTGGCCGAAAACGCGACACCGGCCGTCCGGCCGCCTCCAGTCAGGAACGCCGTGTTCCTGCACGCGTTTCCGCTGCAGGCCGCGATGTGGGAGTCGACGCTGGCCACCGTTCCGGAAGGCTGGCGCGCGATCGCGCCGGACTACCGCGGGTTTGGCCGCACGCCGATGCCTGCCGGCAATTCGATCGGGCTCAGCGATCTGGCCGGTGACGTCATCGACCTGCTCGACCGGCTCGAGATTACCCAGGCAGCCGTCGTCGGCTGTTCGATGGGCGGCTACGTGCTGTTCGAGATCCTGAAGAGCGCGCCGCGCTATCTGGGCGCGATCGGCCTCGTGTCGACACGGCCAGGGGCCGACAGCGACGAAGGGCGCAGTAATCGCGAGAAGATGATCGACCTTGTCGTTCGCGAGGGAGTCGGGGCCGTCGCGGCGCAGATGGTGCCGAAGTTGCTGGGCGCGACGACGCAGCACGACCGGCCGGACCTCGCGACCCGCGTCAACGATCTCGTCGTCGAAAACACGCGCGAGGGCGTCAAAACGGCGGTCAGGGCGATGATGGAGCGTTCGGATTCGACACCGATGCTCGGCAAGATCGACGTGCCCACCCTGATCGTTCACGGTGTCGAGGACACGTTGATTCCACCCAGCGAGGCAGAAGGCATGCACAGAGCCATCAGGGGCTCGCAGCTCGAGCTCATGCCGGTGGCCGGCCACCTCCCCAATCTCGAGCGGTCGGAGCTCTTCGAGTGGCGGCTCTGGCAGTTTCTGAACAAGACATGACCATGAAATTCAAGGTGCTTGCTGCTATCGTGCTCGTGATGACGATCGTGCAGTTGCGCGCACAGGACTACAAGCCATCGCCCGAGCTCGAAGCGCTGCACGTGCCCTTCGATGCGCTGCTCGATCTGCACGTGCGCGATGGCCTCGTCTACTACCGTGCGTTGCAAGGCGATCGCGACCGTTTGAACCGGTACATCGCCTCGCTGAACACCGCCGCGATTACGTCGGAATACGCGCAATGGTCCGCCGAGCAGAAGAAGGCGCTCTGGATCAACGCGTACAACGCGCTCGTGCTGCAGACCGTCGTCAACAACTATCCGATTCGGGCGCGAGCGTCGAACTATCCCGCGAACAGCATCAGGCAGATTCCCGGCGCCTTCGAGAAGACCACGCACATGATCGCGGGCAAGAGCGTGACGCTCGATCAGATCGAGAACACGGTGCTCGCCGAGTTCGACGATGCGCGGGTGTATATCGCGCTTGGGCGGGGCGCGGTCGGCAGCGGCCGGCTGCGGAGCGAGGCATTCAGCACCAAGGCCGTGAACCGGCAGCTCGACGACGCCCGCAAGCAATTCGTGGCGACGCCGCGATGGACCAAGGTGGACGCGCTGAACGGCAAGGTGAGCATCAGCCCCATCTTGAGCTGGCGGGCGAAGGAGTTCATCGAGGAGTTCTCAGACGACTCGTTCGACCTGCCCAAACGCGAGCCCATCGAGCTCGCGGTGATAGGATTCCTCCGGCCGCACCTGCTGGAGGCGGAACAGGAGTTCATCAAGAAGAACACCTTCCAGCTCACCTACGAGACCTTCGACTGGAGGCTCAACGATCTGACCGGCGGGCGGCCTGACTGAACCGGGTGGTAGGTGGTAGGTGGTGGGTAGTAGTCAGATGCCGCGGGCACATGGCCACTAAACACCACTTGCGACGTACCACCTACGACCCACCACCTACCACCTAAACACACATGGATCTCCAACTCCGCGGCAAGGCCGCCATCGTGACGGGATCGAGCCGAGGACTCGGGCTGGCCAGCGCGAAAGCGCTCGCGGCCGAAGGCTGCCACGTCTGCCTCTGCGCCCGAGGCGCCGAGGCCCTCGATCGAGCGGCGGCAGAACTGCGCACCGTACCGGGGTCTGACCCCCGTACCGGTACGGGGGTCCAGACCCCAAGTGCTCGCCGTGGCGGCCGACCTGTCGACGGCAGAAGGCGCCGAGAAGGTGGTGAACGCCACCCTCGAGGCTTTCGGTGGCATCGACATCCTGATCAATAACGTCGGAACGGCCAAAGGGACCGACATCGTCAACACGGCCGACGGCGAGTGGCAGGACGCGCTCGACCACACCCTGTACCCGGCCATCCGCATGTCGCGCCTTGTCGTGCCGCATATGCGGGCGCGCGGGAACGGATCGATCGTCATGATTGCGTCGATCTGGGGGCGCGAGTCGGGCGGCCGGATGGTCTACAACGCGGTGAAGGCGGCCGAGATCAGCCTCGCGAAGGCGATGGCGCAACAGCTTGCCAAAGACGGCATTCGTGTGAACAGCGTGGCGCCGGGATCGATACTGTTCCCCGGAGGATCGTGGGAGAGCGCGCGTCAAGGCCGATCCGGACGGCATGGCCGCGTTCGTACGCGCAGAGCTCCCGTTCGGACGTTTTGGCCGGGCCGAAGAAGTGGGCGACGTCGTGGCGTTTCTCGCCTCGCCGCGGGCGAGCTGGATCAGCGGCTCATCTGTGACAGTCGACGGCTGCCAGTCGCGGTCGCAAATCTGATCGACCGGTTCATCCTCGTCTTGTGCAGTGAGGGCGTGGCCCTCAATTCCGGCTGATTGGGGGCAGCGGAGAGATTTCGTGCTGCCTTGACTGGTCTCCGCCGTGTGATGCGGGCAGGCATGCCCTCGGCGGATTCCGTTTCGACGTCGTCGAGCTCTGGTGTCTCGACGTGAAAGAACATTCCCCTGCGCCGCACCCGCGGCTCGCCTTCATCCATCAGAATCTCCTCGTGCAGGTGGCCGTCTTCGCCGATGGTAACACGATGCGGTACACTTCGAACGCACTCCTTGTCGATCATCCTCACATCGAGCGTACTCTTCACGTGGCTGATGCTCGTCGTGGCCTGCGGCGCCCTTGGCGGATTGCTCTTCGATCGCATCGGACGGATTGAAGCGAGCTGGGCACATCTCTACGACAGCATCTGGGCCGGCCTCGCCCTCACGGTTCTGGGGCTGGTCGTCTGGCATTTCTTTCTTCCGGTCAGTGCCGCGCTCGTCCCGTTCGCACTGCTGTCGGTGGCGGCCATCGTCGTCGAGCGTCGCTGGTTCCGGCCGCTCCTCCAGATTCGGTCGCATCTCCCGATTGCGCTCGGGGCACTCGCGCTGGTGGTCTGGACGGCCAATCACTCGCTGGCCGGCGGAGGCATGGACGATTACAACTACGAGTTCCAGGCCGTTCGATGGTTCTTCGACTATCCGCTGGTGCCGGGCCTGGCCAATCTGCACGGCCGGCTCGGATTCAACAATTCGCATCACCTCCTTGCCGCGCTGTTGAGTAGCGGACGCTGGGCCGGGCACGTGAATCACCTCGTCAACGGCTTCGTCGTGGCGCTCGCGCTGGTGTACGTGCTCGTCGCGATGGTGAGGGTCGTCCGGCGCCCCGGTCCTCCCGAGACCATGTCGCTCTTTGCGGCTGTGCTCTTCGCTCCGACCATCGGCCTCGTGTTGTTCGGCATTTTCGGCCCGGCGATTTCCACGCTGAAGGCCGATGTGGCCGTCACGGCCGGTGTGGTTATCCTGTCCTGCGTCTTTCTCAGATTTGCCTGTGCCGCGCCCGGAACACCGGAATACCGGGTCAGCGCCGCCACGGCTATCCTCGTCGGGTGCCTGCTGGTGACCGTCAAGCTCAGCGCGGCCGCGTTCTGCGCGGTCATCCTGTGTGCCGTGCTGTTTCGAGTGGCGAGAGACTTCAGGCGAACGTCTGCCAGTGACTTTTTTCCGCGGTTGCCGATGTTCGCGGCGGCCGCTGGTGCGGTGCTGGTGGGCGGCTTCCTTCTGCGAGGCGTCATCCTGAGCGGTTATCCGCTCTATCCGTCTTCCGTGTTCGGTCTGAACGTCGACTGGCGTGTGCCGCCCGCCCTCGTCGAGGCCGATCGCGTGTTCATCAAGACGTGGGCGCAGTTGCGCCCGACCTACGATATGGCACAGGTGACGGGTCAGGCGTGGGTGAGGGGTTGGCTCCACTCTCTGATCCTCACGCAGAAGCTCAGCATCATCCTGCCGCTGGTACTCCTGGTCGTGATCGGTCAGGGATTACCCTCAAAGGAATCAGATCCTTTTCCGGGGATGTGGGGCCTGGCAGTGCTCGTAGGCGGCTCGATGCTGTCGTTGCTCGTCTGGCTGACCCAGGCGCCAGCCGCCAGGTTTGCGTCGGTGTATTTCTGGATACCCCTCGCATGCGCCGTTGTGGCTGTCGTTGTCAGAGGCCAGCGGACCGAATCGGGAAGCCGGCTCATCACCGTGGCGGTTGGATGCCTGGGCCTGGCCGTGTTCGTCATCGAGATGCTTCTGAAGTATTCGCGGGTGGAAGCCATACACCACCCTGGCGTGCTCGCGGTCGTGGTGTTTGGCGCCCTCTGGGCCATCGCGCTCCTGATGGCCCACCATCGGCCGAACGTCCTTCTCGCTCTCTGCGTCCTGCTCGGGGTCTCCCAGATAGGCGAGCGCGTGGCAGCGCACGCGCTGCGGGGCCGGCTCGACGAGATCGCTGCCATGGCCTGGTACAACGTGCACGCGTTGCCACAGGAGCCGGTGTTCTGGTACACCGTGCGACAGACGGATTCGGGGCTGACCGTCTACCATACGGACGCGACGAGCTTCCACACGCCGATCCCCAACACGCGGTACTTCAACCGTTACCTCGAGCTTCGAACCCCGGGCGACTTTCGCAGCGGATTCAGGAATCCTGCGAGTGCGTCCACGGAATTCGGCTACACCGTGGACTACGTCAGCCTGCCAAGCGGCGGAACCGAAATCGTGACTCCTCCACGCGAGTAACAGACACTCATGCGAATACTTGTAACGGGTGGTGCAGGCTATATCGGCAGCGTCATGACCGACGTGCTCGTCGAGGGCGGGCACGAAGTGACGGTCTTCGACAACCTCGCGCGCGGGTACCGTGATGCCGTGTCGCCTGCCGCGACGTTCGTCGAAGCGGACCTCAACGACACACCGGCCGTGTTGTCGACGCTGAGACAGCGGCGCATCGATGCGGTCATTCACATGGCAGGCGTGGCACTGGTCGGCGAATCGATGGAGCAGCCGGGCGCCTACTACCGGACGAATTTCGTCGCCGGGCTGAGCCTGCTGGAGGCAATGCGCGACGCCGGTGTGAAATCGATTGTTTTCTCATCGACCTGCGCGGTCTACGGCGTTCCCGAGAAGACGCCGCTCGACGAAGGCATGGCCACGCGGCCGATCAATCCGTACGGCGAGTCCAAGCTCGCCTTCGAGCGAGCGCTGGCGTGGTTCTCGAAGGCACACGGCTTTTCCGTGACGTCGCTCCGCTACTTCAACGCGGCCGGCGCGAGCGAGCGATCGGGCGAGCGCCACGATCCGGAGACACATCTGATTCCGCTCGTGCTTCGGGCCGCCGCCGGCACGGCGCCACATGTCACGATTTTCGGCGACGACTGCAACACGCGCGACGGCACGTGCGTGCGCGATTACATCCATGTGCTCGATCTCGCCGATGCGCACCTGCTCGCGCTCGAGCGGCGGGAGGGGCGAATGGATATCTACAATCTGGGATGCGGCGGCGACGGGCACACCATACGCGAGGTGATTGCGTGCGCTGAGAAGGTGACCGGAAAGCGGATTCCGACAGTCGTCGGTCCCCGGCGTCCGGGCGACCCGCCGGTGCTTGTCGCGTCTTCGGACAGAGCGCGCCGCGAGCTCGGTTGGAAACCGAGCCGAGACCGCCTCGAGATGATGGTGGAATCGGCTTGGAGGTGGATGAACAAAAAAGCGTGAATTCGCAGATTCGCAGATTGCCGGATTGATTGTGAGATTGGCCCGTAATCTGGGAATCTACCAATCTACCAATCTGCGAATGGTGAGGGCTCCTACGCCTTCGCTCCCGCCTTGGCGGGCGCTTTCTTTCGGCTGGCGACCGTCTGAGCGCCGAACTTCTTCGTGAACCGCTCGACGCGGCCTTCCGTGTCGATCAGCTTCTGCCGGCCCGTGAAGAACGGATGGCAGTTCGAGCAGATTTCCAGGTGCAGCTCTTTCTTGGTCGACCGGGTCTTCCAGGTCGCCCCGCAGGCGCACCGGGCCTCTACCTCGTGATACTTGGGATGAATGCCTTCCTTCACGACAAAGCTCCTTTGGAGAAACCTCGAGTATATCAGGCTTCGGGCTTCTGGCTTCGGGCTGCAGGCTTCCGGCACTGATCACGGCAAATACCAGGGGGAAAATGGCTTGATACGCGCGTTATGGCCTGAAGTCTGACGCCTGAAGCCGGGAGTCCCCGGGTGTCAGGTA